>JADKKI010000001.1:0-695000 GCA_016720595.1 Myxococcales bacterium
ATCCGCGTGGTGGGCGGCGCGCATCAGCACCGCCTGATCCTTCAGCATCAACCCGGCCTCGCGATAGGCGAGCACCTGCTCGACCACGTAGTCGACCTCGCCGAGCTCGTCCTCGACGAGGGCCAGCGTGGGGCGCTCCGAGGCGGGGCGGCTCGAGCGCAAGGTCTTGGCGTGGCGCTCGGGAGCCAGCTCGATCACGGCGTTGGCCGCCGCGACGATCGGCACGGTGGAGCGGTAGTTGTCCTCCAGCGCGATCAACGTGGCCGGGATCTCGAACTTGCCGGGGAAGTCGAGGATGTTGTGGACGGTGGCGGCGCGGAACGAATAGATCGCCTGCGCATCGTCGCCGACCGCGGTCACGCCGCGCCCGCTCGGCGCGAGGTTGATCAGGATCTCGGCCTGCAGGGCGTTGGTGTCCTGGTACTCGTCGACGAGCACGTGATCGAACCGCGCACGCATCGCGGCGGCGAGCTCGGGCTCGCTCATCGCGTGCCACCACCACAGCAGGAGATCGTCGTAGTCGAGCACGTGGCGCGCGAGCTTCTTCTCGACGTATGCGGCGAACAGCGCGCGCAACGCCACCGCGTGCTCGCGGCACCACGGATAGGCCTCGGCGAGCACGGCCTCGAGCGTGGTGCGCGCGTTGACCGTGCGCGAGTAGATCGCGAGGCAGGTGTCCTTGCGGGGGAACCGCTTGTCGGCCTTGGCGTACCCGCCATCCGCGCGGACCAGATCCATGAGGTCCGCGGCGTCGCCCCGGTCCATCACCGTGAACGAGGGATCGAGGCCGAGGCCGTGGGCGTGGAGGCGGAGCAGGCGGCTGCCCACGGCGTGGAACGTGCCGGCCCACGGCAGGTCGATCGCACGGCCCACGCGCTGAGCGCGCCGGATCATCTCCTGCGCGGCGCGGCGGCTGAACGTGAGCAGCAGGATGCGGCGCGGATCGGCGCCGTCGATGACCAGCTTCGCGATCCGGTGCGCCAGCGTGGTGGTCTTGCCGGTGCCCGCGCCCGCGATGATCAGCAGCGGTGCACTGCTCGGTGCGTTCACCGCAGCGAGCTGCGCACGGTTGAGCGTGGCGAACGGGTCGTGCTGCATGCTGTTCATCTGTACAGTATTCGAAGTGCACGTGTTTGCACAAGTTCCGGTCACTTGCGTGGCCTGACCGATCGATCCGCCACGCTCCCGCAGCGCCAAGTCCGCCCAGCTTCACGAGCGCGAGATCGGCACGGTCTCTGCTCGTGCGAGCGACCGACGATGCGCCTCCAAGCCGTTCTCTCTCTCGCGGTTCTCGCCACGTTCGCTATTGGGTGCGCCGATGCGCCGGATCCGAGCTCGGACGATCCCGAGCAGGGCTCGTACGAGGGCGTCGACGAGGACGTGGATCCGACGATCCCGCTCGACGACGGCAAATCCGATGTCCCGCGCTATCAGATCCCGACCGACCTCCCGCAGCTCCAGGCCCCGGAGATCATCGTCTCGCTCGACGGCCTGACCGTGCACGTGTTCGACCGGGCGACCGGCTTCAACCGGGTCTATCCGGCGGGTGTGGGCGTCAAGGGTTCGAGTGGCCGCAGCATCACCCCGACCGGCCACTTCCAGACCGGCCCCGACGGTACGGACTCCTGGTGGTACGCCCCGCGCCGCACCAACCCCGAGTACTTCGGCGGGTTCCCGTTCCTCCGGCTGACGGCCAGGAACAGCGAGGGTGCCAACACCTATGCCCTCCACGGCCCGATCACCCAGACCCTCACCCGCGGCTACGTCTCGCACGGCTGCGTGCGGATGCGCGGCGACGACATCATCCGCATCTTCTGGATGGTCAAGACGCACGGCTCCACCCCGGTGACGATCCAGAAGGAGGTCGAGAAGGACGCGGCGGGCCACAAGGTCGACGTCGGCACCACCCCCGCGCTCTACCCGGTTGGGACCCCGATCACGTTCGGCGCCTCCGTCGGTGCGCGCCCGTTCTGAGTACCCCGCGAAACCGCGTGCAGTGGGTCGAAGCTTTGGGCTATAGACGCCCGCGAGATGAGTCGAATCGCTCGTATCGTCATGGTCGGGGTGGTCGGGGCAGCGCTCGCAGCGTGCGCGTCCGCGGACAAGGATGAGGCGCCGGGCAAGCCGGTGACCGAGCTCGCCGTGGGAGGCGCTCGCCTCCGCGGTGGCGGCATCCGCATGGATGTCCAGGTCGGCCGCTCGCTGACCCGGAAGGCCGGCAAAGCGGGCACCGTGAAGATCACGCCGAACGCGGTGGTGACGCCGTGATCCGCGCGAGCCTCGCCGCCCTCGCTGCCACGGTCGTCCTCCTCGCGACTCACGCACCGGCGGTCGCCGCCGTGCCCAGCACGCTGTCGTTCAGCGCGCGGATGGCCGACGACAAGACTGGCGAACCGCTCACCGGCACGCACAAGATCGCGTTCGAGCTGTTCGATGCGGCCATGAACGGCGCGAGCGTGTGGAAGGAAGCACGCGACGTCACCCTCGAGGACGATGGGGTGCTGTTCACCGAGCTCGGCGCCACCAAGCCTCTCGATGCCGCGGTGTTCGATGGCCGCAAGCTCTACCTCGAGATCAAGCTCGACGAGGTGGTGATGGATGCGCGGATCCCGATCGATGCGGTGCCGTACGCGTTCCACGCCGCGAACTCCGATGCGCTCGGCGGGCTCCCTGCCCAGGATCTCCAGAAGCGCGTGACCGGCACGTGCTCCACCGGCAACTTCATCATCGGCGTCAACACCGACGGCACCGTGACCTGCGCGCCGGATCTCTCGGGATCGGGCGACGTCACCGCCGTGTTCGCGGGCAACGGCCTGTCGGGCGGCGGGAACTCGGGCGACATCACCCTGTCGCTGACGCAGACCTGCGCGATCAACCAGATCCTCAAGTGGAGCGGCACGGCGTGGGCGTGCTCCGCGGACGTCGGCGGCGCGGGGATCACCGGCGTCACCGTGGGACCGGCAGGCGGCCTCACCGGCGGCGGCGCCACGGGCAACGTCATGCTGTCGCTGCTGAGCACGTGCTCGACGAACCAGGTCCTCAAGTGGAACGGCGCCACCTGGGGCTGCGCCAACGATCTCGACACCGACACCAACTCCGGCGGCGACATGACCTCGGTGACCACCGCGGTCGGCAGCGGCCTCCAGGGCGGCAACACCACCGGGGATGCAGCGCTCTCGCTGCTCACCACGTGTGCCGCGACCCAGCTCCTCAAGTGGAGCGGCAGCGCGTGGGCGTGCGCGACGGATGTCGACTCCGGCGGTGACATCACCGATGTCGGCGCGGGCAATGGCCTCACCGGCGGCGGCGCCGCGGGCGCGGTCACGATCAACGTCGGCGCAGGCGTCGGCATCACCGTCGCGGCCGACACCGTGGCGCTCGACACCGCGTTCACCGACGGTCGCTACTTGAACGTCACCGGCGACACGATGGCCGGCCCGATCAACATGGCGGGCAACCGGCTCACCGGCCGCGGCTGCCCGGCGGGCTTCCTGTCCACCGGCGGCAGCCAGTGCGTCGAAGATCCGGACAGCTCGGGCTGGACGTTCTCGAGCTGCGCCAATCACTGCCGCGTCGTCGGCGGTCACATGTGCAGCTCCGGCGAGATGCGCGCGGCGATGCAGTCGGGCGTGGCGCTCACCGGTGGCGTGCTGCTCGACTGGGTGGATGACCAGGACGCCGACGACTCGGCGCTCTACATCAACTCGTCCGATGTCACCAACCCCGATGGTGCCCGCGCGACGACCGCCTCGTCGTTCTGCCGGTGCTGCGCGAACGTCGAGTGATCATGCGGAAGGGCCCGATCCTGCTCGCCGCCGGCGCGCTCGCCCTCGTCGGGTTCGGCGTGTGGCTCGGTCGTTCGTCGTCGGGAACGCGCGATGCCGATGCCGCGCCGGTCTCGCAGGCCGCGCCGCGGACCGCGGCCCTCCCATCCGCGCGGGTGTCGGCTGCGCCACCCACGCTCGCACGGCGCGCCGAGCCCACGCCGGCGCTCGCCGCGGATCTCGCCGACGCGGATCCCAAGATCCGTCGCGCGGCCGTCCGCGAGCTGGCGCGCGATCGCGATGCCGATCCTGCCGCGCTGCTCGTGGCCTCGCGGGATCCCGATCTCGAGACGGGCATCGCCGCCACCGAGGCGCTCGGTCGTCTGCATGCCGCGGGCGCGGTCCCGGCCGCGGAGCTGATCGCGCGCGCGAGCGATCACGCGCTGAACGAGCGCGTGCGCGTGACCGCGATGAACGGCCTCGCCACCACGCCCTCTCCAGAGGCGGCCGCCTTCCTCGCGGACCTGCTCGCGCGGGGGGATACCGCGGAGCGCGCCAATGCCGCGATCCTCGTGGGCCACCAGGAGCTCGAGATCGCCGTGCCTGCGCTGATCCGCGCCCTCGGTGACAGCTCGGAGCAGGTCCGGGCCAATGCCGCCGAGAGCCTCCGGTCCCGGTCGCGCGGGCGCGATTTCGGCACCGATGCCGCCGCCTGGCAGGCCTGGTGGCAGTCCCGTCCGCGGTAAGCTTGGGCGCATGAAGTGCCCGGGCTGCACGAGCGACATGGCGACGAGCATGGTCCACTCGATCGAGATCGATCGCTGCCCCTCGTGTGGCGGCATCGTGCTCGACAAGGGCGAGAACGAGCTGATCGACAGCCTCGGCCTCGCGAGCGTGATCGAGGGTGGCGTCACCGCCGCGCACGAGCACCGCACCACCACGGCACGCTGTTACGAGTGCGATCGCGACATGATGGCGCTCAAGGGCGCCGGCGATGTCGAGTACGACTGGTGCGACAACTGCGAGCGGTTGTTCTTCGATCGCGGCGAGCTGACGGCGTTCGATGCGTTCGTCGACGCGTGAACTCGCTCCACCGTGAGGTCAGGGGCAGGAGCCCTGGTGTACCTGCTCCGTTCGACTAGGATGGCCGCCGCATGGGCCACCTCGACGACAAGCAGTACGCGTCGATGATCGCCGGCTGCCAGAAGTGCGACCGCACCTCGTTCGAGGTCTCGAGCTACATCACGCGGGAGATCTCGGTGATGCTCTCCGAGCCGAACGCCGACGGCCGCTGGGTCCATGACGATGCGACGTTCGTCGCGGGCATCTACAAGATCCGCTGCCTCGGCTGCGGCCACGAGCCTCATGCAACGCTCGCGTGCCCGCGGTGCGAGCGTCGCGATGGGCTGGCCGAGGCGCTCGCCACCTCGTCGCGGATCAGCGTCCCGAGGATGTGCCCGAGCTGCAAGATCACGGCGCTGACGGTGACAGCGTCGGCGCCGGCGCGCGTGCGGACCGGCACCAGCCAGACCACGGCGCCCACGCCGATCGCGCGGTTCGGCGAGCCGGGCTTTCACGTGGTGAAGATCATGTGCGATGCGTGCGACTGGAGCCGCGTGGCCGAGGGCTGCCCGGTCTGCGCCGGCCCCGCGACCTAGCGCTACCCGACGTACGTGATCTGCCACTCGCGGACATCGCCATCCACGGTGACATCCACGACCTCGCCCGTGCGCTTGCCGATCACCGCACGCCCGATCGGCGACACCGGGGTCACGACCGAGAGATGGCCATCGCCACCCGGGCCGGTCAGCGTCACGCCGGCGCCGACGGGCGCGAGGAAGAACGTGCGGCCTTCACCTGACTCGGCGTCCTCGATCTCGACGATCGCGCCGAGCCCGATCCGCGCGCGGCCATCGAGCGTGGTCGGCCGGAACGTGGCGAGCGTGTCCGCATCCGAGAGTGCCTGCTGGGCGCGGCCCTGTGAGGCACGGCCGAAGCTGTGGAGCTGGTGCGCGGCCCGCGCATCCTCACGCTTCTCGTCGGGGGTGGCGCCCTCGCGGGCTTCGGCCGCCGCGGCATCGCGCGCGGCGAGCGCGGCGCGGGCCGAGGACTCGAGCTGCTTGACCAGCTGGTCGACGAGCTGACGCTTGTCCATACCGGGAGGGTCGCTCCGGGGCCGCGGGCGAGCAAATTTTAGGCCGAGCCCCCCCTCCCACCCGGGCTACTTGGCGGGTCGCTGGCCGCAGCAGGTCGCCGTGGTCTCGCGGAGCTCCTTGACGATCTCTTGCCAGCTCGCGTTGGTCCGGTCCCGAGCCGCGACGATCTCAGCGAGCGCGAGCGCGGTCTTGTACGTGGCGAGTGCCTCGGCGTGGCTGCCCTGGTCCTCGAGGACGTCGCCGACCATGTAGTGGTTGACCGACAGATCGTGTTGCCACAGCGCATTGCTCGGATCGCGAATCGCCAGTTGCTCGCGGATCGCGAGCGAGCGCCGATAGCCAGCGAGCGCACTCGGATAGTCATGTTGCTCGAGCTGCACCTTGCTCACCACGTTGATGCTGATCGCGAGATCGCGCTGGGCGTTGGCGTCGAGCGGATCGCGCGCGGCGAGCGCCTCCGCGATCGTGACTCCCACCTGGTACTCGGCGAGAGCCTCGGCGTAGGCCTTGCGAGCTTTGAACACCCGGCCGAGGTTGCCGTGGACGATCGAGAGATCGCGTTGCCACACGACGTTGGTCGGATCGCGCGAGACCAGGCGATCGGCGAGGGCCTGCGCCTCGCGATACTGTGCGATCGCGCCATCGAGATCGGGCGTGGGCTGCGTCCGGAGAGCGGTGCCAAGCTTGTTGTAGACGAGCTCGGCATCGCGCACCGCGGTGGCGTCCTCGGGATGTGCCTTCACGCGCGGGACGGCATCCGTGAGCGCTCCGCGGTACGTCTCGATGGCTCCGGTGAAGTCGCCCTGTGCGCGCAGGACATCGCCGATCGCGATCTGCGCGCTCGAGCGTTCACCCTGCCACGCGCCATCGTCCGGTGGACCGCCCAGGGCGATCGCGAGACCTTGACGGTAGCTGCGCAGCGCCGCCGGGAGATCACCCTGCTGCTCGATCGCGCCGGCGACGCGGCGGTGGGCGATCGCGAGATCGAGGCGCCAGGCCACGCGCTCGGGCGCGCTGGCGACCAGGGCCTCGGCGCGGGTCAGGCTCTCGCGGAACTCGCCGAGCGCGGCGGGGAGCTCGCCCTGGGCTTCGTGGACCTCGCCCAGGTTGCGCAGCACGAGGACACGACGGTGCTGGTCGTCGAGATCTGAGGTGGGCTCGCGTCGCTCGTAGTAGCCATGCGCCTCGGCGGCGACCGTGCGAAGCAGGTCGAGCTTGCCGATCGGCGCGAGCTTGTCGCGCAGCTCGACCAGCATGAAATCGAGCAGGTGCTCTGCATCGTGGCGGCTGGCCTCGGCGACCAGCTCGGCGGCGCTCGACCGCTCCTGCTCCTTGACGATGCGGGAGACGCTCACCGCGGCGAAGGCCGCCAGGACCACGGCGGCGATCGCGCCGACGCCTACCGCGCCGCGATGCCGCCGGACCCAGCGCTTGATCAGGTGCCAGGTGCCGTACGCATGGGCGCCGACCAGCTGGCCCGCGTGGAAGCGCTTGAGATCGAGCGCGAGCTCGCCAGCGCTCGGGTAGCGATCGCCGACCTCTCTCGCCATCGCGCGGCGCACGATCGCCGCGAGATCGGGTGGCACATCGTCCGGGAGCGGGGGCGGTGGACCGTGCAGCACCGACACGACGATCGCCTCGAGGGTCCTGCCCCGGTGGGGTGGATTCCCCGTCAGCAGCTGATACAGCACGGCGCCGAGGGCGTAGACGTCCGCGCGGGCGTCCACCGGTTCGCCGAGCGCTTGCTCCGGCGGCATGTACGCCGGTGTTCCGAGCACCGCGCCGGCCATCGTGTGCGCGTCGCCCGGTTGATCTCGGAACGGCGCGAGAGCCACGGCCTCGGCCTCGGGGCGATCGAGATCCTTGGCGATGCCCCAATCGATCACCACGGTCTCGCCGAGCTCCCCGACCAGGACGTTCGCGGGCTTGAGATCGCGATGGATGATCCGTTGAGCGTGGGCGTACGCGAGCGCATCGACCACCGCGATCATGTGCGGTAGCAGCGCCAGGCGCGCCGCCGTGGTGGTCGCGCGCGCGATCGTCTTGTCGAGAGATTCGCCCTGGACCAGGCGCATCACGTACACCGGCTCGCCAGCGGTCCAGGTGCCGCCGTCCATGATCCCGACGATCGAGGGGTGCTGGAGCCGCGCGGTGAGGGCGAGCTCTCGACGAAACCGCGCCGCGACCCCGGCGTGTCCGTGGGTGTCGACGAGGAGCTCCTTGATCGCGACCAACCGGCCGAGGGCGGTGTCGAACGCGATCGAGACCTTCCCCATCCCTCCGCGCGCGAGCTCCTCGCGGATCACATAGCGCCTCGGGTCGATGCTCGGCAGGGCGGGCTCGCGTCCTCCCACGCGCACCGAGACCGGACCCGTCGAACCGCCCTCCGAAGCCTGGGTGGCAGAGCTTCCATCGGGCGCCACCGGGAGCGTGTCGAGCACTTCGAGCGTCACGCGCAGACGCTAGCGCGGTGCGTGCGGAGCGGGCTGCGCCGAATGGTGCGTGGCTGATGGTATCTACCGTCGGACCAGCGGTCGGAATCGGCGACGCTATCCGCCGATCACCAGTACGTAGTGATAGGCGATCACCACGCTGCGCAGGCGGAAGCCAAGGCGGCCGTCGTTGCGGAACGGAGCTCGCGTGACCAGGGTCGTGCCGGTGGCGCCGAGCGCCGGGATCTCCGTGACGCAGGTGATCTCGGCCTCCGTGTGCGTCATCGTCGTCACGTACTCGGCGCCGACGTCGAAGCCGTGCGTGTACGGGACGGCCATCCCCTCGACCGTCGTCCCGGCCACCTCGTGCCCGATGATGTGATCCATCGGTGAGGCCTCGCCACACTTCTGAGAATCGATGGTGGACACGTCGAACGCATCGACGAGGCTCTTGGTGCGGTTTCCGGCCGCGCTGTCGACAGCGAGCAGCCGGTAGCCGACCTGGATCGTGATCGGCGGCGAATAGTCGAGCGGCGTCACGAAGGCCGAGGCCTCGATGTCGGTGTACGCGCCGCGGAGATCATCGCCGACCACGCCCCACAGGGCCGCGCCGCTTGCGACCCAGCCGGGCGGGTTGCCCGCGCCGAAGCCCTCGAACAGGAGGATGTGCTGTGCGGTGGCGTTGTCGGGGTCGCAGGCATCGCCCACGCCATCCGCATCCACATCTGCCTGTCCGACGTCGGCGGTCGCGGGGCAGACGTCGCAGGCATCGGGCACGCCGTCGCTGTCTTCGTCGTGCGTGCCGCAGGCTGCCACGCCATCGGTCGTGTCGACATCACCATCCGCGCCGCTGCCCGTGGGCTCGCCAAAGCCGAACCGTCCGCAGCCAGCGGCGGTCACGAGCACGAGGACGACGCCGAGGCGCATCCCCTCAGCGTACCGCGTCAGATCGGAGAGAGCGAGAACACCACGCGGACGCGGGAGCCATCGCCCGTGAGCGTCACCGTGGACTCCTTGCGCCAGCCGGTCTCGAACGGGTTCAGCACGGTCTCGTTGCCCAGGTCGTCGTCGGGGTTCAGGAAGTCGTCGACGTCGCGGAGGTTCGCGCGCAGGCGGATGGTCTGGCCGGCCTTGGGGGCGACGTTGATCACGGCCTCGGCGAGCGGGGCGCCCGAGCCGAACTGCTGGCCCTCGCGGACGCGGACGTAGTTGTCGCTGTTCTTGTTGAACATCATCGCCGAGCCACCGGCCGAGCTCTCGATCCAGATCTGGCCGTAGAGCTCGAGATCGGAGCCCGCATCTCCACCCGCGTCGTCGACGGCGACGGCGTTGAGCGTCACGCGCACCTTCTGGGACACGCGCACGCAGTCCTTGACCTCGTAGTCGGTGGTGAACGACATCCGCGCGGGCGAGTTATCGCGCAAGTAGTTCAGCTTGTACGCGATCGGCGCGCCGGGCGATTCGCGCGAGTAGTTGCCGCCGCTCTTGATGAAGGCGATCAGCGCCTCGTAGCTATCGATCGTCTTCACCGCGCTGCCGGCGTCGCCGCCGAGGATGAACGCGGTGATCTTCGACTTCGAGATCATGTCCTTGTAGGTGACCGAGACGTCGCCCTTGACGTCCACGCCGCCGGAGTACGCGAACTCGAGGCGGCGCCCATCTCGGAGGCCGAGTACTCGGACTCGAACGTGAACAGCACCATCCGGCCGTAGGTGACCGACGACACGTAGACCGGCGGGCGGGTCTCGTCCATCTTCGCCTGCACGTCGGCGAGCTGCACCGTCGGGGCGAGCAGCGCGCTCGGCGACTGTGGCGCATCGAGGTCCACCGTGTAGTAGGCCTGCGTGTACTTGACGACGTAGCGCGACCGGGTCTCCTGCTTGGACCAATCGAAGCTGGTCTTGAGGCTCGCGACGCCGAGGCCCCAGCTCGCCTGGACGCCGAGCGCCATGTCGAGCTGCTCCTTGGAGTGGACCTCCTCGATCTCGGAGGCCAGGTTCGCCGGTGTGGAGCCCGTGATCTCCTGCTGCAGCACGCCGGTGAGTGCCTCGCGATACGAGGACAGGCTCGGGTTGGCGATCAGCGCGCTCTTCTTGCCGCCGAGGTTCTCGAGGCTCACCGAGATCGTCTCGGGCGCGCGGTCGAGCACCTGCTGCGTGAACAGGCCGGTCAGCACGCTATCGGCGCTGATGATCGCGCCGGGAAACATCGAATCGGAGTTCGCGGCATACGCGACGATCCGATCGTACTGGCGCGTCTCCTTCAGGTTCTGCCGCGTGCACGAGTAGTCGCCCTCGCGCGCCTCGGCCGAGCGCTGCCCCTGATCGACCTGCGAAGGCGCGACCGGGAGGTACGGCAACGACGTGATGTACGCGTCGATGCCGGGGCCCTCGGGCTCGGCGATCTCGGTGGTGCACGCGCCAGTGAGCAGCGTGGCGAGAGGGATCCAGGTGAAGCGCATGCCCGGACATCAAGCAACTCTGCGGCCACAAACCCGGGGATGCGCTTCTTGTGCAAACGCCAACTTACGCAGCCGGTGCGCACACTTGTGTTCAGGCATTTGGTTCCCAGTGCGGCCCTTGGACCTGGCCACTGGACCCGCCACCCGGGGTACGGTTGGCCGCAGATGACGATCGGTACAGTCAGCCTCGAGCGCCGTGGTCACGTCCTCCTGATCGGTCTGGCTCGCGCGGCCAAGCGCAACGCGTTCGATCTGCCGCTGTGGGAGGCGCTGTGCCGCGCGTATGGCGAGCTCGCGCGCGATCCCGATCTGCGCGTGGGTGTGCTCCACGCCCAGGGCGATCACTTCACGGGCGGCCTCGATCTCGTGCAGTGGACGAGCGTGTTCCAGGCCGGAAAGTTCCCGATCCCCGAAGGTGGGCTCGATCCGCTCGGCCTGACCGGGCCGCAGCTCGGCAAGCCGATCGTCGCCGCGGTCCAGGGGATCTGCCTGACGATCGGCATCGAGCTCCTGCTCGCGACGGATGTGCGGATCGCCGCCAGCTCCACGCGGTTCGGTCAGATCGAGGTCAAGCGCGGGATCTATCCGGTGGGCGGTGCCACGCTGCGGTTCCCACGCGAGGTCGGCTGGGCGAACGCGATGCGCTGGCTCCTCACTGGCGACGAGTTCGATGCGGCCGAAGCGCTGCGGATCGGCCTCGTGCAGGAGGTGGTGGAGCCCGGCGAGCAGCTCGGACGCGCACTCGCCCTCGCCGAGCAGATCGCCGCGCAGGCGCCGCTCGGCGTGTACGCGACCCTGGCGTCCTCGCGCCACGCGCTCGCGGAGGCCGAGGCAACGGCCGCGGCGCGGCTGCTCCCCGATCTGCAGCCCCTGATGGCGAGCGAGGACGTGGCGGAGGGCCTGCGCGCGTTCGTCGAGCGACGGCCCGGAAGCTTCCGTGGCCGCTGACGCGCGGCTGCTCGACGAGAGCGCGGCGCACCTGTACGCGCAGGCCCTCGTCGCGATCGTTCGCGCCGATGGCGAGATCGGCCTGGAAGAAGGAGCACGCCTGGCGGAGAAGCTCGAGGCACGCTCGGGGCAGCCGGCGAACCTCGACGATCTCCTTCTCGCCGAGCCGCTCGATCCCACGACGCTCGCCGACGCGCTTCGCAACGCGAGTGGGCCGTTCCGCGGCGGTGGCGGCCTGCATCCCGGCGAGCTCGCGGCGATGATCGTCGTGGACGCGATCTCCGTCGTGCTCGCGAAGGGGCACGTCTCGGAAGAGGAGGCGCAGCAGATCGTGCGCTACGCGACCGCCCTGGGCTGCACGCTCGACGAGATCCGCCGGATGAGCGCGCACCTATCGCCGTGGTTCGCCGCGAACATTCGCTAACTGGCTGTAACCACCAGTCAATCTGCACCTTGCAGGGTTTTGGCGCGGTCTGCGTGGGTGTCTTTGAAGCCCATGAACACCACCAAGTACTCCCTGTTCTTTGCTCCCCTCGTTGCCTCCCTCCTCGTCACTGCCACGCTCGGCGGCTGCGCCGGCCAGATCGGAGCGAACGGCAAGATCCACCTGTCGGGGCCGGGCCCGACGATGGCGGGCGGGGCGGGGCTCGCGGTGCTGGGCGGGGTGCTCACGTACAAGACGCGCACCGATGATCGGAACGAGTACAACACCGATGGCCTGGTCAGCGGGATCGGCATCGGCATGATGGCGGTCGGCGTGGGCGCGATCTCGACGGCGCGCGCAGGCCCGGGGCCGGCGCGTGCCTGGGCTCGGCGCGGCGCTAAGGCACGCGAGGCGGGAGGGCGCGCGACCGCTGATCCGGAACGGAGTACCAGCCGGCGCCGAGCGGGTGGCCTGCTGCCAGCTTGCTCGGGCCGACCTGGCTCCCATGCGGCTCGTGATGGCGGTCCGCGTGGCCGGCGGGAGCGCACCGGGCGACACCTTGCGACTGACGACGCGATCGATCCGGTAGTCCTTCAGCGCGGCGTCCCACACGACGGCGCGTACCAGCCCTCGGACGACCGCTCCGATCAGGCACCGACGAACGGATGGTCCTTGGTCACCACCGCGCCCGGGCCTGCCCCGTTGTCGTCCCAGGTCAGCGGCGCGAGCGCGGCCCGCGGGCGCCACCACCCCGACCAGGGCGACGACCATCGCGAGGCAGACCAGGCGCATGTCCCTGGAACGTGCCAGGGCCGCGGCGGATCTATGGAGCGTACGGGAGGCCCTGGATCGACATCCCACCGTCGACGGCGAGGCACTGCCCGGTGATGTAGGACGCGGCGGGGAGCGCGAGGAACACGATCGCCCGGGCGACCTCCACGGGCTCGGCGACCCGACCGAGCGGCGTGCGCGCCAGGATCGCCTCGAGCCGCTTGGGCTGCGCGAGCACCGGGGCCACGAGATCGGTGCGCGTGTACCAGGGAGCGACGGTGTTGACGCGGATGCCGGTGCTCGCCCACTCGAGCGCGAGCGTACGCGTGGCCTGGGCGAGCCCGGCCTTCGCCGCGCCGTACGCCACGCCGGTGCCGAGCGCGATGATCCCCGCGACGGAGCCGACGTGGATGACGCTTGCCTGGCCCGCGGCGACCAGCCGGCCGTGGAGCTCGCGCGACAGGGACAAGGGAGACAGCAGGTTCAACGAGACGATCTGCGCGATGGTCTCGTCGTCGTAGCCGGTGAGCGGCCGGCGGATGTTGCCGCCCGCGTTGTGAACGAGGACATCGAGTGTGGCGGGCGCTGCTCCGACGATGCGCGCGCGGCCCGCTGCGCTCGTGACGTCCGCGGCGATCCCCGTGACCTTGCCCGGGTGCGCGGCGAGCGTCTCGTCGATCCCAGCCTGGGAGCGCGCGACGACGATGACGTGCGCACCGAGCGCGACCAGCTCGTCGACGACGGCGCGGCCGATGCCCTTGCTGCCGCCGGTGACCAGCGCGGTCTTGCCGTCGAGCCGCCAGGAGCTCATCGCTTCACCGCGCGGATCACTTCGCGTGCGCTCCGACCAGCGCGATGTACTGCTCCATCGCGGCGTCCTTGCCGAGGCCCTTGTGCTTGGCCCACGCGTCGTACTTCGCCCGGCCGCGGACATCGAGCATGCCGGGCCGGTCTCCGCTGACGTCGCCGGCGGTGGATTGCTTGTACAGCGCGTAGAGCGCGAGCATCACGTCGGTGGCGACGCTGACCGGCTTGATCCGTGCCTGGGCCAGGGCGAACCGCTGAGCGAGATCGGACATGGCGGCGAGCTTAGCTCAGCCGGCTCAGGGCGAGCAGACGAGGGCGCTGGTCGCGGCAGCGCCGCTGGTGCCCACGAACCGCGCCACGCTCTTCTTCGTGGTCCGCGCGAGCGAGGCGCACTGGTTGTTCTGCAGCGCGGCCTTGCTGACGCAGATTCCGTTGGTTGCGCTCGCCGTGTCGGCGATGCAGAACGTGGGCGCGGCGCCCGCCTGGTCCGGGCAGGTGCCGGCGCAGGACTGCGTGCAGAAGCCCGCCGCATGGCAGCGGCCACCGGCAAAGGCGCACTGGGCGTTGGTGGTGCACACGGTGCCGATGAACGGCGTCACCATCGGCGGCGGCGGCGCGGTCACGCCATTGAGGCGAGGGAACGCGGCGCCATCGTCGAGCCGCACGAACGTGTAGCCCTCTTGCTCGAGGGTGGTGAGGATCGCGTCGAGGTGATCGGCGGTGGACTGGTGGATGTCGTGGAACAGGATGATGCCACCGTTGGTGGCGTGGACCTGCGAGAGCACGTAGCCCTGCATGTCATTCCGCATCTCGTCGGGGACGTACTTGAACGTGGACTTCTTGCACACGCCACCGCCGGCCGCGTAGCACCAGTCGGCGCTGTCGATGTGCCAGCCGGTGACGATGTAGCCGCGGTCGCGGGCCTGCTTCATCGTGCTGCAGGTCGAGCTGCCGAACGGGAAGCGGAGGTACTTCGGGGTCTCGCCGGCGGCGCGGATCAGGGCATCGGTGCCGTCGATCTCGGAGGCCACCTTGGTCGCGCTCTCCTGCGCGAGGTTCAGGTGGTGCTGCGTATGGTTCGCGAGGATGTAGTCGGGATCCGCTGCGATCTGAGCCGCGAGGTCCTTCGCGCCGGCGGTGCCGTAGCGCGAGCCGTTGTTGAAGAACGTCGCGGGCGCGTGGTGCGCCTTCAGCACCTGGATGACCTTGGGCGTGGTCGCCGGGTTCGGGCCATCGTCGAACGTGAGTGCGATCCGCTTCGCGAAGCCGGAGCGGTCGGGAACGCGGACACCGGAGCAATCGGTCCCGTCGTCCTTCGCGGGCTCCTGACCCTCGTCATAGGCCGCCTCGAACATCGTGCTCTCCTCGGACGATTCGTCATCCACGCACGAGACGGTGGTGGCGGCGAGAGAGACCAGGGCGGCGAGCAGGGCGGTGGGGCGCATCGTGCGCGGGTAAGGAGCAAGCGGTGCGCCAGCAGCGCATGCGCAGGATGTGCACGGGATCGCGTGGATCTACGGTACTTAGCGATCGATTCCGAGGGGTTGGGTGGCTACTCGAGTAGCGCCAGCAGCCGCCGTAGCCTGGGGAAATCCCCTCGGGACTACTGACCCAGGAGGGTCTTCACGTGAGCGATCCCGAGCGCGACCGCCATCGCGTGGTCCTCGATCACGTCGACCTCGGCCCCCGTGCCGGTGAACGCCACGTACGCGACCTCGGCTGCCGTCCCGCCGACCCGGGGATCGGGGTTGATCGTGAGCAGCTCCGCCATCCGGTACGACGCCTCTCCGATCGCGGCCACCGGACCGACGTCGCCGAGCACGCCGTACTCGAGATGATCGCCGTAGACCACCGCGACCACCGAGCCCATCGCCAGCCCGGCCGCGCGATAGCTCCAGCGCGTGCTGACGCCCGGCACCACCACGTACGGCAACGCGGCCGCATCGAGCGGCATGCCCTGCGAGTCGCTGGCGGCGGTCTGGCTCATGTAGTCAGGATCCGTGGAGAGGCTGCACTTCGCGCTCATCTTGCCGTCGCAGTCGACGTCGAGATCCGCCTTCCAGAACACCGCGCCGGTCAGGCCGCAGATGTCGACCGTCGCGGTGCCGCCGCTGTCCTTGGCGTACTTTCCGCCGACCACGTTGCAGGTGGCGAGCGCGGCGGACAGCTGTGCCGCGGTGGGATCGCCAGCCGCGTCGGGTGCCACCTCCGCGTCAGGGCCTGGGTCCATGCCACCGCCGTCATCGCATGCGGCGGCGAGTGCCAGGAGCAGGGCGACGCACCGCATGGAGGATCATCCTATCAGGCCAGCGCGCGGACCAGGGCGGGCAAAACATCGCCGGCACGCGCATCGACCCGGAGGGCGGCATAGTCATCACCCCGTGTCGGGCCGCGATTCACGATCGCCACCGGCACCTCGCGCTCGGCAGCACGCCGCACGAAGCGGTATCCGGAGAACACCGTCAACGACGAGCCCACCACGAGCAGCAGCTCGCCGCGATCGAACGCGGCCCACGCTGCATCGAGCGTGGGCCGGGGCACGCTGCCGCCGAAGAACACCACGTCGGGCATCAGCACGCCGTCGCAGCTGCCGCACGCCATCACGCGGAAGTCCGCGATCACCGCATCGGGCAGATCTGCATCGCCATCCGGCGCGATCGCGGCCGCGTGCGCGCGGGCCATCCAGGTGGGGTTGGCCGCCTCGAGCCGGGCCTGGAGCTCGGCGCGCTGCGTGAGCTCGTCGCAGCCAAGACAGCGCACGCGCCCGATCGCGCCGTGCAGCTCCACGACGTCGCGGCTCCCCGCCACGCCGTGCAGCCCATCGACGTTCTGCGTGATCAGGCCGGCCACGGCGCCCGAGTGCTCGAGCTCGACCAGCGCGCGATGTGCCGGGTTCGGCAGGGCGGTGGCGAGGCGGGGCCAGCCGAGCATCGACCGCGCCCAGTAGCGGCGCCGCATCTCGGGCTTGTCGACGAACTCCCGGTGCTGGATCGGCGGGCGGACGCGTGGGGGGGTGTCGACGCCGCGATAATCGGGGATCCCGGACTCGGTGGAGCAGCCGGCGCCCGTCAGGACGACGATCCGACGCCCGCGCGCCAGCTCTGCCAGCTCCGCGAGGTGCTGCTTGGCCGCCGGTTCCACGTGGGTAGTGTACGCTGCAAGGGTGGCACTGACGCAGAACGAGCTGGACACCTACGAGTACAAGCTGAAGAAGCGTGGGTTCCGGAGGGACGATCTGTTCCTGCACCAGTGCCCTGACTGCAAGGCGGAGAAGGCCGTCCTGACCTACGTGATCGCCGGGCGTTCGGGCGGGCGCGATATCCGGCTGTGCCTCGAGTGCGGGAAGGCGCGGAGCTTTCGTAGCGCCGCGGGCCTCGAAGGGCGCGACGAGGATCCGGGCTTCGACCTGAAGACGTTCCTGTCGTAGATCCGTTAGGCTCCGCGTCATGAAGACGCGTGCAGCCGTTGCGTACAAGGCCGGTGACCCCCTCGTGATCGAGGAGGTCGATCTCGATGGGCCGCAGGCCGGCGAGGTCCTCGTCGAGATCAAGGCCACCGGCGTGTGCCACACCGACGAGTTCACGCGCTCGGGCGGCGATCCCGAGGGGCTGTTCCCCGCGATCTTCGGCCACGAGGGCGCCGGCATCGTCCGCGAGGTCGGTGCGGGCGTGACCTCGCTCAAGCCCGGCGATCACGTGATCCCGCTCTACACGCCGGAGTGCCGGACCTGCAAGTCGTGCCTCTCGCGCAAGACCAACCTGTGCACCGCGATCCGCGCCACGCAAGGGAAAGGCATGATGCCCGACGGCACCAGCCGGTTCTCGATCAAGGGCAAGCCGATCCACCACTACATGGGCTGCTCGACGTTCGCGAACCACACCGTGCTTCCGGAGATCGCGCTCGCCAAGGTCCGCAGCGACGCTCCGTTCGACAAGATCTGCTACATCGGCTGCGGCGTCACCACCGGGATCGGTGCGGTGCTCTACACGGCGCAGGTGGAGGCGGGGGCGAACGTCGTCGTGTTCGGCCTCGGCGGCATCGGGCTCAACGTCGTCCAGGGCGCCAAGCTCGTCGGCGCGGACAAGATCATCGGCGTCGACATCAACCCGGCCCGCGAGGCGCTCGGCCGCTCGTTCGGCATGACCCACTTCGTGAACCCCAAGGAGATCAAGGGCGATCTGGTCGCGCACCTGGTGGAGCTCACCGGCGGTGGCGCGGACTATTCGTTCGAGTGCGTCGGCAACACCACGCTGATGCGACAGGCGCTCGAGTGTTGCCATCGCGGCTGGGGCGTCAGCGTGATCATCGGCGTGGCGGGCGCGGGTCAGGAGATCTCGACGCGGCCATTCCAGCTGGTCACCGGGCGCGTGTGGAAGGGCTCGGCGTTCGGCGGTGCGCGCGGGCGCACCGATGTCCCGCGGATCGTCGATTGGTACATGGACAAAAAGATCGAGATCGATCGCCTGATCACGCACAAGCTGCCGCTCGAGCGGATCAACGAGGCGTTCGATCTGATGCACGAGGGCACCTCGATCCGCACCGTGATCGAGTTCTGAGTCAGTTCGGATCGTCGGGGACGATCCGGAACCACAGGAGCCGCGGCGCGCTGCACTGCCGGCAGATCACGTCGAGCTTGCGCAGGCCCGGCGCCGGCGCTTCGTGCTCGCGCACGCGGTACTGGCCGCCGCACTGCGCGCACGGCATGCCCTCGACGCGCACCTCGATCACCGCTGACGACACCACCTCGATCGGCCGCTCGCGTACACCACCCGGTGACAGCACTGCGAGCTTCTCGCGATCCTGCACGAGCTTTCGGGCCGCTCGTTCGGCAAGGCGCCGGCCCACACGTGGACGCTTGACGCTCATCGGTCTCCCGATGGTAGGTCAGTTGAGCTCGGTGCGCAGCACCCGGAACCAGAACGAGCGGGGGGCGCTGCACTGGCGACACATCACATCGACACGCCGGATCGCCGGTGCGGGTGCCTCGTGATCGAGCAGGCGGAACTCCCCGCCGCAGTGCGGGCAGTGAGCTGCCTTGACGCGCGGCTCGATCACCGCGGTCGTGGTCACCGGCATCGGGCGGGCGCGCGATCCGACGGGGGATGGCGTGGCGTGCATGTTCCATGGTGGGGTCCTCGGCCGGTCGCGCGACATCCGCGATTTCGGGGAGGTCGGTCGCGTGATCCTCTCCGTCCGGGTAGTGTCGGCCCATGACGAAGCGGCGCGCCTGGACCGCGGCGAAGAAGGCCGCGATGCTCGGCAAGATCCGCGCCCTGTGCGCCACCTTCCCGAAGGCGACCGAGCGCCCCAGCCACGGATCCCCGAGCTGGTTCATCGATGGCAAGAAGTCGTTCGCCTCGGTGACCGACGATCACCACGGCGATGGACGCTTCGCGCTGTGGTGCGCGGCGCCGGACGGCGCGATGGCGATGCTGGTCGACAGCGAGCCCGAGCACTACTTCGTGCCGCCCTACGTGGCCCACCTCGGATGGGTCGGCGTGCACCTGGATCGTGCGCCGTGGTCATCGATCGCCTCCGCCCTCGAGCAGGCGTACCTCCAGCGGGCGCCCGCCAAGCTCGCGGCGCTCGTGCGAGCTCAGAACACCAACGACTGACAGGTCAGCGAGCCATCCGCCTTGCGGACCTCGGAGGTCGGCACGGGGTGCAGCGTGAACCCGGCCGCGGAGAGCGCGTCGTGCGTGCGTGGGAACTCCTGGGCGACCACGACGTGCGAGCCCACCGCCACCGCGTTCGCCGCGTACGTCTCCTCGCGGGGTACGGAGATGATCCGGAAGCCGGCGAACAGCGCGGGAGGGAGGCTGCCCTCGGCGAGGAGCACCGTGTCGTGATCGAGCGGGCTCACCACACACTTGAGGTGCAGCACGTGCGGTGGCAGCTCGACAGCCACCACGCGGCTGCGAAACGTCTGCTCGAGCATCGCGATCCCTGCGGCGTTGGTGCGCGCCGAGCGGCCCACATAGATCGTGTTTCCGAGCTGCATCACGTCGCCGCCGTCGAGGGTGGCCGGGGCCTCCATGCGGATCACCCGACACCAGGCATCGAGCGCGCGTGCGATCTCCACGGGCTCGGTCTGCCGTGACACGGCGCCGGGGCGCGTGACCAGAGCGACGTGACCGACGATCACGGCCGTGTCCTCGACGAACACGCAGTCCGGGCACGCCTCGTCTCCAGGGATCGTCGTGATCGCCACACCGCACTCCGCGAGCGCATCGCGATACTGCAGGTGCTGGCGCCGGGCGAGCGCCACGTCGATCGGCGTCTCTGGTGCGGTCATCGCGAGCGCGTTCACGAAGCTGTTCGGGATGTACCGACAGAGAGCGCGGAGCATCACGCGCACCAGCGGCGCTCGCGCGCCACCCGATCCAGGTCGCGAAACAGCTTCGGCTCCGCCATCCCTGCAGCGTGCAGCGGGGACGTGGAGCCGTCAACCAGCGCCCTCCGAAGCTACTGTGCGTTGACCACGCCGGCCGCCCACTGTGCATTGTGGTTGGAGGCGTAGATGCTCTGGAACGGGGCCCGATACGCGGGCGCCGAGGCGGGGGCGCCGGCGAGCGCGCGGCCGGGGAAGAACGGGGCGACCCAGATCTGCGGGAGGCCGCCGTCGGGGATCCGCGTGCCGAACGAGCGCGTCGAGGAGAACGTCAGGAAGTAGACCTTCTCGTCGCCGAGCGCGCTCGGGTACGGCATCCAGCGCGCCCACGAATCCATCACGCCCTGCGTGGTCGGAAGCTCGATCCACGGCACCGTCCCATCGGCCTTGACCACCCAGATCGTCGCATCGGGGTTCGCGTACGAGTTGCCGAACGGAGAGCGCGTGACCGCCAGCCACTGACCATCGGGCGACCACGAGGGGTAGTAGCTCTGCATGCCGTCGACGGCGTCGAACGGCATCAGCACCTGGGCTGGGCCGAACGTGTTGGTGGTGTTGTCGAAGCTCCGCACGACGATCGAGGCGTTGCCGAACGCCCAGTCATCCGTGCCGGTGGATTCGACGTTCACGAAGCGGGTGCCGTCCGGAGAGAACTCGGGGTTGCCGGCGATCGTCCCGGCGGTGTTCGGGAGCGTGGCGAGGGTCTCGCCGCTGGTGGCGGTGATCAGGCGCATCTGGCCGTCCTGCACGGCGACGAGCTTGCTGCCATCGTGGTTGAACACGGCCGTGCTCCAGCGCGGTGCACTGGCGCCCGCGGGCATCAGCTCGCGGTTGGTCGGCAGATCGACGACCGATCCTCGACCGTTCGCACTATCGAGCGTCATCGCGATCCGCTTGCCATCACGCGAGAGCGCGTGACACCCGACGCACGCCGAGGGGCGCGTGGCATCGGTGAACATCGGGGCGGGCGCGATCGCGGGCTTCGCGAGGTCGTACCGCACGACATCCTGGCCCGTCAGGCCGGCCGCGCGTGCGACCCAGTCCGTGGACCAGTAGTAGACGCCACCGAGCGCGCGATCTCGCGTGACGTTCACCGTGCGGGAGGCTGCTTCGCACTTCGTGGTCGGCGCGGCCGAGGACATGCCTGCGACCTCGACCGCGATGTTCGCGTGAGAGGTCTCGAACACCGGCCAGTCGGTATCGACGATGAACCACTGGAGGTCGCCGCTGATCGGGTTGCGCGGCATGAAGTACGTGAGGTCGACGTAGGTGTTGTGGACGTGCACTCGATACACATCGCTCGTCGCGTCGGTCCAGTGGACGTCGAGGCTGCCGAGGTTGGCAGGGACCAAGGTCTGGTCTGCCGGGTAGGCGACGGTGGGCGCACAGCCACTCGCCGGCGTCGCGGAATCGAACAGCACGGGGGTGGCATCGGGTGCGCCCTGGTTGCGGATGCCGGTCACGAACACCGTCAGCGGGGCAGTGCCGCGTTGCATGCCGAGCGTGGCCACCACCTGGGTCGGCCCTGCGCCGCCACCGGCGACGGTGAGCTGGTTCCCGTGGAACCGGCCGAACCGCGAATCGGCGAGAGAGAACGACACCTCGCTGGTGACATCGCGTGCGCTCCCATCGGGTGCGACCAGCTTTGCGGTGAAGTCGTGGAGGACGGCGGCATCACCCACCACCCGGGCCTCGAAGCCGCTGGGGCTGATCACGATCTCCGACATGGTGACGGGATCCATCGGACCTACACCGTCATCACCGGCGACCGGATCGGTTCCCGCCACACCACACCCGGAGACGGCGACAAGGATCGACAGCAGGGTTTGATTACGCACGTGGATGCAAATCGACCGACCACCCAGGTCGTGAAGGTAGGCGGCGATCTCACCGTGGCCGTGGCGCGTGTCCCACAGTGTGGCAGCCTCGCCTCGCACCAACCTGGGAGACCACGGCATCGTCTGGCAGGCCTGGGTAGGACAGGGGCAGAGGCCGGGTGGTGTGCGGCTTGCTGTCACAGGGGGCGGAGGATCCATG
Source organism: Myxococcales bacterium (assembly GCA_016720595.1). Classification (GTDB taxonomy): domain Bacteria; phylum Myxococcota_A; class Polyangia; order Haliangiales; family Haliangiaceae; genus JABFXX01. The sequence goes on from JADKKI010000001.1 coordinate 22,192, forward strand.
GAGACCACGTCCACGAGCTCTCAGCTCTCGCAACTCATGACCTTGACCTGTCGCGGCGAGCTCGCGCAGCCGATGACCCGCGCGAACGAGACAGCGCTGACCATCGCGGCGCTCGTCGCGGGGCTGTTCCTGTCGTCGCTGTGGGGGATCGCCGCCGGGAGCTCGTCGGCGGCGATGGCGCTCGCCAACGCCTACAAGGTGCCGATGGTGATCTTGCTCTCGGCGCTCGCGGCCTTGCCCGCGGGCCTCGTGGCGCTGCGGTTCGCGAACGCACGGCTCGCCGCGCGCGAGCTGATCTCGGCGTTCATGACGTCGCTGTTCGGCGGGACGCTCGTCCTCGCGACGCTCGCGCCGCTGGTCGCGGTCTACTACCACACGAGCTCCAAGGCCGGCGTGCCGCTCGCGCTCGGCTCGGTGTTCGTCTCCCTCGCCACCGCGACCTTGCTGTTCGGGCGCGCGGTGAAGCGCAAGGTCGGGAGCGCGCCAGGGCGATCGTCGTCGCTCGTTCCGGTGGTGATCCTGGTCGCGCTGTTCTCCGCTGCGCTGATGCAGTTCGTCGCGCTCGCCGCGCCGATCATCGGCACCGTCACCCAGTGGAGCGGCGGCTTCGATTCGGTGTTCGGGCGATGACCGGGCTCGCTGGCCACAGCGCCGCCTACACGCACGTGGTGTGGGTGGTCGCGAGCGTGTTCGGCCTCGCGCTCCTGGGAGGGCTCGCGGTGCTGTATCGGCGCGCGCGTGCGGCGCACGAGCTCGAGGAGGCGGAGCGGGTGCTCGCCGAGGCGTTCGCGGAGGAATCTCCGGCCCCGCCCACGCGTTGAGTCTCCATGAAGCGCCGGGACATGGTCCTCGCCGTGCTCGCGGCTGGGCTGGGCGCGGTCACCCTCGTCTATCACGGCCCCGGACGCGCGTTCGTGCGCGGCCACGTGGGGGATGTCGCCGCGACGATGTTCGTGTTCGCCGTGCTCGGCCTGACCTCGTGGCGGCTGCGGACGCGAGCCCTCGTCACGCTCGGCGTGGCGACGGTGATCGAGGTCGGCCAGACCGTGTGGTCCGGGGGGCTGATCTTCGGGAGCGTGTTCGACCCCTGGGATCTGGCGGCTTATATCGTTGGTGTCATCGTGGGGCTCGCATATTGTCGCGCGCATGACGAGCCCCGAGGTCCGGTCCCGAGTCAGTGATGCCGAGTGGAAGCAGCGCGTGGATCTGGCCGCGTGCTACCGGCTGGTGGCGCTGTTCGGCTGGGACGATCTGATCTTCACGCACATCTCGGCGCGCATCGAAGGCCCCGAGCATCACTTCCTGATCAACCCGTACGGGCTGACGTTCGACGAGGTCACGGCCTCGAACCTCGTCAAGATCGATCTCGACGGCAAGAAGGTCCTCGAGAGTCCGTATGACGTGAACCCCGCCGGTTTCACGATCCACAGCGCGATCCACGCGGCGCGCGAGGATGCGAAGTGCGTCCTCCACACGCACAGCGTCAACGGCATCGCGGTGTCCGCCACCAAGCAGGGCGTGCTGCCGATCTCCCAGCAGTCGACGTTCGTGCTCGCGTCGCTCGGCTATCACGACTACGAGGGCGTCGCGCTGCGGGACGACGAGAAGCCGCGCCTCGTGAAGGACCTCGGGACCAACCAGTTCCTGATGCTCCGCAACCACGGCCTGTTGACCGTGGGGACCTCGATCCCCGAGGCGTTCATCGCGATGTACACGTTCGAATCCGTCTGCATGATCCAGCTCCGCGCGCAGGCGACGGGCGCCGAGCTCGTGCATGTCGATCCGCGGATCGTCGAAGGCGTGAAGCAAGTGTTCGCGGCGGTGACGCGCGGCATGGGCGCGGGCCTCGCGTGGCCGGCGCTGCTCCGCAAGCTCGATCGGGCGAACCCCGGCTACGCGGTCTGATCGCGAGGTGATCCGGCGATGAGCGAGCCGTTCCGCTATCTCCTGCGCGTGCGCTATGGCGAGTGTGATGCGCAGGGCATCGTGTTCAATGCGCGGTGGGGTGAGTACATCGATCTCGCGGCCACGGAGTACACGCGCCAGCTGTTCGGCGGCACGGATCCGAGCGCCATCGACTTCGACTGTCGGCTCGTCAAGCAGACGATGGAGTGGCACGCATCGGCGCGGTTCGACGAGGTGCTCGAGCTCCGCGTGACGACCCTACGGATCGGCACCACCTCGTACACGACCCGCACGGAGGTCAGGAGGTTCTCCGATGGCGCGCAGCTCGCGGAGTGCGAGACGATCTACGTCTCGGTGGTGCGCAACACCGCGACCAAGCGCCCGATCCCGGACCGCCATCGCGCGGCGCTCGAAGCGGGGGCCAAGGGGCTCGTGGTGGACCACGCCGCGGCCCTGATCACGCGGTGATCTGGGCGCGAGGCTGGCCTCGGAGGGAGGGGCTCACGGAGTCGAGGGACCCGGAGCGACCAGCCATGCTGCGTTAGCGGGGTACTACGGAGCAGCTACGGGCTATCGTCGGTCGGAACCAGGGAGACCTGGTTCGCAGCGTCGTTCGCGGGGTCTTCCGTGGTGGCTTGGGTCTGCTCGTCCCAGGCGATCTCGGGGCCCTTCGTGGTCCGCGGTGATGCCTGGCGAGCAGCCTTACGTTCTATCTTCTGCCGCGCGTGGTCTTTGAGATCCGATTCGCGCTGGCGTTTTGCAAATGTGGCTTTCCGATTCATACGCCCTCGTTAGGAAAGTAGTTCGACAAGATACCCCACCTTGAGCCCCAACGCTCGTAAAGAGATCCCCAGACGACACCGCTACCTACATCATCGGTTGACGGAAGTCATCATCACGGAAGGGTAGCGCGTGCCAGCGGCGGCGCCATGTGGCGCGATGGCATCGAGCTTTGCAAGTTCATCTGACGTGAATGTGACGTTCTCCGCAGCCAGGTTCTCCTCGAGATAGGCGCGTCGCTTCGTGCCCGGGATCGGCACGATGTCCTCGCCGCGGGACAGCACCCAGGCCAGGGCCAGCTGGCCCGCCGTCACGCCCTTGCCACGCGCGACCTCCGTGAGGTGCGCCACGAGCTCGAGGTTCTTGGCGAAGTTGTCCCCACTGAACCGAGGATTGAAGCGGCGCCAGTCATCGGCCGCGAGATCGTCGAACGACTTGATCTGCCCCGTGAGGAAGCCGCGGCCGAGCGGGCTGTAGGCCACGAAGCCGATGCCGAGCTCGCGCGTGGTGGCGAGCAGGCCGTCCTCCGGATCGCGCGACCACAGCGAGTACTCGGTCTGCAGTGCCGCGATCGGGTGCACCTTGGCGGCGCGGCGCAGCGTCTCGGGGCCCGCCTCCGAGAGCCCGAGATAGCGGATCTTGCCGGCCTTGACGAGGTCCGCCATCGCGCCCACGGTCTCCTCGATCGGCGTGTTCGGATCGACGCGGTGCTGGTAGTAGAGATCGATCGTCTCGATCCCGAGCCGCGCGAGGCTCGCATCGCATGCTGCCTTCACGTACTCGGGGCGCCCGTTGATCGATCGCGTCGCCGGATCGACCGAGCCGACGATCCCGAACTTGGTGGCGAGGACGATCTTGTCGCGCCGCCCCTTCAGCGCCTTGCCGAGCAACAGCTCGTTGGTGTGCGGACCGTAGATGTCGGAGGTGTCGAGCAGCGTGACGCCGAGCTCGATCGCGCGGTCGATCGTCGCGAGTGACTCCGCATCATCGCGCGGACCGTAGAACGCCGACATCCCCATGCACCCGAGTCCGATCGCGCCAACGGTGGGACCGTGCGTGCCGAGCTTGCGAGGCTTCATGCCAGCCGAACCTAGCACTACGGAAGCGGGCCGCTGTAGTGCAGGAGGCGCAGCATGACCTTCGCTCCGTGAGCAGTCAGCAAGGCGACCAGCGCATCTTGATCGTCGAGTACGAGCGCGAGATCCGGGTGATGCGCGAACGGTCGCAGCGCCGCGAGCAAGGGAGCGGCGAACCGCGGGCGTGCGACCCGGAACAGCCGCGCGCCCGCAGGATCGAGCGCCGCGAACCCGACGGCCGCACAGGTCTCGTCGCGGAGCTGGCGGAGCACGAGGTGCGGACGGCGGCGCACCATCGCGAGCTGACCGCCGAGCATGCCGAGCGACCGCTCGAGATCGTCGTCGTCCTCGACGCTCACCGACAGCGGCGTGGCGTGGTCACCTGGTAGTTCGGGCAGGCGCGCCCATGGAAACCGGAGCGCGGTCGAGCGATGCGCAGGCTGCATGCCCAGCTGCTCGTAGACGCCGATCGCCGCCGATTCCGGTGGCGCATCGAGGTGCCACTCGCGGACGCCCGCGCTCCGCAGCGCCGCCGCCGCGGCGAGCATCAGCGGCAGGTTCGTATCGTCCGCGCGCGGCGCAGTGACGAGGTCGCGCACGTAGCCGATCGCACCGAGCGGCTGGATCCTCACGTAGCCGGCGACGGTGCCATCGCGCTCCGCGATCAGCGTTCCACGGAGGGGCGGTGCGGCGATCCCGAGGCCGCGGCACAGGGTGGCCACGGCGGCGAGGTCGGCGGCGAGAGCAGGGCGGATCACGAGATCATAACCGCCCCGTGCCGCACGAGATTCCCGTCGGCGTCAGCGCATCACCGCATCACCGCATCATGGCGACGCCGCCGCTCTCGCGGGCCAGCGTCTGCAGCAGCTGGGCGTCCTGATCGATGCCGAGGCCCACGGTGTCGAACCGCACGCCGCGCTGCATCTCCGAGCGCGCGTTGCGCAGGAGCGAGTCCGCGCCACCTCCGGTGTTCGCGAGGCCATCCGACAGCAAGATGATCCGCGCGCCGCCGATCTGGTACGCGAGCTCGAGCGCCGGGACCGCGGCGGTGGAGCCGCCGGTCTTGATCCCGCGGATGAACGCCTCGACGCCCGCGCGCGTGCGGGGCTCGAGCACGACCATCTGCGGCGAGAGGGCCTGCAGCGAATCATCGAACCAGATGATGTTGAAGCGGGTGCCATCGGGCATCGCGCGCAGCGTACCGATCAGCTCCTGCTGCGCGGCCTCGAGCTTCGATGGCAGCGGGCTGCCGGCGGCCGCGTTGACGAGCGATCCGCCAAGCCCCGCGAGCACCGCGCCGGTCTTCGACATGCCGACCTGCGAGCCCGCGAACCCGGCCGACACGCCGCTCATCGAGCCGGATCGATCGAGCACGAACACGACGTCCTGCGCGCCGTCGAGGGGCACGCCGAAGAACTGCACGTGGACCGAGACCTCGGCGTACGCAGCGCCGCTGGTTCCGCCGCCTCCGCCGCCACCTCCGCCGACCATCACCGGCGTGGGAGCGATCCCGATCATCCCGCGACCGTTCAGACCGAACTGCCCGGTGCATGCAGTGGCGGCCAGGGCGAAGGCGAACGAGGCAAGGCGAAGCGACATGGGGGGAGGCTCTCGCAAGAGCGAGGCCACCTCGCTGGGTGCAACAATCCGCGTAGTTACGCGGGAGGCTCTCCAGCATTCGAGCGGGTGTGGTGTGGTGCTCGTGAAGCCTGGTTCACGGGTGAGGCAGACATACATCCATCGCAGAGGGGACGCGCGTCCCGAGCGCGTCGACGAAGGCAGATGGGTTGGCAGGGCGTGGCGCGAGGTCGCGGATCCTGGTGATGCACACGGGCTTGATGCAGTTGGGGCGCGGTGTCACTGACGGACGACGACGAGCGGGCGGCGGATACTCCTTTCCGGGACAGCTACTTCGATCGGCCATTCGCGCGCCCTGTTCAGTCCACGATGTAGGTCAGTAGTGCGGTGGCTTCTCGTTCTGCCCACCGAGCGTCGGCTCACCGCTACGGATGGTCTGCTTGATCTCCGCGAGCTCGCGCTCGGTCTTGACCAGGCGATCCCCGAGCTCGCGAACGTGGGTATCGAGGTCGCGGATCAGCCGCTCCTGGTAGGCGAGCTTGATCTCGAGATCCAGCAAGTGCTCAGCGTGGTCGCTCACGGCCTTACCGTAGCCGAGATCCGCTAGCATGCGGGTCGATGAAGGTCCTCGTCGTCAACGTCGGATCCACCTCGGTCAAGTACAACCTCTACGAGATGGACACCGAAGAGCGGTTGGCCATGGGCCGCGCCGAGCGCATGGGCACGCCGGACGCCGTGCACATTCACGAGAACGGTCAGGTGAGGGTGGATGGTTCGAGCGTGACCAACGCGATGCGCGCGATCCTCGAACATCTGACACGCCCCGGTGGGCCGCTGCCCGATCCAAGCGCCCTCGGCGCCGTCGGGCATCGTGTCGTCCATGGTGGCGAGCAGCTGATCGCGCCGACGCGAATCGACGAGAAGACGCTGGCGATCATCGACGAGTGCGCCAGGTTCGCGCCGCTGCACAACCCGGTCAACGCCGCGGGCATCCGCGCCGCACGCGAGGTGTTCCCGAACGTGCCGCACGTCGCCGTGTTCGACACTGCGTTCCACGCCCAGCTGCCGCCCCACGCGTTCACCTATGCGGTCCCGCAGGAGCTCTATACGAAGCGCGGCGTCCGCCGGTACGGCTTCCACGGGCCGAGCCATCAGTTCATGGCGCTGTCGGCAGCCGAGCACCTGAAGACCGATCTCTCCCGCCTGAAGCTCGTCACCTGCCACCTCGGCGGTGGCGCGAGCATCGCCGCGATCGACGGGGGCGTCTCGGTCGAGACCTCGATGGGGATGACGCCGCTCGAAGGTCTCGTGATGGGCACGCGCTGCGGCGATCTCGATCCGGCGATCCCGATCCTGCTCGCGCGCGATGGGATGGATGTCGACGCGATCGATCGGTTGCTGAACCGCGAGTCCGGGCTCGCCGGCCTGTCGGGGCGCGGCGCAGACTTCCGCGATATCGAGACCGCGGCCAACGGCGGCGATGTTCGTGCGCGGCTCACGATCGACGTGTTCGTCCACCGGATCCGCAAGTACATCGGCGCGTATGCCGCCGTGCTCGGCGGCGCCGACGCGATCGTGTTCACGGGTGGGATCGGCGAGAACGCCGCGGCCGTGCGCAGCCGTGTGTGCGAGGGGCTGGTCTACATGGGCCTGGCGCTCGACGAGGAAGCGAATCGCACGAAACGTGCATCGGAGCACGGCGGCGTCGTCGAGGTGTCCGCCTCGCGCTCGCCGACCAAGGTGCTCGTGGTTCGCACCGACGAGGAGCGCATGATCGCGCGTGAGGCGATGCGGTGCGTGTCCGGATCGACGGGCGCGATCAGGAGCGTTCGAGCGCGGCCGATTCCGATCGGGGTGAGCGTGCGCCACGTCCACCTCAGCCGCGCGGATGCCGATGCGCTGTTCGGCGCGGGCTACGAGTTCACGAAGAAGCGCGACGTCACGCAGCCGGGGCAGTACGTGACGCGCGAGACGGTGGACGTGATCGGCCCCAAGGGCGAGCTGCGCAACGTGGCGATCATCGTGCCGCTACGCAAGCAATCGCAGGTCGAGCTCGCGAAGACCGATGCGTTCACGCTCGGGGTATCGCCTCCGCTGCGCGAGAGCGGCAAGCTCGATGGCACCCCGGGCATCACGCTGCGTGGCCCCGCGGGGACGATCACCACGCCGAGTGGCGTGATCCTCGCGCACCGCCACGTCCACATGAGCCCGGCGCAGGCGCTCGACTACGGCGTGGCCGACAAGGATCTGATCCAGGTCCGGGTCGAGGGCGAGCGCGAGATGACGATGGGCGACGTGATCGTGCGAGTGAACCCCGAGTACACGCTCGACATGCACATCGACACCGACGAGGCGAACGCGGCGGGCCTCACGAGTGACAGCGTGGTGGCGTTCGACGGGCTGCAGCGCTGAGTAGCCCCGTGTGCACCGGCGTGTCCATCGAGACGCAGGCACGGTCAAGTACCAGAATCGTCTGGCCTGTTGCCCAGGCGCAGCGGTTGCAATCCCTCGAGGGATGTCCCACGAGCTTCGCCCGCAGATCGTCGCTCCGACCCACCCCCACCTCACCCGCATGATCCTCGCCGGCCTCGGCTGCGCGATGGTCGGCGGCGCGCTCGTGGTCGCGGCGCGGCCGGTGCCTGTGGTCCAGGAGCCCGCTGCCGCGATCCAGATCACCGAGACGATCGCCGTACCGATGTCGGTGCCCGTGGTGATGCGCCAGGAGCCGCCTCCGGTGGCGGCGACGCGCGAGCTCTCGCTCGTGCTACGGGCGGGAGGCGCGACGTACATGAAGCTCGCTTCGCTCGGGGACGACGCGGGCGCAGAGGCGATGCCGCGTCACGGCAAAGCAGTGCTCACGGAGGATGACTATGTGACCTCGGCCGTTGCGAGCGTGCTCGACGCCGACGTGCCGCTCTCGCATCGCCAGTGGCTCGGCAAGCGCGTCGTCGTCGATGGCACGTGCAGCGCGAACGTCACCGGGTTCGCGGTGATCGCGCGGCTCACCGGCGACCCTGGCTACGCGGGGATCGAGAACACGGACAACTGGACCGCCGTCAGCACGATGCAACATGGGGCGAAGCTCCTCGCCGCCAAGCTCGACAACTGCGCCGGTGGCACGTACGCACGGGACGCCGCGCTCCCCGCGATCCTCGTGCCGCAGGAGATCGAGGATGCACCGCTCGCCGCCGCAGCCACCAAGGCGATCAAGGCGAGCGCCGCGACCCGAAGCGCGCAGACCGAGTGGGAGACCGCAGAGCAGAAGGGCACCTGGTACGAAGCGGAAGGGATGACGACGAGCGTGCAGGTGCTCCGCCACCCGCGGACCGGCACCACCTGGGTCTCGGTGCACCTCTACTACGGCGGTGGTTGCGGTCTGCCGAACTTGAGCGTGTGGGGGCTCTATCGCGCCAACGCCGATGGCAAGCTGACGCAGGTCAAGTCCTCGCTCGGCGAGCTGATCACGATCGAGAAGCTCGTGGATCTCGACGGCGACGGTGAGCTCGAGGTGATCGGGCGCCCGTGGCTCGGGACCGAGCGCGCCGTGCAGCGGATCGACGGAGCGGGCCTGCAGGATCTCTCGCTGCCGTTCTACTTCTGCCCGTGCTGAGGCCGCGTATGCTCGGGGCGTGCAGATCGATGTCCTGACCAGTGGGATCTGGCAGACCACCACCACCATCCTCTCGCATGCTGGCACCTGCGTCGTCGTCGATCCGGCGTACTTCCCTCGCGAGCTTGCCGCGATCGCTGCGAGGGTGGCGGAGCTTGGCCGTGCGGAGGCCGTCGTGTTCACCCACGGGCACTGGGATCACGTGATGGGCCACACCGCGCTGCCGGACGCGCCGGTCTGGCTGCATCGCGGGTTGGCGGAGGCGATCGCGGGTGGTGATCCGCGCGCGGCGCGCTATCTCGAGGATGCGCGCGAGTTCGATTCTCGGTGGTACGTGCCACGGCCGGCGGGGCACCGCTGGCCCACGACGTTGTGCGGTCTGGGCGATGGCGAGCGCGTGGAGCTCGGGGCGATTGCCGTGCGTGCGCTCGATCTCCCCGGTCACAGCCCCGATGGGCTCGGCCTGGTGGTCGAGGACGTGCTGCTCGTCGGCGACTATCTGTCCCCATGCGAGATCCCGTTCGTCGACGATCCGGCCGCGTACCGCCGCACGCTGCAGCGGCTGATCGATCTGCTCGGGCGTGACCTGCGCGAGGTGATCCCCGGGCACGGGCCGCGCCTGACCGCCGCCGAGGCCCTCGCGATCGCACGCGCGGATCTCGCCTACCTCGAGAAGCTGATCGCGACCGGGCACCGGCGCGATGTGGCCGGGGCACGCGCGATCGAGCTGCCGCGCGCCGCGGACGTCGTCGGGATGAGCGACCACCATCGCGATAACTGCGCGAAGGTCGGCATCGCGTTACGCTAGGGCATGCTGCGCAAGATCGTGCTGGTCAGTGTCGCGCTCGCGACGGCTCCTCCGGCGATGGCGGGGCCGTGTGCCATCGAGCCGTTCGGGCCGGTGCCGATCTCGAACGGGACCGTGGCGATCGTGGAGGGCGGCGGCGTGATCGTCGCGCAGGAGATCGGTGGCTTCGGGCGGGGCAACACCAATACGGCGGCCGAGCAACCGGGCTGGCGGTTCAAGGACGTCAACACGCTCAAGCGGCCACAGATCAAGACGCTCGCGCCGGGGCTCGCGGTCTACCAGCTGCCGGCCGGCGGCGGCGGGACCTTGACCCTGGTCGATGACGACGGGAAGACCGTGTTCTCGTTCAAGCGCGCGCTCGCGGCGCGCGACGAGCTCCCGGCACCGAAGCTCCGCAAGGTGACCGCGCAGACGAGCGTCGCCACGAGCCCACGCTCGGTCACATCGAGCTGGGTCACCGCGACGTTCGAACCCGCCCCCGCGGATGCGGTGATCCTCGTGGTCTACGACGTGAGTGGCACCGCGGGTCCGGTGGCGCTGTCGTGGGGGCGCGTCACCGGTGGCGCGAAGGACAGCGTGGTCTACCAGTCGGGCGGGCGCTGCAGGCCGTCGATCCCGGGCCTGGTCTCGCCGTCGAAGGGCGGCAAGGTGCAGCTCGCATGGGTCGACAGCTCGGGGCGGGTGTCCCCGATGTCCAAGCCGATCAAGGTCAACTGACGATCCGCGCTTCAGGCATCGGGATCGGCTCCTCGAACCGCTTGCGGGCTTCGGTCTGCTCGCGGCCGAGGTAGCCGCCGGCGGCGAACACCATCAGGCTCGCGGCACCGAGCGAGACGGTGGCGCCCCACATGCCCTCCGGATCGAACGCGAGGAGTGCGCTCCAGCCGAGGGCGACCACAGCATGCGCGACGCATCCGCCGGCGATCGCGCGCTCACTCCAGCTCGCGGCCCACGCCTTGCGCACGAGATAGACGAGGAGCGCGAGGAACCCAGCACCGAGGACGAGGCCGACCCCAGCCCCGGCATCGGCACCGATCCACAGGGCGATGTACGTGAGGATCGAGGTGATGTAGAGCGTCATCAGCACCACGAACCAGCTCTCACGCGTGCGATGCAGCGTGGCGAACCCGATCACGGCGACGGCGATCCCGCCGAGGTAGAGGCCGTAGGTCGGTGGGAACTGGATCGGCGCCATCGGATCGCCGCACACCCGCAGCGTGGGGAGGAACAGGCAAGCGAACAGCATCCATCCCGAGATCCCGAGGACGCCGCGGCGGCGGACCCGAGGAGGTTCGGTGGGTTCCGCAGGGGCCGAGGCTTCGCTCATCACCCCCAATCTACCAACGACGGGGTGGCAACGCGCGGCAGATCGCGCGCCGGTGGCACAATCGGCCCGTGAACGAGCTCCCCGCAGGCCGCCGCGTCGTTGTCTCCGAGCTAGGCGAACAGCCCCTCGATGCGATCGTCAACCACACGTCGCTGGTCGACATGCCGGCGCCCGATCCACGCACGCTCGATCCCCGCGACGTGATCATCGAGATCAAGAGTGCGGCGATCAACTGGGTCGATCTGCTGATGACGAGCGGCCAGTACCAGCATCCGCCCAAGCCGCCATACACGCCGGGCCTCGAGTACGCAGGCGTGGTGGTGTGGGCGGGGCCCGAGGCGAAGCACGCGGTCGGCACGCGCGTACTGAACGATGGCTTCCTCTCGGGGCCGCGCTCGCTCGGCGCGTACCAGGCCTATGGCGGGTTCGCATCGTACGGCGTGGCGCCCACCGAGGCCGTGCACCCGATCCCTGGTGCGCTGAGCTTCGATCAGGCGTGCAACCTCCTCGGGAACTACGAGACCGCCTATCACTGTCTGGTCACGCGCGGCCGGCTCGCGGCGGGTGAGACCGTGCTGATCCACGGGGCCAGCGGAGGCACCGGCCTCGCCGCCGTGCACCTCGCGAAGCTCATCGGTGCACGGGTGATCGCCACCGGGCGCTCGGAGGCGAAGCTCGCGGTCGTCGCCGCGCAGGGGGCGGATCACGTGATCCAGGGTCCGTTCCGCGACCAGGTCAAGGCGCTGACCGACGGCAAGGGCGCCGACGTGGTCTACGACGGTGTTGGTGGCGAGATCTCGCTCGAGAGCCTGCGCTGCGTCCGGTTCGGAGCGCGCTACCTGATCGTCGGCTGGGCGGCCACGCCGTTCGTGGCGCACGGCAAGGGTGGGCGAGGCGCGCCGAACGCCAACGTCCTGCCCACCAACTTGATCATGATGAAGGGCCTCGACGTGCTCGGCTGTCCGACGGTGATCTCCACCGTCAACGATCCTTCGCTCCGCGCCCCACGGCTCGCGCAGGTGTTCGCATGGGCGGCCTCCGGCGCGATCACGCCGTACGTGTCGCGCACGGCTCCGCTCGCGGACTACATGGCCGCGATGCGAGCGAAGTGGAGCGGCGAGGTCGTGGGAGGCAGCGTCCTCCGTCCGTGATGCAAGCCCCACGAACGTGGGGCGCGCAGCAACGCGACGGCGTAGTATTCACAACATGATCCGCCTCGCTCCCTCGCTCGTGATGATCGCAGGCCTTGGTGCCCTCACGGGGACCGCCCGCGCCGACAGCGTGTTCGATGTCTGCAAGGGCGAGTCGAAGACCGCCGTGGCCGGCACCGGCAAGCCCTCGATCGCGGTCGTCTATCTCGGGGACTTCCCGGTCACGACGACGCCGCAGATGCGCAACGCCGTGGCGGCGCCGATCGCCACCGCGGAGAAGGCGAAGATCGTCCCGGCGAAGGACGTCGAGGCCGCGAAGAAGCTCGTCGACGACAAGAAGTGGAACGACAAGAGCGATGCCTGCGGGCAGGCCCCGTCCTTGGTCGCCGTGCTCGGGCAGAAGCATCCGAACCTCTCGACCGCCACCGCGACGATCACCTGCGACGGTGCCGCGGCGTGTGTGCTCAACGTCGATCTCGAGCGCCACGGCCGGCGCAGCGCGGAGCGGTGGGTGCGGTACTCGGTGGCGCTGCCCGCGGGCAAGCCAACGGTGGCGGGGATCCAGAGCGCGGCCGCGAAGCTCGTCGCGAAGGGCGCGCCGCCGGATGCGCCGACCGCCGGCCTCGCGGTCGCGGAGCTACCGGAGGGCGTGGTCACGGTGCGCAGCGACGTCGATGGTTCTCTCGAGTCCGATCGGATCATGGAGGGCAATCCAGCGTTCGCGGCGTGCGCCCCGAAGGGTCGCAAGAAGCACGACATCCGCGGCTACTACGCGGAGTGGAAGCTCTCGGCGAAGGGCAATCCGTTCCAGGCGCTGGTCAAGCCGTTCGCCGGCCGTGATCCCGCCGACGAGGTCGCCGCCGAGTGCCTGAAGAAGGCGCTCGAGGCGACGCAGCTGCGGTGCCCGCGCGATGGCAAGAACGTCACCGTGAAGACCGCGATCTGTCTGTGAGGCGGGTCCTCGTCCTCCTCCTCCTGGTCGTCGCGAGCTGTACGACCGACGCGCCGGCCGCCCAGCCGGGCAACGAGCGGCAGCCGTGTCGTACGGGCGGCTGCGATCCGGGGCTCGTCTGCCTCTCCGATCGCTGCGTGCGTCCTCCCGGCGCGGACTGCGGCCTGGTCGCGGAGGCGCTGACCTCGATGGAGCTCGGGAACTATGCGCCCGTCGAAGCGCGTCGCCCGAAGATCTCGGTGTATCGCGCCAAGTGCGAGGCGCAGCACCTCACCAAGGACGAAGGCGCGTGTGTGATCGCGGCGACCACGATGGAGCAGCTCCGGGGCTGTCCGAAGCCGGTCATGTTCCCTCCCTACAAGCCGACGACCAAAGGCGAGACGATCAAGGGGCTGCCCGCCGAGTGTAGCCAGTATCTGCTGACCCTCGAGCGCTATGCCGGATGCAGCGGCTTGCCACCCGAGGCGCGGACCTCTCTCGCCAGCACGGTGGCCGAGATGCGCAAGAGCTGGTCGATCTTCTCCGAGACGACGCCGATGCCTCCGGCGGTGACCGCGGCGTGCAAGCAGGGCGAGGACGCGATCGTGAAGGCGATGGTCACCTTCAAGTGCAACTAACGAGCTGACTACTCGTCCGTGCCTTCGATGGTCTCGATGGTCGGCGGCTCGGGCGCGGGCGGCAGCGCACCGAGGAGCGCGAGGCCTTCCTCGAGATAGGCGACGAACCGCAGCCGATCGAGGGAGTTGCGGCGGGTCTCGCTGGCGCTCGCCTCGAGCTGCTCGCGCAGGAGGCGCTTGTCCTCGATCAGGCCCTCGGTGGTGGAAGCCGCGGCAGCGAGCCGATCCTCCAGAGACCTCACGTTGGCTTCGAGCTGCGCGGCGCGCTCCTTGGCCTCGGCGAGCTCGCGCTGCAGCTTGAGCTGGGTCTCGCGCAGCGATGAGGTGCCCTCTTCGAGGCCCTTGGTGAGGGCTTCGGAGCTGCGCAGGCTCTGCTGCAGGGTGAGGATCTGGCCTTCGCGCTCGCCGATCGCCTTCGCCAGCTCCGCAGCGTGGACGCGCGTGGTGGCGGCTTGCTCGATGGCGTACGCCTCGGCGGCCTGCGCGCGATCGCGCTTGTGCGCTTCGTCGCGAGCCGCGGCCTCACGAGCTGCATCGTTCTTCAGCGCGGTGATCTCGTTGGCGAGGCGCTCGCGCTCCTCGGCGAGCGAGCGCGCCTCGAGCGCACGGGGCTCGAGCTCGCCGCGCAGGGCCGCCATCGAGCGCTCGTGCCCGGCCTTGAGCTCGGTGACCTCCACCTGGTGCGCGTCGTTGAGGCGGGTGGTGGCCGTGGTCAGCGCCTGCTCGGCGGAGTCCACCGCGGACTTGCGCTGGGCCTCGAGCTGCGTGGCCTCGGCGGTGGCGCGCTCGAGCAACATCTGCCGCTCCGCGTTCCACAGCTGGCGGGTCTCGTCGAACGAGAGCGTCAGCTCGTCGACCTTCGCCTGCGCAGCGATTCGTGCCTCGCGCTCGCGCTCGAGGAACTGGGCCATCTCGTCAGCAGTGGCGTTGGCCTCCTGGAGGCGCTGCTCGATGCCAGCGGTCCGTGCTTCGTAGCCGGCCATCTGGTCGAGGCGGTCCTGGAGCTGACGCTTCTGCTCGATCTCGGCATCACGGCTGGCGGCGGTCTCGAGCCGCTTCTCGATCTCGGCGGCGAGCTCGTCATCCTTGTTGGCGAGCTCGCTCTGCGCCTCGGCGAGCTGGCGCTGCAGGCGCGAGAGCTGCCGGCGCAGCGAGAGCTCGGCCTCGGGCTCGGCCGCGGGGAACGGTGGGACGGTGCCGGTACTGCCCGCGCCGCCGCGCCGCCGCTCGAGCAGCGCGGACGCCGCCTGCGAGGCCGACTCGTCGGGCCGTACACCACGCGCCGGTGGGGCGAACACGCGGTCGACGCGATAGTTCGTTTCGGCCGGCGTCCCGTCCTCCGGGGGCTCTTGCCGCGAATCCATGCCTCGCTTCTTCGTCACCCAGACCCACTATCGATCAAGGTCCAGGGTGATGCCAGGCACCCGGGCGTAGTTTTCATCCCACATCACTCTCCGACGGTGGACCGGAACATAAACGGGTAGTTCACCTGCACGCCACCACCGCCCCGGGGCTTCGGAAACACGATCTCCTTGATCACCTGGGCGATGCAGGTCGAGACCTTCTCGTCGATGCCATTCGCCGAGCTGCTGGCGACCGTGCCATTCGGGGTGATGAAGAACTGGGTGAAGACGTTGCCCTCACCGAGGTCCGGCCTCACGTTCAACGCCTGCTGATAGCAGACCTGGATTTTTCCCAGGCTTTGCTTCACGTACCGGCGGATGATCGCCTTGTCGAGGTCACCCTGGGCGTTGGGCGAGCCCATCGTCACGCGCGGGATGTTGGTGAGGCGGCCGTCCCCGGCGGTCGATCCGGTCGGGCCGGTCGGGATGATGGTGAGCTGCAGCTCGGTGACGCCGCTCGCCCACAGCGCCCCGAGCAGTGCGAGCACGCTCGACAGCGGTACCGTCGGCGCGATCGTGACCTCCGCGTACAGCGGCGCGCTCGATCCGCCACGCTTCTCGTCTGCCAGTCGCCGCAGCTCGTGCTCGGCCTGCGCGAGCTCGATCTGCGTGCCGAGGATCGCGATCCCGTCATCATCGATCCCGACGTAGAGGGTCGCGGGGCGCACCTCACCAAGGCTCGCCGGCGCGAACACGAAGGGGAGCTGCCCCACCCAGCCGCTCTGGACGGCGAGCGCGACCACGCGGCCGGGCACCTGATCGATCACCGAGACCAGCGACGTGACCGAGAGGCCCTTCTCGAGCATCAGCAGGACCTCCATCCGCTCGCCCTTGCGCGCGAGGCGCGCGTGCGCGGTCCTCGCTTCGCCCATCCCGGCCGTGCCCCCGAGGAGCTTCTCGACCTCACCGCCGACAGCGCGGATCGTGGTGACCACGGAGTCATGGGATCGGAGATCGTCATCGAGCCGGCCCACGCTCGCGTCACCGGTGCGCTTGACCACGATGAAGGTCGCCGCGGGGCGCAGCGATCGCATCAGACGACTCTCGAGGCTCGGCAGTGCCACGGGAGCGCGGAACCGCCTCGCGATCTCCTCGCGCAGCGTGGCGCTGGCCGCCGGAGCCGGCGGTGGGCTGCTGGCCTCGTCGCAGGCGACGAGCGCGCACAGACAGATCACGGCGCACGCGCGGGTCATGGCAGCGCGACGATCTGCTCGGCCAGGGGATAGGTCGGGCCCGCGCTGACGTGGAGGAAGCGTGAGCCGGTCCCCATCGTCGCAGCACCGGCAGGAAACTCGAACACCGCCACGCCCGTGGCATCCGCGGTGGCCTCGAGCGTGCTCGCGAGCGAGAAGTCGTCGTGGAGGATCGCGGCGGTGGCCTTGGCTCCCGGCTGCGGTGCGCCCTCCCCATCCTTGATCACCGCGCGCACCGTGAACATCGCGCCAGGCGTGGTGGTCACCGTGGCGGTCCAGATCGTGGGATCGATGACGGCGAGGTCCTCGGGCGAGAGCTCCATCAGGTAGCCGATCGCGGCATCGAAGGCATCGCTCGAATCGGCGAGCAGCTGGAGATCGACCTTGTCGGGCGTGTCCTTGACCGTGTGGTAGTAGGGGTTGGTCACGGCGGTGGTCACCGTCGGGATGCCGCCGCGGTAGTGGCCCTGGATGTCGGTCGGGATGATCCCGCCGAACAGCTTCGCCACGATCTCGAGGCCGGCATACACACCGTAGAGCTGCCGCAAGTGCGCCTTCTGGAGGGCCTCGTCGAGCTTGGGCTGGTTCGAGTGGACCAGGCCCGCGATGTCGGGATCGTTGGCCGAGGGGCTCTCGAAGTTCAGTACGGCGAGGATCGGCTCGCCGCCCACGATCTTGTGCTTGCGGAGGTAGTCGTACCCGCCGTAGAGGCCGATCTCCTCGCCGTCATAGCCGACGACGACGATCGTGTACTTCGGCTTCGCGCGCTGGAGGCGGCGGCCCGCGACCGCGAGCAGCTCGGCGACGCCGCTGCCATTGTCAGAGGAGCCCGTGAACCAGGTGTCGTAGTGCGCGCCCACGACGATCGTCTCGGGCCGCTCTCCGGGGATCCGGGCGACGATGTTGGTGCCCGTGCTGATCGTCGACGTCACGGCGACATCGATCTGGGCGCGCACGGTCTTGCCGCCTGCGATCGCCGCGCGGACGATCTCGCCATCCATGGCGCCGATCGTGATCGCGGGGATCGTGCCGGCGGCCTCCCAGTCGAACCGGACCGAGCCGACCTGGCGCAGGTTCTCGGGCGCGACGGAGAGGTAGAGCATCGCCGCCGCGTGCTTTGCGGTGACATTCCTCAGCTGCGCCGAACGATGAAAGCTCGGGTCGCGCTTCACCATCGCGATCTTGCCGGTGAGGTCGAGACCGGCGAGATCTCCATCGGTGGCGGTCCCGACGTCGATGATCGGGCCGTCGATCGTGCCCCCGCCCGAGGCCTCGAACACGTCGAAGCCCGGGGTCATCGCCGCCCCGTCGATCGAGATCGAGAGCGACTTGCTCGTCACCTGCCAGAACGGGAACCCGAACGTCTCGCGGTGGACGTCGGTGAGCCCGAGCTGCGTGAACCGATCCTCGAGGTACGCCGCGGCCTGCTGGCCTGCCGGCGTCCCGGAGCGCTTCTCGCCCATCGCGGCGAGTGCATCCAGGGTGGTGAGGAGCTCGTCCTGGCTCGTCGGAGGCAGCACCTTGGCACCATCATCCCCACAGGCCGCGAGTAGCGAGGTCACGAGCAACAGGCGTCGCATGGCGCGACCCTACCGGATCCCGACGACGAAGTCCTTCGCGACCACGGTCCAGTCCGCGTGGCCGTGGCCTGCCGCGATCGATCGATCCATCAGCGCGGCCACCGCCGGGAGCATCGACAGCGCGATGCCCGCTGCATCGGCCTCGGCCTGCATCAGCCGTGCGTCCTTGCGCGCCATCGCGAGCTCCCACGAGGGATGGTCGTAGTCGGCATCGGTCATTCGCTTGAACCGCGACGGTACCGACGCTCCGGGGTTGAAGTGTTCGAACAGCGTCGCCACCTCGGCCGGTGAGACGCTCATCGACTTCGCGAGCGCGAGCATGTCGGTGAACCCGCCAGTCAGCGCCATCAGGAACAGGTTCCCCAGCAGCTTGAACGCGGCCGCGGCATCGACCCGCGGACCGAGATCGACGAGCTTGCCGGTCAGCGGGGCGAGGATCGGCGAGATCCGCGCGACCACGTCGCGATCTCCGGACACCAGCATCAGGCCGGTGGAGTCCGCGGCGTTCTGCGGGCCCATGAACACGGGGGCGTGGTGGTACACGAGGCCGCGCTCGCGCCATCGCGTTGTGCGCTCGCGCGCGCCGGCCGTCGACGTGGTGGAGTGATCGATCACCAGCGCTCCCGGCGCGAACCCCCGGCGCGGCGGCGGCGAGCACCGCATCGATCGCCGCGTCGTCGGACAGCACCACGTGGGTGCGATCGGCGCCCCGCACGGCCTCGATGATATCCTCGAACGCGGTGGCGCCCTCGGCCTCGAGCGCTCGCGCCTTGGCCGGCGAGCGATTCCACACGCGCACGGCCTCACCTCGCTTGCGCAGGGCGCGCGTGAAGCCAGAGCCGAGGAGACCGGTGCCGAGGATCGTGATCATGGGCCGAGCCTACCGCGCACCGCCCCCACCTCATCTAGAATCGAGGCATGGGGGACGACCTCGCCGAGCGCGTCGCGGCCGCTACGGCGTCCGTGCGTGCACGGTGGCCGGAGGCACCGGCCCTGGGCGAGGCCTTCGTCGACTATCTCCGCGAGCGGGCAGGGCGACAGACCGATCTGGCGAGCGCGTTGCCACGCCTGCGGATCGATGACCTCGCGCTCGCATGGTGGGCGGGGAGCGGGGACTCTCGAGCGATCACGGCATTCGAGCTGGCGCACGCCGAGGATCTGCGGAGGCTGTTGTTGCGCTTCCATCGCCTCGATGCGGACGAGCTGAAGCAGCTGCTCCGGATCAAGCTGTTCATCGGCAGTGAGACGGCGCCTCCGAGGATCCGCGAGTATTCGGGGTTCGGCTTCCTCCAGAACTGGTTCAAGGTGATCGCGGTGCGGACGTTCCTCGACGCAGCGCGCAGCAAGCGCCGCGAGCGGACCGACGAGCTGGGCGACGAGCAGCTGCTCGCCCTCGTGGAGCAGGACGACGATCCACGCGAGGCCGCGCAGCGCGCCGAGCTGATCGGCGCGATCAAACGCGCGCTGGCCGCCGCGATCGCGGAGCTCCCACCGCGCGAGCGCACGTTCCTTCGCCACGTCACCGTCGATGGGCTGACCCTCGAGCAGATCGCGTCGACCTACGAGCTCCATCGGGTGACCGTGGCGCGCACGCTCGCGGCGGCTCGCAAGCAACTCCAGGAGGCCACGCGCGAGCTGGTGGTCGCCGAGCTCGGGATCGCCCCCGATGGGCTCGAGAGTGCGATCCGCGAGCTCGATAGCCAGATCGATCTCTCGCTCCGCCGCGTGTTCCGCGATCCGGCGCCGTGATCACTTCACGAGGTTCTCGTAGCGCAGCTGCTGGACCTTCCGATCGGCACACGCCGTGGCGGGCTCGAGCACCGCATCGCGGTGCGTGGAGTGTGCGCGGAGCTGGGCCACATCGGCCCACAGCACGCTGCCGTTCGCATAGCCGATCGCGAGCTCGGCTCCGGCCGCATCGAGCGCGAGCTCGACGGGGCGCTCCTTGAGCGGCGGCTTCCAGCCGATCGCCTTGGAGGTCTTGGGATCCCAGATCGCGAGCTCGCTCGGCCCGGCGAACAGCATCTCGCCGCTGGGCAGGTACGCCCACTCGAGCTGCATCATCTTCGGGAGGTCGATGTTGGCGAGCCGCTTGCGCGCGGCGAAGTCGAACATCGTCACGGCGCCAGCGCTGTCGATCGCGAACCGATTCCCATCAGGGGAGAACCGGAGGTGCATCCCGGCCTCGCAGGTGCCGTCGGCATAGCCGGGCACCTGCACCGACCACACGGTGCGCTTCGCGAGGTCGGCGATGTGCATCGCATCATGAGCCTTCCAGGCGATCCGATCGTGGGCGAGATCGATCGCCTCGATCTCGAAGTCATCGCGGAACGAGAGCCACGGCGTGGGCGGCGAGTCGCCCTTCCCGCGGTACAGCTTGTGGCCGTCGTTGAACGCATACGTGTCGCCGACCTGGGCGAGGTGCGCATCGAGCCCGAGGTGATCGAACGTGCGGACCACGCGCCGCTCGCCGGTGCTCGGATCCCACAGCCCGACGAAGTCGAACGTCAGCACCGTGATCGCGGAGGCGGCCTCGCCGATCGCGAAGTTGGTGACCTGATCCGTGGTCGAGACCAGCTTGCCCTCGCGCCACAGCCGCAGGTGATCGGAGGCGACGACCACCGCGCCCGCTCGCGGGGCGACCTGCCGGATCAGCTCGAGGTTGCCGGAGGCATGGCGGACCGTGCCGTTCGCGAGGTCCACGGCGATCACCACGTTGTCGGCGACGATCACCGCGCTCTTGTTGTCGATGGCGAGCGCGGGGACCGAGGTGGGGAGATCGATCTCTCGCTCCTTGTCGTCATCGTTCGCGGGCCGGATCGTGAGCGTGCCCATCCGGATCCCGACCACGTAGGCGCCGTCGGGGGTGAACTGGATCTCCTCGTAGTGGCTTCGGTTCCGCCGTTCGCGGAGGACGGCACCATTCGCGCCCAGGATCTTGTAGCGCTCCTCCCCGAGCACGAACGACCGACCGTTCGGACCCTGGGTCACGCGCGCGGCGCTCTGACTGATCTTGGTGATCACGCCGGTCGCGAGGTCGACGAGGCGCGGTTCGGAAGACGTGCCGAGGATCACGTGGCCCGCGTCGGGGAACCACGGATCGCGGCACTCGACGCCCTTGACCACGCGGATCACCTCGAGGGTCCGGGTGTCGCGGATCGTCGGCCATCGCTTGCCGGTGCAGATCGCGATCCGTGCACCATCGCCCGAGACCACCGCGCTCTCGCCCCACAGCGTGGTCGGCTCCTCGGGGACGGGATCGGTCAGCGGCACGTCCACGGCCTTGATGGGCGCCGTCGAGATCTCCCATGCGATTGGCTTGTCATCGCGCATACCGAAGGCGAGCACGCGGGAGCCGACCCGGGCGGCGCCTTCGAATCGCCCGCTGGTGATCACCTGGACCGGGCTGGTGACCGCTCCGGTCTGCAGATCGATCACCATCGCCTCGTCGAAGGTGAGCGCCACGGCGTGCTGCCCGTCGATCATCGCGACGTGCATCGCCTCGGCCGGGAGGCGCCACGGCCCCGTGGTCGGCGTGGTCCACGTCCACGTGGGGAGCACACTCGTCGGGATCGGGGCCACACGTGCGGAGCCCGTCCCTGCGGCCTGGACGATCGGAGGCGCCGTGGGCGCGACGTCGGCGCGGCCGGAGATCCTCCAGGCGACGAGCCCGGTCAGCGCGACCGCGGCGGCGCCGATCGCCAGCCAGCGTCGGCGCGCGGACCGGTGTGGGCGCTTGCCCTCGAGGGCATCGACGAGGGGGGCGAGCTCGGCGAACCGCGCGCTCGGGCGGGTCGCGAGGCCGCGCGCGATCGCGGCCCAGGGTGCATCGACGCCGCTCGCGGCGAGCTCCGCCGCCGTGGGATCCGGTCCGGGCTGCTTTCCGAGCAGCGCCTCGGTGAGTGCGAGGCACAGGCTGAATTGATCGGCGCGCGCATCGACGGCTGTGGAGTGCTGCTGCTCGGGCGCCATGTACGCCGGGGTGCCCAGCCGCTCGCCATCGTGGGTGAGCTTCGGCAACGGGCTCCGCGCGGGCGTCACGGTCGGAGGGCGCTCGAGCGAGGTCGTCGCGGCCGTGGTGGCCAGGCCGAAGTCCCCGACGCGCACGCGGCCGTCGCGTGCGACGAGGATGTTGCTCGGCTTGACGTCACGATGCACGAGGCCGAGCGCGTGCGCGGCCTGGAGCCCACGCGCGGCCTGCGCATACGCGTCGAGGATCTCGGCGGCAGACCGCCCGCGTTGCCAGTGATCGAGGGACTCGCCGTCGATCAGCTCCGTGGCGATGAACACGTCGCCCTCGTGTTCGCCGACGTCGTGTACCGCGACCACGTTGGGGTGCTGGAGCCGCGCGAGGGCACGTGCCTCGCGCACCGCGCGCTCGCGGCCGGAAGCGTCGTGGAGCTCCGGGTGCAGCAGCTTGATCGCGATGTCGCGTTCGAGCGCGGGATCCCAGGCCTGCCACACCACCCCCATGCCGCCCGCACCGAGCCGCTTGTCGAGCCGGTAACGGCCGATCTGCTGGGGGCCGTCCTCCACCATCGAGGCCACGTGGCCGATCGCCTCGCGGCACGTCACACAGCCATCGAGGTGGGCCTCGAGCTGGCGGCGCCGCGGCTCGGACAGGGCGTGCTCGACGAAGTCGGCCAGCTCCTCGTCGGAGGGGCAGCCGCGCGCGTCGGCCGTGCGCACCCCACTGTCCACACGCCGATCATGACACGACTCCAGCGCAACCGTGGAGGACGCCCCGGGATCCGTGGTCATGGAGGTCCGGACGCCGCCGCGGGACCCCGTGTAGCGCGCCCCTGTGCGGCGATCCCGCGGGTTGGTCGCGCTTCTCACCATGTGCTTACGGTGAACGTCCCCATGGCCGCGGCGCGAGAGGGCTAGGGTGATCCAGTCATGGCCACCACCCGCGCAGAGGCTCGCATCCTGATCGTCGATGACGATGAGGACACCGCGATGCTGCTCCGCGATGCGCTGCGGGTACGTGGCTTCACCGTCGATGCGGTGTTCTCCGCAGTAGCGTGCCTCGCGTACCTGCGGCAGGACCCGGTGGACGTGGTGATCTCGGATGTCCAGATGCCCGGGATGACCGGGATCGAGCTGTGCGAGCAGCTGTACCGCCGGTACCCCGACTGCGCGCCGATCGTGCTCACCGGCTTTGGTCAGCTCGACACCGCGATCTCCGCGCTCCGCGCAGGCGCCTGGGACTTCCTGACCAAGCCCGTCAAGACGGATGTGCTCGAGGTGGCGATCGATCGCGCACTCGAACATTTTGCGCTCCAGCGCGAGGTCAAGCGGCTGACCCGGCAGAGCGAATCGAGCGAGCCGATCGAGGACATGCTCGGGGAGAGCAGTGCGATCCGCGAGCTTCAGCGGATGATCCGGACGATCGCCGCGACCGATGCCACCGTCCTCATCCAGGGCGAATCGGGCACCGGCAAGGAGATGGTCGCGCGGGCCCTCCACAACCTCTCCGAGACGCGCAGGAACGAGCCGCTGGTCGCCGTCAACTGTGGAGCGATGCCGGCTCCCCTCCTCGAGAGCGAGCTGTTCGGTCATGTCGCCGGCGCGTTCACCGACGCGAAGGGAGCCCGCGAGGGGCTGTTCGTCCAGGCGGGCACGGGCACGATCCTCCTCGACGAGATCGGCGAGATGCCGATGGAGATGCAGGCCAAGCTGCTGCGCGTGCTCCAGGAGCGTGCGCTCCGCCCGGTGGGTGGGGACACCGAGGCTCCCTTCGATGCGCGGGTGATCGTCGCCACCAACCGAGATCTCGAGACCGAGGTCGAGGAAGGACGGTTCCGCGAGGACCTGTTCCATCGGATCAACGTCGTCTCGATCCAGGTCCCGTCGTTGCGCGCACGGACCGGGGACGTGCTGATCCTCGCGAACCACTTCCTCGAGAGCGCCGCGACGCGCAAGCAATCGTTCCTCCGCGGCATCTCGCGTCGCGCCTCGCAGCTCCTGGTCGACTACGACTGGCCGGGGAACGTGCGGGAGCTCGAGAACTGCATCGAGCGTGCGGCCACGCTGTGCCGCGGCACCGAGATCGATGTCGAGGATCTGCCTCGCAAGGTGATCGAGCACCGCAGCACGCGTCTCGAGCTGAACACCGCCTTGCCAGCGGATCTGATGACCCTGGACGAGATGCAGCAACGCTACGTTCGTCAGGTGCTCGCGGCGGTCGGAGGCAACAAGACCCAGGCTGCGCACATCCTCGGCATCGATCGACGCTCGATCTACCGGCGGCTCGAGACGCCGCGCACGCCGGCCGCGCTCTGATCAGCCGCCGCTCATCAGCGCGCCGACGTCCTCGACCGCCTTCATCCCGACCCCCATCGCACAGCCCGCGGCGGCGGTCAGCGCAGCGCTCTTTGCGTTGCGCGGGCGCCCGCCATAGATCAACGCCTGGCCGGCACCGGTGACGCACGCGGCGCCATACTCGCCCGCGAGCTGCTTCCACGAGCGCCCCTGCGGTGCGTCCTCGGGGCTCTCTGGTTGTGGCCGCGCCGCGGCGCCGCCGATGACTGCTTCGAGTGCGATGAGGTCGATGGTCTGGAGTTGCATGATTCCCAGACAGTGCAGCGCGGATGCCATCGCCTCGCGGCCGGCTATCAGCGCGAACCTAGGTAGGTTGCTGAGGCCGGCGGCGTTGCGACTGCAGTGGGCCTCACGCTTCGTGCACCGATGCGCATCTCGTGATGGCTGCTGGGGTTGCGGAGCTGTACGGGACAGCGCCCCTCGGGCTCTGTCTACTGCGAGTGACATGGGGTAGGTTCTGACTCGTGAGCGGCAAGCCTCAGCAGACCTATATCCTCCACACCGTCGGCATCGCGATCGTTCTCGTGGTCGCACTCGTGTTCTTCCTCCGCTCCCAATGGGGCTGAGGTCGCACCTCTGACCCAAACTGCCCACCGCCAACGTCGTGGGCCTCACGCTGGTTCCTCGTCGAGACCTCGGATTTGGGTAGTCACCGCTACGCGTTCTGCGCGCGACAACGGATCTCCAGGGTAGAGGTTGCGCTCGTCTTCGACGGGCGCTCTAGTGGTGGTGATGGGTCACGTCGGCAGTACCAGTCCAGCGCCAAGTCGCCCCACGGTGATGATGCGCGGGACCGTGGCGCACCGCCCCTGGGCGGCGACCTTGGCCGCGATCGGGATCGGCGGGCGCAGCGGTCAGCTCACGCTGCGCGCGGGCGGCAAGATCTACCGGGTCGCGTTCTCGCACGGCATCGTGATCGGTGCGAGCTCGCCGATCGCCGCTGACTCGGTGTCCCGGATCGCGCTCGCGCACCACATGGTGAGCCCGGTGCAGGTGCAGGCGATCACTCGCTCGCTCGGCCGTGCGAAGGCCGACGATGTCGATCGGTTCGCGGAGGCAACCGGCCTGGTCGCCGCGCAGGTGCAGCTGCTCAAGCGTCGCGTGCTGATCGAGCGCACCGCGCGCACCTTCGACGTCGAGCAGGGCGACTACACGGTCGACGATCGGATCGGGATCCCGGTCCTCCTCGGTGTCGAGGTCGACGTGCGGGCTGCGATCTATGTGGGCACTCGCAAGCACCTGTCCCAGGAGCGTCTCGGGGTCGACCTGCGCCAGCTCGGGTCGCGCTTCCAGCTCCGGCCGGAGGGCCAGACGGACCTTCCGCGGTTCGAGTTCGGGGAGGCCGAGCAGCCGGTGATCGAGGCGCTCCGGGGCGGCACCACGTTGCCCGAGCTCGAGGCGGCGCACCGCGAGCTCGATCCGCGGATGACGCTCGCGGTGATGGTGTCGCTCGCAGCGTGCGATGCGATCGTGCACGTGGAGCTGACCAGTCGGGTGCCGACGCCGCAGGAAGCGTCGCTGACGCGGGCACCTACGCCGCGCGAGCCCACGGTGACCCGCGTGCCCACGCCGCGGGATCCGACGATGTCGTGCGTCCCGATGCTGATCCGCGAGGATGCGGAGATCGTCCCGCAGCGGAGCCGCCCCGTGACGCGCCGTCCGCCCACGCTGCCGCGCGCGATGACCTACCGTGCGGTCACCGATCCGTTCCTCGAGGCCCAGGCGACCTCGCAGCGTCCGAGCCCGCTGTCGTTCGCCCAGGTCAAGCGGTTGATCGCATCGCGTGCGGCCTTGCTCGGCAAAGGCGTCGATCACTTCGAGTTCCTGGGCATCCCGTTCAATGCCTCGATCCAGCAGGTCCGTGCCGCCTATCTCGAGCTCGCACGCTATCTCCACCCGGATCGCTTGAAGGAGCTGGGCTTCGTGGACACTCACCACGATGCGCGCAGCGTGTTCGCGCAGGTCGTGATCGCCCACACCGTGCTCACCGATCCCGCTCGTCGCGCGGAGTACCTCGCCGCCCTTCACGCAAGCCTGCGCTGAGTCAGGCGTCCGCGGTCCACGCGAGGCTGCGCTCCCACAGCTCGGACGCGAGCGCGAGGTCTTGGGCGGGCGCGCTCGGGGCCTGCTCGCGCGCACGCCGATCGAAGTAGCGGCCACTCTCGGCCTCGAGATCGAGCGCCGCGCGAATCGTCGAGAACGCGCCCTCGGCGGTGGACAGCATCGTGAGCTTGAACAGCGGGCGGAACGGCCACGGCAGCCGCTGCCAGATGTTCGACGCGACCCGCCCGGGGTTGACGGCGTACGTCGTGACGCGGGTCCCCGCGAGGCGCCGTGCGAGCTCCGCGCTGAACAGCACGTTCGCGAGCTTCGACGCGCCGTATTCGGGCAGTCCGGTGATCGACACGGTGGGCTTCTGCACGGCGTCCCAGTCGAGGCCGGGCGCCTTGTAGTGGTTGCCGCTGGCGACGTGGACGATCCGCGCAGGAGCCGAGGCGCGCAGGCGATCGAGCAGCAGCGTGGTCAACAGGAAGTGGCCGAGGTGATTGACGCCGAAGTGCAGCTCGAAGCCATCGGTGGTCAGCCCACGCTGCCCGGCGACGCCTGCATTGTTGACCAGCACGTGGAGCGGCTCGTCGCGCGCGAGCAGCGCTGTGGCGGCGGTGCGCACCGTCGCGAGGCTGCCGAGGTCGCACGCGATCGCGACCACGTCATCGTGGCCCGCACGCGCGCGGAGCTCCTCGACCACGGGCGCGGCCTTATCGAGCGAGCGGCACAGCAGGCGGAGGCGTGCGCCACGGTCTGCCATCGCCTCGGCCACCGCACGGCCGATGCCGATGTTCGCCCCGGTGATCACCACCACCTTGCCTGCCAGATCTCGAAGCTTCGTCACGCGCGAAACCTAGGGCCAGTCGCGCGCGGGGTCGAGCCCGGATCGGCACCCGTCCGAACGTATCGAGCGTGAACATTCACCCACATTCCTCCACGCAGGGCCCGAGGATCGAGACCACCCGTTCACGCTCGCGGCGCCGCGACGCGCACGTGCGGTTGGCACGGACCCTGCTCGAGCGGCGGTATGATGCGGGTGATGATGCGGGAAACGTTGCGCGGGATGTCCTTGCTCACCCCCTGGGTGATGATCGCGACGGTGGTCCTGGGATGTGGCGGCCGGAACCCGGCGCCGAACTACCGGCTCGACGACATCCGGCTGGTCGAGAGCGTCACGGGCCAGCAGTGGTTCCGTGCCGCGCAGAGCTGTGCGCAGGGCCCGTACGAGCTCGAGGTCCCGGCGAGCGGTGGGCGGTGGGGCGAGGAGTTTCGCCTCGCGCTGCACACGCCACGCAAGATCTCGCTGCACGCGGTGATGCTGGTCGACGACCGCGAGGTAGAGGCCGCAGATGCCGTGTTCGACGCCGGTGGGCGGGTCAATGCCAAGCCTGACAACGCGCGCTGCATCGCCGATGCGCGCGAGCGCCTCGTGCTCGGCCGCACGGGCGGCGGTGGAGGCACCGGGACGCCGGGCACGCCGGGGACGCCGGGCACGCGCCTGCCGCCGCCGCCGCCGCCCACCACGACGGCGCAGCTCGATCTCGACACCACCGTGACCACCAGCTCGATCACGGTGATCACGTTCCGGATCCAGGATCGCCCGCCGGGTACACCACCGCCGCGGATCCGGATCCGGTTGTGGTCCGTCGAGCCCAACGATCTGGAGGGCGTGCTGTTCGGGTGGATCCACCTCGAATCGCACCCCAACGTCTCGGAGGCAGAGTACGAGGCGCACCTGCGCTGGAAGGTGGAGGAGCGCGAGCGCGAGCGCGTGCGAGCCGAGGAGGAGCAGCGTCGCGCCGACGAGGAGTGGCGGCGCAAGCATCCACCACGGCCGGCGAAGCCGGGCGCCGTCGTGGTGGTCGATGTCGAGGCCGAGCGCGCGCGAGATGCGGAGCGGGAGGCCGCGCGTCGTCGTCGTGAGGCGGCGGCAGCGGAGCGCGCGCTGCGGCGCAAGGAGTTCTGCGCCGCGCACCCGGGTGATCGCGATTGCTGGGGCGCAGGCGGGCTCGAGGTCCACCTCGATCTCGAACGGCATCGCCGCGAGCGCGCGGACTACTGCGCGGCCCACGCCGAGGATGCGCGCTGCTGGACCGACGCGGAGTGGTCGCGCCGGCGTGGCGTGTGGCGCGAACGCGCGCAGGCCGCGCTCGCACCGCCTCCGCCGCCCTCGGGTCCGCCGCCGTCGCCGCTCGCCGAGCAGGTCCCGCCGCGGCTCAGCGTCCACGCCGACTGGCGCCCCGGGTACTGGCAGTGGACCCTGGGCACGTGGGTCTGGCTCGCGGGCATGTGGCGCGTTCCCGACGAGGATATCGCCTCGGAGCAGACGACGACGGCGCCCGCCGCTCCGCCGCCGGTACAGGCCGAGGTGGCGCCGGTGGCGCCGGTGCGGACCGCGGTGTGGATCGCCGGGTTCTGGCAGTGGACCGGCACCTCGTGGATGTGGATCGGTGGCTCGTGGCAGCTGCGCCCGGAGCCGCGCGTCAACTGGCGCGCACCCGAGTGGCGCGCGCGCGGAAATGTCCACGTGTTGATCCCCGGCGGCTGGGTGCGGATCGGAGGTGGGCGATGAGCAGGAGCGCGGTCGCCCTCGCGATCACATGGGTCCTCGGCGCGTCACTGACCGGCTGTGCCACCACCTGGATCATCACGCAGGCCGCGGGTCGACCCGGCGCCTGGGACGAGGGTGTCCGCGAGGCCACGGTCCCACTCCCCGGCGTGGTCGAGCGGCTCGCCGTCAAGCTGCCGCTCGCGATCGAGTACCGCACCGTGGAGACGCCCGTGGCACCAGGCGCAAGCGGCACGCCGGCCACCGCGACGAGCTCGGTGGCGGAGCCGTTCGCGCTCGCCTGCAGCACGGATCAGCAGGCGCGCGACGTGGTCTATCACTCGGCGTTCCGCTACGGCTCGCGCTGGAAGTGGATGAGCGGCGTGATGGCACTCGTCGAAGGCGGGCTCGCGACGGCGCTCTTGCTCGGTCGCAGCGAGCATCCCGAGTACGTGATCTATGGTGGCTACTTCGGCCTCGACGCGCTGATCACCGCGGGGCTGTTCTTCCTCCCGCGCAAGGAGATCTATCGCAAGGACGAGCACCCGAGCGTCACCCACGTGCGCTCCGATTGCCCGGAAGGGATGACGCTCGCGATCGGCCAGGATCGATTCCCCGTCGACGCCGCCGGCGGGATCGGCGAGGTCGGCGAGGTCGCGCTCGATGCGTGGATGAGTGCGCCGACGGGGCCACTCCAGCTCGAGGCCGCGGGCCAGGCGCGCAGGTTCGAGATCGGGCAGGGCGAACAGTGCACGTGGATGCGAGAGCATCACCCCGAGAGCCGCTGCCTCGCGGGCATGGCGCTGCGCTCGGTGCTGGTCGCGATCGAGGTCCCGGCCGGGACGCTCAGCGGCGTCCCCGTCAGTCCGTGATGCCGTCGGTGTCGGGCCCTCAGCTGCCGGACGCCGCCAGCACTGCTTCGAGCCGCTCGAGGAACTGCGAGCTCTCCGAAGGGTTGGACGATGTAGGTGCGTAGCGCTCGAGCTGGATCACGAGCTGATCCGTGTTCGGGCCGCGGCCGCGGAGCCGCTGCGCTGCCTGGTAGGCGCGGTCCATCATCTCGGCGGCGGTGCGCGGCGAGATGTCCACGAGCTGGCGCGCGTTCGCGAGCGATTCGCGCATCTGCTCGAGCGCGCGTTGATCGTGAACGAGCAGCACCTCGCGCTGATTGATCGAGCCGAGTGAGTCGAGGTACTTCACGAGCCCCTCGCTGGTCAGCCGAGCGACCGAGGCTGGCTGCGAGGAGAGATCGCGCTCGAACTCGACCATCTGCCAGCGATCCGCGGGACGCATCGCGCGGCACACCACCGAGCCGACGAACGTCTTCAAGGTCTCGCGGATCGTGGCGAGCGCCTCGGGGTGACGGCCCAGGTCCTCGCCCTGGAGCACCTCGTTGTACGGCCCGAGGTTGGTGGCGAGCTCGGCGAGCCCACGCCGCACGAGCAGCGCGCGGCCGAGCGAGGTCAGGTACCCGGGCACGACCGTCGCGGGGTTGATGTCTGGGACGAAGGTCTCGTAGACCGCGCCGACCAGCGCATGCACACCCTCGCTCGCGGAGCTGCAGGTGTCATCGAGGAGGCCGAGGACCTGGTTGGTCTCGTTGGCGCCGAGCGCCACGTCCATGCGGGCGCGCGCCTCGGTCTGCTGCGAGCGGAGCCCGTATTCGATCGACAGCACCTTGTCGATCACGCGGGCCCACTTCTCGGTATCGCCTTCGGGGCCCTGCTCTCCGAAACCTTCGAGGAGATTGCCGACATCGAGCGAGCCGAGGTCGAGCTCGTTGCTCCCCTGCGCGGGGGCGCCACCCTCGAGATCTCCGAAATCGAAGCTCGCTGCTTCGTCGATCGGAGGCGCGGTCTCCCGCTTCTCCCCCTCGAGCGAGCGGATGAACGTCAGCAGGGCGAGCAGCCCGGAGAACGTGGTCTCCCATAGCTTCCTCAGGCTGACCGCACTCGCAGACGGATCGAGCGGCGCGTCTCGGCTCCCGACGAACCGCTCGTACAGGCTCTCGTCCAGGCGTTTCAGGTCATCGAGCGCGCGCAGCGCGAGCTGCACCAGCTCGCTGGCCTGGCTCTGGATGCGTGGAGTGGCGATGGCCTTCTGAAGTCTGGAGTCCACCGGCACCCAAAGCTTCGCACGCCCTGCCGAGCCGGCCAACTTGCCGGATGGTCCTTGGAGCGCCACCGGCGGGGGCGCTCCAGGCGCAACGTCCTGCTTTCACCGGCAGTTGCGCGGCCGGGCGTCCCCCCACGCCGTCGTTCCATCGGTGAGCACGAGGCCCATGCACACGCCGCGGGCGGCCAGATCGAGCTTCCCGAGCGGGTACATCTCCTCGATCGTCAGCCGATCCTTCACCCACTCGCCGCACGGCTGGCAGAACTCGAGGATCGCGAAGCGCAGCTCGTCGTCGGCGACCTTGATGTCCCGCGGGTTCTTACCCTGGGCGACATCGTTCCGATGGTGGCGGAGGCGGGCGAGCAGGCTCTGCCCATCCATCGGTGCGTCCTCGTGCACCGTCTTGGTGCGCGAGGTGTTCGCGGGCGAGCAGCTGCACGGCTCGTCGCTCGCTTGCGGCTTCCCGCACGCCCCGAGCGAGGCGGCCAGGGCGAGGAGGTGACCGCGCATGGCGGTAAGCTTAGCCGAGCGGGCGGGGCGAGATCCGCGCGAACCACTCGCCGAGGCGCTGAACGAGGCTCCAGCTCTGGACCCGTGCGGCCGGAGCCGTGTGGAGGTGCGCGCGGAGCTTCGGCAGCATCGCCTGCGTGGCGGCGATCAAGGCCTCGGTGCGCAGCTTCGGTAGCGCGGCGGCGCGATAGGTGCGGCAGGGGATCGAGACCTTCGAGGTGCCAGAGACCACCGAGACCAGCTGTCCGTGAACATCGGAGATCGCGATCCGCAGCTCGGCGAGCACGACGACCTCCGCGTCCCCCGGATCGACCGTGAGGCTCACGACCCCGACGTCGATCTGGCGATCGGTCTCGAGCGATTCGTTCTCCACCCAGACGTCGAGGACATGCTTGATGGTCTCGGCGTTGGCCCGGCGGTCGCTGTCGGACAACCCACTCTCGGACTGGTCGGTGGAGGTCACGACGATCCGATCCGCGGCGGCCGCTCCCGCCATCCAGCCGCAGAGCACGGTCGCGAGGAGCAGCCGGGACAGGAGCGACGACATGCCCACGGATGTGAGCAGCTTCCGTGCCGGCGCTGAACCGGAGATCTCGGCAGGGGTTCGCGTAGTTACACCCGGGAGAGGGGGCTAGCCGACCCCCCTGGCGACTGGTCGTGTAGCCGTGTGCGCCGCGCGCACAACCCCGTACGGCCCCGGTACAGCCCGGTGACCTCCGGATGCGGGTACGCTACGGCGATGCGCTTCACGCTCGTGCTCGTCTGCCTCCTCGCTTCCGGCTGTGGCAAGGACATCACCAAGGACATCGAAGCCCTCGCCGATCGGGCCTGCGCCTGCAAAGGACGCGGCGTGCGCCGACAAGGTGGTCGATGATCTGCTGACGCTCGCCGAGAACAACAAGAAGGCCAAGGGCGACTCCGACAAGACGAACGCCGCGGCGAAGAAGCTCGGCGAGTGCGCGATCAAGGCCGGGATCGATCCCGAGAAGTTCGTCGCGAAGATGAAGCGTCTGCAGGCGATGGACGAGTAGCCTGCGCAGGTTCTGGCCGCTCGCACTCCTCGGCGTCGCATGCAGTGGTGACCCGAGGGTCACCGGCGATCCACCGCTGCCCGGCGTCTCCGTTATCGATCCCGTGCTGATCGCGCGCCTCGCGGCCGCGACCGCCTCGCGGCACGATCCGGCGCACCCGTTCACCAACCGGCTCGCCCTCGAGACCAGCCCGTACTTGCTCCAGCATGCCCACAACCCGGTGAGCTGGAACGCATGGGGCGACGAGGCGTTCGAGCGCGCGCGACGAGAGCACAAGCTCGTGTTGATCTCGGTGGGCTACTCCACGTGTCACTGGTGCCATGTGATGGAGGCCGAGTCGTTCGAGGATGTGGAGGTCGCCGCGTACCTCAACGCGAACTTCATCTGCATCAAGGTGGATCGCGAGGAGCGCCCCGACGTCGACGCCGTGTACATGCGCGCGCTCCTGGCGATGCGGAGCAGCGGCGGCTGGCCGATGAACGTCGTCGCAGATGCCGATCGGCGCCCGGTGTTCGGGGCGACGTACCTGTCCAAGGTCCAGCTGCTCGGCGTGATGCGCCAGCTCCGCGGCCTCCAGGACACCGATCCCGATCGGCTCGCCGACACCGCGAGGCAGCTGGTCGCGCAGCTCGCTCGCGAGGAGGCGGCGCCACCCGCGGGTGCGCCCGGCCCCGAGGCCATCGAGCAGGGCGCGCGCAGCCTCGCGCGCACGTTCGACACGGCCTCGGGCGGCTTCGGCCGGGGGACCAAGTTCCCGAGCCCGCCCGATCTCGAGCTCTTGCTGCGCTATCAGCGACGCACGTCGGATCCCGACGCGCTCGCGATGGTGACGTTCACCCTCGACAAGATCGCGGCGGGCGGCATCCACGATCACCTCGCGGGCGGGTTCCACCGCTACGCCACGGATCGCGAGTGGCTGGTGCCGCACTTCGAGAAGATGCTCTACGACAACGCTCAGCTCGCGGTGCTCTATCTCGAGGTGGCGCAGATCACCGGCGAGCTCGAGCACGCCACCACCGCGCGCACCACGATCGACTACGTGCTCCGCGAGATGACCTCTCCGGAAGGCGGCTTCTACTCGGCCACCGATGCGGATAGCCGGGCCCCCGACGGCAGGCTCGCCGAGGGCTGGTTCTTCACGTGGACGCCGGCGGAGATCGACGCCGTGCTCGGCGCCCAGGACGGCGGCCTGGCGCGCGCCTGGTTCGCCGTCGGCGGCTCGGCGGCGGTCGATGGTCGCAGCGTGCTGCACACGCCGCGCACGCTCGCCGATGCGGCGGCGACCCTGGCGATCGCACCGGCCGATCTCGCCGTGAAGCTCGAGGCAGCGCGCGTGGCGCTCTACGCCGCGCGTGCGCGTCGCACGCCGCCGTCGCGCGACGACAAGATCCTCGCGGCGTGGAACGGCCTCATGATCTCCGCACTCGCGCGGGCCGGGTTCGCGTTCAAGGACGACAGCTATCTCCAGGCGGCCACGCGCGCCGCCGAGCTGGTGCTCGGGCGGTTGCGCACCGCGGATGGCGGCCTCGCGCGCAGCTACCGGGCGGGGCAGGCGCGCCAGCCCGGGACCCTCGAGGACTACGCCTTCATGGCCCAGGCGCTGCTCGATCTGTTCGAGGCCACCTGGGAGCCGCGCTGGCTGGTCGCCGCGATCGAGCTCGCGCACCAGCTGGAGGCGCGGTTCGCGGATCCGGTCGGCGGGTACTTCACCACCGATGCCGGCGGCGAGCGCCTGCTCGTGCGCGAGAAGCCCACCGATGATGGCGTGCAGCCCTCCGGCAACGCGGTGGCGATCGAGGTGCTGCTCCGCCTCGACGAGCTGACGGGCGATCCGGCGTGGCGGGCGCGTGCGGATCAGGCGTTCGCCGCATTCGGGAGCGTGCTCGCGCGCGAGTCCCGCACCCCCGCGCTGCGCGGGGCCCTCGATCGGGCGCTCGATACCTCGCTCGAGATCGTGATCGTCGCGCCGCACGAGCTCGCGGAGGCGGAGCCGCTCCTGGCGGAGGTCCGTCGCGCATATCTGCCGCACCGCACGCTCGTCGCGGTGACGGCACCGCAGCTGCCACAGCTCGCGAAGCAGGTCCCGATGCTCGAGGGCAAGACCGCGCTCGGCGGCGTCGCCACGGCGTTCGTGTGCGAGCGCTCGAACTGCAAGCAGCCGACCTCACAGCCGGCCGAGCTCGCCGCGCAGCTCGCGAAGGTCAAGCCGCTGTTGCCCGACCGAACGCCGGCACCGCTGCAGCCGCGCTGACGACTTCGTTCAGGGGTGGTTCAGGGCTTGTAGTGGTTGTCGCGGACGCCCGAGACACCGAACGTGGAGTCGCCGACGGCCGCGCGCACGGTGAGCAGCACCGAGCGCCACGAGGCGCGGTTGCCGTGCTCGATGGCCCACACGAGCTTCGCGACGGCGGGGCCGGCGAAGTCATTGGCGCTCGCAGTGACCTCGACGACGCTCGACATGATGTCGAGCTTGGCCCACGAGTCGCCCTTGCCGTGGAGGATCGGCTTCACGTAGTACTCGTAGCCGAGGCAGCCGCCGTAGAGGAAGATCTGGTAGAAGCTCGGGTACGTCGGGCGCGACCAGAAGTCGGAGGCGCCGAGCATCGAGTGACCGTCCCACGCGACGACCTCGTGCTCCGAGAGGGCCTTCTGGAAGTTCGCGAAGTGGCCGTAGTCGGAGAGTCCCGAGAACTCCCGGGGCGAGTACAGATCGATCTGGATCAGCGTGCCGTTCGCGAGCTTCCGCTCGTAGCGCTCGCCGAGCGGCGCGGTGACCTTCTTGTACTGGGCGTCGGTCAGCCAGCGCGCGTACTGCCGCATGTTGCGCATGCCGGTCTCGTTCTCGGTGATCGCGCCGTCATCGATCTGACCGAACAGGATCACGGTGGTCAGCTTCTTGTCGGCGAGGAGCTGATCGAACTCCGGGTAGACCGCGGACTGCGTCTTGGGGAACACCTTGCTGACGGTGACCTTGAGGTCCTGGAGCGGGATCGTGCAGGAGGCCTGCTCGGGATCCCAGCGGTACCAGTACACGGACTGATCGAGCCCGATGTGATCGTCGTCGTCCGCGCAGTTCTTCGCGGCATCCGTGTACACACTGAACGGCTTCACCGGCGCCTTCGCCGTGAAGGTCTGGCCGACCTTGGCGGTCTTCGCCGCGTTGAACAGCAGCACGGTGTTGAGGCCGCGGAGCCGCCAGTGCTTGCGCTCCGCGCCGGCGGGGAGGGTCGCCTTCGAGTACCACTGGCCGTTGACCTGCCACTCGGCGCGGTCGGCCGCGCTGGCGTCCTCGGCGAGGGACTCGATGAACATCGTCTCCTTCTTGCGGAAGAAGGTCATCGCGAACTGCCCGAGGGCCGCGGGGCCGTCGTCGAGCTGGTAGGCGGCGCCCTGGACGTCGCCCTCGAGGTCGATCTCGACCTCGGCGCCATCCGGGTTCAGGTACGCCGAGTCCTCCTTGCCGTCGTCCGTGAGGTCCGCCGTGAACGGGTTGTCGCCGGAGGCACTGGGGCCTTCCGTGCTGCAACCGACCGCCATCACCGCGAGCAACGAACCAGCCAGGAGCTTGCGCATCATGCGCCGCGGTGCAGCAAACACCGCGCCACGCCGAGGCCTCGGATCCTCGGGTACTTGGCCGGGATCGCGCTGGCCACCCTGCTGGCCAGGCTAGGTCAATTGACCTAGCTTGCGGTTCACATGATCGGGGGCGGCAGCGCCCAGAACGCGCTCATGTTGTTGGTCGAGACGTCCTGGTCGCCGACCCAGTACGCGACCGAGCTGGCGTCGACGCCACCCTGGGCGAGCTTGGCCTTGTCGATCGCCGTGATCCACATCTGCCGCCGGACCACGCCCTTGGTGCCGGCGAGCGCGTTGCCGTACTCGCGGAAGCTGTAGAACACGAGCCAGTAGTAGCCGCCGACGTCATACGGGCTGAAGTTCGGCAGGTAGCACAGCCGGAGGTTGCCGCACGCCACGTCGAGGCGCTGCGTGGTGCCGCCTGCCTTGTTGACCAGGAACAGCGAGCCCGGGTAGGGGATGGCACCGGAGGCGCCGCGCGAGTTGGTGCCGGCGCCGTACGCGATCCACTGCGAGTCCGGCGAGAACGTGGGCCACGAGGGTGCGGCGAACGCGGGATCGACCTGGGCCGCGGCGACGAGGTTCGTGGGCGCACCGAACGTGTCGCCCGCGCTCGCGGGCAGCACCTGCAGATCGCCGCGGTCGTAGTCCACGGCCCAGCTCGCCGCGCCGCCGCCGACCGTGATGTGGTTGATGAACGCGACCGTGCTGCCATCGGGCGACCACGCCGGGTGCGCGGCGTTGGCCGAGGGCAGGGGCGTGCCGGCCGTGGGGACCGCCGCGCCGGTGCGCGGATCCACCACCGAGAGGCCGGTGCCGACGTTGATCATGAGGCGCGTGGCGTCCTGGTTGAACGTGGAGAACAGCTGCGTGTACGTGCTGCTCTCGACGACGGGCGACAGCGTGGGCGCGGGATCCGCGGTCTGGATCGCGGGATCGCTCATGT
This sequence comes from Myxococcales bacterium, assembly GCA_016720595.1. Classification (GTDB taxonomy): domain Bacteria; phylum Myxococcota_A; class Polyangia; order Haliangiales; family Haliangiaceae; genus JABFXX01. The sequence goes on from JADKKI010000001.1 coordinate 59,271, forward strand.
CGAACACGCCGCCCTGCAGGCCACCGCCCCACAGCGATCCCGACAGGTACCGTCCGTCGTGGCTGACCGTGTGGCAGGCGACGCAACGGCTGCCGGTGGAGGGCTGGCTCGGCGGCTTGGGGATCGCGGGCGCGCGACCGTTGCTGTCGATCCGCTCCATCTGACCCTGACCGAGGTTCCAGTAGTAGATCGCACCGGTGACGTCGGCCTGCACAATGCGCACGGTGTGCGGCGCGGCGGCGGCGGCGCTGCTCGCCTGATTCCAGTGCGCGATCTCGAACGTGATGGGGCCGCTCCCCGCGCTCTTCACGAGCATGCGCCAGTCCGTATCCGAGACCTGGTTGTCGAGCTTGAAGCCGGTGCCGGCGGCGAGGATCGTATCGACCGTCGCGAACTGACCGGCGGTGATCCGCACGCGATACAGATCTCCTGCCGCGTTCGGACCCTCCCACTGCGCATCGGGAGACTTCACACTCGCCGGCATCACGGCGCCCTCGAGCGGGTACAGGACGGTGGGCGAGTTGGGGCCGGTCGGCGGATTGTCGGGGAAGTTGTCCTCGCCGTTGGCCGGCACACCCGGGCCGATGCGCACCGGATGGATCACGACGGCGACCGAGGTCCCGCCGACGATCGAGCCGGACTGTGCGAGCACGCCACCTTTGCCGGCGGCGGCGCCCGTCGCCTCGAACTGCGCCGCGTTGATGTTGCCGAGAAGCGCACCTTCGGCGTCGAGCGCGAACACCGCGTCCGGGATCGGTGCGGTGTGGCCATCGGCATAGTGGCCGATCGCGGTGTACTCGAGCTGGAGCGGCGCTCCGGTATAGGTGAGCGTCGCGTTCGCCGGTGCGACCTCGATGGTCATCAGATCCTCTGCGGGATCCTTGGTGCTCGGTCCGCACGCCGTGATCACGAGCAACGCCGCGACGTAGTGGTTCGCCCTCATCGGGCGGGAAGATAGCAGGGGCGCCGCGCCGGCGTGGAGACGAATCGCTGACGCGGATGTCGCGGTCCTCGGATCAGCCGCGGCGCCATCGTCGGTGGCCGCCAACTGTGAACACAGGCACACAGCCCCCTGCCAACCCCGGCCAGGTGACGAGAACCACACGGGCGCGGCGACCAGGATCGCGACATTCGCGCCGGTCCGACCAGGTCCCGGCGCGGTGGTCTCGACTCTGCACCACGCCGCCGCCATGAACACCTCTTCGCTTACCCCCCTCGTCTCCATCCTGCTCTCTGCCGCGGCCGGCCTCGCGCACGCTCAGCCGAGCGACACCGTCCCGACGGCGCCTGCATCGCGCCCCGATCCGAGCGTGGCGATCACGATCTCGCCGCTCCACCTGATCATCCCGATGGCCGAGGTGACCGCCGAGGTGCGGCTGGCGCCGAAGTTCGGGCTCGCGCTGATCGGCGGCGTGGGGATGATCCGCGACGAGCTGACCAACGATCGGATCCAGCTGTTCGAGGGCGGCGCGAGCGCGCGGTACTACGTGACGGGCTCGTTCCGCACCGGGCTCCAGGTCGGCGCCGAGGCGCTCTACGTCCACGCCAGCACCGAGGACATGTCGGTCGACATCAAGGCGCGCGGCCTCGGGCTGTCGCCATTCGTCGGCTACAAGTGGACCCACCGCTCGGGCTTCACGCTGGAAGGGCAGATCGGCGCCTCGGCCATGTTCCTGCGGGCGAAGTCGCCGACCGCGACGGCGGAGGACAAGCGCGTCGCACCGATGCTGAACCTCAACGCGGGGTGGAGCTTGTAGCCAGCGGATCTCTCGCGTGGCAGGGTGCGGCGTGCTGTTCGAACCGCTGACCCTCCGCTGTGGCCTCGTGATCCCGAACCGGATCGCGCTCGCTCCGATGACGAACCTCCAGTCGCAGGCCGATGGCCTGCTCGGCGAGGACGAGCTGGTGTGGCTCGCCGCGCGCGCCGATGGCGGGTTCGGCCTCGTCGCCACCTGTGCCGCGTACGTCGCGCTCGATGGCAAGGCGTGGCCCGGTGAGCTCGGGATCGATCGGGATGCGTGCCTCCCGGGGCTGACGCGGCTCGCGGCGCGCTGCAAGGCCGGTGGGATGACGGCGATGGTGCAGCTGTTCCACGGCGGGGTCCGCGCGGACTCCGCGCTCACCGGCGAGCCGACGTGGAGCGCCAGCACGTGGACGGAGGAGACGCCCGGCTTCGTGCCGCCGCGCGCCGGTACCACGGACGACATCGCGCGCGTGATCGAGCAGTTCGCCGCCGCTGCCGCCCGCGCCGAGCAGGCCGGGTTCGATGGGATCGAGCTGCACGGGGCGCATGGCTATCTGCTGTCGCAGTTCCTCTCGCGCACGATGAATCCCCGCACCGACGGCTGGGGCGGGGATCTCGTCGGGCGCGCCCGGCTGATCCGCGAGGTCACGCGGGCGGTGCGCGCGCGGGTCTCAGCGCGGTTCGCGGTGGGCGTGCGGCTCTCGCTCGAGGACTTCGGGCAGGCGCGCGGGATGGATCTCGATGACAACCTCGCCGTCGCCGCCTGGCTCGCCGAGGACGGCGCGGACTTCATCCACGCGTCGCTGTGGGACGTGGCGCGCAAGACGGCGAAGCGCCCGGAGGAGCACGCGGTGCCGCTGGTGCGCGCCGCGCTGCCGAAGGACGTCGCCGTGATCGTGGCGGGGAAGATCTGGTCGCCGAGCGAGGCGGAGGGCATGCTCGCGCTCGGCGCGGACATGATCGCGCTCGGCCGCGCAGCGATCTTGAACCCGGACTGGCCGGCGCTCGCGCGGCAAGGCAACGAGGCGATCAAGCGGCCGCCGATCACGCGGCTCGAGCTCGCGGCGCGCGGCGTGTCCCCGCTGTTCGCGGGCTATCTCACCAAGTGGAAGGGCCTGGTCGCGGACTGACGACTACGTTCGATTGTTCCTGAGGTACGTCCGGATCGACTGCAGGTAGATGTCGGCGGAATCGCGCGTGTCGTAGCCCGCGAATGCGGCGGGGTGCTCGTTCGCCCACTCGCTGATCGGATCCATCGGAGCTGTGCGGAAGCCATCGGTCGACATGCAGTCGATGTCGGTGCCCGGCCACTCCAGGGCATTCAGCGCCGGGAGCTTGATCGGAGGAGCGGGATCGTTGCGGGCGAGGCGATCCATGTCGATGCAGTCGCTGAGATCGTTCGCGGCATCGATGCGCGCGTTGAGCGAGGCCAGCCCGAACGTGGTCTGCAGGTGCTTGAGCGCGGAGGTGTGGTCACGCACCACGGAGCTGACGTAGCCCTGCTTCGCGTACGGCCCCATGACGAGGGCCGGGACCCGGAACCCCATCTGATCGAACCCATCCACCCCGAACTTCGCAGCCGTGTCATCCGTGGTCTTCGGCGGCGGCACGTGGTCGAAGTAGCCGCCGTTCTCGTCGTACGTCACGACGAACATGATGTTCTTCCACTGCGGAGACTTCGCGAGCGCCGTATAGATCGAGGCGATCAGCTCCTGGCCGTAGATCGGGTGGATCGGCGGGTGATCGTCGTTGGTGTAGAACGCCGGATCGATGTAGACGACCGGCGGGAGGTTGCCAGCAGCGCAATCCTCGAAGAACTGACCGCCGCCCATGCTCGCGTCTCCGAACCGGCGCACCTTGCCGGTGCCGTCCGTCGGTCCGATGTCGATCTGGTACGGGCCCGGGTTGGCGAGCAGCGAGACCACGGCGAGCGAGCCATAGTAGTAGCGCCAGTCGACACCCGCCTCCTCGAGGCGGTTGTAGATCGTCGGTACTGGTGAGCTGTTGAACTTGGTCAGCACGTCGGTGTTGACCTTGATCCCGAACGACGTTCCGGCGTGCCAGTACGCGCGGTTCGGCAGGGTCGGGCCCATCACCGAGCAGAACCAGCGATCGCAGCTGGTGTACGCATCGGCGAGCGCCCACGTGACCGGCATGTTCTCGCGGCCGAGGTACTTCATGACCTCGGTCATCGACGAGACCCCGTTGTGGCTCATCTGGTGCTGCCGTAGGAAGCCGTCCATCGCGCCGTCGTTGAAGCTGGCGTGCGCCGCGTCCCAGCCGTGTGGCGGATCCGGATCGCACACCGAGGGCTTGGCGGCGTCGTGATCGGAGGCGGCCTTGTACGCCGGGACCATCGTGCCGTTGATGTCGGCGTTCGCGAAGCCCGCGCGCTGGCCATCTCCGCCGAGGCCCTCGAGCGAGCGTCCACCGAGGACGTGATCGTACGAGCGGTTCTCCATCATCAGGTAGACGTACGTCGTGATGCCCTGGGGGCCGTCATCGCCGCCGCAGCCGGGCAGAAACTTCGCCAGGCTCGCCGCACCCGCCAGCCCACCAAGCGTCTTCAGCGCATCGCGCCGCTTCATCGTCATGGGGGAGACCTTATCCCAGACGCGCCTGGTCGGCGATCGGAGATCCGCCGCGGCCGCCTGCAATTCCTGCGGGGGCGATGAGCGTCACACCGTCGCGTCGCGGCGATCTGCCGGGGCTGTCACACAAATCGTTCAGCCCCGGCGGGCTATGCTCCAGGGGTGGCTCGCCCCGACGTCACGATCTCCGCGCCCGACCCGCTGTTCGTGGGCCGCGAGCTGGCGATCGAGTTCAACATCACGGCGCACAAGGAGACCAAGGTCGAGTTCATCGAGGCGCGCCTCGTCGGGGATCAGGGCTGGGCAGTGGGCAGCGGCAAGTCCCAGGTCACCATGCGCCTGCTCTACCCGAAGTTCACCGAGCAGCTGATGGCGCAGGGCGTGTTGCCGGCGGCGACCACCACGCGGTTCGTGGCGAAGTTCACGCTCCCGCCGGGCACGCCGCCCACCCACGAGGTCGGGCCGGCGTGGTCGCGGATGCGGCTCTATGTCCACATCTCGATCCCGTGGGCGCTCGACGGTCGCCACCGCTACGACTTCGCCGTGCGGATCCCGGCGCCACCCGTGGAGCGCTTGCCGGTCGCGATGCGCAGCACCTCCGAGCCAGGCAAGCCGCGGATCGAGCTCGGGCTCGCCTCCTCCCGGTTGATCGTGGGCGAGGAGCTGGTCGGCACCTGTGCCGTGTTCCACCTCGATGACGCCGAGCCGCGCGAGGTCGCGCTCGCGTTCGTACCCGAGCTGACGCTGCTCCGACGATCGCGGCCGCGGGAGCGCCGTGGCGAACAGATCGCCGGCACGATGACGATCCCCGCGGGGAGCGCCGGGACGAGCGTCCCGTTCCGGATCCGGCTCCCGCTCGGGATGACCCCGACGTTCGAGGCGCCGACCCACACCCTTCGCTGGTGGTTGATCGCCCGCACCGGTTCGTTCTTCGGTGGGCGTGTCGATGTGGCGGTTCCGCTCGAGGTGTTCGACCGGGTCGCCGCGAGCATGACGCCCAAGCTCGAGGCCGCGCCGCGGCTCGGGGACGAGCGGATCGCCACGCTGTTCGCGGAGTTCGCCGCGGGCAACGGGTGGTCCGGCGCAGAGCCGGGATCCGCCGACTTCGCGATCGAGAAGGATCTGCGTGGCAGCGATCTGCGGATCGGCTACGCGTATCGGGGCGAGCACGGCGCGTTCCTGGTCGCGAGTGTGCACACGCGCTCGCTCGGGCTCGGGCTCTCGGTCGCGCCGGCCTCGTCGCTGCGCCACATGTTCTGGAAGGACGTCGAGGTCGACATCGCGGTGTGGGACCGCGCGCACCACGTCAAGGCGCGCTACCCGGACCAGGCGATTCCGTTCCTGAAGGGCGTGGTGCCGGCGCTGATGACCTCGTCGCACCTCGGCACGATGGTGCGGTGGGGAGACTCCGACCTGGTGTTCGAGCGCAAGGTCGCGGGCGTCTCGGCCGAGGATCTCGGCATCGTGGCCGCCGAGCTCGAGGTCGTGGCACTGACGATCGCCTCCTGCCTGCCGAGCATCGCCGCGCCACCCTCGATCGTCGCCGATCTGCCGAGCTGGCACGCGCTCGCCGGCAAGCTCGGGGGAACCCTCGCACTGGGGGATCTCGGGATCACCGGCGTCCTCGATGGCATGCCCGTCGATCTCGGTCTGGCGTGGCTCGCCGAGCGCCCGGCGAGCGTGCACGTCGCGGTCGGCGCCCCCGACCTGGGGAGCGACCTGGTGAAGGCCGTGGTGATCTCGCTGCCCCGGCCGGCGAGCGACGTGCTCGCCGCGAACGCGGCGGAGCGGCTGGTCGAGCTGATCACGCGGTGGCCGAGCGACGTCGTGGACCTCCGGGTCGAGCACGGGGTGGCGAGCGCCTCGCTCCTGTTGCCGGGCGGCGATCCACCCGTCGCAGACGCGACCCGCGTGCGGGAGCTCGTGGAGCAGCTGTGCGCCGTGCTCGGAGCGCTCGATCCGGGCGCCGGCCCCTATCGATAGCTTGTACGATTGCGGCGATGGACTTCGTCTTCATGTTGACCCGGTCGGATCAGACGGTCACCGATGGCCTCGACGTGCTCGATGACATTCGCTCGATCGGGCTCACGCACATCGGCTTCAAGGATGTCGGCGTCCCACCCGATGTGCTCCGCGAGCTGAATCGCCGGATCAAGGACATGGGCGCGACCAGCTATCTCGAGGTCGTGAGCACCACGCCCGAGGCGAGCCTCGCGTCTGCCCGGGTCGCACGCGACATCGGCATCGATCGTCTGCTCGGCGGCACGCAGGTCGACGACATCCTGGGGATCCTCGCGGGCAGCAGCGTCGAGTACCTGCCGTTCCCCGGCCGCCCGTTCGATCACCCCACCAAGCTCGGCGGCTCCCCCCACGACGTCGAGGACGGCTGCCGGCGGTTCCGCGCGAAGGGCTGCGCGGGCGTGGACCTGCTCGCGTATCGCGCGACCGAGGCCGATCCGATCGAGCTGGTGAAGGCCGCGCGTCGCGGCATCGGCGACGGGATCCTGCTCGTCGCCGGCGGCGTGAAGTCCGCCGCCCAGATCCACGCACTGGCGGCGGCGGGCGCGGATGCGTTCACGATCGGCTCTGCGGCGTTCGATGGCTCGTATGCGCCCAGTGTCGGATCTCTGCGGTCGCAGCTGAGAGCAGTCCTCGATGCCTGTGGGTGACGATCCGATCGAGGCGTTGCTCGAAGGTCGCTACCCGGATCCGGAGACCGGGGAGCAGCTGCGCGCCGAGTCACGCAGCGTGGTGATCGAGGACTCGCTCGCCGGGCGCGAGGTGCAGCTCGTGTCCTCGCTCGGGCTCGGCCGTCACCTCGCGATGATCTCCGATGCGAACACCTTCGCGGCGCTCGGCGAGCGCGTCGAGCGAGCGCTCTCGGGCAGCTACACGATCCAGCGGATCGTGCTCGACGGAGCCTTCGATGCCGACGTCGAGACCATCGCGCGGCTCGCCGCGGTGATCGAGCCGCGGACCGATGCGGTGGTGACCGTCGGCTCCGGAACGCTCAACGATCTGTCGAAGATGGTCGCCCTCGAGCGCGGCTGCCCGCAGGTGGTGTTCGCGACCGCACCGTCGATGAACGGCTACACCTCGCTCAGCGCCTCGATCACCGGCGGAGGCGTCAAGCGCTCGGTGCGAGCGGCCACCCCCGTCGGCGTGTTCTTCGATCTCGGCGTGCTCGCCAAAGCTCCGTTGCCGCTGATCCGCGCCGGGCTCGGTGATAGCTCGTGCCGCCCGACCGCCCAGGCGGACTGGCTGCTGTCTCATCTCCTGCTCGATCGACCGTACCGCGAGGTCCCGTTCACGCTGCTCGCCGCCGACGAGGAGGCGCTGTTCGCCCAGGCGCGCGCCCTGGTCTCCGGCGATCTCGCGGCGATGCGGCTCCTCGTCCGCACGCTCGTGCTCTCGGGGTTCGGGATGACGCTCGCCGGCGGCAGCTTCCCGGCCAGCCAAGGCGAGCACCTGCTCGGTCACTACGTGGAGATGCGGCATCCACCCGGCCACGTCGAGGCGCTGCACGGCGAGCAGATCGGCGTGTGTGCGCTCGCGATGGCGCGTCTCCAGGATCGCCTCCTGTCGCTCGATCAGCCCCCGGTGATCCACCCGAGCAGGATCACGCGCGACGACGTGATCGGTCACTTCGGCACGGTCGCCGGCGAGGCCTGCTGGGCGGAGCTCGAGCCGAAGCTCGTCGATGCCCGGCGCGCCGACGAGCTGACCGCTCGCCTCGCCACCAGTTGGGACGCGATGCGCGCGCGGATCGCCGCGGTCACCCATGGCGCGGCGCGGATGGAGGCGGTGCTCGCGGCCGCGGGAGCGCCCACCACCCCGCACGAGATCGGGTGGGCCGGCGGTCTGCTCGAGGATGCCCTCGTCCACGCGCGGGAGATCCGCAACCGCTACACGTTCCTCGACTTCGCGGCCGAGACCAGGCGCTGAGCGAAAATATCGGTGTGGCGCCGGTTGCCGGGTGGTAGAACCGGCGCGCGATGAAGCGCCTCTGGTGGTTCGCCTGCGTCGTTGGCGGTTGCTGGCCTCGGCGCGTGCGGGAATCCGCGTGGTGGCATGGGCGCGGGTGACGACACGGGCGGGCACGACGATGCTGCGTCCGACACGCTGCCGGTGATCGACACGGCGGTGATCCCCGGCGACGATGCCCTCCCTGGCGATGGCGGCGGGACCGTCGACGGGAGCGGGACCACCGACGGCGGCGGAGCCACCGATGGCGGGATCGCCGATGCCGTCGTGATCACCGATGCCCCGACGGGACCGCTGACCGGCGGGCCGTGCGCCTCGGGCCATGCGGGCGTGACTGCGTACCGGATCCGCTGGGCGGGAAACGGCGCCGGGAGCACGGCGTATCCCGTCTACGAGAAGAACGGGCTCCCGGATCACTCGCGCGATCACGCGGGTGCGTTCGGCTACCAGATCGGGTTCACCCCACGCTGGGACGATCCGTTCCTCGGCGATGGTGGCCTCGTGCTCGATGGGAGCGACTTCGTCGATCTCGAGCTGACCACCGTGGGCCTGGCGACGATCTCGAACGCCACGCTCTCGATCCGGGGCCGCAGCTTCAACACGACGTCTCCCGGCGGCTTCAGCTGGCAGACGTTCGATGGTTCGGGCGCCACACCTTCGATGTTCGTCAGCAACAGCGCTCCGTATCAGTGGTACTCGGCGGACATGACCACGGAGATCAGCCCCGGCGACAACCACGTGCTGGTCCGGATCAAGGCCGCAGGCGGCTCGGGCAGCTTGATCGTCAACCGCATCGAGCTCTGCTTCACCGCGACCTGACGCGGCGCGGCGGTCGACAAGTTTCGCGCACCCGTTGCACTCACCTCTCCCCCGCGCTCGCCTTCGAGCGCAGTTGGCGCGGATTGCGGCCCAAAGCAAGGCACGCCGTTTGCTGCCCGGTTCCTCATGGGACGCGACGACTCACCCTTCCGTCGTGAGCTCGAGACCCGCGGGATCTCGCGGCGCGACTTCGTAGGATTCTGCGCCGGGATGGCGGCGCTACTCGGTCTGCCGCGCTCGGCGATCGGGAAGATCGCGAACGCGCTCGAGACCAAGCCGAAGCCCACCGTGATCTGGCTCGAGTTCCAGGACTGTGCCGGGAACACCGAGTCGTTCCTGCGTGCGTCGAAGCCGACGGCAGCGGAGGTGATCCTCGACCTGCTGTCGATCGACTATCACGAGACGATCATGGCCGCCGCTGGCACCCGGGCCGAGGCCGCCCTGAACGACACGATCAAGAACAAGAAGGGGGCCTACATCGTCGTGATCGAGGGATCGATCCCGACGGGAGCGGGCGGGGCGTACTGCACGATCGGTGGCCGCTCGGCGCTCCAGATCGCCGAGGAGGCCTGCCGCGACGCCCTGGCGGTGGTCGCCGTGGGGACCTGCGCGGCGTTTGGTGGGCTGCCGGCTGCGTCGCCGAACCCGACGGGGGCGCTCAGCGTGCAGGAGGCCGTGCCCGGCATCAAGACGCTGATCAACCTGCCGGCGTGCCCGGTGAACGCGGAGAACCTCACCGCGCTGATCACGTACTTCCTGACCTTCAACCGGTGGCCTGCGGTCGACCGTCTGGGGCGCCCGTTGTTCGCCTACGGGAAGTCGATCCATGACGCCTGCGAGCGTCGCTCTCACTTCGATGCCGGTCAGTACGTCGAGGCCTGGGGAGACGCGGCCCATCGCGAGGGCGCCTGTCTCTACAAGATGGGGTGCAAGGGCCCGGTCACGTTCCAGAACTGCCCCAACATCGGATGGAACGGAAACACCAACTGGCCGGTGGGCTGTGGTCACCCGTGCCTGGGTTGTGCGGAGCCGCAGTTCTGGGATCGGATGACGCCGTTCTATCGGCACCTGTCCGGAATCCCCGGCTTTGACGACGCGACCGGGATCGACAAGGTTGGCCTCTATGCGACGGCCGCCGTCGGCGCCGCGTTCGCTGCGCACACGCTGGTCCACATCGGCAAGCGTGCCGTCGAGAAGCGTCGTGACGCAGCTCGCCCCGCGGAGCCGATCAAGCCCACGCCAGCGCCCGCCGCCCCCACCACCGAGAAGGACGATCCGTCATGACCCACATCGTCGTCGACCCGGTCACGCGGATCGAAGGCCACCTCCGCATCGAAGCGGAGATCGATGGTGGCAAGGTCACCGATGCGTGGTCGTCATCCACGATGTTCCGGGGGATCGAGATCATCCTCCAGGGGCGCGATCCGCGAGATGCCTGGGCATTCACCCAGCGGATCTGCGGTGTCTGCACGACGGTGCACGCGATCGCCTCGATCCGCGCCGTCGAGGACGCGATCGGCGCGGTGCCACCGCCCAACGCCCGCGTGCTCCGCAACCTGATCATCGCCGCGCAGTGCGTCCAGGACCACGTGGTGCACTTCTATCACCTGCACGCGCTCGACTGGGTCGACGTGGTCTCGGCGCTGTCGGCGGATCCCGGCGAGACCTCGACGCTCGCGCAGTCGATCTCCGACTGGCACAACGCGAGCGCCACCTACTTCAAGACCGTCAAGGAGCGGCTCAGGGGGTTCGTGGAGCGAGGGCAGCTCGGCCCGTTCGCGAACGCGTACTGGGGCCACCCGGCGTACAAGCTGCCTCCGGCCGCCAACCTGATGGCGGTGGCGCATTACCTGGAAGCCCTCGACTGGCAGCGCGAGTTCATCAAGCTGCACGCGATCCTCGGTGGCAAGAACCCGCACCTCCAGAGCTTCCTCGTCGGCGGCATGGCCACGCCCATCGATCCCAACTCGCAGGCGGCGCTCAACATCGACACGATCGCGTCCCTGAAGCACCTGATCGCCGGCGCTCGCGACTTCGTCTCGCGGGTGTACATCCCGGACCTGCTCGCGGTGGCGTCGTTCTACAAGGACTGGGCGGGCTACGGCGCGGGCGTCGGCAACTACATGGTCTACGGCGAGTACCCGCTCACCGATGGACCCAAGGCGCCGAAGTTCTTGCCCAGCGGCGTGATCCGCAACCGCGACCTCGCGCACGTCGAGCCGCTCGATCCGCAGAAGATCACCGAGCAGGTCACGCACTCCTGGTACGACTACGAGGGCGGGAACGCGACGGCGCTCCACCCGTCCAAAGGCGAGACCAAGCCGAACTACACCGGCCCCAAGCCGCCGTACGAGCGGCTGGATACGTCGGCGAAGTACTCGTGGCTGAAGTCGCCGCGCTACGACGGCGCGCCGATGGAGGTCGGGCCGCTGTCGCGCATGCTCGTCGCGTATGCGTCGGGCCATCCTCAGGTCAAGGAGCTGGTCGACGGCGCGCTCACCAAGCTCGGGGTCGGCGCGGAGGCGCTGTTCTCCACCCTCGGTCGGGTGGCGGCGCGCGGGCTCGAGACGGCGTTGTTGGCGGAGAAGATGGGCGATTGGGTCGACGAGCTGGCCGAGAACATGGGGCGCGGCGAGCTGCGGATCCACGACAACGACAAGTGGGATCCGAGCTCGTGGCCCGCGTCCGCGACCGGCGCCGGGTTTCACGAAGCGCCGCGCGGAGCGCTCGGGCACTGGGTACACATCGAGAACGGCAAGATCGCGCGCTACCAGTGCATCGTGCCGAGCACGTGGAACGCTGGACCACGCGACTCCCAGGGCAACCGCGGGCCGTACGAGTCGGCGCTCCTCGGAACGCCGATCGCCGATCCCGAGCAGCCGATCGAGATCCTGCGCACCGTGCACTCGTTCGACCCGTGCATGGCCTGCGGTGTTCACGTCGTCGATCCGAAGGGGCGTGAGCTGGCTCACGTCAAGGTGCGGTGATGGCGGCCCCGGCGGTCCGAGCCAAGGAGGCGTCGGAACCGTCTCCGAGGGGCGAGCTCCACCCGGTCTACGTGTGGGACCGGCTGGTTCGCGCCACGCACTGGCTGATCGCGATCTCGATCGTCGTGCTCGCGGCGACGGGCGTCTATCTCGGGAGGCCGTTCGTCGCGGCGCCCGGGGCCGCCCGCGACAACTTCGTGATGGGCACGGTCAAGATCGTCCATGCGTACGCGGCGCTGGTGTTCACGCTGTGTGTGGTGTCGCGCGTGATCTGGATGTTCCTCGGCCCGCGCGTCAGCGGCTGGCGGGAGTTCGTCCCGGTCAGCCGGCGGCGTCGCCGTGACATGTTCGGCACGTTCAAGTTCTACGTGTTCCTCCGCCCCAGTCCGCCACCGTCGGTCGGCCACAACCCGCTCGCGGGGTTCACCTACGTGGCCGTGTTCGGGCTGTACTTCCTGATGATCGCGACGGGCTTCGCGCTGTACTCGGTGAGCTCGCACTCGTACATGGAGATCTGGCAGTTCCTGCTGCCGATCTTCCATGGCGCGCAGGGCGCGCGCTGGCTCCACCACGTGACGATGTGGCTCCTGCTCGGCTTCGCGGTGCACCACGTGTTCAGCGCGCACCTGGTCGCCAGCGTCGAGAAGAACGGCACGCTCGATTCGATCTTCACCGGGTACAAGTACCTCCCCAAGCAGCACGAGACCGATGACGAGTGACCCGGCACGTATCTCCGTGCTGGTGCTCGGACTCGGCAACGTCCTGTGCGGCGATGACGGTGCTGGCGTCGCCGCCGTCCATCGGCTGCGCCGAGGTTGGACGATGCCCGACGGTGTCCGGATCGTCGATGGCGGGACGCTCGGCCTCGATCTGCTGGCGCTGGTCGCCGGTTCGGATCGGGTGCTGCTCGTGGACGCGGTCCGCGCCGATGCGCCACCCGGCACGCTGGTCCGGATCTGCGGCGATCAGGTGGCCCCCGCGGTCTACGAGCGACTCTCGCCTCACCAGATCGGCGTGGCGGACCTGCTCGCGGGAGCGGCGTTGTGCGACCGCTATCCCGAGGAGGCGGTGATCGTCGGCATCGTGCCGGAGATGACCGACCTGCAGCTCGGTTGCACCCCGTCGGTCGAGGCGAACCTCGATGCCCTGGTCGAGCGGGTGCTCGAGGAGCTCCGTCGCCTCGGGTGCGACCCTCGGCGGCGCGAGGTCACACTCGACAGCCACGACGAGGGCGCGCGCGCCCTGGGGTTGTGACGATGCGTACCGGGCTCCGGATCGAGATCCGCGGCACGGTGCAAGGCGTCGGGTTCCGGCCGTGGGTGTATCGCCTCGCGCACGAGCTCGGAGTCGCGGGTCGCGTCCACAACCACGCACGGGGCGTGACCATCGCAGCCTTCGGGCCGGCGGCCACGCTCGACCGCATGGTCGCGCGGCTCCGCGAGCCCCCGCTCCCGGCGCGGGTGCGGGAGCTGGTGGCGGCGCCGATCCCCACGGAGCCCGGCGAGGAGTTCGTGATCGTGCATAGCGCGGAGGGCGGGCCACGGACCCTGTCGATCCCGCCCGATCTGGCCACCTGTCCCGACTGCGCGCGAGAGATCGCGGATCCCGCGGATCGCAGGTTCGGCTACGCGTTCACCAACTGCACCTCGTGCGGGCCACGGTTCACGATCGCGACCGGGGTCCCCTACGATCGGCCAGCCACCACGATGGCGCCGTTCGTGATGTGTCCCGCATGCCAGCGCGAGTACGACGATCCGCAAGACCGTCGGTTTCATGCCCAGCCGAACGCCTGCCCGGTATGCGGCCCCCAGCTAGCCCTGTGGGACAGGGACGGGACACCGCTGGACGCCCGCGAGCCGATCCACGCCGCCGCCGAGCGGATCAAGCGCGGCGAGATCGTCGCAATCAAGGGCCTCGGAGGTTTTCATCTCGCATGTGATGCGACGCGCGACGAGACGATCGCGGTGTTGCGCGCACGCAAACACCGGGACGAGAAGCCGTTCGCGGTGATGGTGGCAGATCTCCCGCGGGCCCGCGTGCTCGCCGAGCTGTCGGCCGAAGAGGAGGCGCTGCTCGCGAGTCCGGAGCGCCCGATCGTGCTGGTCCGTCGGCGGGTCGGCGGTCGGCTCGGAGCCGTCGTCGCGCCAAGCACGGATCTGGTCGGCCTGATGCTCCCGTACACCCCGCTTCACCACCTGCTGCTCGCGCAGGTGGGCGGGCCACTCGTGATGACGTCGGCGAACGTCTCGGACGAGCCGATCTGCGCCGACAACACGGAGGCGGTGCAACGGCTCGGCGCGATCGCGGATGCGCTGCTGGTGCACGATCGCGTGATCGCCACGCGCTGCGATGATTCCGTGGCCCGGATCATCGCAGGGCAGCCGACCTTGCTCCGGCGCTCGCGGGGCTACGTGCCTCGGGCGATCGCCCTCAAAGCACCAGTCGCGCGGCCCGTGCTCGCGGTCGGGGCTCAGCTGAAGAACACGTTCTGCGTCGCCGTGGGCGACAGCGCGTACCTCGGGCCCCACATCGGGGATCTCGACAACCTCGCTGCCTTCGGGTTCTTCGAGACCGCGATCGCGCGGATGGAGGAGGTCTTGCGGGTGACGCCCGAGGTGATCGCGCACGATCTGCACCCAGGCTATCTGTCCACGCAGTACGCGCGCGACCGTTCCGCGGTGCTGCATGTCGCGGTGCAGCATCACCACGCTCACGTCGCGAGCGCGATGGCAGAGCACGGGCTGGTCGGCCCGGTGCTCGGGGTGGCGTACGACGGGACGGGGTGGGGGCCCGATGGCACCGCCTGGGGCGGCGAGCTCTTGCTGGTGCACCCCGGGCGCTACGAGCGCGTGGCGACGTTCCGACCGGTCGCGCTCGCCGGGGGAGACCTCGCGATTCGCGAACCCTGGCGGGTCGCCCTCGCACTCGTCGACGATGCGTTCGACGGAGCGGCTCCCCTCGCGAGGATCCCCGCGTTCGCACGCATCCCGGCGCGGTCGATCGAGCTCGTGCGCCAGATGATCCGGGCTCGAATCAACGCGCCCCTCGCCCGCGGTGTGGGGCGATTCTTCGACGGGATCGGCGCGCTCGGTCTGCGTCGCACCCACGCGAGCTACGAGGGACAGCTCGCAGTCGCGTGGAACCTCGTGGCGGCCCCGGACGACCATGGCGCGTACCCGTTCGACATCACGGATGAGGCCACGCTCCCGGCGATCGATCTGCGGCCGCTGGTGCGCGGTGTCGTGGCCGACCTCCTCGACGAGGTCGCACCCGCGATCATCTCGGCCCGGTTTCACGCGACGTTGATCCGCGCGACCGTGGAGCGCGTGCGCGCGGCGATCGCGATCCATGGCCGGATCCCGGTGGTGCTGACCGGCGGGGCGTTTCACAACCCACAGCTGGCAGACGGGATTCGCCGCGGGCTCGCCGACCTGGAGGTTCACGTGCACGGAGATGTCCCACCTGGCGACGGCGGCATCGCGCTGGGGCAGGCGCTGGTCGCGGACGCGGTCGCGCGGCACGGGTGATGCAACTCCGGTCCCCATGTGCCTTGGGGTTCCGGGTCGAGTGTTGTCGATCGAAGGGGACATCGCGATGGTCGACTTCTGGGGCGTCACCAAGCCGGTGCGGCTCGATGTCGTCGACACGCCGGTCGTCCCCGGCGACTACGTGCTGAACCACGTGGGCTTCGCGATCCGCAGGATCCCGGCCGAGGAGATCGGGGAGACCCTGGCGCTGTACGACGAGCTGCTCCGGCGCGCGAGTGCCGAGGATCTCATGGCGGCGGACATCCGCGCCGAGCTCGACGCCGCTGGAGGTCGCGATGGGCACGACTAGCGACGTCCAGCACCTCAAGTTCCGCGACCCCGAGCGCGCAGCCGCGCTGGAACACGCTCTCGAGGTCCAGACCCGGGCGCTCGGCCGTACGCCGGTCACCGTGATGCACGTGTGCGGAAGCCACGAACAGGCGATCGCGCGGTTCGGATTGCGCGCGGCGTTCCCACCGGAGCTCGACGTGATCATGGGCCCGGGGTGCCCGGTGTGTGTCACCGATGTCCCCGAGATCGACGAGGCGGTCGCGCTCGCGCTGCAAGGCGTCCGAGTCGCCACCTACGGAGACATGCTCCGCGTCCCTGGAACGGCGAAGTCCCTCGCCGATGCCCGCGCGGCGGGCGCGCGGGTCGACGTGGTGTATGGCGTGGCACAAGCCGCGGAGCTGGCACGGACGATCTCCGAGCCGCTCGTGTTCTTCGCGTCAGGCTTCGAGACCACGGCCGTCGCCACCGCCGCCGTGCTGCTCGCGGGTCCTCCGCCGAACTTCTCCGTGTTGTCGGCGCACAAGTACATCCCCCCGGTGATGGAGATCGTGGCCGAGATGCCAGGGTCGACCGTGGAGGGCTTCCTCGCCGCTGGCCACGCCGCGACGATCACGGGCTGGGGCGTGTTCGAGCGCTTCGCAGCTCGCCACCAGCTGCCCGTGGTGGTCGCCGGCTTCGAGCCGCTCGACATCCTCGCGGGCCTGGTTCGCCTCGTCGAGCTGATCGCGAGCGGCGAGCCGCGGGTCGAGAACACCTTCCCGCGTTGCGTGACTCGCGAGGGCAACCTGGCTGCACAGGAGCGGCTGTGGAAGGTCTTCGAGCTCCAGGGCGGACGCTGGCGCGGCATCGCACACGTCCCGAACGGCAACCTCCGCCTCCGCGACGAGTTCGCCGCGTGGGATGCGCGTCGCCGCTTCGAGATCGACGTCGCGGCGCTCTGGGACCACGCCCCGCCCGCGCTGGTCGCGCAGTGTCAGTGCGGAGACATCATGGCTGGCATCGCCTCTCCGCACGATTGTCCGCTGTTCGGTGAGGCCTGCACGCCTGATGCGCCCGTTGGCGCCTGCATGGTCAGCGCCGAAGGCACCTGCAAGATCTGGCATCAGTACGGAGGTCACCCCGACCTGCGGCAGCTCAGGAGGCGCGCATGAGGAACCCTCGGTTCGTCGACGCCACGATCACGCTCAAGTACGGCGCGGGTGGCAGCGCGATGCGCGCGCTGATCGAGCAGGTGTTTGCCAGCGGGTTCGGCGACGTCCCCGGCGGCGTCGGGCTCGCCGCCATGGATGACGGCGCCGCGATCCCGATCGGAGACCAGTGGCTCGTCATCACCACGGACTCCCACGTGGTCCAGCCGATCTTCTTCCCGGGCGGAGACATCGGCAGGCTCGCCGTGTGCGGCACGGTCAACGACCTCGCGATGATGGGCGCCACCGAGCCCCTCGCGCTGACCTGTGCCGCGATCCTCGAGGACGGGTTTCCGCGCGCAGACCTCGAGAGGATCTGGGCCTCGATCCGAGCCGCATGCACCGAGAGCGGCACGACGATCGTCACCGGCGACACCAAGGTGATGCGTCACGGCGAGCTCGACCGGATCGTGCTCACGACCACGGGGATCGGGCTGACCTCCCGCGTGGTGACCGACGCGGCGCTCCGGGTGGGCGATCGGATCCTCGTCACGGGGACGATGGGTGATCACGGCCTCGCGATCCTCGCGACACGCGGAGAGCTCGCGCTCGAGACCAGCCTGACCTCGGACGTCGCGCCGCTCAATGGCCTGGTCCGGCGCGCACTCGCGGTGGGCGGCGAGGGGGTCGTCGCGATGAAGGACCCCACCCGTGGCGGACTCGCGAGCGTGCTCCACGAGATGGCGGGCAAGAGCGGCGTGGGGATCGTGCTCGACGAGCGCGCGGTCCCCGTGCGCGACGAGGTCCGCGCCGCCGGCGAGCTGCTCGGGATCGATCCACTGCTGGTGGCCAACGAGGGCAAGGCCGTGCTCGGGGTGCGCGCCGCCGTCGCGGACGCCGTGCTCGATGCGATCCGCGCTCACCCGCTGGGCCGGTCGGCCGCGATCGTCGGCGAGTGCGTCGCCGAACGCCCGGGCAACGTGATCGTCGACACCGGGTTCGGTCGGCGCCTCCTGGTCGAGGCCGAGGGCGAGCTGTTGCCGAGGATCTGCTGAGGAGGCCGAGATGACCGCATCACCACACATCCGGATCGAGCGTCACGGCGCAGTGGGTGTCCTCTCGATCTCGCGCCGCGAGCGCTTCAACTCGCTCGACGTGGAGACCGCCCAGGACCTGAGGAAGGCCGGGCTCCAGCTCGCACGGGATCGCGAGATTCGTGCGGTGGTGCTGCGTGGCGACGGTGGCGTGTTCTGCAGCGGTGCCGATCTCAAGTACATCGCGCGCGGTGGCGATCACGACGTCGCCTATCTGTCACCAGGCGCGCGGCCCGCGACCACCGGGCCGGGGGCGGTGTTCAAGCAGATCCTCGAGTACATCCACTCGACGATCTCCGAGATCCGGCGGGCGCCCAAGCCGTGGCTCGCCGTCGTCGACGGTCCGGCGGCTGCCGGTGGGCTCGGGCTCGCCATGGCGTGCGATCTGGTGATCGCGTCGGAGCGCGCGACCTTCGAGTGGGCGTACTTCAAGACCGGGCTGACCGGCGCGGAGAGCACCACGTTCATGCTTCCGCGCCTGGTCGGGTTCCGCAAGGCGATGGAGCTCGTGCTCCTCGGGCCCCGCCTGAGCGCACGCGAGGCCCAGACGATCGGCCTCATCAACGAGGTCTGCCCCGATCTCGAGCTCGATGCGCGAGCGCTCGAGATGGCGCAACGGCTCGCCGAGGCACCTACCACCGCGGTGGGTGTCGCCAAGGGCCTGCTGAACCGCGCGGCCGGGATGGATCGCCTCGATCAGCACCTCGACGCCGAGCTCACCGAGCTGACGCGGATCGCGAACGGTCCGAACTTCGCCGAAGGTCTCGCCGCGTTCCTGGCGCGGCGCGAGGCCCAGTTCGGAGTGGAGTAGTCATGCACGAGTACTCGATCGTGTCCTCGCTCGTCGAGCGCGTGCAGCGCGAAGCGGACGCGCACCCTGGGGCGATCGTGCGCAGGCTGCATGTCCGGATCGGCGAGCTCGCCGGCGTGGAGATCGAGCTGCTCCGTACGGCCTTCGAGACCTTCCGCGCCCACACCGTCTGCGAAGGCGCCGAGCTCGCGATCGCAGCGGTGCCTGCTTCGTGGCGATGCCCGCGCTGCGATCGCGCGATCCCGGTCGGCGAGATCCTGCGCTGCGCGACCTGTCACCGTCCGGCCCGGCTCGCCGCTGGTGACGACATCATCCTCGAGAGGATCGAGATGGAGGTACCTGATGTGTGAAGACTGTGGCTGCGGAGATCCAGCACTCGTTCCCGTCGAGGTCCACGAGCACATCCTCGCCGACAACGACCATCGGGCCGCGCACCTCCGCGAGCACTTCGTGGAGGCCAAGGTCCTCGCCCTCAACCTGATGGGATCACCCGGCGCGGGCAAGACCGCGGTGCTAGAGCAGACCGCACGTGCCCTCGGCGGGAGGCTGCGGCTCGGTGCGGTCTCGGGCGATCTCGCCACCGATCGGGACGGCGCGCGGCTCCGCGCGGCGGGGATCACGGCGTCGACGATCACCACGGGCTCCGCGTGCCACCTCGACGCACGCCTCGTCCACGACGCGCTCCATCACCTTCCCTGGCGTGACCTCGACGTGTTCTTCATCGAGAACGTCGGCAACCTGGTGTGCCCGGCGATCTACGATCTCGGGCAGGCGGCGAACGTGGTGGCGCTGTCCGTCACCGAGGGCGAGGACAAGCCCCTCAAGTATCCGGTGATGTTCCGCCGCGCCGATCTCGTGCTCCTCACCAAGATCGATCTGCTCCCGCACCTCGACGTGGATGTCGCCGCGATCCGCGACGCGCTCGCGAGGGTGATGCCGGAGCCAAAGCTGATCGCCGTGTCGGGCAAGACCGGCGAGGGGATCGGCGAATGGATCGCGTGGCTGGAGGCACACCGGCCGTGACCGAGCCGCTCCTGCCGACCCTCGCACTCGCGGCGGCGGGTGTCGGCGCGTTGCACGCGGTCGCGCCTGATCACTGGTTGCCGGTGGCCGCGGTGTCGCGTGCCCGTGGCTGGTCGCTCGGCCGGACGGGGCGGGTCGCGCTGCTGTGCGGCTTCGGGCACGTCACGGTCTCCGCGGCTCTGGGGATCATCGCCCTGGTGTCGGGGACGGCGGTCGTGGAGCAGCTGGGTTCGAGCTCGGGCGCCGTGGCGGGGCTGCTGCTGATCGGATTCGGTGCGGCCTATGCGCTGTGGGGCGCGCGTCACCTGATCGTTCGCCGGCTACACGGTCACGATCACAGCCACGTCGATCACGTCCACGACGCCTCGCGCGCCACCACGTGGACGTTGTTCGCGATCTACTGCGCGGACCCGTGTGTGGCGGTGGTGCCGATCATCTTCGCTGCGGCACCGCTCTCCACCGCGGCCACGCTCGCGATCGTCGTGGTCTACGAGCTTGCGACGATCGCGACGATGGTCGCGCTCACGGCGTTCGCTCGCATCAGCGCCTCGGTGGTGCGGGGCCGGTGGCTCGAGCGCTATGGTGACAGCGCCGCCGGCACGTTGATCGTCGCGACCGGCGTGGTGGTGGTCCTGCTCGGCTGGTAGGTCAGTTGACGTTGAACCCATGGTGGCACGTCAGACGAGCGCGTGGACGAGCGCGGCGAGACCCACGATCGGTGCGAGCGTCAGGGAGACGAGCAGCGCGAGCATGGGAAGCGCCCGCACCTTGACGGCGAGCAGATCGCGGAGTCGCGCGCGGGGTGGCGGCGCATCGAGACCCAGGCTGGCGCGCACCTCGTCGACGCCGCGCGACAGCAGGTGCTCCACGCCGTCCTCACCGTAGAGGTTCTCGCTCTGTCGTCCTCGCGCCCACGCTCTCGCGACCTTGCCCGGCGCGATCACGAGGCCGACCGCCATCGCGCCCAGGTTGAGCACCGTGGCGGCCGGCCAGCGCAGGCAGCCGGTGGACAGCTCCCACGCGGCGATCTCGGCCTCGCCGACCCACGTCGTCGCATAGCCGGTGACGATGTGGTGAAGGTCGTGGATCCGCACGGCGCGCCGGCGGCCGTCGGTGTTCGGGATCTTGAGGGTGAACTTCCACAGCTTGAGCGGGACCACGTCGAGCGAGTCGCCGCCGTCGTCCCCGAAGCCGTTGATCTGCCAGTACGCCGCGCGTGCGGTGCCGAGGGTCATCTGGTTCATGCCGTAAACGTAGCGATCGGAGGCTCCGGCGGCTTTGGCGGCTCCTGCCGTTCGATGGGCATCTCCCGCCAAGGTAAGCTCGGGGGGGTGGACGAGCTCTCCGGCGATACAGCGCTGGCCGGTCCGGCGTTCGGGTACGTGGAGTTCGGCGTGGCCCACGGCCTGCCGCGCGCAGCACTCCTCGTAGCCGCGGGCCTCACCGAGGACCTGCGCGCGGATCCCGATGCGCGCTGTTCGCCGATGGCCTACGTGATCCTGTGGAAGGAGCTGATCTCGAAGCTCCCGGCCGTCGTCGTCCCTGTCGAGCTGGTCAAGGCGATGGAGCCGACCTCGCTCGGTGTCACGGGGCAGGTGGTGTTGCGCGCAGATGACCTCGCGCACGCGACGGTGCTGATCGAGCGGTTCCTCCACCTCACGGACACGGCGCTGACGATGACCCGGCCCGAGCGCGGCGATCTCGTCGGGTTCGCGATCGGCCACCGCCCCGAGGTGATGGCGATGCGGTTCCCGATCGAGCTGATGCTCGGCGTGGGGTTCCGGATGATGTCGCTCGCCGCGGGCGGCCGCGTTCCGGTGCGCGAGGTCACGTTCGCGCACGCCGCGGGCTATCCGGTCGCGGCGTACGAGGAGCTGTTCGGCGCGCCGGTGCGGTTTGGGGCCGCCGAGTCCGCGCTGTGGATCCCCCGCGAGGCGATGGCGGTCCCGTTCGCCGGGCGCGATCCGATCGCGCGTCACTATCTCGAGGCGCATGCGATGCAGCTCCTCGGGGCGCTCCCACCGCCCGAGATCGCCGCGCCGATCGTCGCGCAGGTCCGCTCCGCGATCCTCGACGAGCTGGCGACGAGCGGTGCGGAGCTCGCGCGCGTGGCGAAGCGCCTCGCGATGTCCACCCGCACGCTCCAGCGCAGGCTCGAGGAGGTGGGGACGGGCTACCAGGATCTCGTCGACGAGGTCCGCGCGGCGGCGGCGCAGTCCCTGCTGCGTGATCGAGCGCGCTCGATCATCGAGGTGGCGTTCGAGCTCGGCTACGCAGATCTCAAGGGGTTCTACCGCGCGTTCCGGCGGTGGACGGATGCCACACCGGCGCAGTGGCGAGCAAGGCAGGACCGATGATCTTTCGCTGGCTGACCGAACGCCGCCGCGCGCGGCTCCTCGAGACTCCCTTCCCCGACGCCTGGCGCGAGATCCTGGTCGCGAACGTGAAGGCGTACAGGCTGCTCGATCCCGAGGAGCAGCAGGTGCTGCGCGATCTCGTGCAGGTGTTCATCGACGAGAAGCACTGGGAAGGCTGTGGCGGCCTCGAGCTCGATGACGAGATCCGGGTGACGATCGCCGGCAGCGCGTGTCTGATGATCCTCGGTCGCGATCACGATCTGATGCGCGAGGTCGAATCGATCCTGGTCTACCCGAGCACGGTCCGGCTCCCCGACCAGCAGGCCGGGACGTTCGATGGTCGGCCCCGGATCGTCGGCGAGGGCAAGGAGGTGCTGGGCGTGGCGCACCACGGCGGGCCGGTGGTGCTCGCGTGGGATTCGGTGCAGCAGGGCGCGCGCAACGCGGCAGATGGCAACAACGTGGTGATCCACGAGATGGCCCACAAGATCGACTTCCTCGACGACGCGGCCGATGGCACGCCGCCGCTCGAGACCGGGGCGGAGCGGCGCGAGTGGGCGCGGATCTGCTCGGAGGAGTTCCTCGCGATGCAGACGGGGAGTGGCCACTTCTTGCGCTCCTACGCCGCCACCAACGAGGCGGAGTTCTTCGCCGTCGCGAGCGAGGTGTTCTTCGAGAAGCCGAAGCAGCTGCGCCGCGAGCTCCCGGAGCTCTACGGGCTCCTCGCGAAGTTCTACAGCCTCGATCTCGCCGAGCGTTGACCAGTTCCTACCAGGCAAGTTCACGATCGGGCACCGACGCGAGGAGAACCCGGGTAGCGCGCGGCACGATCTGGCAAGCGTGACGCGGCACGCATCGGTACGAGGGTTGCTCCGGTCCTTGCCTCATGCTTCTCGTCGAGCTCCAGCGCCGTGCGGTCGATTCGATCAAGCGACACGCACTCACCATGTCCCTCGCATCCCCGCGTGCCCAGGCGGCGATCCTGACCGAGTACCTGTGGGGCGAGGAGGGTGCCGAGTCCTCCGCGCTTCAGCAGAGCGCCGCCGCGGCGGCACCGCCGTGGCTCGGTAAGCTGCTCGCGCGTCAGCTCTCCGACGAGCAGCGCCATGCGTCGCTGCTGCGCGGGCGCCTGGCCGAGCTCGGCGCGGAGGGCGGCCCGCCGCCGGCACTCGCGCGCGCGAAGCTGTGGTGGCTGGAGCGCGCGTGCTCCTCGTACGCGGGTGCGTTCGAGGCCGGGCCGATCGTGCTCCTGCTCGCCATCGCGGCGCAGTTCGAGGCCACGGGCGTGCGCGTGTTTCACCGCCACCTCGCGGTGCTGGAAGCCCACACGACCAAAGATCCACTCGCCGAGATCCTCGGCTCGATCCTGGCGGACGAGCAGCGGCATGCGCGGAGCTGCGCCGCCGCGCTCGAGAAGCTGGCGCTGCCTCACGAGCGGGAGGCCCTGGCGGAGCTGCGCGAGCGGATCGCCTCGGTCGATCGTGCCTTCGGCGTGACGATCGCCGTCGGCTACTGGCTGCTCGTCGCCTCGCGCGTCCTGCGCGATCGCGCCCGCGGCGCCCAGGGGGTCGCGTGATGAGAGGCCCACGCGTCGCGATCATCTCCGACACCCTCGACGACACCAACGGCGTGGCGATCGGCCTGCGCCGGCTCGTCGCCGCCGCCCAGCGCTCGGGCCACGCGGTCCACCTGGTCGGCGCCGCCCAGCCCACGCGGATCGCGAACGACGATGTGGTGAGGATCCCGTCCGCGCTCAGCGCATCGCTGCCGTTCTATCCGGACATGGTGTGGAGCGTCCCCGAGCTCCCACCGCTGGTCGAACACCTCGCGCGATCCGCGGATCTGATCCAGGTCTCGACGCCCGGTCCGATGGGCCTCGCCGGGATGATCGCCGCGCGGATGCTCAAGCTCCCCGTGATCGCCCAGTATCACACCGAGGTCGCGGAGTACGCGGCGCGGATGTCGGGGATGCCGATGCTCGGCGCGATCATCGGGCCCGTCGTCGGCTGGTTCTACAAGCAGGCGGAGCTCTGCCTCGCACCTTCGGCGGCGGTGGTCGAGCGGCTGACCGCGCTCGGCGTGGACCCCGAGAGGATCTGTCGGGTGCGGCGCGGCGTGGATCTCGGCCTGTTCGATCCCGCGCGGCGTGATCGCTCGCTGTACGCGTCGCACGGTGGTGGGCCGACGGTGCTCTATGTCGGGAGGCTGTCGCGCGAGAAGAACCTCGAGACCCTGCTCGCGGCGTGGACGATCGTCTCTCGCACGCACCCCGAGGCCCGGTTGTGCGTGGTGGGGGAGGGGCCGCAGCGCTCGCTGATCCAGGGACCGGGCGTGATCGATCACGGTCCGGCGTACGGCACCGAGCTCGCCGCGCTGTTCGCCTCGGCGGATCTGTTCGCGTTCCCGAGCGAGACCGAGACCTTCGGCAATGTCGTGGTGGAGGCCGCGGCGAGCGGCGTGCCCTCGGTGGTGGCCGCCGCCGGTGCCGCGCACGAGCACGTGATCGATGGCGAGACCGGCGATGTGGTCGACGGCAAGGATCCCGCCGCATTCGCCGCGGCGATCATCCGCCAGCTCGAGGATCCGCTTCGTCGTGCGCGGATGGGCGTGGCAGCGCGCACGCACGCGCTCGGCTATGACCTCGGCCCGGCGATGCGGACCACGATGGAGCTGTATCGGATGGCCGCGGGGCGCCGCGCGATCGAGGCAGCCTCGTGAGGGTGTCGCTGATGATCGAGACCTACAACCTCGGTCATGATCTGGCTCGCGTCGAGCGCGGGCTGTGGGAGCTCGCGGACACGCTCGCACCGCAGGTCGCGGCCGCCGACGCCGAGATCGCGATCACGCACTGCGGCCTCGACGAGCGTGCACGGGCCTCGATCGAGCGCGTGCTCGATCGGCCGGTCGCCTGGATCCTGCTACCAGTGGAGGCGGGCTACTACGAGCACAAGAATCGCGGGTTCGATGCCACCTCGGGCGACCTCGTCGCGTTCCTCGATGGGGACTGCGCGCCGTGTCCAGACTGGCTCGCGTCGCTGACGGCGCCGATCCTGGGCGGCGATGCGCGCGTCGTCGCCGGCATGACGTCGTATCCGGGCGAGCTCGCGCCGCTCGCGAACCAGCTCGATTTCCCCTACTACGATCGGGGACCCGGCTGCGTGCGGAACTTCTTCGCGAACAACGTGGCGTTCGCGCGCGAGGTGTTCGCCGCGCGCCACTACCCGACGATCGAGCCGATGTTCCACGGCCAGTGCCAGGTGCTCGGGCTGCAGCTGCTCGCGGAGCGGATCCCGATCCGGTTCGCGGCGGGCGCGCGCGTGACCCATGCGTGGCCAGAGGACCTCGCGGAGTGGCTCGAGGTCCGGCTGCTGAAGGGCGCGGACACGGTCTCGCTCCTGCCGTACGTGATCGCGACGTACGTGCCGCGTGCCTCGCCCATCGTGGAGAGGCTCGGCGCGCTGCCCGCGCTCGCGATCTTCGGGCTCCGTGCGCTGAGCGGCACCTGGGCGGCGCTGCGCAAGGGGCCGGTGCTCAAGGGCCTTGGACTGGTGGCGTGCGTGACGGTGCTCGATGCGATCGGTGCCGCGGCGGCGCCCGTGGTGTACCGGCGGATCGGGTGAACGCGCACGAGCTCCTCACCGCGCTCGGGATCTATGCGGGGACGTTCGTGGTCGCGGCGATCAGCAGCATCCTGCCGTTCGTCGCGATCGACGTGTTCCTCGTCGGGGTTGCGCTGGTCGCTCCGCCGTGGGCGCTGCCCGCCGTGGTGGCGCTCGCCGCGGCGGGGCAGGTAGTGGGCAAGCTGCCGATCTACTTCGCGAGCCGCGGGGTAGCTGCGCTGAACGGGCCGCATCGCGCCCGCCTCGAGCGCGTGCGGCGGTGGATCGCACGATGGGCCCACGCACCGCGGACCTTGCTGTTCGCGAGCGCCGTCCTCGGGATCCCGCCGTTCTCGATCGTCGCGACGGCGGCGGGCGTCCTCGGGATCGGGACCCGCGCGTTCGCGGTGCTCGTGTTCACCGGTCGCGGGCTGCGGTTCGCGGCGCTCGTTGCCGTGGTCGGACTCCGCTGATCAGCGCGGCTGGATCAGCTGACGGCAGCGATCGCAGCCCCACGCGTTCGATTCGGCGAGCCAGCGCCCAGGCCCGTTGCAGGTCTGGCAGGTCGGCCCTTGCGGCGCCATCTGCTGCGGCGCGATCGGCTGCCCGGTGTACGGGTTGATCGGCGGCTGGCCTGGCATCTGGCCTGGCATCTGGCCCTGGATCTGGGCCTGGCCCGCCATCGGCTGCGTGCCCGGTGCAGGCACGGG
Organism: Myxococcales bacterium; assembly: GCA_016720595.1. Lineage (GTDB taxonomy): Bacteria > Myxococcota_A > Polyangia > Haliangiales > Haliangiaceae > JABFXX01. The sequence goes on from JADKKI010000001.1 coordinate 85,935, forward strand.
GCGATTGCAGCGGTCGCAGTGCCACTGATTGGTGGCCGGGTACCAGCGCGCGAGCCCGCGGCAGGTCGGGCACGGCGGGGCGCCTGCCTGGACTGGCGGGGCGCTGGCGCTGCTGAACACCGCCTTGAAGAACCAGATCACGAGGACGATGCCCAGCACGACGAGCGAAGCGAGGAGCCGCGGCGGGATGTCGATATGGGCCAGCAGCACACGGGTCGAGTCGAGCGTCATCATGGGCAGTGTAGTGGAGGTCCGGGCCTGGTTGTGACATCCAGCGTCAGTCGCCGCGCGGTGATGTGGAATACTGTCAGGTCGATGCCGATCACCACGGATCCCGAACGCCTGTCGAAGGTCGCCGAGGACCTCGGCCAAGCTGTTCGCAGCGCGGGGCAGGGCGCACGGGTGCGGCTCCCGGTGCTCCAGCCCGCGGACGCCGCCGGGCTCGTGATGGCGATGCACGCGCAGCTCGACGATGCGATCGACGAACGCTCCGCCGAGGCCGCGGCCACGGGTGTTCACATCGCGTGCTCCGCCGGCTGCAGCTCGTGCTGCGTGGCGCCGGTCCTGGTCACCGAAGGCGAGGCGGTCACGGTCGCCGAGTGGCTGAAGCTCCCCGACAACGCGGAGGTTCGCGCGCGGTTCGCGGCCCTGTATCCGGCGTGGCGGCGCGGCATCGGCAGCACCGTCGAGGCGATCCACCGCGCGCGCACCGACGAGGAGCGGCGGGCCGCCGCGATCGAGCTCAAGCACAAGAACGTGATGTGCGCGTTCAACCGCGAGGGCCTGTGCTCGATCTATCCCGCGCGGCCATCGCGCTGCCGGAAGGCACATGCCCTCGAGACCAACGCGAACTGCGGCGCCGAGGGCAGCGGGCAGGTCCAGTACTTCGAGCACCCGCGCACCGAGATGACGTTCGAGGAGCAGGAGCCGATGCGCGCCGCGCTCCACCACGCGCTGCGCCCGGGGGCGGGCCTCGAGCTCCTGTGTGCGGCGGTCAACCGGCTGCTCGGCTCGGGCGTGGGCCGCAACGATCCGTGCCCGTGCGGCTCGGGCCAGAAGTACAAGCGCTGCTGCGGCGGCTGAGGCTCGCGATGCAGATCCGGGTCCACGATCTCGTCGTCGGCGGCGCCAAGCTGGTCGATGACCTGGCGAGCTACCTCCGCAGCGTGCACCTCCGGTTCGCCAACGCGATCCACGCCGAGACCCGGGTCTACACCTGCCGCGCATGGCACACGGGCACCGCCGCGTCGTTCGAGCTGCACTGGAACGACGAGGACGTTCCGGGTGAGCTGTTGCTCGGTTCGTATGGCTATGGGCCGGCGCCGCTGACCGAGGTGCTCGCCGAGCTGGGGCGTGGGGCGCGGTCCGCCTGTTCATCTTCAACTCCGACGCCGATCTCTGCTTCCAGGAGGTGCTGGTCGCCGCGTGATCCGGCGGCGTGTCGGCGTGTCAACTGGCGTGTCGGATCAGTGGCAGCTGCGGGTCGCGATGCCCATCATGGTGCCGTTCATGCTGACCACCTTGTGCGGGGTGACGTGGGGTCCGCCGGTGAAGGTCGGCATCCAAGGCCGACATCGCGACGTCGGGCCTGACCGCCACGCGGCGTTCCCCGTCGCCAGAGGTCAGGCCGGCCGCCAAGGAAACAGTGCCGGTGGCGATGGCAGTTGGAGGCGGTGACATAGGGGTCTCGTACAAGTCCCTCCGTCCACACTCAGCCCCGGCGAGTCAGCTGGTGACGCCCTTCAGCGGCTGAGCTCCATTAGCCCGTCCAATGCCGCAGCCCCGGCACACTTAGCCTGCTGTTCGCCCGTGGCACAACGCGGCCAGCCCCCCTAACCCCAGGAGTCGGGCCCCCGGTGATCTTGTTGTTGAACTCGGTAACCACGACGGGCTGACCCCAGGCCCCCATGCAGGCGTCGACGGTGGCGCCGTCGGCGTCGCTCCCGAGCCCGGCGTCACCGCCATCTCCGCCCGCGAACCCCGGCTTGGCGAAGCACCCGGCGCACAGCACGGCCGCAACTCCAAGGACACCCCTCACCTCTCGAGTCTATCCCAATCTCGGTGATGGCACGGTCGCTGCTCCACCCCACGCGTGCGGCCAACCCACGCTGCCCAACCCAGCGGATCACCACGAGTGGTCGCGCGGGCGACGTTGCGAATCGCAACGCTGGTGGCGATCGCGGTGACCGGCTGTGCGCAGGCGAGCGGGCACGCGGCCGATCTCTCGCCCGATGCACCCGCCGCCGACGCGCGCCCGGTGGATGCCGCGCCGGCGACCACCCCGGATGTCGCGATCGACACCGGGCTCCCGGCAGATGCCGGCTGTGCGATCTCGGCGGGCGTGTCTCCCGAGCTCGATGGCGTTGACGATCTGAACGCCTACCCCGCCGCGCAGCACGTCAGCCCGGGCGCCATGCTCGGCGCCGACGGCGTGGCGATCGCATGGGACACGACGCGCCTCTACGTCACGGTCGCCTCGACCGCCTTCGAGGCCGAGTACGAGCCGCTCCACGTCTATGTCGAGAGCGCCACGGCGTTGCTGCCCGCCGTGCCCGCCTCGGGCAAGGAGTACAGCGGCCTCGTGCCGATGCTCCCGTTCGCGCCGACGCACCTCGTCGCCGCGCGGCGGACCAACGGGGTCGATGCCTACGATGCCGTCTACCTGCCGGGGGCGAGCTGGACCACGCGCGGGACCTCGCTCGATCCCACCACGGCCGTGCTGGTCGCGCCCGACCATCACGCGCTCTCGGTCGTGGTCCCGTGGTCCGCGCTCGGCGGCTGCCCCACGGCCCTGCGCCTGGCGGTGCATGTCGTCCATGCGGCGAGCGCCAACGAGTGGAAGGATCTCGTGCCGGCGAGCCACACGCCTTGGCTGGCACCGGGCGGCGGCTACTACGAGCTCGATCTGACCGGCACGCCCGCGGTGGCGAGCTGGACGCTCCGGTAGCGCGCGGCTCTGCTACCGTCGCCACCGATGGCGACCAAGGTCCCGCGCAACGGCCTCGCACCCGGTCCCGATCAGCGGCCTCGCTGCTTCTGGGGAGTGTCGACGCCGGACTACGTCGACTATCACGATCGCGAGTGGGGGTTCCCCGTCGTCGAGGATCGTCGCCTGTTCGAGAAGCTGTGCCTCGAAGGCTTCCAGGCCGGGCTGTCGTGGCTGACGATCCTGCGCAAGCGCGAGGCATTCCGCGCGGGGTTCGCGAACTTCGAGCCGGCCGCCGTCGCGAAGTTCGGCGCGCGCGACGTGCAGCGCCTGCTCCGCGATGCGGGCATCGTCCGCCACCGCGGCAAGATCGAATCGACGATCAACAACGCGAAGCGCGCGCTCGAGCTGATCGAGGAGCATGGCTCGATCTCGACCTATGTCTGGGGCTTCTTGCCGCCCGCCAAGGAGCGGCCCCGCGTGATGACGCGCGCCGCACTCCAGAACATGCCGAGCACGCCCACATCGCTACGCCTGTCCAAGGAGCTCAAGCGCCGCGGCTGGTCGTTCGTCGGGCCGACCACCCTGTACGCGTTCATGCAGGCGATGGGGATGGTCAACGATCATCTCGAGGGCTGCGCCATCCGCCCACTCGCCGAGGCAGCGCGGCGCACGCTCTGAGAGCTACTTCGCGCGCTTGCGCGGCGCGGGCTGGAGGCCCCATGAGCGGGGGGCCGCGCGAGCCGGACCTTGAGCCGCGCCGACACACCTTGGGGGGGGGGGGGGGGGGGGGGGGGGGGGGGGGGGGGGGGGGGGGGGGGGGGGGGGGGGGGGGGGGGGGGGGGGGGGGGGGAGGGGCGCGGGCCGAGGCCGCCGAGCTGCTCTATCAGGAGACCCAGCTCGAGTGCGCTGATGTTCGCGAGCTCGTCGGCCTCGCGCCGGGCGGCTGCTGACCTCCTTGTCAACGTGGCACCGCGTGGCGGTACGCGACCTGACACGCTGACAGCGTGAGTCCTGCCTCGGGCGGCCCAACCTCGCGAACCCTCGACGAGCGCGCGCTGGTCCGCCACGTGAATCCGGGAGGCGGATGCGCACCGCCGCCGTCGTGGTCTTGTTGGTCTCTGCTTGCAGTCAACGCTCCACCCCCGAGGAGGTGGAGACCGGCGCGTTCCGACCCGAGGACGCGGTCCACGAGACCGACGGCGCGATCCGCGTCGATGTCCAGCGTCGCCTGGTCCCGCTGGAGGACATGCCGATCGTCGCCAGCGTCATGGCGGGCCTGCCGATGACAGGGCTCGCCGACGTCTCGATCGATCTCACGGTGCCGAAGTCGGCGGGTGCCGCGCACTACCGCGAGGCGAGTGGCTCGATCGCGTTCCGTTGCCCCACCGGCTGCGCTCTCGGTGACAACCAGACGCAGTTCGCGCCGCACGGCCAGCCGGGCATCGATTTCGGGCACCTCGCGCTCGACAGCCTCGACGTGCGCGCGGAGGTCCGCGAGGGTCACGTGACCTTGACCCGGTGGGAGCTGGTGTCGAAGGACCTCTCGCTGTCGGCGACCCTCCGCATCGACCTGGCCGACAACCTCGACGACTCGACCCTCGATGGCTGCGTGTGGTGGAAGCCCCAGCCAGCCCTGCTCGCGCGCGAGCCCAAGACCCATGCCGTGGTCATGACGACCGGAGCATCGATCGATGCCGAGGGTTACTTCCAGATCAAGATCGGCGGCCGCCTCGGGCAGCGGAAGCTCCTCGCGCAGCAGTGCCGGCCCACGTGATGTGGGAAGCTCACAGGCGTGAGCACCAAGCGCAGCCACGGCGATGATCTCCGCGGCGCGAGCCAGCTCGCCGTGGAGGCCACGCGCGGTGTGATGGAGCTGGTCGAGCAGATGCAGGTGGCCTCGGTGAGCGGCCCCGCGATCCTGGGCCGCCCACTGGAGCGCCCCGCGAAGCTCGTGACCGGCGTGGTCTACGGCGTGGTCAAGGGCGTCACGCAGCTGGTGGGCTCCGCGATCGATCTCGCTCTCGAGGCGCTGGCGCCGCTGCTCGGTGCGAGCGCGCCGGGCGCCGAGCGCGAGGCGGTGCAGGGCGCCCTCAACGGGGTGCTCGGTGACTACCTGCGCGAGACGGCGAACCCGCTCGCGATCGAGATGGGCCTGCGCTCGGGAGGTGTGCCACTCACCCTCGAGCCCGAGGCCCTGCGCGCCACGTTCCCCGCTGCGAGCGGCAAGCTGCTGGTGCTGGTCCACGGCTCGTCGATGACCGATCGGATGTGGGAGCGCGGTGGCCACGAGCATGGCGCGGCGCTCGCACGCGATCTCGGCTTCACGCCGATCTACGTCCGCTACAACAGCGGCCTCCATATCTCGACGAACGGGCGGGAGCTGTCGAGTCAGCTCGCGCAGCTCGTGGCGGCCTGGCCCGTGGCGGTCGATCAGCTCGTGCTCCTCGGCCACAGCATGGGCGGGCTGGTCGCGCGGAGCGCGTGCCACATCGGCGAGGAGGCGGCGCACCCCTGGCGAGAGCGCCTGCACACGCTGGTCACCATCGGCACGCCGCACCATGGTGCCCCGCTCGAGCGTGGCGGGAGCTGGCTCCACCTGCTGCTCGGCGTCAGCCGGTTCAGCGCGCCGTTCGCGCGGCTCGGCCGGATCCGCAGCGCGGGGATCACCGATCTCCGGTTCGGCAGCGTGCTCGACGAGCACTGGGAGGGGCGCGATCGGTTCGCCGTGGGCGACGATCCTCGGCGCACGCTCTCGCTGCCCACCAACGTCCGCTGCTTCGCGCTCGCGGGCTCGCTGTCCGCCGCGCACGGGGACAAGCTCCGCGGCGATGGCATGGTGCCCGTCGAGAGCGCCCTCGGCTCGCACGACGCGCTGCCCCTCGCATTCCCCGAGCAGCACCGGGCGATCGCCCTGGGGACCGGTCACCTCGATCTGCTCGGAGCGTCCGTCTACGAGACGATCCGGACCTGGCTGGCCTGACTACCTACTTGATCTGCGCGAGCCGATCTTCGAGCTTCCGGCGGAGCGGGGCCGGGGCTGCATTGCCGCAGTACGCGGTGATGTACGTCGGGAACGGCACGGAGCGCACGCAATCGCGGAACGGGATCGTCCAGCGATCTTGCTCGCACGAGCGCTGCATCGCCGCGAGCTGCTTGGGCCACAGCTCTTGCCCGGGCTGGGCGTTCATCCGCGACCGCATCTGCTCCGCGATCTCCGGGCACTCTCTCGCCTCCACCACCGCGACTGCCGCGCCGGGCATCATTCGCTGCGCGCACCATGTGACCGTCGGACGATCGGTGGCCTCGAACACGCACTGGCGCTCGTCGCGGCTGAGCTTCAGCTTGGCGCAGCTCGAGCGGTATCGGCTCACCAGCGGGCCGAGCTTCCCGTCCTCGGCATAGTTGCCGAGCTCGATCGAGGCGAGGTTGGTGGCCACGTCAGTACAGGACGCCTCGCGCGTCTCGGCCGGGACCAGGCTCGGCTCCTGCGGCGCCGGGTGATCCTCATCGGGGAGCAGGAACTTCGGCTCGGTCTCGAGCTTCGCCTCGCAGCCGCCGGCCTCGTGGCACGTGCCATCGCCGGGCGCGGCGTGCTGTGCGACAGGGCGCGAGGACCCGCCGCACGCGGCGAGGGCGATCAGCAGGCACGCGAGGCGAGTCATTCCCCACTCCAACGCCCGAACCCAGCCCGGGGTCTGAAATCGGACCCAAGGAACCGCCCACCACCCACAACCCAAGGTTCTCGCGCCGTTCTCGCGCCGTTCTCGCACATGGACCGCAGGCCGAGGACCGAGGCACAATGGCAGGCGTGGTTCGCGGCTGGCTGTACTTCGCACTGCCGCTCGCGCTCGGGGCACTCGGCGCGTGCAACTTCCACGTCGAGGCAGCCGGCCCGGTCACGGGCGACGACGATGCCGCGATCGTCGATGCTCCACCCGCGCCGTGGCTGACCGGCTTCGCCCAGCGCAAGTCGATCGATCTGCAGGGGAGGTCCACGTCGCTGGTCGGGTTCGTCGCGAGCATCGCGGTAGACGCCGATCCAGATCTCGTCGGCGCGACCGCGCTCACGTTCACCGCGGCGGACGGGCAGTCTCTGCTGCCCGCGGAGCTCGTCACCTTCGACCCGGCGAGCGGCCAGCTCGATGCGTGGGTCACCACCACGCTCGCCGCGGGCGGACCGACGCGGATCTTCCTGTACTACGGCACGGGCTCCGCCCCGCTCACCGCCTCCCCGTGGACGCCGCGCTACGCCGGTGTCTGGCACATGACCCGGGGCGGCACCAACAACGACACCGCGGCCGACTCGACGCTCCTGCACGACGCGAAGGCCACCGGCACCGAGATCCCGCTCTCGGTCCCCGGCATGGTCGGAGAGGCGCGCGAGTACGACGGTAGCAACGATTCGATGAGCATCGCGGATCCGCCCGATGGCAGCCTCGACTTCGGGATCAGCTCGCTCACCGTGGGGCTCTGGGTGCGCGTGGAGCAGAGCGTCGGCCCGTACGACATGCCGCTCTATCGCGGCGGCGCGAACGCCACCAACGGCGGCTTCGACTTCGAGCTCGGCACCGGCGGCTGGATCGCGGGGTTCTGCGATGGTCAGGCCACGCAGATCACGCCGTCGTTCGGTCAAGAGACCGCGCTCCTGCACGCGTGGCACTACCTCGTCGCGCAGAGCGATCGCACGACCAACGTGGTGCGCACGTTCGTCGATGGCGTGCAGGTCACGGAGCTCGCGTTCCCGCGCGGCTCGATCAACTCCTCGACGCCGGTGAAGTTCGGCGACTCGACCTACAAGTTCCGCGGGCGGCTCGACGAGATCCGGATCATCGCCGAGGCGCTGTCGCCGGACTGGATCGCGGCCGAGTACGCCAACGCCGCGCAGCGCGCACAGTTCGTGACGTTCGGCCCCGCCGAACAGCAGCCCTGACGCCCGCTACGCGAGCAGCTGCTCGAGCTTCTTGCCGCCGCGCCGGAGCATCGACCCGAGCAGGAGCTTGGTCGGGAGCCATGCGATCCGGCCCGCGGTGGTCGGCCGCGCGGCGAGCACCCAATCGAGGCGGGTGCCCCGACCATCGGGGACCAGGCGGTAGTCCTCGGCGATCTGGTGCGCGAGCGGCGAGGTGGAGGCGATCATGGTGAACGCGAACCGCCGCCCGGGCTCCCACGAGATCATCCGCTCGCGGAACTTCCCCAGCCCGCGCAGCGCGACCTCGCGCTCGGAGCCCACGCCGCCATGACCGGAGGTCCACTGGGCGCGGTGCATGAGCGGGAACCACCGGATCCACATCTCGGGCTCGGCGAACGCCTCGAACACGCGCTCGGGCGGTGCGGTGAAGCGCGCGCTTTCGACGATCCGGTTCGGGGCGGAATCGAAGAACGACAGATCGGTCGGGTCCATGGTCCGCATCGCCCGCATCATATGCACGAAACGCTCGCGCGCTGCTCACGGCGGAGCGAGGGCATGCAACCCCTCGAGCAGCTCGCGGAGCTCGGCCTTGCCGGCGAGGAACCGCGTGTCGGCGAGCAGCGAATCCACCCAGCCCTTGAGCTCGGTGGCGCGCCCCATGCGCCGCAGCGCATCGAGGAGCGGCGGCACCGCGAGCGCGGCGGCCTCGCTGTCGCGGTGCTCGCGCAGGATCTCCTCGGTGCGGGTCACGGTGGCGTCGAGCCAGCCATGGGCGTACTGCTCGTGCGCCGCGATCATCTCGATCCGCGGCAGCTCCGGATCGCCGGGCTCTGCGCGCTTCGCATACGCATCACACGCGGCGACGAGCGCGACCGTCCGCGCTGGCAGCGCCACCGGCACATTCGGGCTCCGCGGATCCGTGAGGTGCTCGAGCTTCTGCGCGCGGCCGTGGGCGGCCACCGCATCGCGCCCGGCCTCGAGGCACTCCGCCGTCGGCGTCGTGCATGCCGCGAACGTGGCATCGAGCTGGGTCGCGGCACGATCCCACGCCTCGATCGTCCCCGCCGCCGCCGCCTCGTCGATCGGTGTCCGCTTCACGGCCACCGCCGGGCTCGGGCTGGGCACGGGCGCGGGTGCCGGCGGCGCGGGTGCGGGGTCCTTGCACGCCGCGAGGGTCACGATGATCAGCAGGAGCAGGGCGCGCACGTCACCTCGACACGCACGATGTTGTCAGATTGCACGCCGCCGTGATGTGCGGGGTCATGTGTTGGGAGCGACGAGCTCGAGGATGCGCGCGGCGTCGTGGAAGTCGCGCGTGAGCAGCGCCGCGACCCGGGCGTGCGCCGGCGTGGAGCGCACGAACGCGGCAAAGAACATCGGATCGAGCTGGCCGCGATCGTTCCACAGCGGCGCCTCGACGACCTGCTTGGTGCCGAAGTGCTCGAACGTGCAATCGCCGCCGTGCTCGCTCGCATCCCACTGCGGATCGAGCGTGCCGTTGCGATAGTGCGTCATCAGCTCGCGGCGGGTGGCGAGGTAGTCCGTGATCGCCATCCGCACGTCCGCGGTCCGCGCGAGGACACGGGCGCGCGGGACGATCGGGAGGATCGTGACCCACATCGGGCCGCTCCAGAACGTGGAGTGCTCGGGGAACGCCGCGCGCAGCCTCGCGATCAGCTCGTCGCGCTCGTCCTCGGGGAGCGTCTGGAACGAGAGGACGACACCGCTCTCGCGGAGCAGCTTCACGAGCTCGGGGTCACTCGGCACGTCGGCGATGGAGGCGAGCTCGATCCGCCGCGGGTCGGGGATGGGGGACAACGGCACTTGCGAAGGTGATGGTAGACCGCGCGGCAGCCGGCGTCAGGCCTGGTGGTCGGTCTCCGACGGGTTGCCACGCGTGGCGGGCCAGCCAGATCTGGCAGCGGTATCGCACGCAGCTTCGCGGACTTGCGCTGGTATGCGTGGTGCACGATGGGTTCGCATGAAGCTCCTCGCCTCCCTGCTCCTCGTCACCGCCACCCTGACCACGACCGCTTGCAAGAAGGACGACAAAGACGCCGTCAAGGCCGGGGCGGCCCCCGCCGCAAAGGGCACCGAACCCGCGCCGGTCAATGACGAGCTCGCCGCCGCCCTGCCGAAGCAGGCACCGCCCGCGTTCGCCGCATGGGATCTCCCCGCGCGCGCGAAGGCCTGGCAGGGCGCGTGGGTCACCGAGGCGTCCCTCGGCTCGCCGATCGCGTACGAGATCAAGGGCGCCGCGGCCACAAGCTGGGATGGCAAGGCGGAGAAGCAGCTCTCGTTCGAGCTCGAATCGCCGTGCTCCGCGAAGCTCACGGAACACACGTCCAGCGGCAGCTCCGGCACCACGAGCCACTTCACGCTCCGGAACGGCGCGCTCGTGACGGGCCTGGGCGATGCCGGATCGCGCAAGGGCAAGACCGCCGTCGCGTGCATCTCCAATGAGGTGCTGACACTCGATGAAGCGGGAACGTGCCTGTCCTGGAGCGCGATGTTCGATCGCTGGAAGTCCGAGCCCGGCACCTGCGGCTTCGCGCAGAAGGATGGCAAGGAGGTCTTCACGGCCAAGGTGAACGGCATGGACACCACGCTGCTCGTCGACGGCGACGCGCTGCTCTCGGAGCAGCTGAGCAAGGCCTTCGCCGCGCATCACCCCGACTTCGCCGCAGCGAAGGCCGCAGCCAAGCGCTGAGTCGTTTGCTCTCGTGGTGCCGATGATCAAGATTAGACAATCGTGATGTCATACCAACTTGCTACAGATCGTGAATGGACGCCGCGCCTTCTTGGTCTCCCGTTCCGTCCCTGAACCCGCAGCAGGTCGTCGCGCTCGGCGAGCAGATCGCCGAGCACGCGGCGCACCTCGATGCCGCCACGCACCGCCTGCTCGCCGATCTGCGCGCGTTCGATCGCGCAGGCGGTTGGGCCACGCAGGGTGCCCGCACGTGTGCAGAGTGGCTATCTTGGCGGCTCGGCTGGTCGGGCAATCGCGCGCGCGAGCACGTGCGCGTGGCGCAGCGCCTTGGCGAGCTCCCCCGGATCGACGAAGCGCTGCGCCTCGGCGAGCTCTCGTACTGCAAGGTGCGCGCGATGACCCGCGCCGCCACGCCCGAGAACGAGGCTCTCCTCGTCGAGACCGCGCGGTACTCCACGGGCACGCAGCTCGAGCTGATCTGCCGCCAGTACGCGATGGTGCAGCGTGGGCAGGGGCACCCACCCAGCCCCGAGGCGGACGCCGATCGGCGCAGGATCTCGAAGCGCGAGCTCGACGACGGGATGGTCGGGATCCACCTGACCCTCCACCCCGAGGAGGCCGCGGTGGTCTGGGAGGCGTTGACCACCGTCGCGCGCGAGCGGCAGGGCACCGGCCGATTCTGTCGAATCGATGCGGCGATCCAGATCGCGCAGGCCGTGCTGCGTGGAGATCGCCCGGAGCGCTCACCCACGGAGGTCGTGGTCACCGTCGCCGCCGAGGTCCTCGCAGGTTCGCGCTCGAGCGCCACGGCTGTGCCGGTCGCGGTCACGAGTGACGGCACCTGTGTTTCCGAGGAAACCGCGCGTCGCCTCGCGTGCGATGCGGGCATCGTCGAGTTGCACGAGGACGCGCATGGCACGCCGCTCTCGGTGGGCCGCAAGACGCGCTCGATCCCGCCGGCGATCCAGCGCGCGCTCGCGAGGCGTGATCCCACGTGCCGGTTTCCGGGGTGCTGCAATCGTGTGTTCGTGGAGGGCCATCACATCGAGCACTGGGCCCACGGTGGGGAGACCTCCCTCGAGAACCTCGTGAGGCTCTGCGATCTGCATCATCGCCACGTTCACGAGTACGGCTATCGCGTGACACTCGATGCGCAGCAGCGGCCGCGGTTCTTCGATCCGAAGGGTGTGGCGATCCCCGAGGTCCCACCTCCGTGCACGCCGGCGGGGCTCGGAGTCGATGCGATCCGGAGGCTGAACGAGCCGCTCTCGATCACGCCGGCGACCAACGCGCCGCGCTGGGATGGCAGGCCCGTCAACTACGACTGGGTGATCGATGATCTGGTGCGCGCGGAGCGGCGGAGCTGACGTTTCCGCAGAAACTACCCCGGTCGTACCCTGCAGCTGCGGCAAGGAATCTGAACTCGTGACACGGTGCATCGGTGGTGGCGTGGAACAAGTGGTGTGGCGTCCTGATCGCGTGGGTGCTCGTGGGCGCGTGCACGCCAGAGCCAAGGCCCGAACCTCGGCGTCCTCGACCCGAGTCGACGGGGGAGCTCCTCGTCATCGATCTCTCACCCAAGGGCCGGCCCTCGCTCGTCGGAAACTTCGGGTTCGAGCTCCTCGACGAGGTCAGCGGAAAGACCTGTGTGACGAGCGCGATGCGCTCCGAGGTCAGATACTGGGTTGGCATGCCGGCCCTCGACAAGCTCGCCCCTGATCTGCTCACCCAGCAAGCGATCGCGTCGGCCGTCCATGACGCGATCGCACGACTCGAAGACGCGGACTCGCTGGTCGTCACCCGCTTCGTCACCGAGTCACAAGGTCCCGACAAGATCTGCGCGACCGTGTTCGGTCGTGGCGTTCGACTGACGAAGGAGCCCGCCAGCGATCACGCCAAGAGCGAATGACGGAGCGCCTGCCGCAAGGCGGGGCGGGGGGGGGGGGGGGGGGGGGGGGCCGGGGGGGGGGGGGGGGGGGGGGGGGGGGGGGTGGGGGGGGGGGGGGGGGGGGGGGGGGGGGGGGGGGGGGGGGGGGGGGGGGGGGGGGGGGGGGGGGGGGGGGGGGGGGGGGGGGTGGGGGGGGGAGGGGGGGGGGGGGGGGGGGTGGGGGGGGGGGGGGGGGGGGGGGGGGGGGGGGGTGGGGGGGGGGGGGGGGCCGCCGGGCGGGGGGGGGGGGGGGGGGGGGGCGGGGGGGGGGGGGGGGGGGGGGGGGGGGGGGGGGGGGGGGGGGGGGGCGGCCCCGCCACCCACCGCTCCCTGGGGTTAGTGCGGCAGCGACTCTAGCCGCGGCCGACCGCGAAGTACTGGCTCTTCGGGTGCGCGAAGTACAGCCCCGAGACCGAGGCCGTCGGGTACATCGCGAAGCTCTCGGTCAGCGAGACGCCGTGGTGCGCGGCGTTGTCGAGCAGCTCGAACAGCGTGGCCTTCGGGGCGTGGTCCGGGCACGCGGGATAGCCGAACGCGGGGCGGATGCCGCGATAGGTCTCGGCGAGGATCTGCGCCGGCGTGAGGTTCTCCGTGGCGCCGTAGCCCCACTCGAGCCGCACGCGCTTGTGCAGCCACTCGGCCGAGGCCTCGGCGAGGCGGTCGGCGAGGGCCTTGGCCATGATCGAGGAGTAGTCATCGTGATCGCGCTCGAACGTGGCAGCGAGCGCATCGGTGCCGAGGCCCGCGGTGGTGATGAACGCGCCGAGGTGATCGGTGGTGCCCACGGGCGCGATGAAGTCCGCGAGCGAGAAGCAGACCTCCTTGTCCTCGCGCTGCCGGGGCATCGGGAACGTGGCGAGCTGCTTCTCTCCGGAGGCATCGAACACGAGGAGGTCTTCGTCGGCCGAGTTGGCGCGGAAGAAGCCGTAGGTCGCGCGGGCCACGAGGAGCTTCTCCGCGACGATGCGCTTCATCAGCGCCTGGCCATCGGCGAAGACTTTTCGGGCGGCGTCGCCCTTCTTCGGATCGTCGAGGATCGCCGGATAGCGGCCCGAGAGCTCCCAGGTGTGGAAGAACGGAGACCAGTCCACCCACGGCAGCAGCTCCTCGAGCGGGATCTCGACGTTGCGCGTGCCGAGGAACGCCGGCGTGGGGATCTCGGCGGGCGTGAACGCGAGCTTGGGCTTGCGGGCGCGCGCGTCCTCGAGCGAGAGGAGCGGGCGCTTCTGCGAGGTGTGGTGCGCCTCGCGGAGCGAATCCTGCTTGGTGGAGACCTCGGCGAGATAGCGGTCCTTGTCGGAGGACAGGAGCTTGTTCATCACCCCGACGGCGAGCGACGCATCGGGGACGTGCACCGTGGGGCCGGCGTAGGCGGGCGCGACCTTGACGGCGGTGTGCTTGCCCGAGGTGGTGGCGCCGCCGATGAGGAGCGGCATCGTCATCCCGCGGCGGGTCATCTCGGTGGCGACCGAGATCATCTCGTCGAGCGAGGGGGTGATCAGGCCCGAGAGGCCCACCATGTCCACGCCGAGCTCGATCGCGGTGTCGAGGATCTTGTGCTGCGGCACCATGACGCCGAGATCGGTGACCTCGTAGCCATTGCAGCGCAGGACCACGGCGACGATGTTCTTGCCGATGTCGTGGACGTCGCCCTTGACGGTGGCGATGACCATCTTGCCCTTGGCCGTGGTCACGCCCGAGGCGCGCTTCTCGGCATCCATCAGCGGCTCGAGGATCGCCACGGCCTTCTTCATCACGCGGGCGGACTTCACCACCTGCGGCAGGAACATCTTGCCGGCGCCGAACAGCTCGCCGACGATGTTCATGCCGTCCATCAGGGGCCCCTCGATGATCGCGAGGGGCTTGGGATAGACGGTGAGGGCCTCGGCGACATCCTCGTCGATGAAGTCGGTGATGCCGTTGACCAGGGCGTGGGCCATCCGCTTGCCGAGCGGCTCCTTGCGCCACAGCAGCTCGTCTTCCTTGCGCACGGTCTCGCCGCTGTAGCTCGCGGCCAGCACGAGGAGGCGCTCGGTGGCATCGGCGCGCCGGTTGAGGACGAGATCCTCGACGTGCTCGCGGAGCAGCGGATCGATGTCGTCGTACACCGCGAGCTGGCCGGCGTTGACGATCGCCATGTCGAGGCCGGCCTTGATCGCGTGATAGAGGAAGACGGCGTGCATCGCCTCGCGGACGCGCGGCGAGGTGCGGAACGAGAACGAGAGGTTCGAGACGCCGCCCGAGACCTTGGTCCCGGGGAGCTCGGTCTTGATCCGGCGGACCGCGTCGATGAAGTTGACCGCGTAGGCATCGTGCTCCTCGATGCCGGTGGCGATCGTGAGGATGTTCGGATCGAAGATGATGTCCTCGGCCGGGAACCCGACCTGCTCGGTGAGGATCTTGTACGCGCGGTGCGCGATCACGAGCCGGTGGTCCACCGAGGTGGCCTGGCCGGTCTCGTCGAACGCCATGACGACGACGGCCGCGCCGAACCGGCGGACGATCCTGGCCTGGCGGATGAACGACTCCTCGCCCTCCTTGAGCGAGATCGAGTTGACGACGCCCTTGCCCTGGAGGCACTCGAGGCCGGCCTCGATCACCGAGAACTTGGACGAATCGACCATCACCGGGATCTTGGCGATGTCGGGCTCGGCGGCGATCAGGTTCAGGAACCGGCGCATCGCGGCCACACCGTCGAGCATGCCCTCGTCCATGCAGACGTCGAGGATGTTCGCGCCACCCTCCACCTGCTGGCGCGCGACCGCCACGGCCTCGTCGTACTTGTCGTCCTTGATGAGGCGGCGGAACGCCGCGGAGCCGGTGACGTTGGTGCGCTCGCCCACGACCACGAAGTTGGTCTCCGGCGTGATCGTCAGCGGCTCGAGGCCGGACAGGCGCATGAAGCGCGGCGGCGTGGCGATCGTGCGGCGCGGGACCTCGGCGACCATCTTCGCGATCGCCGCGATGTGCTCGGGGCGCGTACCGCAGCAGCCGCCGACGAGGTTGAGCATGCCCTCGCGCGCGAAGCTGCCGAGGACCTTCGCCATGTGCTCGGGCGTGTCGTCGTAGCCGCCGAACTCGTTGGGGAGGCCGGCGTTCGGATAGCAGGCGACGCGCATCCCGGCGGAGCGGGCGAGCTCGGCCACGTGCGGGCGCATGTCCTCGGCGCCGAGCGCGCAGTTGATCGAGACGGCGAGGAGGTTCGCGTGGGAGATCGAGTTGTAGAACGCCTCGACCGTCTGGCCAGAGAGCGTGCGGCCCGAGCGATCGGGGATCGTGACGCTCGCGATCACCGGCACCTTGCGCACGCCCTGCGCGAACAGCTCCTCGAACGCGTAGAGCGCGGCCTTGCAGTTGAGCGTGTCGATGTGGGTCTCGGTCAGGATCAGATCGACGCCACCCTCGATCAGCGCACGCGCTTGCTCGGCGAACGTGTCGACGAGCTGGCGGAACGTGACCGCGCGGGCGCCGGGATCGTTGACGTCAGGTGACAGCGACGCGGTCTTCGTGGTGGGGCCGATCGAGCCGGCGACCCAGCGCGGCTTGCCATCGGCCTTCTCTGCGCGCTCGGCGGCGCGCCGGGCAGCAGTCGCGCCGGCGATGTTGATGTCGCGAACCGCGCCCTCGAGGCCGTAGTCGGCGAGGGCGAGCGCGGTGCCGGTGAACGTGTTGGTCTCGACGATGTCCGCGCCAGCCATCAGGAAGGCGAGGTGGATGTCCTCGATCGCCTGGGGCTGGGTCAGCGCGAGGAGATCGCTGCAGCCCTTGAGGGCGTGCCCGTGGTCCTTGAACCGCTCACCGCGCCACTGGGATTCCTCCGCAAGTCCGAGGGCCTGGATCATCGTGCCCATCGCGCCATCGAGCACGACGATGCGGCGATCGAGGGCATCGAGGAGGCGGTCCAGGGACGACATCTGCGCCTGATTACCACCGTTTGCGACGCTTCGCTATGCGAGCGGGATCCGGTACCGTGGAGGCTTGGTGGGTGGTCGTTCCAGGGTCCGCAGTGTCGTCCTCGTCGGCCTCCTGATCGGAGGCTGCCGGTTCGGCTTCGACGCGTCGACCCGCGCGGATGCGGCGGGCGACGACGACGACGACGGCGACGATGGTGATGCCTCGTCCAATCGTGACGCGGGGCTCGATGGCTCGCAAGCTGGCGATGCCGCGCCCGATGCCGCTTCGCTGACCTGCCCGACCGGCTACCTGCCGGTGGCCGGCGAGGCCTCGAAGTACAAGGCGATCTCCTCCACCGACGGCTGGCTCGCCGCCGAGCAGGCCTGCGAGACCGACGGCACTCACCTCGTCGTCCTCGATACCGCGAGCGAGCTGGCGATGATGGTGGCGCTGCTCCCGGCGCAGAACCTGTGGCTCGGCGTCACCGATCGCAAGGTGCTCGGGCAGTGGCTGAAGGTCACCGGCGGCGTGGCGACCTATCTGCCCTGGGACTCGAGCGAGCCGGATGCCGCGAACCTCGAGTGCGTGCAGCTCGATGGCGTGACCACCAAGCTCGGGGATCAGGGCTGCAGCTCGGGGCGCCGGTATGTCTGCGAGTGCGACGGCGCCGCCGCGATGCCCTCGACGTACTAAGACGTTGTAGAGTCCGCGCGATGTCCGAGCAGATCCTCGACTCCATTCTCGACGCCTGCGGTCACACGCCCCTCGTGCGGCTCGCGCGCATCGGCAAGGGCCTCCCTGGCGAGCTGCTCGCGAAGTGCGAGTTCCTGAACCCCGGCGGCTCGGTCAAGGACCGGATCGGCATCCGCATGCTGATGGATGCCGAGCGCTCGGGCCGGATCAAGCCGGGTGACACGCTGATCGAGCCGACCAGCGGCAACACCGGCATCGGCATCGCGATGGCCGCGGCCGTGCGCGGGTACCGCGTGATCATCACGCTGCCCGAGAAGATGTCGCAGGAGAAGCAGGTGGTGCTCGAGGCGCTCGGCGCCGAGATCATCCGCACCCCGACCGAGGCGGCGTGGGATTCGCCGGAGAGCCACATCGGCGTGGCGCGGCGGCTGAAGGAGATCATCCCGAACTCGCACATCCTCGATCAGTACTCGAACCCTTCGAACCCGATCGCGCACGAGGAGGGCACCGGCCGCGAGATCCTCGAGCAGTGCGGCGGCAAGGTCGACGCGATCGTGATGACCGCGGGGACGGGTGGCACGATCACGGGCGTCGCCCGCGTGGTCAAGCGCGAGCTGCCGAGCTGCAAGATCGTCGGCGTCGATCCCGAGGGCTCGATCCTCGCGGGCCCCGGCGAGATCAAGAGCTACAAGGTCGAGGGCATCGGCTACGACTTCATCCCCGACGTCCTCGATCGGCGCCTGGTCGATCAGTGGATCAAGTCCAACGATCGCGATTCATTCCTGGTGGCGCGCCAGCTGATCCGTCAGGAGGGCCTGCTGTGCGGCGGCTCCTCGGGCTCCGCCGTGTGGGCGGCGATGCAGGTCTCACGCGAGCTCGGGCCGGGCAAGCGGGTGGTGGTGCTGCTCGCGGACTCGATCCGCAACTATCTGTCGAAGTTCGTCGACGACAAGTGGATGCGCCAGCAGGGCTTCGTCAAGGGCGACTGGGAGGTCGGCACCGTGGGCGATGTGGTCCGGGCGCTGCCGCGTCGCGACGTGATCTCGCTCGACCTCAACGACAAGGTCGGCCAGGCCACCGAGCGGTTCAAGGAGCACGGGATCTCGCAGATGCCGGTCCTCGATCAGGGCAAGCTCGCCGGGATCCTGACCGAGAGCGATCTCCTGCACCACCTGGTCTCGGGCCGCGCGACCAAGGACACGATCACGGCCGAGATCATGGAGCGCAAGGTCGTGACCGTGGGGCTCAACGCCAGCTCGAGCGAGCTGCCGCGGATCTTCGAG
Organism: Myxococcales bacterium; assembly: GCA_016720595.1. GTDB lineage: Bacteria > Myxococcota_A > Polyangia > Haliangiales > Haliangiaceae > JABFXX01. Next base: position 104,280 of record JADKKI010000001.1, read on the forward strand.
CGTGGCGAGGTGGCGATCGTCGTCGACGATCAGCGCTGCGTGATCGGGATCGTCACGAAGATGGATCTGATCGAGATGCTCGCGGCGCGCAAGAACCAGCTCCCCGCGTGAGCACGTCGACTGGCTCGACCAATTCGCGAGCGTAATCGCGCTCACGGGTTTCGGACGAATTGCGCACGATCGTGCGCGGTGGCTTCGACGGTGACCTTCACTTCCGTGCTGGCGTACGGATTTCGATCTCGGCTATAGGAGCTGCGGTTTCATGATGGCGCGGGCGACGTCCTTCGAGAGGATCGGCGAGTACCGGATCGAGCGGCAGCTGACGCGCTCGGCCTCGTGCATCGAGTACCGCGCCGAGCACCTCGTGCTGCCGCGGCGCGCCGTGCTCAAGGTGATGGCACCGAACGTGGCGCCGCTGCTCGTGCTGCGCGAGGCCTGCATCCTCGAGGCGCTCCATCACCCGGGCGTGGTGCGCGTATACGAATCGGGCCTGTTGCCCGATCGGCGCCCGTGGTTCGCGCGCGAGCTGGTCGAGGGCACCACGATCGCGAGCTCGCTCGCGCCCGGCGCGATCGATCGCACCGACATCATCGCGTTGATCCGCGATCTCGGCGAGGTGCTCGCGCACGCGCACTATCGCGGCATCGTTCACGGCAACCTGCGGCCCGACAAGGTCATGCTGACGGGGCGCCAACGCGGCTACCCGGTGTGCATCACCGACTGGAGCGATGCGCGCGCGCACGATGCCACCGCGGCACCGCACACGCCCTCGGTGGCCTCCTGGTACTACACGGCGCCGGAGGTGGCGTGCGGGGATGCGATCGATGACCGCGCAGACGTGTTCTCGCTCGGCGTGATCGCATACCGGCTGCTGACCGGTGTGCTGCCGTTCGAGGGCCACATCGCCACCGCGCTCGATGGCACCACCCAGCACGCACCCACCGAGCTGCGCTGCCCCGATGCGCCGCGCGAGCTGACGAACATGGTCGATCAGATGCTCGCGTATGATCGCTGGGATCGTCCGAGTGCGAGCGAGGTCAATCAAGATCTGACCTGGCTCGCCGAGGCCCTCGCGGTGCCTACCCGCGGCCTCCGGATCCGCCGCCCGCGGTGGACGCCGCCGCTCGATTTCACGCCGCACGATCGTCACCGCGATCCCGAGCTCGAGGTCGAGACCGTGATCGAGCCCGACGAAGCGTAGCTCTCAGCGCCCGACCAGCTCGAGCAGCTCGTCGATCAACGCCTCCGCGGCGGCGTGGGTCCCGGCGAGCCCCGAGCCACACACCGTGATCGCAGCGTGGTCGCCATCATCGATCACGGTGATCACGCAGGCGCCCAGCCGGTCTCCGGCGGAGGCCAGCCGCGCCGGTGAGGACACGGCGCACGCAGGGCCGAGGGGAAACTCGACGCGGATCCGGGACAGGCACGCGCGCCCACCGACCACCTCTGCCAGCCGATCGAGCCAGCGCGGCCGTGCGGTGGAGAACGCCGCGCGCTTCCACGTCAACGACAGCGGCGTGGCGCGCGCGGCGGCGAGGAGCCGTGCGCACAGCCCGCGGCCCGCGGCCTCGCGCGTGAAGATCGCCCGCGCTCGCGCTTCGAAGGCCTCGAAGGGCTCGGGCTCGTCGTCCTCGAACCGCACCGACATCGTCGAAGGCACGACGCGGCGCCGGCGGCGCATCGGATCTTCCGGTTCGCCAGGAGCCACCGGGATCTGGAACGTGGGGGAGAACCGCACGCCGGTGCGCTGGTTCGCGCGATGCAACGCACGGCCGAGCGCATACGCGAGGGGGAGGGCACGTGGGGCAGGAGAGGGGAGTGCACGCCACGCGACGCCGAGCGGGACGCGCTCGGGGACCTCTGCGAGTGCCGGCGGCGGCTCGCTCGTGATGCCGCGCGGCGCGCGTGGCGAGAGCCGCAGGTGGTGCGCCGCGAGGCGCGAGGCGAGCCACGCGTGACCGTACCCGTCGATCGCGAGGTGACACGTGGAGACCACGCTGAGCCCACCGGCGCGTCCGACGCCGAGCCATGGGCCTGCATCGCCGACCCAGGCGCGGCGATGGCCGTGGCGTGCGGTCGCGAGCGGCTCCTCGCCGATCGAGATGCAGACGAAGGGCACGCCGGCGACCGGCATCGGGTCCGGCTCCGCGCGCGCGAGGCGGCGTGCGAGCGGCCCCTCGTCGGCGATGTCGTCTGCGAGGGCCGCGACGATGCACCGATCCCCGATCGCGAACGCGGCGAGCTGCAGCGAGTTGACGATCGTCTGCGCGCCCGAGCCTGCGGCGCGTCGGATCGTCACGGCGAGAGGCTGATCCGGGAGCTCGCCATCGAGCTCGCGGATCGCGGCGCGGGCGGCATGCGCGGAGGCGATCGCGTCGCGGATCGGATCGAGGGGTGCGGGCGACGCCAGCCCGATGAACGTGTCGGCCGTCGGCGCGGCGTCGGAGATCATGTAGGCGGAGCGCGGGCGCAGTGGCTCGACGGCGGCGGCGCTCCCAGCGACCAGCCACCACGCGGGCTGCACGTCGACGTCGGCGATCGCCGCGAGCTCGCCGTGGAGCTCGGAGGTGCGGCGGGCCCAGCCCTTCACGTGAGCTCCAGGATGTACACCGGCTGGATCGGATCCACCCGCTGCGAGCGCAGCGTGAATCCGGCGGCCGTGGCGAGCGCGGCGATCACCCGCGCCGGCGGTGCGGTGCGGAGTACCAGCGGACCGAACGCGTGGCGCAAGAGAGCCGAGCCGAGGCCGTCCGCGTGCGTGGCCACGCGTCCTGGATCCGCCTCGGGATCGAGCTCCACGATCAGCAGGCGATCCGTGACCACGCGACGGAGCTCGCGGAGCGTCTGGGCGCGGTCGCGGACGTGGCGGATCGAGGACAGGCAGACCGCGACGTCGATGGACCCGTCGGCGAACGGCAAGGCCTCGCCGCACGCCCGGATCACCCCCGGCGTCCCGGCAAAATCCCGGCTCGGGTCGACCGCGAGCACGCACAAGGCCGGGTGCCGGGCCCGGGCGCGGGCGCTGAACGTGGCCGGACCGCACCCCAGATCGAGGAGCCGGCGGGCCCGGGACAGGTCCAGCCCGTCGAGCAGCCGCCCGTCGAGGTCCCCGAACGCAGGGCGCTCCGACCGAGCGTACCGGCGGGCGCTGCTCCCCTCGAAGGGGTGGCGAAACAGCAGCCGGTCGAGGAGGGGGACGAACACGTGCGTGATGTTTGCCTCGGGGCTGGGCCCGACCGCAATGGTTTGCCTCCAAAGCTCGGACCTGGGGTGATAGGTTCGCGCCACTTCGGGGGTAGTTGTATGCAGAAGCTCGCCTTCCTCGGCCTCGGCCTCGTCCTGTTCGCCGCTTGCGGCGATGACGGCAACTCGTCGGGCATCCCCGATCAATGCAACCCGATGGGAGGTGAGGGCTGTCTCCTCCCCTGGCCTTCGGCGAGCTACGAGAAGACCGATGCGAAGTCGGTCACCGGGTTCCGCGTCGATCTGCCTTCCACGGCGATGCCGACCAACGAGGATGGTCAGGCCGTGGAGCCCGATGCGTTCAACCGCGCCGACGGCTTCTCGCTGACCGGGCCGATGCTCGTCGCGTTCCCGACCGGCGTCTCGGCCGTGGGTCTGCCGACCTTCAAGAACCCCGACGAATCGCTCGCGGCGACCTCGCCGATCGCGCTGATCGATATCGATCGCGGGGAGCGCACGCCGTTCTTCGCGGAGGTCGATCAGAACACCGCCGACGTCGCGAAGCGCGATCTGATCATCCGTCCGCTGGCGCGGCTCAAGCCCGGCACCCGCTACGTCGTCGCGATCCGCAACGGCGTCAAGGCTGCCGATGGCGGCGAGCTGACCCCATCGCCGGGGTTCGAGGCGCTCAAGGCCGGCAAGGACTTCAGCCACCCGCGGTTCGCGGAGATCAAGAAGCGCTGGCCGGCGTACTTCGACAAGCTGGCCACGATGGGGATCGCGAAGGATGACCTCATCCTCGCCTGGGACTTCGTCACCGCCTCCGACGAGTACATGCGCTCGGACCTGACCACGATGCGCGAGCAGGCGCTGCCGGCGATCGGCACCAACGGCGCGAACCTCACGTTCACCATCAAGTCCACCGAGCCGAACCTGGCCACCACCTACAAGCGCTACCTCGGCACGTACAAGTCGCCGGACTTCCTCACCGCAGGCGAGACCGATCCGTCGATCATCCGTCGCGACGCCGATGGGCTCCCGCTGATGCAGGGCATGCGCGATGCGCAGTTCGCCGCGATCGTCCCCAACTGCGTGACCAACGGGACGATGCCCCTGCCGCGCCCCACGATCATCTTCGGCCACGGCCTGTTCGGCTCTGCCAAGGAGTACCTGAACGATGACTTCGTCGGGAAGCTCGCCGAGCAGGACTGCTTCGTGATCATCGCCGGTGACTTCATCGGCCTGTCGTCGCGTCAGCTCCAGCTCGCCCCGCTCGCGGTCAACGACATGAACCGCGCCCGCGAGATCAGCGAGAAGCTCGGGCAATCGGTGATCGACTTCATCTCGCTCGAGAATGTGACGCGCGGCCCGATGGCGAGCTCGGCCGAGTTCAAGTTCAACGGCCAGTCCGTGATCGACCCGGCCAACACGTTCTACGTCGGTGGATCGCTCGGCGGGATCATGGGCAACACGATCATGGCGTACGACCCGAACTTCAAGAAGGGCGTGCTCGCCGTGCCCGGCGGGAACTGGTCGATGCTGTTCGAGCGCTCCGCGGCGTGGTTCGCGCTGCTCGGCGCGGCGCAGGGCAGCTATCGCGATCCGGCGGTCTATCAGCTCGTCGTCGCGGCCCTCGGCTGGGCGATGGAGCCCTACGATCCGATCACCACCGCGGCGCACGTGATCAAGGACCCGCTGTTCGGTCAGCCCGCGAAGGACATCTTGATCTGGTACACGATCGGCGACTGCCTCGTGAACAACATGACGACCGAGATGGTCGCGCGTGAGATGGGCATCAAGATCCTGGGGCCCTCGGTGAAGCAGCCATGGCACCTGACGCCCGTCGAGGGGCCGCTGACCAGCGGCGTGACGATCTACGACGCGCACCCCACGCCGCTGCCGCCCGACACCAACCAGCCGCCGTCCGAGGACAACGGCACGCACTCCGGCATCAACAAGAAGCCGCCGGCGCTCCGGCAGATCAAGCAGTTCCTGTTCCAGAACCAGGTCGTCGACGAGTGCAAGGTCGGGGGCGTCCCCGTTGCGTGTGATTGCGCCGTCGCTGGCGCGTGTGACTGAGGAGCCCTATGCGCCTGCTCGCCTGCATCATCGTCGTTGCCGCCTCGTTGACCGCCGCGTGCGGCCCATCGTCTCGCCACACCGGGGATGACGACGGCATCGATGCCGAGGTCCCCGAGTGCAACGAGGGCACCCATCGCTGCAACTCCAGCACCTACGAGGTCTGCGCCTTCGGCACGTGGGTCACGCAGGAGGAGTGCCCGGTCGCGTGTAACGAGACCCTGGGCTGCGTGCTGTGCAGCCCAGGCAACAACGTCTGCCAGGACGGCAACGTCCACAGCTGCACGCCGGCTGGTCAGGTCGGTCCGGAGACCATGGCGTGCACCGGCTCGAACATCTGTCAGGGCGGCGCGTGCGTCGATGCCTGCATGGATGCGGCGATGAAGCGCAGCTACACCGGCTGCGAGTACTGGGCAGCGGACCTCGACAACGCCGTCGAGGTGGTCGGCACGCCGAGCGGAATCTTCGGGTGCTCGCTCGCGGCAGCGGGCTCGGTCCAGCGCACGCTCTCCGTGTGCACGATGGGCGGCACGCTGGCGGGCCTGTGCGATCCGCCGGGGAACACGTGCCCGTCGGGCTTCTCGTGTCAGTCCACCTCCGTGTGCGTGCTCGATGCGCAGCACTCGCCGTACGCGATCGTCGTCTCGAACCCGCAGGCGCGCGCCGTCGATGTCACGGTCACCGCGGGCTCGGGGCAGACGTTCACCAAGTCGATCGCCGCGGGTCAGGTGCTCGCGCTACAGCCGCAGCAGAACGGTGTTCCGGATGCCTCGCTCGACGGCACCGCTCTCGAGCACAAGGCCTACAAGGTGGTCTCCACGCTGCCGGTCGTCGCGTACCAGTTCAATCCGCTCGACAACGCGAACGTGTTCTCGAACGATGCCTCGCTCCTCGTCCCGCGCGCGGCGTTCGACATCGAGTACTACGCGATGAGCTTCGCGACCTCGAATCGTCGGATGCCGGCCCCGGGCAACCACAACTATCACGGCTACCTCAGCGTGGTGGCGTGGCAGGACAACACCCAGGTCGAGATCACGCCGACCGCCACGGTCGAGGCGAGCGCCACGCAGGCCACGATCGCGGCGGGCACGCCCACCACGTTCACGCTCAACGCCTTCGACGTGCTGACCCTCCAGGCGATCGCCGGCGGGGACCTCACGGGCAGCAAGATCAAGTCGGTCAACGCGACCACCACGTTCGGCGTGTTCGGCGGTCACGAGGCGATGGGCTTTGGCGAGATGATGGCGCCCGATGCCACGCACACCGCCGGGCCGTGCTGCGCCGATCACATCGAGGAGATGATGTTCCCGACCTCGACGTGGGGGAAGACGTTCGCGATCGCGCGCAGCCAGAGCCGCGGCGCCAACGAACCGGACATGCTGCGGATCATGGCGCAGAAGCCGGGCACGATGATCACGTTCAACCCGCCGGTCCCCGGTGCGACCTGCGCGAACCTGGGCCCGGGACAGTCGTGCCAGGTCAAGATCGCGGTCGACACCTCGCTGCAGTCCAACGAGCCGATCCTCGTCGGGCACTACCTCGAGTCCGCGATCTGGCAGGACCCGCTGTTCGGCAACGCGATCGGCGAGGGCGATCCGTCGATGGCGATCGCCGTGCCGGCCGAGCAGTACCGCACCGACTACACCGTGCTGGTGCCGGCGGCGTACGCGAAGAACTTCCTGACGATCTCGGCGCCGTCGAATGGCGCGGTGCTGGTCGATGGGCAGCCGGTGACGATGACGCCGTTCGCGGGTGGCGCCTATCGCGCGAACCGCACGATGGTCGCGGCCGAACAGCACAAGATCTCGTGCCCGACGACCTGCGGCGTCCTGGTCTATGGCTATGGCGACGCGGTCTCGTACATATTCGCCGGTGGTCTCGATCTCAAGCAGATCGTGATCAACTGAGTCAGCGGATCGTCGCTGCCGCGGCCTCGATCGCCGCGGCCATCGCGGCCGCATCGGCATAGCGATCGTCCTGCTGCTTGGCGAGCGCGCGCTGGATCACCGCCTCGAACGCCGGTGGGACGTTCGCATCGAGCGGCGGCGGGGCGTGGGTGAGGTGCGCCTCGACCAGCTCGAAGTCATCGACCTGCTCGAACGGCGGCGCGCCCATCAGCAGCTCGTACAGCATGACGCCCACGGCATAGAGATCGCTCCTGTGATCCACGGTCTCGCCGCGCAGACGCTCGGGGGCGATGTAGCGCAGGCTGCCGACCACGGTGCCTTGCTGGGTCAGCTTCGCGCTGCCCTCGACGCTGGCGAACCCGAAATCGATCAGCACCACGCGCTCGACCGGGCCCGGGGACGGCTCGAGCATGATGTTCGCGGGCTTGAGATCGCGATGCAGGATCCCCGCCCCGTGGACCGCCGACAGGCCCTGGAGCATCTGCCACGCGTAGCTCGCCGCGCGGCGTGGGCCGACCCGGCCCTCCTCCTTGATCACGCCCCGGAGGGTCTTGCCGCGCAGCAGCTCGACCACCAGGTACGGCTGCTCGGTGGGCGTGACGCCGGTGGCGAGGAGGGCGGCGACGTTGTTGTGCCGCAGCCGGGCCTGGACCTCAGCTTCCCGGGCGAACCGCTGCTTGATCGCGGCATCGCCGAGGACGCTGTTGCGGAGGATCTTGAGCGCGACGAACGCGGCGGTCTGCAGATCGAGCGCGCGGTAGACCTCGGCCATGGCGCCTTTGCCGATCCGGGCGTCGATCCTCCAGCGCTGGCCCAGGACCTGCCCGACGGCGGTGGGTTGTGCCGACACCAGTCCACACTAGCACTTCGCTTCTGCTATATGAGGGGCGTGCCGCGCCACCTGGTGAGCATCGCTGATCTGGACGCCGCCGAGATCATCGCGATCCTCGACCACGGAGACCGGTACTGGCCCTCGATCTCGTCCGCGGGCGCCGAGGCGATCCAGAAGCAGACCTCGCTGCGCGGGCGCACGGTCATCAACCTGTTCTTCGAGAACTCGACGCGGACCCGGACCTCGTTCGAGCTCGCGGCGAAGCGGCTGTCGGCCGATGCGATCAACATCTCGGGCTCGGCGTCGTCGACGACCAAGGGCGAGACCCTGGTCGATACGGCGCGGAACCTCGATTCGATGCACCCCGATGCGATCGTCGTGCGGCACGCCTATGGCGGTGCCGCGGCGGTGATCGCGAAGAGCGTCAAGGCGGCGGTGATCAACGCCGGCGATGGCCAGCACGAGCACCCCACGCAGGCCCTCCTCGACGCGGCGACGATCCGCCGGCACAAGGGCAAGATCGACGGCCTCGAGGTCGTGATCGTCGGCGATCTCGCGCACTCGCGCGTAGCCCGGTCGAACATCCTGTGCCTCGCCAAGCTCGGCGCGCGGATCCGCCTGTGTGCACCGCGCACGCTGGTGCCTCGCGGCATCGAAGAGATCGGCGGCGAGCTGACGCGCGAGCGAGTGCGCGTGGTCCACCGCCTCGAGGATGGGCTCGAGAACGCCGACGTGATCATGATGCTGCGCGTGCAGAGCGAGCGGTTCGACGGCGAGGCATGCCGGTTCCCGAACACCCGCGAGCTGTCGCGCACGTTCGGGCTGTCCGAGCGCACGCTCGCCTATGCGAAGCCCGATGCGATCGTCATGCACCCGGGGCCGATGAACCGCGGCGTCGAGATCTCGCCACAGGTGGCGGATGGCCCACGCGCGGTGATCCTCCAGCAGGTGTCGTGGGGCGTAGCGATCCGGATGGCCGTGCTCGAGCGCGCGGTCCTCGGGGACGTGCCTCCGCCATGACCAGCCCCGCGCTCGTCGTCGACGGGATCGTCAAGAAGTTCGGAAACCACCTCGCCGTCGACCACATCTCGTTCGAGGTCCCACGCGGCGTGGTCTACGGGATCCTCGGCCCCAACGGCGCGGGCAAGTCCACCACGCTGCGGATGATCAACGACATCATCGCGCCGGATGCCGGCAAGATCACGATCCTCGACGGGCTGACACCCGGGGACGCGGCCGGGCGAATCGGGTATCTCCCCGAGGAGCGCGGCCTGTATCCGAAGATGAAGGTCAGCGAGGTGGTGGAGTTCATGGGCGAGCTGCGCGGCCTGTCGCGAGCGGAGTCGCGGAAGCGCGGGGGGCAGTGGCTCGAGCGCCTGGGGCTCGGTCAGTGGACCAAGAACAAGACGCAGGATCTGTCGAAGGGCATGCAGCAGAAGGTGCAGTTCATCTGCGCGCTGATCCACGACCCCGACATCGTGATCCTCGACGAGCCATGGAGCGGCCTCGATCCGATCAACGCCGAGGTGCTGCGCGAGACCGTGGATCAGATCCGCGATGCGGGCCGCACCGTGATCTTCTCCACCCACCAGATGGAGCAGGCGGAGAAGGTCGTCGATGCGGTGTGCATCATCGCGCGCGGCAAGAAGATCCTCGATGGCAACCTGCGCGATCTCAAGCGCAGCATGGGCGGCGCCGGGTGGCTCGCGCTCGCGTTTGGTGAGGAGCGCGGGACCGGTGCGGCGGTGCTCGATGACAAGGTGCTGGTCGCCGAGACGCGCGCGCCGGGGAGTGGCCGCGATGCCGACGTGGAGATCCGCCTGGCCCCCGCCGCGACCGCCGAGCAGCTGCTCGGGGCGCTGCTCGGTGCCGGCGTGACGCTGCGTCGGTTCGAGGTGCTGGTGCCGTCGCTGCACCAGATCTTCGTCGAGAAGGTCGGGCCCGAGGCGGCGGTCGCGGAGCGTCACGAGGAGGCGTCATGAGTACGGTGATGCGCGACACGCTCGTGATCGCGCGGCGCGAGCTGCTCGAGCGCGTGCGCTCGAAGTGGTTCGTCGCGGTCACGCTGCTGGGGCCCCTGTTCATGGTCGCGCTCGTGGTGATCCCGGCGCTGATCGCCAAGAGCAGCTCGAAGGGCGCGCGGATCGAGATCATCGACCACAGCAACGACCTCGGCCCGCCCCTGGTCGAGTTCGTCACCGTCGCACCGCTCGCGTGGAAGGCGACGGTGGTCCCCCCCGACACCACCGAGGAGGTCGAGCTCGCGCGGATCAAGGCCGACGAGATCAATGGCTTCCTGGTGATCCCGGCCGATGCGCTCGATGGCGGCAGGATGCTCTATCGCGGCGACAACGCCTCCGGGCAGGTGTTCGGCGCGCTGCTCACGCAGGCCGTCAACCGCGTGGTGCTCGTGCGCCGGGCGCTGCGCCTGAAGCTCGATGACAAGCAGGTCACGGGGATGCTCGCGCCGGTCACCCTCACGACGCTTCACTCCACGGGCGAGGCCGAGGGCAGCTCCGGCGTCGGCTCGTTCGTGATCGCGTACATCCTCGCGTTCATCCTCTACATGGTGATCACGCTGTACGGCGTGGCGGTGATGCGCTCCGTGGTCCAGGAGAAGACCAGCCGGGTGATGGAGTTCCTGGTCGCCGCGGTCAAGCCGAGCGCGCTGATGGGCGGCAAGATCCTCGGCGTCGGTGGCGCGGCGCTGATCCAGATCACGGTGTGGCTCGGGATCGGCGCGTTGACGCTCGCCTATCGCGAGACCGTCCTGGGCTGGTTCGGGATCGCCGGGGCCGGTGCAGCCGCACTGCCTCCGCTGGCGTTCACCGAGGTCGCCATCGTGATGGTGTTCTTCATCCTCGGTTACTTCTTCTACTCGGCGATGTATGCCGCGGTAGGTGCGATGGTGTCCTCGGAGCAGGACACCCAGCAGGTCCAGATGCCGGTGACGATGCTGCTGGTGATCGGCGTGATGTGCCTCCAGCTGGTGTCGAACGCGCCCAGGGGCTCTACAACCGCGATCATGACCATGATCCCACTGTGGTCACCGATCCTGATGCCGATGCGGTACGTGCTCGGAGGTGCCACGCCGACCGAGGTCGGGATCTCGATCCTCCTGCTCCTGGTGTCGACGGTGCTGGTCGTCCGCGCAGCTGCAAAGATCTACCGGGTCGGGGTGCTTCTATATGGCAAGCGCCCTTCCGTACGAGAGCTGATCCGTTGGCTACGCTATTGAAGTCACAGAGACTGGAAATCAGGGACCGAAGACCCTTACACTTTTTGAATGCGTCGCCGGTGGGGACTCGCGTCTGTCTTGACTCTGGTGATCGCCGCGCCAGCGGCGTCCGCGCAACCCGCGGACGTAGCCGCCAGCGCCACCCCAACGGACGAGCCCGGCGCCCCGCAGGCGATCGGGTACGGAGCGATGCCGGGCGGGCTGCATGCCCCCTCGGCGGAGACGCTCCCGAAAGGCGCGGTCGAGGTCGCCCTGCTCGGTGGATTCGGTCAGCGCGGCGGGTTGCTCGGCACCGATCACAAGCTCAATCGCGGCATCGGTAACCTCGCGGTCGCGTTCGCGCCGCACCCCATGCTCACCATCGGCCTGTCGCTCGACGGTCGGGTCGACAAGCACTCCCCGGGAAACGACGACGGCTACGTCGGTGATCCGCACCTGATGATCCGCGCGGCCAAGGCCTCCGGCAACCTCCGGTTTGGTGGTCAGCTCGGGATCTGGGTCCCCGGCAAGGATGCGCCGTCGATCGCGGGCTCGGCGATCTCCGTCGATGCGCGTGGCCTGCTGTCCCTCAAGGCCGGTCCTGGCCTGCTGTCGTTCAGTGCCGGCTTCCGGCTCGACAACAGCGCGAAGTCGGCTGATCCGTCGAAGCTCTCGCTCCAGGATCGTGTCTCGCTCGGCGTCTCCGAGTTCCATGCGGTGATCGGTGGCGCGCAGCTCTCGATCCCGAGCGGCAAGCTGTTCTTCGGCGCCGAGGCCAGCGTCGATGTGTTCGTCGGCTCGGGCAACACCCCGATGGGCAGCACCACGGCGCACGAGGCGCCCGGTCCGCTGATCCGGTTCGGCGCCAGCGCCGGCTATCACATCACCAACGAGTGGTCTGCCCTGGTGTTCGTCGAGGGCGCCAAGGTCCCGCACGTGAGCCCCGCCGACATCGCCGCGAACGACGTGCGGCTGATCGGGTACGAGCCCACGGTCACCGGGGGGCTCGGCATCAGCGGCCGGTTCGGCGGGCCGAAGAAGGGCTCCGGCGGGATCGTCCCGCACGATCCGATCGACATCACCGTCGTCGAGACCGCAGATCTCACGGGCGAGGTGGTCGACGAGACCGGCAAGCCAGTGGTCGGCGCCAAGGTCGAGGTCAAGGCGAAGAACAACACCGGCACCGCCGTGACCGACGACAAGGGCGTCTATGTCGTCTCGAAGCTGCCGATCGGGAAGACGGTCAAGGGCGTCACCACGCTCGATGACACGGGTGTCGAGATCGAGGTCAACGTCGATGGCAAGAAGCCGGCGAAGACCTCGCTCACGCTGACCAAGGGCGAGAACAAGGTCGGCAAGGTCACCCTCGAGCCGGTGCTGCCGCCGGGCCAGCTGCGCGCCGTCGTGCGCTCGGTCGTCACGGGCAAGGCGCTCCCCGGTGCCACGGTGAAGATCGAGCCGGGCGCCAAGACGGCGACCTCGGATGCCGAGGGCAAGTTCGAGGTCGACCTCGCCCCCGGAACGTACAAGATCAAGGTCAGCTCGCCTGGCCTTGCGGATCAGGAGCTCGACGTCACGATCGATCCCAACGGTGTCGCCATCAAGAACATCGAATTGCACAAGTAGGCTCGTGCGCTGCACGATCCTGCTGCTCACCTTCGCACTCCTCGCCATTGGCGGCTGTGGTGGGAAGAAGGGCAACGCTATCGCCAAGCTGACCAAGAAGGACGGCCCGGTCGATCGGCAGCAAGGCGAGGGCGAGTGGAAGCCTGGCGACATCGGGGTCGAGTTCTTCATCGGCGATGCCGCGCGCACCGCGGATGGCGGCGCCGGCCTCGAGGTCCTGGGTGGCGCGCAGATCTCGATGCAGCCGCACACGATCCTTCGGTTCGGGGGCAAGGACGGCAACAGCAAGATCGCCGTCGAGCTCGGTGCCATCGATCTGACGGGTACCGGTAACTACGCCCTCGACGGCGGCGACGTGAAGCTGTCCAAGGGCACCGTTCGCATCACCGCGAAGGGTGGGGGCAAGAACTCGATCGAGCTGACGATCGGCGATGCGCAGGTCTCGACCGTCGATGGCGGTACGATCAACCTGGAGGTCGGCAAGGTCATCGATCTCGGGCTCGATGTCACGGTCACCAGCATCGACGCGGGCGTGGTCGATGCCGCCGTACCCGTGGATGCGCCAATCGATGCTCCGGCGGTCGCGGTGGGCGACGAGGCGACGGTCGAGGTCACCGGCAAGAAGGCGGAGCTGCAGGGGCCCGGCGAGACCACCTGGAAGCCACTGCCCGCAGGCGCAGGTGCCTTCGCGAAGGGCTCGAAGATCCGGCTCGGCAACGGCACCACGGCCAAGCTCACCGCACGCGGCACGTCCCTCGACATGGCCGGTGGTTCGCGCGCGGCGCTCGGCGATGACCTGGTGTTCTCGATCGAGAACGGCTCGGTGCGCGCCTCGGCACCCGCCAAGGGCGAGGGCAAGATCACGGTCCCCGGCGGGGGCGTGATGCTCAAGAACACGCCGAGCGGCTCCGAGGTCAAGGTCGACGTCAACACGCGCGAGAGCAAGGTCACCGACACACGCGGTGCGGCGAAGCTGAATGGCGCCGGTGGTGGCGAGCTCGAGATGAATCGCGGCGAGAGCGCCACGGTGGCCAAGAACGGCACGATCCGCGTGATCGAGGCGATCCCGAGCTACTACGACTTCAAGGTCTCGGTCGGCGAGACCGTGATGATCCACGATCCGAAGGGCGTCACCGCCGTGCAGTTCTCGTTCGGCGGCAAGTGTCCCGAGGGCGGCTTCATCGAGATGGATCACGATGCGCGGTTTCGCACCGCGAAGGTCTCGGGCGGCAAGGACGCGGCGAACCTCTCGGTCGCTGCGGGGAGCTGGGCATACCGGCTGCGCTGCACCACCGCGGGTGGCGACAGCGCCGCCGTCGGCTCCGGTCGGGTCGCCGTGCAGCGAGACTCGGGCAGCCGCGCGCTCCCCAAGCAGGCCGCGACCAACGATATCGATGCCGACGGGCGCAACTACCGCGTCTCGTATCAGAGCGTGATCCCGAGCATGGCAGTGCGGATCAAGGGCGAGGGCTCGCCGTTCACGCTCCACATGGCGTCGGGTGGCAAGGACGAGACGTTCAGCGGGCCGGGGCCGAAGATCGTGGTGCCGGGGACCAAGCTCAAGGAAGGCACGTACACGTACTGGATCGATCGCAACGGCGTGAAGGATCCGAAGGTCTCGACGCTGACCATCGACTTCGACAACACCGCCCCGCAGGTCTATATCGAGGCGCCGCAGAACGGCAAAGCGTGGGACGCCGACATCGAGGTGCGCGGCGCCGTGCTCCCGGGCTGGACCGCCTCGGTCGATGCCGTCTCGATCCCGATCGACAAGCAGCGCCGGTTCTCGGCCAAGGTCCCCAAGCCGTCGGGCAACGCGCTCGCGATCAAGCTGTCGCACCCACAGCGCGGTGTGCACTATTACCTGCGGCGCGGCGGCAAGTAGCTGATGTAGGCGGCGACTCGGGGATTTTCCCGGTTGTCGTCGATGGTTTTGGTGTGAGAGCGTCGACACGTGAGGATCGGCACCATCATCGCAGCGTGCTTCGTCGCCACCTTCGGGGCGTGTGGCGGTGGCGGTGGCGGTGGCGACGATACGAGCTTCGGGGCCGATGCGCGGATCGATCCGCCCACGGGCGCGAAGGGTCCGTACTTCGAGACCCCGATGTTCTTCAACGACGAGGTCGCAGGCGTCCAGCCCGCGACCACGAGCGCACAGCAGATCGCTGCACTGCGCGCGCGGGGCGGCTGGGGCAATGGCGATCTCATGCAGATCGACTTCTCGATCGACGTGCTCTCCGCGACCAGCGCCACCCCCAAGCGCACGTTCACGCCCACCGCTGACTTCTACACGCCGGACTGCGATCAGGTCGACCTCCCGGTCCCGCCCGGCGGCAACGTCGAGGGCGAGGCCGGCTATGCGTGCACCGGCGATGGAGACTGCCACCTGCTCGTGTTCGATCAGGCAGCGGGCCGGTTGTACGAGATGTGGCGCGCGAACATCACCACCACGTTCCAGGGCGGCTGCCTGGCGGCGTGGGATACGCGGGCCCAGTACAGCCCCGGGCTCCGCGGCGATCAGTGCTCGAGCGCGGATGCCGCCGGGTTCCCGATCTCGCCGCTGCTGTTCACCGCAGACGAGGTGGCTGCGGGGCACATCGATCACGCGATCCGCTTCATCCTGCCCAACGATCGCGTGAAGCGAGGGTTCGTCCACCCGGCGAGCCACGGCAGTGACACCACGGGAGGTGCCAGCGCACCCGCATACGGCGTCCACCTCAGGCTGCGCGCGGACTATCCCCTCGCGAGCCTGCCGAACGAGGCCGCGCGCGTCGTCGCGCGGGCGATGCAGAAGTACGGCATGTATCACGCCGACGGCGGCAACATCGCGCTGACCGCTCAGAGTGACAAATACACCACGGCCAAGTGGGACACCCTCCTGGGTCCCCGTGACCTGGGTGCCCTCAAGGTCGAGGACTTCGACGTCATCGATCACGGCTCGATGATCCCGCTGACCTTCGACTGCATTCGCTGAGGTAGACTGCCGGCGTGCGCTGGCTGTCACGCCTGGTGACGTTCGGGATCGTGATCTCCGTCATCGGAGTCGTGGTCCTGCTGCTGCGCGCACGGATCCCGAACCAGCGGATCGGGGACAGCTTCACCACCTACGCCAAGTTTCGCGATGGCTCTCACCTCGCGGTGGGCTCGCCGGTGGTGATCGCCGGCGTCCGGATCGGCGACATCACCAAGATCTCGATCGAGGGCCGGTTCGCGCGGGTCGACATGCGGCTGCAGGACGGAGCCCAGATCCCGGCGGATGCGTTCGTGACGCGGCGTGCCGACTCGCTCCTCGGCGACAGCTACATCGAGGTGATCTTCAGCGGCGCTGACGATGGCGCCGCGCCTGCGCGGATGCTCGCCTCGGGTGAGCCGATCGCGCACGTGATCGAGGGGGCCTCGACGGATGCGGTGCTCCGGGCGATGGATCGCTCGATGCCACGGATCGAGAACGCGCTCGAGGTGGTGCACGAGGTGCTCGGCAAGGGGCGCAAGGCGATCAACGGAGACATCGTCGAGAGCATGCAGGGCGCCGACAGCTGGCTCGCCGCCGGCAAGATCGAAGGCCCGCTGTCGAAGACCCGCGGGGCCTTCGAGCGGATCGATCGGCTGACGGAGGCGGGCGCCGGGGCGCTCGCGCAGATCGCGCCCGACACGATCAAGGCCTTCGATCGGATCGACACCGCGGTCGCGCGCGCCCGCACCGGGATCCACGATGCGAAGGGCCAGCTGATCACCGCGCTCCAGGACACGCGCGCCGGGCTCGACGGCGCCGATACCCAGATCGATCAGGTGTCCGAGGTGCTCGGTGCCATCAACGAGGGCCGCGGCACCGACTGGAAGGGCACGCTCGGCCGCCTGATCAACGATCCCGACGTCGCGGACAGCCTCGAGGACGCGGTCGCCGCGGGCGAGGACGCAGTCGCGAGCTACAACCAGTTCAAGTCCTACCTCGGCATGCGGCTCGAGTGGAACCTGAACGCGGGCAGGCCGCGGCTCTATGCGACGGCGGAGATCCGCGCGCGCACGGACAAGTTCTATCTCGTCGAGCTCGAGAGTGGCTCGCTCGGCGGCGTGCCCTCGGACGGCCTCACCGACGCGGCGAACACGTCCCAGTACACGCGGCGTCAGGAGATCAAGGACACCCTCCGGTTCACGGCGCAGTTCGGCAAGCAGCTCGGCAACTTCGCGCTACGCGCGGGCGTCAAGGACTCCACGTTCGGGGCAGGTGCGGACCTCCTGCTGATGCGCGGCCGGCTGCGGTTCTCGACCGACGTGTTCGGCTCCTTCCAGCGCACCCCGCGCGTCAAGGTCGCCGCGGCGTTCGCCGTGTTCAAGTCGATCTACGTGCTTGCCGGCGTCGATGACGCGCTCAACTCGCCCGGCTACCTGCGGATCAACAGCGGCAACACGTCGGTGCCCACCGCGTTGACCGAGGTCCACTATGGCCGGGACTACTTCCTGGGCGCGACGATCTATCTCGACGAGGCTGATCTCGCGACGCTGCTCCGGGTCTACGGCGCGCTGCTCGTCGGCGCGCTCGCGCGCTGAGACGGCTCAGAGCGCGGGCTTGCCGTCGCACTCGCAGACGTACTTGTGCGCGTTGCCGCACTGATCGTCATCGAGCTGGCCGCCGGTCTTCATCTGCGCGCAGTTCTCGTTGCCGCCGCCGTTGTCGGGCTGCCCCGAAGCCCACGGGCGCTGATCGCCGGTCTCGCCGGTGATCGTGACGAACGTGCCCTCGGTGATCCGGTCGGAGAGGCCGATCCAGCCGAGCTGGCTCGCCATGTACGAGACCTCGGCGGTGGTCGACAGCACGATCAGGTGAGTCGCGCCGGTGACATCGTTGGCGCAGTCGAGCTCCGCGTTGGTCCACGAGGCCGTACCCGCGCCGGGGCGGTAGTAGCCGCCCGCCGTCGGGCTCATCGTGTAGCCGGCGGCCACGCACTGCGCGGCGATCGCGGGGAACGGGTCGGCATCGGGGGCCGGGGCGTCGGCGCCACCATCGGCGGGAGGATTGGCTGTGGAGGCGTCGGGGCCGCTCGCGGCCTGGCCGATCACGCAGTACCCCATCTCGCAGACCCGGCCGGTCTCGCAGTCGGTGGTGATCCGGCAGGCGTAGTCCTCCGACGGCGTGGGGAACTCGCACGCCGCGAGGACCACCAGGATCAGGGACCACCGCATCCAGCGGCGGTGTTGCACGGTGCGTGCCTCGCTCCGGCTACATGGATCCCGCAGGTTGCGCGACCCGTGCTGGGGCTCAGCCCCCCGCGAGCGGGGCGAGGAGATAGATCTCGTCGCCGTCCTTGAGCACGCGGTCGGCGTTCTCGGTGAACGGGCAGCGCTCGCCGTTGATCATCATCGTATCGGTCAGGTGAGGGCTATTCGCGAGCGCCTCGCGCAGTGGGATGCCCTCGGCGTCGGCGACCTCGACGAGCTTGCCCAGCGTCGTTCCGGTGGGGACCCTGAGGTACTGATCGACGTCCTTCCAGGTGTCGCCGATCCTGCCCTTGATCAGGATGTGAACCTTCGCACTGCCGCCCCGGTGTCGATCGAAGATTCCCATCAGTCTGTATACCCCGCGAGCAGCTCCGCCATCCCCAGCTCCTGCGCGCGGCCGGCCTTGAGATGCCCGGTGGTCGTGTTCCAGCTCATGTGGCCGTAGTAGTCGTCCTTGAGGACGGGGAGCGCCACGCGGACTCCCTTGAGCGGGCCGGCGTTCAGATTGCCGTCCTGCTCGCCGAGCATGCGGTAGTGCGGCTTGAAGTCGGCGGGCACGATGCCCTCCCGGCGATTGAACGCCGCGCGCAGATTCTGGATCCGCTCGCCGCAGACCAGGAGATCCGCGTCGCTGAGACCCCAGCCGGTCGCGGCGTCGAGGAGGTCCGCGAACGGCAGCGCACCAGTCAGCATGGTGAACATGCACAGGCCCAGGCCGTTCATCGCCTGGTGAGCGTTGGAGTGCAGCGCCTGCGCCTTGCCCTTGCCCTCGGTGCCCTTCCACTTCACGTTCCAGTCCTTCTTCTCGGCCGCCTTGGGCAGCGAGAACCCGGCGCCGAACGTCTCGTTCCACGAGGCGGAGCCGGCGGTGTGGCGGCCCGGCGTGGGATCCGCGATGTACGTCACGCCCATCAGCGAGGTGAAGCGCGAGTCGTGATACGCGGGCTCCCCACCGTGGACGTGGACCGCGAACACGTCGCTGCCCTTGCCGAGGTGCTCGGCCGCGCGCTTGACGCCGCTGCCCAGCCACGCGCCACAGCCCTCACCGGTGCCGAGCTTGATCGTGAGGAGCAGGGCGGCCTCGCCGTCTCCCCACTTCATGTCGATCCCGTCGAGGTCGGCCTTGGTGAGCAGGCCCTTCTCCACGGCCTCGCACACCCACGCCAGCGTCATCGACGAGCTGACCGCGTCGATGCCGTAGCGGTTGCAAGCATCGTGGCACGCGGTGACGAGCTCGATGTCGTCGTTCACGAGATTCGCGCCGAACCCGATGATGGTCTCGTAGTCGGGACGGCGCACGTCGCTGAGGTTCCGCGACTTGACCTTGACGATGCCCTTGCACGGCATCGGGCAATCGCCGCACGACAGCTTCTTGGTGATGTACTTGTCGACGACGCTGCCGTCGAGCTTCATGCCCTTCTTCGACAGCGGGAAGTCGCGCGAGCCGACGCCCGTCCAGTTCTTGATCGGCGCGTCGCCGTTCTCGACCGAGAGCGCGACCGCCGCCGTGGTCCCGCGCTGCGACCACATGCGCCGCATCGCGGCCGTGGGCGCCTGGACCTTCATGCCCATCTTGGTCATGAAACGGTACATCCACCCGAGCCAGCTCTTGGGCTTGCCCATGTACGCGAAGAACCGCGCGAGCAGCGAGAGGTCCGCCTTGTACTCGTCGGTGATCGCCTTGCAGATCTTCTTGAACACCTCGGGCTTGGCGAGCGGGATCTCGCCGGTGCCGGACACCACGATCGCCTTGAGGTTCTTGCTCCCATAGATCGCGCCGAAGCCCTGGCGCCCGAACGCGTGATACCGATCGTTCATCACGCTCGCGATCCGCTGCAGCTTCTCGCCGGCGGGGCCGATCGCGGAGACGCCGACGTCGCGCTTGCCGCCGAACCGGCTCTTGATCGCATCGAACGTCTCGGGGATCTCCTGGCCCCACAGCTCGCCCGCGGGCTCGAAGGTGACCTCGCCGTCCTTGATCATCAACAGCGTCGGCACCGCGGCCTTGCCGCGCACGACCACCGCGTCGTAGCCCGCGGCGCGCAGGTGACTGCACACGCTGCCGCCGGAGTTGGAGTCGGCCCACGTGCCGGTCAGCGGAGACTTGCCGACGATCTGGATCCGACCCGAGAACGGGGTCCGCAGTCCGGTGAGCATGCCGGAGCAGATCGCGAAGCACGCCTCGGGAGCGAAGGCGTCGGTGCCCGCCGGGAAGTGCTTCCACATGAGCCACGCACCAAGCCCGTAGCCGCCGAGGTAACTGCGATAGACGCTCTCGTCGACCTGCTCGATCCAGTGCTTCTGCTCGGAGAGGTCGACGAACAGGACCTTGCCGAGGTGGCCGTACCGTGGTGCCGTCAGCGCCGCATCACCCATGGGCGGCAGCATACCCTCCCCCCCAGCCCCAGGTCCGCGTGGGACGGCCTGGGGGGCTTGTGCCGGAAGGCCCCAGATCCTGTGGGGACAGGCACCACCCCCAGCACCGGATCCCCCTGTAAAGCTCCTGTAATCGTTCAGGGTCCGGTTACCCGATCCTGGCCTGGCTAGTGCAGTTATCATGGTCACAATGCGCTTCACCCCCGCGATCGTGACCGCACTCATCCTCGCCACTGGTTGTGTCGGAGGGATCGAGAACACGAATCCGACCGACGGCCCCGATGCCGGCGTGATGGGTGGGTCGATGGCGCGGACGATGTACAAGACCAACGTCCACCCGATCATGAACCGCTGCACCGGCGGCGCATGTCACAGCGTGACGGGTGCGGCAGGCGGCGGCCAGTCGCGGTTCGCGGACTCGAGCAGCGACACCTCGTACGACGCGATCGTGCGCGCGCCCCTGATGGTGGGCTCGTTCAACGCCCAGGCCGGTGTGGTCACCAAGATCGCGGGCGGCCACCAAGGGATCACGTACACCTCTGCCGAGCAGGGCTCGATCAGCGCGTGGCTCGCTCAGGAAGCGAAGGAGCGCATGGGGAACAACCAGCCCCCCGCGGTCGATCCGATCGAGGTGCTGAAGAAGTGGTCGGGCTGCATGACGCTCGCGAACTTCACCACCGCCCAGATGGGCGCGAAGTGGGGCGCGCTCGCATCCGCCAGCGGCCAGAAGTGCCAGAACTGCCACCAGGCCGGCCTCGACGGCTTCATCGCCACCACGGTCGACCAGACCATGTTCGACATGATGACGAAGCACAAGGACTACCTCCTCAAGTTCTTCACCGTCGACGGTACCGGCAAGGTCATCGTCAACACCGCCTCGTTCACCAACGCGGGCGTGTCGCTCACCAGCCACCCGCACTTCGACCCGACCAACAACGCCGGCATGCTGGCGCTGCAGGCGTACTACACCTCCACGATGACGCTCTCGACGGGCGGCACGTGCGACCCGCCGCGCCTCGTCGACTGAAGCGACCTACGCTTCGACCGCGGTCGCGACCGCCAGCAGCAGCGCAGGCCCATCGACGGCCACCTCCGGGTGCGCCTCGGGCTGGAACACGGTCGCTGTGAGTCTCCGCCCATCGGGCACCCCGACGGCATCTCCAGGCTCGAGCCGCTCGCCGTCCGCCAGGGTCGAGGCCACATCGCGGAGGAGCAGGGCCGCTTCGGTTGCGGCCTCGGGCGCGATTCCGAGGAGCACGAGGTCCGGGCGGCCGAACTTGCGGAGGCCGAGCGACCACGCCGCGAGGGTCCCGCCCGAGAGCTCCTCGAAGAACAGCGTGACCTCGTGCATCACGTCGAACCTGCGGCCGGGGGCCAGCCCTGCGACCTCGCTCCCGAGGTGTGCACGCGCGGCATAGACATCGATCACCACGGCAGCGCCTTCCTCGCACACGCACTTGGCGAGCGCCCACGCCGCCTGCACATGCCCGAGGTCATCTGGATCGTCGAGCTCGACCTCGATGATGTAGGCGTGCTCGGCCGCGAGCGCCGTGGCAGCTGCCGAGGGACCGAGATCGTTGGCGATCAGCTCGGTGAACGGCGCGAGGACCTGCTCCACGAACCACGCAGCATCTTCGGAGCGATCCTTGACGACGATCGCGATCGCCTCCGGACCATCGCCTTCGTCGGGCATCCCGTGCTTCTTGCGCGAGACCGGGAGCGGGTCCGGGAGCTTCACCGACGATAGCGCGATCAGGGCGATCTGCGCCTTCCCGCCGCCGGTGACGTAGCTCTCGCGAGGCCAGAGTGCGGTCACTCGGTCGCGTCCAGGTACATCGCCTCGATCTCGCGCGCGTACATCTGGGCCACGACCTTCCGCTTGATCTTCATCGTCGGCGTGAGCTCGCCGGTGTCGATGCCGAAGGGCTTGGGGAGGATCGCGAACTTCTTCACCTGCTCGACCCGCGCGAGCGAGGCGTTGACGGTGTCGATCTGCGCCTGGATCTGCACGCGGATCTGCGAGGCATCCTCGATCTTCGCGGCCGCGTCCCCGAGCGTGACGAGCGCCGTGAGGAACTTCCGCCGGTCACCGATCACCACGGCCTCACCGACCAGCGGCGACTGCTTGATCGCGGCCTCGATGTTCTTCGGCGCGATGTTCTTGCCGCCCGCGGTGATGATGATCTCCTTCTTCCTCCCCGTGATCGTGAGGAAGCCATCGCGATCGAACTGGCCGAGGTCGCCGGAGCACAACCAGCCATCCTTGAGCGACTCGGCCGTCGCCTCGGGCTCCTTGAAGTAGCCGAGGAAGACATTCGGTCCGCGGATCAGGATCTCGCCATCGTCCCCGAGCTTGCACTCGAGGCCGGGCAGGGCAGGACCGACGGTGCCGATCTTGGTCTTGCCCGGCAGGTTGAACGACGTCGGACCGGTGTCCTCTGACTGGCCGTAGATCTCGCGGATCGGCAGGTCGATGCTCGCGAAGAACTCGAGGACATCCGGCGCGATCGGCGCGGCGCCGGAGATCAGCGAGCGGGCGCGATCGAAGCCGATCGCCGTCTTGAGCTTGCCGATCACGAGCTTGTGCGCGAGCCGGTACTGAGCATCGAGCACGCGGGAGATCGGCAGCTCACGATCGCGCTTCGCGTTGACGTCCGTGCAGACCTTGCGGGCCCAGTCGAGGAGGCGCCGCTTGACGCCTGTGACCTCCCCGAACTTGCCCGCCAGGACGGCGTGGAACTTCTCCCAGATCCGCGGCACTCCGAAGAACACCGTGGGCCGGCTCTCCTTGAGGTTGTCGGGCACCTTCTCGATCGACTCCGCGAAGTAGACCGTGGAGCCAGCCGACGCCGGCATGTGGATCGTCGCCATCTGCTCGGCGATGTGCGAGAGCGGGAGGTAGGAGAGCGAGACGTCGGTGTCGACGCCGCTGCCGATGTCGATCAGGGTCCGCGCCGTCCACGCGAGGTTGTCGTGCGACAGCATCACGCCCTTCGGCGGACCGGTGGTCCCCGACGTGTAGATCAAGGTCGCGAGATCAGCCTGCTCGATCGCATCGATCCGCCGATCGAGCTCGGCCTCCGGCGTGGTCTCGGCCTTGGCGAGGAAGTCATCCCAGGTCAGGACGTCCTCTCCGGTGGCGGTCGCACCGCGCATCATCACGATCCACTTGCACAGCGGGAGCTCGGAGCGCTTCGCCTTGAGCTTGGCGAGCTGCGCCGCGTCCTCGACGAGGACCACCAGCGCTTCGCTGTGATGCACGATGTACTGGACCTCCTCGGCCGAGCACGTCGTATAGATCCCGGCGGCGGCGCCGCCCGCCATCATCGCCGCGTGGTCGAGGATCACCCACTCGGGTCGGTTGAACCCGAGGATCGCGACCTTCGCGCCGCGCTGGAACCCGAGCGACATCAGCGCGCGGGCCGCGGCGCGGACCTGATCGACGTAGCCACGCCACGTGGTGGGTTGCCACCGGCCGTTGACCTTCGCCTGGTAGGCGATGCTCGACGGCCGATCGAGCGCCTGGCGGAGCAGGCGTCCGGGGATGTGCGGGGAGCTTCCGACGCGGGCCGCCACGGTCTAGTTCTTCGCCTTGCTGCCAGCGTAGTACGTCGTGGAGCGCTTCTTCCCCTTGGCCTTGAGCGAGCCGTCCGCGATCAGCTTGCGGATCGGGAGCGCGAGGTCCTTGGTGGTGGTGTTCAGCTGCTTGTTGATCTGCTCGATGCGCAGGCCGGGGTTCTTGGCGACGAACGCCAGGAAGTCGTCCTGCATCTTCTCGAGCTCGGTTGCGGTCCGCTTCGCTCCACGCCCACGCCCACGCCCCAACCGCACCGCCGCCCCGGACCTGGATCCGCCACGAGACAGTGCCTGCTCCAGCCCTTCGACGGCAGCCCTGCGCGCGAGCTCGGTGACCTGCGCGACAAAGCCATCGACGAGACGCTGGATATCAGATTGGAGATTGGCCATTTCGATTCATCCTCGCTTTGCTGAAATTAAGAGTCTAACGGCTGCGAAATTGAGCACGGAACCCGTGCTCGTACAACGCCACCCAACCCCAAACCAGCGTGCTACTGGCCGGTCATGACCGTGAACGCGGGGACCACATCGTTCAAGGTGATGTACACGACCGGACCGAGATGACGAGTCGCGAGATGCTGATCGGCATACTTGAGAAAGCCGTCCACCCGGAGATACCTGGCCTCGCTGAATCCGGGGGTCGCCGGATGGAAGCCCATCACCAGCGTCTTGGGGCCGATCAGTGGCTGGCCGTTCCAGTTGGCGTCGAACAGTCCGTTCATCTCGGGGAGCGACACGTAGTCGATCATCACGCCGTTGTCGGGGACCTCGAGGAGCGTCGGCGGGCTGCCGATCTGGAAGTCATTCGGCTGGAGGACGTTGGTGGCGCTCGGCCAGTAGGGCTGACTGGTGTCGTTGATCGGATTCCAGCTCTCCATGTTCCAGCGGTAGAGTTCCTGGTCCTTCCACTCCTCGATGCGCGCCCAGTTCAGCGCGCTGGTGTCCGCGGCGAAGCCCTTGTCGACGAGCGCCAGGATGGTGTCGAGCGTCGCCGTCCAGCCGCCGGCGCGGAACGTCCGGGGGCGCCCCAGGCCATGCTGCGCGAACAGGTCCGAGGCGTGCTGGAGCAGGATCCCCATGTTGGTGCGGCCGTAGGCGCCGAGCTTGATCGTGTAGCCCGTGTCGTCGGTCGCGTAGACCGTGGACTGATCGGTCACGCAGGTCAGACCGGCATCCGTGACGAAGTTGCAGTACGGGTGGATGTGGAGCCCGATCTCGTCCTTGAACGTGTCGCGCTGCTTCTTCAGCCAGTCGACGAGCACCTGCTGGCGGGTCGGGGTGACGGCGGGATCGGTGAAGGTGTACGGGCCGACGAAGTGGGTGATCCGCAACTCCGGGTGATCCCGGTGCATCAGGTCCTGATAGCCATTCGCGGTGTCACCTGGATCCGAATAGTCCCAGTCCGTGGTGACCAGCACGTAGTACGGCGCGCTGCGGTACAGCGGCCGCGAAGCGAACGCGGTGGTCGAGCCGTTCGCCGCCAGCAGGATCTCGTAGCTCCCCGCCGGGAGGTCCGTGATCGAGATCTGCTTGCCGAACGTGCCATCGGGCTGCTCGTCGAGCCGGACCACGTGGAGATCACCCACCCAGGCGTCGATGTACTCGGTTCCGCTCGGCGGCTCGACGATGATCGTCAGCAGATCGTCGGTCGGGGTGGCAGCGTCACCGACGATCCACCAGGGCTGTGCGCCGCGGATCGTGTACGCCGGATCGTTGGTCGCCGGCGCCTCGGGCTTGTCCTCGTGGGGGGCGGGCAGCTCACTGCCGCACGCCGACAGCATCACACTCGTCACGATCGCGACTGTCCAGACCCGCATTGCGGCGGAACCTATCACGCCGCCTCGGGAGGCAACCATGCTAGTTTCCGGGCGCAATGAGGCTTGTTCCCATCCTGCTCGCCACGCTGGTCTCGGGATGTGGCGGCGTGACGGCGGAGGCGCCGCTGAATCTGCGCCTCGGCGGTGATCGCGCGCACACCACCCAGGAGCTCAAGGCGCACAAGTTCTGCCACAAGGAAGACGGTGGGCCCCAGCCCAACCCCGAGACCTATCCGCGCTGCGATCGCCCGGGCGCGGAGTGGGGCGAGTCCTGGGTGAGCGCGCGGTTCGACAACAACGCGCTCGTCGAGCTCAAGCGTTACGAGCGGTTCAGCGACGATGGCCGCGCGGTCGAGCGTTGGAACCAGCTCGTCGGCGATCGGATGAAGCTCCACCCCGATGCGCCCGACGCCGCCACCGAGGTGCAGGCGCGGTCGCTCGAGCCGGGCACCCGGAGCATGAAGGCATGGCGGCTCGACGCGCGGACCGTGGTCGGCGTCTACCTCCTCACCCCGACCCCGCCGGAGAACGCGAGCATCCTCGAGGCGATCATCACGCTGCCGAAGCAGGCCTCCGACATCGAGGTCGTGCACTGAAAAGGAAACGGCCCGCCGAGGCGAGCCGTGACCGAGTCATTCGAGCGCTCCGAGTGCTGTGACGTTCAGCGCGGACCGGCGTCCACCAGCTTGGTGGTCGAGAGCGCGGCAAGCCCGTTGAGCGTGGTGCCGGCCTTCGCGACCGGCGCGGCGCCGTCGAACCAGCTGCCCGTGAAGTCACCGACCACGCCCGAGCCCGGCGTCACATCGACATCCGTCTGGTTGCCGTACCAGTTGTTGTTCGTGAAGATCGCGCCGGTGCCCGCGTAGAACATCAGGCCGTACGGCGTGGTGCCGATGTTCGAGTGGGTGACCTTGATCGTGTTGCCAGTGCCACCGAAGTGCATGTCGCAGTGGGTGGTGTCACCCGTCGCGCCCTCGGCGAGGCCGATCTGGGAGTACGAGATGTCGATGTTGCCGCCCGACATCACGAGGAAGTCGCCGCTGGCCTTCGACATCAGGGAGTCGACGATGGTCGCCTTGCCACCGCTCGTCATGATGCCGCCGCCGGTCTGGACGACGTAGGCGAACCGGACCTCGCCACCCGTCGGGATCGAGAGGCCGCTGTGGAACTGGCCCGCCGTGGCCGCGCCGATCGTGATCACGCTGGCCTTGGTGCCCTGCGCGTCGAGGATGCCGCCGACCGTCAGGCTCGCGCCCGACGCGAGGTTGATCTTGGTGCCCGGCATCACCGTGACGGTGACACCCGGGTCGATGGTGGTCGAGGCCGTGAGGTCCATCGTGCCAGTCCACGTGGTGCTCGTGGTGATGTGCCCCGCAGCGCCGCCGCCACCGCCGCCCGCGTCGGGGGTGCCGCCGCCACCACCACCGCCGCCGCCGCCACCTGCACCCTGGTCTGAGCCTACGGTGCACGCGAAGAGGGGCAACGAGAGTGCCAAGGCGAGGAGCTTGTTCATGACAGGAGTGTAAAGCAACGCCTGTGCCCAAGCCCCGCGGCGGACGCTGCGCGTGACGCGCAAGATCATTGAGATCACCGCCGTGTAGGGAAACCACGCCGATCACCGGATCGGGGGGCAAACCCCCAGGGTGCGGGTGATCGAGTCCTCACTGGGCGGGAAACAGGAACCGCAGGAACCGCCAGGTCCGAGCCTTCCAGGCGAGCTCGTCGTGGGTCGCGCCGGGCTCGAAGTAGTAGCAGAGCGCATTCGAACCCGGCGTGCAGCTCGGCGAATCGGAGCGCTGCCAGCCAAGGCCGATCATCAGCTGGCGGACCTCGACGGAGTCTGCCGCGCCATCGCTGTTCTGCGCGACGTTGCCGCCGTGATCGAGGTAGATCGAGAGCGGCTGCTTGCCGAACGTCGGGAGCAGATCCCGGAGCGCGGTGTTGGTGTCCTGCCCCGGCCAGAACGCTCCCGACAGCGACGCCGCGGCGCCGTAGGTCTGCGGGTAAGTCAGCGCGAGGTGCATCGAGACCAGGCCGCCGAGCGAGCTGCCTGCAACGGCGAGCTTGCCGTGATCCCAGCGCACCTGGGCGAGCGCCTGCGGCTGCAGCTCCATCACCTGGAACTGGAGGAACGTGGCGAGCTTGGTGGGCGACAGGCCGTACTCGTCGTTGCGCGCGGCCGAGCTCGCGGCGCCGATGACGATCACGGGCGCGACGCGACCTGCCGCGATCTCGGCGTCGAGCGCGACGTTGAGCTCCCAGCCGGTGTGACCGAAGCAGCAGTCGTGGTCGTCCCACAGGTTCTGGCCGTCGTGCATGAACAGCACGGGGTACGTCTGGGCGCCGTTGGCAGGCGCGGTGTAGCCCGGCGGGTAGTACGCGGTGACCTCGCGGCAGTTCGCGAGTGCGGTGGAGCATGCGCGTGCGAGGCGCACGATGTGACCGCGCCCCGAGTCGGGCGTGTTGATCACGCTGTTCTCGCCATCCGGGTTGCCGGTGAAGTCGTCGTACGCGAAGGCGGGATCGTGAGGATCGAGCGACCAGGTCTGCCCGTCGAACAGCTTGTACGGCCACAGGCCCGTGGGCACGGCGCCGACCGCCACGAACAGATCGCTGCCACACACGGCACTCGAGCCGAGCTGCGTCGTCGACCAGCCATTGAACTCGCCGGCGACGTGGGTGATCCCGTCGGTGCGGAACAGCGCGCGACCCGCGGCCCACAGCGGGCCCAGGTCCTTGCGGGCATCGAGCTCGGTGCGGAGCTCTGCGATCGCGGTGGCCTCGCAGCTCGCGACGGTGCGATCGTGGAGCGCGAGCACGCAGGGCGCACCGGCCAGCCCGGCTGGGCACCCGGTGGCGCCATCGGGGGTGCGGCCATCCGGATCGGTCCCGGCATCGGGCGTGTTCGACGGTGACGGCGAGCCGCAGGCCCCGAGGACCAGGGCGAGGACCGGGGCGAGGAGGAGGCCAGGAGGGGTACGCATGTTGAGGATCGCAACGTCGACGGGTGCAAGTAGGCGTCGTCGCGTGCGCGCGCGCGTACGCAGCAAGCCATGTGCCGCTCGCGTAGACTCGCGGGCATGGACGAAGCGGCCGACGACGAGCGCGAGCGCGCGATCGAGGCCGTGCTCGCCTCCTCGCGTCGCCGGCCGTCCTCGCCGCGGTGGCTGTGGCTCACGGCGCTCGTGATCGGGGTCGGGTGCGCCATCGCCTTCACGGTGGCGCTGGTCGGCGGAGGTGACGCGTCTTCGTCGGCGTCACCGGCACCCACGCCAAGTCCTGGCCTCGGGTTCCCGTCGGGGCTCGCCCTCGGTGTCGGGATCGGGATCGCGATCGGCTGGTTCGCTGCCCGCCGAGGTCAGGCGTCGTCGTCGGTGGGCGATGACCACTCGTCGCGCAACAGGCCGTAGAGCACCACGTCGTGGAGCTTCCGGCCCTTGCGGAGGTGCTGGCGCTTGGTGCCTTCGCAGGCCATGCCGAGCTTGTCGAGCACGTGTTGCGAGGCCGTGTTCCCGGCGATCACCTGGGCGTAGATCCGCTGGAGGTCGAGATCGCGGAAGCCGTACTCGACCAGCGCGCGACAGGCCTCCGTCGCGAACCCGAAGTTCCACGCGTTCGCTGCGAGCCAGTACCCCAGCTCCGCGCGATGTGCGTGGCGCCGCAGGCTCACCGTGCCGAGCAGCTGGCGGGTCTGGGTGCGGCGCGTGATCGCGAGGGTCACGCCACGGTCCTCGGCCCACCAGTCGATCCGGCCTTGTAGCCAGCGGCGCGCGAGGGCGAGCGGGTAGGGGGTCGGGACGGCGATCAGATAGCGCGCGACACGCTTGTCCCCCGCGCCGTCCGCGACGGCGGCGGCATCATCGAGCCGCAGTGCGCGGAGCGTCAGGCGCTCGGTGACGAGCGTCGGCGCGCCGCGGGTTACTGCGGTGGACGCGTGCCGTTGTAGTCCTGATACGTCAGACACCCGTGGACCTGCGAGCAGTCGGAGTTGCCGTTGTCGGCCGCACGGTATTCGATCCGCCCACGGAGCACATCCCCGTCGAGCGTACCGTTGATCGTGGCGTTGAACGTGTAGGTGCAGTTGCCGCTCGTGTTCGGCTTGGTCCCGATCGACTCGACGCTGACATCGTCGCCATCGACGCTCCCCGTGAACACGTTCTTGCCGGCGCCGAGGAACCCGATCAGCGCGACGCCGGCGAGCCCCTCGACGGTCATCGTGACCTTCGATCCGTCCTGGACCGTGGTGACGCCGACGTTGGTCGTGGTGTTTCCGGGGGTGAAGTTCGAGAGGTTGCAGCCGTTGTCGCCATTGGTCAGCGCGATCGAATAGTTGCCGGCGACGTTGGCATCGCCTCCACAGCCGACCAGCAACAACACGAACAGGATCCAGCCCTTCATGGCCCGAGGATAGCCTATGGTCGGCCCGGTCCTGCCAAAAGATGCCCTGGGTCTCCCGCCGTGCCTACACTCTCGTCGCTGCCGCGTTCGTGGCGGGGTTCGCCGTGCAGGACGTTTCCACCCATCGCTTCGATAACGGCCTGACGCTGCACATCGCCTCGGGGCATCCGGCGCCGGTGGTCGCCGTGCAGGCCTGGGTGGGCGTGGGTTCGGCGGACGAGACCCCGCCGCTGGCCGGCGTGGCGCACGTCGTCGAGCACATGCTGTTCAAGGGCAGCTCGGACTACGGACTCGGCGAGCTGACGCGAGCGATCGAGCGCGGCGGCGGCGAGATCAACGCCTGGACCGCGTTCGATCACACCGTCTACCACGCCGTGCTCGGCCGCGATCACACCGACGGAGCGATCGACGCGATCGGCGATGCCCTGCTCTCGCCGCGCGTCGACCCCGAGGAGCTGGCCCGGGAGCGCGAGATCATCCTCGAGGAGATCCGGCAGGGTGCGGACGATCCCGCGCGTTCCGTTGCGCAGAGCCTGTTCGCCACCGCGTTCGTCGCTCACCCCTACAGGCGCCCGGTGATCGGCACGGCCGAGAGCGTGCGCCGGCTCGGCGAACGGCAGCTGGTGGAGTTCTTCCGCAGCTTCTACGTCGCAGACAACCTGACCCTGGTGGTCGCCGGCGACGTGAATCCCGATCACGTGCGGCGCAGCGTCGAGCGCCGGTTCCGCGCGATGCCGAGCGGTCGGCCCACGCGCTGCGTCGCCGCCGAGCCTCCACAGACCGCGCCCCGCGCGAGCTGCACGTTGCGCGATGTGAGCGAGGCGTACCTCTCCGTCGGCTTTCACGTGCCCGCCGCCCGGCACCCCGATGTCGCGGCGCTGGACGTGGCCGCGATCCTGCTCGGGCAGAACGAATCCGCGCGCCTGCCACGGCTGCTTCGTGATCGCGATCAGCTCGCGACCAGCGCCTACGCGAACGTCCACGCGCTCCGGGATCCGGGCCTGCTCGTGCTGTCCGCGACGTCGAAGGGCGGCGATGCGCAGGCCGTGGTCGGCGCCCTCGTGGATCGCAGCCTCGAGCTGACCGGCGAGCTGTCGACCGAGGAGCTGGACAAGGCGCGGATCGCGGCCGAGACGGCGTTCGTTCGCCAGCTCGAGACCGCCCAGGGCCGCGCTCGCTCGCTCGGGTGGCACGCCACCGTGGCTGGCGATCCGCAGTTCGGGCACGTCTACCTCGATCGGATCCGCGCGGTGCGGCGCGATGACGTGGCCGGCGTGATGCGTCGCTATCTGCGCCCCGAGAACGCGAGCATCGCGGCGATCCTGCCGCGCACCCAGCGGCGCGCGACGGTGCGATTCGCACGGCAGGCCGAGCAGCGCGTGCGGCGCTCCCTCGCGAAGGTCCCGGTCGCGGCGGTGCCCGTGGAGAAGCGGGTGGCGCTGCCCAACGGGATGACGCTCCTGGTCCGGCGCGACGCCTCGGTCCCCGGTGGTGGCGATGCGTGCGGTGTGGAAGGGCGGCCAGCGCGTCGAGGACAAGACGACGGCTGGCGCCACCGCGCTCCTGGCGCGCATGCTGACGCGCGGATGCGGCACGCTCGATGCGGGCGCCGTGGCCGACGCGATCGACAGGCTCGGTGGATCGCTCGGCGGCGTCGCGGGCCGCAACAGCTTCGGGGTCGCGGGCGAGTGGCTCGCGCGAACCTGGAAGCCCGGGTTCGAGCTGCTCGCCGACTGCATCCTGGATCCTCGGCTCCCCCAGGCGGAGCTGGTCCGCGAGCGCCGGCTCTTGCTCGACGATCAGATCGCTGCCACCGACAGCCCGACCCAGGTCGCGTTCCGCGTGTTCAGCGAGGCGCTGTACGGCGATCATCCGTACGCGCGCGATGCCCTCGGGACGGCCGCGTCGATCGGCGAGCTGTCGCGTGGCGCGCTCGCCAGGTTCTATGCCGATCGTTACCCGGTCGCAGGCCTGACGCTCGCGATCGTCGGCGATGTGGAGATCGACGAGGTGGTCGCCGCCGTCAAGCGTCGGTTCGGGGCGGTGCCGAAGCAGATCCCGACTGCGCCGGTGGTGAAGCCACTCGCTCTCGACGGCAAGAGCGCCACCGAGCGCGAGGTCTATCGCTACCTCGATCGCCAGCAGGCACATCTCGTGATCGGCTTCCCGGGCGCCACCGTGGACGCCAAGGATCGGTTCGCTCTCGAGGTGCTGGTCGCGATCCTTGCCGGACAGAGCGGCCGGCTGTTCGCAGAGCTGCGGGAGAAGCAGGCGCTCGCGTATCGGGTCTCCGCGCACTCGATCGAAGGCGTCGACCCCGGGTTCGTCGCGGTCTACCTGTCCTGCGCGCCGGAGAAGCTCCCGGCGGCGATCGCCGCGGTCCGCGCCGAGCTCGAGCGCGTACGGACCTCTGGCGTGACCACCGACGAGGTCGAGCGGGCGCGCAGCTACCTGATCGGGAGCCATCAGATCTCGATGCAGCGCCGCGCCGCGGTCGCCAATGCGATGGCCTATCACGAGGCTTACGGGCTCGGCTGGCAGACGTGGGCGGGCTACGACGACGCGATCCGCGCCGTGCGACCGACCGACATCGCCGCGGCGGCCGCGACCTACCTGCGCGCCGACCGCGCGATCACCGCGACCGTGCAGCCACCGTCGGCGAGCCCCGCCGCCAAGCGACGCTCGAAGCTCCCCACACCCACCAAGCCGAAGGCCAAGCCGAACGTCCCGCGCCCCGCGCGCGTGCGGCCGCGCGGCAACGTATGACCCGGCGCGCGCGTCGAAGTGCCGCGAGCGCGCACCCTGCGGCGCGGTCCGCTCCGCCATCGTTCGGACATGGCGAGCTCGCCGCCAGCCTGGTCCTGATCTTCCCGCTGCTCCTCGCCTACGAGATCGGCGTGCTGTTCGCCGGGCACGTCAACGGCGCCGATGTCGTGACCCGCGCGCTCTACGGTGCAGTCGGGAGCCGCGGCGTCTATCTGCTGATCCACGCGCTGTTCGCCGTGGGCTTCCTGCTGTGGGTCCGTCGAGGGCAGCGGTGGACCACGTTGACGCTCGAGATCGCCACTCCGGTGATCCTCGAAGCGGCGATCTATGCGCTGACCTTGGCGGCCGTGGGCTCACTGATCGTGGAGCGGCTGCTCGGGCTGGGCCTGACCGGTGATTCGGTGATCTCGGCGCTCGGTGCGGGGGTGCACGAGGAGCTGGTGTTCCGCCTCGGCGCGATGGCCGGGCTGGTGGCGCTCCTCGCGCGGACCCAGCTCGATCGGCGGATCTCCGTGGCGTTCGCGCTGCTCGCTTCGGCAGCCGTGTTCGCGGCGGCCCACCACCTCGGTAGCCACGGCGAGGTGTTCACGACCCACGCGTTCGCGTATCGCTGCGTGGCCGGCGTGGTGTTCGGCCTGGTGTTCTGGTTCCGCTCGCTCGCACACGCGGTCTATGCGCACGTGCTCTACGATCTCGTGATCGCCGCGTCGTGATCGGCGATGGCCGTTACTCGAGCCCGAGGACGCCCTGGCCGTCGATGTCCATCCGGCCGACGTACATCTCGAACTTCATGCGCTTGATCTGATCCGAGTTCGCGGTCGAGGGCGTCATGCTGAGGTGGAGCAGACCCACCTCGTTGAGCTCGATGCGGAACAGCACCTGATTCTTGGGGCCGAGGTACTCGAGCGAGCCGTGCTTCTGGACCTTCGGATCCGCGGTGCCGACGACGTTGGCCTGATCGTGCCACTTCTGCAGGGCGTCGACGTAGTGGGCGGCCAAGGTCCCGGTGATGTGGGGGAACTCGATCTTGGTGGGCTCGATCTGCGGGAACCGATCTTCACCGGTGTAGAGCTTCTTGATCCCCTGCTTGATCGTGAACGACTCGATCTTGTTCGTGAACTCGAACTCGGGGATCGTGTCGATCTTCAGACGGAACGACGAGGCCGTCCACAGCTTCTGCTTCTCGCCGAGGTTCGAGGTCACACGGCGTCCGCCTTGGAGCTTCTTGGTGACGATGCGCTCGGGCTGGACCTTGATCTTGAGGTACGCCGCATCCTTGGAGGCGCCATCGAGCGCGGGGAACACGGTCTCCGTGATCAGGGCGTCGAAGAACTGGTGCTCGTACGTCTCGTAGAGATCGAAGTCGGCGTGGGTGATCTGGCCGTTACGACGGCTGAACTCCTTGCGCCACGAGTTCTGGATCCACTTGAGGACGTCATTGGCCCCGGACAGGCCGAGGTCGATGGTGATCGGCTCGATCTCGACCACCGAGCCATGCTTGATTCGCATGTTCTCGGGGCCGATCGGCTCGTCCATGACGGCGGTCTTGACGTGCCCGCCGTCGACTGCCTTGAGATAGGCGGTCGAGACGTGGCCGTCGATCTTCAACTCGAAGTGTCCGGCCGTGGATGCACGATTTTGAAATGTCATTGGGCGAGCCTCAGCTTATCGCGATCCTCATACGGTCGCTGGCGTCTGGATCCCCCCGACGAGGCAGTTAGTCCCAGCTGGATCTGGAGTCTGTGATCCCCGGCCGTCGTGAGCCCCTGGACGGTCAAGCGAAACGCGCATGATCTCACCCGCTTGACTGTGCGCCCGTGTAGGACAACCCGGGAACCATCGCGTGGTTCGGGTGGAGATCAGGCACGGGGCTTGTAGAATAGGAGGTCATGAGGGTGTCGGTCCGATTTCCTGTGTTGCCCCTCGTCGTGCTCGTGGGCCTCATGGGCCTTGTGGCCTGGCCTGCCACCAGTCACGCCAACGAGAAGGTGAGGACCAACGCGAACGCGAAGGTCTACAACCGGCCCGGCGAGCAGGGAAAGGTCGTGGCCAAGGTCAAAGAGGGTCAAGCCATGACCGTCGTGGCCAAGGAGGGGCGCTGGCTCAAGGTGCGGGTGTCCGGCCGCACGGGGTACATCCCGCGCAGCAAGGTCGACATGCCCGAGGGCGACGACGAGATCGTGCGCAACACCCGACGCCGCGCGTTCGTGGACGGTCGCGGCACCAAGCGGGGCTTTGGAGGCGAGGCCGGACCGGACGATCGGATCGGCGCCGATGCGACCGGGGACAACGCGCCGAGCGGTGACGAGGGCGATGGCGACGAGGGCGATGGCGGTGACGATGACGACAAGGGCAACAAGGGCGGCAAGAAGCCCCCCAAGGTGAAGAAGCCCCCCAAGGGCGGTGGCGACGACGGCGAGGACGAGGATCCGGTCGCCAGCAAGGGCGGCAAGGGCAGCGACGAGGACGAGGCCGAGCCGACCGATGACTCCGAGCCCGAGGACAACCGCGTGAAGGCGTCGGTGCGGTCCAAGACGGTCGCGTTCTCGGAGCCCTCCAAGGACTCCGACGAGGCGTTCAAGGCCAAGCCCGACGACGTGCTGTTCGTCGAGAGCACGAAGGGCAAGTGGACCGAGGTCTCGGTCGAGGACGGCGATATCGGCTGGATCCTGACCTCGAAGCTCGAGATGCAGGACGGCGGCGACGGCGAAGGTGGCGGGAGTCGTGGTGGCCGGATGATCGATGTGCGTGCCCGCCTCGGCTTCACGCTGGTCAGCCAGACCCTGACCTCTGGCGGTGGCACCACCAAGTGGCCCGACAAGTACACGGTCGGCAGCTCCTCGGTCGCGATCGCGCTGGGTGGCGCGCTCCTCTATCCATACAAGGCGCGCTACCTGGTCGGCGGCGAGCTGACCTACGACATCGCGAAGGCGGTCCCTGGCGTCGCGTTCGATCCCGATGGCAACGCTGGCCCCATGCCGTCGTCGACCACCGGCTTCACGATCCACAACGTCAACGTGCGTGGCGTGTTCGGCTACGACCTGAAGAAGAAGAGCGGCGCGGTCCTGTTCGGGCGCCTCGGCTACCACTACGAGGCGTTTCGGGTCGACAACGTGACCGACCTGACCAAGAACAGTGCGCGGCTCCCGCAGGAGAACATCTCGGGGCCGATGCTCGGCGTCGCGCTCGCGATCCCGATGCTGACCAACAAGCTCGGTCTGCGGATCAACTTCGACACCATCCTGATCGGCGGCAGCCTGACCCAGACCAAGAACCTCGAGGACGGCGCGAACCCGGCCGTCAAGAAGATCGTGATCGGCGCCGGGATGACCTATCGGTGGAAGCCGGGGATCGATCTGTCGGGCGGCTACGATCTGAACTACGCGAGCCTGTCGTTCGGCGCCCCGGTGGCGAACTCGATGCGGATGCATACCGGCACCAGCGTCGCGCGCACCGACCTGAACCACACGATCTCGATCGGCATCGCGAAGGCGTTCTGAGCAGCGGCTACTGCCGCGGCGTGCCGAGCTTGTCGAGATCGATCTGCGACAGCGCGAGGCGGATCAGCTGCGACTTGTTCGCCTTGGTCCAGCCGCGTCGCTTGAGCTCGGCGACCTTCGCGTCGAGCTCCTCGAGGTCGCGCGTGTACATCGAGATGCAGATCACCTTGTAGTGGGTCGGGCGGTTCTTGGCTGCCGGATCCGCGGTACCTGCGCGCGTGCGCTTGCGTGCACCGACCTCGGTGCCTTCGGCGCGACGCCCATAATATTCTTCGCTGAGGATCGCGTCCGCGTCGCTCAGAGGGTCGTGTCCCATCAACTTCTCTTCCTTCATATGACCTCTCATGCGGCCGCCGGAGCGGTGGGTTCGGGGTGGCGAGTGGTATCGGTGTGTACGGCGCTGGTCGCGAGCATCCAGTCGACGACGCGGTTGTAGTCCGCGGCGCCGTGGCTGACCGGCGCGTACTCGAAGATGGTCTTCTTGTGGCTCGGGGCCTCGGCGAGCCGCGTGTTGTGGCGGATCGGCTCGAGGCACTTGTGCTTGAAGTGACCCTGCAGGGTCTCGAGCACCTCCCGCGCGAGCCGGGTCCGGCCGTCGTAGAACGTCGGCAGGACCGCGGAGATCCGCACGGCGTGGCCGAGGTGGCGCTCCACGTCCTTGATCGTCTTCAGCACCTGCTTCACGCCAACGAGCGCGAGGTAGTCGCAGGTGACGGGGATGACGACTTCGTCGACGTACGACAGCGCGTTCTGGTTCAGGAGGTTCAGCGAGGGCCCGCAGTCGATGATCACGTAGTCGTAGCGCCGCGACACCTGCAGCAGGTTCAGGCGCTTCGTGAGCATCTTGGCGCGCGCATCCGTGGTCTGGCGGGCGAGCCAGATCTCTGCGGCGGCGAGCGTCGAGTCGCTGGTGATCACGTCGAGGTGCTGGCGGACCGGGACCGAGGCCTCGCCGGGATCCACGCCGTCGACGAGCACGTGATAGAGCGAGCGCTCGCCGGCGACCCCGAGGGACACGCCGACGTTGCCCTGCGCATCGGTATCGATCAGGAGGACGTCGTTCTCGCGCTCGGCGAGGCCGGCCGCGAGGTTGACGGCGGTGGTCGTCTTACCGGTGCCGCCTTTCTGGTTGAGGATCGCGATCCGTCGCGCGCGCTTGGCGCGAAACGCTTCGACCCCGAGGGATTCCTTTCGGCACTCGAGCGAACAGAAGTGACTCTTCTGCCCGGTCGGGCTCACTGCGATCTGAAACACGAAGGCCGGGCGGAACACCTGCCCACACGCGGTGCACGTCTTCTCCATGCCCTTATCGAAGCGGCATCGTCGACGCCGGGGCAACTTTTCAGCCCGCCGGAGCTATAGTCGGCGCGATGACGGCGATCGCAAGGCAGGTGGTGGCGACCGGGACGGACGCTGCCGAGGTGGGAAGCAAGATCGTCGAAGGTCTCGCGGGCCCGGACCTGCGCCTCGCCTTCGTGTTCGCCGACTGGCGGCTCGACGCCGCGCCGCTCGCAGCGACGACCTATCGCGGCCTCAAGGCGCCGGTCCTCGGTGGGACCACCGTCGGCGTGATCGGCAAGGGCGTGCCGCGTGACGCGATCGCCGCGGTCGCGATCGGCCTCTATGGCGACTGGGCGCGGATCGGGATCGGCGTCGCTCAGGATCTGCCGAAGGCCGCATTGACCCGCAGCCGGGACGCCGTCAATCACGCGGCGGCGATGCTCTCGACCTCGGTCGATGCCCTCGATCCCACGCGGCACGTCGGCGTGACGCTGGTCGATGGCACGTGCGGCCACAAGGAGGCGTTCTGCATCGGCTCCGCGGCGGCGGCGCCGAAGATCCGGTTCGTCGGCGGTGCCTCCGGGACCGAGCCGGCCTCGGAGCGACGGGCGCTGATCTGGGTCAACGGCGAGGTGATGCAGGATGCGGGCGTGGTGGTCCTCCTCGAGAGCGACCGCCCGTTCCACGCGGTGACCTCCTCGCACGTCGTGCCGACCGAGATCAAGACGGTGGTCACGGCGGCGTCGGGCCAGGTGATCGACGAGCTCGACGGTCGGCCGGCCGGATCGCGGCTGCGCGCGCTGGTGGCCTCGCTCGGGGAGACGCTCGACGAGCCCCAGCCCTCGCACACGTTCGCGCGCTACGTCGATGGGGTGCCCTACGTCCGCTCGATCGCGCAGATCGAAGGAGAGCGGCTCCACCTGGCGTGCGGCGTGGAGGTCGGGCACGTGCTGCGGCTGATGCGCCCGGGCGACCTGATCGGCACGACGACGCGCGATCTCGCGATTGCGGCGGACAAGGTCGGCGGCACGATGGCGGCCCTGCTGGCCTTCTCGTGCAGCGGTCGGCACTGGGAGGCGCGCTCGCGGAGCCTCGAGCGCGCGCTCGCGGGTGCCTACGCGGCGTATCCCACGGTCGGCTTCCAGAGCTTCGGCGAGCAATCGGGGATGTTGCTCGTGAACCACACGCTCACCGGGCTCGCGATCGGTGCCGAGCGCGTGGGGGGAG
This sequence comes from Myxococcales bacterium, assembly GCA_016720595.1. GTDB lineage: Bacteria > Myxococcota_A > Polyangia > Haliangiales > Haliangiaceae > JABFXX01. The sequence continues at coordinate 143,282 of JADKKI010000001.1, forward strand.
ACCGATGACCACCCAGCCCACCGAGGCCCGGGTCCTCGAGCTGGAGGGCGAGCTCGAGGCCGCACAGCGCACGATCGATGTCCTGGTCGCGCGGCTCGAGCGCGCCGGCACCACCTCACCGACCCAGGCCGAGCTGTTCGACGCGGCCGTGCGCCTGGGCAACGTGCTCGAGGATCGCACGCGCGAGGTGGAGGATGCCCGTGCCGAGTTCCGTGCCCTGCGCGCCAACCTCGATCAGATCGTCCGCCAGCGCACGCGTGCCCTCGCGGAGTCCGAGGCGCAGCTGCGCGCGAAGAACGCAGAGCTCGAGCGGCAGTACAAGATCAAGGCCGAGTTCATCCAGATCGCGGCGCACGAGCTGCGCACTCCGCTGACCAGCATCGTCGGCTACCTCGACCTGTTCTCGGAGGGCCGGTTCGGCGACCTCCCCGTCATGCTCGAGAGGCCGCTCAGCTCCGTCCGCCGCAACGCCCATCGGCTCAAGCGGCTGGTCGACGACATGCTGACCGTCGGACGGATCGAGGACGGCAAGATCGTGCTCCGGCGCGAGCCGGTGGAGCTCGGGGATGTGGTCCGTGCCGTCGTCACCGAGCTGCTGCCGCTCGCCAGCGCGCGCCAGCAGACCGTGGAGACCAAGATCGTCGAGATCCAGCCGATCGACGCCGACAACGACAAGCTGCATCAGATCGTCGTCAACCTCGTCTCCAACGCGATCCGCTACACGCCCGAGGAGGGGCAGATCACGATCGACGTCGACGAGGCGCCACGCGAGCGCTACCCAGGTGGCTGGGCGAGGATCCGCGTGCGCGACAATGGAGTCGGGATCGCGGAGGAGGACCGGCAGCGGATCTTCGATCCGTTCATGCACGCCCAGCCCGCCAAGCACCACACCTCCGCGGGACCTGACTCCGCGGGGCTCGGCCTGTACATCGCGCGCGGGTTGATCGAGCTGCACGGCGGCCTGATCACCGTCGACTCGCAGCCGGAGGTGTTCACCGAGTTCACGGTGCTCCTGCCGTTCAAGCACCAGGTCGCGCGGGCGGCGTCAGAGCCACCACCGCGCTGACACGTCACTTCAGCGCTACTTCAGCGCTACTTCAGCGCTACTTCTTTTTGGCGGGCTTCTTGGCCGGCTTGGCGGCCGGCTTCTTCGCGGGCTTGGCAGCCGGCTTCTTCGCGGGCTTGGCAGCCTTGGCAGGCTTGGCGGCCTTGGCGGGCTTGGCAGCCTTGACCGGCTTGGCGGGCTTGGCAGCCTTGACCGGCTTGGCAGCCTTCGCCGGCTTGGCAGCCTTCGCGGGCGCCGCAGCCTTGGCCACGGGCGCCGCCTTTGCGGGCGCCGCAGCCTTGGCCGGTGCGACGGCCTTGACCGGCGCGACCTTGGCCGGCGCAGGCGCCTTGCCCTTGCCCTTCTTGGCCTCCGCCTTGAGCTTCTTGTTGCGCTCGTCGGCGGTCTTGGAGGCCTCGTCCATGCGCGCCTGAGCGGCGGCACGGGCGCGCTGCACGGCAGCTTCGACCTCGGCCTTGGAGCGCGTCGCGAGCGGGGCAGCGGCTGCCTCCGGCTTCTTGGCGCGCTTCTTCTTCTTCACCTCGCGCGGGACGGGGATCTCGCTGATGTCCGGCATCCGTGAGGCGAGATCGCCGCGGTTGTGGACCAGGATGCGAGAGCCGCCATCGCGGAAGATGACCTCGACCTTGTTGTCGGGGAGCAGCTCGATGACGAAGCCGATATCGAACACCGGGTGGTGCACGACGTCGCCTTCTTCGTAGGCGTCACGGATCGAGTACGGCCGGCAGTTCGCGAGGTCACCCTCGGTTGCCCGCGCCATCGCATCGTCCCAGGTGGCTCGCTTGGCCGAGGCCTTCTTGGCCCCGTCCGCGCCGCCCTCCTCCGTGCCGTCTCCTCGAGGTTTCCGGTACGCGTGGACCTCACCGCACACCACGCACTGGACCCGGCGAACCTCGTCCTCGTACATGCTGATGATGGTGTGCGTCGTGTCCGCCTTGCACCGTGGAGACGGGCAGTACGCCTCGATCTCTCCCCCCACCTCATCTGCGTCTTCTTCGAAGATGGAATCCATCGAAGTCCTCTTCTGGACGAGCTAACTGTACGAAACCACATCCATTCCGGTAATCCGGATTAGAATGTGCATTAGTCAGCCGTCTAACACATGATCGCCTGAGCTAGCAACCTGACGGACTTACTAGTGTTATGGAAACAGCAGGATCCCTAGGCCGTGCGTCGCGTCCTGCTCCTTAATGCCTTGATCTTCGCGGTGTTGGCCGCGGCGGTCGCGCTTGCCTATTATGGGTATAGCTACACCAGCGAGGTCACCTCTCGGGAGCGCGAGCTCGCCCTGATGGCGGACCTGGCGGAGGAGAAGGTCGACAACATCGAGTCGCTGATCGACGCGTCGGACACCAAGCTCCTGCGCGAGGTCCAGATCGAGCCGATGTCGGATCTGACGACCTTGATCCGGCCAACCGGCGCGGCGGTCTCCAGCGTGTTCGTGCTCGACGATCACCTGAAGCTGGTCCCCGACGGCTACGTCTCGACCCGCCGGGACAAGGACGGGGCGGCGTTCCGCGAGTACTTCATGTCGCGGATCCTGCCGGAGCTCGCGCTCCAGAAGCAGGAGCTCGGCGTGCGGCGTCACCTGTTCCTCCGGGTCGCCGGCACGAGCCCGCAGACGCCAGGGCGCTGGTACCTGTTCTCGTTCATGGCGCGGCTGTCCGGAGATCGCACGTTCTACGTGGTGATCGAGGACGACCCGAGTCACCTCGTCGGCCGGCTGTTCCCGCAGTTCTTCGGCGCCAACTCCAAGCGCCTGTATCAGGTGGTGGACGAGCTCGGGCAGCTCGTGTTCGGTGTGCCGTTCGCGGAGATCGAGGGTGAGCTGATCGTGGAGCGGCGGTTCCTGCTCACGGTCGATGGCTGGGTCCTCCGGGTGACCCAGAAGGACATCGCCGACGAGAAGGCGATCAAGCGCAAGAAGCTGATCGACTCGATCCTGATCGGCGGCGCGATGACCGTGATCCTCGCCGGGCTCGGCTTTCTCGGCTACGCGATCCGTCGCGAGCGGCGCCTCAACGAGCTGAAGAGCGAGTTCATCTCGAACGTCTCGCACGAGCTGAAGACGCCGCTCTCGATCATCTCGATGTTCGGCGAGATGCTCGCCGAGGGCCGCACCAAGAGCCCGGAGCAGGCCCACGAGTACGCCGAGATCATCTGGCGCGAGAGCGTGCGGCTCGGTCGGCTGATCGACAACGTCCTCGACTTCGCGAAGATGGAGCGGGGGATGGGCGTCTACGAGTTCGCGGAGACCGACGTCGGAGAGGTCGTCGATCGCGCGATCGAGCTCTCGGGGCGCCGCGTGCAGACCGCCCACATGCAGCTGTCCGATGACATCGAGCGCGAGCTGCCGCTGGTGCAGCTCGATGCCAATGCGTTCACGCTCGCGATCCTCAACCTCATCGACAACGCGATCAAGTACGCCGCCGAGGGCAAGAAGATCGAGCTCTCGCTCAAGCGCGTGGGCGATCAGATCGTGCTCGGCGTCCGTGACTGGGGCCCCGGGATCGATCCCGAAGAGCACGAGCGGATCTTCGAGAGGTTCTATCGTGCCAAGGAGGTCCGCTTGAAGCCGATCCGCGGCTCCGGCATCGGTCTGGCGCTGGTGCAGCACATCGCACGGGCACACGGCGGCGAGGCGACCGTCGAGAGCGAACCCGGCAAGGGGTCCACGTTCCGCATCTCCCTGCCGATCTCTGGTAAGAACGAGCGGTGAGTCAGGCCACGGCGCCCACGGGGGTGGATCAGGACGAGGAGGTCCGCAAGCGGATCCTCGTGATCGAGGACGAGCCCGACATCGTCCGCGGCCTCCGCGACGCCCTGCAGTTCGAGGGCTTCGACGTGGAGGCGCGCGGCACCGGCGCCGAGGGCCTCGCGGCCGCGATGGACTGGGCTCCGGACTGCGTGCTCCTCGATCTGATGCTGCCCGACGACAACGGCTATCGCGTGTGCGAGACGCTGCGCCAGCGCGACGAGACCGTCCCGATCATCATCTTGACGGCGAAGGCGCAGGAGACCGACAAGATCCGCGGTCTCGATGCCGGCGCCGACGACTACGTCACCAAGCCGTTCTCGGTCGCCGAGCTGATCGCCCGGATCAACGCGATCTTCCGCCGTCAGGCGCGCCTGGTCTCGCACTCCGACGAGACCTTCACGATCGGCGCCTGGACGATCAACGCGCGCAAGCACGTGATGTCCAAGGGCCGCACCAGCAAGCGCCTCACGTTCTACGAGCTCGAGGTGCTGAAGCTCCTGCGCGAGCGCTCCGAGGAGACGGTCTCGCGCGACGAGCTGCTCGAGAAGGTGTGGGGCATCCAGGCCTCGCCGACCAGCCGCACCGTCGACAACTTCATCGTCAAGCTGCGCCGCAAGCTCGAAGAAGATCAGAAGAGCCCGCGGCACATCCTCACGGTCTACGGCCTCGGCTACAAGCTCGTCCCGTAGCCGCTACAGCGGGCGGTTCCGGTGCGACGAGTGCGTGGGACGGCTTCGGGCCAGGGGCGACGGTTCGGACGCGGAAGGCTTCAGCGTTCGACGCAAGGGGGCGTAGCGGCCCTTGCGCCGAGCACGCACGGCACGAGGACGAGGACAGGACGAGGATCCAATGCGCGAGAACTACAGCGGGCGGGGTGCGAGGCCCGCGCCGCGCGCGATCAAGACGGCAGCCCGCGCCCGCGTCGCCGGCAGCTCGACCGCCGCGGGCGGCGTGCCGCCGAGCGCGGTGATCGCGGCGGCGAGCGCGGTCTCGGTCACCGGCTCCGCCATGGCGGGTAGCGTCGCGCCCGGGAACGCACCTCCGAGCAGCGCGAGCGCCGCGGTGCGGTCGAGCGGAGCCTCGGGGCAGAACCGCGCCGGGGCCGTCGCGCAGCCCATGGTCACGCCCGCGTCGCGCAGCGCCTGGATCTCGGCGAAGCCCGGGTCGCTGTAGGCCACGTCCCAGAACCACGGCAGGAAGGTCGCGTCGAGCGCGCGATCGGCCACGGGCGCGGCCTCGAGCGCGGTGGTCAGGCCGGCCCAGCCAGGGCCCTGCGGCGCCACGCCCCAGTCCGCGGCATCGAAGTAGATGAGGCCAGCCACGCGGGGATCGGTCGTCAGCGTGTGGAACAGGCCGGTGATCCACGCATCGCGATCGTCGCCTGCCACCGCGCGCGTGCCGGTCTGGAGCACGACGAACCGATCGCGCTGCCAGATCGCAGGGTAGCCGAGCGCCGCGAACAGCTGCGCCATCGGTGCGAGCACGCTGGTCGCGACCGTGTCGGTGCCGGCGCGATACGCGCTCATCCCGAGCAGATCCACGTACGCGTGCCCGGGGTAGTACCCGGCTGCCGAGCCGCAGCTGGCGCTCGAGGTGGCGTTGGGGCCATAGGCCCAGCGCACGCGGCGGGGATCGATCGCGCGAGCGGCGAGGGCGGTGTGCACGCGATCGTGGAACGCGCGATAGAGGGCGATGAACTGCGCGGCCGGCAGGCAGCCCCAGTCGGTCCACGCGCCGTTCATCTCGGCACCGAACGTGAGCAGCACGCGGCCGGCCGGTGCGGCGGCGAGCGCGCCGGCGATCGCGTCGGCCATCGCGGTCAGATCGTGGGCCACGGGATCGAGCGCGGGCGCGGCGTACTGCGGGGCCGCGTACCCGGACGGCTCGACATTGAGATGCGCGACCTGACCGCGCGCGAAGATCGCCGCGAGGTCGGGCGCGGTGCGCGCGATGCCTTGCGCGGAGAGCGAATGGTAGGTCTGGAGCACGGCGAGCGGGCGCTGCGTCGCACCCTCGAGCGCGGCGAGCGCCGGATCGGTCGCGACCGCCGGGGCGAACACGCCGGCGAACAGACGCGGCGCGCAGTCCTCGTCGGCGAGTCCATCGCCATCGTCATCCGCGGCGTTGCCGCAGCGCTCGCCGTAGCTCGGCGCCACCGCGGCGTCGGCGGCCACGGCCACGGTCGCGTCGGGCTCGGGCTCGGTGCCAGCGGGCTGCGATGCGCCGCATGCGGCCAATGTTGAAATAAGAATGGCCGTTCGCATTCTCGCACTCTAGTGAAACCGCGGTGCGTTGTCCATGACAACTCGATCCTGGAGATCCGCGTCCTTGCGCGTGGCCTCGGTCGTGCTGTTGCTCCGGATCAGAGGGAGCTACGATGAGCATCGATGGCTGGCGCGCCGGAGTTGTTCCGAACCTTCCTGGAGGAGATGCCTCGAAGGTTCGACGAGCACATGGCACCCATTCACGAGGAGTGTCGAGCGCGCTGGGAGGCGTGGTGGAGTGCGCGCGCCAAGCGGCAAGAGCGGCTGGCCGCGCTCCTGAACCTTCGATTTCGTCGGCCACCTGCGCGCCGATTGAGCGATGCAAGGGGCTCCACGCCATGGGCGCTGACTCTCGGCTACGCGTGGAGCCGAAGGTCGACGCACCCATTGATCAGGAGGTTCCACACCGAGACATCGCTGGTCCCGTCGACGCGGTTCACCCGTCGGGTGGATGGCGCAGCGCGCACCGCAGCTGCTCGAAACCACCGGACCTGATAGGCTCCGAGTCTGGCGATGTGGAGGGTGTTGGTCATCGTTGGCGCGGTTGGCTGCACCTCCCCCAACCCGCGCTCGTGTCGGGACGGAACGTGTACCGACCCCGCGTTTCCGTTCTGCGATGTCGATGGAGCGCTCGCAGGGTCTCCCGAGACGTGCCTCGCGGTGGCATGCAACGGCGGGGACGTGGCCGGGTGCCGCGGGGACAACGCGATCGTGTGCAACGCCACGGGCACGGACTACGACCTGGTCGCGTGTCCGCACGGTTGCGGCACGAGCGGATGTCATGAGTGCACGGCGAGCGATCAGTGCCCGAGCAGCAGGCCGGTCTGCGATACCGGCGGTGGCTGCCGAGCTTGTGCGCTCGACGATGAATGCCCGAGCAAGGTCTGCGACCAGGGCACATGTGTCGCGGAGTCCGGCGTGCTCTACGCCGCGAGCGGCGGCGCCGACAACTCGGCGTGTACGCTACCGGCCCCTTGCACGGCTGGACGGGCGATTGCGCTCGCGCGGGCGGTCGCAGTTCCACCTCTGATTCGACTGCTGCCGGGCGCGTACCCGGAGGGGCTCAGCTTCGACGGGATGACGTCGGCTCCGATCTCGATCGTGGCGACCGGAGCCGCGATCGTCGCTTCCACCGGAATCGCGGTCAAGAACGGCGCGAGTGCGAAGATCCGCGGCGTCAGCGTGACAGCCACGACCGCCGGGGTCGAGTGCGGGATCTCGACGGGCGTCGAGTCCTTCCTCCTTGTACAAGACGCCGTACTCGCTGCTGGCGGCACCTTCGCGAACCTCGTCAACATCGGCAATTGTCGCTTGACGCTCGAACACAGCGAGATGCAACTCCGGGCGAGCAGCGGCAATGCCGTTTCGATGACCAGCGACGGCAGGCTCGTGGCAAATCGAGTTCACGCAACGGCTGCGAGCATCGGGACGTTCGGAGGTTTCGGATCCCGCATCAACGTCACCGTCACCAACTCGCTGCTCGAGAACTCGTCGCTGTTGTTCTTCACCCAGGACTCGGTCGGACCAGGGTCCTTGATCGCGTTCGGTTCCAACACGCTCGTCCTGACGGCGGGCGGTCTGGACTGTGGCGCCGTGGCATTTCGCACCCAGTACTTCGACAACAACATCATCTTCAGCCGTAGTGCCGGCGATGTCGCGAATGGCCCTGGGTGCATGCTCCGCTACAACGTCCTGTCACCCCAGGCGACGGCGGCGGCCCCGACCAACAAGCTCGCTGATCCTCAGTTCGTGAACGACGCCAGCGGCGACTACCACGTGATGCCTACGAGCCCCGCGATCGATGCGGCGATGGCGACCGGCAGCTTTCCGGGCTTCTCCGCAGACCTCGACGGGATTGTGCGACCGCAGGGCGCGAACGCCGACATCGGCGCGTTCGAGCGAACGCCCTAGATCGAGATCAGGGAATCCCGCCGGGGATGTCCGTGCATTGTGTGACGCTCGCATTCTGCGTCGGGTAGCGATAGAGGCCCGTGAAGCACATCTCCTGGTTCGTGCTGTCACCGAACGTGACCACGCCTCCAGTCGTGTTGTCGTACGAGCACGTCACCTTGATCTGGTCTCCTTGGGCGACCTGAACCTCGGGAGACTTCTTGTAGTAGTACTGCTCGGCGAACGCATACGCGGCGTCGTGGAGCACCGTGGTCGTGCCGCCGTGGATCAGCTCGAGCTTGGAGTGCGTGGCGAGCTTGTGCATGTGCGGCCACACGGCGAACAACGTGTACGGTGTACCCACGGTGCAACCGCCAGTCACCGTGTGAACGCCTGTTCCGAAGCCGAACTGGATCTGTCCCGCGAACACCATCTCCGCGAGCATCGGCGGCTGGGTCGGCGTGGTCTTGATCAGGATCGCCGAGTCGCCCGCGATCGTCTGCTCGGTCGCGTTGAACAGGTGGAGGTTCAGGTGGATCTGCGTCCCGGCCGCGATCTTGAGTCCGACGTTCGCCGGGAAGTCGAGCGGGTCGGTGCCGACGCCGCTGGCGTACAGCATCGGGCGGCCGAGCGTGCCGACCGAGCAGTCATACTCGCCGTCGGCGCCCGCGGCGTTGCCGGCCGCGATCGAGAGCACCGTGTGGTGCGTGCCCGATGGGGCCTGCGCGACGATGTTGGTGACGTAGGTGTCGGTCGGCACCGTGAACCGCACGCAGCGGTACGTGTCGGTCGCGCCCGCGGGCAGTGACCAGGTCCGGCCGACGAGGCGCGAGTAGCCCGGTGGGAGCGGGGCGGAGTCCGGGAGCCCGCCATCGGTGGGCTTCGGCGCGTCGGGCGTGTTGCCGCCACCTCCATCACTTCCGCAGCCAAGGACGAACACGGCGAGCAGGGCGAGCTGGCGCATCCGGGGAGCATGCCGAATCCCGCGCGTGATGTCGCGGGTGATCCGTGGGGTGTCTGGATGTAGGTGTGGCGGTTTCCTCAGTCCGCTCGCCTCAGTCGTCCCCGTGGCCGGTGAGCTTGAGCTTGTTCTTGGCGGCCTTGGCGAGCTTGCTGCGGGGGCGCTCGTCGATGATGCCCTGCAGGAGCTCGGCGCCGAGCTCCTCGTTGGAGCCGTCGCCGGACTCGAGGAGGCGGAAGCCGAGCGCGTAGAGGGCCTCGTCGGAGACGTCCTTCTCGCGGGCGAGCTGCTTGGCGACCGGGTAGCCCTTGGCGGCGAGCCGGCTGAACTGCTCGAACACCGGATCGTCGGTGCGGGTGGTGCGGATCAGGCCCTCGCCTGCGGCCTCGAGGGAGAGCAGGGCGAGGAAGAACCGCTGCTCGTCATCGATCGCGGTGTCGATGTCGGCGCGCGAGCGGAGCAAGGGCTTGAGGCTGCCGAACGCCTCGACGCTCTTGCCCTGCTTGCGCAGCCGCTTCGCGCGCTCGAACAGCAGCTCGACGTGCATCGCCGGTGCGATGTCGGCGATCAGCTCGCCGAGCACGCGCTCGAGGACGATCTGGTCTGCCGTCGCCTTGCCCTTTCCATGGACGTCCATGTACTCGCGGATCCTCTCGACGAGCTCCTCGATCGCCTGGTTCGAGATGTTGCCGCGGTGCGAGCGCAGCACGCCCGCGTAGCGACGCGCGGCCTGCTCGTCCTTGGTGGCGAGGAGCGCGCGGGTCACGGGGAGCACCGACTCCGGTGCCTTGGAGAGGCCGCGGGCCGCCGCGTCGCGCGAGGTGGGCTCGTCGCCCCCCAGGGCCTCGACCAGCGCCTTGACCGCGGAGGCACCACCACCGGCGGGCATCCGCTCCATCGCCAGCTTCTGCGCGGCGCTGTTCTTCGACTTCGCGAGGCCCGCGAACGTCTTCGCGAGAGACTCCGGGATCCGCGCGCCGCGGAGCGTATCGATCGCGGACTGTGCGACGGCGAGATCGTCCCCATCGGCGTACTCGATCAGCGCCTCGACGCACTTCTCGGTGCCGCGCGCCTCGCTGGTGGCGACGATCCGGCGGAGGCCGGCGATCGCGGCGAGGCGGATCGGCCGCGGCTCCTCGGGATCTGCGTACTTGAGGAGCAGGGACTGGGTCGCGGGGCGCGCGAGATAGCCGATCAGGCGCAGCAGGGCGCCGAGCTCGGCCATGCCCTTGGCGACGTCCGGATCGCGGAGCGGATCAGCGCTGACGTGGTGGCCGTTGGCGCCGTTGGCGCCGTTGGATGCCTTCGCGCCCTTCTTGGGCTTGGCCTTCTGGGCCTTGGCGGCGAGCTTCTCCGCATCCGCCGCGGCCTTCTGCGCGCGGGTCCACGCCTTGCCCAGCTCACGGTTCGCGAGGCTGGCACGCTCGATCGCGGACTTCTCGACCTGGTTGCCCAGGCGGTCGTTGCCCTGATCGAGCTCGGCACGCACCAGCTGCAGCGCCTGCTCGCCGAACTCACCGTCGGACAGCTGGTCGAGGACGGCATCGATCGCGGGCTGGGTGCCGCGGCGGAGCAGGAGCTGCGCCATCACGCGGCGCGCGGCCACTGGACCGCTCGAGATCTCCTTGCGGAGCGTGCCCTCGGCGGCCGCACCCTGCTGGGCGAGCACCTGCGCGGCGCGCTCGGCGAGCACCTCGTCATCGCCATGGAGCAGCGGCACCAGGTTGGCCGCGATGCCCGCCGCGCCCATATCGGCCAGGCCCTCGAGGGCGATCCGGCGGACCTCGCCATCGTCGTCGGCCAGGCGCTCGGTCAGCGCCGATTCGACGGCCTTGTCTCCCTTGCCAACCGCCGCGAGCACGGTCGCCGCCGCCGCGCGCAGGGCGACCCGCTCCGACTCCAGCAGGTCGATGATCGCTCCACCCAGGTTTCTCGCCATGATGGGCCGCACCGTACCGACGAGGACGACGGCTTGTAAAGCCGGATCCCGGGGCGGCGGCTCAGATCCCGTGCTCGAGCCGCTCGATCAGCTCGACCTTCTGCTCCTCGTCGATCGGGAGGCCCGCGAGCTTCGCGGCGGTCTTGGCCCACGGGTACTCGACACGCCGGAACTCCAGGTCCTCCCCGTCCGTGAGGACGTAGGACGCACGGTTGTCTCCGAGCCGTCGCGGCTGGCCGACGCTGCCGACGTTGACCGCCATCTTCATCGCCCCCACGCCGTGCAGGACGCACGGGTTCTTGGGAACGAAGAAGATCGAGCTGCGGCCGACGAAGGTGTGGACGTGGTGCCGATCGATGCCCTGGTACGAATCGAACACGCCGTGGTGCTCGTAGCGGGTGAGCACTGCCGGGACATGGGTGTGCCCGTTGAAGCCGTGGTCGGCCTGGAACTCGTCCAGGAACTCCGTGATCCGCCCGTCGACCTGATGGTTGAACACCACGTACTGCACCTCGTGCGCGGGCCACACGTACTGCTTCGTCGGGCTCCCCGCCGACGCGTGCACGAAGTGACGGTTCCCGACCACGCGCGATGCATGCGCGGGACCTCCATCCGCGGCGATCTTTGCCCGCACGGTCTCCCAGACCGCAGACTCGGCGAGGAGCGGCATGCTCCAGCGCAGGATGTCGGAGTCCTCCTGATCCTCGTCGGGCGTGACCGCGTACTCCTCGTGGTTACCGACCAGCCAGACCTCGGCGGCGGTGCTCACGCGCTCGAGGCACGCCACGGGATCCGGCCCGTAGTCGATCGTGTCGCCGAGCACGGCGATGTGCTCGGCGCCTTGCGCTGCGGCATCGGAGAGCACGGCCTCGAGTGCCTCGAGGTTGCCGTGAATGTCCGAGAGCACCGCCCACAGCGTCGACATCGCCGACGATGATAGCCGGTCAGACGGCGGTCAGGCCGACGATCCAGCCGACGGTGCCAGCGATCATCACGCCCGCCGCGACGAGGCCGGGGCCGCGACGCCGGAGGAGGAGCCCGACACCCGCCAGGAACGCCGCGATGCCGAGCACGGAGACCACGACGGCGGCGCGGCTCGGACCCGGCATCCGCGCGAGGCGCTCGGCGTGCCACACCTTGCGGGCCGCCGCATCAGCCCCACCGGCGACGGCGCCCTCTGGATCGCGCGAGGCGAGCTCGGCGATCGCCTCGTTGGCGGCGCGCAGGTCATCGCCGTGCGGCGTCCACAGGCCCCGGGTCGCGAGTGCGGCGGAGCGGACCGCCCGCCAGGCGGCGAGGGCGTGCCGACGATCGGCGCCGGCGAGTGCCGTGAGCCGTGTGTAGGCCTCGTCGACGTGCGGCGCCATCGGGAGGTACCAGCGCGCGGCGGCCTCCCATTCGGCGATCGCGCCGGCGAGATCGCCACGTTCGGCGGCGGCATCGCCCGCGGCGAGGGCCCGCCTTCCCGAGACGACCACGCGGATCGAGATCGTGCCGAGCGTGGCGAGCGCGATCACCAGGCCGATGACCAGGCCCGCTCGGGGCCGCGTCACACGAAGTCTCGACGGTGGAACAGGAGCGCCGCGAGAGCGAGCAGCCCGACGATCCAGCCCAGGCCGTGAAGCCCCGAGAGGGCGACGTAGCTCCACGAGACGAACTCGGCGTGCACGCTCATGTGCTGGCCATCGAGCGTGCGGCCGGAGACCGCGAACAGGTGGAGATCGGGGACGATCTCGAGCGTGATCCGCGTCAGCACGCGGATCCAGGTCGCGGCGGTCTGCGTGGCGGCTTCGATGTCGGGTGTCACGCGGCCGAGGAGCCACATCGCCAGGGCGAAGATCCCCGACATGAACGGCGACGAGAACGAGGAGAAGAAGATCGCGATCGCGGCGACCGTGAGCACCTCGAACCATGCGAGCACGGTCGCCTTCAGCACGGCGCTCGACAGCGACGCGCCCTGGAGCGGCAGCACCAGGGCCATCGCCACCCCGAACAGCGCGACCAGCACCGTGAGCACGAGCGCCATCCCGAGGTACTTCCCGATCACGAACTCCCAGCGCTCGATCGGCTTGCTCACGATCGCGTGGATCGTGCGGCGCTGGACCTCGGTGTAGAGCAAGAACACGCCGAGGAAGATCGCGGTCAGGGATCCGAACAGCGACATGCCGGCGAGGCCGACATCGCGGGCAACGCGAGAGGCCTCGTTGTTCGCGATCTGGCCGAGGAGGATCGAGAGCAGATTCGCGCCGACGACGAGCACGATGATCCCGTAGAGCACGCGGATCCGCGCCGCTTCCCGGAACGTGTTGAGGGCGATCGCCCAGATCCGCCCGATCACGGCTGGGCCTCCTCGACTCGCCGCAGGAACAGATCCTCGAGAGTCTCGTGGCGCGGCACGATCTGGACGACCTTGCCGCCGGCCGCCTGCGCGCGTGTGATCCACGCATCGATGTCGGCGTCGGACGACAGCGTCATCGAGAGCTCGTCCCCCATCCGGCGGATCCGATCGGCACCCGTGGTCAGGTCGGTGACCGCGGCGTCGGCGGCGATCCTGATCATCACGTCGGTGCCGAGGATCGTCTGCTGGACGAGCTCGGAGGGCATCCCGTGGGCCTGGAGCCTCCCGCGCGCGATGATCGCCACGCGATCCGTGATCGCCTCGACGTCGCTCAGGATGTGCGTCGAGAAGAACACGGTCTTGCCCTGGTCGCGCAGCGAGAGGATCAGCTCGCGGACCTCCTTGCGGCCGATCGGGTCGAGCCCCGACATCGGCTCGTCGAGGACGACCAGCTCGGGATCGTTCATCAACGCCTGGGCGAGCCCCGCGCGCTGGAGCATGCCCTTGCTGAACTTCTTGAGGCTCTGCGTACGCGCGCGATCGAGGCCGACGCGCACGATCAGCTCGTCGGCGCGCTGCTTCCGCAGATCCTTCGGCACGCCGAACAGCCGGCCGGCGAGGTCGAGCAGCTCGCCGACGGTGAGGTAGTCGTAAAAGTAGGGCGATTCGGGGAGGAAGCCGACCTTGAACCGCGCGGCGCGGCTCGGGATCTTCTGCCCGAGGATCGTCGCGCTCCCCCCGGTGGGCCGGATCAGGCCCATCAGCGTCCGGATCGTGGTGGTCTTGCCGGCGCCGTTGGGCCCGACGAAGCCAAAGATGTGGCCGCGCTGGACCTCGAACGTCACGCCACGCAGTGCCTCGACCTTGCGGCGCGCGAACGGCGTCCGGTAGGTCTTCTGGAGGTCACGTACGTCGATCGCGAGGTCCGACACCCGCGCAGGATAGCGCCGACGATCCCGGAGATGAAGCGGCCGACCCTACTTGATGGTGTAGACGAAGGTCACCGCGGAGCAGGCGGGCATCGGACGTCCGTTGACGGTGTAGGCGCGATAGCGCCAGCCACGCGCGGCGGCGATCAGGCGGGCATCGTACTCGGGGTACTTCGTCGAGCTGGCCATGCTGACCGATGAGATGCCGCCATCCACCGCGATGCAGACCTTGATCGTGCCGATCGCCCGGTCCTTGCCATCGCGGAGCATCTGCGTCTTGACCATGTCGGGGGCCTGGATCTGCGTATCACCGCTGATCCGGAGGCCTGCGAACACGGTCGGGGGGAGGATGTTGACCTTCGGAGGCTCGACCGAGCAGGTGGCCGAACACCCGTCTCCTCCGAGGAGGTTGCCGTCGTCGCAGGCCTCGCCGGCCTCGCGCAGGTTGTTGCCGCACGTCGGGTCAGGCGGCAGGCCCTCGCCCACACAGTCGTCGCACGGGTTCGGGCTGGTGCCGGTCCCCGATCCGGAGCCTGCACCCGAGCCTTCGCCCAGGCCGGTGCCGGTGAGCGTGCTGCTCGCCGTCTTCGCGACGTCCTCGGGGTGCACCTGCTCGAGCTGGACGAGATCCTCGGCGCGCTTCTTGGGCTGCTTCTTCACCGGGTCCTTCGGCTTCTCGCCGGGAGGTGGACCGCCCTCCTGGGCGGCGGGCGGCAGCATCACGGCGAGCGCGAGGTCGGCGCGGCCGCCCTCGAGGCGCTCGATGCGCCACACCCCCGTGGCGAACAGGAACACACCGAGCCCCACGTGGGACAGGAGAGACACCGAGATCAGGAAGCGACGGTTCATGAGATGCCCAACGCCAAGCATGGCTCATGGATCTACGAGCTTGGCTCGCAACTCCTGACCGGCGCGGACTCGGCGTATCGTACGTGTCGCAGTGCTCGGGGCCCTCGTCGTCTTCTGCGTCACGTACCTGGTGATCGCGAGCCGGCAGCTCCAGTGGATCGGCCTCGATCGGCCTGCCGGAGCAGTCGTGGGCGCGGTGGCGATGGTGGTGGTGGGTGGCCTGCCGATGGATGAGGCGCTGAAGGCGATCGACCTCCATGTCGTCATCCTGCTGTTCGGCGTCCTGCTGATCGCCGCCTACCTCGCCGAGGCCCGGTTCTTCCGGTTCGTCGCTTTCCTCGTGCTGACCCGGGCTCGCTCCGCCCGATCGCTACTGTTCGGCATCACCTTCGTGACCGGGGCGCTCTCCGCGCTGCTGCTCAACGACACGGTGTGCGTGCTGCTGACGCCGCTCGTGGTGGCGGTGATCGTCGAGGCTCGGCTGCCTGCGCTGCCGTACCTCCTGGCGCTCGCGTCGGCGGCGAACGTCGGTGGTGTGGTGAGCTTCAGCGGCAACCCCCAGAACATGATCGTAGGAGCCGCGGCCCACGGCACCATCGGGTTCGCGCAGTACTTCGCGTTCACGCTGCCGGCTGGCATCGCGTGCCTGGTCGCCAACGCGGCGGTGATCGTCTGGCTGTTCCGGAAGCAGCTGCCTCCCGGACCACTCGCGGATCGCTCACCGCCCAAGCCCGCGATCGACAAGGTGCTCACCGCCAAGTCGCTCGGCGCGCTCGCCTTGTTCGCGATCCTCGCGGCTGCGGGCGTCTCCCTCGCAGGGGCGGCGATGTGCGCCGCGGCGCTGCTGATGGTCGTCGCGCGCACACCGCCGAAGCAGGCGTTCGCGTTCGTCGACTGGCAGCTGCTCGTGTTCTTCGCGGGGCTGTTCGTGGTCGTCGCCGGGGTCGCGCATGCAGGCGTGCTCACCCGGCTGTTCGACGTGGTCGCTCCCGCGATCGCGCGCGGAGACCTCGCGGGGGACCTCGCCTTCATCGCGCTGGTCGTCGTCGCATCCAACCTGGTCTCCAACGTCCCGCTCGTGCTGGTGGCGGTCGGCTGGGTCCCCGCGATGCCCCACCCGACGTGGGGGTTCATCATGCTCGCCGTCGCATCGACGATCGCCGGGAACCTGACCTTGTTCGGCAGTGTCGCGAACATCATCGTGATGGAGGGCGCGGGCCCGCGCGGCGAGATCGGCTTCTGGAGGTTCCTCCGCTACGGCGCGGTGATCACCGTCGTCGATCTGGTGGTGGCGTTCGCGATCTGAGTGCGGAGCGGGCGCTCGGCGTGCTCGGCGTGCTCGGCCTCTAGGCGGGGCGGCGATCGACCGCGGTCGGCGCCTCGTCGTTCCAGGCGAAGCGCCACCGGACGCGCCCGTCGTCGAGCCGCGCCGCGCACGCCTTGCCGAGGGCCTCGAAGTCAGGATCTCCGACAAGGAGAGCGCCGATCGCGGACAGCGAGGGCTCGTGGCCGACGAGCATCACCACGGTGGCCCGGGGGAGGGCCTTGAGCGCCGCGAGGAGCTCGCGCGCGGAGCCGTCGGGGGCCAGCGTGGTCGCGATGTCGACGGGGACGTCGTGCTGCAGGCCGCCGATGACGAGCTCCGCGGTCTGGACGGCGCGGACGAGGGGGCTCGACCAGACGAGGTTCGGCAGGCAGTCATGCCACCGCAGCCGGTCGCCGAGATCGCGCGCCTGGGTCCGGCCGTGCGGCGTGAGCTGCCGGTGGGGATCGCGAAGGCCGAGCGTCTCGGGGACGGCCTCCGCGTGGCGGACCAGGAACACCTGCACGGGACGAGCGTAGCGCAGTACCTTCCCGCGCATGAAGCTCTACGGCACCACGACCTCTCCGTTCGTCCGCCGCGTTCGCATCGTCGCACAGGAGGTCGGCGTCACGGTCGCCCGGATCGACACCGCCACCGAAGCCGGGCAGGCGGAGCTGCGCGAGGTCACGCCGATCCGGAGGGTCCCGATCGCGGTGATCGACGGTCGGACGCTGTTCGACTCGCGTGCGATCATCGACTGGCTGACGACCACACGCGGCTACGGCGAGATCGCACCCCCGCGCGACCGCTGGCGCGAGGGCAACCTCCTGAACGCGATCGATGCCGCGCTCGACAGCGTGATCCAGCTGTTCTATCTGCGCCGCGATGGCGTGGCGATCGACGGCACGCCCTTCGCAACCCGGCAGCTCGAGAGAGCGGATGCGATCTTCGCCTGGCTCGGCGCACAGCCGGGGCTCGGGATGCAGTTCGGGCTCGCGGAGCTGTCCTTGATCTGCGCCCTGGACTGGATGGACTTCCGCAACACCTACCCGACCGAGCGCGCGGCCTCGGTCGCTCACCTCCGCATCGCGTTCGCGGATCACCCGAGCGTGCTCGCGACGAAGCCGCACGCGTAAGGCTACAATCCGTCGATGGAGCGCGGGATCGATCTCGAACGCGCCGCCGGTCTGCTCTCGGCGGGCCGGCTCGTCGCGTTTCCGACCGAGACGGTCTACGGCCTCGGCGCGGATGCGTCGCGAGCCGACGCCGTCGCGAGGATCTTCGCTGCCAAGGGCCGACCGCGCGCCCATCCGCTGATCGTCCACCTCGCGCCCGAAGCGGAGCTCGACGACTGGGCGATCGAGATCCCCGATGCGGCGCGTCGGCTCGCGGCCGCCGCCTGGCCAGGCCCGCTGACGATCATCCTCCGCCGGGGGCCGCGGGTCTCGCTCGCGACCACCGGTGGCAACGATACGGTCGGGCTCCGAGTCCCAGCGCACCCCCTCGCCCAGGCGCTGCTCCGCGCGTTCGGCGGTGGCATCGCGGCCCCGAGCGCGAACCGGTTCGGCGCCGTGAGCCCCACCACGGCCGATCACGTGGTGGCGGATCTCGGCGACGCGGTCGACTACGTGCTCGATGGTGGGCCGTGCGAGGTCGGCGTGGAATCGACCATCGTCGATCTTTCGCGCGCGCACCCGGTGCTCCTGCGTCCCGGCGGGATGCCGCGCGAGGCGATCGAGGCGATCACGGGTCCGCTCGCCGCAGCTGATGCCGCGGCCCCCGCTGCGCCCGGCACGCTCGCCAGCCACTACGCACCGCGCGCGCAGGTGATCGCGGTCGCCCCCGAGGAGGTGCCAGCCGCCGTCGCGGGAGCGCACGGTCGGATCGCGGTGCTGGCGCCGGCACAGGCGTTTCTCGCGTGGCCGGCTCTGGCCGCGGAGGCCTACCGTCTCCCCGACGATGCCGCGGGCATGGCGCGCGCGCTGTACGCGGCGCTCCGGGATCTCGATGACGCTGGCGTCGATGTCGTGATCGCCGCGTTGCCTCCAGCAGCGGGGCTGGGCGAAGCTGTCGGCGATCGGCTGCTGCGCGCGGCCGGTCCGCGTAAGGATCGACCACAATGACCAACATCCGCGTCGGCATCATCATGGGCTCTCAGAGCGACTGGGAGACGATGAAGCACGCGTCGGACGTGCTGACCCAGCTCGGCGTCGGTCACGAGTGCAAGGTCGTCTCGGCACATCGCACACCAGATCTGCTGTTCGAGTACGCCGAGGAGGCCGAGAGCCGCGGCCTGTGGGTGATCATCGCAGGCGCCGGCGGTGCCGCTCACCTCCCCGGCATGACCGCCGCGAAGACGCGGCTCCCGGTGCTCGGGGTCCCGGTCCAGAGCAAGGCCCTCTCGGGGATGGATTCGCTGCTCTCGATCGTCCAGATGCCGCGCGGGATCCCGGTCGGCACGCTCGCGATCGGTGAGGCGGGCGCCGCCAACGCCGGCCTGCTCGCCGCCGCGATCATCGCGCTCCACGATCCCGCTGTCGCCGAGAAGCTCGACGCCTACCGCAAGGCGCAGACCGAGAAGGTCCTCGAGGGTTCGCTGCCATGACACCGCTGTTGCCGGGCGCGACGATCGGCGTGCTCGGCGGTGGTCAGCTCGGCCGCATGATGGCGGTGACCGCGCGGCAGATGGGCTACCGGATCATCGTGCTCGATCCGAGCCCGCGCTGCCCGACCGCGCAGGTGTCGGACGGTGTGGTGGTCGGCGCCCTCGACGATCTCGATGCCGCGCGCCACCTCGCACGTCAGGTCGATGTGATCACGCTCGACACCGAGCACGTGCCCGCCGAGGTGCTGGTGGAGCTCGAAGCGATCGCGCCGGTGCGTCCCGGCGCCGAGGTGTTGCGGACGATCCAGGACCGCCTGGTCCAGAAGCAGTTCGTCGATCGGCTCGGCATCGCTCAGGCGGCATGGGCGCCGGTCGGCGATGTGGAGGAGCTGGTCGCCGGGCTCGCCAAGGTCGGCGCACCGGCGATCCTCAAGGTCCGGCGGGCGGGCTACGACGGCAAGGGGCAGGTCCGGATCGAACCCGGCGCTGATCCAGCGGCCCAGCTCGCGCGTCTGCACGGCGAGCCGGCGGTGCTCGAGGAGCTGGTCGCCTACACACGCGAGATCTCCGTGGTCCTCGCGCGCGGGATCTCCGGCGAGATCCGGATCTATCCGATCGCGGAGAACGTCCACCGGCGCCACATCCTCCACACCACGCGTGCGCCCGCTCCGATGACCGAGCCCCAGCGCCGCCGCGCCGAGCAGATCGCCGTGACCGTCGCCGAGGCGCTCCATCACGTGGGCGTGATGGCGGTGGAGCTGTTCGAGCTCCCCGATGGACGCTTGTTGCTGAACGAGATCGCGCCGCGCACGCACAACAGCGGCCACTACACCTACGGCGCCTGCGCCACGTCGCAGTTCGAGCAGCACCTGCGCGCCGTCTGTGGCCTCCCGCTCGGCGACGCCCGCGCCCTCACGGGAGCGGTGATGGTCAACCTGATCGGCGATCTGTGGAGCAAGGGCGCGCCGCCGTGGCAGCACGTCCTCGCCCGCCCCGAAGCGCGCCTGCACCTCTACGGCAAGGATGCCCCTGCGCCCGGGCGCAAGATGGGGCACGTCGTCCTCCTCGATGACGACACGGATCGGGCGCTGCAAACGGCAGAAGGCCTGATCGCGCAGCTAACCCCGCGAACGTGATAGGTTTACGGGCAGGGAATGGCGACCCTGGTGTATTCCGACGTCGATGGCGTCGACCGCTCGTTCGCGCTCGCGAACGAGCCGGTGATGGTGGGGCGTGGACCCGAGTGCGGGATCCGTAGCCAGGATCCGCGCGTGTCGCGGCTGCATGCGCGGTTCTACGTCGATCAGGGTGCGCTGTGGGTCGAGGATCTCGGAAGCTCCAACGGGATCTTTGTCGGGCCGAACAAGGTCCAGCGTGCCCCGGTCCCCACCGGCGAGATCATCCTCGTCGGTAGTTTGATGATCCGCCTTCTGCCCGCGAGCGGGACGCTGCCGCCGCCGATGGGACTCCACGGCACGCTCGCGACGTGGCTCGATCTCGAGCGGAAGACGCGCGCTGCCGTCGAAGAGGAGCGCGATGCGTTCGCCCAGCGCGTGGGGCAGCTCCACCAGCAGATCGAGCTGATGAAGCTGTCGCCGACCGTGCCGCCGGGCACCACGCTGCCGCAGATGCCGGCGGTCGACGCGGAGGCGATCCGCCTGCGCGACGAGGCCGATGCACGCAGCGCGATGCTCGAGCAGGCCTTGAAGGCGATGCAGGACGAGGTCGAGGCGCTGCGCGAGGTGGGGCGCCGCAACAGCCGGCACAGCCTCCGCGAAGAGCCGAACAACACCGAGATGGCGGAGCTCGTCGAGCTGCGCGACAAGGTGAAGGGCCTCGAGCGCGAGCTCGCCGATCGCGCGGACTGGTCGTCCAACGTCGGGACCGAGTCCGCGAAGCTGAGCACGGAGATCCAGCGGCTCCAGAACGCGCTCGAGGAGGCGCGGTCGGCGCAGTCCACCGCCGAGCACGCGCACGGCGAGCTCATGCGCGAGGCGGTCGAGCTGCGCGAGCAGATCGATCTGGTCAGGCGGACGAGCGCCGCGGAGATCGAGATCGCCAAGCTCGAGGCCGCGAAGTCACGCGATGCCAAGGTGGTCGCGGAGACCTCGGTGGGCATGGTGGCGGCGGAGAAGCTCGCCGAGGCCGACCTGGTCATCACCAAGCTCGAGCGCCAGGTCGACGAGCTGAAGGCGGCGCAGGCGGCCCCCGACGCGCGCGCGCAGCAGCTGGCCACCGAGATGAGCGCGATGCTCGCGAAGGTGGAGAAGGTCGAGAAGGAGCTCGCGTCGGCGCAGATCCGCGCGCAAGGCGCCGAGCGCAACCTCTCGGGCGCCAATGCGCAGGCCGCGAAGGCCGAGACCCGCGCGGCACAGCTCGAGCAGAAGGTGCTCGACACCGAGGAGCGCGCCAAGTCCGCCGAGCACGACGTGGCGAAGGCGCTGGAGCGGGTCTCGCAGCTCGAGACGCGGATCGGCGCGGGCGATGCACCGGTCCAGGCGGCCGAGCAGCGCGCCGCGAAGATCTCCGCCGAGCTCGCGGAGATGACCAACCAGTTCGAGACCCGCCGCGATCGCCTGGTCGAGCTCGAGAAGAGCTTGTTCGCCGCGGGCGAGGCTGCGAAGGCCGCGGAGGCGCGGACCGCCGAGGTGAAGGCGGAGCACGATCGGCTCGTCGCCAAGCTCGCGGACACCGAGCAGCGCACGGCCCAGCTCCAGAGCAAGGTCGATCAGCTCTCGACCGCGGACAGCGCGATCGCCGCGGCGACCACCGCACGCGACGAGGCCTCCGCGAAGGCGCTCGCGGCGGACAAGCGGGTCGGCGAATCCGAGCGTCGGGCGGTCGATGCGGAGCAGCGTGCGAGCGCCGCCGACACGATGGCCAAGGCGATGGCGAAGGACGTCGCCGAGGCCCTCCGCCGCGCCGCCGACGAGGCCACCCGGGCGAAGTCCGTCCACCGCGATCTGGCGGAGGCGCATCGCCGAGCCGAGGAGGCCACCGTGAAGGCGGCCTCGAGCACGCAGCTGATCGAGGCCGCGGAGCTGCGCGCCACCCAGGCCGAAGCTGCGGCGGCGACAGCGCACAAGGAGCTCACCGAGCGTCTCGAGGCCACCACCAAGGAGCTGACGGGGCGCCTCGATGCGACGACCAAGGAGCTCACCGCGAAGGCCGAGGCGGCTCACAAGGAGCTCACCACGAAGCTCGAGGCCACACAGCGGGAGCTCAACGCCGAGCGCTCCGGCTTGCTCGCGCTGGTCGACCGGAAGACCGCGCTCGAGCGCGAGGTGGCCGAGGCTCGCGCGCGTGAGCCCGTGCTGCAGCAGCGCGCCGAGAGTGCGGAGGGCAAGCTCGTCGAGGCCGAGGCACAGATCGAGACGCTGCAGGAGCGGGTGACGGATCTCGAGAGCGGCCTCGCCGTGAACGAGACGGTCTCGCAGGCCTCGCGCGACGAGGCACACGCGAAGGTGGAGGCGGCCGAGGCCAAGATCAGCCAGCTCACCGAGGCCGCGACGCGGACCGCCGCGCAGGTCGAAGGGCTGCGTGCACGGATCGCCGAGCTCGAGGACCTGCTCCGCGAGGCGACCGAAGGTCGGTCCGTGGCCGTGGCCGCGCTCGAGCAAGCCCGGACCGAGATCTCGAGCCTGGTCCGTGCAGGCGAGGAGCGCGCGGGAATCTCCGCCGACGATCAAGAGCGCCTCGAGTCCGCGCTCGCCCGGGCCGGCGAGGCCGAGCGCAAGATCGATGCGTTGTCGGCCCGCGCGGAGGCCGCGGATCTCGCGATCGGTCGCGCCGGGGCTCTGCAACGGCAGCTCGACGAGGCGCTCTCGAAGCTGGCGTGGCTCGAGCGGGATGCGATGTCCGCGAAGAACCGTGAGGCGAAGTCCGCCGAGAGCTCCGAGGCCGTGGTCGCCGAGCGCCTCGCGTCCGCCGACGCGCGCACCAAGGAGGCCGAGGCGCGCGCGCGGGATGCAGAGACCCAGAACCGCGACTACGAGACGCGTGTGCGCGATGCCGAGCAGCACCTGACGAGCGCCCGCGAGGAGGTGGCCGAGGCGCTCGAGCGGATCAAGGACGCGGAGCGCCGGGCCGCCCGCGCCGAGGAGGCCGCGCGCACGAACGTCGGGAGCGCGGATGCCGACGCGAAGGTCGCGAGCCTCGAGCAGAAGCTCGCCGCCGCGCAGACCAAGCTGGCCTCGCTGCAGAAGGAGGTCGATGCCGCGGAGAACGTCCGATCGTTCGCCGCCGAGACCGAGCGCGAGATCGCGCAGTTCCAGCGCGATCTCAAGGACGTGCGGGCGAAGCTGACCCAGATGACGCTCGAGCGCGATCGCCTCGCTTCTGACCTCGCGGCGGCGCGCCACGACGAGGACACCACCAACCGTGCGATGCCGGTGGTGAAGGAGCCCAAGCGGCCGCCGCAGTACGATCCGGAGGTCACGGCGCAGGCCGATCTGTCCAAGTACGAGGAGATGATCTCGAAGTCCACCGAGCTCGCGGATCGCGTGAAGCAGCTCGAGAAGGATGACGCCGCGCTCCGGACGCAGCTCGCGGACGCCGAGGCGAAGCTGAGGCAGGCGATCGATGGCGCGGGTGACGACGACGACGCGGAGTCCACGCGCACGGGCTCACAGCTCCCGATCGCGCTCGCCGAGCACGTCAGCCTCCTCGAGGAGGCGATCGATTCGCTGCGCTCGAACATGCGGGCCGCGAGCGACGAGACGGCGATGATGGATCAGACGCCTTCCGTTGCGACGATCACGGATGCGATCAGCGCGGCAGCCGAGCACATCGAGCGCGCACGCACCGCGATCAAGGCGCTCCAGGCCGCGATCGGGATGTGACCCGCTAGTTCGCCGCGGTGACGTGCCAACGGCCCGGGAAAGGGAAGGGGGGCAGCGGACTGGAAGGTGCTCTCGGGCGGCCGACCAACACACGGGCCCGGGCGCGGCTGAGGCTCGGGCAGCCGCGGACGCCAGAACGAGAAGTCGTGCTTGCCGCCTTCGCCCACGTAGAACGCGTGCTCGATGTGCCGGGCCGCGAGCAGATCGTGCAGGTAGCGCATGCCGTTGTCGAAGTGGAAGACGTCGTCGGTGCCGCAGTCGAGGTAGAGCGCGAGCTCGCCCGGCTGGAGGGTCCCGACGAGGAACGCCGGGTCGTGCGCCCGCCAGTTCTCGATGTCGTTGCCGAGCAGCAGCTTGAGCCACCTCACATAGATGTCGCCGGCCTCGGCGGGGATCTCCTTCACCAGCTCCACCTTGCCCGCCACGTACGGGTACGGCCCCTGATAGAGGAGGGCGTCGATGCCCGAGTGGCTCGCCGCGGCGGCGTAGAGGTCCTTGTGCCGCAGCGACAGCTCGAGGGCGCCGAACCCGCCCATCGAGAGTCCGGCGATCGCGCGTGCGCTCTTCTTGGGGATCGTCCGGTAGGTCGCGTCGGTCCACTCGACGAGGTCCTTCGTGATCCAGCGCTCGTAGTTCGGTGTCCTGACGCAGGTGTCCTTGCGCGCCTGCGTGGGGATCAACATCCCCGCGCCTTCCGCCAGGCACTTGTCGTAGTCCATCGGCGTGACGGCATCCGTGTAGAACGAGTTGTCTCCATCGGGCATCACCACGATGGCCTGCAGCGCGAGCTGGTCCGCGACCTGGTCGAGCTGACCGCCCTGGGTCCAGTTGGTCTCGTCGCCCGCGAGCCCGTGCAGGTAATAGAACACCGGGTAGCGCTTCGTGCCGCCCTCGTACCCGGCGGGGAGGTAGACGACGACGTCCTTGGTCACGCCGAGCGCCGCGCTCGCGACATGGGCCGTGACGACGCGGCCGGCCGCCGCCGCCGCCTTGGGGACAACCGATGGTGGAGATGGAGGGGCGGGCGAGGGCGGGCTGCTACTCGAGCACGCGGCGAGCGCGAGCCCGACCACGACCGCACGGTTCACCGCAGCACCGGCAAGATCGTCACCGCCTGGATCGTGGTGGCGCGGAACGACAGCGCGAGCCTGACGAGCCGGGTGACCTCGGCGGCGACCGCGGGGTCCATCGCGCCCAGCGCGGCGACTGCGCTCTCGATCTGCAGCCCGAACGGGGCGTGCACGCCGCCGACGCTGGCGAGGAAGTCGCGGAGGGTCGGCGCGGGCGGATAGACCTCGAGGCCGGCCTTGTCATCGAGCTTCGCGAGCTTCCGCGCCTCACCGAGCGCCGCATCGAGCCCGCCGATCTCGTCGACCAGGCCGAGCTCCTTGGCGCGCACGCCCGTCCACACGCGGCCCTGCGCGATCGGCTGGATGTCTTCGAACTTCTTGTTGCGGCCGGAGGCGACGCGCCCGACGAACACCTTGTAGACCTCCTCCATCGAGTTCTGGATGACGGCCTTCTCCTCGTCGGTCCACGGCGTCAGGCTCGCCATCATCGTCGCCCGTTTGCCGCGGCCGATCGGGAACGTGTTGACCCCGAGCTTGGCGAGCGCGCCGCCCGGAGCGATCTTGCCGCCGACCACGCCGATCGAGCCGGTCAGCGTGTCTGCCTCGGCGAAGATCCGGTTCGCGTTGCTCGCGATGTAGTACCCGCCACTGGCGGCGACGTCGCTCATCGAGACGACGACGGGCTTCTTCGCCTTGAGCTCGGTGACCGCCTGCCAGATCAGCTCAGAGGCCTGCGCGCTGCCACCGCCGGAGTCGATGCGGAGGACCACGGCCTTGACGCTGTCATCGGCGCTGATCGAGCGCAGCGCCGAGACCAGCGTGTGCGAGGCGATCTGCTGCCGGGCCCCGAGCACACCGTCCCCGCCGCCGTCGACGATGTCGCCGATCGCATACACCACCGCGACGTGGTCGCCGAGCGGCTTCTCCGGCGGCATCGCGCCGACGAACCGCGCCAGCTTGAGCATCGTCTGCAGCTGGTCCTTGCCATCGGGCTCGGCGTCGAGCTTGGTCCACGGCCCGGCGACGAGCTTGTCGCGGAACGTCTCGAACGAGGTGACCTCGTCCACGAGCTTCGCCGTCTTCGCCTGCTCCGAGGGGAACAGCGCCTGGTCGATCAACCCCTTCACCACCGTGGCGTCGAGCTTCCTGTCGGTCGAGATCACCTCGACCATCGTGTCGTAGCGGCGATCGAGGATCGCGCCGAGCGTCTCCTGCATCTCCTTGGAGGGCGCCTCGCGCGTCAGTGGCTCGGCGGCGCCCTTGTAGGCTCCAACGTGGAGGAAGTCGGCGGTGACGCCGAGCTTGTCGAGCAACGGCTTGACGTGGATCGGCATCGCCGCCGGACCGGTGATCGCGATCTGGCCGAGCGGTGCGATCCCGATCTGCCCACACGCGGCGAGCACGAGGTACGTCGCGTTGGAGGCGTCTTCGGTGTGGCAGGCGAGCTGCTTTCCGGCCGCGCGGAAGTCGTGCATCGCGGCACGGAGCTCCACCACATCGGGGAGGCTGATCTCCACGCCTTCGATGCGCAGGAGCAACCCGGTGAGCTTGTCGTCCTTGGCGAGCCCGCGCAGGCGATCGATCGCGGTGCGCAGCTCGGTGCCGCGCCCGCCGCCGGTCAGCGAGAAGGCCTCGCGCTCGACGATCCCACCCGAGAGCTTCATCACGCCCCAGTGAGGCTTCGCCTCGTCGAAGTCTGACGACTTCTCGGGGGACTCGTACGGGCCCGGCTTCTCGATCGCCTCGGCGATCTTGGTGAGCGCGCCCTTGAGGTCGAACCCTCCGAGACCCGAGTCATCGCTGCTCGCGGCCTTGTCTCCCTGATCGCCGGGGACCTTCGACGGACTGGTCGACCACGGATCGTTGGGCTTCGCCTTCGCTTCGACCTTGTCGAGGTGCGATGGCTGGCTGGGACACCCGACGAGAACGGACAGTGCGAGGACGAGGCGGGCACGCATGTGCCCGTTCATAGCACGCTAGCCGGAACCACTCCCCGCGCCGGTCTCGGGCGTGGGCGTCGGCGTCGGCGTCGGCGTCGGCGTCGGCGGAGTCGGCGGCGTGCCACCGGAGCCCTCGGGCGGCTTCTCGGGCGGCTTCTCGGGCGGCTTGTCAGCGCTGGCACCGAGCCGGTCGAGGGCCTTCAGCCCCTTCGGGGCGTTCGGGTAGACCTCGAGGTACGCCTTCACCGACTCGATCGCCTGCTCCTTGCGACCCTGCTGGACATAGGCCTCGGCGATCCCCCACAGGGCTGGCTCGTAGCGGCTCGAGATCGCGAGCGCTGCCCGGAACTTCGAGAACGCACTCGAGTACTGCTTCGCATCGATGTGGCAATAGCCCATGCCGGTCAGCGCCTCGACGCCGTTGGGCTTGAGCTCGAGCGCCTTGGCGTACAGATCCGCCGCCTTCGCGCAGTTGCTCTCCGCGAGCTTGTTCGCCTTCGCGAGCACGGAGTCATAGGTGCCGCCAGCGCTGACGTCGGGGCCCGGCCCCGGTCCAGGTCCGGGGCCCGTACCACCGGAGCCGGTCTTGGTCCCCGATCCCTGCCCATCTTCGGGCGGCAGCGGGTCGGTCTTGACGACGGTGGTCTCGATCCGCGCCGCCAGGGCGCGCGCGCCCGCGTGCTCGGGCTGCGCCGCGAGGATCTGCTCGACGAGCGGCTTGGCGTCGGCGGGCTTGTTCTGCGCGTAGGTCACGAGTGCGAGGTGGAAGCGCGCGCGGACGTCGCCCGAGCTCTCGAGCTTGTCCTCGCCGGTGTCGATCGCCGCGAACGCGGTCTTCGCATCATCGAGCTTGCCGTCGCGGGCGAGCACGAGGCCCTCGGCGAGCGCGATGTCCCGCTTCCAGTCCGCGCTCGCCTTGGCCTTCGCGGTGTCGAGGTAGCGCTTCACGTCCTTGGCCGGCTTGGCCTGCAGCCGGAGCACCTCGGCCATCGCGAGGTTCGCGGCCGGATCGTCGGGTGCCGCCTTGAACGCACGCTGCGCTTCGGTCGCGGCTTCGATCACGAGCGTCTTCGCATCCTTCTTCAGCTTCTCGGCCTCGGCCTTGTCCGCGGTGACGCTGGCGCGATCGAGGAGCCCCTGCGCGATCTGCGATGCGAGGTGCGCACGCACGGCCTCGGTGCCGGGCTCGGTCTTGCCCTCGAGAGACTTCAGCGCGTCGCGCAGCTTGATCTCGAGATCGGCGCCGAGCTCGGCGCGCGCGAGATCGATCGCAGATCCACCCTGCGGGGGTGGCGTCACGGTCGGCGCATCGGGCGTGGTCGGCGGCGCGCTGACGGCAGCGTCGGGAACTGCGGCCACAGCGGCGGCGTCTGGAGGTGGCTTCGCGGCCTCCTCGGTCTTGCCCTTGCGGATCACGAACACGTAGACCACACCCGCCGCGGCGCCCATCACGAGGAGCGCCATCACGAGGAGCCACGCTCCGCCGCGCGAGCCGCGCTGCGACGGCAGCACGTCATCATCGTCATCGACGGTCTCGACCTTGCCGGTCTTGAAGTTGCTCTCGTCTCCCGGCATCACGCGGACGCGGCCGGCGAACGCGGGCTCGTTGGAGGCGGCCTTGATCCTGCCGCCGAACGGCCCGGCGGGACCACCTTCCTCGGTCGGCTCGGTGGGCGAGATGCCCTCGGTCGCCCACGCGGCGGTGCTGCGGTTCGAGACCGGCACCGAGGGCGCAGGCCTGGCAGGCGGGTCCACGGGCTGTGGCCGCTCGGGCGTCGGCAGCGGCCCCGATTGCGACTGGGTCTTCTTCGCGGGCGGCGGTGGCGGCTGCGTGAGCGGGCGCCGTGCGGGCGCCTCGGTCTTGGCAGGGATCGGCGGCGGCGTGGTCTTGCCGCGCGAGGGGAAGTTCCCGGTGGTCCGCCCATCGAGGCTGTCGTCGTCGGGCAGGATCGTGCCGCCGGCCGCGGAGACGCCGATGCCGAGCATCGTCGCCGTGCCTTCTTTGGGCTTCGGGCCGGTGGGCTTGGTCGTTCGATCCTGGCGCTGGGTCCGCGCCTCGTCGGCGATCGTGAAGTACTGGGCGAGCTCGCTGATGTCACCGAGACGCTTCCACGTCTTGCCGGTGCGCGAGATCAGCGACTCGCGCGTCACCACGCCAGCGACGATCCACTGCTGGAGCATCGCGAGCTCGCGGCAGCTCTTCTGCTCGCCGTTCTCGAGCCGGATCAGCCACTGGCGCTCGTCGCCAGCAGTCGGCATCGTGGGAGCTTCGTCGCCGAGGATCGAATCCGCGCGCGGTTGCTTGGTCGGGCCCGTGTTTGCGGATGGCGTGTGGGGTCGCTCGGGCGCCGCTGGCGCCGTCGGTCCTGAGGGAGCCGTGGCGGCCGTCGTGGGGACACCGACGTTGGTGTTCGACCGCTTGCGGATCTTGAACATGTGGCCGCAGTTGGTGCACTTGACCGTGACACCACCGGGCTTGAGCCGAGCCTCATCCAGCTCGTACTCCGTCTGACACTTCTCGCAGCGAACGTCCATGGGTTTCCGTGTCTTAGCCGCGAACCTACCACGGCGAATCCTCCGGTGCACACTGCACGTCGTGCCGCGATCGTCTATCGTCGTGCCATGACCGTCCAGCGCGGCGCCGAGCGCGTCCAGGTCGACGCCTTCGTCAAGGTGTCCGGAGCCGACGGCCAGGAGGTCGTGTTTCGCACCCGCGACCTCTCGGAGCACGGCCTGTTCCTCTACACCCGGGTGGCCCGGTCCTATCCCATCAAGGTCGGCTCGACCCTCCAGATCGAGCTCTACGACTTCGACCAGCAGGTGGCTTGCAAGGTGGTGGTGGTGCGGGTCGTCGAGTCGGGCAGCGCCGAGAGCGACAAGTTCCCGACCGGCTTCGGCGTCAAGATCGTCGAATGCGACGACGCTGCGCGCGAGGCCCTCCGGACCATGATCTCGAGGGTCAAGGCCGGAGAGGTCTACTGATCGGCATCGTCGTCGACACGTCCGACCACTGACT
Organism: Myxococcales bacterium; assembly: GCA_016720595.1. Lineage (GTDB taxonomy): Bacteria > Myxococcota_A > Polyangia > Haliangiales > Haliangiaceae > JABFXX01. The sequence continues at coordinate 173,051 of JADKKI010000001.1, forward strand.
CGCCGTGAGCTCGTACTCGAGGTGGGTGTGCCAGGCGCCATCGCGCCACACATCGTCCTCGTGCCGCCCGACGTGCCGGAACCCGAGCTTCTCGATCACGCGGCGCGACGCGACGTTCTGCTCGAAGCAGCCGACGGTGACCTTGTGGAGGCCGAGCGTGTCGTAGGCAAACAGGAGGACGTGGTGCGCGGCCTCGGTCGCGAGGCCCTTGTTCCACAGCGCCGGGGCGAGCCAGTAGCCGAGCTCCGCGCGATCGACGCGCCAGGCGGCGAGCTGCCAGCGAATGTTCTCGAGAGCGATCGCGCCGACCAGCTTGCCCTCGTGCCGGATCCCCCAGGTGACGCCGACGTTGTCGCTGCGCTCCTGGATCGTCCGCTGGAGGAACGCCAGGGTCTCTGCCTTGTCGGCGTGGGCGTTCCAGCGCATGTGCTTGGGGAACGCGGGATCCGAGACGTACGGCCAGATCCCGTCGACATCCGCCACGGTGAACGGGCGCAGCGCCAGGCGCGGCGTGTCGATCTCGAGCTCGATCGTTCCGAGCGATGGGATCGTGGGACGGGGCGGTGCAGACATCGAAGGCCTCAGAGGTCGCGTTCGAACACGACGGCGCCACTCTGCTCCATGCATCGCAGCCGGGTCAAGCCGGCCTCCTTGAGCGCGGCGCCCGCCGCGTCGAGCACCGTGGTCATCGCCGGATCTGCGCAATAGGTGGTCCGGATCTCGACACGCGTCCCGACCACCTCGACCTTGCCCCACAGGCGCTCCTTCTTGAGCGAGCGATCGAGGGCGGTGATGGCCTCGACGGAGCCGGGGCCGGCCGGCGAGCCGGGCGTGGTGGCGGGGTCGTCGGGAGTTGCCGTGGGATCGGTAGCAGCCGAGCCCGCCGGATCGCTCTGCTCCACGCCATCGCCTCCGTCGGGCGGCGCGGCAGCTTCGGAGCTGGACTTGCGCAACGCGAAGAACAGCACGATGCCGAGCGCGACCGCGCCACCGACCACGAATGCGGCGACGGGCGTGCCCTGGCCACCCATCGCCGTGCCGCCGGCGGCGACCTTGGCAGCACGGGCCACGGGGAGCACGGTGTGGCACTTGGGGCACTTCACGTACCCCGGGACCACTGCGACCCCACACTTGGGGCACACCGCCGCACTCATCCAAAAAGGATACCGCCAGCCCCGTCGCCGGCCCCAGTTTTCACCGAGCGGCGCGTCGTCGGCGTCGGCATCCCAGCAAGATGCCGGTCATGCCCGCGAGGGCGAGGGCGGGGAGGGGTTCGGTGGACGCACTGCAGCAGCCGGGCTGAGATGGCTCGACAGCGGCGCAGGTACCTGGATCTTCGGCCTTCGGGTAGGTCTTGCAGAGGAAGGCGATGTCGTCAGGTTCGAGGGTGGCCTTCTTGGTCTCGCCGCAGTCCTGGAAGTTGTACATGGTCGCGTCGACGATCTTCGGATCGGTGGTCTGCGAGCAGGTGGGCACCGGCTGCCCGGAATCGTTGACCCGCGCAGGGTCGCCGGCGGCGCGGCACGGGTGTTCGAGCCCGTGCAGGTGACCGAGCTCGTGGGTCAGCGTGTTGAGCAGATCCGACTTGCAGGGCTGGGTGCCGAGCGTGACGCCCTGGTTCGAGATCGCGAAGTCCGCCCCGTTGATCTCGACGTCGGCATCGACGATCGCACCATCGCGGGAGCTGCCACCATCATCGACGTACACGGCAGTCGTGATGCCGGCGGCAGCATCGGAGTAGCAGCGGGCCGGATCGTCCTTGGTCGCGGGCCGGCACCACGAGGCATCGCGGAACTTGATGACGTTCGTGTAGTCCTTGCCGACCTCCTTGCTCGCGACCGCGCCCTTCTTCAGCGTGATGTACGAGCATGCGGCGCCGGCGGTGTTCCAGGTCTCGACGGCCTGATCGACGAGCGCGAACTCGGTATCGCCGGGGAGCTCCTTGGTGCCATCGGAGTCGACGACGAAGAACACACAACCGGATTCCCAGAACAGCGAGTTACCCGCCTTGGTCGGCCCCGTCCGCACGAAGCCCTCGGGCATCGCGAGCACCCGCAGGTGATCGACGACCACGTGTTTGCCGAGCGAGAGATCGGTGTCGTCATGCGCCGCGACGGCGACCTGCATCCCGGCGAGCAGCGGCTCCGGGCCGGGGAACGAGCGCATGGTCAGCCCGTCCGCGGTGCCGCCGAGCTGGCTGACCACCACGTCCCCGGTCGCGGTACGGACCGTGGCGTCGGTGACGATCCGGCTCCCATCGGCGGTCCACCGGCCGGCCGCCGTGATCACGGTGCCCTCGATCGTGCGAGGGGCCGCCGCGGCCACCGAGGTCAGCGAGGTCACGAATGGCATCGCCAGCGTCAGTACGAGCACGCGGCGGAACCAGGCCATTTCTAGACCTTATCATGTGCTACAAGGGCGCCCTATGCCGTCCACCGCCGGGCCCGTGCGTGTGCGGATTGCACCCTCGCCGACGGGTGATCCACACGTTGGCACCGCTTACATCGCGCTGTTCAACTACGTGTTCGCCAAGCAGCAGGGTGGCAAGTTCATCCTGCGGATCGAGGACACCGACCAGACCCGCGCGCGCGCGGACTCCGAGCAGATGATCTTCGATGCCCTGCGCTGGGTCGGCCTGACCTGGGATGAGGGTCCCGACGTTGGCGGGCCATTCGCACCGTATCGCCAGAGCGAGCGCGCCCAGATCTACAAGGACCATGCCGGCATCCTGCTCGGGAACGGCCAGGCCTATCGTTGCTTCTGCACTGCCGATCGGCTCGCCAAGGTCCGGATCCAGCAGCAGGCGGAGAAGAAGAACCCCGGCTACGACCGCCACTGCCGGGACCTCGATCCCGCGGACGGCGCGCGGCGCGCCACCGAGGGTGAGGCCCACGTCGTGCGCATGAAGGCGCCGCTCGCAGGGGACATCATCGTCCACGATCAGCTGCGCGGCCCGGTGACCATCAACGCCGACCAGGTCGATGACCAGGTGCTGCTCAAGTCCGATGGACTCCCCACGTATCACCTCGCGAACGTCGTCGACGATCACCTGATGCAGATCACCCACGTGATCCGCGCGGAGGAGTGGATCTCGTCCACGCCGAAGCACGTCGTGCTGTACCAGGCGTTCGGCTGGGAGCCGCCGCAGTTCTTCCACATGCCGCTGCTGCGCAACAGCGATCAATCGAAGATCAGCAAGCGCAAGAATCCGGTCTCGATCAACTACTACCGGGACATCGGCATCCTCCCGCACGCGCTGCTCAACTTCCTCGGGACCATGGGCTGGTCGTTCGGCCACGACCGCGAGAAGTTCACGCTGTCCGAGATGATCGAGGTGTTCAGCTGGGACCGGATGTCGCTCGGCGGACCGGTGTTCGGCCAGGACAAGCTGACCCACCTGAACGAGCTGTACCTGCACGAGCTGACGCCCGAGCAGCTGGTCGACACGGTGCTCGCATGGCGGCTCAACCGCGACTACCTGCTGAAGCTCGCGCCGCTGTTTCAGAAGCGGATCAAGAAGCTGTCCGACGTGATGCCGGTGGTCGATCTGTTCTTCTGCGCTGACCTCGATTACGCACACGTGCTCGGCGACATGAAGATCCCCGACGTGGCGAACAAGGACGTCGGCAAGGCGCTGCTCGAGCTGATCGAGAAGCTCGAGGCGCGGGAGGGGTTCGAGCCGGCGATCCTCGAGGAGGTCGCGCGCCAGTGGACCACGGCCCTGACCTGGAAGCCGAAGCACGCCTTCATGCTGCTCCGGCTCGCGGTGACCGGGCGGACCGCATCGCCGGGCTTGTTCGAGACGATGTCGGTGCTCGGCAAGGAGCTGACCCGCCGTCGGCTGCGCTCGGCCGCCGAGCTGATCGGCAAGACGCCCGACAAGGCGCCACCCGCCGGAACCTAGATGGCGCGGAAGCCTAGGATGGCGGCGAAGCCTGCTGGCCTCTCGACGCTCGCGGTGATCCTTCGCCTCGTCGCCTCGTTCCTGGTGCTCGCGGCGGCGATCTACGGGCTGCAGACGGCGACGGACTCGACGTGGGGGATCCGGATCGGCACCGCGGTGCTCGGGCTCGCGGAGGCGGTGTTCGTGTTCGCGCACGCGAAGGTCCGCGGCTGGTTCCGCGCCGTCTCGATCGATCAGTGGCGCGCGATCGATCGCGAGACCGTGCGCACCACCGAGGAGGCGGGTACCACGAGCGTCAAGATCATGGCGATCCTCGTGACCGTCGCGGTCTCGCTGACCCTGCAGGAGTACGTCGGCAGCCACGATACGTACGTGCGGCTGTTCCCCCAGGATGGCTCGAAGTACTGGGAGCTGTGGGGCTTCGCGTGGTGGTCGGGCTGGCGCGTGCTTGGCTACGTGATCATCCCGATGGCCGTCCTCGCGTGCCTGCCCGGCGAGCGGATCTTCGACTATCACGTCTCGCTCCGCGGGTTCGGGAAGCACCTGTGGATCTATGCGGTGCTGTTCGCGTGCATCCTGCCCGCGGTGATCATGGCGTCGACGACGAGCGCGTTCCGCCACACGTACCCGTTCTACCGGATGGCGAATCGCTCGCAGGTGGATCTGTGGTCGTGGCAGGCGCTGTATGCCGCTCAGTTCGTGTCGCTCGAGTTCTTCTTCCGCGGCTTCCTCCTCCAGGGGCTGCGTCGCGCACTCGGGGCAAACGCGATCTTCGTGATGATCGTCCCGTACTGCATGATCCACTACGGCAAGCCGATGCCGGAGACACTCGGAGCGATCGGGGCGGGGCTGATCCTCGGCACGCTCGCGATGCGCACGAAGTCGATCTGGGGTGGCGTCCTCATCCACATCTCGGTCGCGACCACGATGGATGTGCTCGCGCTCCGCGGCTGCCCGCCGATCGGCAGCGGGCGCTACTGCCACTGAGCTGCTGACTCAGTCGTCGAGCCGGCGGCCGTTGGTCTCTTGCATCGGCGCCATGATCGCCAGCCCGATCAGGCCGAACAGGATGATGTAGTAGGCCGGCGCGAGCGGCTGGCCCAGCGTATCGATCAGCCAGGTCGACACCAGTGGCGCCGTGCCTCCCGCCAGCGCGAGGGTGACCGAGTACGCCACGCTCATCGAGGTCACGCGGGAGCGCAGCGGGAAGATCTCCACGACCATCGCCCCTTGGAGACCGAGGGCCATACCGAGCGGGATCGCGAGGAGGATCTGGCCGAGCATGAACTCGGTCGGCGTGCCGTACAGCATGATCCGCAGCGCGATGTAGACGACGCTCATCGTCGCCACGGTCAGCCACATCATCAGGCGCCGCCGGCCGACCTTGTCGGACAGCCAGCCGCCGAGCGGCTTGCACAGCAGCACCACGACGAGGCTGAGCGTGTTCGCGAGCAGGAACGCCGCGCCGCCTTCTCCGGTCATCGACTTCCGGCGCTCCACCGCGAACGTGAACGCGAGGTAGTAGGCCGCATTGGTCATCGCCACGATCCCGAACGTCTGGACGATCGGACGCCAGTCGGCGAGGAGCGACGCGAGCACGGGCTGGCGCTCACTCTTGGCCTTCTCGGCGACCTCGGACTCGGAGATCCCGCGGCGGAGCAGCCACCCGGCGACGCAGAACAGCACGCTGCCGATGAACGGGATCCGCCAGCCCCAGGCTGACGCGTCCTCGGCGCCCAGCCCGCGGTTGACGCCCCACGCCGCGATCGAGCCGAGGATGAAGCCGATCGTGGTGCCAGCCGCGGTCGAGCTGCTGATCAGGCCGCGGAGCATCGGGGATGCGAGCTCGGTCGTGTACACCATCGAGCCCGTGAACTCGCCACCGAGGGAGAACCCCTGCACGAGGCGGAGCACCACGAGCAAGATCGGTGCTGCCACGCCGATCTGCTCGTAGGTCGGCAACAAGCCGATCGCCAGCGTCGCGCCGCCCATCAGCGCGATCGAGACGGTCAGGAGGGCGCGGCGTCCGATCCGATCGCCGACCATCCCGAGCACGATGCTGCCGATCGGGCGGGCCGCGAAGCCGAGTGCGAACACGGCGAGCGCGAGCAGCTGGCGAGCGGTGCCGCTCGATTCGGGGAAGAACTGCTTCCCGATGTCGCTCGCGAAGTAGCCGTAGACCGCGAAGTCAAACCACTCGAGCACGTTGCCGATCAGGCCGGCGGCGGCGGTCCGGATCGCAGACTGCTGGCTCATCGCCGAACATCATGGCACGCGTTCGCGCGGCGCCGGCGCGCGGTGGGTCCCGGTTACGAGTGACAGTCCCGAGGTGCGCTGAACACGTCGCACTTCGGCTTCGGGGGCGGCGTGACGGGTGGCTTCACCACCACGGGCGGCTTCACCGGTGGTCTGGGCTTGATGATCGGCCGGGCAGGCTTGGCCGTTGGCCGGGGCTTGGCGGCGATCGTGGCGGCGCTCCCACCATCGCTGCCGCTCCCATTGGCAACTGCAGCGCTGCCGCTGCCAGCGTCGCGACCGATGGGCGGCTGGGCGGAGCTTGCGGTCACGTTGATCGACGCAGATCCCGAGCCAACCGACGCAGATCCCGATCCGACCGTCGCGCTGCGACCAGCCGCCGAGCCTGCCGAACCCGCCGATCCAACCGAGTCCTTCGCAGATACCGGGTCCGCGGGCTCGGTGACGACGGCAGTGTCTTCTGCCGTGGGTTCCGCGGCCCTCGTCGACTTGATGTACGCGAGCGCGCCGATGCCGCCGATCAGCGTGGCGAGGACGAGGCCGATGATCAGGCCGCGAGACCCGCGAGACTCGCGAGACCGAAGGTCTGTGGGACGCACGGGATCCTGCAAAGTCCGCTCCGCCGTCACCATGGTCGGGGTCGCGGGCGCGACAGCTGCGGCCATCGCGGCGGACGCGGCGTCGTGAACCGCGGTGGGGGTCGGCGTTGATCGCAGGGCGGGATACGAAGGTCGCAAGAACGGGCTCGAGTCCATCGACAGCGGGACCGCGAGGCCGAGCGTGCGATAGGCGCGCTTGACGTAGCGTGCGGCGGCGTCCGGGGTGCCGGCGAATGCGCTGAGATCACGCATCAGCTCACCGACGTGGGCGTAGCGATCCCCAGGTTGCTTCGCGAGGCAGCGCGAGATGATCGGCTCGAGCTCCACGGCGTTGGTCATCCGCGCCGGGGGATCGACCGCGACCATCACGCACATCTCGGAGAATGATTCGGCCTGGAAGGGCCGGCGTGCCTCGACGAGCTCGTAGAGCACGGTGCCGATCGACCAGATGTCCGTGCGTGCATCGACGCTGCGGGCCGACCGCATCTGCTCCGGAGACATGTATGCCGGTGTGCCGAGCATCGACTGGGTCTGGGTCAGCGACAGATCGGACTGGTTCGCGGACTTGGAGATCCCGAAATCGAGCACCTTCACGATCGCGGACTGGTCGGGCCGGAACGAGACGAACAGATTGCTCGGCTTGAGGTCACGGTGAACGATCCCGAGGGAGTGAGCCTCGACCACCGCGTCACAGGCCTGCAGCACGAGATCCACCGCGACCGGTGTGGTCATCGCTCCGTGCGTGTCCACCATCTGGCCGAGATCGGCCCCCTGGAGGAACTCCATGACCATGAACGGCAGGTCGTTCTCGAACGCCCCGATGTCCAGGACCCGTGCCACGTGCTCGCTCTTGAGCTTGACCACCGACTGCGCCTCGCGGAGGAAGCGCTGCACCGTCTCCTCGTCGACCGCGGCACTGGGCTGGAGGACCTTGATCGCCACGTCCTCCTCGAGCGCCAGGTGGAACGCTCGATACACCGTGCCCATCCCGCCCTTGCCGAGGATGGCCTCGATCCGGTACTTGCCGACCACGATGGTGCCGGCCGCGATTCCCTCGATACCGCCTTCCGAAGGCCTCACTCCCTACCAGCGTAGCGCGAAACCTGGCCGAAAAAGGCGGAACGCAGAGGCTTGCGACCCCTGCGTTCCAAATGAGCACGACCGTCCAACCGTGAGGCGTTCCATCCCCTACGCGTTTGCGTAGGTGGGCTCCACATAATCCTTCGGGCTTCCCGACGAGCGGGCGTGCACACCTAGATCAGAGGCAGATCCCTGGATAGCAGATGTAGGAGACAGTTTAGCCTCGGGTCTCGCATCAGACCGTCGGTGCTCAAGAACTAAGCTAGCGATCGCGATCTGGATCGTCAACCGAAAAAGCGCGGGCGATCACGATCTGAAAATGATCGCCGCCGATCCGGAGCAGCGCACTATTCGCTTGAACGGATCTCCGAAAAGATCCGTGTGACACGCGCGCGCAGCTTACTTGTCGTCCGGAGTCGTCGTCGTCAGCGTCGGGAGCGCACGCCAGTTCGGTCCCATGCCGCCCTGCTGCGCGATCGATCGCACGCCGCGCGCCATCAGCGATTCCTTGGTCTCGATCGCCATCGCACGATCCTCGACGGGCTTCGCGTGCTCGCCGGTGTCCATCCGAATCGCGTCGCACGGGCACGCCTCGACGCACAGGCCGCACACCACGCAGCGCAGCTCGTCGATCTCGAACACCGCCGGGCGCTTCTCCACGCCCTTGTCGTCGGTCTCCGCCGGGATGATCGTGATGCAGTGCGCCGGGCACACCGTCGGGCAGCACATGCACGCCACGCAGCGCACGTTGCCGTCGTCGCGCAGGGTCAGCCGGTGGAGGCCGCGGAACCGCTCGGGGTACACCACCTTCTCCTCGGGGTACTGCACGGTCTCGATCTCGTTCCGCCACCATTCGCCGTCGGCGGGCGCGCCCGGCTGTTGCGGTCAGCGAGCTTCTTGAGCGGCAGGAACAGGTTCCGCGCGAAGTGCTTCAGCGTGATGCCGAGGCCCTTCGCCGTCGCAGCGAGGAAGCTCACGTCCTCGGGCGCCGGCCGCACGACCTGGATCGTGCGCGAGTGCGGGTGGCGATCGGCGACCGAGATGACCTTCGGTCCCGGGGCTTCCTCGACAACCTCGTCGTGGCCGGCAGACATCACGTACCTCCCATGAACAGCAGCTTGATGAGCGCAGTGACCATGATGTTCGCGAGCGAGAGCGGGAGCAGCAGCTTCCAGCCGAGGTTCATCAGCTGATCGGCGCGGAACCGCGGCAGCGTCCAGCGGACCATCAGCTGGAACCAGCACAACAGGATGGTCTTGAGACCAAATGCCGCGAACTGGAGGCTGACGACCGCCCAGTGCGGAAGGTGCCAGACCCAGCCGCTGGTCGAGACGTGGTTGGGATCGATGTAGCCACCGAACCGGAAGCCGTCGGCATCGAGGAACGGCACCTGCCAGCCACCGAAGAACACCGTGGCCACCACGGAGCTGATGAACACGATCTCGATGAACTCGGCGAGGAAGAAGATGCCCCAGCGCATGCCGGAGTACTCGACGAAGTAGCCGATGATCTCGGGCTCGCCCTCCGGGATGTCGAACGGCGCGCGCTTGGTCTCGGCGATCGCCGCCGTGAAGAACAGGAGGAGGCCCACGGGCTGCCACAGCCACAACCAGTTGAGCGGGTTACTGCCCGTCATGGTCTCGCTCGCACCGAACGCGGCGATCGCGCCGGGCTCGAGCGTGCCGACCACGAGGAACGCGCCCATCAGCGAGAGGCCCATCGCGACCTCGTACGACATCATCTGCGACGAGCTGCGGAGCCCGCCGAGCAGCGCCCACTTGTTGTAGGACGCCCAGCCGGCGATCGTGCCGCCGTAGTTCGCGAGGGTGAGCACCGCGAAGTAGAAGATCAGGCCGAAGTCGACCTGGAACATCTGCATCCGGATCGAGTCGGCGAACAGCTCGTTCCCGGGCTGAGTCGCGAACAGGTATGGATCGAAGGTCTGGGTGAGGGCGTGCGGATAGATCGTGGGGCCGAACGGGATGATCGCGAACGCGACCAGCACGGGAGCGAGCGCGAGGATCGGCGCCAGCGTGAACAGCCCCTTGTGGACGTTCGCCGGGATGAAGTCCTCCTTGAAGATCATCTTCACCGCATCGGCGACGAAGTGGAGGATGCCCTTCAGCTTGATCGGGCCGATGTTGGCGCGGTTGGGACCGAGTCGGTCCTGCATCATCGCGCTCTGGCGGCGCTCGGCCCACGTCAAGAGCGACGCGAGCGGCATCACCAGGACGAGGACCACGAACAGCCACTTGGTGCCGGGCCAGTCGAGGATGTCGTAGAGAGTCTTCCAGGTCATGGGTGCCTCTAGCCTCGGCTCCCGGCGAACCGGAGCGAGAGTGGCCGCGCATCACGTGCCCAGGTCAGCGAGCTCCACGCGGGAACCGCGGCGACCATGTCCTTGAACACCTCGCGCGGGTGCGTCCACGACAGCTTGCTGCCGGTGGCCCCGGCGAGCCGCACGATGGCCTCCCACCCGGGGAGTGCTTGACCCGGCGGGCCGAACGCGGCGTGCATCCGCTGCACGAAGCCCTTCGTGTTGGTCACGGTGCCCGAGACCTCGGCCCAGTCGGCGACCGGCAGGGCGACCTTGGCGTGCGGGACCGGTCCGCGCTCGTGCGCGGCGATCGCCACGTACTCGAGGTCCTTGAGCTTCATCGGATCGAGGCCGGGCAGCACGTCGCCGAGCGCGAGCAAGCCGCGGATGTTGCCATCGAGCTCGTAGATCGGCTTGGTGGTGAACCCGAGCGCCTCGGCGATCATCTTGACGCCGGTCATGTTCGGGTTGACGTCGGCCACGCGGAGCCGGCCATCCGCGCGCGCCGGCACCGGCGGCTTGCCCGCGATGTAGAGGTTGGTGACGCCCCACGCCTTGGCGAGCTTCGCGAGCGCGAAGTTGTCCTCGTTGCAGTGAAGGGCCGAGAGCACCAGGGCGAACTGCCCGGAGGTCCGTCCCACCGCGAGCCGATCCGCCGCGGCCTTGACCGCACGGTCCCAGCCCGCCGGCAGCCCGTCCACGGTGGCGGCCGCGAGGCGCTCCTCGCGGAGGTCGTGGTACGTGAACCGACCCTCGTCGCACATCCAGTAGTCGTTGACCTTGGCGTTGTGCCGCGGCACGAGGCGCCACGCGCGCTCGTTCTTGTGGTGGATCTCGATGTTGCAGCCGGTCGCGCAGCCGTTGCAGATGCTCGGCGTCGACTCGAGCTCCCAGGCGCGCATCGTGAACCGGAAGTCCTTCGCGGTCAGCGCGCCGACCGGGCAGACATCCACCGTGTTGAGCGAGTAGGGGTTGTCGAGCTGCTCGCCGGGCGCCGTGGTCAGGATCTCGTGGTCGCCACGATGCGCGAACTCGAGCTGGTGCTGACCCGAGGTGTGGTCGCAGGTGCGGATGCAGCGCGAGCACAGGATGCAGCGCTCCTGGTCGAGCACGATCGTCGGTCCGAGATCGACGGCCTTGGCCTTGTGGACCTTGGGCGTGTCGATCCGCGAATCGTGGTTGTCGTGCTCGAAGTACAGCTTCTGCAGCGTGCACTCGCCGGCCTTGTCACAGATCGGGCAGTCGATCGGGTGATTGACCAGCGTGAACTCGAGCTGCTGCTGGCGCGCCAGCGTCGACTGCTTGTCGGTGGTGTGAACGACCATGCCCTCGCCGACGACCTGCTGGCAGCTCGGCTGGAGCTTCGGGTTCTTCTCGACCGAGACCAGGCACTGGCGGCACTGCGCCACGATCGGGAGCCCGGGGTGGTAGCAGAACGCCGAGATCTCGATGCCGAGGAGCTTGGCGGCCTCGAGGACGTTGGTGCCCTTGGGGACCGTGACGGCCTGACCGTCGATGGTCAGGTTGATCACGTCGCTCGGCGGCGCAGGCTTTGGGGGGATCTGGACGATCGGAGGAGGTGTCGTCGTACTCACTTGTCGCACTCCCCGCCGATCATGTTGATCATGCCGAAGATCGGAACGATGTCCGCGATCAGGTGGCCCTGGATGAGCCGCCCCGCGGTCGAGAGGTGCACGAACGAGGGCGATCGCACATACGCCTTGTACGGACGGCCCGTGCCATCCGCGACGATGTAGAAGCCGAGCTCGCCGTTCCCGCCCTCGACGAACGTGTACGCCTCGCCGGCCGGGACCTTGATCCCGTCGACGATGTGCTTGAAGTGCCGGATCATGGACTCGATCGTGTTGTACGTGTCGGTCTTCGGCGGCAGCGTGACGCGCGGATCGGCGACGACCACCGGGCCGTCGGGGATCTGCTTCAGGCACTGGTGCAGGATCCGGATCGACTGCTTCAGCTCCTCGATGCGGACGAGGTAGCGGTCGAAGCAATCGCCCGTGGTGCCGACCGGAACGTCGAACTCGAGCTCGGGATAGACCGAGTACGGGTAGTCCTTGCGGACGTCGTAGTCGACGCCGCAGGCGCGCGCGATCGGACCGACGCAGCCGGTGGCGATCGCGTCTTCCTTCGACAGCGCGCCGATGCCGGCCATGCGATCGCGGAAGATCTTGTTGTTGTTGATGAGGCCGTCGACCTCGACCATCACCTTCTCGGTCTGACCGAGGGTGTAGGTCAGGCGCTCGGCGAAGCCGTCGGGGAGGTCCTTGTTGACGCCGCCGACGCGCACGTAGGTGTGGGTCAGGCGCGCGCCCGAGACCGTCTCGAGGATCTCGTAGAGCCACTCGCGGGCCTTCAGGAAGAACAGGAACGGCCCGAACGCCCCAAGCTCCATCGCCGAGGCGCCGACGCAGGTCAGGTGGTCGGTGATCCGCGAGATCTCGCTGACGATCACGCGGATGTACTCCGCGCGCTTCGGGATCTGGCTCGTGAGCCCCATCAGCTTCTCGACGGCCATCGCCCAGCCGACGTTGTTGATCATCGGCGAGACGTAGTTGAGCCGGTCCGTGTACGGGAAGATCTGCGTGTACGTCGCGTACTCGCTCTCCTTCTCGAAGCAGCGGTGCAGGTAGCCCGGCTGGACGTCGGACTTCACGACCGTCTCGCCATCGACCGTGAGGACGATGCGCACGGTGCCGTGCATCGCGGGGTGCGATGGGCCCATGTTCACGGTCATCAGATCCGGCGGGAGCTCGTGCTCGGTATCGGACAGGTCCGCGGCCTCCTTGCGGCCGAGGACGAGCTGCTTCAGCGAATGTGCGTCGGTCGCCATGACTACTTGGCGCTCCCTTCCCGGCGGTCGACCTTGATCGGATTGATCGGGAGGTCATCGCGCCGCACCAGCGGCTGGCGCTTGTCCTTCGGATAGTCCTTGCGCAGCGGGTGCCCGACGAACTCCTCGTACAGATAGATCCGGCGCAGGTCGGGGTGACCCTCGAACCGGATCCCGTACATGTCGAACGTCTCGCGCTCCTGCCAGTTGAACGCCGGCCACAGCCCCGCGAGCGAGGCGCAGCGCGGATCGGCCTCGGTCAGCTCGACCTCGATCCGGATCCGATGACGATGCTTGCTCGACCGCAGCTGGTACGCGACCGTGAACCGCGGCTTGCCACTCTCATCCGTCCACGCCGCGCTCGGCGGCTGGTGGAGCGGCTTGTAGTCGATCCAGTCGATGCAGGTGACGAACACGGGCGCATCGAACGCCATCGCCGGATCGTTCTTGAGCCAGGTGGCGACCGCGAGCAGCTGATCGCGCTTGATCCAGGCGATCTCGTCCGTGTGCGAGGTGGCGGTACGTTCGACCGCGGCACCGTGCGCGGCCTTGAGCGCGTCGAGGACTTTCTGCGACATGACCTAACCCTCGTCTTGCGACTTCGCCGCCATGACCTGCTCGCGCTTGTCACGCAGCTGGCTGTGGCCGCGGCCTGCCTGGATCCGATCCATCAGCATGATCAGTGCGTCGAGCACCTGCTCGGGCCGCGGTGGGCAGCCCGGGATGTAGACGTCGACGGGGATGACCTGATCGCAGCCCGGCATCGTGTGATAGTTCTGGTAGAAGCCGCCGGTCGACGCGCACACGCCGAACGCGATGACCCACTTGGGCTCGGCCATCTGATCGAACACGCGCTTGAGTGCTGGGCCCTGCTTCTCGGTGACCGTGCCGACGACCATCAGCAGATCGCTCTGGCGCGGCGAGAACCGAGGGAACTCGGCGCCGAACCGCGCGAGGTCGTACTTCGGACCGGCGACCGACATGAACTCCATCCCGCAGCACGCCGTCACGAACGGGTAGCTGAACAGGCTGAACTTGCGGCCCCAGTTGGTGACCTTGTCGAGCGAGCTCTGCTTCGCCCACTTGGCGGCGTCCTCGAGTCGCGTGGTGGTGAGCTCTACTCCCATCCGATCGCCTTCTTTCTCCAGACGTAGGCGAGCGCCACGACCAGGATCGCGACGAACACCAGCATCTCGGCGAAGCCGAACACGCTGACGATCGGACCGTTGGGGCCCATCGTGCGCGACAGCTGGTTATAGAGGACCGCCCACGGGTACATGAACGCTGCTTCGATGTCGAACACCAGGAACAGGATCGCGACCTGGTAGAACTTCACGGAGTAGCGCCCACGTGGCGTGCCGATCGGCTCGCTGCCGCATTCGAACGGCTTGAGCTTCTCTGGACTGGTGGCCTTGGGACCGATCATCACGGCAAGCACCGTGAAGAGGCCGCAGAAGCCGAGGGCAAATGCGATCGCCAGCCCCGCTGGCATGTATGCCTGTAGCTGCAAAGCCAGCGCAGTATATGGCGGGCGCACTGTCGGTCAACGCGCGCGCGCCGCGATTTTCAGAGGGCGATCGCGCCCTTAGCAGGCGGTCTCCCTGCGACAAACCGCCTCGGTTGGATGCCGGAACAACGCCTAGAGGTTCGCCTGCGCGTTGCGCAAGGCCTCTTCGAGCGCGGCGATCATGTGCTCGTTGGTATCGACGAGATAGATCGTCTCGGGACACGGGCGGCGGTGCGCGCGGATCTCTTCGACGATCGCGCGGGCGGCCTCGTCGATCGGCACGTCGCCGAGGTCGGTCCCGATGCCGGGGATCGCGATCACCTTGAAGTTGTTGCGGTCGCTCGCGATCAGCGCGGCACGCGCGGCTCGGCGCACGTTCTCGGCGCCGATCTTCATCCCGGGCTCTTCCATCGTGGGGACGTGGATGACGTTCTTGGCCGGCAGCTGCCCAGCCGTGGTCACCAGCGCGGCGCCAACAGCGATCGGCGCGGCGGCCATGGCGGCCTGCTGGATCACATCACCACCCTGGCGGCGCAGCGCGCCTCCGATCCCACCGCCCATGATGCCCAGCGAGTTCGCCGGGTTGACCACAGCGTCCACCGGCAACGTCCAGATGTCCGCCTTCGCTACGTGAACCTGCATCGCGGGACCCATAGCACCCGGGTCCGACGGTACGCAAGCAGATGCTTTACGCGCAGGCCTTCTCGAGCTCGGCCTCGACCTTGTCCTCGGCCCACTTCTTGGCCACCGCGAGCTCCTTGACGATCAGCTGCTTGGCGTTGTCGAGCATCTTGCGCTCGCCGAACGAGAGCACCTTGCTCGACTTCAGCCGGTAGAGGTCGCGATAGACCTCGGCGACATCGAACAGGGAGCCGGTCTTGATCTTCTCCATGAACCCGCGATAGCGGCGATTCCAGGTCTGCTTGTCGATGTGGACGTCCTTCTCCCGAAGGATGTCGAACACTTCGTCGATCTCGGAGGAGGTCGCTACGTGGCGCAGGCCGACCTGATCGGCCTTGTCCTTGGGCACCAGGATCTGCATGCCGGTCGCGAGGACCTTGAGCACGTAGAAGGAGCAGACCGACGTGTTGATCTCCTTCTTCTCGATTCCGATGACCTCGGCTACGCCATGGGCTGGGTAGACGGCCTTCTCACCGATCTTGAAGTCGTTCATGCGTGTTGGTTCTCCTCGTAAGACTACTGGCTAGGTCGTCGTCGTCGAGTCGCAGTTACGGCCCAGCTGGAAAGCAATGCTGGTGCCATCGCGATTTCGCGATGTTATCGGTCAGGGAATCCGGTTGCTGCGTCAGCCTGTCACGGCTGCCTCGAGCTCGAGAATCGGGGTTTCCCTAACGCGGGGCGCAGGATATCAGCGCAGGGGCAGATCGCCAGCCAATTCTCGCCACGGCGGGTCCACTAGCCGCCCCCGGATTGGGATTTCGGGGACTTGGATGAACGAGAAAATGTGCGATCTGGCGAGGTCTGATACCCTTTTGTGCACGTGTGAGGGGTTCGATCGGGCAGCTGCTCATCCAGCAAGGCGTGATCAATGCCAGCGAGCTGTCCGATGCCCTGGCCCGCCAGAGCGGCCGACACCCGGTGGCCTCCGAGCTCTATGCGCTGGGCTATGCGGGCGAGCGGCAGCTGGCGATGGCCCTGTCCGCCCAGACCGGGTGGTCGGGCATCGTGCTCGACGAGTCCACGATCCGGCTCGAGGTGCTCGAGTACGTCTCGCTCGAATGGGCGCGGATCTTCTCTGCCCTGGTGGTCTACGAGGACGAGCACACGCTGATCGTCGCGGCCGCGCGTCCCGAGGATGCGATCGTTCCCGCGCGCGAGCTGGGCGCGAGCCGAGGCAAGAGCGTGGAGCTGAGGATCGCGCTCGACATCACGCTTGCCCGGACCATTCGCGTCGCGTTCAAGCGCTGGAAGGTCGGTGAGCTGTTCCTGGTCGGGCCCGAATCGAGTCGCGCCGGCGCCTATCTCGCACAGGTCCACCCCGATGGCGGTGATCAGGACGAGCATCGCCGCGCGCAGCGCGCACTGGCCGAGGAGGCTGCGCGCAACATCGAGAGCTCCGAGGATCTGCCCTCCGAGGAGATCTCGATCGCCGGTGCGACCCTGACCGGCGACTGGCAGGTCAACACGATCACGAACGCGACTACCGGGTCCGCACATGACGCGCTCGTCGAGGAGAAGACGCAGATCATCGCGGCGGAGCTCGATCGGGTGGAGGAGCCCGATACCCACGTCGGTCGAACGCGCGCGCTGGTCGTCGATCCCGATCCGCCGGGTCGGATCCACCTCGTCGCGGAGCTCGAGCGGCTGGGCTACGAGTGTCAGGCGGCGGCGGCGGGCGCGCAGGCCCTCGACCTGATGTCCCAGCTCTACTTCGATCTCGTGTTCGCCGATATCGCCACGCCGGAGCTCGATGGCCTCCGGCTCTGTCGCGCGATCAAGCGGAGCCGCCGCCTCGGCCGCTGCAAGGTGATCGTGACGACCTCCGTCGTCGACTCGGGGCAGGTGCCGGATGCGGTGCTGCAGCAGCACGGCGCCGACGGCTACCTCGAGAAGCCGCTCGACAACCGCCGCCTGCATCGCCTGCTCCGCGAGCTGTCCACCGACGAGCGCAGCGATCACGAGGCGCTGCTCGCCGACGCGCTCGGCCTCTATCACAACGGCGACATCGAGGGCGCGATCGGCCGGCTGCGCGGCGCGCTCGTCGGGGATCCTTCGAGCCCCAAGCTCCACTTCATGCTCGCGAACATGCTCCAGCGCGCCTCGCGCTGGGCCGAGGCGGTGGACGAGTACGAGGCCGTCGTCGATCTCCAGCCCGCCTACTTCCCGGCGCTGACGCGGCTCGCGTACCTCTACTTCCGGCAGGGCCTCCACGCGCGTGCGGTGGAGACCTGGCGGCGCGCGCTGCCGGTGTGCGAGGACCCGGCGCTCCGCCGCAACATCGAGCTGTTCATGCGCAAGCTCGTGGCCGACATGTCCAAGCAGGACGCCGCGTCGGGCTGAGCTACGCGAGCGTGCCGGGGTTCATGATGTGGTCGGGATCGATCTCCGCGCGCAGCGCGTCGAGGTAGGCGTCGAGCTTGACCGCGCGTCCGCCGAGCAGCCACGCGCCGGCGCCGGCGGCGACGGCCTCGGCCGACGTCGTGAGCTCCTCGGGGCCGATGATCGTGAAGAACACGACGGCGCCGTCGGCATCGAACCGCGAGATGTGCGCACGTGCGATGCCACCGTGCGCGGCGACGTGCGCGGTGACGGCGTGATAGACGGCGCCGACCTTCGACGGTGTGGCCATCACCTGCAACGACGGACTCGGCCCGGGCGTGGGCTCACCCGCGTGCAGGCGGCGCCACCACAGCTCGGCCAGGGCGAGGTCGCCGGTGCGGCCACCCTCGGCATTGACGGCGCTCGTGATCAGATCGCGATCACACGCGGCGAGATCCGTTGGCCCGGCGGTGCCCGCGCACAGGAGTGCGTGACCCGTAGGGAGCACGAGGCCGTCGAAGTGCTCGGCGGCCTCCGCGGCGTCGTAGATCCGGAGGCCCGAGGGGGCAGCCTCCTCGCGGAGCGACAGCAGCACGGCAGAGACCGCGGCATCGATCGACGGGAGGATGTACGCCGCGAGGAGCCGCGCCTCGGGCTTGACGTGGATCCGGAGCACCGCCGAGGTGATGAAGCCGATCGTGCCCTCGCTGCCGCACAGCGCACGCGCGAGATCCGGACCGGTCGCTCGGCGCGGCGCCACGCGCGTGTGCACGGTGCGCCCATCGGCGAGGACGGCCGACACGCCGACCACGGCCTCCTCGAAGAAGCCATGGCGCGCGCTCGACTTGCCGGGTGTGCGCACGGCGATCAAGCCGCCGAGTGAGGACGTCAGGACCACCGGTGGGTAGTCGCCGATCGAGAGGTTGCGCGGTGACAGGATGCGCTCGAGCTCGAGGCCCGTGAGCCCGGCCTCGGCGTGGATCAGGAGCGAGGTCTCGTCGAGCTGGAGCACCTGATCGAGGCGGCGCGTGGAGATGAACACGCGCGCGCGATCGAGCTCCTCGCCGGCGCGCTTGCCGCCGGGTCGGCCGCTCTGGGCCTGCCAGCGTCGCGGGCGCCCACCGGCGCCGACCGGATGTACGGCGGCCTTGTGCGCCCCCGCGCGACGGATCACCTCGGCGACCTCGGCGGTCGAGCCGGGAGACACGCGCCAGTTGCCGGCATCGAGCTCCTCGACGTGCTCGCTGCCGACGGCGGTGACGAGGTCGCGTGCCAGGCTTGGCGTGGTCGTCACGGCGGCGCCTCCCGGTCGCGCTCGCGGAGGCCCATCTTGCCCGGGTTGAAGATCCCATCGGGATCGAAGCTCGCCTTCGCGGCCTCGAAGATCGCCATCGCTTCGCGGTGCTCGCCCGCCATGTACGGCGCCTTGAGCAGGCCCACGCCGTGGTGGTGGCTGATCGTCGCGCCGACGCGCGTCGTCGCCTCCATGCCGTCGCGCCAGATCGTGTCGTACAGCCGCTCGGCGGACGTGGCATCTGGAGCGGTGCCGGCGAACGTGAAGTAGATCGAGCAGCCATCGGCGTACGCGTGGGAGAAGTGCGCCATCACGACGGCGTGGCGACCGATCGCGGTGCGGACCGAGTGATAGAGGTCCATGAGGCGCTCCCAGCTCGACGCGACCTCCATCGTGTCGACGAACGCGCCGTCGCGGAACATCGGGCTCATCCGGTAGCTGACGTGGTAGCGGTGCTTGAGCCAGGCCCAGCCCGGATCCTCGCCCTTGTCGCGCGCGCCGAGGGTCTCCAGCTCGTGGAAGATCAGCGCGGCCTCGACCTCGGTGCGGATCCGCGCGCCTTCGAGGCCGATGATCAGCCGACAACCGCGACGCGCGATCTTCTCGGCGACCGTGCCGAACACCTTGTTGACGATCGAGGACCGGCCGAGCGCCGCGTTCATCGCGGTCTGGCGGGTGCCCTTGCCGCGGGCGAAGTCGAGCAGCCGAGCGACCACGCCATCGTCCTTCGGCGCCTCGGGCTCGGGCCAGGCGGGGAGGGCGCCGGTGGTCACGGGAGGCAGCGGGCCGCGGACCTCCTTCGCGGGGCCGTCCTCGTGATGGCCGAACGAGTTGATCAGCGTGTCGAGCTCGTCGTAGAGGCGGACCACTGCGGGGCGGAGCCCCTTCTGCAGGATGCGGCGGATCGCCTCGACCCCGGCGGCGACGTCATCGACCTCGAAGCCCCGGAACACGCGGAGCTGCGGCGCCGGCGACACGCGGAGGCGCGCCGAGGTGATGAGGCCGAGCGTGCCCTCGCTGCCGACCAGGAGCTGATTCCAGCTCGGACCGCGGAGCGCGCGATTGGGGCCATCGGTCTCGATCAGCTCGCCGCGCCCGGTCACCACCGAGAGGCCCGCGACGCGATCCTCGACCTTGCCGTACTTCGTGGACAGCTGCCCGGCGGCACGGGTCGCGAGCCAGCCGCCCACGGTCGAGCAATAGATCGACGACGGGAAGTGCCCGAACGTGTAGCCGCGCCGTGCGAGCTCGCGCTCGAAGCGCTCGCCCGACAGGCCGGCCTCGACGTCGCACACCAGCTCGTCGGAGTGGACCGAGCGGAACGCCTGCATGCGCTTGGTGTCGATCGTGATCCCGCCGCGCAGCGGGACGGCGCCACCGCACACGCCCGAGCCGCCGCCGTACGGCACGATCGGGATGCGGTGCTGGCGCGCGAGCTTGACGATGCTGATCACCTCGCGGACGTGCTCCGGCCAGACGATCGCGTACGGGCGCGGTCCGTCGTTCCTGCCCTCGCGATACGCGAGCAGGAGGCGTGGCCACATGTCGCGCGCGTAGGTGTCGAGATCGACGGCGCGGACGGAGACGCGTCGTGGCCCGACGATCACCTCGAGGTCGCGCTGCAGGCGATCGACATCGACACGCGCGGACATCACGCGAACGCTACCAGAGGACGTGATCGATGGGTTAGCTTCGGCGCGTGAACGCCTCCGACCTTCGCATCATCACCGTGATCGGCGCCGGAACCATGGGGCACGGGATCGCGCACGTCGCCGCGGCGATGGGCGCCACCGTGAAGCTCTATGACGCGGTGGCGGGTGGTGCAGCGGCAGGTCGCGAGAAGGTCGGCAAGAACCTCGCGAAGGGCGTGGAACTCGGCAAGGTCAGCCCGGCCGATCGCGAGGCGGCGCTCGCGCGGATCCGCCCGTTCGACGAGCTCGCCGGTGCGTGTGAAGGCGACGACGCTGTGATCGAGGCCGTGCCCGAGCGGCTCGAGCTCAAGCGCGAGATCTTCCGCGAGCTCGAGCGCCTGACGCCGCCCCATGCGCTCCTCGCCACCAACACCTCGTCGCTGCCGATCGCGGAGATCGCCGCGAGCATCAGCACGCCAGGCCGCGTGGTCGGGATGCACTTCTTCAATCCCGTCCACGTCATGAAGCTCGTCGAGATCGTTCGCCACGGGGCGGCGGATCCCGCGATGGTCGCGCTCGCCGTCGGGCTCGTCGAGCGGATGGGCAAGACGCCGATCATCGTCGCCGACAGCCCGGGCTTCGCATCGAGTCGTCTCGGCCTCGTGATCGGCCTCGAGGCGATGCGGATGGTCGAGCAGGGCGTCGCGTCGCCGGCCGATATCGACACCGCGATGAAGCTCGGGTACGGGCATCCGATGGGGCCGCTCGAGCTGACCGATCTGGTCGGCCTCGATGTGCGGCTCGGGATCGCGGAGTACCTGGCCGAGGCGATCGGGCCGGCGTTCACGCCGCCGCAGTCGCTGCGCGACAAGGTCGCCGCCGGCAAGCTCGGGAAGAAGTCGGGCGAGGGCTACTACCGCTGGTCGCCCGACGGCAAGCGCCTCTCGTAGTCGCTACGCGGGCGCTACGACGTGGGGCGAACGCGCTTGCCGCGGCCAGGACGCTCCGGCCGCTCGGGACGCGACGTTGCCTTGGCCTTCTTGCCCTTCGGCGGATCGAGATCCGAGAGCTCGAGGGCCTGCAGCTCGGGGCGCAGGGCGTAGGCGGCGAGGTGGCCTTCCGCCGGCGATTCGCGCTGCAGCTGGGCGACGGTCAGTGCGGTCCCGGGATCGACCGGGTGACCGTCGATCCGCACCTCGAAGTGCAGGTGCGGGCCGGTGGCGCGGCCTGTGGAGCCGACCTGGCCGATCTCGGTCCCCGCAGTGACCACGGCGGCCTTCTGGGTCTCGATCCGGCGGAGGTGGGCATAACGTGTGAGAACCCCGCCACCGTGGTCGACGTAGATCACGTTGCCGTAGCCGCCCTGGCGGCCGGCGAACGTCACGATGCCATCACCTGCGACCATCACCGGGGTGCCGGGCTGAGCGCGCTGATCGGCGCCGCTGTGGAACTTGCGGAAGTGGCGGTACGGGTCGTCGCGCCAGCCGAACCCCGAGGTCGCCCACGACGTGTTCGACGCGGGCAGTGGGTTCCAGGTCAAGACGCTGAGGTCGGGGATGGCCACGCCAGCATCGCCGGCCTGCTGGGCGAAGCTCGCCAGGCGGTCGGCGGCGTGGTGGAACACGTCGCGCATCCCGAGCTGCCAGCGCACCACACGCTCGGCCACGAGGTGAGGGATGAGATCGAGGTCGAACAGGTTCGCCAGCTGCGCCACCAGCATGGAAGGCGAGGTGCTGGCCGTGTCCACTGCGGGGGCCGTGGTCAGCTGCGTGCGCGCGTACGCCGGCTGGGCCGACAGCGCGGGGAGCGCCGGGATCGCAAGTCCGAGGACAACAAGTGCGCGGGACATCGGTGGAGGGTCAGTGTCTTTAGGGTGTGGTGGCGAGGTCAATGTAGGCACTGGGGTTTCGGCCGTTATGTAAGCCGATGACAGATTGGCGTTGCGCTCGTTCCTCGCGGTGAGCAGAATGCGCGCGCCGTGAAGTCCCGCTGGATCATCGTCGCGATCGCCCTCGTCGCGGCCTCGGCGTTCGCGGTCTCGGTCTGGGCAGGGCGGTGGTGGTCGATCGGCGACGTCGAGATCGGCCCGTTCGGCTCCAAGCAGTGCTTTGGCGGCGATTGTCGCCCCACGAGCCTGACCTGGATCGGCGGCAGCGAGCGCTGGATGCGCATGGGCATGGCGACCTGGGCCGGTGGCCTGATCGCGATGCTCGTGCTGCTGGTCGTCGCGGGCGGTGTCGCCGCGAAGCGGATTCCCAGGCTCGCAGCCCGCACCGCGCTGATCGCGATCGGCACCGCGGTGGTCGCCGGGATCGCGTTCGTGATGCAGTACCCCGGCGTCGATGGCGCCCGCGTCGATCGGGGGATGTGGCTGTTCGGCGGAGCGGTCGTGCTGGGCAGCGTGGCGGCGATCGGCGTGCTGCGCGCGCGGATCCCCGCCGCCGTCAGTTGAGCTGACCGGGGCCGGCCTGGGCCGCTGCGACCGCGCGCGTCGCAGCCTCGGCGTCGTCGAGCCGCAGCGCGGTGCGCGCCATCGATCGGACCACGAAGAACGCGGTCAGCGTGAGGGCGATCGGGACGAGGATCATCATGCTCGAGGCCGCATCGTGTCCTTCGAAGTGGAGCGGCTGCTGGATGAACACGGCGCAGTCGTAGGCACCGTGGAACGCGACGGCGAGCAGGTAGCCACCGATCAGCCCCAGGCCCTTGCCGTCGAACCGCCGGCGAGCGGCCATGTAGCCGATCATGCCCGTCCACATCGCGTGGCCGGGAACGGCGAGCAGTGCTCGCGCCACCCACACATAGAGCTGGCCCTGGATCGACTCCTGCCCCAGAAGGTAGCCGACGTTCTCGACGAGGGCGAACCCGAGGCCCGCCCGCGCGGCGTAGACGATTCCGTCCATCCGCTCGTCGAATTCGGGTCGGCGCCAGACGATCCAGTACACCACAGCGATCTTGCATGCCTCCTCGACGCCAGCGGCGACGACGAACGCGTGGTAGCTGGCGCCCTGGTAGGTGAACTGGGGGGCCACGCTCGCCCCGATGTCCGAGATCAGCCAGCGTTCGAGCAAGATAGCGGGGATCACCGACAGCATCCCCACGAACGCGACCAGCCGTCGCGTGCTGGCGGGCTCGGGGCGTTTGCGGTCCAGCCGATCGACGATCCACATCGCCACGAGGGCGGGAATGACGCCCGAAAGCGCAACCTGGACGTTTGCGTTCACGCGCCCGTAAGTATGCCCGCGAACGGCGTCGTCGGGACCGGTAGCTTGACACATCACGGCAAGCAGCCGATTCTCTTGGTGTGGCGCCCCCGGAGCCCACTGCGGGCGCCCCTACCCGGGTCGGCCGGTACGAAGTGATTAGTCACCTCGCAACCGGCGGTATGGCGCAAATTTATCTGGCCCGACAGTCCGGCCTCGGATCATTCGAGCGCCATGTCGTGCTGAAGACGATCCTCCGGGAGCGCGCGAGTGATCAGCGCTTTGTCACCATGTTCCTCGACGAGGCCAAGCTCGCGGCCACGCTGAATCATCAGAACGTCGCGCAGGTCTACGAGGTCGATCAGGCCGACGGCGCCTACTTCATGGCGATGGAGTACGTCCACGGCGAGAACGCCCGGGCGATCCTCGAGACCACGCTGCGCCGGGGCTGGACGATTCCTCTCGAGCTCGCGGTGATGATCATCAGCGGTGCCGCCGCGGGGCTCAATCACGCGCACGAGCGGCGCGGCAAGAACGGCCAGCCGCTCAACATCGTTCATCGCGACGTGTCGCCGGCCAACATCATGGTCGGCTACGACGGCAGCGTGAAGGTCCTCGACTTCGGCATCGCGAAGGCCGAGGAGCGCGCCACCAAGACCGTCGGTGGGACGATCAAGGGCAAGTACGGTTACATGTCGCCCGAGCAGTGCAAGGGCAAGCCGATCGATCGGCGGAGCGACATCTTCGCGCTCGGCATCGTCCTCTACGAGCTGACGACGCTCCGCCGGGCCTTCAAGGGCAACGATGACTTCGAGACGATGAAGCGCATCGTCGCAGGCGATGTCGTGCTCCCCACGATCGCGGTGCCGGGATATCCGCGCGAGCTCGAGGCGATCGTGCTGACCGCGATGGCCAACGATCCGAACGCGCGCTTCCAGACCGGTCAGGAGCTGATCGAGGCGCTCGACGCGTTCGCGGTGCGCGCCAAGCTCACGGGCTCGAACACGGCGATGGGTCGGTTCATGACCCAGCTGTTCGGCGCCAAGCGCGAGCCCTGGGTGGACGCGGCCCCCGGTGAGAAGACCGAGATCAGCATCGAGGCGGGTGCGGACACCGACAACGAGAAGACCTCGGTGGTCGGGAATCAGTACATTCCACCCGAGGCGCGGCGCTCGCAGACCGAGAGCGACAACCCCGACACGATGCGCACGCCCGCCCAGCAGGTGGTGCCGCCGAAGATCCAGCCCGTCACGCCCGTCCACCTGCCGCAGGAGGCCGATGCTGCGGCGTGGCAGCAGATGGACTCCACGCACCAGGCGCGGCAGAGCGCCCGCAACCAGCCGCAGCGGCTGGGCTCGCCGAGTGGTCACACGCCGCCGCCGCAGCTGCAGCGTCCGCCCGGCGAGCCTGATGTCAGCGCGACCTTGACCGGCTCTGCGCCGCCACCGCAGCAGGGCCACTCGCAGCCCATGCAGATGCCGCAGATGCAGCCGCCGCCGTTTCAGCAGCCGCAGTATCCGGGCGCGCCG
The DNA here is from genome assembly GCA_016720595.1 of Myxococcales bacterium. Lineage (GTDB taxonomy): Bacteria > Myxococcota_A > Polyangia > Haliangiales > Haliangiaceae > JABFXX01. The sequence continues at coordinate 198,219 of JADKKI010000001.1, forward strand.
GTCGCGCAGCAGCCGTATCAGCAGCAGCCGTATCAGCAGCAGCCGCCGCAGGCGCAGCCACGAGCTGGTTCGGATCGTCAGCCGTTGATCGGCACCGACGAGATCTCGGAGGTCGGCGCCCAGCCGCTCGTCGACGATCCGCGGCTCGGCTGGAGCACCAACGTCAACCAGGCGATCACGGGCCCGATCTCCGCGCCGGGCGGCACCTCGAAGGGGATGTCGAACGATCTCGCGGACTACAAGATCCGCTCGAACAAGGGCTGGATCCTGCTCGCGATCTTCCTGGTGATCGGCGCCGCGGGCGCGATCGCGGCGATCGTCCTTTACTGAGCGCGCTCCACTAGCGCCGACCAGCGGGTTCGCACTCGACGGCGCCCGGGGCGAGGTGCCATGGTCGGCCCATGGCCACTGCGACGAGCACCCCCACCACCGATCGGCTGTCCAGCTACAACCCCGCGACCGGCGAGGTCGTCGGCACGGTCGCCGTGCACACGCCCGCGGAGGTCGATGCGGCCGTCGCGCGTGCGCGGGTCGCCGCGCAGGCGTGGGGCGCGCTGTCGTTCGAGGCGCGAGGCGAGGAGTTGACCGCATTTCGCAAGGCGATCGCCGCGCACGCCGACGAGCTGGCCGAGCTGCTCCATCGCGAGAACGGCAAGCCCGAGCTCGAGGCTTATGTCGAGGTCATGATGGCGCTCGGTCACGTGCAACACGCCGCTGCGCGCGCCGAGTCCGCGATGGCGCCCAAGAAGGTGTCCGCGGGGATGCTGGCGAACTTCCGCGCGACGATCAGCTACCACCCGCTGGGCGTGGTCGGCGTGATCGGCCCGTGGAACTATCCGCTGTACACGCCGATGGGCTCGATCGCTTATGCGCTCGCCGCCGGCAACGCGGTGGTGTTCAAGCCCTCGGAGCTCACGCCGCTGGTCGCGGTGAAGCTCGCGGAGATCGCGGCCAAGACGTTCGCGCTGCCGAACCTCCTGCAGGTCGTCACCGGTGCGGGCGCCACGGGCGCGGCGCTCGCGAAGTCCGCGGTCAACAAGATCGCGTTCACCGGCTCCGCCGGCACGGGCAAGCGCGTGATGATGGCGGCGGCCGAGCGGCTGACGCCGGTGCTGCTCGAGCTCGGCGGCAAGGATCCGATGATCGTCGCCGACGATGCCGATCTCGAGAAGGCGGCGGAGGCGTGCGTGTATGGCGCACTGACCAACGCGGGCCAGGCGTGCATCTCGGTCGAGCGCGTCTACGTGGCCGACGCGGTCCACGACCGGTTCGTCGACGAGGTCGTGAAGCAGGTGCGTGCGCTCAAGGTCGGTGGCGATGATGGCGATCTCGGCGCGATGACCAGCACGGCGCAGGTCGCGATCGTGAAGGACCACCTCGAGGATGCGATCGCGAAGGGCGCCAAGGTCCTGACCGGCGGCCCCGGTGCGATCAGCGGCAACTACATCCAGCCCACGGTGCTCACCGAGGTCGATCACCGCATGAAGGTGATGAGCGACGAGACGTTTGGTCCGGTGATCCCGATCAAGCGCGTCGATTCTCTCGACGAGGCGGTCAAGCTCGCGAACGACAGCACGTACGGGCTTGGCTCCACGGTGTTCGCGGGCAAGGCCGCCCGCTCGATCGCCGCGCGGCTGCGCGCCGGGATGACCTCGGTCAACTCGGTGATGGGCTTCGCCGGCATTCCGAGCCTGCCGTTCGGCGGGATCGGGGACTCCGGGTTCGGCCGGATCCACGGCGACGAGGGCATCCGCGAGTTCACCCGCGTGAAGTCGACCGCAGAGCAGGTGATGTCGATCCCGATGAACATGATGTCGTTCCGTCAGCCCAAGGACATGACGAAGCGGCTGAAGGGCATGATCAAGCAGCTCTACGGCGACGGCGTGATCGCGAAGGCCGGCGACCTGTTCCGCCGGCTGCGCTAGGCGCGCGGGTGCGCTCAGACCGTTGACGCTGTTCGGCAGCGCCAGGGGCCCCGCGGTTCGCCCTCTGCGGCTCCTCGGCCCAGGCGACGCCCGTGTCCACGATCGTGGCCAACCAAGGTCCGTCTCCGACCTTGGTTCCGTTTCCTGGTTTGAGTCTGGGCCGAGCCCGGGGGAACGCCCGCGTGACCCAGTCGCCATGGTGGGTCGCGGCGGCTCAGCGGCAGCTGGTGTCGCGGTCGCGGCACTTGAAGCGGACGTGCACGTGGTTGTCGTGGTTCGGGAAGTGCCGCACCACGCCCGTCGCCGAGTCGCGACCGTTCGGATACTGGAACACGCGGTCGAGGCGCTTGGCGCTGACGTCGTGGCCCTTGGCCCAGCGGTAGATGATGCCCTGGACGTTGTAGTCGAGGAACATGATCTGCGCGCCGCCATCCTCGGTCGAGGTCTTGGCGAGCTCCCAGACCAGCTTCCAGGTCGCGGCGGCGTCGAGGTTGGCCTCGGTGGCGCGTGCGAAGCTCGCCGGATACCCGGCGGGCTTGGTCTTGTAGAACAAGCCGAGGTCGGCATCGCGGCCCGATTGGTGAGAGTGGTGCTCGGTGATCTGGCCGCCGCTCTCTGCCGAGAGATCGCCGATCGCGAGCACGTGGACCTTCGGGAACGCCTCGAGCGTGTTGGTCACCGCGTCGTGCACGTGGTCCACGGTGTCGCGCGTGCCGAACGCACGGGCGGGGCGGCGGATCACGTAGCCTTCGCCGCGAGGAAGGCGGGCCGGCGCGGTGAGCCGCCCGGACCACGGCGCGCCGATCGAGCGATCTCGATTGCGCACGGTCGGCTCGCGCTTGGTCGACGTGATCTCGCGTCTCGCCGGCGTGTCGACGGCCACCCGTTTCTTGGTGGAGCCGTGGCGCCGCGGGCGCGCCTCGGAGACGGTTGCCAGGCTCAGGATCACGGCGACGAGGGCAAACATCCGCATCAGAAACTGATCCTGCGGGTCCCGCCCGGCGAGGGGCAAGTTTTGACCGAGGTCACTCCCGTTCGGACCACTACGCACGCTTCAGCTTGAGCTGCCGGCACCGCTCGCCGAGCAGCTTGCCGATCGGTGTCAGGTCGTCCTGGAGCGTCTTCGTGAAGTCGCCACGGGTCAGCGTCTTGCCCGCGAGGATGAGGCTCCGCAGGTCACCGCACGCGCGATGCGCGTCGACCAACGCCGCGGCGCCGCCGTTGTAGACCCGGGCCTCGGTCAGCGAGGCGTTGTTCGGGCGGCGACGCAGGTGGAGGTCGGCCACCAGCTCGTCGATGATCTTGGCCTTCTGCACGAGCTTGGCCTCGCGGGGCAGGGTTCCCTCGTACAGCTTCTTCAGCTGGGTGTACGTGTCGAGCGTGCGCGCCGTGCGGTGCAGGTGCGTGGCCTGACCAAGTGTCCAGGCCAGCTCCTCGGGGGAGCCTCGCCCGAACCGGTCGATGATCCAGTGATCGGTCAGGGTGTCGGCGACGTACGAGGCGAGGCTCTCGTTGAAGAACGGCTGATCCGGGACCAGCACCGTCGCGTGGACGCTCTCGTGGAGGATGACGTTGGCGAGCTCCGGAAAGGCGTCGTCCCCTCCGCCGAGCATCGTCGACAGCACCGGATCGGGGAACCACCCACCGGTGGAGTACGCCGAGGCCGGGCGCACGATGGCGTCGAAGCCGCGCGCCTCGAGCTCGAGCTTGTGCTTGACGCCATCATCCTCGTCAAACCAGCCGAGGCCGGCGAAGCAGCCGACGATCGGGAAGCACCACTTCAGCGGCTTGAACGCGACCGGATCCGCCGCGCCGACGAACCACACGGCGGCGGGGCGACCCAGCCAGGAGTACGAGTTGTAGTTGCGCTTGATCTTGAGGCCGTAGCTGCGCCCGTACAGCTTGATCGCAGGGATCTCGGCGAGCAATACCGCGGTGCGCAGCGGCGTGTTCGGATCTGCGACGACCTGATCGATCGGCCGCGCGCGTGCCAGCAGATCGAGCTGGCCGTAGGCCGCCTGCCCGAGGTAGCGCGGCATCAGACAGCCGGTCAACGCACCCGCGAGCGCGAGCGGCGGCTGTGGCGAGCGCGAGGGCAGGGCGGGTCACAGCGCGCTCGCGATCGCCTTGGCCAGGGCGGCTCCCTCGGCCAGCGCGGTCGCCTTCCACCCGATGCCAAGCCCGCTGCCATCGTCGTGCTTCGGGATGATGTGGAAATGGACGTGGAACACGGCCTGGTGGGCCTCGACGCCGTTGTTCTGGAGGACGTTGAAGCTGGTCGCGCCGGTGGCGGCGAGAACCGCGCGCGCGATCCGCGGCAACGCCCGGCCCACCGCCGCGGCCGCATCGTCCGACAGCGCGTCGAGCGTGGCGGCCAGCTCCTTCGGGATCACCAGCGTGTGACCGCGGGAGATCGGGTTGACGTCGAGGAACGCGAGGACCTGGTCGTCCTCGTAGACGCGGTGACAGGGAATCTCACCGCGGAGGATCTTGGCGAACACCGTCTCGGCCATGGGCCGAGGGTAGCTCACATCGCGGCGCGGTCGCCGGCGGTGGGCACGTTGCGCGACGTCCCGGCGCTGGTCGGGGTGATCGGCGTGGTCGAGAGTGCCGCCGCACCGACGAGGACGTTGATCGCGACGGTCTTGCCGCCCGCGGAGGCAGTCACCGGGATCGAACCGGAGGTCTTCCCGGCCGACGAGACGGAGATGCAGTTCCGGCTGAGCGTGTCCCGGCCGTTCACCGTGGTGACGCCGTTCGTCACGAACGTCCAGGTCAGGCCATAGATGTAGCGACCGTTGCTCGTGGCCTCGAAGCAGACCGAGGCCGAGGAGTTCGCGGGCACGGTGGGCTGTGCGTCGAGCGGGGCGATCGCGTCGGCGCCGGCCACCACCTCGATCGGCATCGTCGCGGCGGGCTTGTCACCCGCGGTCACCACGAGCGGGTAGGTCCCGACGGTCGCGCTCGGGATCTTGATCGAGTCCCAGCTCGTCCGCGTGCTGCCGGGCAGGTCGAGGATCATCGACGTGTCGACGATCCGCTCGGGGGTGGTGCCACCGCTCTCCTGGACGTCACCCACGAGCGCGACGCCGATCTCCTGCTCGCCGGTGGCGAACACGAGGTCCGGTCGGTTGGTCGGCGTGACCTCGAAGCTCGTGCCGACCAGGCGCATCGACTTGAGCGCGGCGCCGGTGAGCATGTAGCGATCGTAGAGCTCGCCCGTGGCCGGATCCGTGATCCGCAGGTAGTTCGAGCGGCTGCGCGCACCCTTGACGGTGACGATGGAGCCGCTATGCCCGACCACGGAGACGCCGAGGCCGCCGTCGTCATCCGCGTCGTACGGCAGGTTGAGCGCGATCCGGGCGCCATCGGCGCGCACGTACTCGAGCGAGACTTCCTGGGTGCCGCCGATCGCGGTGGCCGCTGGCCCGAGCCCGCCGAACAGCTGATCGGCGAGCGAGTTGCCGATGAAGTGGACGCCGTTGGGCGTGTTCGGCGAGCAGACCTCGCCGGCGGGGCACTCGCCCGTGTCCGCGCGCTCGCCAGCGGTGTTGCAGGCAACCAGCGGGGCCAGCAAGGGTACGGTGAGCAAGGCGCGCGACAGATAGGTGGAGGCTCGATTCATGACGTGGGAAAGAGCACTGGTCGTGCCACCGAACCCATCCGGGATCCGCACACTTGCGCCCACCATCGTCAACGGTTGCCGCCAGGACAGGACATCCGTGTCGCGGCGCTCGCCAGGCGGTGGTCAGGGATCGAAGCGATAGCCAGAGCCGCGCACCGTGATGAAGTGGCGCGGATGCTCGGGGTTGTCCTCGAGCCGCTTGCGCAGCTGCCCCACGAAGTTATCGACGGTGCGGACCGAGCCCGCCGACTGCCCCCAGACCAGCTGGAACAGCTGGGCCCGGGAGAACACCTGGCTCGGATGACGGACGAAGAACGCGAGCAGCTCGAGCTCGAGGTGGGTCAGCTTCACCTCCTCCCCGGCGCGCGTGACGAGCCGCTGCGTCAGATCGATCGCGACGTCACCGAAGCCGTAGGCCGCGCTCGGTGGAGCGGGGATCGGCACCACCGTGATCGGCTGGACCCGGCGGAGCACGGCTTCGATCCGTGCGAGCAGCTCGGCGAGCGCGAACGGCTTGGTGACGTAGTCGTCCGCGCCGAGCCGGAGCGCGGCGACCTTGTCGAACTCGCCGCCACGCGCCGACACCACGATCACGGGGACCAGGTTGTCGGAGGCGCGCAGCGCCGACAGCACCTCGAGGCCATTGCGCTTGGGGAGGTTGATGTCGAGCAGCACGAGCGCGAAGTCCTCGGTCTCGAGCTGCGCGAGCGCCTCTTCGCCATCGCGCGCGATCTGGGTGGAGCGTCCGGCGAGCTTGAGGTTGAGTGCGAGCCCCGTGGCGATCGCCTCGTCATCCTCGACGATCAAGATCCTGCCGCTCACGAGCGCGCCTCGCGGAGTGCGGCCGAGCTGAGATGTGCGGGCCGGGGCACGGGCTTGCGGCGGCGCTTGAGGCGGATCCGGAACGTGGTCTCGCCGGGGCGCGACGTGAAGTCGATCTTGCCCTTGTGGCCGCGGACGATCGCGCGCACGAAGGCGAGACCGAGCCCGACGCCGGGGACGCCGCTCTGGCTCGCAGCGCGGCCGCGATTGAACTGCTCGAAGATCGCGCCCTGTTCGCCTCGCTCGATGCCGACCCCGTTGTCGGTCACCGTGATCTCGATCCGTCGGCCCGCGGTGTATGCGGCGATCGCGATCCGCTTGTCCTCCCCCGAATACTTCCAGGCGTTGGTGAGGAGGTTGGCGAGCGCGCTCACCAGCGTGGGGCGATCGCCGACCACGACCAGCCCGGGCTCCACCGACGCGGTGACGGCGGTGGGCCGGGTCAGCGTGAGCGCATGGAACGAGGCGATCGCCTCCTCGACGAGCGCGGCGACATCGATCTGCTCACGCAGGTAGACGTGGCTCGATTCCAGGCGCGACAGCTCGAGCACGCGATCGACGAGGACCTCCAGGCGATCGGTCTCGCGACCGAGCAGCGAGAGCACCTGCTCCTGGTCGGCCGCATCGAGCCGGCCGGTGCGAAGGGACTCGATGAGGAGGCGCAGCGAGGTCACGGGGGTCCGGAGCTCGTGCGAGACACTCGAGACGAAGTCGTTCTGCAGACGCACGAGCGACGCGCCCTTGCCCACGAAGATCGTGACCAGGATGAAGCCGGTGATGCCGCTGCCGGTCAGGGCGAGCACGAGGATCCCGAGGACCGCCGTGGTCACGCTCGGCTCCATCGCGAGCAGGATGATGCCGATCGCCGACATCATCACCGTGGGGACCAGCACGGCGATCATCAACACGAGCTGCGCGCGTCGCAGCTGCATGTTCGCCGGCGGGAAGCGCATGGTTCAGGCCACGTCGGCGAGGCGAGGGGCTTCGTCCGCCGCGGTTGCGGCCGGCGTGACGTCGGCGCGGACGTGCGCGGGCACGCCGTGGAGATCCCAGACGATGCCAACCAGGGAGAGCGCGCGCAGCACGTAGTACGTGACGTCGATCTCCCACCAGAAGAAGCCCTTGCGAGCCGACGACTGGTAGTGGTGGTGGTTGTTGTGCCAGCCCTCGCCCATGGTCACCACGGCGAGCACGGGGTTGTTGCGCGAGTCATCATCCGTGGTGTAGCGGCGGGCGCCCCAGAGATGGGAGAGCGAGTTGATCGTGAACGTGCCGTGCCAGCACAGCACCTGCGCCACGGCGAAGCCCCAGACCAGCGCGAAGAAGCCGCCGATCAGGAACGTCACGACGCCGGCCGCCACGGCGGGCAGCATCCAGTACGTGTTGAGCCAGCGCAGCTCGGGGTACTTCGAGAAGTCCTTGATCCGCGAGTAGTCGGTGTCCTCGAGATCGGTGGAGAGGATCCAGCCCATGTGCGCCCACCAGAAGCCCTGCTGGATCACCGAATGGAGATCGCCCGGCTGATCCGAGAGCTTGTGGTGCTGCCGGTGATGCGCGGCCCACCATAGCGGTCCCTTCTGCGCGGTCAGCGTGCAGCCGAGCGCGAGCACGAACTGAAACCACCGCGAGGTCTTGTAGCTGCGGTGCGAGAAGTAGCGGTGATACCCGCCGGTGACGAAGAACATCCGCGGCCAGTAGAGGGCGAGCGCGAGCGCGACCCCCCACCACGAGAACCCGGTGATCGCGATGCCGACGACCGCGAGGATGTGGACGCCCCAGAACGGGATCGCCGGCGCGTTGAAGTAGATCCGCCGCCAGCTCTTCGCGGCGGCCTGGGCGACGGACGACATCGTGCTCGGGAGATACCGCGAACGAGCCCTGGGCGGAAGCGCTGGGTTTGCGGGTGACCGATTCCTGACAAAACCGTTGAACTCCGCGGACGTGCGGTGGTTCTGCGCTAGGGTCCGGGCATGAAATACCGGAACCTCGGGAGCGCCGGCGTCAAGGTCTCGAGCCTGTGCCTCGGCGCGATGACGTTCGGCGAAGCCGACGAGAAGTCGTTCATGCACAAGGTCGGGTCGGACGAGGACACGTCCCACGCCGTGCTCGACCGGGCCCTCGAGAAGGGCATCAACTTCGTGGACACCGCGGATGTCTACGGCCAGGACGGGCTGTCCGAGCGCGTGCTCGGCAACTGGTTCGAGAAGCGCAAGACCCGAGACAAGATCGTCCTCGCCACCAAGTTCCGCTTCACGATGGGGGACGGCCCCAACCGCACCGGCGCGTCGCGCTACCGGATCGTGAAGTGCTGCGAGGAGTCGCTGCGGCGGCTCAAGACCGATCGCATCGACCTCTACCAGATCCACATGCAGGACATCACCGTGCCCGAGGAGGAGACGCTGCGCGCGCTCGATGACCTCGTCCGCGCCGGCAAGGTCCTCTACATCGGCTGCTCGAACTACGCGGCGTACCGACTGATGGACAGCCTGTGGCTCGCGAAGACCAACCACCTCTCGCGCTACGTCACGCTGCAGGCGCAGTACAACCTGCTCGTGCGCGATCTCGAGCGCGAGCACGGCCCGCTGTGTCGCGAGGAGGGGCTCGGGATCCTGCCGTGGTCGCCGCTCGCGGGCGGCTTCCTCACGGGCAAGTTCGAGCAGGGCAAGCCACCGGCCGGTGGTACGCGGCTCGGCGAGAAGGCGGAGCGGTTCACCCGCTACGACGTGCCGCGTAACTGGACGATCCTCGACGCGGTGCGCGCGGTGGCCACCGAGACCGGCGCCACGCCCTCGGCGGTCAGTCTCGCGTGGTTGCTCGCCAAGCCGCAGGTCACGTCGGTGATCTTCGGTGCACGGAACCTCGAGCAGCTCGATGCGAACCTCGCGGGCGCAGATCTCGAGCTCTCGGCCAAGCACGTCGAGGTGCTCGACAAGGCCTCCGCGTTCGACCTCGGCTATCCGTACGCGTTCATCCAGTCGACGCAAGCGACCTGGTGAACCCGACGCTCATGGCAGCGTGATGCCGTTGCGCACGCAGAGCTGGACGATGCCCGTCGTCGTCGCTGCGGGGAGCTTCGCGTAGTAGTACTTGGCCTTCGCGGCGTTCTTGCCCCGGCATGCGGCCATGAAGCTGAAGCGAAACAGCTCGGGGTCGGGTGTGCACTTCATCGACGCCTCGAACGCAGCGAGCGCGGCGGCATCCATGCCGGCCTTCAGGTGGTCCTCGCCCTTCTGGCGCAGCGCATCGGCGTCGCACGGCTCGGCCGTGGTCGCGTCCGGGAGCGTGATGCCGTTCCGCGTGCAGATCGCCTTGATGCCGGTGGTCGTCGCGGGCGAGAGCTTGGGAAAGTAGAATCTGGCCTTCGCGGCATTCTTGCTCCGGCACGCCGCCATGAAGGCGAACCGCAGGAGTTCCGGATCTGGCCGGCAGCTCATCGAGGCCTCGAAGGCCGCGAGCGCGGCGGCATCCATGCCCGTCTGCAGATGGTCCTCGCCCTTCTGGCGGAGCGCATCGGCATCGCACGCCGACCCGGTGGACGCCGGCAGCTTGATCCCGTTGCGCGTGCAGCTCTGCATCGCCTTGGTGGTCGCGCTCGCGGGCAGGCGCGCGTTGTAGTACTTCGCCTTGGGCTCGTTCCTGCTGCGGCACGCCGCGATCAGGGCGAGCTTCTCGACACCGGGGTCAGGGCTGCAGGCGAGGGCCGCCTCGAACGCGGCGAGCGCGGCGGCGTCCATACCCTCCTCGAGGTGATCGCTGCCCTTGGCGACCAGCGCGTCCGCGTCGCAGCCAGGCGCGGGCTTGGCGGGTTTGGTGTCGACGGGCGGCTTGCCGCGCTTGGCGACCTTCGGTACGCCGGCAGGGGCTGCGGCCTCGAACGCCTCCTGCGCATCCCGGCGATAGACCGAGTCCGCGGGGATTCGATCGAGCTCGGTCTTCGCCGCGGCAAGAGCGCCCTCCTCGAGCCGGTCGGTGAACTGCTTGGCGGCATCCTCGGCCTTGCTCTCCATCACGGCCTTGTTGCCCAGTGACTTCGCGGTCTCGGCATCACTCGACGTCAGCCGCTCGGCACAGCTGCGCAGCGCGTCCCACTGCTTGTCCGCCGCGAGCTTCAGGCACTCCATCTTGACGTCGTCGGCAGGGACGACGGCCGCGGCATCGGGCGGGGGCGTCGTGATGACGACGATCGCGGCATCCGGCGTGATCGCGACCACGCGAGCATCCGCGGGCGCCGCACCGGAGGGCTCACTCGACGCGCCTCCGGTCCGGGTGACCGCCACGCCAAGCACGACCCCGAGGACAATGACGCCGGCCGCGCCCCCGACCAGCGGCCAGCGCGAGCGGGTGGCGCCCGAGACCTTGGTCGGCGCGTGCTCCGCCTCGAACATCGTCGCCATGCCGGTCGGTTGCGAGGGTGGGGGAGGGAGCGAGCCCGGGCGCGGGCTGGCCACCGGGGCCTTGGGGGCTCGCTCGAGCTCGGCCAGCGCCTCGTCGACGAACTCCATCGAGCCCGGCCGATCGTCGGGCGCCTTCGCGAGCATCTGCGAGACCAGCTGATCGAGCGCGGGCGGGATCTCGGGGTTGACCGCGCGCGCGACGGGCACCGGGGCGAGCTGATGCTTGGCGATCTGCTCGCCCGCGTCCCCTTCGTAGGGGCGCGAGCCGCACAGCAGCTCGTAGAGGATGCAGCCGAGCGCGTAGATGTCGCTCCGATGATCGACCTTCGCGCTCGACTTGCACTGCTCTGGCGACATGTACGTCGGCGTGCCGAGCACCATCGCCGAGTGTGTCCGCACCCCGCCGCTGAACTGACCGTCGGCGAGCTTCGCCACGCCGAAATCGAGGATCTTCACGCGCGTGCCATCGCGCATCGCCGGATCCGGAACCAGGAAGATGTTGTCGGGCTTGAGGTCGCGGTGGACGATGCCCGCGAGATGCGCGGCGGCGAGCGCGGCGCACAGCTGGCGCGTGATCGCGATCGCGGCCGCCGGCGCCAGGAGCCGCTCGCGCTTGAGCCGCGCCGCGAGGCTCTCGCCGGCGAGCAGCTCCATCGCGATGTACACGGTGCCGTCGGCGCGCGTGTTGGTGCCGGTGACCTGACCGCACTCGAACATGGTCACGATGCCCGAGTGGTTGATCTTGGCGGCGGAGCGCGCCTCCTGGAGGAACCGCATCACCACGTCCGGGCGGGTGACGTGCTCGGGGCGCAGGAACTTGAGCGCGACCTCGCGATCGAGCTCGAGATCCCGGCCGACGTACAGGATGCCAAAGCCACCCTGTCCGAGCTTCCGGAGGACCTCGTATCGACCGACGCGTAGACCGGGCGCGACCGCCATTCGCCCGGGCGATCATAGCCCCCTTCGAGGACTAACTGCGCATCGGAACGCCGCCGATATAGTCCCGCTTCCCGAGCTCGACCCCGTTGTTGCGCAGGATCGAGTACGCGGTGACCGCGTGGAAATAGAAGTTCGCGAGGGCGAACTGCGTGACGTACTCGTCGCCGCGCATCCACTTCCCTTCCATCCACGGCAGCGAGATCTTGCGGTCCTCGGCGCCGACGAAGTCCTCGGGGGTGAACGTGTCGAGGTAGGTGATGACCAGCGCGATCCGAGAGCGCAGCTGCTCGAATGTGGTCTCGGTGTCGGGGTGGTTGGGCCACTCCTTGCCGGTCAGGCGACCGGCGATGAACTTCGCGTTGTCGCACATGGTCTGGACCTGGCGATCGAAGGCCAGCTGGTCCGGTGCGAGGCGGAACTTGATGAGGTTGTTGACGTCGAACTTCTTCTTCTCGGCGTACGAGATCGCCGCCTCGAGCCAGCGGTCCACGTTCTTCAGCATCTTCACGAGCTGCGGGACGGTGAGGTCGTAGACGTTCATGGGGCGAAGCCTAGCTGAAGTGCTAGCGTCGGGCGAATGCCGACCCGTGACCTGGAGACGCTCGCGAACCACACGATCAGCAAGAGCGGGCTGTCAGCCGAGGAGCTGGCGCGCGAGCTGGCGGCGCTCGGCGCCCGCTGGACCGTGGTCCCACCGGACCTGCGGCTCGTGCTTCCCGGGCCGATGACGAAGACCGGTGTGGTCGCGGCCCACGCAGGCGCGCTGGCCGACGAGCTCGATCACCATCCGACGATCCTGCTCGAGTACGCGGGGCTGACGCTGTCGATCCACACGCATGATGCGAAGGCGCTGACCGTGATCGACCTGATCTTCGCGGCGCGCCTCGAGCAGTGGCTGCGGGCGAACGGCTGGCCGGTCTGATCGAGCGAGGCTAGAGCGCGTGCAGGGCGCGGAGCGCGATGCTCCCGTCGCCGATCACGAACACCGTGAGCTCGTCGAGCTGACGCCCATCCACCAACCCGGCCGCCAGCTCGCCGAGGCCCGGGACCTCGCGCGTGACGGTGGCGAGCTTCGTCAGATCGCTATCGAGCGTGGCGTTCGCCAGCACGTTGACGTGGGTGCCGCGGCGGAGCTGCGCGGCCGCGATCGCGATCGGCGCATGGACGCACACGATGTCGCACGCGAGCGCCTCCTCGAGTGGGACCACGTGGCCGCCAAGCGAGTGCGCGAGGCCATCCGCACCCAGACCGGTGACCCGCACGTCGCGCGGTAGAAACCAGGTGGCGTGCGCTGCGTGGGACAGCGCGCCGGCCTCGGCGGACTCCGCGCCGTGGACCACGAGGCCCAGGCTGCGCGGCGTGCCGACCGCGAGGTACCGCGAGGCGACCGCGCCCGCGGCGGCGTACGCCTTCGGGAGCAGCTCGTCGTGCAGCGAGGGCGGCGAGGGCGCGCCGATCTCCGTGGGTGCCACACCTGTCGCGGCGGCCACGTAGGCGCGCTCGACGGCGAACACCCAGTCGGCCATCGCTAGAAGTCCGCCTGCCGCGGAGCGCGCGGGAACGGGATCACGTCGCGGATGTTCTCGATGCCGGTCGCATAGATGATCGCGCGCTCGAATCCGAGCCCGAACCCGGCGTGCGGCACCGTGCCGTAGCGCCGAAGATCGCGGTACCACCAGTAGTCCTTCGCGTGGAGCCCCATCGCCTCGATGCGCGCATCGAGCACCTCGAGGCGCTCCTCGCGCTGGCTACCGCCGATGATCTCGCCGATGCCAGGGGCCAGCACGTCCATCGCGGCGACGGTCTTCCCGTCGTCGTTCTGGCGCATGTAGAACGCCTTGATGTCCTTCGGGTAGTTGATCACCGCGACCGGGCCGTTGACGACCTTGTCGGTCAGGAACTTCTCGTGCTCGCTCTGGAGATCGATGCCCCACTTCACGGGGAACTCGAACTTCTCCCCGGACTTCTCGAGCTCCTTGATCGCATCGCCGTAGTCCATCCGGGCGAACTTCGATTCGATCATCTTGTTGAGGCGCGCGAGACAGTCCTTGTCGACGAACTTCTCGAAGAACGCCATGTCGTCCTTCCGCTCGGCGAGCAGCGCGCGGAAGATGTACTTGAGGAAGTCCTCCGCGAGCTGGGCATCCGCGGCGAGGTCCGCGAACGCGATCTCCGGCTCGATCATCCAGAACTCGGCGAGGTGGCGCCGCGTGTTGGAGTTCTCGGCGCGGAACGTCGGGCCGAACGTGTAGACCTTCGACATCGCGAGGCAGTAGGTCTCGACGTTGAGCTGCCCCGAGACCGTCAGCCGGGTCTCCTTGCCGAAGAAGTCCTTGTCGAAGTCCACCTTGCCGTCGGGCGTGCGTGGCGGATTGGCCGCATCGAGGGTCGAGACCCGGAACATCTGGCCGGCGCCTTCGGCGTCCGAGGCCGTGATGATCGGCGTGTGGATCCAGAAGAACCCGTGCTCGTGGAAGAACCGGTGCACCGCCTGGGCGAGCGTGTGCCGCACGCGGGTGGTGGCACCCACGATGTTGGTGCGCGCGCGCAGGTGCGCCACCTCGCGGAGGAACTCCGGCGTGTGGCGCTTGGGCTGCATCGGATAGGTATCCGGATCGTCGACCCAGCCGACGACCTCGACCACGTCTGCCCGGAGCTCGACGCTCTGACCCTTGCCCTGCGATGCGACCAGCTCGCCGATGCAGCGCACGGCGCAACCGGTGGTGATCCGGAGGACATCGGCTTGATAGTTCGCGAGCTCCTGCGGCGCCACGACCTGCAGCGCATCGAAGCAGCTGCCATCGTGAACGGCGAGGAACGACAGGCCGGCCTTGGAATCGCGGCGGGTGCGGATCCAGCCCTCGATCGTGACCTTGGCGCCGACCGCGACGGTGCCGGCCAGGAGCTCGGCGATACGAGTGGACGCGGAGCTCATTCGCGCGGGGCTTCCTTGCTGCCGACGACCGTCATGTTCATGCCGATCTGGACGGAGACCGCCTTGCCGTCGATCGAGATCACGGTCTTGCCGTTGAGGTACCAGCCGAAGCTGCCGGTGGAGAACTGCTTGACCTCGGCGAGCATGTCCTGACCGTTGATCGTGATCTTGAGCGGTTCGGCCTTGTCGGCGAACTGGGCAGCATTGACGGGACACGAGGTCTTGGGCGGCATAGGGGCGCATTCTTCACCAGAACGCCGCCCCCGCGCTACACCGGCCCCGTGCGTTGTACGTCGATCGTCCGGAGCGCTACTTGCTGGCGGCCGCGGTCGCGACCTTGCGGTGGTACGGCGCCAGGAGCTTGTTCCAGGCCTGGTAGCGCTGGCCATAGTCGCGGGTGCACTTGGCGAGGCGCGTGGGCGGGATGCCCTTCTTCTTCATCAGGGGCTCGTAGCGGGCCTTGTCGGCGCCATAGAGCAAGCACGTGATCGCGACCGAGCGCTGATCGTTGAACGAGTGCTCGTCCCAGAACGGGTTCTTGTAGCCCTTGGCCACCATCGATTCGAACCAGAACGCGGCCTCGAGCGCGGCCTCGTGGCCCTTCGCGCCCACGCCCGACAGCATCAGCGTGGCGAGCTCGTCGGCGGCATCCTCGCCCTTGCCGGTGATCGGGAGCCCGAGCTCGAACACCAGCGCGTGCCCGAACTCGTGGAAGAACGTGAACACGTAGACGCCCCGCGCCACGCGCGTGGCCTTCGCCTCGTCGAGCCCCACCGAGGTGAACAGCTTGATGAAGTCATCCCACAGCTCGTGGCACATCGTGATCGAGTGCGTCGCCGGCGAGTAGAACGCGTTGATCTTGCCGCACGACATGATGTTGACCGGCAGCGGGCCGGGCAGGAACAGCATCGCGTCGAGCTTGGGGACCAGCACGTTCATCGCATCGGCGAAGTCCTTCGGGATCCCCCCGGTGCCGCTCTTGGGGGGCGTGAACGTGACGGACATCCGCGGCCCGGCGAGGCGTGCGGACAGCAGGACGGTGGCGTTGGCCTGGCGCAGCACCGGATCCTGATCCGCCATGATGAAGGAGATGATCATCACCGCGCCGTCCTTCACCGGGACGACGAGGAGATCCATGTCGACGTTGCCCTTGGGCGTCGCGACCTGGCCCACCACGGCGACGCCCTTCCAGCCATTGCGCTCCAGCGGGGCCACCTTCTTCACGGTGATCTTCTCGGAGCCGAGCAGCTTCTGCACGCCCTCGACGGTGGCCTCCGGCATCTTCGGGATCGCGAACACCTCGATGCCGCGCCCCTTGAATGCCTTCGGCGCGAGCATCGTGGCCTTGCCCTTGGTCGCCTTGCCCCAGCCAGCCGGAACCGAGAGCTCGATCCCGTTGATCTCGACCAGCTCCGCGCGCGCGGTGGCGGTGAACACACACAGTGCGACGACGATCGAACCCACCCAGGTCTTCGACATGGGCCTATCGTAACGAAGATCTCGGGCGCGTGGTCACGGCCGGCGCAGCGCCCCGAGCTCGAGGGCCAGGTGCGCGAAGGCGGTCACCACCAGCGCGTGATCGATCCGGCCCGAGCGCAGCATCGCCTGGACGTCGGCGAGCGGGTGGGTCTCGAGCGCGAGGATCTCCCCGCCATCGGGTCGCGGCGCGGTGGTCGGCTCGGCATCGAGCGCGAGGAAGGTATGCAGGTGGTTGTTCTGGATCGCGGGGTTCGGTGCCACCGTGCCGAGCAGCCGCCAGGTCGGCGCGGTGTAGCCGGTCTCCTCGGCGAGCTCGCGTGCCGCCCCGGTCTGCGCGTCCTCTCCCGGGTCGACCATGCCACCGGGGATCTCGATGCACACCCGATCGATGCCCGGGCGGTACTGGCGGATCAGCACCACGTGGTCGTCACGGGTCAGGGCGATCACGTTGACCCAGTCCACCGCCTCGATCAGCGAGAACCGCTTCGCCACCCCGGTCGCACGGTGGGAGGCCTCGACGAAGTGCGTGGTGAAGATCTTGTAGTCGTGGCCCGGGTGGCGTGCCCCGAGCTGCCACGCGAGGTCGTCGTCGGAGATCGGCATCGAGGGAAGATAGCCCTTTCTTCCCGGAGGGATACTTTCTGCCACGGCTCGGATCGTGCTGGCGAAGCTCCAGCGGTTCCCGCAGATTGCGTGGATGTCGTCGCGCCTCGCACTCGGCCTCGTCGTGGTCGCCGCCGCCCTGCCGGCCGCCACCGCGTCCGCGGGCGGCTTCGGCATCCCGGAGATCGGGGTCCGGCGCACCGCGATGGGCTCGATCATCGGGCGCCCAGATGATCCGTCGGCGATCTATCACAACCCCGCGGGCCTCTCGCTGCAGCACGGTTGGAACGTCTACGTGTCGATGGGCGTCGCGCTGATCAACACCGAGTTCCAGCTCTCGCCGTGGGATCAGAGTGATCGGTTCCTCGGCGTCTCGCCCGAGAGCGATGGCTACTACAAGGCGATCAAGCCGAGCCGCGCGATGGGCGTGATCCCGATGCTCGCGGTCACCGGCGAGATCCTGCCGAACAAGCTGACGCTCGGCGCCGCCCTGTTCGTCGGCAATGCGCAGGGCGCGGCGTTCGACAAGAACGCGGTCACCCACTACCACCTGATCGATGGCTACGTCGTCGCGCCGCAGGCCGTGCTCGCCGGCGCGTACAAGATCAACGAGCAGATCAGCGTCGGCGGCTCGGTCGGCATGATCAACATGCGCATCCACGGGAAGCGCTACATCTATCCGATCATCAACGGCGCCGACCTCAGCAACTACGCGGGGACCAAGCCCGAGCTCGTCCTCGATGGCGAGGCGTGGGCGCCGACCTGGCAGGTCTCGGCGTTCGGCAAGCCGCACCCGAAGGTCACCTGGGGCGCCACGATCAACGGCCGCGTCGACGCGACGCTCGAGGGTCCCGTGGAGATCACGTTCTCCGACGATGCGCAGGTCCCCGGCGACATGCTGATCGGGACGCACAAGACGGCTCAGCTGATCCCGTGGTCGTTCATGGCCGGGCTGTGCGTCGACGTCGCGCCGAACGTCGAGATCGGGACGGAGTTCCGCTACTGGCTCTATCGCCAGTACAAGACCCAGCTCACCGACGTCAGCGGCATCGCGATCGTCGACAAGCTCGAGACCAAGAAGGACTACCACGACTCGTGGGAGGTCTCTGGCGGGGTCCGCGTCCACGATCTGCCCGCCGCACCGAAGCTCGAGATGATGCTCGGTGGTCAGTTCGATCGGTCACCGGCCCCATCGAAGACCGTGACGCTCGATCAGCCGAGCTTCTCTCACCCCGCGCTGCACACCGGGGTCCGCTACCAGCTCGGCCGGTTCCGCCTCGGCGCGAGCTACGTCCACTACTGGTACCTGATCCCCACCGTCGACGACTCCACCACGTCGCCGCCCTCGAACTTCAAGGGCCACGGCGCGAACAACATCTTCACGCTCTCGCTCGAGGCAAAGCTATGACCAGCATCCCACGCACCGGCCGCACCACCGACGACATCCTCGCCGAGCTCGAGCAACGCAAGGCCAAGGACACGCGGTGGCGCGAGGGACGCGTGTTCTCGCTCGTCTATCACGTGCCCGGCTCGGCGGGAGAGGCGCACGAGAAGCTGATGCAGCGCGCGCACGCGCTGTACGCGAGCACGAACTTGTTGAACCCGATGGCGTTCGGGAGCCTCAAGCAGATGGAGACCGACATCATCGAGATGACGGGGCGGCTGTTTCACTGCTCCGGCGCGGTGGGGACCGTGACCTCGGGCGGCACCGAATCCATCCTGTGCGCCGTGGCGGCCTATCGCGATCGCGCTCGTCGCGAGCGCCCGTGGGTGCTGCGGCCCGAGCTGATCGTCCCGACGACGATCCACCCGGCGTTCGACAAGGCGGCTCACTACTTCGGGGTGAAGCTGGTCAAGGTCCCGATCGGCGATGACCTTCGGGCCGACGTGCCGGCGATGGCGAAGAAGATCTCTCGCCGCACGATCGGTCTCGTGGCCTCGGCGCCCCAGTATCCGCACGGCGTCGTCGATCCGATCGCCGAGCTCGGCGAGCTGGCGCAGAAGCACAAGCTGCCGCTCCACGTCGACGCGTGCGTCGGCGGGTTCGTGCTGCCGTGGATCGAGAAGCTCGGCCGCCGGGTCCCGCGCTGGGACTTCCGGGTTCCCGGCGTGACCTCGATCAGCGCCGACCTGCACAAGTTCGGCTATGCCGCGAAGGGCGCGAGCGTCCTGATCTGGCGCTCGATCGATGCGATGCGACACCAGATCTTCGTCGCCACCGACTTCCCTGGCGGGATCTACGCGTCCCCGACCTTGATCGGCACGCGCCCCGGCGGACCGATCGCCGCGGCGTGGGCGGCGCTCAACTCGTTCGGCGAGCAGGGCTACATCGAGCTGGCGAAGCAGGCGCTCGACGCCGCGGATCGGCTGCGGCTCGGGATCGAGGCGATCCCCGGGCTCGCGCTGCTCGGCAAGGGTGATGCCACCATCGTGACGTACGCGGCACTTGGCATGAACGTCTATGCGATCGCCGATCGCATGGAGCTGCGCGGCTGGACGCTCGATCGCCAGCACAAGCCGGCGTCGATCCATCTCACGGTCACGGCGAACCACGGCCAGATCGTCGACGAGTACCTCGCGGATCTCCGTGCGTGCGTGGCAGAAGTTCGCAGCGACCCTTCGCTCGCGAAGAGTGGCAGCGCGCCGATGTACGGGATGGCGGCGAAGATGCCGATCCGTGGCTTCGTGGCGGCCAAGGTCCGCAAGGTGATGGCGGAGATGTACTCGCGGAGCGGGGGCGTGTCGTGAAGCGGATCGCCTTCGCCCGGATCGCGCAGGAGACCAACGCCCTGTCGCCGGTCCCGACCGTGATGAAGGACTTCGAGACGGCGCACTACTTCGAGGGGGACAAGCTGCTCGAGATCGCGACCAAGGGTCCCGAGGTCGCGGGGTTCTTCAAGCGCGCGGAGCTCGGCGGCTTCATCCAGGCGGTGACCGAGCGCAAGGCCGAGATCGAGCCGGTGCCGCTGCTCTCCGCGTGGGCGTCCTCCGGTGGTCCGCTCTCGAAGGAGTGCTTCGAGACCCTCGAGGGGCGGCTGCTCGAGCAGGTGCGCGCGGCCGGCAAGATCGATGCGCTCTACTTCTGCCTGCACGGCGCGATGGGGGCGATCGGCATCGCCGATCCGGAGAGCCGCCTGCTCCGCAGCGTGCGCGGCGTGCTCGGCGGGGTGCCGATCGTCGTGTCGCACGATCTCCATGGCAACGTGACCCGGGCGCGGATCGACGCCTGCGACGCCCTGGTCGCGTACCAGACCAACCCGCATCGTGATCACGCGAAGATCGGCAAGAAGGCCGGCGCGATCGCGATCGGCACCGTGCTCGGCGAGATCAAGCCGACCATGGCGTGGCGCACGCTGCCGATGATCCTCGGCGGCGGGCGCACGATCGATTTCCTCGCGCCGATGCGAGCGGTGTTCCGGCGCATGCACAAGGCCGAGAAGGCGGGCGACGTGCTCGCCGCGTCGAGCCTGATGTGCCACCCGTGGAACGACGATCCCGCGCTCGGGTGGTCGACGGTGACCGTCACCAACAACGATCACGCCACGGCGGAGCGCCTCGCGGAGGAGCTCGCGGAGATGTGCTGGGAGCGCCGCCACGAGCAGCCTCCGACGTTCCCCGATGCGACGGAGGCGATCGCGCGTGCCCGCAAGGCGAGCGTCCGCCGCAAGCTCGGTTGCGTGACGATGGCCGATGCCTCCGACGTCGTCACGGCAGGTGCCCCCGGCGACTCGACGCACCTGCTGCGCGCGCTGCTCTCGGAGGCCACCGGGCTCCTCACCTATGCCGCGGTCCGCGATCCCCATGCGATCGAGACGCTGTGGAGCCATGCGGCAGGTGATCGCGTGGCGCTCTCGATCGGCGGCACGCTGGATCCGGCGCGGTCGACGCCGCTGCCGGTCTCCGGGGAGCTCGTCAGCAAGCACGATCGCCACGGCTTCGGGCGCACCGCCGTGCTCGCGGTCGAGCACATGCGCATCGTGATCACCGAGGGGCCGTCGATGGTGATGCGCCCTTCGTTCTACTCGGAGGTCGGGCTGTCACTGTGGAAGGCGGACATCGTGATGGTGAAGAACTTCTTCCCGTTCCTGATGTTCTTCCTCCCGTACAACCGCAAGACGATCTTCGTCCGCACGCATGGCACCACGGACTTCGACGCGGCGTTCCAGCTCCGGTTCGATGGGCCGATGCACCCGCGTGATCCGGTCGCAGACTGGCATGAACGCGATCGGCTGCGCCGCGGGCTCGTCGCGCCGGCCCACCCGAGCCCCTCCGCGGGCGCGCCCGCACACGCATGATCCTCGTCGCGCTCGCGGTGATCGCGCTGGTCGCGTTCGGAACCGAGGGCGCGATCGGCTTCGGCGGCACCGTGATCGCCGCGTGCATCGGCGCGCAGCTGATCCCTCTCGACGAGCTGCTCCCCGCGTTCGTGCCCATCAACCTCGCGATGTCGGCGTGGCTGTTGATCAGCGGCTGGGAGGCGATCGCGTGGCGCGTCCTCGTGCGCACGATCGCGCTGCCGGTGGCGATCGGCGCCGCCGCAGGCCTCGCCCTGTTCCACGTGCCGGCGAAGACCGTCCTGGCGGCCGTGTTCGGTGGCTTCGTGGCCTTGCTCGCGATCGTCCAGCTGGTACGCCCCGCGGCGGGCCCCCTGCCGCGCGTCTGGCAGCGGGTGTTCCTCGTGCTCGGAGGTGTGGCGCACGGGCTGTTCGGGACGGGCGGTCCGATGATCGTCTACGTCACGCGGCGCGAGCTGGCGGACAAGCGAGCGTTCCGCGCCACGCTGGCGGTGCTGTGGCTCGTGCTCAACGTGGCGCTGCTCGTGAACTTCCTCGCGCTCGGGCTGTACGGGCGCCACACGTTGGAGACCGGCGGGGTGGTCGGGCTCGCCCTGATCCCCGGCCTGTGGATCGGGCAGCGGATCCACGATGCGCTCGATGGCGCGCGGTTCGAGCGCGTGGTCTGGAGCCTGCTCCTGGTCGCAGGCCTCGCGCTCGCGATCCGCTCCGCGCTCAGCTAAGGGGAGGTTGCCGCCACCAGCGGCGACCAGGTGTCTGGCGTGAGCAGCCACAGCCAGTCACGTGCGCGGGTGGCGGCGACGTACAGCGAACGCGCGAGCTCGGGCGCCTTGGGATAGAACGCGGGGGTCAGATCGGGGATCACGACGCAATCGAACTCGAGGCCCGAGACTGCCGCGGCCGTGGTGACGATGAGGCCCGGCTCGAACCGGAAGTCTCCGTCGAGGACGAGCAGCGGATCGAGCCCGCGCTGCAGCTCGGCGCACAGTCGGCGCGCGTGCTCCGGGGTGCGTGCGATCACCGCGATCTGACGCCACGGATCGCGCGTGATCAGCGCATCGAGGTGCCAGCACAGCGCGGCGGCCTGCGCGAGCGCGGAGCCACAAGCGCTCGCCCACACCGCGGGATCTGCGGGTGGCTCGGCGGGCAGGGTCGCCGTGCCCGTGGTGATCGCGCGGCCGAGGTCGCTGATCGAAGGCACCGAGCGATAGGTGATCGCGAGCGTGGTCTCCTCCCAGTGCTCGCGGCGCAGCTCGCCGCGCGCGGCCGTCCAGCCGGCGAACCACGCGCTCTCGTCCGTGGCCTGGCGGTGATCGCCGGCCAGGGTGATGGTGCCCTGTGGCGCGATCGCATCGCCGATCGCTGCGAGCTCCATCGGCGCGCGCAGCTGGGCCTCGTCGACCACGATGTGATCGTAGAGCGGGAGCTTGCTCGCGGGGAGGGCGCCACGCCGCACCAGCTCGAACAGCACCGGGACATCCTCGGCGTCGATCGTGTGGGCATCTTCCGCCGGGGTACCGGCGTCGAGCGATCGACCGTCGAGCGCGACCAAGCGCGCGGCGTCGACATGCCGGTGCGCCTTCTCCGTGGTGCTCTCGAACTGGGCGCGCGTGTGCGCGATCACGGCGGCGATCGCACGGTCGGGGAGGGCACCCTCCGAGGCGGCGACGATCCGCTGTAACCGATCGCGATCTCCGAACAGGTGGAGGAGTCGTGCGCGCGAGCGGGCCAGCTTCTCGTCGTCCTTCGGAGGTCTCCACCCCACGAACGCATCGAGCTCTGTGCGGACCGCGGGATGGCGCTTGAGCCCGATCACCTGGGCGCGCGCACTCTCGCTCAGCCGCTTCGGCAGCCCGGGGAACGCCGTGTGCGCACGCTCGACCAGCCAGTCGTCGAACACCGTGATCTCGAGCTTCTCGATCCCGAGGCGCTCGGCGAGCAAGCGCACGAGACGGCGCAGCCCTTCGGTCGGAACCAGCACCAGGGCGCGGAACCGCTGTCCCTTCTGCTTCGCGCGGCGGTCGAGAGCGGCCACCCGGTACAGCGCCACCAGCGTCTTTCCCACGCCGGCCTCGCCGTCGAGGATCAGCGAAGTATCCGCCGGGAGGTCCACCGCATCCTGCTGCTCGGGATCGAGCACGATCACCGCATCCCGATCGCGCGCGGGTGCGAGCACGGGCTGGGGGCGTGCGCGCAGGTGCTCGCCATCCGCGAGCATGCTCCGGTCATCGCCGAGCAGGGCCTCGAGTGCCGCGCCGCGCCGGGCGATCACCCAGCGCTCGACCACGCGACCCTCTGTGGCGCGCTCGCCGGTCTCGAGCTCGTAGCTCTCGCCGGGCGCATGGCGGAAGAACACCGAAGCGAGAGGCGCGGTCCGCCAGTCGAGCATCGGGATCTCCGCATCGAGCACCGTCTTCGGACCGAGGACGTACTGCCGCTCGCCCCGGGCGGTGGTGACCGCGAGGTAGCCCTGAGCCGCCGGTGCCTGGGCGAGGACGCGGGCGAGATCGTCGAACGTCACGCGCCCATCCTCGCCAACGGCGCCCACAAGACAAGCTGTTCTGGAACGCAGGCTTGCGGTATTGTCGCTGCACGGTCGATGCGGATGGCCTCCGGCCTGCGGATCGAGTAGAAGTCCGGCATGACCGAGGTGGTCCGTCGGCTCGAGCAGCGTCTCTATCGGGACGTCAAGGACACCAGCGAGCGCTACGAGCTCCTGGCCCCCGGCGACCGGATCATGGTCGCGATGTCGGGCGGCAAGGACAGCTACGTGCTGTTCCACCTCCTGACCAAGCTCGTCCCGCGGCTCCCCTTCCCGCTCGAGATCATCGCCGTCCACCTCGATCAGGCTCAGCCAGGCTATGACGGCGCGGGGCTGCGCGCGTTCCTCGAGGCTTCGGGGCAGCGCTTCGAGATCCTCCGGGAGGACACCTACTCGGTGGTCACCTCGCACCTCCCCGAGACCGCCACGTACTGCTCGCTGTGTTCGCGTCTGCGCCGCGGGATCCTCTACACGGCGGCCGAGCGGCTCGGCTGCAACAAGATCGCCCTCGGTCATCATCGCGATGACTCGCTCGAGACGTTCCTCCTCAACCTGTTCTACTCGGGCAAGCTCCAGGCGATGCCGGCGAGCTATCGCACCGACGATGGGCGCTTCGAGGTGATCCGCCCGCTGATCGAGTGCGCCGAGGCCGACATCGCGGAGTACGCCGCGCAACTCTCGTTCCCGATCATCCCGTGCAACCTGTGCGGTTCGCAGGAAGGCCTCAAGCGAGATGCGATGACCGAGCTCCTCGCGAAGCTCGAGGCCGATCATCCGCACGTGCGCTCCGTGATGGCGAATGCGCTCCGCAACGTGCGTCCCACGCACTTGCTCGATCGCGAGGTCGCCCGCGCGTGGGCCGAGCGCGCGCCGGACATCCGTCCCACCACGCTCAGCACGCCGCGCAAGGCGCACGCCGCCGCGATGCCGATCGCCTCCGGCGGTGTCGACCCGCGCCGGCGCTTGCCGGTCGTCGACTGAGCATCGCGTCGTGACCTCGTCGGCGATCATCGTCGAAGGTGGCGCGATGCGCGGCATCTTCGCGGCAGGCGTCCTCGACGTGTTGCTCGAGCACGGCACCGGTCCGTTCGATCTCGCGATCGGCAGCTCCGCCGGGGCCTGCAACCTCGCCTCGCACCTGGCGGGGCAGCACGGTCGCAATCGGCGGTGCTACCTGACGCAGATGCGGCGTCGCCAGTTCTCCGACGGACGGCGGTTCCTGCGCGGCGGTCATTGGTTCGACATCGACTATCTGTGGGATGCGTTCGGGCGCGAGGATCCACTCGATGCGGTGGCGGCCACGGGCCACGACACGAAGCTCGTGGTGGGCACCACCTCGGTCGAGCGCGGCGTGGCGGAGTTCTTCGAGCCGACCCAGGATGACCTGGTCGAGGTGTTGCGCGCGTCCTCGGCGGTGCCGCTGCTGTACCGGAAGTTCGTCGAGCTGCAGGGTCAGCGCTTCACGGATGGCGGGGTCGCCGCACCGATCCCTGCCTACGAGGCGTATCGGCGCGGAGCTCGACGGCTGCTCGTGATCCGGTCCCGCCCGGCCGAGTTCCCGGGGCCCTCGCGCCTCGAGTGCGCCGTGGTCGCCGCGGCGCTGCGCTCGCACGGCAAGCTGCCGCATGCCTTTCTCCGCTATCGCTCGGTCTATGGTCGCGCGGTCGAGTTCCTCCGCACGCCGCCGCGAGACTGCACCGTGGTTCACGTGGCGCCGGAGCGGCAGCTCCGCACCACGCGGATGACGCGCGATGTCGCCACGCTGGAGAACGACTACGCGCGCGGCCGCGCTGCGGGACTTCTGGCCGTGCGCGCGTGGAGCACGGGCGCGAGCGCGCGCGTCCCGGGGTAGCGCGTCCTGTCAGCATCGCGACCTGAGTCCACGCTGTCTGCCAGCCTGCGCGTGTTCACAGGGCGTAGGTCCGGATCAAACCCAGGAAGCCAGGAACCAAGGTCGGAGGATTTCTATCCAGTCTGCTGCCTAGCTTCCTAGCTTCCTTGCTTTGAACTCTGGTGCACAGGTCTGGCGTGCTTGCGTGGCGGCGACACCGGATGCACACGCGATGTCCTTGATCTAGAATCGCTCGCCCGGCAGCGCCGGGATCGCGAACAGGTCTCCCGCCCACACCTGCTGCGTCGCGAGGACGTGGCCCAGGTTGGTGATGCTCACGGCGGTGACGGTGATCCCGGGCCGATACGTGTAGACGTGCTCCGGTGGGCCTGCGCTCTCGGTCGGCACGCGCCACAGCTCCTGGCCGTTGAAGCCGATCGCGACCGCGATCCAGGCCCCGTCGGGCGAGGTGGTCATCGCCTTGATGTAGCCCGCGGGGCGGATCGGGCCCGCGCGCTCGGCGCCGGTCGTCACGTCGAGCCAGCGGAGCGAGCTGGTCTCGGGCTCGCCGGTATCGACGAGGAGCTCGTTGCCACGACCGCCGTACACCGTGCGCGTTCCGGGGACCAGCTGGCGCGCGGCGGTGCCATCGTTGGTCGCCACGAACGCATGGTTCGTGGTCGCGTCCCCTCGGTAGAAGCCGATCGCGCCGCTCGTGGTCCACACCGGCGTCTGGTCGGCGGCGTTGTTCGTCACCTCGTGCGGTGCACCGGGGGTCGAGATCCGGAGGGTGTGGATGCCCGGATTCGGGGCACTGGTACCGAACGCGATCCGGGTGCCATCGGGCGAGAACGCCGGGGCGCGCACGGAGCCGAACGCGGGATCGGTGAGCTGGAGCTCGCGTCCATCGGGCGTGCGCGCGACCAGCGTCTGGATGCCGCCCACGTCCTTGACCCACGCCACCACCCCGGTCGACGAGGTCACCGCCTGCGTGGCATCGCCGTCGACGATGACCTTCGGCGGGGTGACGCTGACATCGACCACGCTCGTGACTCCCCGACACGTCGAATAGACCAGCGTGCTGCCATCGGGCGCTACGGCGACGCCGCCCTCCGCCCACACCTCGGGCAGAAACGTGGTCTCTGCGCCCGTGTCGAGATCGTGACGATGCAGCCCATCGGTGGCAGCGAAGTACAGGCTGTGACCGTCGGCGCCGAACGCCAGGCGGCCATCGGTGGACTGCGTGGGCAGGCAGGTGATCACGGAGGTCGCCACGTCGACGATGCACGGGTGTGTGGGGCCATCGTTGGAGGTCGTCTCGGTCACCGCGAGGCGATCCGCGGAGGGCGATGCGGTGAGCAACATGTACGAGTGAGCGGGCGGAGGATCGAGGTACGGCAGATCCTTGTGATCGACGATGCGCCGGATCCCACTCGGCTCGTCGGGCGAGTAGGCGAGCGTGGCCCCGAGCGTGACCGCATCCCACGCGTACTTCTCGATCGCCGTGGTCTCGGCGCCGGTCGCGAGGTCTCGGTACACGAGCTTCGCCACCGTATCGGTCCTGGCATCGTGGACGAGGTGGACGATCTCGCCGGGACGGCGCCCGGTGTTCGGCCGCCACTCCCAGGTCGGCGCCGAGGTCAGCTGCTTCACGGGGCCGCCGGCGAGTGGCACCGAGTAGAGGTCGACCTCGTCGCGGATCGTCCGCCCGAACACCACGACGCCACTCGCATCGATCACCGGAGAGTCATCGCAGGCGTCCTTCGTGAGCTGGCGCTGGTGCACCACGTCGGCGCCGCGCCAGACCACGGGTGCCGCAGGACGTGAGAGCACCCAGATCGTGAGGCTCGCCGCGGCGAGCACCAGCACACCGATCGCGACCACCACGGCCGTGCGGCGGCGAGGGGTGTGCTGGAGCGCCGCAAGCAGTGCTTCCATCGAGGGGAACCGGTCGGCGGGATCGGGGGAGAGGCCGCGCGCGAGGGCGGCGGCCACGTGGGGCGGGATCCGGTTCGAGCGCGGGAGCTCGCGGCGCTGGCCACGCGCGGCCGCGAGATCGAGCACGTGGAGCGAGGAGTCCGCGAACGGTCGCTCGCCGGCGAGCAGCTCCCACAGCGAGACGCAGAACGCGAACTGGTCCGCCGCTGCCGTCGCGTGCCCATCGAACTGCTCCGGGGCCATGTACGCCGGCGTTCCGGCGATGCTGATCATCGATTGCGAGGCGATCGCATCGTGAGAGGGCGTGTCCGCATCGCGTGTGGTCCGCGCGAGGCCGAAATCGGAGACCCGCACCACGCCCTGGCGATCGACCAGGACGTTGGCCGGCTTGAAGTCGCAGTGCACGAGGCCAGCGGCGTGCGCAGCGGCAAGGCCCTGACCCGCCTGGACCATCATCGCCAGGATCTCGCGCGGGCTCGTCGAGCGCGCGGCCACCCAGCGATCGAGTGTCTCGCCTTCCACGAGCTGCATGACCAGGAACACGGCGCCGTCGGCGATCCCGACATCGTGAACCGTGACCACGTGCGGGTGGACGAGACGGCCCAGCGCCTGCGCCTCGCCACGGAGCGCCTCTGCATCGCCGTCGCGGTCATCGCGGAGCACCTTGATCGCCACCCGTCGCCCGACCTCTGGATCCTCGGCCTCGTACACCGCGCCCACGCCGCCCCGCCCGAGCAACCTCTTCACCGTGTAGCGGCCGAGCTTGGTCGGGATCGATGGTCGCGAGCGCCGCTCGCCGTCGGCGCGCTCGGCGCCGGACGCCGGTGTGTGCGTCTGCACGGTCTCGGCGTTGCGGTCGTCGTGGTCGTTCGGCATCGCCGCGCGCGGTACTACAGGCGGCCGCTCGCGCCGATGGCGGGGATCAACGCGGCCTTCAGGATGTTGTCCTCGGGGTTCAGCATCACCTCGACGCCGACCTCGGCGATCAGCGAGACGTGCCGCGTGATCACGATCTCGGCTCCGCCCGCGGCGCGCACGCCGACGCGCGCCCCGTTGGAGAAGAAGATCGGCATCCCGGCCGCAAGGTACGGGCGTAGCCGGCCATCGAGGAAGGCGAAGGCGGCCCCGCCGTAGGCGCCATAGGTGGGGCCGAGGATCGCGGTGCCCTGGATCTGCAGCGCGCCCGAGATGTCGAACGACAGCCCGACGAGTGCAGCCGCACCACCGCGCGGAATATCGAGGTGCGCGACCGCGAGGCCCGCGAGGCGCGAGCGCTCCTCCTCCGGCTCGCTCGCGATGCTCGGGACATCACTGGGGGTGCTGGTGCCGGTGAACACGGCGGTCTCGCGGGGCAGGGCGGTCAGGCTGATCACGATGGCGGCCTTCTCGCCGGTGGAGATACTCGCGGACTTGGCCTCGCTGCCGAACTTGTCCTTGCGCGCTCGCACGGTGAACTGGCCCGCCGCGAGCCGAACCACGTGTGCGCTCGCTGCGGGGATCCAGTCACCGTCGTTGATCTGGACCTCCGCGTCCGCTGGCGTCACCGAGATCTCGAGCTTGCCGACGGCCTTGTCGAGCTCGAACAGTGCCGTCGTCACGTCGGACTGCTTCGTGGGATCCGCATCGGGCGAATCGAGGTAGCGCTGATACGCGTTCGCGGCGTCGACCTTCCGATCGAGCAGCTTGTACGTGGTGCCGATGTTGAGGAGGATCTTCGCGCTGGGGAAGCGTCCGTAGGCATCCTTGAACACCGCGAGGGCGCCCAGGTAGTCCTTGGTCTCGAGCAGCTTCACGCCGGATTGCATGAGCGACTACGCGTCGATCTTGTCGGCTTGCTGCGGCTGGGCGATAGCCAGTCCTTCGCCAAGGAGGCAGATCGCGACGAACAGGGAGCGTGGAGGTCGGCGCATCTAGAGATCGGTCTCGAGCAACGGGGGCGGGGTTGGCGGCGGGGCTGGCGGCGGGTCGGCGGGGGACGGCGTCGGGGTGGGTGTTGGGGGCAACGGCCTGGCTTGTGGCCTGGCAGGTAGCTTCGCCGGTTTCTGCGAAGGAGCGGTAGCCTTCGCGGTCTCGATCACGGGCTCAACGGTGAGCGGCGGGACCGGTGGTGGCGGGATGGCGGGCGCCGCGTTGGTGACCGGCGTCGGCGCTGGTCGTGCGGGCGTCACGGCCGCGCTCGGCCTCGGCGCGTGCGCGCTGGCGGGAGGTGCTGCTTCCGCCTGGGAGGACGAACGATGGTGAGAGAACCGCAACTGAAAGATCGCCACCGCACCACCAGCGATCACCGCGGCCGCCGCCATCGCGAGGCCGAGGCGCGTGCGAGATCGCCGCGGGTTGTCCACACCCGTCATGGCAGGCATCGATGGTACGGAGGGGACCGTGAGGTCGGACCCCGACGGTAGGTCGACGGTCGTCGGCAGTGAGGCAGCGGGGCTCAGCGCCTCGAGGGACCGTGCGGTCGTGCCGGTCGGGCTGGTCTGGGTGAGCCAGCCTTGGAGCTGCGCGATCTCCGTCAACCGCTGCGCGAGCTCGCGTGCATCGGCCGGTCGATCCGACGGCAGCTTTGCGAGCAGCGCCATGATCAGCGCCTCGGTCTCCGCCGAGATCTCCGGGAGATAGGTGCGCGGCGATTCCGGCGTCATATAGAGGTGCGCGCCGATCAGCTCGCCGGGACCCAGATTGGTGAACGGTGGCCTGCCGGTGATGATCTCGTAGAGCACGCAGCCGAGCGAGTAGAGATCCGCGCGGTGATCGATCACGCCCGACCCGCTGCACTGCTCCGGGGACATATAGGTCGGCGTTCCCATCACGGAGCCGGTCTTCGTGGCGCCCGCGAGGCCGACCTCGGTCAGCTTGGCGATCCCGAAATCGAGGAGCTTCGGCCGCTCACCCGTGGCGGTCTCGGGATCGGTCACCAGGAAGATGTTGTCGGGCTTGAGGTCGCGATGGATGATGCCCTTGGCGTGCGCCGCGGACAGCGCGCTGCACACCGCGCGGAGGAGCATCGCGGCCTCGCCTTCGCTCATCTTGCCGCGCATCTTGCAGCGGCGCGCGAGCGACATGCCCTCGAGGAACTCCATCGTGAGGTAGGCGTTGCCCGAAGGCATGTGGCCGAAGTCGAACACCTCGACGATGCCGGGGTGCTTGATCGTGGTGGTCGCGCGCGCCTCGTTCAGGAAGCGCTGAACCATCTCCTCGTTGGTGCACAGCTCCGCGTTCAACACCTTCACGGCCGCGAGCTTGCCGATCAGCGTGTGCTCGGCGCGGTAGACGGTCCCCATCCCGCCGACGCTGAGCTTGCTGATGATCCGGTAGCTACCGACCGTCGTCCCGATCACGTCCGTCCATGATCCGGGTGACGTCCGCAGCTGTCAAACCGATCGGTTCGACAGTGGGCGGTGTGTGCGACACGCGCTTACTGGCAGAACGCGGCTTGAAACGCAGCGGGCTCGTCCTGGGTGGTCAAACCGGGACAGCGCTGGTTGGCGTTCGGATCTCGGGCGATCGGTCCCGACAGCTTGCAGGCCTGCGCGTTGTTCGACTGACACGCGTTGTCCCAGCCGCACATGCAGTCGAGCGGATCGGTGGTCGCGGTGAGCCCGAGGCCGAAGCCGATCGCGCCGACGGCGAAGTTGACGACGCGCTGATTCGGCGTGACGACGTCCGCGATCCACGCGACATCGCTCTTCGCGCCATCGCCACAATCGAGCGTGGTGACGGCGCCACCGAAGCGCGAGCCGACCTGC
The DNA here is from genome assembly GCA_016720595.1 of Myxococcales bacterium. Taxonomy (GTDB): domain Bacteria; phylum Myxococcota_A; class Polyangia; order Haliangiales; family Haliangiaceae; genus JABFXX01. The sequence continues at coordinate 229,293 of JADKKI010000001.1, forward strand.
TGTGACGTTCCGCCGAACACGATCATGACGTAGGGGCCCGCGGCCGGGCGCGTGGTGACCACCGTGACCGGGAACTGCGAGAGCTGTGCGCGCACGCCGGTGGTGATCTCGGCGATGTCGGTGAGCCGCGTGCCGACCTGCGCGCGATATGCGGGCGCCGCGCCGTTCGCGATCTGCATCCAGCTCGCGCGGTTCTGCGTGGCATCGCTCGCTGCGGCCGCAGTCAGCGCTTGACCGTCGAAGTTCAGGTACACGACACGACCGTTCATGCACATCGGTGCATCGGGGCCGAGCGCTGCGTCGATCGCGCCGCCGCCTCCGCCGCCGCCACCACCACCACCGCCGCCACCGCCACCGTCCGGTCCATTGCCATTGGCGTCGGAGAGCTCGGCGTGACACGCGCCAAGCGCGAGCACGATCAACACGAGGGCCCTCATACGATCATTGTGACCATGACCTATGTCCGCGACAACTGGGACGATTCGCCCCGATGTGGGGTGGTGCACCCCAGATAGGCGAAGGCTCAGCCCAGCTGGTCGCGAACGACCTGATTGACCGCAGCTGCGTCGGCGTTGGGCGAGGCCTTCATGACCTGGCCGACGAAGAACCCGAGGAGCCCGGTCTTACCCGCCCGGTATTGCGCGGCTTTCTCGGGGTTTGCGGCGATCACGGCCGTGACGGTGGCCCCGAGATCGATGGTCGGCGTCGTCGCTGCACCCTGGAGCTCGCTGAACGGCCGCCCAGTACGCACCAGCTCCGCGAGCAGCGCCTTGCCGGCGGTGGGGGCCACGGACCCAGCGTGGATGGCCGCGAGCAGCTTCCCGAGCTCCGCGGCGTCGATGGCGGCGATCGTGCGATCGCCGAGCGCGCGAGGCAGCTCGTTGATCATCCACTTCGCCGCGAGCTCGGCCGGGACGCTCGTGACGACGGTGCGGAACACGTTTGCCGTCGCGAGATCGGCGGTCAGGAGATCCGCGGTGTCCGCGGTGATCCCGTCGAGCGCGGCGATCGCGGCGTACGCGGCGGCGAGCTCGGGATCACGAGCGCGCGTCTCGGCGCGATACTCGGCCGGGGACTTCCCCTTGGGGCGAGACTGCGCCTTCGGGTTCTTCTCGCGGGCGTTCGGGTCGGAGACCGGTGCGGTCTCGAGCTTCTTCTCGCGCGTATCACGCAGCGTGATCGTCCGGTTCATCACGATCGCGCCCGGCTGGGTGTCCTGGTCGACCACGAAGTATCCCACGCGCTCGAGCTGCCACCGCGATCCGATCGCGGCGGTGGCGAGGCTCGCCTCCACGCGCGCGCCCGTCACGACCTCGAGTGACTTCGGATCGAGGTGCTCGAGGAAATCCTGCCCGCCCTCTTCAGGGCTCGCGACCTTGAACAGCCGGTCGTAGAGGCGCAGCTCCACGGGCAGCGAGCTCGCGGCATCGACCCAGTGGATCACGCCGGAGGGCTTGCTCCCATCCGCGAGGTTCTTGCCGCCCTTGGTCTCGAGATGCACCGTGGCCTTGAGCCTGGTGACCTCCCCGCTGGCGTTGCGCGCGAGCACCTCGCCGGCGGTGATGCAGTAGCCATAGCGCAGGCGCACGGTGCGGCCGGGGGCGAGCCGCTGGTAGTCCTTCGGTGCTTCGTCGCGCCAGTCGTCGCGATCGATGAGGATCCGACCGCTGAACGCCACCGGCCGCGACCCGGGCGTGCCGGCATCGGCGGGGAAGAACGGCGCATCGATCATCTCGGTGCCGCCGGGCCAGCCTTCGAGCTCCACCTCGATCGGGCGCACCACACCGAGCACGCGCGCGGCCGTCTTGTTGAGATCGTCGCGGATGCAGTACTCGAGCTTGCCGATGTCGACGGCGGAGTTCGCCTTCGCGATGCCGATCATGTCGCAGAACGCGCGGATCGCCTCCGGGCTGTACCCGCGGCGGCGCATCGCCGCGATCGTCGGCATCCGTGGATCGTCCCAGCCGTGGACGTGCTTGCCGGTGACGAGCGTGAGCAGCTTGCGCTTGCTCATCACGGTGTAGTCGAGGACGAGCCGCGCCATCTCGTACTGATGCGGGCGCGGGCTCCACGGCCCGGTGTTGTCGAGGACCCAGTCGTACAGCTCGCGGTTGTTCTCGAACTCGAGCGTGCAGATCGAGTGCGTGATGCCTTCGATGCCGTCCTCGAGCGGATGGGCCCAGTCGTACATCGGATAGATCACCCACGCGTCGCCGCTGCGATGGTGATGCGCGTGGCGGATCCGGTAGAGCAGCGGATCGCGCATCTTCATGTTCGCCGACGCCATGTCGATCTTCGCGCGCAGCACGCGAGCTCCATCGGGGAACTCGCCGGCCTTCATCCGGCGCAGGAGATCGAGGTTCTCGGCGACGCTGCGCTCGCGGAACGGGCTCGGCGTGCCGGCCTCCGACAGGGTGCCGCGGTGTTCGCGGATCTGCTCCTCCGTCAGATCGCAGACGTAGGCCTTGCCCTCGGTGACGAGGCGCTCGGCGAGCGCGTACATCTGCGGGAAGTAGTCGGCCGAGAACAGCACCGCAGCGGGCTCGAAGCCGAGCCAGCGCACGTCGCGCTCGATCGAATCCACGTACTCGACGTCCTCTTTGGTGGGGTTGGTATCGTCGTAGCGGAGGTTCGTCTTGCCCTGGTAGTCGAGGGCGACGCCGAAGTTCACACAGATCGACTTGGCGTGACCGATGTGAAGGTAGCCGTTCGGCTCCGGGGGGAACCGCGTGACGACCCGGGTGTGGCGACCTGCGGCGAGATCCTCGTCGATGATGTCGCGGATGAAGTCGGTGCGCTCGACGGACATGGCGTCGCGCACTCTACCGCAGCCAGGCCTCGCGGACATCCGACGCACCGGTGTACGGTCGGTCCATGCGCTGGGTGATCGTCTCGACCATCGTCTCGGTCCTTGTCGCGCTCCAGGTCTCGGCGTGCGGTGGCAAGCCTTCGCCGAGGGCGAGGAGCTCGGAGATCCCGGTGACCGGGACCGCGACCCTGGCCGGGACCTGGCTCACCAACGACGACATGGACTGGGGCTATCGCCTCGTTCTGGTGCCCGACGGCAGGTTCGCGATGTACATCGATCGCGGAAAGATGGGCGCCTGTCAGCAGAAGGGTCGGCTCACCCAGGGTGCGGGTCCGTCGACGTTCACGCTCACGGTGAACACGGATGGCTGCAACCCTACGGGCGCCACCGGCGGTCAGCTCACGATCTCGGTGCCGTCGTACACCGGCGAATCGCTGACCCTCATGTACATGGTCGGCGCGAACCAGGTTCGCCGGGTCTACCAGCGCGATCCCAAGGTCCCGCGTCCGAACTAACGCTGTGGTCAGTGCTCGCGTTGATCGGGGCCGGATCCCGGAGATCAAACCCAGGAAGCCAGGAACCAGGGTCAGAGACTGTTGACCAAGTCCGCTGCCTGGCTTCCTCGGTTCCTTGGTTCGAGTTCTGTGCACACGTTAGGTTGGCGCCTCGGCGTCGTCGCGGTCAGGGGCGCGCCGGCGTCGCTGGCGCGGCAGGGACAGGTGCGTCGGGGATCCCGCCCGAAGGATCGGGGATCGTGGGTGACACCGGCTCCGCCGCAGGGACCTCGGGGGCGCGTGCCGGAGGCTGAGCCGGCGGCTTCGCCGGCGAGGTGGGTGCTCCGCCACAGGCCGCGAGGACGAGCAGGAGTCCGGGCAGCCATCGCATGACACGGTGATACCCGATCCGCGTCAGCGAAGCAGGCTGTAGGCGACGATCGTGACCAGCGTCCCGAACAGGCTCTTGAGGAAGCCCGAGCTCGCATCCGGGACGCCGAGCGGAATGGTCGTGGCGTGATCGGTGCCGATGTAGACGCGCATCGCCTTGTCGCTGCCATTGGCGGTCATCAGGATGTCCTGATTGCCGGCCGGTGCGTTGGCGATCACGATCCGGCTGGTGTGAGCGTCCTCGACCACGAGGATGCCGTTGATCGCGACGTTGACGTCGCTCGCGGGCTGGGACAGCAGCAGCACGACCGTCCCGGTGGGCTCGTCGGGCGCGGCGGGATACCGCACATGGACGTCATGGGAGCAGGCGGCGAGGCAGAGGAGCGCGACGACAGCGAGACGCATGGTCGTTGGTCCGCGCCGGCCGGCTGCGGGTTGCACGCTGGCCCACCGCTGCACCAGGCAACGCGCCGACGGTCGCGCGCGTCCGACGTTTCGGCTACCTTGCGCGCCCATGGCGCGTATCAACGAGCACTACGCCAAGCTGCCAGCCAGCTATCTGTTCCCCGAGATCGGGCGCCGCGTCCGCGCCTATGCGGCGGCGCACCCGGAGGCCAAGGTGATCCGCCTCGGCATCGGCGATGTCACCGAGCCGCTCGCGCCCGCGATCGTCGACGCCATGCACGCGGCCGTCGACGAGATGGGCAAGCGCGAGACGTTCCGTGGGTATGGCCCGGAGCAGGGCTACGACTTCCTCGTCGAGGCGATCCGGCAGAACGACTACGCCGCACGCGGGGTGGAGATCGCCGCCGACGAGATCTTCGTCAGCGATGGCAGCAAGTGCGACAGCGGCAACATCCAGGAGATCTTCTCGCTCGCGGCGCGGATCGCGGTCACCGATCCGGTCTATCCGGTGTACGTCGACTCCAACGTGATGGCGGGGCGCACCGCAGCGGTCGGCGCCGACGGCCGCTATCCGGGCCTCACCTACCTCGTCGGCAACGAGGCGAATGGCTTCCAGCCCGAGCCGCCCGCCGAGGGCGTCGACGTCGTCTACCTCTGCTCGCCGAACAACCCGACCGGCACGGTGGCCACGCGGGCGCAGCTCGAGCGCTGGGTCGCGTGGGCCAAGCAGCACGACGCGATCATCCTGTTCGACGCGGCGTACGAGTCGTACATCTCGGACCCAGCGCTGCCGCGCTCGATCTACGAGATCCCCGGCGCGCGGGACTGCGCCCTCGAGCTGAGGAGCTTCTCCAAGCGGGCGGGGTTCACCGGCGTGCGCTGCGCGTTCCTCGTGGTGCCGAAGACGGTGACCGGGGTCGGTGCGGATGGCGCGCGCGTCTCGCTCAATGCGCTGTGGGCGCGCCGGCACACCACGAAGTTCAACGGTGCGTCGTACGTGGTGCAGCGCGGCGCGGCGGCGGCGTACTCCCGGGCCGGGCTCGCACAGACCACCGCACAGATCGCGTTCTACATGGAGAATGCGCGGCTCCTGCGTGAAGGGCTCAGCGCGGCGGGCTTCACGGTGTTCGGAGGCGTTCACGCGCCGTACATCTGGCTCCGCACACACGGCGGCGCAACCTCGTGGGAGTTCTTCGACCGGCTGCTCACCGAGACCCAGGTGGTCGGCACACCGGGTTCCGGGTTCGGACCTGCAGGGGAGGGCTACTTTCGGCTCTCGGGGTTCAACTCGCGCGCGAACATCGAGGAAGCGATCCAGCGGATCCGTCGCGTGTTCGGGTAGCGGATCGCTCGCCCCGAGGACGGCGGGGCGCATTCATGTACAATGACGACATGCGTGCCGTCGTGGTGCTCGTGGTGCTGGTCGGGTGTACGGGAGATGACGGCGGAGGCGCTGGGGGCGATACCTCGGCCCACGCCGTGTGCGTCACCGAGACCAATCGGTATCGCGCGATGAACGGCAAGGCGGATGTCGTCCGCTCCACCGCGCTCGAAGACTTCGCCGACACGGGTGCGATGGTCGACTTCGGCGGCTCGCCGCATCAGCACTTCTCGAGCACCAACGGGGGCGGCATCGCGTTCGCGGAGAACGAGTGTCCGCACTGGAGCACGAACCAGACCGGCGGTGATCTCTCGATGCTCGTCGTCCAATGCATCGCAGCGTTCTACTCGGAGGGTCCGGGAACCGGGAACGCGCACGGCCACTACAACAACATGATGGGTGCCTACGGCACGCTCGGCTGCGGGATCTTCCAGTCGGGGACGGACGTCACCATCGTGCAGGACTACGGCCGCTGATCGCGCTCGCCCACGAGGAGCACGGCATGGTGGTCCGCCGCTTCGCGCGCGGGCCGGCCGAGCGCGTTCCGGAGCTCGTGTGGATCCATGGGCTCGGCGAGCGTGCGAGCTGCTTCGATGCGGTCGCCGGCCATCGGCTGCTCGACGGCATGGTCCACGTGCTTCCCGATCTCCCCGGCTATGGCGATTCCCAACCACCGGTGCTCCCGCCGTCGGGAGACTCGCTCGAGCATCTCGCCGGCCACCTCGCCGAGTGGTTGACCACGTGGCCCGCGCGCCCGGCTCCGATCCTGATCGGGCACTCGATGGGTGGCGTGCTCGCGACCCTGGTCGCGGAGCGGATCCCCGTGCGCGGGGTGATCGACATCGACGGGAACCTGACGCGCGGAGACTGTACGTTCAGCGCCGAAGCGGCTGCGTTCACGCCACCCGAGTTCATCGCGCGCGGGTTTGCCGAGATGCAAACCTCGGTCGCGGCACATGGGGCCACCGATCCGGCGTTGCGAGGCTATGCGTCGGCGCTCGGCGTGGCGAACGCCGAGGTGTTTCATCGGCACTCGATCGATCTCGTCGCGCTGAGCTCGACGGAGACGCTGGTCGGTCGCCTGGCCGCGCTGACCACACCCGTGCTGTTCATCGCGGGAATGCCTGGGGGCATCTGCGAGCCCAGCCGCCGCGCGCTGGGCCGCGCGGGCGTGCCGTGGCTCGGGCTCGAGCCGGCGGGCCACTGGCCGTTCATCGATCAGCTCGATCTGTTCGCCGCCACGGTTCGCGCCTTCGTGCGCGAGCTGGTCAGCTGACCGGACCGGCGCTCACACTCACGACGGCGGTGCAGGAACCGGTGGACCGGATTCGGGCGATTCGGGCGATGGGTTCGGGGCCGCGGGTGTCGCCGCATCCGCCTCGGGTGGCGTCGGCGCCGGGGCGGTTGGTGTCGCGGGTGCAGGTGGGCTCTTGAGGTCGGGCGAGTCCGGGTCGGCGCCGCCGTCGGGGGTGTAGCGGGTGGGCAGGACCTGAAGGTTGGTCGCGCCCACGGCGTCGAGCGCGGTCCGCTCCTGCGCGGCATCGAGCAAGCCCTGGAGACGGAGCAGGCGGATCAGGCGCACCTCCTTGGCGACGAGCTCAGGCGTATGGACCGCCGGTGAGCGCGTGAACGGGTTGGGGAGGGCGGTCGCGAGGCGGGCAGCCTCCGCAGGGGTCAACGTCTGCGCCGAGTGACCGAACCAGTGCCGGGCGGCGGCCTCGGCGCCGAACACCCCGTCGCCCCACTCCACGACGTTCAGGTACAGCTCGAGGATCCGCTGCTTGCTCAGGTGATCCTCGAGCGAGTAGGCGATCAGCAGCTCGCGCAGCTTGCGGACGAAGCTACGCGACGGCGACAGGTAGAGGTTCTTCGCGAGCTGCTGCGTGATCGTGCTCCCGCCGACCGCGAGCGCGCCCTTGTCGAGGTTCCGATCGATCGCGTTCTCGATCGCGCGCCAGTCCACGCCATCGTGCCGGTAGAAGTGATCGTCCTCGGCGTAGACCACCGCAGCGCGCAGGTAGCGCGAGATCTTGCCCAGCGGGCGCCACTGCCACTCCAGCTTGAACGGCTTGCCGGCGGCCTCGGCCTGCGCGCGCCTGAGATCGATGAACGCGGTCGAGGTCGGGTTCTCCGTCGCCAGCGGGGCGGTGTTGGGCACCGAGCACCACAGCGCGAGGCCACCGAGGGCCACCAGGAGGGTGCCGACCTCGATCACCCGCAGCACGATCCGTGGCCACCGGCGAGGCGGACGCGGTGGAGGGGCGGCCATGCGGGGAGCATACGACTCCATCGCCCGAATGCCCGGTTTTCGCGATGCGTGCGGCGCTGCGGTATCGTGCCGGCGTGAGAGCCGTCGCGATCGTCAACGGAAACGCGCGCGGGGTGCGCGGCCGGATCCGCAAGCGGCTCGACCGGGCCCTGCCCGGCGGGGTGCGGTTCACCGATTCCCTCGTGCACGCGCGCGCCACGATCCGGGCCGAGATCGCACGCGGTGTGGATCTGGTGATCCTCGGCGGAGGCGATGGCACCGTGGTGATGGGACTGACGCTGATCGCGGAGGCCTGCCGCGGGACGGGGCGCCCCGAGCCCGCGATCGGCGTGCTGCGGCTTGGCTCGGGGAACGCGATCGCGGACACGCTCGGAGCGAGCGACGAGCCCGAAGCGGATCTGGTGGCGCTGGCAGCGGGTCGCGGCACGTGGCGCAAGGTCCCGATGCTCGATGTGCTCGGTGTGCGAGCGCCGTTCGTGGGTGTGGGGCTCGATGCGCAGCTGCTCGAGGATCAGGAGGCAGTCGGGCGCGTGGTCGATCGCGTGCCGGGCGTGCGCCGGCTGGTCGGCGGCGGTGCGCGCTATGCACTCTCGGTCGCGCTTCGCTCGGTGCCGAGGTTCGCCACCGCCACCAGGCCCAACGCGGTGGTCACGAACCTGGGCGCGCCCGCGATCGTCATGAAGCGTGGCGGTGCGACCGGCGCGACGATCCCTGCTGGACAGCCGCTGTGGTCGGGCGCGTGCACGCTGGTCGCCGGCGCCACGATTCCGTACTTCGGCTTTGGACTCAAGATGTTCGCGTTCGCAGGCGCCCAGTCCGGGCGCTTCCATCTGCGCTGTGGCGATGCCGGCCTGTTCGAGATCCTCCGCAATACGCCTGCGGCCTTCCGCGGCGACTACTTCTCGGATCACGTGACCGACTTCCTCTGTGATCGCGTGGCGATCGAGCTCGATCGCGAGGCCGCGATCGAGGCGGGCGGCGAGCTGCTCGGTCGTCGCACCCGGATCGAGCTGGCGCTGACCGAGCCGGTCACGCTGGTTTCGCTGGCGAAAGTTCCGTTCTGACGGATCGCTGCATCGACACCGCGAAACTGCTCGGGAACTTCGTACTCACGATCTCGAACAAATAATCTCTTCGTAAAAGGCTTTGACAGATCGAAGTAGCGCTGTTATCCGTATCAACCATCGGCGGCTCGTTCTCGAGCGGTCGACCTACCAGGAACCCTCCGTGCGTCAACTCCACCCAAATAGCCCCAAACTGCCGGAAAGGACTTCGCCATCTTGGCGGCGAGCCTTTACGTCGGGTTGCTTGCTTACCTCCGCCTACGGCGTGGGAAGCGAGGATCAGGGTATTCGCGCTGGGGGCCCCCACCGCTAGTCTCAGTATGAACTGCGACTAGTCCGTCAGGGCCGCCCAGGGGAAGACCTCCCCCAAGCGGCCCTCATCGTTTTCGGCTTCGTCCTTCTGGTTCGGCGTTCCGGGTCCGGCATCCGACGCCAACACACAATCTGACTTTGCGACTCGTGATCTGAACTACGTAGTTCAGATGTCGAATCGCGACAGGTGCGCCCGCGATCGCCGCGGATGCATCGAGGCCCGAGGTGCGCGCTGCGCACGACGGGACATCTCTGACAATCGAAGAGCTTTGATGATGCGGTGCCCTGGCAAGGGCACCATGAAACCAGCGCTGCGCGGTCAACGTGATCGCGCAGCGCAAACTTCCCGCTCTTGCGTAGTTGGTCTGCGCGCTCGGCTGAAGCCCGAGAGGTTCTGGTTCGATTCCAGAGGGTGGGACTGCGTGCGCGCGCCTCGTGCCGGCTAGACAACCGGCCCCTTCCCCCACGAGGCGCGCGCACTGCCAGGAGTGTTCGGGTTGGTAGCAACAAGGTGATGCACCGGTTTCTTAAACCGCGCGAGGTGGGTTCGATTCCCACTCAACCCACGAAGGATCAGCGAACGCGCCGATGGCGCCGACGTTGGTTCGAACCAAAGGTCTCGAACGAGACCGCCAAGCAGGTGAAGTGTTGTGGTGACACACCGGTGCGCCACACCGGAGTCGGAGGGTTCAATTCCCCCCACCTGCTCTAACTGCGTCGACTTCACTTTGCGTCCGAGCCCCAGCGGCTCGGGCCGGGCTGTTCGTCTCAGGTTCCCCGGGAACACGACGAGAGCGACGCACCTTTCCTTCTCTTGCGGGCTTGGCCGATCGGTTAGGCAACGGGCTTCCACCCCGCCCAGGCCGGTTCGACTCCGGTGGTCCGCACGATTCTTCGCCTCTCTAGCTCAGCAGGCAGCAGCAGCTGTTTCGTAAACAGCCGGTCGTCGGTTCGATTCCGACGGGAGGCACTCGCGATGACATGCACGTTCCCAACACTTCCGTCGCCACCCGGCGACGAGCCGCGTTGACTCGCGGCTGATCGCCACCCGGCGGTCGCTCTCACCAATGCCGCCCAGGTCCCTGGGCCGGAGGAAAGCTCATGTTCAAGTTCACCAAGTTCTTCTCGACCAAGGCCACCTCGCAGGATCAGCCGATCCCCGGAACCAGCCAGGTCCCCAACTCGGCCGGCGGCTATGGCTGGCAGCTCGATGACTGGGCGCGCCTCGATCGCTTCCTGGTGCTCGGGAGTGAGGGCGGCACCTACTACGTCGGAGAGCGCGAGCTGACCATCGAGAATGCCTCCACCGTCCAGCGGTGTCTCGCTGCCGACGGACTTCGTACCCTCGCTCGGATCGTTGATATCTCTCACTCGGGACGTGCGCCCAAGAACGATCCGGCGATCTTTTCCCTCGCGATGGCCGCCAAGCTCGGCGACGAGGCCACGCGTCGTGCGGCGTATGCCGCGCTGCCCAAGGTCTGCCGCACCGGCACCCACCTGATGCACTTCGCGGAGTACGCGCAGGGCTTCGGGGGATGGGGTCGCGGCATGCGCAAGGCGGTGGGCTCGTGGTTCAACGACAAGCCGGCCGAGGACCTCGCGTTCCAGCTCGCGAAGTACCAGTCCCGCGATGGCTGGTCGAACCGTGACCTGCTTCGTCTCGCGCACCCGCGCGCGGCGTCGCCGTCGCACGATCGGCTGTTCGCGTGGGCGGTGAAGGGCGAGCTGCCGGCCGGTGCCGAGTCGGATCCGGCGTGCCAGCTGATCGTGGCCATGACCGAGCTCAAGTCGGCCGGTGATGTCCATGCCGTGGCAACGCTCGTCCGCGAGCGTCGGATCCCGCGCGAGTGCGTGCCGACCGAGTGGCTCACGCGAGCCGAGGTCTGGGAGGCGCTGCTCGAGGCGATGCCGATGACGGCGATGATCCGGAACCTCGCGACGATGACTCGCGCGGGGCTCTTGGTCGCCGGCTCGAGCGCCGCCGCGCGCGTCGCCGCGCAGCTCCGCGATCCGCAGCGCCTCGCGAAGGCGCGCGTCCACCCGATCTCCGTGCTGTCCGCGCTCATGACCTACAAGTCGGGGCGAGGCGTGCGTGGGTCGGGGACGTGGGAGCCGGTGGCGTCGGTCGTCGACGCTCTCGACGCCGCGTTCTACGCGAGCTTCGGGGCGATCGAGCCGGCCGGCAAGCGCATGTTGCTCGCGCTCGATGTCTCGGGCTCGATGGGTTCGGGTGCCGTCTCGGGCATCCCGAGCCTGACCCCGCGTGTGGCGAGTGCCGCGATGGCACTCGTGACCGCGGCGACCGAGCGCGATCACACGTTCATCGCCTTCACCGCTGCGAGTGGTGGGTACGGTGGCCAGTGGGGTGGCGGTCAGTCGGGGATCACCACGCTGCCGATCTCACCGCGGCAGCGTCTCGACGATGTGGTGAACGCAGTCGCGGCTCTCCCGATGGGTGGCACCGACTGTGCGCTGCCGATGATCTGGGCGGAGCAAAACCGAGTCGATGTGGATACGTTCTGTATCTACACCGACAACGAGACCTGGGCGGGGAACGTGCACCCGTCTCAGGCGCTGCGCTCGTACCGAGATGCACGGGGAATTCCGGCCAAGCTGGTCGTGGTCGGAATGACGTCGAACGGGTTCAGCATTGCTGACCCGAACGACGCCGGTATGGTCGATGTTGTCGGCTTCGACACGTCGACTCCGCCGGTGATCGCCGACTTTGCTCGCGCGTCAGGGTCCCACCCGATCCTGTCGTAGCTGAGCGAAGGCGCGGCCCTGCGACCGCTGCCGGTGGGGCAACCCACCGGTATTTGGGATCGAAGCTGAGCTGGTGCTAGCGGCCGATTGTTAATCGGACGGTGGTTGGTTCAATTCCAACCGATCCCGCGTGTGTGCGTGTCCTTCCGTCCTCGTCTCAACGGGCCGAAAGGCGTCGATTATCCGTAACTATAACGGTCCTAAGGTAGCGAACCTCCGGCGACGGAGTTAGCGAAGCAGCAGGCTCTCTCGTCGCGCGAGTGACGAGCAACGCTTCGGCCAGAGCTCATTGCGTGCCCACTGCCGTCAACCCGGAAACGGGCGCGGTAAGAGCGACTGGTTCGGGATCACCGGGCGACCGGTGCGAACGAGCCATCTTCGACGCCGATCCTTGTCCGTGCTTTTTCCTGCGCTGGAAGATGATCTCGCGGTGGCGCGAGCGCCGGTTGCTAACCGGATGGTCCCGTGAGGGATGCAGTTCGACTCTGCCGTCTTCCGCGCGATCCTGTCCGTGTCGTACAGCAGCAAGTACTCCGGTCTCTCTAACCGGCTACGCGGGTGCAAGTCCCGCCACGGATACCAACCTCTCTGGCCTTCGGCGCTTCCCGCGGCGTCGCGATTCTCCGCAGCTGCTGGCGTGGTCGCCAGCTCCGCAGCTCGTGCTGGGCACCGCCGGGCGGGGTGGCGGGGGCGGGGCTGGCGTGGTCGCGCAGCTCGTGCTGGGCACCGACGCGGCCCATAACCGCGTACGCGAGGGTTCAATTCCCTCAGCTGCGACCGCAGTGCTTCCGGTGAAGCGACGATCGATCGCGTTAGCCGCGCGATCGATCCGTTCGTCCGCGCGAACGAACGATGGGTTCAACTCCCTCCACTGCGGCCAGTCAGATCGAATCGCTCGATCACACGTTCGATGACACGTTCGATGACACGCGCCTTCGGCGCTTCCCGCGGCGTTGCGACTCCTCGGAACGACAATTTCGCTTTGGAAGGTAAGGTCGCGGTTGGCGCGACGCCGGTCTCGAGTACCGGATGCCCTGATGGGACGGGTTCTTCGGCCGCACTCCGAGTCCGTACTCTTCCGCGACGGGGCCTGGAGACCGGCGGGGAACGCGCCTTCGGCGCTTCCCGCGGCGTTACGACTCCTCGGAACGACAAGTTCGCTTTGGAAGGTAAGGTCGCGGTTGGCGCGACGCCGGTCTCGAGTACCGGATGCCCTGATGGGACGGGTTCGACTCCTGTACCTTCCGCGACGCGAGGTATTACGTGGCGTAGCTCAAGCAGCAGAGCGCGTGGTCCAAGAGAGCGCGTGGTCGGGGACCACGAGGCCGCTGGTGCGATTCCAGTCATCTCGACGAACAGGTGTCGTCCAACAGCAGGACACCGAGCACAGCGTCGGTCGTCACTTTGCCCGGGTCCGGGCCGTAGCTCGATGCTTATCTCACCTCGGAGATGCCGGTGCGACTCCGGCCACCTGTTCATGCACGCCACCGTTCCGCGGAACGGGACACGATTCTGCGAAGATCGTCGGCAGAGGTTCAACTCCTCTCGGTGGCACTTTCGGTTTTGCGTCGCGCCGTCTGGGACGGTGCCGGATTCCAACCCCGGCTATGCAGCGTTCGATTCGCTGGCGGCGTGCCACGTGCGTGGAGGTCTGGAAACCACGTCGGCATTCGAAGCCGACCGTCATTCGGGTTCGATTCCCGATTCACGCGCTCTCGTTTCGCCTGGTCGCTCTCACGAGCGGACGGGCCGCCGTGTGGTGTGACAGCCGCTGGATCATCTCTGGCCTTTCGACACGGCAACTCTTCCTAGGTGTGGCTCAAGAGCGGAGCACTCGGTTCGGGACCGAGACAATGCAGGTGCGACTCCTGTCACCTAGACGCATGCGGACGTAGCTCAACGGGTAGAGCACCTTCCCCGGCCGATAGTTCGCCCGCTCGCGGGCCGATGATTCGGGGTTCTCGCGGTTGTCGGTTCGAGTCCGATCGTCTGCACGTTCTTCGCTCGCATCTCGAATCCGTCTGCACTCACCTCGCTCGCTTCGGCGAGCCGACCGTGGACGGTTACCTGGTAAGGCCGCAAGGCCCGTGGTTCGAAGCCACACGAGATGCGCGCGTTCCTCCGCCCTTAGCTCAACAGCAGAGTGCCCGGCAGATAACCGGGCGATCGGGGTGCGATTCCTCGAGGGCGGACTGTGATCGAGGCCGAAGTAGTCGAGGCACGTGGATGTGGACCACGGCGAAGCGGGTGCGAGTCCCGTCGATCACCCCATGCATGCACACGGAGGCGTTGACGGTAGAGATCACCGAGGCTGCCTGTAAAGCAGTCGCCCTTGCGGACAACTGGGTGCGAGTCCCAGCGCCTCCACGAACGAGCTCGAGTTGCTGCTTTTTGCGGAGAGAGTGCGAGTTCTCAGCCAGGTCTCATACGCCAGGCCACGCCGGTGCGACTCCGGCCTCCGCTACGCCGCCGTAGACCAACAGCAGAGTCAGTGGTCTGAGAGGCCATCCAGTGGAGGTGCAAATCCTCTCGGCGGCACGCCTGCGTTTGACGTCCTGCCGCCGTAGACCAACGGAAGAGTCGGTGGTCTCAGAAGCCATTCAGTGGAGGTTCGAATCCTCTCGGCGGCACCCCATCAGCTTGCCCGCGTCGTGCGGGCCGGTGAAGCGAAGCGGTCCGGCGCTCGCTCCACATCAAATCCCGGACCAGCCCAGATCGAAAAGGGTACGAGCCATGATGCACGTCGACACGACTCGGACGCTACTGCTGACCATGGGCTACGAGCCCATCAAGATCATCTCGTGGCAGCGCGCGATGACGCTCCTCACGCTCGACAAGGTCGAGGTCGTCGAGGAGTACGACATGGAGATTCGCGGCACGTCGATGATCCTCAACGTGCCGGCGGTCGTCCGTCTCCGCAAGGCGTTCCGCCGCTTCGCGAAGCCGGTGAAGTTCTCGCGCGTGAACATCTACGCGCGTGACGAGTACCGCTGCCAGTACTGCGGTGTGAAGTGCTCGATCGCGCAGCTCACGTACGACCACGTGGTCCCGCGTTCGCGCGGCGGTCGGACGTCGTGGGACAACATCGTGTCGTGCTGCTACGTGTGCAACGCCAAGAAGGCGAACCGCACGCCGGCAGAGGCGAAGATGGTGCTCCGCTCGACGCCGGTTCGTCCGACGTGGATGCCGGCGATCCAGATCCGCGTGAGCACGAAGTCGGTCCCGGACGCGTGGCGTGACTACGTGTACTGGACAGGCGAGATCGACACGGACGAGGGGACGGAGATCGTGTGAGTGATGACGGCGGTCGCGGGTGCGGCAACGCGCGCGACCGCCGCATCCAGGTGTCTTCCCGGTTTCACATCATCAAGGCTCGCGAGCGGGTGTGCGTCCAACGGCACGACGGCGGACTTTGACTCCGACGATGCAGGTTCGACTCCTGCCACCCGTACTCGCTACCTGGGGGAGTAGTTCAACTGGCAGAACACAGCGCTCTGAACGCTCGAGGTTGATCGTTCGAATCGATCCTCCCCTTCCAACGCCTTCCAACACTGGGCCTATCGTCGAATGGGAAGACGCTGCGCTTGCAACGCAGAGATCAGGGTTCGATTCCCTGTCGGTCCACGAAGTTTGTCTGCCCCTGGAGTCGTCTGGTGACGACGCCTGATTGTCGATCAGTAGTAGGCCGGTTCAATCCCGGTCAGGGGCGCGCGTCGTTCTGGGCCTGTCGTTCAACAGCAGGATGTTCCCCTCGCACGGGAGCGATACGGGTGCGACTCCCGTCTGGTCCACCACGCACTCGTGGCCGAGTAGTCAGGCCTGCGGCTGCAACCCGCATCACCTCGGTGCAACTCCGAGCGAGTGCTCCAGCTCTTCGTCTTCCGGGCCAGCTCACCTAGGGGTGAGACCGTTCTTACAAAGCGGCCGTGCAGGGTGCGATTCCCTGGGTCCGGACCACACTTGCCTCCGCGCACAGATGCGACCCGGGTCTCCGAAGCCTGGTGAGGTGGTGCGATTCCACCCGGTGGCACGAAGCGCTGCGATCAGTCCATGTCGACGTCGACGGACTCGGCCTTTTTTTTCGGCGGCGGCGGCGGGCCCTTGCGGACCTTCTCGAACGTCTCGCGGAGCTCCTCGACCTCGACGTCGACGGTGAGACCGGCGAGCGCATCGGCGGGGAGGAACAGCGCCCCGGCGAGATCGCGGAGGTACTCGTCCTCCGAGAAATCGACCTCTTCGTCGGCGTCGTTCACGGCGGCGACGAGGAACAGGATCTTGCGGCGATCGTCATCGCTGTCCGAGGCGAACGCTCCGGCGGTGCGCAGCAGATCGAACTTCTTCGGATCGAAGGCGTCGATCTGCTTCTCGATATCGGCGGGCAACGTGCCGCCGCTCAGGTCGGCGAGCATCCCCTTGACCTCATCGCGCTCCCCATCCTTGAACTGCGCATCCGCGTACGCGGCGCCGAGCAAGAGATCACACAGGGGTCCGATCCGATCCGAGAGCGAGGACATGCCTGGAACATACAGCGATGCTCGGCTTCCGCTACGCTGAGGCGTGCCATATCGCGAGCCGAGCACCGGACCGGGCGTCCCATGAGGCGCCTCGCTTTCAGCCTCGCGCTGTTCGCCGCGTGTCACGGATCTCCGCGCTCTCCGCGTGTTCCTCCGCCGGTGCCCAAGCTCGTGGTGATGATCGTGATCGATCAGCTCCCTAGTTGGGCGTTCGAGCGCGATCGTGCGCTGTTCCACGGTGGTCTCGGTCGCTTGCTGCGCGAGGGCGCCTACGTCAAGCGTGCCACGCTCCCGTACGCCAGCACGTTCACCGCTCCCGGGCACGCCACGATCGCCACCGGCACCACCCCGAGCGTTCACGGCGTGGTCGGCAACCAGTGGTGGCGTCGCGCCGAGGCGCGCGAACGTCCCGCCGAGTTCGATCCGGCCGCGGCCGTGCTCCCGGTGGGCCCGCTCGAGGCGCCGCTCCCCGCGGACGATGTGGCTTCGGCGCGCGTGCTTCGCGTTGCTGGCGTGGCGGATGCGCTGCGCACGGCGACCCACGGGCGCGGTCATGCGATCGCGGTCGCGCTCAAGCCGCGATCGGCGTGCCTGGTCTCGGGGCAACATCCGGAGCTCGCGATCTGGTTCGACTCCGGAGCGGGCGGGATGACGACGAGCACGGCATATGCGACCGCCGCACCCGCCTGGCTCGTGGAGCATGCGCGCACGCATCCAGCGAATCACTTCATCGGTCAGACCTGGTCCCCCCTCGATCCGGACGTGCTCGCGAAGCACACCGGGATCGTGGACGATGCGCCGGGCGAGGGCAGCCTCCACGGCATGGGCACCGCGTTCCCGCACGTGGTGCACGACCCCGAGGAGCTGCTGCACACGCCGTTTGGCGATCAGCTGGTGATGGGCGCGGCGCTGGCTGCGCTCGATCCCACCCAGCTCGGCGCCGATGACGTCCCCGATCTCCTCGCCATCAGCTTCTCGGCGCACGACTATGCCGGCCACAACTGGGGGCCGGATTCGTGGGAGGTCCTCGATCTCACGCTCCGGCTCGATGCCGCTCTCGGTGAGCTGTTCACCACCCTCGATCGGCGCCTGGGCAAGGATGGCTGGGCCGTCGTGTTGACGAGCGATCACGGCGCGACCCCGCTCGTCGAGCGCTCGCCCGTCGTCGGGGCGCGCCGGCTCGTTCCGTCGGAGATCGCCACGGCGGGTGGCCCGCTGGTCGCGAAGGTCAGCTCGAATCAGGTCTACATGTCCGCGGCATGGGGCCAGCTCCCCGCGGCGGAGCAGCGTGCCGCGCTCGCGACCACGGCCTCGGAGATCCGCGCCGCGTTCCCTGCACTCGACGTGTTCGACACCGCGGATGCGTCGCACTGCCGTGAACCCGGGCTCGCCGGTGACATCTGTCGCTCGGTCGTCACGGGCGAATCGGGCGAGCTCTACCTCGCGCCTCACCGCGGCTTCGTGGTGACCGAGTACAAGACCGGTACGCACCACGATGCACCGAACGCCGACAACCAGGAGGTCCCGATCCTGGTGCGGGCGCCGGGCGTGGCTCCGCAGACCATCGAGCGCGCCTCGTTCCTGCAGATCGCGCCCACGGTCGCGGCGCTGCTCGGCGTGCCGCCACCGGCGTCTGCTACCGCGTCGACGCTGTTCGGGATCGTGGCTCGCTCGCCAGCTGGGCCTTGAAGAACGTCGAGCTGGCGGCGAGCGTCTCGACGTAGCCGCGCACGTCGTCGCGGGTGCGCTCGGGGAGCTTCGCGAACGGGACCACGTGCTCGTCCGGCACGTAGCGGAACGTGAAGTTCACGCGGCGCGTGCGGAACCCTTCGATGCTCGGCGGCAGATCGAGATCGTGCTTGTCCTCCACCCGCTGCACGCGGTGCAGGAGGTCATCCTTCCACTTTGGGCCCCCGAAGATCTGGAGTGATCGATCCTCGAGCCACTGCGTGCGCACGGGCGGGGCATCACGCGCGCCCCGGCGCACGAACTGGAACCGCGCTCGCTCGCCGAGCGACAGCGACGCCACGGGCCCGGGCTCGAAGTCCCGATGCTCGCCGACCCGCGCGGCATCGACGGTCTTGCCGTCCTGCTCGCGATCCCCATAGAAGTTCACCAGGCACGTGTTGAGGTGCCAGCGCCGCGGAACGTAGGGCGGCGGGAACCCTGCGCGAACGCGCTTCTCGATGATCGCCACCAGCTTCGCGAGCACCTTCGGGAGCGGCTCGGCCGCGACCGCCACATCGAAGATCCGCCGCGGCGGCTCGTAGTATCCGAGGCAGGCGAACTGCCAGTTGCCGAGCCAGTACACCGGGCGAAGGAGCTGGCGCTGCTGCTTGCCCGACGGGATCGGCCGCAAGGTCGAGTAGCGCTGCTCCCAGAGTGGCCGCAACGTCGCGAGCCAGCTCAGGATCTCGGCGTTCGCCGCATCATCGATGAACGCGGGCTCGTAGACGTACGTCTTGTCGATCACGCCGGAGCCGTCTTTAGCACTGTGCGCACGCAACCGCGCAGCGGTGTGGCCGAAACCCGTCCCATGCCCACCTGGTTGACCTGGATGTTCCGTCCGCAGTGCGCCGCCTGCGGGAGCCTCGCCACCACCCTGTGCGAGCCATGCGCGGGCACGCTCGTCGAGCTGGGGCCGGCCTGTCCTCGGTGTGCCGAGCCCACGACGGCCGGGCGGCTGTGCCCGCGGTGTACGACGGTGCCGCTCCCCCTCGAACAGATCCTCGTCCCGTGGCGGTTCGGTGGGCAGCTGGCATCCGCGATCCGCCGCCTCAAGTTCGCCCACAAGACCCATGTCGCGCGCGATCTCGCGCCGCTGTGGGCACCGCTGGTCGCCGCCGCGGCGTCGTCGGCCGGTGCTCTCGTCGTGCCGGTCCCGTTGCACTGGCGACGCCGGCTTCGCCGCGGCTACGACCAGACGTGGCTGCTCGCGACGCATGCGTGCCGGACCGCAAACCTCGCACCGCCGCGCGCGCTGCTCCGGCGGATCCGTGACGCGCCACCGCAGAGCACGCTGTCCGCCGCGCAGCGCCTGGTGAACCTCGAAGGCGCGTTCGAGGTGCGTGATCCACGTCCGATCGCGGGGCGGACGATCATCCTGCTCGATGATGTGGTGACCACCGGCGCCACGCTCGCCGCGGCCGCGGTGCCGCTGATCGCCGCAGGAGCCACCGCGGTGATCGGCGTGGCGCTCGCCCGGGCTACTTCCGCTCCAGGATGATCATCTCGATGCGCTCGTTGATCAGCGCGGCGTTCTTGGTGGTCCGTGGCACCAGCGGCTTGGTTCCGCCGAGGCCCATCGCCGAGAGTCGGGCCGGCTGGATGCCCCACTGCACGAGCCAGTCGCGCACCACCTGCGCACGCTTGTCGGACAGCTCCTGATCCTTGTCGGCATCGCCGCTCGGCTGGACGTGCGCGACGAGCTTCACGCGCACGATCTCCTGATGCGCCCGCAGCGTGGCCGCGATCTGGCCGAGCACGTTCGTGCTCGACTTCGCGATCTTCGTCCCGGTGAACTGCACGGCCTCGATGGTCTCGATGCCGGCGGGGGTCACCACCACGAGCGCGTCGCCGCGATCGGGGCAGCCGTCGTCATCGGTGTTGCCGTTGATGGTCTCGGGCTCGTTCGGGCACATGTCCTGGCCGTCGAGCAGCCCGTCGGAGTCGTTGTCGGCCTCCGGGCAGCCGTCGATGTCCTGGAACCCGTCCTTGTCCTCCGCCTGGTCGGGGCACTTGTCCTGGGCGTCGGGGATCCCGTCGCTGTCGTTGTCCTTGTCGGGGCAGCCGTCGTCGTCCTGAAACCCGTCCTTGTCCTCCGGGTCGAGCGGGCACTTGTCCTGCGCGTCGAGGAAGCCATCGAGGTCGTTGTCGGGGTCGGGACACCCATCGGTGTCGTCGAACATGTCCTTGTCCTCGGCCTGCTCCGGACAGCGATCGACGCTGTCGCGGATCCCATCCCCATCGGCGTCGCCATCGACCTTCGGCGGCGGCGGCAGATGGATCGGCGGGAGCTCGGAGGTGCCGGGCACGAACGACAGCGCGAACACGCCGCGCACGTCGGGCGTTCCCACGCCGGCGATCAGCCCGCGCCCGGCGGCGAGCCCGATCGAGAACCGAGGATCCGGGCGGTAGCTGAGCCCGAGGAGGAACTCGGCGGGAGCGAGGGTGGAGCGCGAGGACGTGGCGCTGTCCGAGCGCCCCGAGGGCACGACCTCGCCGAACATCTCGCCCGTGGTCCACAGCCGATCGAGCACGCGGACCGAGCCGCCGAGCCCCCAGACC
Organism: Myxococcales bacterium; assembly: GCA_016720595.1. Taxonomy (GTDB): domain Bacteria; phylum Myxococcota_A; class Polyangia; order Haliangiales; family Haliangiaceae; genus JABFXX01. The sequence goes on from JADKKI010000001.1 coordinate 249,981, forward strand.
AGGCCGTTGCCCTGCTGGATGTTCGAGAGCGCGGACTTCTCGCGGATCACCGCTCCGAGGTTCGCCGTCAGCGACAGGCGCTTCGCCATCGCCCGCGGGAGCACCGTGACGAGCCCGAGGACACGCCCCGTGGGCTTCGCGACGCCGGCGAACTCCGAGCTGGTCGCCGTCGGCAGCGTCAACGCGAGCGTCGCGCCCGCGAACACCTGCCCGAAGCCACCGTCGAGCTTCGCGAGCTGCGCCTTGCCGTGGAGCACGAGATCTCCCCGGGCGGTGCCGCTCGGCGACGCCACGCCGACCATCGCGCCCTCGCCATCCTGGTTGTAGAGCGGCATCCGCACGCCGGCCTCGAACCGACCGAGGAACGCGTACGCGGCGCCGAGCTCCATCGTGGTGCGCTGCGTGATCGTCATGTGCTCGCTACCGGCGAACTTGAGGACGAGCGGGTTGGTCGCATACGACGCCGTCGCCGCGGCCACGAACGTGCCGTTGTCACCGACGCTCGCCGGCTGCACCTGGAAGCCGTTGCCGGTGGTCGCCGGCGTCGGGTTGAACAGCGAGAGATCGAGGTCGAGCTTGGTGTCCGCGCGGGCCTCGGACGGAAGGCCTCCGATCCCGAACATGACGACGAGGCCGAGGAGCGCGGCCGCGGCGCGACGCCGGCGACGCAGCGCCAGCACACCGAGGAGGATCACGGCGCCCGTGCCGGTGCCGCGGCCACTCGCGCAGCCGCCTCCGCCCGTGGCATCGACGAACACGGCCGTGCCCGACAGCGTCACCTCGGCCTGAGGGGTCGGATCCTCGTCGAGGTAGAGGTACGCCTTGGTCTCGAAGCTGCCCTCCGCGGTCGGCGTGAACGAGACCGCGAACGTCATCGTGGTCCGCGCCGGCAGCGCGACGTCCACCGGCGAAGCCTCGATGCGGAAGTTCTGGTCGTCGTCGAGGGTGATCGCGCGGATCGTGAAGGCGTGCGCCGGATCCATGCTCGTGACGTTGAGCTCGTTCTCCACCGTGATCGTGTTGCCGATCCCCACGATGCCGAGGGGGATCACGGCATTGCCCATCATCACATCGCGGTCGATCCCGTTGCCGTCGAGCAACACCACGGCCATCGGGGTGGGCGTGGAGTTGTCGTTGTTCATGAACGTCAGCTGCCCGACCGGGGCCTTGCCCGCGACCTTCGGCGAGAACCGCACCATGAACTCGTGGCTGCCCAGGGACGGGATGTTGACCGGGTTGCCGTCGATCAGCTGCCAGACCTGATCGTTCGTGACCATCACCGCCGAGATCGAGAGCGGGGCCTCGCCGGTGTTACGCACCGTGACCGGCCGGATCGGGGCGGCGCTGCCCGGATTCCGGAAGGTGTCGGGGAACACTGGAGTGGCGTCGAGCGCGATGTGGCGATCCACGCCGCGCCCGCGGATCGTGATCGTCTGCGAGGTGGGCCCGTTGAGGACGCCCGCGATGGTGTGGCCGATCGTGACCTGCTCGAACGCACCGGGCGCCTGCTCGACGGTGGGCGTGTACGTGACGAGGATGTCGACCTTGCCGCCGACGGGGACGGTCTGGGTGCCCGGGAGGGTGAACGTGAACGGCCCGGTGGCCGGGTTGCGGGTGAAGCCGGCGAGGTTGAGCGGCCCATCGCCCGTATTGGCGATCGAGATCAGCCTGGTCGCGGGCGGGCCATCGCGGTCGACCGATCCGAGATCGACGAGCAGGCCGGGCGTGGTCGTCAACATCGCCGTGGTCGACATCGCGGTCAGGCTGATCGTCCGGGTCGGGTTGGTGGCCAGGTTGCTCGTGACGGTGGCGGTTCCCGAGAGGAGGCCCGTGCGATCGGCGGGATCCGCGGTGACCGTGACCACCAGGATCTGTCCCATCGTCAGGGTCTGCGGCAGCGTGGTGGCGGTGGCGCCGGTGGTGGAGCAGGTGGCGTTGCGCTGGACGCTGGTGACGGTGAGCTCGCTGGCCACCGTCGGCGCGGTGGGCGTGATCGTGATCGGGCTCTGGATGATCAGCGGCGCCTGGTCGGTGTTGACGATGCAGAACACCCCGGTGGCGGTCGCATCCCAGCGGACCTGCCCGAAATCGATCGCGGGCGGGCTGGTCGAGGGGACGGTCGTGATGTCGTAGCCGGCGGTGAGGCCATCACCGTTGAGGAACACCGTGACCATCGTGCTCTGCGCGGTGCCCCAGCTCCCGGTGAACAGGATCGTCGCGGGGCCGCCATCGGTGCCGACCGTCGGCGTGAACTTCACGTTGATCGTCGCCGTCTCGTTCGCCATCAGCGTCGAGGGCACGGGCGTGGTGGGATCGAGCGCATACCCGACGCCTGCGGGCGCGAGGACGGCGGCGATGCCGGTCACCGTGACGTTGCCGGCGTTTCGCAGCGTGAACGTGCGGGTGTCGGTGTTGCCGACGGTGACGCCGCCGAAATCGATCGGGGCGACGAGCGAGGTGACGGGCGCAGTGACGAGCGAGCCCTGCAAGCCCGTGCAGGTCAGCCCGACGTCGGTGGTGCCTCCGGTGAACGATCCGGACAGGATGCGGAAGTTGCCGGGGCGTGCACCGGCAGCCGAGGGGTTGCAGCGGATCGTCCACGAGGTGCTGCCGCCGGCCGCGACGGACTGCACGCCACCGGTGCCCATGGTCACCGTGTAGTCGGAGGTCCCGGAGGTCAGGGTCGCGCTGGTGATGCCGAGCGGCGCGCCGCCGGTGTTCATCGCGGTGAGGACGAGCGCACTGTTCGCGCCGACCTCGACGGTCATGAAGTCGAGCGTTGCCGGCACCGAGATCTGCGGCGCGATCCCCATGCCGCTGACGGCGACGGGGATCAGCATGTCGGCCGGATCCGGATCGTTGCTGGTGACGTTGAGGGTGGTGGTGAAGGCGCCGGGGGTGGCCGGGTTGAACTGGACGTTGTGCATCGCCATCAGGCCCGCACCGAGGGTGCAGCCCGACACGGGACACGCCGGCGAGAACGGGAACGCGGCCGGGATGCCGCCAGACGCCGCGATGTTGTAGGTCAGCGTGCTGTTGCCGATGTTGGTGACGACGATCTGCATCGCGGCCGACGTCGTGCCGGCGAGCTGATCGGCGAACGCGAGCGTGGTCGGGGCGACCATGATGTCGGGCCTGCCGGCGGTGCAGGTCAGCAACGCGACGTTGTCGCCGCCGCCGTCGGTATCGCTGGTGAACGTCACGGTGGCGTTCTGGGTCCCCGTCGCACCCACGGGTGGTGCGCAGCGCATCCCGACCGCCACGGGCGCGACCATCGCCGCGAAGTTGCAGCTGGTCTGGTTCGAGCAGCCGGATCCGTTCGCATCGAACGTGAACCAACCCATGGTCTGCGTGATCGTGGCGCTGGCGATCGCGAGGGTCCCGAGCGGAGCGGCACCACCGTTGGTGACGTTGATGTTCGCGGTGCCGATCGCGCCGCCGCCGACCGTGCCGAACATCGCGTCCTGCGCCATGATCACGGCATTGGTCCCGGTGCCGCTCAGCGACAGGACCCGCGACGGCATCGCCGGATCGTTGCTGCCGATCGTGAGGCTCGCCAGGCGAGACCCCGACATCGTGGGATCGAACGTGACGAGCACGTCGGCGAACGAGCCCTGCGGGATCGTCAACGGCAGGGCCGAGGGCGGGGTCACCGCATAGTCACCGGGGGCGGCTCCGCCCAGCGTCAGGGTGTTGACGACCAGGTTCTGGCCCGGGTCACCGCCGTTGCTGATCCGGAGGGTCTGGGTGGACGACAGCACGGCCGCATTGGCGACCCGGAGGCTCGGGAACGTCATCGCGGCCAGCGGCGTGGTCGAGATCACGGGCGCGGCGCCGGTGCCGATCAGCGTGACCGAGCCGTTGGTCGTCTCCATCGACTTGAAGTTGACGGTGCACGACACCGTGGTGCGGGCGAGCGGAGAGAACGCGAACGAGATGTGCGCCGGGTTCCCGGTGTTCACCATGTAGGGCAGCGCCTCCATGACGACGATCGTGAACCGCGAGCAGTCGGCGCCCACCAGCTCGAGTGACGTCAGCTCGTCGGTCCCCGCGTCGACGACGATCGTGCGCGCGACCGGTGCGGTCGTCGATCCGACGAGCACGCTGCCGAAGTTGATGCCCCCAGCCGGGTTGATGGAGAGCGCAGCCTCTGCGGGCCGCGCCCACCCGAGGGCGAGCAGCAGCAGGATCGATGTAAGCCAGTGACGAGGCATATGACTCCGGAAGGCGCCGCCGAGCGAGCCCCGACGTGGCGCCGCCGAAAGGGTACAACGCCACGGGCGCCACCGAAAGCGACCGAAACCACGCCACGCGTCGTGCAGCGCGCGGCGGCTTTGTCTAGGATTTGCGACCTATGACCGAGACCCCGAGCGGCCTTTCATACCAGGACACCGTCGCAGGAACCGGAGCGAGCCCCGCCAAGGGCCAGACCTGCGTGATGCACTACACCGGCTGGTTGTGGGTCGGTGGCGCCAAGGGCGCCAAGTTCGACAGCTCCGTCGATCGTGGCCGCCCGTTCGAGTTCCCGCTCGGCCTCGGCCGCGTGATCAAGGGCTGGGACGAGGGCGTGGCGTCGATGAAGGTCGGCGGCAAGCGCACCCTCTTGATCCCGCCCAGCCTCGGCTACGGCGATCGCGGCGCGGGCGGCGTGATCCCGGGCGGCGCGACGCTGCTGTTCGAGGTCGAGCTGCTCGGCGTGGCGTGACACGCGGTCACGGTCACCAGCGACGTCGCCTCCATGCCGCAGCGATACGCCTCGCGTGACAGCGCGGTGCACTCCGCCACGAACGATCGCAGCGGCTGAGCGATCGCCTGCGCTTCGGCCTCGCTCGGCGCGGGCTCGGGCGGGTGCTCGCGGAGCGTGAGATCCACGACGTGCGTGACGAGCAGCTCACACTCCTTCTCGGAGGGAGCGCTCTGGGCCGCGGCGGTGGCGCCCGCGTCGTGAGGGCTCCCCACCGGCGGCTTCGTCGGATGCGTGGGCGTGCCAGGTCCGCTCGAACATGCAGCGAACACCAGCCAGGCGACCTTTCTCACGGTGCATCGATGTTAGCGTGTCCGCATGGCGCTGTGGTTTGCCGCCTTGCTCGGACTTGTCCAGGGCCTGACAGAGTTCATCCCGGTGTCGTCGTCGGCACACCTGGCGATCATGCCGGCGTTGTTCCGCCAGCCGGATCCGGGGCCCGCGTACACGGCGGTGATCCAGCTCGGGACCCTGCTCGCCGTGCTCGCGTACTTCGCGAAGGACCTGGTGCACATCACGGGCGCGATGTTCCGCGAGCCTTCGAGCGCGGATGGCCGGCTGCCGTTTCTCCTCGCCGCGGGCACGGTGCCGATCGTCGTGTTCGGGCTCGCGCTGAAGAAGCACATCGAGGGTGATCTTCGCTCGCTGTACGTGATCGGCGGCGCGCTGATCGTCGTCGGGATCGCGATGTGGTTGATCGATCGATATGCCTCGGGGCGTGATGCCACCAAGCCGTTCAACGGCATCACGTTTCAGGACGCGCTGCTGGTCGGGCTCGCCCAGTCGCTCGCGTTGATCCCCGGCGTGTCTCGCTCGGGCGCCACGATCTGCATGGCGCTCCTGATCGGCCTGTCGCGCTCGGACTCGGCGCGGTTCTCGTTCTTGCTGTCGATCCCCGCGATCGCGGGCGCCGGGCTGTTCGAGCTCAAGGATGCGCTCAAGGTGCTCGGGCGGGATGCGATCCCGGCGATCGCGGTGGGCACCAGCGTCGCGGCGGTCTCCGGGTACGTCGCGGTCGCGTGGCTCATCAAGTGGCTCGGGTCACACGATCTGGTGGGCTTCGCGATCTACCGCATCCTCGCGGGGCTCGCGCTGATCGGATCGCTCGCGGCCGGCGCCCTGTAGCGCTGCCATCTGCTGTGAAATTCCGCACGCATGGCGACGTGCGCGTGCGAGTCCTGGTACCCTCTGCTCGTCCGTTTACCGAGGGAACACGATGAGACTTGTTCGTACCTTCTGGGCTCTTCCTCTGGCGATCCTCTGCGTGCTCGCCGGGCTCGCCACGCCCGCTCGCGCGCAGAGCGCCTGCCCCAAGACCACCGGCACCAAGTACAAGGTGAAGATCGATTCCGCACCGCAAGGGGCGACGGTCTACCTGGGGGACAAGTCATGCGGTGCCGTGGGTGCCACGCCGTACAACGGCTCGGTCCCCGCGGGCTCGTACACCGTGATCCTCGAGGCCGTGGGCTATGACCCGGCGACCCGGCCGTTCAAGGTCGGCAAGCTGCGCACCGTCCAGGAGCTGTTCATCCCGCTGGTCAAGAAGGCCGAGCCGCCCAAGCTCGACGTTCGCGCCGATGCGGACAAGAACATGTTCGGCGCGACGGTGATCCTCGATGGTCAGCCGCAGGGCCAGGTCCCGGTCGTGCTCACCACCACGGTGGGGCGCCACCTCCTCGAGATCAAGAAGGACGGCTTCGAGCCGTACCAGCAGTGGGTCGAGGCCAAGGAGAACCAGGTCCAGACCATCGCGTCCGTCCTCAAAGAAATCGCGAAGCCGAAGTACGGGACGATCGTCGTCGATGCCGACGTGCCCGACGCCGAGGTCTCGATCGATGGCAACAAGCACCCCGACAACACGCCGGCCGTGATCAACAACGTGATCGAGGGCATCCACGTCATCGAGGTCAAGAAGCCGCCCGGGTTGCCGTGGCGTCAGACCGTCCAGGTGGTCGCGAATCAGCAGATCAAGGTCCGCGCCGAGCTCGCGGCCCTGATGAACGGCGGCGTCGGTGTGGTCCGCGTGCTCTCCGATGCGCAGGGCGCGCGCGCCCTGATCGATGGCACCGACATGGGCCCGGTCCCGGTCGACATCAAGGACGTCAAGGCGGGCGAGCACATCGTCCAGGTCAAGGCTCCCGGCTTCGCCACCGGCGAGAAGAAGGTCACCGTCGCCGCGGGCGGCTCGCAGATCGTGAAGTTCGATCTCAACCCGGAGGCGCCCGGCGATCAGGGCATCCTCAAGGTCGTCTCCACCGTCCCCGATGCGCAGGTGTTCATCGATGGCGCGGGCGTCGGCAAGGTCCCGCAGGAGAAGAAGCTCTCGGCCGGCGAGCACCCCGTGGTGGTCCGCCTCGATGGCTTCAAGCAGTTCGAGCAGAAGGTTCGCATCGAGCCGGGCCAGTCGGTCACCGTGCAGGCGGATCTCAAGGCCGTGGGCCGGCTCCGGATCCTGTCCACGCCGAGCAAGGCGGCCGTGCTGATCAACGGTCTGCCGGCGAAGGACAAGGACGGCAACGAGACCAAGACCCCGATCGACATCGAGGTCGAGGTCGGCGAGACCGTCGTCCGCATCGAATCTCCCGGCTTCCAGCCGTTCGAGCAGACGCTGACCATCGAGGGCGGCAAGACCCAGACGGTGTCGCGCGAGCTCGCGGTCGCCGGCATGAGCGAGACCGAGCTGTCGTCCGAGCAGCGCGGCCTGTCGTCGCACGGCGCTCGCACGCTGTCGCGCGGCCGCTCCACGATCGACTTCGACGTCGGCTACCCGTACTTCCTGAACGGCCGGATCACGGTCGGCGCCGGCCGCATCGCGAAGCAGTTCGGCTTCGATGCGAACGTCGCGGTGCGCACGATGCTCGCGCGCAGCGAGCTCGGGCTCGGCGGCCGGATGATGCTCGTCAACCAGGAGCCGTTCTCGGCGGCGGCGTTCACCGAGCTGTGGTGGGGCTCCAAGCTGCTCGACGATTCGGCGCGCAACGGCGTGACCTGGGACGTCGGCCTCGCGGCGTCGCTGACCGCGCTCTCGCAGGTCACGATCTCCGGTCGCGCGTACGCGCAGATCTATAGCGACCGTCACTGCCCGGCGCTCGACTCGACGAACACCTCCAACGGCGGGTTCGAGACCAGCGATCCGATCCAGGTCTGCAAGGACTACAAGTCGGCCGTGATCGACAACGTCGCGGCGGCGAACTTCACCGCCGATGATCAGAAGCGCGCCGAGAAGCTCACCGGCAACTCGGGGATGGGCTTCTTCGATCGCGACTCGGGGATCCGGTTCAACCTCGCGATCTCGGCCGAGATCGCGGTCTATCAGCGCTGGAACATCTACGGCATCCTCGAGGGTGCGTTCGGCGGCGAGCGCGCGCTGTTCACGAACATGTTCTCGGGTCCGATGGCGGACACCGACTTCCAGCTCTATCTGCGGCTCGGCACCAGCTACAAGTTCTGACGCGCCGCTACGAGTTGACCTGCGCGAACGCGATCACCGAGTAGGCGATCGCGGGCGCCGTGCCGGGGTTGTGGTAGCTGTGGCGCTGGTCGCCGCGGAACGTCACGACGTCCCCCTCGGCCAGCGTGTAGCGCTCGCCGCTGACCGCGAGCTCGACGGTGCCGCGCTCGACCGTGAGGTACTCGCGGGTGCCGGGCGTGTGCGGGACGCCCGCCATCCGCGCGCCCGGCGGCAGGGCGAGGCGCTCGAGATCGAGGCCGGGGAGGGACTCGGGGATCAGCTTGCGCACCGTGACCTGACCGCGCTGGCGCACGGGGAGCTCGGCGGCGCGGAGGTGGCGTGCCGGTGGGCGGGGCGCCGCGAGCAGCTCGTCGAGGCGGAGCTGGAGCGCATTGGCGACCTTGATCAGGACGGCGAGCGTCGGGTTGGCCGCGCCGGATTCGAGGTGCGTCCAGGTGGCGCGCGGGATGCCGGCGGCCTTCGCGATCTGCTGCTGTGACAGGCCGCGGGCCTCGCGGATCGCCTTGATGTTGTCGGCGAGATGATCGTGCTCTCCGCTCATGGGATGACCTCCTGCCAAGGGAATAGCACGGATGATGACATGTTGGCGGTGCGCACCTAGGGTGAAGTCATGGACGCCAACACGATGATCCGGGGACAAGGGGTGCTGATCACGGGTGCGAGCCGCGGCCTCGGCCGAGCGCTCGCGGAGCAGCTCGCGGCGAAGGGCGCGCGGGTGGCGCTGGTCGCCCGCGATGCTGGACCGCTGCACGAGGTGGTCGCCGAGATCCGTGCACGCGGTGGGATCGCGCACGCGGTGACGGGGGATGTCGGCGACAAGGAGGCGATCCACAAGATCGCGGGGCAGGCGCAGGGCCTGGTCGGCGAGATCGGGATCGCGATCCACAACGCGAGCACGCTCGGCCCCACGCCGCTGCGGCTCCTGCTCGACACCGAGTGCGAGGACCTCGCCGCGGTCCTCGAGACCAACCTCGTGGGACCGTTCCGGCTGACCAAGATCCTCGCCGGTGCGATGGCCCTGCGTGGCGCGGGCGTGGTGGTCCACCTCAGCTCGGACGCTGCGATCGAGCCCTATCCGCGGTGGGGCGCGTATGGCGTGTCGAAGGCGGCCCAGGATCAGCTGAGCCGGATCCTCGCGGCCGAGCTCGAGGGCACCGGCGTGCGCATCCTCGCCGTCGATCCGGGCGAGATGGACACGGTGATGCACGCGGCCGCGATGCCCGAGGCGGATCCAACGTCGCTGCAGCGGCCCTCCGAGGTCGCGCGCCGGATCATCGCGATGATCGAGCACCCGGAGCGCGCACCGAGCGGCGCCCGGCTCGCTGCGCCGCAGTGGGAGGCGGTGTCGTGAAGTTCACCCGCACCACGCCGCGCGGCGAGCGCGCCTCGTGGATGGAGCCGGCCGGTGGTGGAGGCGCGCAGCTCCGCACCGACGAGATCTCGCGGCACGCCGTGCGGCTGATCGTGCTCGCCTCGGAGCCGCCGCGCTTGGAGACCTTCGCCGCCTTGCCACGGCTGCTGCGCGCGGGCGACCTCGTGATCGTCAACGATGCGGCCACGCTGCCTGCATCGCTCCCCGGAACGACCGCTGACGGTGCGCCGTTCGAGCTGCGCCTCACCGGCCCGATCGATGGGAGCAGGCTGTCGGGGGTGCTCCTCGGAGCAGGAGATCACCGCACGCGGACCGAGCATCGCGCGGCGCCCCCGAAGCTGGCGGTCGGCGAGCGGGTCCAGCTCGGGACGTTCGCCGCGACGGTGACCGCGGTGGCGGGCCGCAAGGTCGAGCTGATCGCGCCGCTCGCCAGCGACCAGCTGTGGCAGGCGCTCTATGCCGCTGGCTCGCCGGTGCAGTACGCGCACCGCGCGGAGCGGCTGCCGCTGTATGCGGTGCAGACGGCGTACGCGGCGCGGCCGTGGGCGGCCGAGATGCCCTCGGCGGGGCGGCCGCTGACGTGGGAGATCTTGCTCGGCCTGCGCCGCGCCGGCATCGAGCTGGCGACCTTGACCCACGCCGCGGGGCTGTCGTCGACGGGCGATGAGGGGCTCGATCGCGCACTGCCGTGGCCCGAGCGCTACGAGCTGCCGCCGCACACGATCGCGGCGATCTCGGCCGCGAAGGCGAGGGGCGGGCGGGTGATCGCCGTGGGCACCACCGTCGTGCGCGCGCTCGAGGCCGCGGCCGAGGACGACGGCGTGTTGCGCGCGGGCTCGGGCACAGCGACGCTCCGGCTCGATGCCGCCTCCGTTCCCCGGGTGGTCGATGGCCTCATCAGCGGGCTGCACGTGCCGGGGGAGAGCCACTTCGAGCTGCTACAGGCGTTCGCGCCGCGACAGCGCCTGGAGCGGGGGATCCAGCTCGCGGCGGTCCACTGTCTATCGAGCCACGAGCTCGGCGATGCGTGCCTCGTCCTCCGCACGGAGGCGCGCTCCGCGATAGGTTAGATCGTGCCCATGCACGCCGAGCCGGCTCAGACGTGGACCCTCGCGTTCGCGGATCCCGCGCGCGAGCTGGCGTTCATGGAGGCGTACAGCCGCGAGGCGCGGCGGTTCTATCGGATCGCGATGGTCGCGATCACGCTGCTGTGGGTGGCCTCGGTCGGGCTCGATCTCGCCGCGGCCCCCGGCGAGCGCACGCCGTTCTTCATCATCCGGTTCGGGCTCGTGCTCCCGGTGCTGCTCGCCGCGATCGCGATCGCCTTCGGGCCGCGCAGCGTGTACCGCCGGTGGTGGCAGGTCATGGGCGTGATCGTGCTCGCGACGGTACTGGGAGGCACCGTCGCGCTGGCCGCGGTCGCCACGCCGGAGGTGTTCCGGTACACGATCGGCGGGTTCCTGCTCGCGCTCCTGATCGGCGCCGGCGTGGATCTCGCGCGGACGATCTACGTGCTCGTCGTCGGCAGCGTGCTCTCGGTCGCGATGGTGATCGTGCTGGTGGTCTCGCCCCACACCTCGACCTCGGACATCACGGTCAACGTGCTGTGGGTGCTCGTCGCGCTGGTCGGCGCGATCATGGTCAGCGGCCGCGCAGAGATCGCGCGGCGGTTCCGGTTCGTCCAGAGCGGCCTGCTCGCCCACGAGCGCGCACGGAGCGAGGCGCTGCTCGAGAACCTGCTGCCGGTGCCGATCGCGGCGCGGCTCAAGGACGGCCCCAAGGTGATCGCCGATGGGCTCGAGGCCGTCACCGTGCTGTTCGCCGATCTCAAGGGCTTCACCGGCCTCGCGAAGCAGCTCAGCCCCGAGGAGCTCGTGGAGCGGCTCGACAAGGTGTTCTCGGCCTTCGATGCCCTCGCGCTGCGCTACGGGCTCGAGAAGATCAAGACGATGGGCGATGCGTACATGGCGGTCGCGGGCGCGCCGTTCGCCCGAGCGGACCACGCGCTGATCGCCACCCGGATGGCGCTCGCGATGATCACCACGCTGCACGAGCTCGAGCCCACGCTGTCGCTGCGGATCGGGCTCGCGACGGGTCCGGTCGTCGCCGGCGTGATCGGCCGCACCAAGCAGAGCTATGACCTGTGGGGCGAGACGGTGAACCTCGCGAGCCGGATGGAGTCGCACGGGATTCCCGGGCGGATCCAGATGTCGCGCCGCACGCACGAGCTGCTCGCGGGTCAAGCCGAGTTCGAGCTCGAGGATCGCGGGCTGATCGAGCTCAAGGGGCTCGGGCCGACCGAGACGTACCTCGTGAAGATCCGCAAGAGTTGAGGTCGCGACCTGCGTCGATGATGTCGGACATTGTGGTGCCGCGAAATGATGCACCCCCGTTGGCACGCGAACAAAGTTGTTCACGTTGCGATCGCAGAGCGCTTGGAATGGTTCGTGCGGTTCGTTTAGTTGGTCGTGGATGGGCGGCGGGAAATATTCTCTGAAGGCCGCGCCTCGCGCCTCGCGCCTCGCGCCTCGCGCCTCGCGTACGCGCCTCGCGCCTCGCGCCTCGCGCCTCGCGCCTCGCGCTGAGCCAGTTCCTCGTCGAGCCAGCATTGGCTGGGGAGCCGAGATGATCACGCACAGTGCGCTAGTGATCTGCGTGCTCGTCGGCTGCGGTGGCGGCGACGAGGACGAGAGCAAGGCGCGCGCGGAGCAGTGCGAGCAGATGCGCGATCACGTCGTGGATCTGCGGCTCGCGTCCGCGCAGCACCTCGAGAAGGATCTCGATCAACATCGCGTGGCGCTGAAGCAGGCGATGGGCCCGGTGCACGTTTCGCCTGCGGTCTTCGCTGAGTCTTCATCGATCGGAATTCCGGATCTCGCCAGTGTGCCGGGCTGGGATCCGGCGCTCTCGCTCCAGCCCCGGCAGTTCCGAAGCTGGAGGCTGTTCGGTGTCACGGGAGGCAGCCTCGAGGACCTGCTGCGGACGGTGCCCGTGCACGAGATCGAGATCCGTGCCTCTGGCTGGGCTGGCAGCCTTCCGCAGATTTAGAGCGACAGCCACGTCGGCCGGTGGCGGACTACTCGGTCGGCTCGACGGGCCCGAGGATCCGCGCCTTCTTGAGCGACCTGGCGAGGCGATAGAGGCTGGCCAGGATATGAAGTCGGCGAGAGATCGCGGCTGGCGACATGTCAACCGTGTCACCGCTCATCGGAATCCCCTGCGTCGAGGGCGGCGATGTCGAGCAGATCCTTGGGGCGACCGGCGATGCGCTTCATGGTCAGGAGCCCGCTGCGAGAAACGACAGGAACCTTGCGGCCTTCCCACTCGACCAGAATCCGGTCTCGCCAGACTTCGTCGAGATGTCCGGTTGCGACGATCAGATCGAGTGTCAGCAACTCGCCATCGTCGAGCTTCGAGACGCGATGAACGGTGCGCTCGGTCGGAGTGCCGCGACCGAAGATCATCGGTGCGGCAGGCACATCAAACCCGACCGTTGCCGCAACCCGCTTCGCAGCCGGGACATCCGCTGCTAGAACGAGGAGATCCAGGTCGTCCGTCAGGCGTGGCGCGCCATGAATCGTCACCGCGATACCTCCGCAGATCGCGAAGGGAACCGAGCCGGCGGCGAGCGCCGCGACCAGCCCTTCGAGCTCCTGCTTGAGATCGAGCGGCACCTCGTACGTTTCTACCACGTTCGCAAAACCCGGAGCGGCCCGTCGCTGCGGCGCGGGCTCAGCCCCGGAGACGCTGCAGCACCAGCAGCTGCCCGAGCACGGCCGCGAGCGCTGCCTCGACGCGCAAGATCGGCGCACCGATCGAGACCGGCGTGAAGCCGCGCTCGACGAACGTATCGAGCTCGCGCTGGATCCAGCCGCCCTCGGGGCCGAGGGCGAGCACCAGCGGCCAGGTCAGCGCCGCGGCCTCGATCGGCGGTGCGTCGGGGTGCGCGATCAGCTTGGTCGCCGGTGCCGCGGTCGGCAGGGGCCAGCGCGCATCGAGCAGGCCCATCAGCCGCTCGTGAAGCTCGACGGGTGGGACGTGCGTGGTGGCGCCTTGTTCCGCGCCGAACCGGACCGCGTACTCGAGCGCGGTGGGGGAGAGCCGCGGCGACGACAGGTACGCCTTCTCCACGCGCCACGAGTTGGTCAGATCGATCCGCGTGACGCCGAACGCGGCCGCGGTCTCGATCACGCGGGTCAGCACCTTGGGGCGCGGGACGGCGAGCACGAGCGAGACGGGCAGGGGGACCGAGGGCGGCGCGGTGAGGTCGAGGTGGAGGGAGATCGTGGTGCCATCGTCCGAGAGGACGACCGCGGTGCCGAGGCCGCCGGCGACCACGCCAGTCTTGACCGTGGAGCCCACCGTGACGCCGATGAACTTCCGGAGGTGCTCGGCGCGGCGATCCCCGAGCAGGATCGTCCCGTCGCTGGCGACCTCCCCCGGCTCGACGAGTAGCAGGTTCACGGGACGAGGTTACCGCGGTACGTTCCCGCCATGGCGTTCTTCCAGGAACCTCCTCGCCTCGGCAACCAGTTCGATGACGATCCGATGCTCCCGTCGTGGGTCGCTCGGCACGTCGGCGGAGACGAGATCGCCGCGGAGCTCCGCGCGCTCGGCGACGTCGCCGTCGAGTACTACGGCAAGCAGCTCGCGGACCGGCTGAACGAGCCGGTGCTCACGCAGTGGGACGCGTGGGGGAACCGGATCGACAAGATCGAGGTCTCGCCGCTGTGGAAGGAGGCCGAGGGCCTCGCCGCCCGGCACGGCATGGTCGCCGCGGGCTACGAGGGCCGGCTCGGCGCGAAGGCACGCACGCACCAGTTCGCCATTGTCCACGTGCTGAACCCGTCGCTCGACGTGTACTCGTGCCCGCTCGCGATGACCGATGGCGCGGCGCGCACGCTGCTCGGTAGCGGCAACCAGCCGCTGATCGACAAGTACGTCCCGCTCCTCACCACGCGCGATCCGCAGACGATGTGGACGAGCGGCCAGTGGATGACCGAGCGCACCGGCGGCTCGGATGTTTCGCAGAGCGAGACCGTCGCCCGCAAGGAGGGGGACGAGTGGCGGCTGTACGGCACCAAGTGGTTCACCTCGGCGACCACGGCGCAGATGGCGCTGACCCTGGCGCGCCCCGAGGGCAACCCGGATGGCAGCCGCGGCCTCGCGCTGTTCCTCGTCGAGCTGCGCGATGCGAGCGGGCGGCTTCGCAACATCACGGTCAACCGGCTGAAGGACAAGCTCGGCACGCGCAAGGTCCCCACCGCGGAGCTCACGCTCGACGGCACGCCGGCGATCCTCGTCGGTGCCGCCTCCGAAGGCGTCCGCGCGATCACGCCGATGCTGAGCGTCACGCGCACGTGGAACGCGGTGTGCGCCGTCAGCGGCATGCGGCGCGCGCTCGCACTCGCGGGGGATTTCGCGCGGCGGCGGAAGGTGTTCGGGGCGCTGCTCGTCGACAAGGCGCTCCACGTCGATACGCTCGCCGGGATCGAGGCGGAGTACGCGGGCGCGTTCTGCCTCGCGTTCCGCAGCGTGGCGCTGCTCGGCGCGCTCGAGCACGGGGGCACCGAGGCGGAGGAGCGGCTCGCCCGATCGCTCGTGCCGATCGCGAAGCTGACCACCGGCAAGCAGGCCGTCGCGGTGGCGTCGGAGGCGATCGAGGCGTGCGGCGGTGCGGGCTACGTCGAGGACACCGGGCTGCCGCGGGTGCTCGCCGATGCCCAGGTGCTGCCGATCTGGGAGGGCACCACCAACGTGCTCTCGCTCGACACCTTGCGTGCGCTCGCCAAGGGCGGCGCGCTCGAGGCGATCACCACCGAGATCGAGGCGAACCTCGCATCGGTGAAGGATCCCGGGCTGGCGAAGCCAGGCGAGGCCGCGCGCGCCGCCGTGAAGCACGCGATCGCGTGGGTGACCGAGGCGATGGCGCAGCCCGATCGGCTCGAGGCGGGGGCGCGCCGGTTCGCGATGACCCTCGGCCGGAGCCTCGAGCTCGCGCTGCTGACGAATCACGCGCAGTGGTGCCTCGACCACGGCCACGGTCCCCGCACGGCGGCGGCGGCGCGGCGGTTCATGCTGAACGGGGTCGATCAGATCAGCGACGTCTCGCTCGACGACTCGAAGCTGCTCGCCTGAGTCTCGCCACGAGCTCCATCGAGCTACCTGCCGAAAACTGCGAAGCGACGAGGGATCTTCCGATCCTCGTCGCTTCGGTTCAGGATCGCGTCAGGCGATCAGTATCCCGGGGGCGGTCCGCCAGCGGGCGGGCCAGGCGGCGGGCCACCCGGGCCGCCAGCGGGCGGGCCACCGGCGCCGTTGCACTGGTAGTGAACGCGCCACGCGGTGGCGGTACGGGTGCTCTGCTGACCCGTGGTGGTGGAGTCCGTGCTCGAGCGGCGACCGTTGCGCGAGGTCGCGGAGTCCTGCGAGGTGTCCTCGCGCGTGAAGGTGTCGGTGCCAACGGCCTCCTCGCCTTCCTGGATGATCGAGTAGTTGTTCGGGCCGCAGTGGGACGCCATCTGCGAGTTGGCATCCTCCATCGCCTTGCCGCGATCGCCGCTGAGCTCGATGACGCCACCATTCTGGTTGCGCTGGATGACGCGTGCGCTGCCGCACGCGGCCAAGACGATAAACAGACCCAATGAAAGCTTGCGAAGCATATCGATTCCTTCTCCGTTGACGGCCGGGTGAGCCCCAGAACACTAGTACAACCTCGGCGGCTCGGGCAATGCCTTGACAGGCGTTAGCCCCGAGTCGACCCTCCCCTCGATGATGGTGGTTTCGGTCGAGGCGCCGATCGAGCGGGTGACCGTGTATGCGAGCGGGGCCCGCGTGCGCAGGGTCACGACGATCCCGGCGCCGTTGCCAGCTCGTGTGCGGATCGTCGGCCTGCCGGTCTCGGTGATCGACGACACCGTGCGGGTCGAGGTCGGTGGCCCGGCGGTGGCCACCGGGGTGCGGGTGGGCGTCGATGCCCCGACCGCGGAGCAGGCGGCTGCCGAGGAGCCGCCCGAGGTCATCACGGCACGGCGCCAGCAGGCCCACGCCGATGCGGCGGTCGAGCGCGTCAACGCGGCCCTCGAGGCGATCGGTGCGGCGAGCGTGATCGAGGCCGACCCGAGCGAGGAGCCGCCGGCGGCGTTCGGGGCCGTGCTCGCGGCGAGGCGGGCGCTGATCGCGGTCCACGCGGAGCGCGAGCTGAGGTTGCGCACAGAGCTCGCCGTCGCGCGCCGAGAGGCCGAGGAGGCGCGGCGAGCGTTCGAGGCCGCCGTCGATCGAGATCGGCGCACGGGCTCGGCGCGGCCAGCGAGGCTCCACGAGCTCCGCAAGTACGTGGAGCTCGAGCTGGTGGCGACGGCCGCGAGCGAGATCGCGATCCACATCGAGTACCAGGTCGCCGCGGCGCGCTGGGCGCCGAGCTACGTGGCGCGGATCGAGGGCGAGCGCGTGCGGTTCGAGCTCCGTGCCGTGGTGGCCCAGGAGGCCGGGGAGGACTGGACGCAGGTCCCGCTGCACCTGTCCACCGCCGAGCCGGAGCGATTCTCGCTGCTGCCGGAGCTGGTGGCGCAGAAGATCGGCCGGCGCCAGCAGGAGCCCGCGAAGCCCGGCTTCCGCGCGCCGCCCGTCGGTGCGGATGCGCTGTACGCCGATTACGAGCGCGAGCTCCGTCCGCGGCGCGCGGTCCCCGGTGACGCGCGTCGGTTCGGTGGGGCGAGCCAGTTCGAAGACTCGACGTATGAAGGTGCACGGCCGGGCGGGCCTCCACCGGCGCCGCACATGCCGAGCCCGATGCGCGCGAGCGTGCCCGATGCATTCGCCGCGGAGGTCTGGGACGAGGAGTCGTCGCGAGGCAAGGAGGCGTTCAACACGCCGACCGCCGGGTTCGCGATCCAGGACCTCGCGTCGGCGGCGCCGCAGGCCGCGTCGAAGCTGGCGCGGGGCGGCGGCGGGACCGCGTTCGGCCAGGATCAAGCGCGGCGGAGGCAGGCGAGCACGCGAAGCGAGGCCGACGTCGAGACCTCCCCGGCCGGGCCGGGGGCAGGCACGCCGCGGCTCGACTACGGCAACCTCGTGATGGCGCCACCATCGTCGCCGGCGCGTGGGGTACTGGCGCCGGCGCCGCAGGATCGCCACGCGAGCGCGATCGCGAGCGAGCTCTCGATGATCCAGGCCCGGATGTCCGCGCTCGCGCTGCCCTCGGGGTTCCAGACGGAGTGGGCGCACACGTACGACTACGCGTACGCCACCGATGGTGCGGTCGACGTGCGCGGCGATGGCGCGTGGCATGCGATCCCGGTGACCGAGCGTCCCGGGGTGGCGAAGCTGCGCCACGTGGCCGTCCCGCGAGAGCAGGCCGACGTGTTCCGCGTGGCGGAGCTGGTCAATCCGTTCCCCGGGCCGCTGCTGCCCGGGCCGATCGACGTCTACGATCGCGGCCGGTTCCTCGTCACGAGTACGGTCGACTACACGCCGCCGGGTGCACCCGTCGAGGTCGGCCTCGGGGTGGATGCCCGGGTCAAGATCGCGCGCAACACCGAGTTCCGCGAGGAGACCGCCGGGATGCTGCGGGGCGCACTGCGGCTCCATCACGCGATCACCGTCGAGGTCGAGAACCTGTCTGCGCGACCGATCGAGCTGGAGGTCCGCGAGCGGATCCCCGTCACGCGCGAGGGCGATGACGACGTCGAGGTCGTGATCGGGAAGGTCGAGCCGGGCTGGGAGCGGTGGACTCCGGATCCCGGTGCTCCGCGCGATCTCCGGCTGCGGGGCGGCTATCGCTGGAAGCTCGCGGTCCCGGCGGCGGCCAAGCGTGCGCTTCGCGCGGCGTACGAGGTGAAGATCGCCGGCAAGCTCGAGCTGATCGGCGGCAACCGGAGGGAGTCGTGACGTTCGCGGCGCCCGTGGTCGCGGTGACCGTGCTCGAGGATCGTGCGTCGATCACGCGACGCGGGGCCACGAGCCTCTCGGCGGGCCAGCATCGCCTGGTGATCGAGGGCGTGGCGCCCGTGCTCGCGGACAAGACGTTGACGGCGGTCGCCACTGGCGCACGCGTGCTCGACGTTCGCTGCGAGCGGTACCTCGCGCCGTGGCGCGATCCACAGGGCGGGACCACGTCACCGGTGGCGGCGCTCAAGGCGGAGCGGCAGGCACTCGAGGACCGGCGTGATCGCGCCGCGGCGATCGCGGCGGCAGGCGCAGCGGAGAGCACCGGACTGCGCCAGGTGATCGAGGCGGCGCATCGCGATCTCGCGATCAACGCGAGCCGCGGCACCATGGCGCCGGGTGCGGCCGCGCAGCTCGCGGAGCTCGATGCCGCGGAGCGCGATGCGCGCGTGCGCCAGGTCGATGCGGAGCTCGAGGGGCAAGCCGTCGCGGCGATGCTGGCGAGGCTCGAGGCGCGGCAGAAGAGCGCCGAGTCCGAGGCAGGGGAGGAGGCCGCGCGGCTGATCGTCGACGTGATCGTGGAGAGCGCGAGCGATGTCACGCTGACCCTCGGCTACGTGGTGCCCGGCGCGGCGTGGCGTCCGTATCATCGCGCGGTGCTGGCGCGCGCGGCCGGGCGGATCGACTGGACCACCACGGCGTGTGTGTGGCAGGCGACGGGCGAGGACTGGACGGACGTCGAGCTGACGTGCTCGCTCGAGCGGCCGTCGCTCGGCGTCGAGCCACCCGAGCTGTTCGACGACGAGGTGCGCGCGCGCAAGCGGCCCGACAGCGTCGTGGTGGAGGTGCGAGACCACGAGCACCAGACCACCGGCCTGGGTGGTGGGATGCAGGTGCCGGGGATCGACGACGGCGGCCTCGGCGTCACGCTGTCCGCGGCCCGGACCTCGATCAAGGCGGATGGCCTGCCGCACCGGGTCCCGGTCGGGGGCTTCACGGCGCCCACGCAGCTGTCGCTCGTCGCGGCGCCGCTCAAGTCGCCGTGGGTCCACATCCGCGCGCGGATCGTGAACGCAGGCCAGGTGCCGCTGCTCGCGGGGCCGGTCGATCTGATCATGGCGTCGGGGTACGTCGGACGTGCGGAGGTCGGCTTCGTCGCCGCGGGCGAGAAGTTCTACCTGGGGTTCGGCCCCGAGGCCGAGCTTCGCGTGCACCGCACGGAGACCCGCGAGCGCGACGAGGCCGGGCTGCTCGGTGGATGGAACGTGCAGACCGTGCGGGTCGCGGTGCGGCTCTCGAACCTCGGCACCGAGAAGCGCGAGCTCGAGGTCACCGAGCGGATCCCGATCTCGGAGGTCGAGCAGGTCGAGGTCCACATCGCGTCACCGGATGCGTACCTGCTCGGCGCAGATGATCAGCCCGGTGGCGAGGAGATCACGCAGGTCACGGCACGTGCGCTCGACGAGCGCGGGCTCGTGACGTGGGCCGTCGAGCTGCCGGCACTCGGGCGCCGTGCGATCACGCTCGAGTACAAGGTGAGGAGTCAGCGCGGCGTGTCCGGGGCCGGGCTGTAGCCGCCGTGTCGAAGTTCGAGATGTTCGCGAACCGGGTGAAGAAGTCCGCCCGGCACCTCGGCAAGTGGGCCAAGCGCGAGGGCGTCACGTGCTGGCGCGTCTACGATCGAGACATCCCCGAGCTGCCGGTCACGCTCGATACGTACGACGGCGCGCTCGTGATCAACGACTACCGCCACACCGACGCGAACGGTGAGCGCGGCGGCGGCGATCAATGGCTGCACGATCTCCGCGACGCGGCGGCAGAGGCCCTCGGCGCCACCGAGGCGTTCGTCAAGCAGCGCGAGCGGCTGACCCATCGCGAGGGCCATCAGTACGAGCGTCTCGACGACGCGGGCGACCTCCGCACCGTCCACGAGGGCGGACACGCCTTTCGCGTCAACCTCTCCGGCTACGTCGACACCGGGCTGTTCCTCGATCACCGGATCACGCGCGCGAAGGTCGCGGCCGAGCCCGGCGCGACCCTGCTCAACCTGTTCGCCTACACCGGTTCGTTCTCCGTCTACGGCGCGGCGGCGGGCAAGCAGACCACCACCGTCGACCTCTCGAACACCTACCTCGACTGGGCCCGCGAGAACCTCGCCCTCAACAACCTGACGGGCGAGATCATCCACGCCGACGTCCGCGAGTTCCTCGTCGCCGCGCGCAACGCCGGCCGGACCTGGGACGTCATCATCTGCGATCCGCCGACCTTCTCGAACTCCAAGCGCATGGACTACGTCTGGGACGTCCAGCGCGATCACGCCGCGCTGCTGGACGACGTCCTCTCCGTGTGGTCTGGCACCGGCGCGGTCTGGTTCTCGACCAACAAGAAGCGCTTCAGCCTCGACTGGCAGCCGCTCCGCGGCCACCTCACGGACCAGACGCGGAGCACCACGCCGCCGGACTTCCGCAGTACCCCGCATCACGCATACAGGGTGGGGACGGTTTCAACTTGAGCAACTTGCGATCGCCAAGTCCCTGATCTCTCGAGATCCTGCTCTCGCCGACGAGCTCCAGAGAGGCCAGCTTGTCCGAGAACCGGACAAGCGACGGTCCGCGATCCGGGAGCCGGGCAAGGTGCGCCCGTGATCTGGACGCTGGCCCAGCTGGAGGCGACCACCGTGACCACACGACGGTGCCCGGGTCGCGCGTTCCCTGAGCCTCCCCGTTCGCCCGAGCGGTTCTAAGAGTTCCGCGCAGTTCGAGATCGCAAGTTGCTCAAGTTGAAACCGTCCCCAACGCCACTCGCAGGTAGCGCAGCACGGTCTCGGCGGCGATCTGCACGCGCGGCTTGTGCTCGATCAGCGCAACGGTGATGACGGCGAGGTCGTTGGAGGACGGTGCGAGCAGCGGCCGGTGCGCCAGCATCCGGGACAGGCGGTAGACGATCGACTCGGGCTTCTTGAGGTCATCCGGGACGCAGTGGTGGCGGAGCCGCTCGAGCAGCGTGGTGTACCGTGCATCGTCGCCCTCGTTGCGCCAGCTCAGCGGGGCGTCGTACTCGAGGCCGAGGACGTAGGCGTCGCGGTACTCGTCGTTGTCGACGAGCACGCCATCGAGCAGGAGCTCGACGCCGATGTGCGCGACGGCGCGGCGCGGGCCACGTGCGCAGCCGCCGCGCTCGAGCCGGGCATCGAGCTCGCGCATCAGGCCGGTGACGACGGGGGCCTGGTGGAACGCGGCGTCGGTCTCGTGATGGAGGGCGATGCCCGCGGCGACCTCGTCGTCGTCGCTTCCCGCGATCCGGGCCCGGCACATCGTCGAGAAGTCCGGCAGCATGGCGCCGAGCGGGAGGCCGCCTCGTCCCTCTCGCCAGCTCGCGACGGCTGCATGGCCGAAGTAGTTCACGGGTGTACTACCATCGCACGCGGATGCCGTTCCTCGGCCTCGATCTTGGCACCCAGAGCCTGAAGGCGATGGTGTGCGATGAGCGCTTGCGCGTCCTGGGCGCTCATGCGGTGGGGTACGACACGCGCTATCCGGAGCGAGATCGGGTCGAGCAGGATCCGCGCGACTGGGAGCGGGCCCTCGGTCCGGCGATCGCAGGGGCGCTCGCGAACGCGGGCGTCACCGCAGACTCGATCGTCGCGATCGCGTTCGCCGGGCAGCTCGACGGCTGCGTCGCCGTGGATGCTCGCGGCGTCGCCGTGCATCCCGCGTTGATCTGGCAGGACCGCCGCGCGAGCGCCGAGGCGATGCGCTTCGATCCTCGCGAGCTGTTCACGCTCACCGGCCAGGTCGCCGATGCGAGTCACCTGGCGCCCAAGATCGCGTGGCTGCGCGCGCAGGGCGTGCGGGCCGCACGGTTCCATCAACCGATCAGCTACCTCGTCGAGCGGCTGACCGGCGAGGCCGTGATCGATCCCGCGCTCGCCTCGACGACGATGCTGCTCGAGCTCGCGACCGCGCGGTGGTCCCAACCGCTCCTCGAGGCGTTCGCGATCACCACCGCCGAGCTACCAATGCTGCGCGAGACGTGTGACGTCGCCGGATCACTCACCGCCGAAGGCGCGCGCCTCACCGGCCTCCGCACCGGCACACCGGTCGCCGTGGGCACGGGCGACGACTTCGCGAACGTCCTCGGCGCCGGGGTCACCTCGGCCGGCACGATCGTCTGCGCCATCGGCACCGCGGAGGTCGTCGGCACGCTGTCATCCGCGATCGTGTTCGATCGCGTGGTCAACGAGCCCCTGGTCGAGACGCACCTGTTCCCCACCGGCGGGTACTTCATCGAGCACCCGGGCTGGCTCGCGGGCGGGGCCGTGCGGTGGGCGGTCCAGCTGCTCGGGCTCTCCGGGGAGGCGGAGCTCGACGCCCTCGCAGAGGGCATCCCTGCCGGCGCGGACGGCCTCACGTTCCTTCCCGCGCTCGCCGGTGCGATGACGCCGGTGTGGCGCCCGCACGCACGCGGAACCCTGCACGGCCTCACCGCGGCCCACACCCGCGCGCACGTGGCGCGCGCCGTGCTCGAGGGGCTGACGTTCTCCACCCTCGATGTGGTGGAGCGCCTGATCGCGCTCGGGCTCCCCGCACACGAGGTGGTGCTCGTCGGCGGCGGAGCGCACAGCCGGATCTGGGCCCAGCTCCGCGCCGACACGCTCGGGATCGTCCACCGGCTCGCCGCGAACCTGGATGCGTCCCCCCTCGGCGCCGCGATGATCGCGGCGGTCGCCGCCGGTGCCTTCCCCGACCTCGCCACGGCTGCCACCACGGTCGCGGGCCCCGGCGAAACGTTCACGCCCAGGGCACGCGAGGCCCTGTCCGCGGCCTATGCGCGTTACCAGGCCCTCGGGCGGGTGCTCGCTGCGACGCCCTGAGCGCGCCGTGTCAGCTGTTGTGTGATCCGCCACTGCCGCCTCGGCGAAACGCGGGTAGAGTCTGCCGAGATGCGGCGGTTGTTCCTTGGCGCGATCCTCCTCGCCGCCAGCGCGTGCAAGGATCCACCTCCCGCATGCATCGCGGTCGAGACGGCGTGCTCACCGCTCTATCCACCCACCACGTTCGCGAATGTCTATTCGATGACCATCGTCCGCCAGTGCGGCTCCGACAAAGGCAGCTGCCACTCGGCGAGCGGGGACTCGGCCCTCTCGCTCGCCACCGAGCAGGAGGCGTTCGATGGCCTGCTCGCCAACCACGTGACCCCCGGCGATCCGGGCTGCAGCGAGCTCGTGGTTCGCACCAGCTCTCCCGGCGCGGACTACCAGATGCCGAAGGGCAGCCCGCTGATCGAGTCCGAGCAGTGCGCGCTCCGCAAGTGGGTCGAGGCCGGAGCACCGCGATGAAGCTCGTGATCGCGATCCTCGTGGTGCTGGCGTCCGCCTGCGGCGGCGACGATATCTATCCGATCGAGCGCCTGCAGGATCCGAACACCTGCATGGAGTGTCACCCGAGCCACTTCACGCAGTGGTCCGGGTCGATGCATGCGTACGCCGCCGACGATCCGGTGTTCGTCGCGATGAACAAGCGCGGCCAGCGCGAGACCCAGGGCGCGCTCGGCGCGTTCTGCATCAAGTGCCACGCCCCGATGGCCGTGGTCAACGGCACGATCACCGACGCGAACGCCGCTGACTTCGATCCCACGGCGCTGTCTCCCGCCGAGCGCGGCATCACCTGCTACTTCTGTCACAACGTCGACAAGATCGTCGCCGATCACAACAACGGGCTCGTGCTCGCGAACGATCAGACGATGCGCGGCGGCGCCAAGAACCCGGCCACCAGCCCGGCGCACCACTCGAAGTACGACACGCTGATCCACTCCAACACCAACGAGTCCGAGCTGTGCGGCTCGTGCCACGACATCGTCCTCCCCAACGGGATCGCCGTCGAGCGAGGGTTCGCCGAGTGGAAGCAGGGCGTGTTCGCGAAGCCCGACGCGGGCATCCACCTGACCTGCGGCAACTGCCACATGAAGCCTTCGACCGGCGTGATCGCGGACAAGGTCGGGCTGTCCGTGAACTCGCGCGTCGATGGCTTCCACGAGCACACGTTCCCCGCGATCGATCAGGCGCTGATTCCGTTTCCCGAGCAGGCCGCGCAGGCGGCGGGGATCAAGCAGATCCTCGATCCCTCGATCGGCATCATCGGCCCCAAGCCGCGGACCAGCACCCGCGCGCCGGGCGGCATCTGCCTCGATCCGCCGGGCAAGCTCACGGTCCGCGTCGATTCGCTCAACCTCGGCCACTCGTTCCCCAGTGGGGCGGCGTTCGATCGTCGCGTCTGGGTGGAGGTCACGGCGTACCGCGCCGACAACTCCATCGTGTTCGAGAGCGGCAAGGTCCCCGACGGCGTCGATCCCGAAGACATCGGCGATCCGAACCTGTTCGGCCTGTGGGATCGCGGCAAGCAGGCCGATGGCTCGCCCGCGCACTTCTTCTGGGAGATCGCCTCGATCGAGTCGAAGCTCCTCAAGGGCTCGGTCACGCTCGATCAGAACGATCCCGCATTCGATCACTCCGTGACGGCCACGTTCAACAACCTCGTGAACTTCAGCGAGATCGATCGGATCGAGGCCCTGGTCCGGATCCGCGCGTTCCCTTACGAGACGCTCCGCCTCCTCGTGGCGTCGGGTGATCTCTCGCCTGCGATCGAGTCGCAGCTTCAGACGCTCGCGCCGAAGTACGCGCAGAGCACGTGGCTGCGGGCGACGAAGGGCACGGGCCTCGCCGTCAACACCAACTGCAATCCCGAATAGCTCAGCTCGGGATGCAGAACCGATAGACGACCGAATCGGTCCCGCTCGTCGACGTCATCTCGATCGTGGTCTCCCACACGCCGGGCATCCACAGGTTGACGGGCGACAGCTTGTACTCGCCCGCGCTCGGCATCGCATCGACCTTCACGTCGACCGGCGTGCCGTGCTGGTGCTTCGGCATGAACGGGGTGACGGAGATCGTCGCGCCGCTGACCGGAGCCGCGCCCGCGACCGTGTTGACGTGGATGATCCACTCGTTGTCACCACGCGCCGGCGGCGCCGGGAGCGCAGACATCAGCTGGACGTCGAGCACCGTGCCGGCCTTCTCGAGACCCACCACGTACTGGTCCGCCGTCTCGACCGCGCAGTTGACGTCGGCCGTGTCGTCCGCCATCGAGGAGTCATCGGCGCACGCGCCCGCGAACGGCAGGGCGGCGAGCAGGGCGAGGGTCAGGGTGCGCATGTGGGTCCTACGGTTGGGTACCTGCTCAGGTTACCCAACTACGAGCGATCGGGGAGATCGGTTCGATCACGCCCCCTAACACCCTGATTACTCGTCGTAGACGCTCGAGGTGAGCAGCACCACGGTGTCCTTGTCGAGCCCGACGCCGCTCGGGATGCCCGTGTACGAGACCCGGGCGATCGCCGCGTCGGACCCCGGGATTGCCCAGACCTCGGCCAGCTGCGCTCCCGGCCGCAGGAACGCGGTCACCGTGGTCTTGCCGCTCGGGCCATGACCGCTCACGGGCTCGACGAGCAGCTGGAGCGCGAACTTGCGGATCGGGAGGTCACCGGCCGCCCCCGGGCTGGCCAGCCGCAACGCGCGCCGCTGGACGATCCGGGTGGACAGCATCCACGCCTCGGACGTGGTCTTCGCCACGGGCTCGAGCGCGGGGAGCGCCGCGATCTTCGCGCGGATCGCCTCGATCGAATCGGCCTCCTCGTACCAGGTGTGGATCGGCACCAGGAAGCCCGTGCGCGGGCCGTGCAGCCATAGCCGGTAGACCACCGGCGTCTCGTCCGGGCCAAGCTCCTCGACGACGTACGCCACACCTTCATTGCGCGCGATGCCGAGCACGGTCATCCGGTGCGCGATCGCTTGATCGTTCCCGGGCTCGGTCACGCACGCGGTCATCGTCATGTAGCCGAGCGCGGTCCGCAGCGTGGGCAGTGGCGCGTTGCGGTGCAGATAGGCATGCGCGAGCGCGCGCTGCATCCGGCGCGTGCGTGCGAGGGCGATCAGAGCCGACTGGGTCTTGGCGTCACGGTTCACGGTGCGTCTCTCCACCGTATGAACGCGCGAGATGCCCAGAGGTTGCACCGGACGTGACCTTTGCACGCGCGGGAATATCATCGTGATGGCGGTGGTTTTCCCGAAACCCAAGCTCGCGTCACGGTGTCGTGTACGTGAGCTTCTCGACTGCGCCTGCGCGATCCGTGCGGGTCCAGCTGCCGGTGCGGCGGCCCGCGACCATCGGGCCCTCCACCACGGCACCGTCGGACAGCTCGCGCCACGGCCCCTCGAGGACGCCGGCCTTGTAGGTCGCCGTTCGCACGACCGCACCGTCGGTCGCGTACACCGTCCACACTCCGTCCTTCTGATCGTCGACGAACTGGCCGGTCACCGCCGGCTTACCGCCGCGAAACTCGGTGTACGGACCCACGGCCTGGCCCGCCAGGTAGGTCGCCTCGGTGGCGAGCTTGCCCATCACGTACTTCTTCAGCTTGCCGTCGAGCTTGCCGCGCTTCCAGCTCTCCTCGAGCAGCAGCACCCCATCGGGCGTCCACTCCTTCCAGCTGCCGTGCTTCACGTCGTTGCTGTAGTGGCCCTCGACGACGACCTTGCCCCGCGGCGTGAGCTCTTGATACAGCCCATCGAGCGAGCCGCGAGAGATCCGCTGCTTCGAGGACACCTTCTTGTTGGCGTGGAAGGTCAGCATCGTTCCGCTACCGCCCGCGATCGCGAACCGCCCGAGCTCGTTGCCGTTGCGATCGAAGTACACGAAGTCTCCATCGGGCTTGCCCGCGGCATAGCTGCCGCTGAACACGAGCTTGTTCTCCCACCACTCCATCCACGGGCCGTCCTTCTTGCCGCGGACGTACGCGCCCTCGCGCTCCTTGTTGTTGTCCCGATCCCACCACGTCCAGCCCCCGATCCTGCGGCCGCCCGAGAACTCCCCCTTCACGCGGAGGACCTTGGTGCTCCGTCGCAGGACGTACGGGCCGTCGAGCTTGCCGCGCTTGTCGTAGCTCTCGTCAGCGACCTGAAGCCCGAACTGCCAGATGCCGCGCTTGCCTCGCCGCACCCCATCCGCGAACGTCTCCTCGAACCGCATCGACTGGCGCGTCCCGAATGCGTGCGGGCCATCGAGCTTGCCGTCCTCGTAGCGCGCCGAGATGATCAGCGCGCCATCGTGCCCGAGCACCTTGAGCGCGCCGTGGGGAACGCCGGCCTTGAACGCCTGTTCGCTGTACAGCGGGCCATCGTCGTACCAGTGCTTCTCGACCCCGGTGCCCTTCTGCATCACGTACTCGCCGAGCGCCACACCACCCGCGTTGCCCTGCTTCCAGGTGCCGTCCTTGGACCCGGCCGTGTAGCTGCCTTGCTCGGCGATCGCACCGTTCGGGTGGCGACGGAGCCACGGGCCATCGAGCAGCCCCTCCTGATAGCGGCCGGCGATCTCGATCGTGTCGTCGGGGAACAGCGTGATGAACGCACCGTGGCGCGTTCCATCGGGGCGTGTGCACGCCCACGTCGGCTCCGGCATCGGGGCCGCGACCGGCGCCGCGCCCGCTTCACATCCGAGTCGCGGTGGCGTGGGCGCATCTGGGATCGCGGCGTCGACGGCGATCTGGGCGACGGTCGTCGGCGGTGGCTCGACAGGTGCATTCTTCGGGCCACTGGGCCCCGAGCCACAAGCCACGAGCAGCGTCAAGACGCATGCTCGCGTGTACAAACAATGCACACGCTCATTGTCGCACGATCACCGTTCATCGCGCGAATGACAGCTAGGATCAGCGCATGTCGCGCAAACCCTTGCTCGCTGCCGTCGCCATGTTCTCCCTGTTCGCCGCCGGCACCGCCGCCGCCGATCGCCGCAGCTTTGGAGCCAGCAACTCGAACTACACCTCGAACGGGAAGTTCGGGCTCGGGATCGAGCTCGGCGCGCCGTCAGGTCTCAACGGTAAGTTCTTCCTGTCCCCGAACCGAGCCCTCAACTTCGGCGTCGGCTGGCTCTACGATCAGGGCAACTTCAACAACCGCAACTACGCCCGCAACGGCGGCATCCACCTCTACCTCGATCACCTGTGGCACCCGGTGTCCCTCAGCGACAACCCGACGTTCAAGCTGCCGCTCTACATCGGCGTCGGTGGAGCATTCTGGACGTTCGACAGTGGCCGCGATCGGATCAACAACAACGTCTCGGCGATCGCCGTCCGCGTGCCGTTCGGCATCGCGTTCGACTTCAACAAGATCCCGCTCGACGTATTCGCGCAGCTGACGCTCGTGGTCGATCTGTTCTTCGGCGACTACGGCTCCACGTACGGTCACTTCGGGCCCGGGCTCGAGGGCAGCATCGGCGCCCGGTTCTGGTTCTGATCAGCGAACCAGCTCGATCCACAGCGGGACGATCACGGCCTGCGCGCCGCCGACCGCGATTCCCGAGCGGCGGACCTCGATCTGGCCGCGGCCGCCGATGCTGTAGTAGGCGCTGACCGCATAGGTGCCGGGCGCGACGGGCTCGAACCGGTAGTGCCCGTCGTCGTCGCTGATCGTCTGCTCGGTCTGCTCGTTCTGCGGCCCCGTCCCCGTTCCGTGCAGGACGGCGGTGACCACGGCGCCGGGGACCCGCTCGTGCGTGGCGAGATCGTTGACCGTGCCCTCGATGATCGAGACGTGCGTGCCGAGGTTCGTCGGGTTGTAGTGATCGATCTGCGACTGCTTCGGGTCGCCGTAGTCGACGCGGATCGGATCCGGGTGGCCGAGGGTGAACACCAGATCGACGTGCGTGGTCTCTCCGGCCTTCACATCGATGTTCGTGACCTCCACCGGCTGGCCCGCGAACGACGCGGTGAGCTGGTACCGGCCCGGCTTCAGATGCGCGAGGCTATAGGTCCCCTTGTCGGTCGACAGGGCGCGCATGTTGTCGACGTCCTTGCCGCGGAGCCGGATGTCGGCGAGCGCGACCGGATCGCCACTGTCGTGATCCCGTGCGAGACCCGCGATCGTTCCGGTGGAAGGGCGGCCACCACCACGAGGGTGCGGGGCGGTGCCACAACCGACGGCGGCGAAGGCGAGGACCACGGCGAGCGGGGCGATGCGCACGGGCGCAGCATGCGGGCCTGGGAGGCCCCCGCCAAGGGTCAGCCAGCTGGCAGTGTCCAACCGAGCGAATGTCCTACGCATCACCAGGCAGACCCACGGCGTCGCATGTGCGTAGAATCCACTGCATGGTGCGCTCGATCCTCCTGGGGCTCCTCGTCCTGTGTTCCGCGTCGGCCTGCAAGGGCGGCGGTCCGGATGCCCCCGTGGTCGAGCCGGGGGCTCCTGTGGGCAAGGTCATCGAGATCACTGGCAAGGTGACCGCGACTCGCGGCTCCGCGACCCGGGATCTGGATGCCACGTCCACGGTGAGTGGTGACGACGTGATCACCACGACCGGCGATGGGCAGGTGACGATCCTGCTCGCCCACAACAACGCCAGGTGGGCCCTGGGCCCCAACAAGCACGAGCAGGTGTCCCAGTCGATGGCGTGGCAGCTCGCCAAGGCGGACTCGCCGGCGACCGCAGTCGACGAGACCACGACCGCCGCTGGTCGCCACGCGGAGCGCACGGCCGCCACCGGCGAATCGGCCGCCGCGGCGCCGAGGACGGCCGTCCCATCGCAGGAACGCACGAAGTCCGCTGACTCGGCGACGCCGACCGCGGACCAGGCGCCAGCTCCTGGTGCGGCCCCGACGGCGCCGGGACCCGTGGCCGCGGCCGAGCCCGAGGCTCCGCCTCCTCCGCCGCCGCCTCCGCCGCCGCCCGCGCCCGACCGGAAGCCCGAGCCCAAGCCGATGGTCAGCCCCAAGGTGTCGCCGCGACCACCGGCCAAGGTCGCCATCGGCAGCCGAGGAGGCGAGGGCAAGAGCAAGGGGACGGCGAACAACGAACGGAACGACGAGGCCGCGCCCGCCCCGAAGGACGGCAAGCCGCCAGGAGCCAACGACGAGGGTGGCGGCGGCGGGACCAATCTGGTGGCAGCCGCGCTCGATCGCGAGAGCGCCGAGCTTCACAAGTGCGTGGCGGCGTCCGGCAAGGACAAGCTCACGATCGTGGTGCGTGTCGCGAAGGGGGCGACGACGATCACGCTCGCGGACGGCACCGCGGCGGATCGCGCATGCCTCGGCAAGATCGCGGCGCGGATCAAGCTCACGGTCGAGACCAGCTACTCCACGACGATCACGAAGTAGCGATCACAGGCGAAGCGAGCTGACGTCGATCCCGAGCTCGTCGCAGATCGCCGCGAGCGCCGGGCGGTCGGGCCCGTTCCAGCGCAGGTCGTCAAGGCCGCACGCGATCGGGCAATCGAGGCGGAGCGTGGCCAGCGTGGTGTAGAGCGTGGCCTCGGTGCGGTGCGCCCGCAGGGTGGCGGCGAGCTTGTCGGCGCCACGCACGCTGACATTCCACGCCGCCGGGTCATCGGGGATCTTCGGGATGTGCTGCCACACGCTCAGCACCTTGCCGGCGGAGCTCTTGCCCCAGCCGTCGAGCCCGGGGATGCCATCGGCCGTATCACCGACGAGCGCGAGCAGATCCGGGATCGATGCGGGAGGCACGCCGTGCTTCTCGATCACGCCCGCCGCATCGAGCGTGACGTCCTTCCAGCGGTCCCAGCACACGACCCGGCGTTCGATCACGCACTGGCACATGTCCTTGTCCACCGCCGCGATCACGACGCGCTCGACCGATGCTTCGGCGGCGGCGCGCGCGGCGGCGGTCGCGATCGCATCGTCCGCCTCGAACTCGATCATCGGCCACACGCGCAGCCCGAGCGCCGCGGCCGCGCGCTCCGCGAGCTCGAACTGGGAGAACAGGCGGGGATCGATGCCTTCGCCGGTCTTGTAGCCGGGGAACAGATCATTCCGGAACGATTCGATCACGTGGTCGTAGGCGACGCCCGCGTGGGTCACCGTGCCCCCGCGGAGCAGGCCGGCGAGGCTGCGCACCACCACGCGGACCGCACCGACCTCACGGCCCCCATGCTGGGCCGGCGGAGCGCCGAACCAGGCACGGAACAGCTCGTACGTGCCATCGAACAGGTGAACCTGCACGAGGAGGACGGTACAACCTCGTCATGCCGATGTCCCGGAGCTATGCGGCGCTTGCGCTCTGCGTCGTCGCCAGCTGCGGTCCTTCCGCGAGGAGCACGACGATGACCACGCCGGCACAGAGCACGTCACCGCTCGCCGCGGATGCGATCGCCGGGATCAGCGATCCCACCCTCAAGCGCGTCGTCGCGGCGCATTGGGAGTTCATGATGCGGTGGTCCCCGACCTGGGCGACCACGCTCGGCGATCACCGCTTCGACGACCAGCTCGCTCCCCGCGACGCGGCCTCGATCGCGAAGCTGGATGCCGAGCGCGCTGCGCTGCTCGACGAGCTCGCGAAGATCTATCGCGATCGTCTCGACGAGCGCGACAAGGTCACGCACTCGCTCCTCCAGGAGAAGCTCGCCACCGATCGCGGGCTCGAGCAGTGCAAGCTGCACGAGTGGCAGGTCGATAGCGGTGGGAGCAGCGTGTTCGGCGAGCTGTCGTACCTCGTCGAATCGCACACCGTGAAGGTCCCGAAGGACGCCGAGAACCTGATCGCGCGGCTCGGGCAGGGCGGCAAGCTGATCGACGACACGATCGCGAACCTCCGGCTCGGGCTGGCCGGTAAGCGCGTCGCCTCGGCGGAGAAGATCCGCCGCGCGATCGATCAGCTCGATGCAGAGCTCGAGAAAGGTGTCGATGCCTGGTCGATGACGCAGCCCACCTGGGCCTCGGTGAAGGGCGCCGACCCGTGGCCGGAGGGCGTCCGCGATCGCGAGTATGCGGCGCTTCGCGAGGTGGTCAGCACGAAGCTCGTGCCGGCCCTCGTGCGCTATCGGGACTTCCTGCGTGACGATCTGATGCCGAGCGCACGGACCGAGAAGGAAGGGCTCTCGGGGCTGCCCGATGGCGAGGCCTGCTATCGCGCGGCGATCGCGAGCCACGTCGGTGTGGCGATGTCACCGGAGGAGCTGCATCAGCTCGGGCTCGCGGAGATCGCGCGCAGCGACAAGGAGCTCGCCGCCCTCGGCAAGAAGGTGCTCGGCACGCCGGATCTCGCCGCCACGATCAAGAAGCTGCGCACCGACAAGGCGCTGTACTTCAGCTCGCGCGAGGAGATCCTCGCCACCGCGCAGAAGGCGCTCGATCGCGCGAAGGCCGCCACCCCCCAGGTGTTCTCCACGCTGCCGAAGACCGATTGCGTGATGCGGGAGATCCCCGCGTACGAGGCGCCGTACACCACGATCGCGTACTACCGCCAGCCGCACTACGACGGCTCCAAGCCGGGCGAGTACTTCGTCAACACGTACAAGCCCGAGACCCGTCCGCGGTTCGAGCTCGAGGCGCTGACCTGGCACGAATCGATCCCCGGGCACCACACCCAGATCGCGCTGTCCCAGGAGCTCGGGGCGATGCCCGCGTTCCGCAAGCTCGATGGCTCGACCGCGTACATCGAAGGCTGGGCGCTCTACACGGAGCGGCTCGCCGACGAGCTCGGCCTGTACTCGAGTGACCTCGATCGGCTCGGCAAGCTCAGCTACGACGCGTGGCGCGCCTCGCGGCTGGTCGTCGATACCGGCCTCCACGCGATGGGCTGGAGCCGCGCGCAGGCAGAAGGCTACATGCGTGCACACACCGCGCTGACGGAGACCAACATCTCGAACGAGGTGGATCGCTACATCGGCTGGCCGGGCCAGGCGCTCGCGTACAAGGTCGGGCAGCTCGAGATCTTGAAGCTGCGCGCGGAGGCCGAGGCCACGCTCGGCGCGAAGTTCGACCTCAAGGGGTTCCACGCGGTCGTGCTCGGCTCGGGCGCGGTGACGTTGCCCGTCCTCGACGGGCTCGTGCGCGCGTGGATCGCCGACACCGCGAAGTGACCCTGGTGGGGCGGCGATCGTAACCAGCTACGCCCCGAGCTGTGCGAGCAGTCTCACGAGCTCGTTGGCGTCCGGCATCGCGCGCTCGCGGCGATCGAAGGTCGCGACGAGACCACCCGCCTGGTCGAACACGTAGACCGCCGGGATCTTCGGCGGACCACCGAGCGCGGCGTACAACGCGTCATCCGCGATCACCACGCGCAGCCACGGTCGCTTCCCTGCGTACGCGCGCAGCGCCGCGGGACTGCCGCGGTGGTCGTACTCCTCGTTGGCGGCGTAGCTGATGCCGAGGAACCGCACGGCCGGATGGGACCGACGGAGCTGGTCGAGGATCGCGACCTCGGCGGCGCACTCCTTGCACCACGAGGCGAGAACGACAACGACCGTCACGCGGGCGGGGCTCGCGCCCACCGGGGTACCGCCGAGATCGCTGGAGGTCTCGACCAGCGCAAGTGCGCCCGGCGCCGGCGGCGAGATCCGTTTCTGCGGATGCGCCGCACAGGCGACAAGCACGGCGAGGGCCAGGAAGCGCATTCCCCGACGATAGCGCACCGCGGCGTGATCGGAAGGTCACCGACAGAACCGCTTGCAACCACTGGCAACGGTGATCACAGTGTGAGCATCGGAAGAGGGGAAGGGAGATCACTTGAACCACGTCTATCTCGGAGCCGTCGCATTCGGAGTCACGCTGCTCCTGGCGTCGATCGTGCTCGGAGGGAAGGACACGGACCACGGAGGGCACGGTCACGACGCTGATGGCGTCGGGCTTGGCTGGGCCCCCGTCACGTCACTGCGGTTCTGGGTGTTCCTCCTGGCGTTCGGTGGTGGCGCGGGCCTGGCCCTCGGCGCCCTGGGCTCGAGCCCCACGATCGCAGCCGTCGGTGCAGGCGTCATTGGCTGGGCGGCCGGAGCGATCGCGGTGGCGTTCGTCCGCACGCTGAACAAGAACAGCGTGTCGAGTGACGTGAAGGCCACCGAGCTGATCGGCATGACCGGGGCGCTCACGCTTCCGGTGGGCCCCGGCAAGCCCGGCAAGGTCCGCCTCGAGATCAAGGGCCGCGCCGAGGACTACGTCGCGAACAGCGTCGACGACGACGCCGCCGAGCTGCCCACGGGCTCGCCGGTCCTGGTCGTCGCAGAAGGCGAGCGCGGGTCGTTGCTCGTCGCCAAGGCCGAGATGTAGCGTCGGCCCGCCCGGTCGGGGACCGGGTGCAGGACCCAAGTCGAGTGCGTTAGGCCGCGGACGCGTTGCGTCCACGGTCGTGTGTGTGTGTCCAACAGGAGGCTGACATGAATATCCCACCGGAAGTGCTAGGCGGCGTCGGAGCAGGAGTCGGGGTGCTGCTGCTGATCATCATCGTCTACCGATATCTGCTGCGGATCTGTCGGCCGAACGAGATCCTGATCTTCTCGGGTCGCAAGCACAAGACGCCTGATGGGAAGACGGTCGGCTACCGGGTCGTGTTCGGCGGGCGCGGGATGCGGATCCCCGTGGTCGAGACGGTCTCGCAGATGGATGTCTCGCTGATCTCGGTGCCGATGGCGGTGACCGGTGCGTACTCGGAAGGCGGCATCCCGCTCAACGTGCACGCGATCGCGAACATCAAGGTCTCCACCGATCCGCGGTTCGTCGGCAACGCGATCCAGCAGCTGCTCGGCAAGGATCGCAACGAGATCGCGCGCATGGTCAAGGAGACCCTCGAGGGTCACCTCCGTGGCGTGTGCGCGACGATGACCCCCGAGGACATCAACCAGGATCGCCTGAAGTTCGCCAAGCAGCTCGAGACCAGCTCCGCGGGAGACCTCGAGAAGCTCGGCCTCGAGCTCGACGTGTTGAAGATCCAGCACATCGCGGATGATCGGAACTACCTCGAGAGCATCGGCCGCCAGCGGATCGCCGAGATCCTGATGACGGCCGAGGTGGCGGAGTCGGACGCGGTACGCCAGGCCGAGCAGGCCGAGGCCGCGGCGCGCGCCCGTGGCGAGGTCGCGATGACCAATGCCCAGGCGACGGTGCAGCGGAAGCAGAACGAGCTCCGGCAGATCAAGGCGGAGGTCGATGGTACGGCGCGGTCCGAGGAGGTGGTCGCGGAGGCCGCCGGCCAGCAGGCGCGCGCCGAGGCTGATCTCGAGCTGCAGAAGATGCGTGGCGAGCTCGAGCAGTTGCGTCTCGAGGCCGAGGTCACGATCCCGGCGGATGTCGATGCCACGGTGCGCGAGCTGTTCGCCGCTGGTCAGGCCGCACCGATCGCCGCCGACGGCGAGGCGATGGCACGTGCGCTCCAGGAGGTCGCCGGCGCCTGGCGAGATAGCGGTGGCAAGGCGATGGACATGTTCGTCCTGCAGCACCTCGACGCGATCTTCGGCGATGTCGCGAAGGCGGCGTCGCGGCTCAAGGTCAACGAGGTCAACCTGATCGATGGCGGCGATGGCCAGACGATCGCGGCCTACGCCTCGGCGTATCCCGCGACGGTCGGCAAGCTGCTGAACGAGATCACGAAGACCCTCGGTGTCGACATCGCGAAGGTCATCACCGGAACTCCCACCCCCACCAGCACCAGCGTCAGGAGCTGAGGAGGAACCATGCAGAACCTACTTCTCGTCGGAGCGATCGGCGCCGTCGGAGCGTTGCTCCTGATCGCGTTCATCATCTCGCGCATCATCTACATCTGCCCCCCGAACGAGGTGCTGATCTTCTCGGGCGGTCATCGCAAGCTCAGCGGCGTGGATCGGCCGGTCGGCTACCGGTTGATCCAGGGTGGCCGCGGGATCCGCATCCCGCTCATCGAGGTCGTCGATCGGATGAGCCTCACGAACATGGTGATCGAGCTGCGCGTCCAGGGCGCGTACTCGCGCGGCGGCATCCCGCTCAACGTGCAGGGCGTGGCGAACGTGAAGATCTCGAGCAAGAGCGGTCAGCTCGCGAACGCGATCGAGCGGTTCCTCAGCATGTCGCGCGATCAGATCATGCAGGTCGCGCGCGAGACGCTCGAAGGCAACCTCCGCGGCGTGCTCTCCACGCTCACCCCCGAGGAGGTCAACCAGGATCGCGAGAAGTTCGCGGGCGCGCTCGTCCACGAGGCGGATCACGATCTGGCGCGGCTCGGCCTCGAGCTGACCACGCTGATGATCCAGCACGTCTCCGATGACAAGGGCTACCTCGATTCGATCGGCCGCCGGCAGACCGCCGAGCTGCTGAAGACCTCGCGGATCGCCGAGGCCGACAATCACGCGCTCTCGGCCGAGAACGCGGCCGCGAACTTCATGAACCAGGAGATCGCGAAGGTCGAGGCACAGATCACCACGGCACGCGCCGAGGGTCAGCGTCGGATCGCCGAGGCCCAGACGCGCAAGGGCGCGCTCGTGGCCGAGTCCAAGGGCCAGGTCCAGGCGTTGCTCGCGAAGGCGACCGCCGAGGTCCAGGTGCAGCGCGCCCGGCTCGCGCAGGTGCGGTACCAGCTGATCGCCGACAAGGTGAAGCCGGCCGAGGCGAAGAAGACGCAGATGCAGGCGCAGGCCCGCGGCGCGGCGTCGAAGATCATCGAAGAAGGCAAGGCGACGGCCACTGCGATCCGGTCGCTCGGCGAGACCTGGGCGAAGGCCGGGGACAGCGCACGGCAGATCTTCGTCGCGCAGAAGCTGCAGGGCCTGGTGTCCACGATGATGAGCACGGTCGGCGAGATCCCGATCGACAAGGTCACCGTGATCGACAAGGAGCTCGCCGCGAACGGCGGCAACTTCGCGGTCAAGGCGGCGATCACGTCCGAGCAGCTGAAGCAGCTGCTCGGTGTGGACATCGCGGCCGCGTTGCAGCGGCTCGCCGGTGAGCAGCGCATCCTGCCGGCAGCGCACGTCGTGTCGACGCCGCCCCGCAAGCCCGATCACGGCTGATGAAGGCGCAGCTCGCCCGCGCACGGGCCCTATTCGCGGCGCACGAGGTCGATCAGGCGATGACCATCCTGTTCGATCTGGATCGAGGCGGTCGAGCGTGACGCGCC
The DNA here is from genome assembly GCA_016720595.1 of Myxococcales bacterium. Classification (GTDB taxonomy): domain Bacteria; phylum Myxococcota_A; class Polyangia; order Haliangiales; family Haliangiaceae; genus JABFXX01. The sequence goes on from JADKKI010000001.1 coordinate 287,377, forward strand.
GGGGCGGGATCAGCTGCTCGCGTGGGTGATCGGGCACGTCGATGACGAGCACCCTCAGGTCGGCGCCCACATCGCGCTCGCCGGCGGAGCGCTGGTCGAGCACGGTGCGTCGCCGACCGAGCTCGGTCGTGCGCTGGTCGCGCCGCTCGAGCGGGCGCTCGTGGATGCCGCGCGGATGGTCGCGTACGCGAAGCAGTACGGCCACGAGCACGCGCACGAGCATGCGGACGACGATGGCGATGTCCCGCCCGACGATCCCGACGTTCCCGACGACGATGAGGACGACGAGGCCGGCGATCACGGCGAGGCCGGCGATCACCGCCACGAGCACGACCACGGTGAGGGACACGCCCACGCCCTCGAGATCGGCGGCTGGGCGCTGACCGACGAGCAGCTCGAGACGATCGCGGCGCGGGACGTGGCCGCCGTGCGCGCATGGGCGTCGCTGGAGATGTGGTACCGGCCGGCGGTCGCTGCGTGGTCGCGTGACCTCTCGGTGCTCCGCGAGGTGCAGGCGCGGTCCACGCTCCGTGCAGCGATCGATGCGCTCGCGGGCGAGACCGCGACCACGCACTGGCTCTCGGTGCTGCTCGCGGCCGTGGCGAGTGCGCCGTTCGTCGTGCTCGTCCCCGAGCTGGAGGAGGCCTGGGCGTTCACGGCGGATGGCGTCGTGGACATGGGGCAGCTGACGGTGCTGCTGTCCAAGGCGCTGGCGGATCCGCTCGCGCGCCTCGGCGCCTCGGGGCCCGCGACGGAGGCGGAGCTCGACGTGATGTCGGGCGCGGGGCCGCAGAGCAGCGATGGCGGCTACAGCTCGTCGTTCGCCTTCTACCCGATCGAGGCCGCTGACCCCACGACCGGGCTCCCACGCGACGGGATCTACGAGTGGACCGCGCCGGGCGGCACTGGCACGCACAGTCTGCCGGGTGACTTCCTGCCGGGCACCATCGCCCCGCGCGACGGCGTGCGGCAGCTGGTGATGGTCGGCCCCAAGGCTCCGGGGCTGCGGTTCGTGCGGATCATCTCGTCGTCGCGGATGTTCGATGCCCTCGGCGCACGCATCAGCGACGTGCGGAAGCTCCCTAGCTCAAGCCCACGCGGCGCCGTGCCGTGAGGCAGTGGGCCGAGCCGAGCGTGAACTCGCGGCAGGTCTTCGGGCGGTCGTCGTAGATCACGCAGTGGTAGCGTGAGGTCTTGCCGTCCTCGATGACGCCGCCGTGGAGCGCGCTGCAGCGATCTCCTTCTCGGCGGATCTCGAGGTACGTGCCCCGATCAACGATGTAGCCCGGCTGTTTCTTCACCATCGGATCACGCCGCGTGACCTCGACCGAGTGATAGGCGGCGCGGCAGCACGCGCCGCAGGTCTGGCAATCGAGCGCCGCCTCGAACCGCTCGCACGCGGGCCACGTGGGATCGACCTTCGCCTCGGCCTGACGGCAGCGTGATCCGCCGCGGGCGTCGAACCGCCACGCGCAGGTGCCGCACGTGCCAGACGCCTCGCCCGCGGGCAGGCCGGTTGGATGCGGCGCGGGCGCGGGCGTGATGCCGACCCACAGCGGCGCGAGCTCGGTCGGGGGCGATGCGGTCGTGAACCGGGCGACCTCGGTGGCGATCCGCGAGGTGGCGATCAGGGCCTCCTCGAGCGCGGGCGCCCAGGGCGGCTGGGTGGCGCGGCGGAGTGCGGCGATCGCACCCTGAACAGATGGATCGGTGCGCTCCGCGAGCACGTCACCCGACAGCTGGTTCCAGAACGCGCGGAAGTCGGTGGTCGGCGCGAACAGGCCACGCAGGCCGTGACGACCGGTCAGCACCCACTGCACCCGCAGGCACGCGTGCTCGCGCCACTCGTGGTCGGGACCGGTGTTGTCCATACCCCAGTCCGGCGTGGTGAACGAGTCCTCTCCCTCGACGAGCGAGTGACACAGCTCGTGAAAGATCATCTGCGCGAGGCTGTCATCGGCATCGAGGTCGGCGTCGATCGCGATCGCGAGCGTGCCGCGCCCATCCGTAGATGCATATGTATCTGCGCTGCGCACCACGCGGAGGCCGATGCGGCGCGCCGCGCCCAGCCACACCTGAGCGAGGGGGTCGACGTAACGTTGTGTGACCTCACGACCCACGTGCTGCGTCTAGCATGAAAAGTTGCCTTGCTGCTGCCCCGAGTCGAAGGTGGGAACATGAAGGGGGACATCGCGCTCGCCGGCTTCGTGCTGACTCAGGAAGAGTGGCAGGCACTGGATCCGGTCTCGCGCGCACAACTCGTGTCCGCGGCGATGCGCCGCGACGAGCCATGGGTCGCCACCGCCGCTGGTAGCGGCCCGATCGAGCTCGCTCCCGACGAGCCCCCGGCGAAGTAGCTGCCCTGTCCGGAAACGGCCAGTCCGGACCGACCTCGCGTGGTACCTCGTGATCCGTGCTCGCGGATGACGCTCGCTACGAAGCCCTGCTGACCCGCGATCCGCGGTTTGACGGCGTGTTCTTCGTCGGCGTCTCGACGACCGGTATCTACTGCCGCCCGATCTGCCCGGCGCGCACGCCGGGACGCTCGCGGTGCACGTTCTATGCGACGCCGGCCCAGGCCGAGGCCGCCGGGTTTCGTGCGTGCCTGCGCTGCCGCCCCGAGCTCGCGCCCGGGAACGCCGAGGTCGATGCGGTCGACGCGCTGGTGGCCGCGGTCGCGCGCCGGGTCGCAGAGGGTGCACTCAACACGGGGTCCGTCGACGAGCTCGCGCTGGAGCTCGGGGTCACGGCGCGCCACCTCCGTCGCGTGACCGAGCTCCGCCTCGGGGTCTCGCCCGTGGAGCTCGCGCAGACCCGCCGGCTCGCGCTCGCGAAGCAGCTGTTGCACGACACGTCGCTGCCGATCACCGAGATCGCGTTCGCCGCTGGGTTCTCGAGCGTGCGCCGCTTCAACGCGACGTTCTCCGAGCGCATGGGGCGTGCGCCCTCGGCGGTGCGGCGCGCGCGGCCCGACGCACCCGCGGCGGCGGGCGCACTGACGCTCCGGCTCGACTACCGGCGGCCCTACGCGTGGACGCACCTCCTCCGCTTCCTGCGGCTGCGTGCGATCCCCGGCGTCGAGGTCGTGGAGCCGCACGCGTATCACCGGATCGTGCGGATCGGCGCGCACATCGGGACGATCGAGGTCCGCGAGGCGCTGGACCGGCCGAGCCTGCTGCTCGTCGTCGCGCCGTCACTGCTCCCCGTCCTGATGTCGCTCGTCGCGCGCGTTCGTCGGATGTTCGATCTCGATGCGCGGCCGGACCTGATCGCACGCGTGCTCGCGAGAGATCCGCTGCTCGCACCGCAGGTCGCGGCGCGCCCGGGGCTGCGCCTTCCCGGCGCGATCGATCCGTTCGAGGCCGCGGTGCGCGCGCTGCTCGGGCAGCAGGTCTCGGTCGCAGGCGCCACCACGCTCGCGGGGCGCTTCGCGGCGAAGTTCGGCGGGCGTCACGCCGGTGGCGGCGCACTGTCCGTGGTGTTCCCGTCTGCGGCGGAGGTCGCGCGTGCCACGCCTGCCGAGATCGCCACGATCGGCCTCCCCGGCGCGCGCGCTGCCGCGATCCACGGCCTCGCGCGTGCGCTCGCCGAGGATCGGTTCGCGCTCGACGGCGAGCTCGAGGCGTTCGTCGCGCGCGCGGTGGCGCTGCCCGGCGTCGGGGCGTGGACGGCGCACTATCTCGCGATGCGCGCGCTGCACCTGCCCGATGCCTTCCCGGCTGGAGATCTCGGGATCAAGAAGGCGCTCGCCGCAACCGCCCGCGAGGCGGAGGCGCGGGCCGAGGCGTGGCGGCCGTTTCGCTCGTACGCCGTGATGCACCTCTGGACCTCGCTTGGAGAAGCCCATGCTGCGGATGAAGACGATGTCCTCCCCGGTCGGCACGTTGCGCCTGTTCGCGCGCGAGGACGCGCTGCTCGGCGTGTACCTCGACGCGCAGACGCCCCCACACACCGCGGCGACCGGCGACGCCACCGTGCTCGTCGAGGCCGCCGAGCAGCTGCGCGCGTACTTCGCGGGTGAGCGGCAGCGCTTCGATCTGCCGCTCGCGCCGGAGGGCACCGCGTTCCAGCGCCTCGTGTGGCGCGCGCTCGAGAACATCCCGTTCGGGCAGACCCGAACCTACGGCGTGATCGCGCACGCGCTCGGGCGGCCGGCGGCGAGCCGCGCCGTGGGTGCCGCGAACGGGCAGAACCCACTGTCGATCATCGTGCCGTGTCACCGGGTGATCGGTGCGAGCGGGGCGCTCACGGGGTACGCGGGTGGGCTGGTCGCGAAGCAGTGGCTGCTCGCGCACGAGCAGCGCTACAGGCAGTCACCGCACGAGCCATCATCCACGCTGCGCGACTGAGTCTCCTCGATCTTCCAGCGGACGCCGGTCGTCACGCTCCAGGTGTGCGTGTGGTGCTTGCAGGCGCGGCCGCAGCTGCTCGTCGCGCACTCGATCGTCGCGGCGCGCGCGCTGCCGCCCACCACCTTGCATTGTCGTGCTCGCGGGACCTTCTCGGGGGCTGCCTTGGGCAGGAGCTGCCCGAGCTTGGTCTCGAGCACGCTCGCCGTGGGGACCCGCACGGCGCTCGCACGCGGGATGATCTTGGCCGTGATCAGCGCCTCGAGCAGCGGACCGCGCACCGCGGGGTCGTCGGAGATCACGCCGGCCGCGGCGGCGTCGATCGTGTGCTGGTCACCTCCCGCGACCCGCTCGGCGAGCGCCTTCGCCGCCTCGGCGCGAATCGGCGGGGTGCCATCCCAGATCCGCGCGAGGAGGCGGTCGGTCGCGATCGGATCCGCCATGGCGGCGCCCGCGAGCACGCCCAGCATCAGCACCGCCGTCCACCGCATGCCTCCAGTATGGCGCGTGCTAGCGTGCTCTGCATGCCGGCGTGGTCCCTGTTCGTCCTCCTCGGAGCGGGCCTCGCGTTCCTCGCGGGGCGGGGCGTGCACCGCCGGACCGGGCAGAGCGCGGCCGCGAACGCCGCCGGCCTGATCCCCGTCGCGGACCTGACGCATCTCCCGCAGGCGCTTCAGCGCACCGCGCTGTGGACGCTCAGCGACGGCGGCTTCGAGCGGCGCGTGGTGCACGGGGTCCTGTCGCGCAAGACGCACGACATCGATGTGACCGCGTTCGATCTCGAGACGCTGCGCGAGCGCCGCGGCGAGTGGGCGTGGCTGCCGCTCGATCGGCCGTTCCGGATCGGCCCCGTGGTCAGCATCGTCGCGTGCGAGGTCGATCGGCAGTTCCCCCACCTCCTGCTGAAGCGCGGCGGCGTGGGCGATGAGCTCGAGGACGACAACCTGATCGAGCGCACGGGCCACATCGCGAAGATGGCACGCGACGGCCTCGGCCTCGCCCGCTCCTACGCGGCGGAGCTTCCGAACACCTTGCCGGCCGCCGAGCTCGGCGTGCCGCTGCCCGATCAGTGGCGCGCCTACGGCAAGGATCCCGGCGTCCTCACCGAGCTGCTCGGCGCCGGCTTCGCAGCCACGCTCGCGCAGTCCGGGCGCCGGGACCTCGTGATCGAGCTCCTCGATACGCTGATCGTCATCTATCCCGCGTCGCGGGACGTGGTCGGCGCCGATGCGTTCGCCGACCTGACGTCGACGGCGATCGCGATCACCGATGGGTTGCTCGCGAGCTCACCGGCGCTGTCACCGCGCGGCGTCGAGGCCACGCGGCCCGCGCCGCAGCACTGACTACCGATACTCGGCGTCGATCCGGAAGCCGGCCTTGTTGACCGAGCTGTCCGAGACGAAGCGCAGGTAGTGATAGCGACCTGCGAACTCCTCGGTGGCCGTCGGACCGGCGGTGCCGGTGTAGCGCTTCATCTGCTTCCAAGCGCCGTTGACCCAGCTCCACACCTCGAGGAAGTCGTAGTTCGCCTCGAGCGCGAAGCCCGATGCGGTGACGAGGCGGAGCGCCTGGGCGCCGGCCGGGAGCGAGAGCTCCTTCCACACGCTGGTCGAACTCGCGTACGGGTGCGCCGTCTCGAAGCTGCCACCGGCAACCGGCTTCCACGGGACGCCCGCGGCCCACGTGCACGCGTTCGTGTTGCACGCCCACGCGCCGAGCACGGCGGGGTGGACGAGGCCGGTGCAGTCCGACGGCGCATCGCAGTACGTCTTGTCGACGCAGCGCCCGCCCGCATCCGGGAACGGATACGTGAACTGCGACGCGCCGAACCGGCACTTGTTGTCGCCAAGGCAGGTGAGGCCCATGATCGTGCCGCACGAGTCACCGGGTGTGCCGCACTCGCCCGTGTGGGCGACGGGCGCGTTCGCGCAGCCCGCCTCGCAGGCGTTGCCGAACGTGTGACCACTCTCGCCGCACACCGGCTGGTAGACGGCGGGGCACACGCAGCTCTGGGTCTCGACGCACTCCGCGGTCGCCGCGTCGCAGCTGAAGCTGTCGCCGCAGGTCAGCCCGCCGGTCGGCGTGCCGCAGGTGAACAGGGCCTCGAAGTCCGTGATCAGCTGTGCGACGGCCGCGTCCTGCGCACCCTCGCTCGCCACGAACGTGACGTGCTTGGTGCCGGCCTTGATCGTGAGCTCCTCGCGCGCGGTGTTCGCGGCGATCGCGCGGTCATAGCCGGGGCCGTGCAGCAGGCCGAGGTCGGAGGCGCGCTTGACGAGCGCGTTGACGCGCACCTGATCGAGCGAGCCGATCACGGTGGTCTGCGGGGCATCGCTCGGACCGGGGTGGGTCTCGCTCGCGACGTTGCCGCTGACCGCGTGGTTCGTGCGGTTGCGCCCCTGGGCGCGCGCATGCGTGATCTCGATCGTGGACTCCGCGGCGCAGACGCGCGCCGTGGGGCAACCGCAGACCGCGGGCGCCGGCGTGACATCGACCTTGCCGGCGCCGCACGCCGGGTACGCGATCGCCGGGCAGACCGGCGCGCCGTTCCACTCGAGCTTGTCGATCTCGAAGCCATGGCGCGTGACGCTGCCATCCGAATCGAGGCGGACCTTGACGCTGGTGCCGCTCTTGCCGAACCAGGCCGTCCAGGTGTCGTCCTTGTCGCCATCGAAGCTCTGCACCGGCGCGCCGGTCGGCTCGACGGTCACGAAGTCATACGCGGCCTCGGTGCGCAGCACCTTGAAGTGCACGCGAACCTGGTTCGCGCACGACGGGAGGTTCGTGTACGGGACCGTGAACAGCTTGTCGAGGTTGTTGGTGTACGGATGCGCCGACTGAACGTTGACGGCGATCTCCTTGGACGACGCGTCGGCCTTGCCGAGCTCGGTGGGGACGGCAGGGGGGGCACTCTCGTCGACGACGCCCTTGGCGTCTTCCTTGTCCATGGCGCACGCCGAGGCGCCGAGGACCGTGAACAGGACTAGGCAATTCTTCAGCATTAGATGCGCGCGCCTGGAGCAAGTTCCGTTCCGCTGTCATCTCGGCGCAATACGGCGTTTCCGCGTGATGGCGGTGAGCAGATCGAGACAGCCACGACGCAGGGGTGGCTACTCGGGTTGCCGTGGCTGAAGCAGGCGTGTGCTGGCTCACCGCCGTGACAGCGACCCGCGACGTCGCAACCAGCCCGCCGCGCGTGCCGGATAGTGAACGTTTCCGTCCGCGTCGTACCAGGTGTCGGCCGGGATCGGCGCGTGCCCCCTGACGACGTAGTCCGTGATCCGTGGGCAACGCGGGCCGGGCATGAGGCCGGACTTCGCGCATAGCTCGATCTCCTCGATCTCCGACGGTCGGGGCGGGAGCGTCAGCGGCGTCCCGTCGGCGATCGCGAGCATCGCATCGCGGACGAGCGGCGCTGCCGCATCCATCCCGACGATCCCTTGCGTCGCGGTGCCATCGAACGTGCCCGCCCAGGCTCCCACGATCACCTCGCGCGTCGCGCCGATCGCCCAGGTGTCGGCGAACCCGCGCGCGGTGCCGGTCTTCGCGGCGATCCGGAACGGCAGATCGAACGGAAGCTCCATGCCGAACCCGGGGCGTCGTGCCTCCGGATCCGCCAGCATGTCCATGACGAGCCACGAGGTCTCGGGCGAGAACACCCTGCGCTCGGAGCGTCGCGCCGGCGACCAGCGCGCACCATCCGGCATCACCGCGACCGCGATGCCGCGCGGTGCCCCCGCGAAGCCGTCCTTGACGAGGAAGCCATAGCCGGCTGCGAGATCGATCAACCGGACCTTCGCCGCGCCGAGCGCGAGCCGCAGCCCGTAGTCATCAGGTGCACCGGCGAGCTCGGCGACGCCGGCCGTGCGGAGCACGCTCATCACGCTTGGAATGCCGATCTTCTGCAGCACGTCGACGGCGGCAAAGTTGTACGAGCTCGCGAGCGCCTCGCGATAGCGCACCGGTCCGTGCTCGATCGAACCCGACGGCGCGAAGTAGTCATCGGCGGTGTCGCGCGTGTCCCACGCGATCGTCGCGGGCGAGTCGCCGCGCTCGATCGCCGCGCCGTAGACGAACGGCTTGAGCGCCGAGCCCGGGTGCCGTCGTCGCGTGGTGATGTTGATCTGGCCGCCGGGCCCGTCCCACGCGACCGAACCGATCATCACGCGGACCTCGGTGGTCTGCGTGTCGAGCACGAGGAGGCCAGCCTGATCGAGGTTCCGGCGGTGCAGCGCGGCCACCTGCTCGCTGACCCGGTGCTGAAGCGTGCGCTGGAGCCGGAGATCCAGCGTCGTACGCACGGTGCCGCCCGCGCGCCGGACCTCGTCCGGCAGTTGCTCCGCGATCCAGCGCGTGAAGTGCGGTGCCTCGTCCTGGGGGCGGAACCGTCCGATCTCCACGTGGGTGACCCTTGCCGCGGTTGCCCGGTCGTCGGTGATCACCCCGCGGTCGACGAGCATCGCGAGCACCCGATCGCGACGGCGGAGCGCAGCCTCGGGGTGCTTCCACGGGTCGTACGCGCTCGGCGCACGCGGGATCACGGCGAGTAGCGCTGCCTCCGCATCGGACAGCCCGCTCGGTGGCTTGCCGAAGTACAGCTGCGCCGCGGCCGCGAAGCCGTAGGCGCCATTCCCGAAGTAGGCCCGGTTCATCCACTGCTCGAGGATCGTGCGCTTGTCCACGGCGCGTTCGATGCGCAGCGCGAGCAGCGACTCGCGCAGCTTGGCCGAGAGGCTGCGCGCCTCGCCCGCGGTGGCGAGCATGCGCGCGAGCTGCATCGTCAGGGTCGATCCTCCGAACCGCCCGCCGTGCAGGTCCAGCCACACCGCGCGCGCGATGCCCGCGCCGTCGACGCCGCCATGGCTCCAGAACCCTTGATCCTCGGACTCGATCACGGCGGAGACCGCGAGGGCAGGCAACTCCCCGAGGTGCGTCCACCGCGTGCGGTCCGCGCCCTGTGCCGGGAGCACCGCGATCTGCTCGCCCCGTAGATCGAGCAGCACGAGCGGCTCGCTGGTGGCGATCAGATCATCGGGGTCGAACCGCCAGGCGAGCACCAGGACGATCGACAGCTGCACGGCGATCGCGAGCGGGAGCAGCAGGGCGACCAGCCCCCACCGGCCGTAGCGCCACGCCGTGTACAGCGCGCGCAGGATCCGTGCGAGAGGGGATCGGGTCACTTCGTGACCGTCACCACCGTGCGCTCGGTGCGGCCGCGCACGTCGGGTGCATACATCGCCTCGATCGTCGCGGGCATCGCGGCGAACGTGCCATCGATGGTCGCGCGCGCCTGGTACGTCAGCTCGTAGTCACCGCGGCGCATCGAGTCCGCGAACCACTGCACGCGATCGTCGCGCATCTCCTGGTGGTCGAACGTGATCGCGTTCCACCAGTTCTGCCGGCTCGAGGTCGGCGTGGGCGCGGCCTTCGTGCTCTGGCCACCGGCGGCGAGCTTCGGGTTGACCACCTCGAACCCCGCCGGGATGGGATCCACGAGCGCGATCCACCGGCGATCTGCGCCCGCCGTGATCGAGAGCCTGACGGTCACCATCTCGCCGGCCTTGAACTGCGTCTTCGGCGCGCCCGCGGCATCGAGGTATGCGCGCGTGATCGTGTAGCCGTTCGCCACAGCCGCGCCGCTGTCGACGCGCGCCTCGGTGACGCGGACGCCGACGTGCGCACCATCGGTGACCGAGACCGTGACGTCATCTCCCGTGGTCTCGCCGAGGCCGAGCTTGACGGTCGCGATCTCGGCGCCGCCGATCTTCTGCTTGAACACCTGCTTGCCGCCGACCTTGACCGTCGCAGTCGTCTCGCCCGTGGCCGCGCGCCGGCCGTAGTCCGAGAGCGCGACCAGGGACCACAGGTTCTCCTGCGTGGACACCCACGTGCCGGTCTTGCCGCGCGCGGCCTTGAGGCCCTGGGCGAGCGGCTCGATCATCTTGGAGCGCGGATCCACCTCGAGCAGTGCCGCGAGCGTCATCGCCGTCGCCCGGACGTCGGAGGTCATGTACAGCTCGTACTCCTCGCCGGGGAAGGTCTCCTTCACGGTGGCGCGACCCTCCGCGATCACGAGGTTCGATTCGATCAGCTGCTGGAGCTCCGCGACCTGCGCGGCATCGGCCTTCGCGAGGAACAGCGCGCGGAGCAAGAACGCCTGGCCCCACTTCGGCAGGCCGGCACGCATCGCGAACAGCCGCGCGTCGAGGCTCGCATCGGGCTTGCCGCGGAGTGCCATCACGTACGCGGCCATGGCCATCGTCGCGCCATCGCCGTTCGGCTTGAGGTTCGTGCTGCTGCTCGCCCAGGTGGACAGCGCGGCGATACCCTTGTCGAACACGTCCTGCGGGATCTCCTCGCCGGCCTTCTGGGCCACGGTCAGGCCCCACAGGGCGTAAGCGGCGAGGTGCGGATAGGTCTGCGACTGCGGCCACAGGGAGAACAGGCCGTCGCCCTGCTGGTGGCGGATCACCTTCTGGACGCCGATCCGGATGAACTGGCTGGCCTTCGTGCCCTTGAGGGTCGGATCGTCGAGCGTGTTCGCGAGGTCGCGCGCGGCGACCAGCGGGATGAAGCGCGACATCGTCTGCTCGAGACAGCCGTACGGATACTCGACGAGCGCGCGCAGCCCAGGGGCGAGCTCGCCCACGCCGCTGCGATCGATGGTGATCACGAGCTGGCTCTCCTTGCGCAGCACGTCCTGCGCGGCGCCGATCCTGCCGGCCCACGCCTGATCCTTCGCGAGCGTGGTCTCCACGAGGAGGCGGTTGTCGATGATGCGCGGCCGATCGATCGGCAGCGTGACCTTGACCGCGTCACGCTCGCGGCCGAGCGCCACGGCGAACTCGAACGTCGCCGACGCGTTGTCCGAGGCCTTCGCCGCGAACCGCACGCGCGCCGAGCCATTGGCCGGCACGGCCACGGTCTGTCGCGCACCATCGAGCGCGGCCCCGATCGCCTTCGCGGTGACCACCGCATCGCCGGCCTGATCGGTGTGGTTGTGGATCACGATGCCCACCGAGGCCGCATCGTTCGAGCGCAGGAAGCGGGGCAGGGCAGGGGCCGCCATCAGCGGCTTGTTGACGGTCAGCCGGGTCTCGCCGGCGCCGAACTGATCCGCCACGTCCGCGGCGACCGCCATCAGCCGGAACGCGGTGAGGTTGTCGGGCGCGGTGAACGCGAACGCGATCTCGCCCTGGTCATCGGTGACGAGCATCGGCGCCCAGTACGCCGAGGCCACGAACTTGCTGCGCACGCGCTGCGCATCATCGGTGGAGCCCGAATCGCCGCCCTCGTCGGGATCGCCGGCCTCGGGATCCGCGAGCCGCGCGATCCGGTTCCAGTTGGTGCCCGCGTCGACGCCTAGCCCGTACGACGCATAGAACGTCTTCATCGGATTCGGCGTGGCGTACGAGATCAGCTGGAGGACTCCTTCGTCCGCCGCGGAGAGCGAGACCTCGGCCTTCACCGGCGCGCCGGCGTGCGTGACCTTGATCTTGCCGGACACGCGATCACCCGGGCGCACGGTCGCCGCATCGAGCGTCACGGCCACGTCGAGCTGCTTGTGCGCACTCGAGACCTTGAGCTCCACCATGCCCATCTTGAACATCGGGCGGTTCCGATCACCCGCACCGCGCCGACCCGTGACCAGCGCCACGCTCGCGAACACGTTCGGGGCCCATGCATCTGCGATCACGAGCTCCACGCCCTCCGACGAGGCGCCGAGCTTCTTGACGCGCGCATCGATGATGCCGTCGCGCTCGATCGTGATCAGCGCGGTGGGCTTGTCGAGGTTGGCCTGCGCCACGAGGCGGGCGGTGTCGCCGGGCAGGTACGCCGGCTTGCTCGCGATCAGGGTCATCCGATCGCCCTCGTCGCCGCTCCAGAAGGCTTCGCCCTTGCCGATCACCCAGATCTCGCTCGCGACCGAGACCGCGTTGCCGCGATCGTCTTTGCCCTCGGCCCGCACGATGTAGTCGCCGGGCTCGGTGGGGTACAGGCGCTCCACATGCGAGCCGCCGGCGGCGATCTCGATGTCGCGCGTGAGCATGACCTTGTCGCTCGCATCGCAGCGCTGGAAGCTGCGCGAGCCCACGTCATTCCACGCGCAGGTGCGCACGGTGCGGGTGAACGTCAGCTTCGCCTTCGCCGCGGTCCGCTTGCCGGCGGGATCGAGCGCCACCAGGTTCACTCCGAACGGCATGCCCACGGCCTGCACGAACTCGTTCGCGTGCATCCCGAGGTAGAGCGACGTCTTGTGCGCCGTCACCACCGCGGACTTGCCCATCGTCTGATCGGCACTGTCCGTGACGTTGGCCGTGAGGATGTAGTCGATCGGCCCATCGAACGAGGTGGCGCTGTCGCGGGCCGCGATCTTCAGCGTGCCCTGCGCATCGGTGGTGCCATTGCCGTCCGAGATGAACTCGCCGTAGTCCTGGTCGCGGTCGTACCACCACCACTCCATCGGGTTCGCGGAGAACGTGTAGTCGTCGAAGCCCGTGAACCGCAGCGGATGGTTGCGCTTGCGCAGGCTCCACTCCACCTTGCCATTCGCGACCGGGGAGCCGAACAGATACTTCGCATCGAGATCGAACGCGAGCTTCTCGCCCGGCCGCGGGTTCGTCTGGCCGGCCTTGAGGCCCACCTCGTAGGTCGCCGCACGGAACTCCTCCACGGTGAACTTCTCGCGGAACACCTGATCGTTCACGGTGGCGCGCACGTAGTAGTCACCGAGCGAGGCCTCGGGGCCGAGCTGCAGATCGAACGCGAAGCCGCCGAAGCTCGAGAGCTTGGCCTTCGTGGTCAACACGCTCTGGCCGCGCGCGTCCTGCACCTCGATGTCCACGCCCTTCTTCGCCGGCACGCGCGGCGGCTGACCGGCGACGATCTCCCGCGAGATGCCCTTGAAGTGGACCGCCTCGCCCGGCTTGTACAGGCCGCGATCGCTCTGGATGAAGCCACGGATCTTGGTCTGGCCGCCCTGGCGCTCCTCGGGTAGCCCGAAGTTCCAGATCTGGATCCCGTTCGCCCAGTTACCGTCGACGACGGCGAGGTCTCCACCTTTCTCGACGATCGCGATCAGCCGCTGGCTGCGATAGCTGTCCCAATCCTCCCAGTCACCCTCTGCCTCCTCGGGCCGCTCCACGGCCTTCTGCAGCTTGAGGAGCGCGCTGCCCGGGATCTTGATCAGGCCATCGCCGTTGGTGACGTCGACCCACACCTGCTTGCCGGCCGGCGTGTAGACCGCGACCTTCGCATCGGCCACGGGCGTACCGGTGGCGAGCGAGGTCACCCACACCAGGCCGGAGGACGTGCCGGTCTTGATCAGGACGCCGAGGTCGGTGACGTTCGCCATCACGCGGTTGCGACGCGGCTGCCGCCAGCTGCGCTGCGGATCGGGGACGAGGTCCTTCGAGGTCAGCTCCGCGAGGAACACGCCGCGCATGCCGGGCGCCGCGGCGCAGCTCTTGCCCAGCTCGAGCTCGTTCAGGATCCACTTGTTCTTGCCGGTGGTGCGAAACGGCGTCTTCTTCGCGGTGACCTTCAGGGCCTTCCAATCGAGCGGCTTGTCGTCATCGTTGCCGCCCCACGGGTCGTAGTTCATGTCGGTGGTCAGGACCTGGACGAGCTTGTCCCGCGGGATCGCGGCGCACTCGAGATCGAACTGGCCGATGTTGCGCGACCACACGGGATAGCCCTTCGCCGAGGCTTCGAGCGCGAAGATGCCACGCTCCATCGAGAGCCGCGGCAGCGCATCCCCGGTGCGGAACTGATGCACCTCGGGCGCGGCGAGCTTCTGACCGAAGCTGTCGACCAGGCCCGCGACGGTCACGGTGTAGTCGGTCTCGGTGTCGAGGTCGGAGGTCACCTTGTACTCGGTGCCATCGCCCGAGAGGTAGCCCTGGTCGAGGCCGGGGATCGCCGGCGTGCTCGTCACCGCCTTGCGCGCAGCGTCGAGAGACACGGGGGTGGAGAACGTGAACGAGAGCGTCACCTCGTCCGCCGCGACGTCGTACCCGGTGGGGCCGATCTTCACCACGCCGAGCGGTGGACGCGCGCGGACCGCGAGCGTGTATGGCTTGTCGAGGGTGGCGTTGCCGCCTGCGCCGGCGAGCCCCTCGCAGGTCAGCGTGTACGCGGCACCGGCGAGGAGCTGCTGCGCGGGCTCGAGCGTGACATTGGCGCCGGACTCCGCGTTACCGAACGCCGTCTTGAGCCCGATCGCGCCGGTCAGGCCGAGTAGCTGGCAGTGCTGCGCGACATCCGCCGCGAGCACGGGCTGGTTGAACGAGAGCGGCAGCTTGCCCTCGGGCGCGAGCGAGCTGGCATCCACGCCCCACACGCCCTCCACCGCGAGCGGCCGATGGACGAACGAGAACTGGAAGCCCGAGGTGCGCGATCCGAGCTCACCGGCGAGCGCGACCTTGTACCGCGTGGAGGGGGACAGCGCCTCCGTCGGCTCGATCGAGAGCGTCTGCCGGTCCTGCCAGAACCCCTTCCATGCGAACGCCGGCTCGATCCGCAGCGTCGCCGGATCGGCGGCCTTGCCGACCATCGCCTCGGCGACCACCGGCTGGTCGAACTTGATCTCGACCGCCTCGGCCTTGTCGACCGCGCCCTGCGGTGCATACGACATCACCTGGAGATCGCCCTTCTTGCCGCCGCCGCACCCCAGCAACGTGCCGAGGATCCCGGCGAGCGTGCCGGCGGCGATCGAGTACGAGAGCACCACCTGGCGGCGGCTCAGCCGGGCGGCGGGATCGGGGAACCAGCGAGAGATCGACATTTGGCTCCTGCTCGTGCAGTGCCGATGCCGAACGTGGATGTAGCGATCGCGCGGACTTGGCGCACACGTGGTCTCGCGGACACAAAAGCGGAGACACGAACGCGACCCCCGCGGCGCGTGCTCGCTGCTGCGCGCGCGAAGATCGTCGATGCCTGGAATTCTCCTGACGGCTCGCGCGTTTCAGGGAACGACGTCGGCCGAGACCTCGCGGAGCGGGGCGGGCAGCGCACCGGTCTTCAGCACCAGTGCGAGTTCGTCGGCATCCCGCTGCATCGCGGCGGCGTCGGTTCCACCCATCGTGATCGACGCGCGTCCACCGCGGATCGGACCGTTGATGATCGGCGCACTCTTGATCGTGCCATCGAGCAGCGTCGCGAGCTTCTTCCCCACGATCCGCTCGGTCAGCTCGCCGAAGGCGCGCGCGCCCGCGCGACCGAACTCGAGCAGCACGATCGGGCGGTTCCAGTTGGGGTCCATGCTCGTGGTCGCCGTCGCGATCGCCGCGCCGGTCAGGGCCGCGGCGCGCTCGAGGTAGTAGCTCCGCCACCGCCGCGGTTCGCCGGGCTTGTCGGCGACGATCGCCTCGTAGCCGATCTGGCGATCGTCGGGGACGACGTAGCTCGGATCCACGCGCGCGAGGTCCGCGAGGTAACGCTCGATCGCCGCGCGCCCGGTGACGGCGCAGGTCACGAGGTCGCCCTGCGGAGCGCCCCGGCAGCCGAGCGTCCGCGCGGCGGTGATCGGCAGCCGCTCCTCGCGATCCGCGGCCACCAGGTAGTAGTCGGCCATCACGCCACCGGAATCGTCCAGACGCCACTGATCGACCTCCGCATGGATCCCGGCCGCGATCGCCGCCCCGTCGGTCGCTCGCGTGGTGCCGCGCTCGAGCCCGACGTGCGCGAACACCCTCTGCATGAACGGTGAGTCGTGGTCGACCACCTTGAACTCGAGTGTGCCGCTGCGCGGGATCAACGAGCGCAGCGCGTCGAGCCTGGCTGGGTCCCCGCCCGGGAGCTCGATCACGATCCGCTCGCCCTCACTCGCGACGGTGGCCCCGGTCAGCTTCACCGCGACGAGCCGGGCCTCGATCGTCTTGACCGCCTGCGCGAGTGCCGCCTGCTTGATCGCGATGCCGAACGCCTGCGCGATCTTGAAGCACACCGCGCCCGGCGGCGCGGTGCCCGCGCACTCGCGCATGGTGATGTGGTCCGTGTACAGCGTCGTGATCGTTCGCTCCAGCTCGGGCTTGCCGCTCGGCTCGCTCGGCGTGACCGTGAGCATCCCGTCGATGCCGATCGTGATCGAGGTCAGGGCCCGGGCGCCGATCGACTCCTGGAGATCGTTCCGGATCGTCGCCGCGCGATCGTCGATCGCCTTGTCGAGGTCCAGGTCGTACACGATCCGCGTGTGCGCGCCCTTGGTGGCCGGCTCCTTCGGGCTGGGCTGGGCGGGTTCACCCTTGCCGCTACACGCCGTCGCAGTCACGGCGAGGGCCACGATCCATGCTGCCGAGATCATCCTCATCGACCGCGGTCATACCATCACGCGATCCGGACGATCACCTCCGGAGCGAGCTGCGGCACCACGACTCGGCGTTCTCCCGCGAACCGTCGGGCCCAGTGCTGCCACATCGCGGTCACGGCCGGGACGGTGCGGCCATCGATCGCGGCGTGCGCGCAGCGCCAACCCGCCCTCACCTGGTGTGCGTAGCGCTCGGCGACCAGCTCGTCCCCGGCGAGCACGCTCAGCATCCGCGCGAAGGCGCGGCGGTCGGCCGCGGCGATCTGCGCTTCGATCCCGGCCGTCAACACGGCCACGTCGCGCGCACCGAGGGCGATCCGCTGGCGGAGGCGCAGCTTCAGCGCGCCGGTGACGGAGCGCAACGGCCCGGGCTCGTCGAGGTACCGCACATCACGGGCTGGCGGCCGGAGATCCGTGCGCGTCGTGATCTCGACCCCGAACGTGCGCCGCACGCCGGCGATCACGGCGCCGACGGCGCTGCCGATCGCGAGCCCGGCGAGCGTCTCGAGCAGGCACTCGAGGACGCGCGCGGCGCTCGCGGGCTCGTGAATCGTGGGCTCGCTGAGGGTGAGGTCCGCGACCGCGCGATCGAGGCGCAACAGCGTGGACGAGACGTAGAGGTCGAGCGGGGAAGGTGCGAGGTGGGGCATGCGCCACCTATCGGCCGGCCCTCGCCGCGGTTGCGTCACCGTCGAGGAATGTCAGACCCACCAGCTATAATCGGTTCTTGAAGCATCAGACTCCCGGTCCACAGGATTGGACCCCGCTGTTCCAGGCATTTGCGGAGGCCCTCGATTGGGCCCTCGATCTCGCGGGCGACCTCGCCCGCTCCTATCCGGCAGAGCTCGCCACGATCGAGCGGGTCCGGACGTTCGTCCAGAAGCGGATCGCCGGTGACCCGGCCCACGTCCGAACCGACGATCTGCTGTTCGCGATCGGCCTCGTCGCGGGCGCGATCGAACGTGATGTCCGCCCGCAGCTCGCTGCGAAGCCGGCCCCAGCGCGCACGCTGCGCGCCTCGCGTCGGCCTGCGCGCGCTGCGCCGCTGCGCCTCAACCATCGCACGCCGTTCTCGAGCATCGCCGCGGTGCACTGAACGCCAAGGTCACGCGGCGCGCGCGATCGCCGCCCGCCGCCGCGCATCCCCGAGGAACGCGAGCAGCCTCCCGCGGCGCTCCACGATCAGCCGGCCGAACGCCACGGCGATGGCATCGTCGGGCTGGGGGTTGCCGAGCCGCTTGTGGAGCGTCCATGCCTCGAGCACGGTCAGCCGCATGAACAGCGAGCCGATCTCGTGCTCCTTGCGCGTGTGCTCTTCTCGCGCCATCCCGGGCGCCACAGGGCGAAGCAGGATCTCGAGGAGCGCCGGCTCGAACCAGGTGGTGGAGGGCTCGGCGGTGCGGGTGGTCACCTCGGTGGTGACGGCGGCAAAACGCTGATGCATGGCGGACTTGGAGGGCTTGATGTTGGTCATGCGCGGACCTATCGACCGGTGCGGTGAAAGGTTGCGCGCAACCGGAGCGAGCGGCGGTCGATAGGGCAACCATGGAAGAGAAAGAACACAACGCGACTGCAGCACCAATGCCCGCCAACCCGGGCTCACTCCCATCCCTGGCGTCCGACCTCTCAAGGGGACCGAGCCCAAGTCAGGTCGACGCACTGGCTCGATCCGCAACGAAGGACAGAGCAATCGACGATGCGTCGCTAGTCGTGATGGCAGGCTTCCACTGGTTGAGCAGCGCCGCGGTGACGCAGCTCGCTACCTTGAAGGACGACATCAAAGCGAAGGATGAGCCGCCTTGGGTCGAGCAGCTGGCCGAGGCGGCTCTCGAGGTCGCGCTGCATGCAGGATTGGCGGGGGCTGCTGAATACGTTGCCGGACGGCTGTTTGATCACGCTGCTGATAACGCGGTGAATGAGGGCAAACACGAGTTCGTCAAGGCGCTATTCGAAGAGGGAATCGGGGAGGGCATAAGCACCTGCCGAAGCACCGCCCGGAAGCCGACGAAGGACGGCGTTCTCACGCGATTCATCGGTGCTCAGGCTGCAGGTATTCAGGCGACCCACCAAAAGAATCAGACCGAGTGGATCAACAAGGGGCGCCATAGCGTCACGACCGTCGACGAGGCGTCGGCGCTGGCATTGGCGTGCTCACCTGCGAACGTCGAAGCGGCAGCCATGAAGCGGTACGACGCGTCGCGCGACGCATGGATAAGCCATCTAGCGCAGAGCAAGTACGGGGCCGTTCCCCGCGGAGATGGCGCTCGCTCGAAGACAGGACGAGCACAACACTGCGACCAACATGAGTACCCAGGAATCTCGGAGATCGAACCAACCGGTCGGCGCCGGATTTTGTACCAAGTCGTGCGCCTCACGTCGGGGATGCCCTGTTCGGTCATGCCCCGGGGCTCCTGGCGGTCGTAGCAGAACTCCCAGAAATTCGAGATGGCTACATGGATGGCTCGCCGAGAGTCACCATGGCATTCCTGAACGGCGTGAACGCTGACATCCGGAACCAGTATGCGAATCGGCCGATGGCTGAACTGCAGATTCCGAGGCATATCGAGGCGCACGTCGCTGGTGCGATGCCAAACTTCACGATCAACGTAGATGAGAGCGGAGTCGTCACCCCGCCGCGGCACGCGGAGTCCGCATGGCTACGGGCGCGAGCGGTTGCCGCGCACCCTGAGCACGGTGGCCTTGATCACAGTACTCAGCGCATGCTCCGTGAGCAGCAGCTGTTGCATGAACTGGTTGCGGACGAGATCAAGGGGAAGATGTAGTGCGTGCAGATCTTGCTCTCGCAGTTGCGTGCCTCATCGGTTCGTGCGGCTCTCCGCGTCAGCGTGCCTTTGACGGCGTCGCGGGGCAGCTCAACCCGATCCTGGTCACGGTGATCCCGAAGTTGTCTGCGTACGTCGCCTATGCGCGCACGGCGAACGCCGATGACCCGGAGCTGCTTCGGCTGTGTCGCGCCGCCGATCCGGAGCTGGAGCGGATGAGCGCAGTCAGCATGGACCAAGATCTCGGACTGGATCGGAGAAAGGGAAACCTCGCCGGCGATGCTGGCGCATTCGTTCGCGATCGGGACTCGGCGTGCTGGAATGCGATCGATCAACGCGTGATGACCACGTGCAAGTGGTTCTGTCTCGACCGCTGGTCGTGGCTATCGGAGAGGCTCGGCGAGCTCAGGCAACGCGCGAGCAATGAGGGCGTTGCGATCTACGGACTTCCATTGGTTACGCGACCGAAGCTGTAAGCGCTGGGCCAAGTCCTCAGAAGCAGGGGCTTTCTAGAGCACGCAACCGTGGCTCGGTCTGGCCGATAGGCAGCGCATGACCACGTCCACCACCACGCCCTACGGGAACTCTGCCGAAATCAAGTCCGACCGCATTGGCTGGACGCGCGCTGCGCTGATCGAGCTCGTCAATGAGGGCCGCGCGGCCGGCTGGATCGAGGGGCCGCCGATCGAAGGCAAGGCCAGTGCGGCGAGTGTGCGCGCTGCGATCGCGCTGCGGATGGCCGGCGTGCAGGCAACGGTGCGCGTTGCTCCCTTGGAGTGGCTCGGTGAGCGGCTCGCGCTCGGCGCCACCGAGGTCGAGCTGCTGTGGCTGCTCGCGTGCCTGGAGCTGGACCCGGGTGTCGCGCGGCTCGCTCAGCTGTTCGGCTCGTCCGGGTGTCCCGAGCTCGGTCTGCAGCTGGTGCAACACCTGGTGCCGGTCGCGCTCGATGGGCTCGCGGCTCTCGAGCGGCTCGCACTGATCGAGAGGACCAATGATGCGCGGGTGCCGCAGCATCGGCGCGCGATCCGGATCAACGATCGCGTTCTGGAGCTGGTGCGCGGCGAGCTGCGCGTGGATCCCGAGCTCGCGGGCATCGCGTCCGTGCGCGGACGAGACGATGCACGTGAGGTGTGCGCGCCGATCGCGCGTGCGCTCGCGTGCGTGCCTCCGCCCGTGATCGTCGCGTTCGGGCCCGAAGGTGCGGGACGCGCGACGGTGCTGGGCCGCGCCGCGGGTGAGCGCGGGTTCGGGACGCTGCGCGTGAGCGTGCCGATGCTGTCTCGCGAGGCGGCCGTGCTCGAGCGGCAGCTGCGGGTCGCGCTCCGGGAGGCGTGCCTGTTCGATCTGGTGCCGATGTTCGAGGATCTCGATGCCGAGCCCGATCTCCCGGCGCGCGAGGCGATCGAGCGCGCGACGCGGAGCTTCGAGGGGCCCGTGCTGGTGACGGCATCCGAGGCGATGACGTGGCGCGAGCGGCCCATCGTGACGCACGAGGTGGTGCGACCGGGGCGCGACGAGCGCGTTGCGATCTGGCGCGAGGAGCTCCCGGGCGCGCCCGAGGACATCGTGGTGGCGGCGGCGGCGAGCTTCGCGTTGCGCCCCGGTGCGATCGTGGCGGCGGCCGCCAACGCGATCGCGGGCGTTGGGGGGACGCCGGCGGCAGTGAGCGCGGAGGCGATCCACGCCGGCGTGCGAGCGAGGATCGGAGACGAGCTAGCCGGACTCGCCACGCGGATCGATTGGCGGCAGAGCTGGGACGATCTCGTGCTTCCCGGCGATCAGTTCGAGCAGATCATCGAGCTGGTCGCGCGAGTGCGGCACCGCGCCACCGTCCTCGAGACCTGGGGCTTCGGCGCCAAGGTCGGCAAGGGGCACGGCGTGACGGCCCTGTTCTCGGGGCCGCCCGGCACGGGCAAGACGATGGTCGCCGGCCTGGTGGCGAGTGAGCTCGGCCTGGATCTCTATCAGGTGGACCTGTCGAAGGTCGTTTCGAAGTACATCGGCGAGACGGAGAAGCAGCTCGCCGCACTGTTCGATGCTGCCGAGGCCGGGCACGCGATCCTGTTGTTCGACGAGGCCGACTCGCTGTTCGGCAAGCGCACCGAGGTCAAGTCGTCCAACGATCGGTACGCGAACCTGGAGGTCAACTATCTCCTGCAGCGGATGGAGAGCTTCACGGGCATCTCGCTGCTGACCACGAACCACGAGACCGCGCTCGACGAGGCGTTTCGTCGGCGGATCTCACTCCACGTGCGGTTCCCGATGCCGGAGGAGGAGCAGCGCGCGCAGCTGTGGCGCGCGATGATGCCGGCGAGCGCGCCCGTGGCCGGCGAGATCGATGCCGCCCGCCTCGCGCGCGAGTTCGAGATGAGCGGCGGCTACATCAAGAACGCCGCGGTCCGCGCCGCGTACCTCGCGGCGGAGCACGATGGCGCGATCTCGATGGCGCACCTCTTCCGTGCCGCCCGCGCCGAGTACGAGGCGATGGGCAAGGTGGCGTATCAGCTCGCGGGGTGAGCTGTCGGCGCGGCCGTCGCGCTCGCTACTGGATCGTGGTCGTGCCGTTGACCGTGATCGTGCTGGCGAAGCTCTGCGCGGTGGCGAGCGGCAGCATCGGGTTCGCCGTGATCACGAGGTTGCCCTGGACGGTGGAGAACGAGCCCTGCATGCCCACGAAGCTGGTCAGCTTCGCATTGCCGGTGATCGTGAGATCTCCGCCGACGGTCTGGAGCGCGGTGAGCCCGGCGAAGTTCGTGAGCTGATTGCACCCCTGGATCGTGAAGTTGCCGGCGATCCCTGCGAGATGTGCGAGACCGGAGAGGCTGGTCAGGGCGCCCAGGCCGGTGAGCGCCACGGCACCACCCACGCTCCCCAGTGCGCCGAGATCGAGGGTGGTCAACGCGGGCAGGTTGGACAGCTCGACGCGCCCCGTGGCCACGGCGAACCGCGGGGCCGTGATGCTGGTCAGCGCGGGATCGAGCTGGACCAGGAAGTCGCTCGTCACCACGAACGAGGGCAGGCTCAGCGCGGCGAGCACCGGGTTGCCTTGCAGCTGCAACACCGCCGTGGTGGTGAGCGCCGGCAGGTTGACGGCCTGCAGCGCGGCGTTGCTGTTCACGGCGAGCGTGACGTTCACCTTCTGCAGGTTGGTGAGCTCGAGCGCGGTCAGTGCGGGGTTGCCGCTGACCTCCATCACGCCGGCGCTGCGCAGCTCGGCGAGCGCGGCCACCGAGCTCAGCGCGCGGTTGCTCTTCACGTCGAGAACGCCGGTGGTGGTGAGGAGATGTTCGAGCCCGTGGAGATCGTGGAGGGAGGCGTTGTTGCTGATCGTGAGGTGGTGCTCGATGTGGACCCACGGCTCGAGCCCGCTCAGATCGTGCAGCGCATCGTTGCCGACGATGATCACGGACGACACGGTGCTCAGGTTGCCGAGGGCGGAGAGGTCACCGAGCGCGTCGTTGCCCTGCACCGCATAGACGCCCCCGAGGGTGGTCACCTGGTCGAGACCTGCGAGCGAGGTGAGCGACGTGTTCCCGGCGATCGTGATGCCGCCGGTGACCTGCTCGAGGGGAAGCGCGGGGATCGCCGCGTCAGGGATGCCCGCGATCACGAGATCTCCGTCGATGCAGCGGATGCCCGCGAGCTGCGCGAAGTCCGCGGTGTCGAACACGGTGATCACGCCCGAGAGCGAGGCGCCGGTCGCGCAGGTCAGCCCGGCCGCGCCGGTGCAGACGTAGCTCGTGGAGGTGATCTCGTCGTCCTCGAGCTGACCGCTGCCGTCTGCATCGAGCCCGGTGTGGACCGCGACGCCGCCATCGGTACAGTTCGCACCCGCGGGCTCGGGATCCACGCGCACGAGGGTGCCGCCATGCGGATCCTCGTGCTCGTTCGTGGAGCCGCACCCGCCGAGGACCGCCGCCGCCGCCACCAGCCAACCGAGAGCCTTCATGGCGTTCAATATCGCGGACCCGAGCCGGATGGACAAGGAAAACGGCCGGCAGCGATGGGGGGACCGACAAGCCCCTACAGCGTACCGAGCGACGCACCGGAGCGTCGTCGTACCAACAGGAGCAGCAGGAAGGCGATCACGGGCAGCCCGAGCCACCGCTTGTGGCGCCACGCGGCTGCGCGGATGCGCGGCCAGGTCCACGCGCGTGAGCGCGCGGCGGCGAGCGTGCGCTCGATCCGTCGCTGCTGCTGGTCGGCCTCGAACGTGCGCGCCGCGTGGAAGTCGGGCTCCTCGCAGGATTCCCCGAACTCGCCGCCGAGGCTCTCGCCGCGATTGCGCAGGTACGTCGCGTACAGCTCGTCCACGCGCGTGCGGTCGCGGCGCGCGTACAGCGCCGCCCAGCACAAGGTCTGCGCGTACGCCTGGCTGCCCGGCGGCACGAGGTTCGCCGCGGTCTCGGCGAGTCGCGACGCCGCGTAGCGATACGAGAACCGCTGGTCGATCTCGGGTGCACTCGCGCCGACCCGCGCTGCTTCGAGCACGGAGACGAACGCGGCATCGGCCTTCGTCGGAAGGGTGCAGCCGTCGCTCGGGTCCTGGTACTCGTCGCTGTCGGGCTCCGCGAACCTGGCGTAGCCCGCGGTCGGCGACGGCATACACAGGGTCTCGCGCTCGTAGTTCCCGTCGTACGCGCTCCAGTCGGGCCCGACCTCGGTGCCCGCGATCTCCATGCCCTTCCGGCGCAGCGTTCGGGAGGCGCGATACAGATGCTCGGCACGCTCGATGCCCGAGCTTGCATCGGCGCGCTTCATCGCGGCGATCAGTTGCTTCGCGTCGTCGGCGTTCGGGGAGTCGGCAAACGCATCGAGCGCCTCGGCGTAGCGATGCAGGCGCACCAGCCGGCGCGCGTAGATCTCGCGCAGGCTCGTGCCCCAGCAATAGGCGTGATCGCCCACGGCGGGTTCCCAGAGATTGCACACCTCCTCGGCGTCCTCTCCGTCCGTGAGCTTTGGCGGTCCTGCGCGGCGCGCGTCCTCCGTGCGTCGTACGGCGACGAGCAGCTCGTCGGGCGACATCACGCGCTCGGCGACGTAGGCCGCCTCCACCATCCGCGTTCCACGCGCGAACCAGTCAGCCGCCTCGGTGAATCGCTGGTCCGCCAGCGCGAGGAGCCCGAGCTCGCCGCGCACGAGCGAGCGTGGATCTTCGTCGAGGGAGTACGCCGGCAAGTCCGAGTCCGGTGGATTGCCCGCGATCCGCGCACGCTCCACTTCGCGCAGGAGCACCTCGGCGCGCGCGCGATCTCCATCGCGCAAGGCGAGCTTCGCCTGGACCCACGTCGCGATCGGCGTGTGGTGGCAACGGCTCGCGAGGTCCGCGGCGGCCTCCCAGTTGCCGTTGCGATACGCCGCGGCTGCGAGGTAAGCCGCGCCCCGTGCCTCGGTCGTCGCGCGCTTCGTGAGCTCGCGCTCCCACGTCACTTGCTCGGCGTCGGCGATCTCGCTCCGGCGCGTGTAGAAGTAGAGCGCGAGGAGCTTCGTCCCCACATCGTCGCGGTACAGCGCGGTTCGCTCGCGCGACGTGATCTCCCGTACGATCGCCAAGAGCGAGAGCGCCCCGTCGGGCCCGTCGAGCGCTGCTTCCTGGGCGTAGAGGTGCACGGCTCGAACGAGATCTCCGCGCTGCGTTCTCTCCACGCGCGCCTCCTCGCCGAGGCTGCTCGTCGCGAGCGATTGGTCGTCAACGAACCCGGCCTGGGCCAGGGCACGCACCTCGCGAAACGCCGCGATCGCTCCGTCGCTCTTCCAGTGCGAAGACAACGTGCGGCCGAGCGAGTACGCCGCCGCCACCGACAACCGCCGGCGCTCCTTCGCCGGCAGTCTCAGCAGGGACCGGAACCCGCGCGCCGCGGCGTCGAGATCGCCCGCGTGAAAGCTCTTCGCGGCAGCGCTGTACAGGGCCTGCTCGCGCGCCGAGGCCGGCATCTGCAGAGGCGCGCGCGAGAATGCCGCCCGATCCGTGTCCGAGATCGCTGCCAGCTTCCCGGCCTCTTCGACGAACGAGCCGTCCCACATCGTCGCGAGCGCATCGGCGCGGCGAACGATCATGTTGGTCGGGAAGTCGGGCCCGCACGCCGTCACCGGCCGCTCGGGCGCGACCACGGCCGCGGTCACCGCGCCCAGCACCACCGCCACCACACGCGATCTATTCGACAAGCTCGAGATCCTTTCCGTGAATCCAGCCGACGATCAGCTGTGCTTTGCCCGCGAGCGATCGCCGCGGAGCCTCCCAGCTCCCCGGCTTCCGCTCGCGATACCCCTGCACCAGATCCGCCGCGGCGATCGCTCCCTCGATGTGCACCGGAGGCAGATCGACGAGGACGTCACTTGGATTCGTCACCACCACGTCGAAGCGGTCGGCTCCGCGCTCGACGAGAGCGATCCGTGCACGCGCATCGGGCGCGTGCCCCGTGACCACGCGTGTGAACGTCGCCGGTGACCACGTCTGGTCGTCACCAACAACCGGCAGCCGGAACCAGACGATCCCAAGGACGCCCGCGATCGGCCGCCTCGCGAGCCGCTTCACGAAGGCGGCGACGTCGTCGGGGTCGACGCCGATCTCGTCGCCGCGGACGACGGCGCTGTACGTCGGCAACGCGACCCGCAGGCGGGTCGACGGCACGGCGCGCGCGAACCTCGCGAGGTCGCGCCACGCGTCGTTGCCATCGAAGATCGCGGGTGCGCGCACCGCATGTACCTGCACGACGATCTCGTCGATGGCCCGGGCCACCTGTGCCAGTGCTGGACCCTCTGCCCACGTGGGCAGCGCGGTGATCGAGAACCGCAGCGGTGCGGCCGGCCGGTGCGCGGTCAGCCACGCCGCGTAGTCTGCGAGCCGCGCGGTGGCGCAGTCGTGATCCACCTCGAGACCGGCGACGTCGACGCCGGATGCGCGCAAGGCTTCGCCGAGGTTGACGATCGGCGCGAGCGAGAGCCCCTCGATCGGCCGCGCGCCGTTGATCCGCACCACCAGCGTGATCGGTCGATGGGCCGCCGCGAGCGCGGCCTCGTCGAGGTGGACGAGCGTGAAGTCACGGGCGCCGGCCTCGATCTCGGCCGCGAGCACGTGCAGCCCATCGAGCGCATCGAGTGGATGCGAGACGGCGTCGCGCACGGACGGCGTCCAGTTGCGCTGCCAGACATACGCGGCCTGGGTCAGCTCGACGCTGGCGACCGGCTCGGCCCCGCGGTGGCAACTCGCCAGTAGGGCGAGCAGTGCGGCGAGGACCGCCCCGAGCCTGTGGGCGCACATCCATCGGCGAACGCGCGAGCCGTGCGACCTATTCTTGGCCGAGCTCGGGACGCGCGCACGATCGGGTGCGTTGACCCCGCCACCACGAGGGCTGCCGGCGAGACGATCCGCCAGGCCCCAAGATCTCGTCTGATGTTCAAGGGTTGACGACAGCGCGTGCTGGCATGCGGGCCGCACATGGACCTCCCACCATGCTCGACACCCGGAAGCTTCGCGGCGCCGTGACCCTCCTCTCGCTTGGGCTCACGCTCGGGCTCTCGCTCATCGCGTGCGCCACCGATGACGTCGCGGACGATCAGGTCGATGTCGATGGCGAAGGTAAAGGCGACGCGATCACGAGCTCCGATCCGAATCGGCTGCTCGATACGCCGTTCTACTTCTCGGTGCCGAAGTCCGCGGTGACCGCGCCGATCGATCGGGCGCGCTATCCATATCCAACGGTGTGGAACGCCTCGATGCAGGCGAGTGCCGTCGGGCTCCGGGTCGTCGCGATCCAGCAGGGCACTGGCGTGGCCGCGCACCAGAAGGCGCGCCGCGAGATGGCGACCAAGCTCGCCGCCGCGGGGGTGCTCCGGGACGGCGACATCGTGCTGACGTTCCGCCCCGAGCTCGCCGATACGATGGCGTACCCACACATCCAGATGGGCACCACGCACGCCGGCCTCATCTACACGGACGGCGGCGCGGCGTTCAACATCGATTCGCCTCTCGACAGCCAGTACGTCGGTCAGTTCGACACGTCGCACTACGCCGGCAACGGTGGCGATGACGCCGGCGTCGACGCGCTCCACATCGTCCGCCCGCGCAAGATGACGGATGCGCGCCGCGTGCAGCTGCGCACGTGGATCAAGACGCTGAAGAGCGGCCTCGGCCGGATCAACGGCGAGCGCCAGCAGGTGAAGTTCCAGTCGGACTACCTGACGCCGAGCTTCGTCAGTGCCGGCATGACGACGCGGCAGACGGTGACGACGCTCGGCAAGATCATCCTCGAGGCCGACACCACCACCAAGCTCCCGATGTTCTGCTCCGGAGTTCGCGTGGCACATGCTCGCGCTCTCGAACTGCACCGCCGCCGACATCCGCAGCGCCCCGGCCGCGGGCGCCGCCTGCGTGGACGAGGTGTTCGCGCCGATGCCGCTCGTCGCACGCACCGCGACCGAGGTCGGCCTCGCCGAGGGACCGCTGCTCTCGCTGCTCGAGATCCCCGCGCAGATCCGCGCGCCGCTGGTGGGCAAGATCTTCGCGACCGGCAACCCCGCGAAGCTGTCGTCGGGCCACCGCGCGGTGAGCGAGCAGGTGGCGCCGCTGATGGGTGCCCTGTCGCAGTTCTACACGGCGCGCGCTGGTGGAGCGCCTGTCGAGGCGACCGCCTCGGCTGCCGACATGCTCGATGCCAACATGCCGCTCAACTACTCGCCGACGACGTTCCTGATCCAGGCGATGGGCCCGCAGGCGACCCGCGCGATGGACTACGTGGTCACCGTGGCGTTCGTCAACGCGGCCGGCTACGCCAAGGCGCAGATGCTGTCGTCGCAGCCTGTCCCCTGAGAATCCCGAGGATCGATGGGGGTCTGGCGCTGGCTGAGGCGGGCTCCGGCTGATCGCCGGTGGAGAGCCGGTTGAGAGCCGGTTGAGAGATCGAACGGGCGGCTCATCCGTGTAAGGTCAGACGGCATGGTGCGCTCGCTGGCAACCTTCGCCCTGATGCTCGGCCTGGTTGGCCTGGCGGGGACGGCGCGCGCGAGTGGGACCGGCAGGGCGATGGGCCTGTACCCGACCACGGCGGGCTCCGGCACGGCGCCGGGACTGCCGATGCTGGACAGCAAGGTCGAGGTGATCGTGCGCGGGCCGCTGGTCGAGACCGTGGTCACCCAGCGCTTCGCGAACCGTGGGGAGCAGGCGATCGAGGCCACCTACATCTTCCCGCTGCCGCTGGATGCCGCGGTGACCGCGATGTCGATCAGGGCGGGCACGCGGACGATCAAGGCCTCGATCGAGAAGCGCGAGGATGCGCAGCGCCGCTACGAGGCGGCCGTCACGGCGGGTGTGGCCGCGGCGGTCCTCGATCAGGAGCGGCCCGACGTGTTCACGCAGACGGTGGCCGCGATCCCCGCGAAGGGCACCGTCGAGATCGTCCTGCGCTACGACGCGCTCGCCCGCTACGCCGATGGGACCTGGGAGCTCGTGCTGCCGATGGTGGTGGCGCCGCGGTTCGTGCCGGGCACGGTGAGCGGTCGGCCGACGACCGGGACGGGGCGCGCACCGGATACGGATCGAGCGCCCGATGCGTCGCGTGTGACGCCCGGGACCGGGCCGTCCGCGGGCGGCCCCACGCAGGTGGCGATCCACTTCGCGGAGAGCGTCACGGGCGTCACGAGCCCCACGCACGAGCTCGCCGATGACAAGGCGCCAGACGTGGGGTTCACCGATCCGGCCTCGGATCACGATGCCGTGATCCGGTGGAAAGCGAGCAGCCCTTCGGCGGGCTGGGTGGAGCAGGGCGCGCGCAGCGGCTACGCGGCGGTGATCGTCGAGGCCCCGGCGGCCGCGGCTCGCAAGGGCGCCACACGCATGCTGCTGATCCTCGATCGGGCCGCGACGATGCGCGGCGACGCGACCGTCGTCGCCCAGCCGTTCGTGCGGGCGCTGTTCGGTGCGTTGACCTCCGCGGACAAGGTCGCCGTGATCGGCAGCGATACGATCAGCTGGCGGTCACCGGTCGAGGCGCTGAAGGGCGTGGAACAAGCATGGACGCGCGCAGGAGCGCCGCTCGATCTGACGCGTGTCCTCGCGGCGGCGCGGCCCGAAGGTTCTGCGATCGTGGTGGTGAGCGATGGCCTGGTGGCCGACGACGCGGGCGTGCTCGCCTCCGGCAAGAAGCTCGGCGTACCGATCCACGTGATCGGCGTGGGCCCGGCGCCGGCGCGCGCGCTCCTCACGCAGCTCGCTGCGTCGACGGGCGGCACGGTGAGGTTCGTGCTCCCGGCCGATGACCTCGCCGCGATCGCACGCGGAACCGTCGCTGACCTCGCGAGCACGCCGCCGCCGTTGACCGTCAACTGGGGCACCCTCGCGGCGAGCGACGTGGTGCCGGGGATCTTGCCGCGGCTCGGGGCGGGCCAGGCGATCCTCGTGCTCGCGCGAGTCAAGCGCGCGCAGACGGCCAACGTGCGCGCACGCGGCGAGCTGTTCGCGATCGAGACGCTCGCACCCGGCACGACCGTGGCCGGCGCCACCACGGCAGCTGGCCCGCTCGCGCGACGCTGGGCGCGGATCCGGCTCGACGAGCTGGTGCTCGGTGGCGCCGACGAGGCAACGATCACGCGCCACGCGCTCGAGTTCGGCCTGGTCTCGCCATACACCTCGCTGGTCGCCGTGGGCACCGACGTCGTGGTCGCCGGTGGAACCAAGCGCAGTGTCGCCGTGCCGGTCTCCGTTCCGTCGGGCATGCACTGGAACGACGTCAAGCGCGAGACCTCGGTCGACTTCAACAGCGCCGGTGGCGAGGTGCTGAAGTCGACCAAGCTCGATCAGGCGGATCCCGACAAGCCCAAGCCGGCGAAGAAGAACGGCGAGAAGAAGGGCGAGAAGACGGGCGAGAAGCCGCGCGAGAAGGTCGGCAAGGACACCTTCGCCGCGCCTCCCGTCGCACCGGTCGGCGGTGCCACGGGCATCGACACGGGCGCTGCTCCGAGCGCCGATGGCGACGGCGCCGCGGATAGCGATGAGGAAGAGGACGCGATGTCGCCGCGCAAGCGCAAGAGCATGGCCACGATGGACGCGCCCGAGCCGATGTCGGAGTCGGTCCAGCTGACAGGCGCGTCGGCGGGCGGGCTGACCCGCGGGCGGAGCAGCGTGTTCGGCCGTGGCTTCCGCGCCTCGCTCGGGCTCGGCGGCGGGCTCGTGCTGCAGGATCAGACACGACGCGCGCTGATCGCGACCAACCTCCGGCTCGAGGTGGGGCGTGGGCGGACGCTGATCGGCGCCGAGGGCGCGCTGTGGCTCGTCGACGGTCTCCACGGACAGGGCCACATCCTCGCCACGTTCGCGCGGCTCGGCCTGGTGCCGTGGCTCGAGCTCGGCCTCGGTCTCGGCGTGCACTTCGGTGAAGGCGCAGGCCCGGCTGGCGCGGTCAGCCTCCGCCTGCACCTGCCGCCGGCGCCGTGGGTGTCCGCCTACCTGCGCTGGGACGGTGCTCTGCTCAGCCAGGACGGGGTGCGCAGCGGGCAGAACACGACGAGCCTCGGCGTCGAGTGGGGCTTCTGATCCCGACGAGGGTGATACAAACGTCCGCGTGCGGCACATCCGTCTCGTCGTCGAGTACGACGGCACTCACCTCTCGGGGTGGCAGCGGCAGGACAACGCGCCGACCGTGCAGCAGCACCTCGAGGAGGCGCTCGCGAAGCTGTTGACGCACGAGACGCGGATCAGCGGCGCCTCGCGCACGGATGCCGGCGTGCACGCACGCGGTCAGGTGGCGAGCTTCCACACCGAGCGCACGATCCCGCTCCACGGGATCCGCCGCGGTCTCAACTCGATGCTCCCCGATGCGATCGCGATCCGCGACGCCTCCGAGGTCGGCGCGGACTTCCACCCGCGGTTCAGCGCGACCGGGAAGCACTATCGCTACACGCTCTATCGCGGCGCGAATCGCTCGCCGCGCTGGCGCGATCGCGCGTGGCATCACCCCGAGGCGCTCGACGTCGCGGCGATGCGGGTGGGCGCCGCGGCGCTGTGCGGGGTCCACGACTTCGCCGCGTTCCGCGCGGCCGGCTGCAGCGCGAAGACCACGGTCCGCCGGCTCGAGTCGGTGGAGCTCACCGAGCTGCCCGACGACCTGCTGGTGGTGGATGTGCGGGGGAACGCGTTCCTCCGCAACATGGTGCGGATCCTGGTCGGGACCCTGGTCGACGTCGGGACGGGGCGCTTTGAGCCATCGCAAGTCGCCGAGATCATTGCCTCCAAGGACCGAACCCGGGCGGGTCTGACCGCTCCCGCGCGCGGCCTGGAGCTGGTCGAGGTGCGGTACGACGGCCGGCGCCCCGGACCCGCGATCGACGTGTAAGCTCCGATCCTCACAGGCGTTGATCAGGTGTCCGTGGCCTCCGAACCAGCCACCACAGTCGAGCTCGAAGCAGAGCAAAGGCTCGTGGAGGAGGCCCAGGCGGGCAACCTCGACGCCATGAGACCCATCCTCGAACGCTACGCGCAACCGCTCTACGGCACGGTGATCCTGCCGCGCCTGGGCGACACCGTGTCGGCGGAGGAGGTCCTCCGGGACACGCTCGCGACGGCGGTCGAGAAGATCAAGCGGTTCACGTGGCAGGGGAAGTCGATCTACCCGTGGCTGCGGCAGATCGCGATCAACAAGGTGTTCGACGTCCATCGCCAGTCCAAGCGCTCGCGCCGGCTCGCCGAGGCGATGTCCCACGAGGTCAAGCTCGAGTCCGATCCGGACAGCCACGCGGATGCGCAGCTGATGGCGGACCAGGAGCGGCGCGCCCATCGCGACCGCATCGACGAGACGATGCAGCAGCTCCAGGATCGATACCGCACCGCGATCGAGCTCCGCCTGATCCAGGAGCTGTCACGCGAAGAGTGCGCGAAGCGCCTCGGCGTGACGATCGGGACCTTCGACGTGCTGCTGTTCCGAGCAGTTCGCGCGTTTCGGAAGCACTTCGGCGAGCAGGAGACTCCTGATGCCCAGTAACGACGACGACATCCTGACCAGCCCTGTTCCCGAGCCCGACGCGGAGGCGACGCCCTCGGAGCGTGCGCATGCGAAGACGTTCGCGGACATCATCGACAAGACGCTGCTCGGCAAGACGCCCGCGGCGATGTCGGCGGATGATCGTGCGCTGCTCGAGGTGGCCACGGTGATCCGTGCGGCGAGCGGTACGATGGAGCTCGCGCCGGCCAAGCAGCGGTCGCTGGTCGAGGACGCCCTGCGTCAGGCGGTGGGTGGCGTCGCGGCGAGTACGAGTGGATCGGTGACGCCGATCGCGCGGGCTCGCGGGCGGCGCTGGGTGCCTTGGGCGTTGACGGCGGCGAGCACGGCGGTCGCGGCGGCCGCAGTGATGGTGCTGTGGCTGCGTGCGCCGGTGACCAAGGTCGTGCACGAGCCGACCGCGGCGGCGAAGCTGCCGGCGAGCTGGACGTCCCGTCCGACGGATCCGTTGATCGGACCCATCGCACGCGAGCAGGCGGGCGATGCGAGCTCGCGGATCGATTACATCTTCGCGGATCGCCTCGATGGGTTCCGCGAGCGGCGCCTCAGTGCGCGTGGAGGCAAGCCATGAAGTCCCCGTGGAAGTTGATCGCGATGGTCTCGCTGCTGGTGAGCGCGATCTCGGTCACACTGGTCGCCTGTTCGAACAGCGATCGCGAGCCGAGCCCGCCGTCGCAGACCAAGGTTGCGGACTCGAGCGACGTGATCGACGAGGAGCTGATGGTCGCGCTGGCCCAGGCGAAGAATTTTCATCGCAAGGCCAAGGTCTACATGAGCGATGGCAACCTCGTCGCCGCCACGGCCTCGGTCCGGCAGATCCTGTCCCTGCGCTTTCCCAAGGGCGCACCCGAGGCCGATGACGTCCGCCTCGATGCGCGGGCGCTGCTCGCGAAGCTCCTCGTCAGCCAGAACCAGCTCGAGGAAGCGATGAGGACGGTCGACGAGGGTCTGGCGCAGAGCCAGCGCGAGAGCTTCTTCGTGGCGAACCTGCACACGGTGCAGGGCGAGATCCACGAGGCGCGCGCCACGCTCGCCGATGGCGAGGGTGAGCCCGGCAAGGCCAAGGCGACCGAGGAGCGGCGCGCGGCGATCTCGTCCTACGATCGCTCGATCCAGATCAACGAGAAGCTGCAGAAGCAGCTGATGGAGGAGCGGTGAGGGCGGGGTACCTCGTCGTCGCTCTCCTCCTCTCGGCGTGTCCGGGCCCGTCGAAGGGCCCGTCTGCGTCGGAGATCCGGATGCAGAAGGAGAACGAGATCACGGCGCTGTGGACCCAGATCCGGGGCTGGCGTCGCGAGGCGAAGATGGACGTCGATCCCTCGCCGATCATGATCGCGGCGCCACCGAAGTCGGTGATGGATGCCAAGCGCGTGTGCCCGGAGGCCCATCCCGTGCCCTCGACCTGCGCCGACGTGTGCAGCATCGCCGAGAACATCTGCGACAACGCGGAGCGGATCTGCACGCTCGCCGACGAGCTCGGCAAGCAGGACGACTTCGCCCAGGGCAAGTGCACGAGCGCGAAGACCTCGTGTCGCGAGGGCAAGCAGCGGTGCTGTGGCTGCTCCGACAAGGAGCCCTGAGGTGCGGGCAACGCCTGTCGCCGCGATGCTCCTCGGCGGATGTGGTGCCGCACTGATCGCGTGCGCGAGCGCGCCCGCGACGAAAGCGACGAGCGGGTTGCCGAGCTCGGCCCCCAGCGCCGATCCGCTCGCTTCCTCTCCCGAGCGCCAGGAGATCGCGAAGCTCGATGCCGAGATCGATGCCGAGCTCGCGCGGCGAAACCAGCCGCCGGCCCCCACGCCACCATGCGCGGGCATGGGTTGCGTCGGCGCCGCGGCGACCGCCGTCGAGATGGGCGTGGGCCCGCGCGTCGAGGGCGATCCGAAGGTGTGCAAGCCGGCCCCGAGCGACACCTGCAAGGACAGCTGCACGCTGTCGAACTCGATCTGCACCAACGCCGGCAGGATCTGCGAGCTCGCCAAGAAGCTCGGCGACAATGACGCCTGGGCGAACGAGAAGTGCGCGAAGGGCACCGACTCGTGCAAGCAGTCCGAGCAGCGCTGCTGTAGCTGCCTGTAGCGCGGCCCGCTACTTCGTGAGGCCCTGCACCTTGAGCGCGCAGTCCGTCATGCGCTTCTGAGCCTCGTCGATCTTCGCCTTCTCGGCTTCTTCGGCCTCGAACACTTCCTTCTGCTTGCCTTCCCAGGCCTTCGACCACTCGTTCGTCACCTTGACGGCGCAGGCGGCATCCGTGCACGCGCACATCTGATCCGCGAACAGGTTGTTCCGCTTGCGCGCGTCACTGCCGCCGCTGTCCTTGCCACCGCAGCCGAACGCACTGACGAGAATCAGGACACCCAGGAGTTGCTTCATCGACCCATCGTATCATTCTCGATCTGTCGAACGCGACCGCGTGCGACCCGACAACAGCAGAAGGCGGAGCATCCCCCAAAAGAATGTTTCTCTGTCACCAACCGCGGGGGGCGCGCGTTGGTCGGGCATGAGCACCACCATCACCTTTGTCGAGCGCGCCACCACGGGCGCCATCACCTCTGGA
This sequence comes from Myxococcales bacterium, assembly GCA_016720595.1. Taxonomy (GTDB): domain Bacteria; phylum Myxococcota_A; class Polyangia; order Haliangiales; family Haliangiaceae; genus JABFXX01. The sequence continues at coordinate 322,362 of JADKKI010000001.1, forward strand.
GCCGACGTCACCCTGCGGGTCTTCGATCGCGGCCTTGGCAAGGAGAACGCCGCGAGGCTGGCCGCGATCCGCGAGGCGCTGGCGCCCCAGGAGGTGCTCCTCGAGAACCTCGAGCACGGCTCCTGGGCCTGGGTATTCGTCGTGCCCGGCATGATGGCGGTCATCGCGACCGCGGTCTTCGGCTCGATCCTGGCCGCCGGGGCCGGCGTCGCGGTGGTGCTCTTGCTCACGCAGCTGAGGACCCCCGAGGTGACCGCGACCCTGCGCGTCCGTTGCCGCTCGCTCGCGGCGCTCGATCGCTGCCTCGACGTCTGCGGCAGCAAGAAGGGCGTGACCGTGACCGGCGTCGTGCCAACCAGCGACGAGCCGCGACGCGACGGCGAGATCTACGAGCGCGCGAGGAAGCGCGCCGACGCGATGTCTGCCCGCGCGGGGCTGCGCGTGACCGAGTTGGTCGCGTGGGAGGAGGTGGCGCCGCCGACGTTCCATCGGCCCGAGGTCAGCATGGAGATGGTGTCGAGGAAGCGCGCGTCGATGGGCGAGGGGCTGCTGGAGCTGACGCTCGCGCCAGATCCGGCGGCGGTGCGCTTCGTGTTCCTGGCGGAGACGACTTCGTAGCCTTCATCGCCAGCGCCTTCGCGAACGCCGGCAGTGCCGCCAGCTCGTCGAACGCGCGTGAGGTTCTTGTATCCGCTCAGATCTCGGCCGATGAACGTGCGCGCGGCGTTGGGCCAGGTGAAGTTCATGATGTCGGCGTGGCCACGATCGTGTGATCGCGCGTACGCCGCCCGGACCGATCGGCCAGCTCACTTGAATTCGGCAGTGATCCAGATCGGGCGCCGTCTCGGGGCGCCGAGGGCGGCCTGTGGGGGGGGGTGGGGGTGGTGGCCTGCGCGTGCGGGGGGGTGGGTGTGCGGGTGCGGGGGCGGCTCACAGGCGCTCCGGCGCCCTCCACGGGCCTGCGCCGGCCACGGCCTTTTTTTTTTTTTTTTTTTTTTTTTTTTTTTTTTTTTTTTTTTTTTTTTTTTTTTTTTTTTTTTTTTTTTTTTTTTTTTTTTTTTTTTTTTTTTTTTTTTTTTTTTTTTTTTTTTTTTTTTTTTTTTTTTTTTTTTTTTTTTTTTTTTTTTTTTTTTTTTTTTTTTTTTTTTTTTTTTTTTTTTTTTTTTTTTTTTTTTTTTTTTTTTTTTTTTTTTTTTTTTTTTTTTTTTTTTTTTTTTTTTTTTTTTTTTTTTTTTTTTTTTTTTTTTTTTTTTTTTTTTTTTTTTTTTTTTTTTTTTTTTTTTTTTTTTTTTTTTTTTTTTTTTTTTTTTTTTTTTTTTTTTTTTTTTTTTTTTTTTTTTTTTTTTTTTTTTTTTTTTTTTTTTTTTTTTTTTTTTTTTTTTTTTTTTTTTTTTTTTTTTTTTTTTTTTTTTTTTTTTTTTTTTTTTTTTTTTTTTTTTTTTTTTTTTTTTTTTTTTTTTTTTTTTTTTTTTTTTTTTTTTTTTTTTTTTTTTTTTTTTTTTTTTTTTTTTTTTTTTTTTTTTTTTTTTTTTTTTTTTTTTTTTTTTTTTTTTTTTTTTTTTTTTTTTTTTTTTTTTTTTTTTTTTTTTTTTTTTTTTTTTTTTAAAAAAGGGTGATCCCAGAGGTGCGTGGTCCCATTTTTTTTTTTTTTTTTTTTTTTTTTTTTTTTTTTTTTTTTTTTTTTTTTTTTTTTTTTTTTTTTTTTTTTTTTTTTTTTTTTTTTTTTTTTTTTTTTTTTTTTTTTTTTTTTTTTTTTTTTTTTTTTTTTTTTTTTTTTTTTTTTTTTTTTTTTTTTTTTTTTTTTTTTTTTTTTTTTTTTTTTTTTTTTTTTTTTTTTTTTTTTTTTTTTTTTTTTTTTTTTTTTTTTTTTTTTTTTTTTTTTTTTTTTTTTTTTTTTTTTTTTTTTTTTTTTTTTTTTTTTTTTTTTTTTTTTTTTTTTTTTTTTTTTTTTTTTTTTTTTTTTTTTTTTTTTTTTTTTTTTTTTTTTTTTTTTTTTTTTTTTTTTTTTTTTTTTTTTTTTTTTTTTTTTTTTTTTTTTTTTTTTTTTTTTTTTTTTTTTTTTTTTTTTTTTTTTTTTTTTTTTTTTTTTTTTTTTTTTTTTTTTTTTTTTTTTTTTTTTTTTTTTTTTTTTTTTTTTTTTTTTTTTTTTTTTTTTTTTTTTTTTTTTTTTTTTTTTTTTTTTTTTTTTTTTTTTTTTTTTTTTTTTTTTTTTTTTTTTTTTTTTTTTTTTTTTTTTTTTTTTTTTTTTTTTTTTTTTTTTTTTTTTTTTTTTTTTTTTTTTTTTTTTTTTTTTTTTTTTTTTTTTTTTTTTTTTTTTTTTTTTTTTTTTTTTTTTTTTTTTTTTTTTTTTTTTTTTTTTTTTTTTTTTTTTTTTTTTTTTTTTTTTTTTTTTTTTTTTTTTTTTTTTTTTTTTTTTTTTTTTTTTTTTTTTTTTTTTTTTTTTTTTTTTTTTTTTTTTTTTTTTTTTTTTTTTTTTTTTTTTTTTTTTTTTTTTTTTTTTTTTTTTTTTTTTTTTTTTTTTTTTTTTTTTTTTTTTTTTTTTTTTTTTTTTTTTTTTTTTTTTTTTTTTTTTTTTTTTTTTTTTTTTTTTTTTTTTTTTTTTTTTTTTTTTTTTTTTTTTTTTTTTTTTTTTTTTTTTTTTTTGCGATGCGGCGGCGTTGGTTGGTGACGGTGATTCGCGATGCGATCGCTCGGTCGCATCGCGCAGACTTTCGGGTCACGGAGTTCAACGTCGAGTCCAATCACCTCCACCTGGTGATCGAGGCGGATACCAACGCGGCTCGTGCGCGCGGGATCCAGGGGCTGAAGGTACGGATCGCGCGCCAGGTGAATCGGGCGCTGGGGCGCACGGGCAAGCTGTTCGAGGATCGGTATCACTCGCGGGCACTGAAGACGCCACGCGAGGTGCGGAACGCGCTGCGCTACGTCCTCAATAACGCGCTCCACCACGAGGCGGCACCTTCCATGCGGGACGGCACGTGGATCGATCCGTGCTCCAGCGCGGCCTGGTTCGATGGGTGGCGCAGCCCCGTGGTGCCCGACACGTGGTGGAAGCGCGAGCTCCTCGCCCAGCCATCACCGGTGGCGCGGCCGACGCGATGGCTCCTCAGGATCGGATGGCGACGTCACGGCGCCCTCGCCTTCGACGAGGTGCCCAGCCCGCGCGTACGGTGATGTGCCCGCTCTCCAGGAGGGCGAACCTGCCATCCGTGTCAGGCGCGGCGCGACGCGGCCTGGATCTCTGCCGAATTCAAGTGATGGGGCTGAACACCCTCTGTGCGTCACCACGAGCTTCGCTTCCTCTCTCTCTCTCTCCTCGAATTCAAAGAATTCGACGTCGAAGCGATCTGGCCGGCGCGGGCCTGTGGAGGGCGCAGGAGGCTTGTGAGCTGCGCTCGAGCCAGCTCGAATGCCCGCGAGGCGCAGGTCACATGCCGACCCGCCCTCCACAGGCGGTCACGTGCTCGCGACGACGCCCGGCCTGGATCTCTGCCGAATTCAAGCAGCAGAGTACGCCGCGCTTGGCCTGTGAGCCGCACGCGCCGTGGAACTCCCCACGTAGACGCGGAGCTCGCGATCCGCCACGGGCGCGTCGAACCTCGCAGAGCCTCGACGGGAGCTACGCCGAGCAGTTCGTCTGGCCGGCGCCGTGGACCGCGATCACCTTCGACGCGAGCATCGCGCCATCGCTCATCCGCGCGGTGTCGAGCAGGTACTGCGTGCCGCCGTAGATGTTGTCGCTGGTGTTCGACGTGTTGGGCTGGCCGTGCGGCGCGTAGTCGGGGTGCGCGGCGAAGATCTGCTGGATCAGCGCCTGGTCGAAGAACAGCTGCGAGATCACCTGGCTCGTGCCGCCGACGGTGACGCTGAAGTGGATGTGGATCGCGCGCCCGCTGTACCAGCCCGGGAAGCAGGTGTCGAACGTCACGACGCCTGCGGCATCGGTGGTCTGGGTCCCGCGCATGTAGCCGTGGCTCGGCGCATCGGCATCGCCACCGCTGCACATCTGCGGGTTCGGCGTGACGCCCGAGTACACACCCGTGACCTGCGTGTGCCAGATCTCGATCACGGCGCCAGCGAGCGGCGCGCAGGTCTGAGCGGTGACGAACTTGAGCGCGAGGCGAACCGGCAGCCCGGGATAGCCCTCGCTGACATCGACGCGGACCGGCGCGGCGGCAGTACACGGCCCCGCGGTGGTCTGGCACATCACGAGGGCACACGAGGACACCGCCGCGGCGAACGGATCCGGGTAGCAGGCCTTCGCGGTCATCGCGGCGGTGCCGCCCGAGGCCCACGCGGCGGCGGCCGGGCCGCAGTTGTCGCCGCCGACGTTGGTGTCGGGATTGCCGCTGGCGGCATCGTTCACCGCGTGCGGCGACGAACACCCACCGAGCACCGGGACCGTGAGGATGCCGAGGCCGAGCGCCGCGAGCGCGCGCCTGCGCGTCATCTGCGGCGAGCGCTTCACGCGTCCCCCTCCGCGCCGGGGATCGTGACGCGCATCTGCGTGCCCACGCCGACCTGACTGGTGGCGCCGATCGTCCCGCCATGCGCTTCGGTGATCCGCCGCGCCAGCGTCAGCCCGAGGCCCACGCCGCCCGTCTCGCGCGACCGGCTCCGCTCACCGCGGAAGAACGCGGTGAACACGCGTGGCAGGTCATCGGCGGAGATCCCGAGGCCCTTGTCGCGGACCTCGTAGCGCACGCGATCGCCATCGCGGATCGCCGCGAGCTCGATCGCGGAGCTGCCATCGGGCGTGTACTTGTGGGCGTTCTCGAGCAGGTTGTCGAGGACGCGGCGGAGCAGCATCGGGTCGGCGTGGACGATCGGAAGATCCGACGCGATCGCCACCTCGAGCGGGCGCTGCGGATGCCGGCCGCGCATGCGATCAGCCGCGGCCTCGGCGATCGAGCCCGCGGGGACGTGCGAGCGCCGCAGCGGCAGCTGCGCCGTGGGGCCCTTGCCACTCGCCACCTCGAACCGCATCGCCGTGAGGATGTCGTCGACGATGGTCTCGAGCTCGCTCACATCGACGGCGATCTCGGACAGCGACGCGCGAGCGGCCTCGGCATCACCCTCCGCGGCGAGGTCGAGCGCGACACCGATCCGCGTGAGCGGCGTGCGCAGCTCGTGGGCGACGTTCGCGAGCAGCTCCTTCTCGGAGACCAGCAGGCCCTCGATCCGGCCGGCCATCTCGTCGAACCGATGCCCGAGCTCGCCGATCTCGTCGGAGCGATCGAGGCGACTGCGCGCCTGCAGGTCGCCCGCGCCGAGCGCGCGCGCGGTGCGCGACAGCCGATCGATCGGCCTCACGATCCAGCGCGCCGTGACCAGCGCTCCGAACACCAGGATCACGAGGCCGCAGACCACCACGAGCACCGGCCCGGTCAGCCCCGGCGGCTTGCCATGCACCCCGCGCGCGACGAAGTAGCCGCGCTCGCCGTGCACCGAGAACGGGACGGTCATCGCGTGATCTCCACGGGGCCCGAAGCCCTCGGGCGGCGGACCCCGATGACCGTCACGGCCTCCGGGCGGCGGGCCGCGATGCGCATCGTCGTCGCCGGGTGGGCCAGGCGGTGGACCGGGCGGGCCGTCGGGAGCCGGAGGAGGCGGGCGGTCGCCCTCCGGCGGAGGTGGACCGCGTCCTGGACCGTGACGGCGCGTGGGGATCGAGAGCGGAGGTTCGACGTTGCTCGCGATCAGCTGACGCTTGTCATCGTAGAGCGAGACCTCGATCCGCTTGTCCGCCAGAGCGTCGAGCTCCGCCTGCAGCTCGGCCGGTTGGTCGACCAGGCCCTCGATCCGGCGGACGAGCACGCCATCCAGGTGCTCCTCGGGGTGGCCCGGCTCGTGCGGGCCTTCCGCATAGAAGATGCCGATCGCGGTGGCGGCGAGCAGCACGAGCTGCACCACGCCCACCACCACGAGTCTCGATGCGAGCGACCTGAACCGGCGCGGGGCCATCTACTTCTCGCCCGGCGTCAGCATGTACCCGACACCGCGGATCGTCTTCAGCAGCCGGGGCGTGCGCGGATCCTCCTCGATCTTCGCGCGGACCCGCGACACCACCACGTCGATCGAGCGATCGAACGCTTCATCGGCGGTACCGTGAAGCAGCTGCAGCAGCTGCTCGCGCGCGAGGACGCGGCCGGCGCGCTGCGCGAGGGCGTGGAGCAGCGAGAACTCGATCGTGGTCAGCGTGGTCAGCACGCCACGAACGGTGACCTCCATCGAGGTGGCGTCGATCACGATGGCGCCCACCTCGATGCGCTCGGCGCGCGGGCCTGATTCACCGCGGCCGCGCCGCGCCTGGGCGCGGATCCGAGCGAGTAGCTCGCGCGACTGGAACGGCTTCGAGACGTAGTCATCGGCGCCGCCTTCGAGGCCGAGGACGCGATCCGCCTCCTCGGTGCGAGCTGTCACCATGATGATCGGCACGTCGCTGCGCGAGCGGAGCTGGCGACAGACCTCGATGCCATCCGCGCCCGGGAGCATCAGATCGAGCAGCACGACATCCGGGTGGACGCGCTGGACCTCTGCGAGGGCGAGGTCCCCGCGCGTCACGAGCGTCACCTCAACCCGGTGGGCGTTGAGGTACTGCGTGGTCAGGCGTGCGAGCCGCTCGTCGTCCTCGACGTAGACGATGCGGATCTCGGGATCGGCCGGCACGGAAGGACAGGATGCCACTGGTTCCCCGCACAGACCTGCAGCGAAACATCCCGAAATACAGCCGGATCAGGCCGCGAGGTAACCGGCGCGGATCGCCAGATGGCGTGCGATATCGAGCGCCGAGACCATCCCGAGCAGGCCTCCGTCGCTGGCGGTGACCACCACCTGGCCCACACCCTCGATCGCCATCAGCGCGGCGGCGCACTCGATCGAAGAGTCAACGGGGAGAGCGAACACCACACCCGACATCACGTCGCTGACCGTGGCATTGGGATCGTCCTGGCCGCGCAGCACATCGGTCCGCGTGACGAGGCCTCGGAGGGCCCCGTCGGGGGCGATCACGGCGATGGCGGGCACCCGGTGCTCGATCAGGAGGTCGCGCGCCACCGCGAGGGGGACGGCCTCGCTCACGGTCACGATCGGCTGGCTGATCAACGTGGCGAGCAGTGCGATCTCGGTGGTGGGCTCGTCGTCACAGGCCTCGATCCAGAGGCGGGCGCGGCGGCGGTGGTCGGAGAACGACACGGGGAGGGTCTCGAGAGACTTCATGGGGAGGGTCCTTGGTCATCTCCGGGTGGCGGCCCGGTCCGGCGCTTCATCGGTGGGAACCGCCCGGGTCGCTCCACGTTGCCGCTTGAAACACTTGGAAACAGCGATGCCGTACAGTCAGCGGGTGCGACCACGCGCGTGCGTGCCACTGTGTCTCGCGATCGTCGCGAGCTCGGCGAGCGTGTGCGCGGATGGCATCGCGATCGTCGGTGGCTCGCCGCGCGCGATCGGCCGCGCCGGGGTGGCAACGGTCGGGGACGACGGCGGTGGCGCGCTGCTGGTCAACCCGGCGGCGATCGCCCGGCGCGACACCAAGCGGATCCAGCTCGGCCTCGCGTTCGTCGACGAGTCGCTCGCGTGGAGCCGCGCGGCCTCGGTGCCGGTGGCTCGAGATCAGGCAGGGTCGAGCCTGGCACCGCTGGTGGCGGCGATCGGTGCGTTCGGCCCGTGGGTGATCGGTGTCGGCGCGATGACCTCGAGCGTGACGTCCCACGCGTTTCGAGATCCGAATGATCTGCCTCGTCCCGAGGAGCTCGGGTCGACGTTCGAGTACCGGTACCACGGCATCGCCGGCGGCCTGCGTCGCGACACCCTGACCCTCGGTGTCGCGCGCCGGATCGGCGACACGGTCGCGGTCGGCCTGTCTGTCGCGGCGTCGCGGATCTCGGTGCAGGAGACCCGCAGGCTGTGGGCGGGCTATGCGGGGATCAGCACGGTCGGCGATCCTCGCCGCGACGTCGAGCTCGCGTTCGATGCCACCGATGACTTCGTGCCGAGTGCCGTGGCCGGGATCTTGATCGCGCCGGAGGAGGGCTCTCTCGAGCTCGGTGCATCGATCGGATGGTCGGGGCGCGCCAACACCGACGGAACTGTGGCCGCGAACGGCACGACGGGCGGGCCCCGAGTGCTCGCGATCTCGCCGCGCGCCTCGCTGGAGTTCCGCCCGCCGCTGACCGCGCGGGTCGGCGTGCGCTATCTGGCCGACAGGTTTGCGATCGAGGTCGGCGGAGATCTCTGGATCGCCCGCAAGCGCACCGCCTCGATCGCATGGACGGTCGATGGCGTGAGGGTCGTCGATCCTTCGTCGGTCACGGTGGATCTCGTAGGGGTGCCGTCCCGGCTGTCGCAGCGCAACCACGGTGCCCTCCGGGCGGCCGGAGACGTCGAGCTGATCTCGGGGTTTCTCTGGGCCACGGTTGGCTACGCCTATACGGTGGGTGGCACCACTCCAGCGCGGCTCTCGACCTCGTTCGGCGATCTCGGCGGTCACACCGCGGCGATCGGGATCGAGGGCACGGCAGGTGGGTTCACATACACGCTCGGCTGGTCGCGGACCTGGGCCTCGTCGAAGGCGGGCGGCGATGGCCTGACGCTCGACAATCCGTTCGGTGCGGGTGACGCGAGTCTCAAACCGTCGACGTTCGACGCCACCGCCGATCAGCTCGGGTTCCTGCTCGATCTCGAGCTCGATGCACCGTGAGGTATACTCGCGGCGTGATCCGGGGTTCGGCGCTGGCGGTGGTGGTCCTCGCGGGAGCTTGCTTCTCCAAGCCGGGGTTCGGCGGCGGTGCCGGCGATGCGGGCGGTGATGTGGCCGGTGATGGCAAGCCCGGTGATGCACCGTTTGCGACGAGCTTCGGCGAATGGCAAACCCCGCAGTCGCTCGGCCTTGAAGAGCTCTCGTTCCACGACCTGATGCCCGCGGTGTCGAGCAACAAGCTCGAGCTGTTCTTCGTGTCGACGCGCTCCGGGATGAACCGGCTGTACGTGGCGAAGCGACCGAGCCCGAGCGACCCCTACGACAACCCCGTACTGGTCACCGCGAACAACGAGGGCGAGACGGATCCCACGCTGTCTCCGGACGGGCTCGACCTGTACTGGTTCGTGCTCAACACGATCAAACACGCCCATCGCACGAGCACGTCCGTCGATTTCAGCACGGAGAGCGGCGTGGCGTTCCCGGCCGTGGGCCCGTTCGGCTTCTACGGCAGTGGAGATCGAATGGTCGCGGGCTCCACCGCGAATCCGGCGTCCTCGAGCTCGGACATCATCGAGCTCCGGCTTGACGGGGGCGGCTGGATCCCGCGGCCGGACTTGCAGCTGCCAGGTGCAGGCGTCTCGGACACCTCGCCGACGATCCGGCACGACGGCCTCGAGATCTACTACGAGCACGATGCCACAGGCCCGTACCAGACCTACGTCGCGACCCGGACCAGCGCCGATGCTCCGTTTTCGATGGCAGCGCAGTTCCAGCTCGGTGGGATGACGATCGGTGACCCCGAGCTGTCCCGCGACGGGACGGAGCTGTACTTCAACGCCAACTCCCCGATGCAGCTGTTCGTCGTGCGCCGCACCCCGAACCCGTAGTGCTACTTGCGGATCACGACGATCTTGCCGCTCGCCACGTCTTCTTGAAACCAGCGGCGGGCCGTCTCGCTCGGCACCTGATCGAGATGGTCGGGATCGATCACGTAGCCCGAGCTGGTGCCCGCATAAGCCACGGTCTTGCCACCGGAGAGGCCGGCGGTGCGAAGGTCTCCCGAGTACGTGAAGTTGTAGGCTGGCGCGCAGTGGCCGCCGTCGGTCGCGGTCATCGGCGTGCCGGTGCCGAAGCCATCGATCTTCAGCGCGCGTGACGTGGCGTCGACCGAGTAGCGGCTGACGACCACGGTCTCGTTGATCACCTCGGAGCGCGAGGAATCGATCCTGTGCTCCTCGGCGTAGTTCACGATCGCGCGGCCCTCGGGCAGCAGGTACATCGTGAAGTCCGCCTCGTTGCCGTTCGGCAGGATGGCGTGGCGATCGAACGTGAACCCGACGCGGTAGCGATGACCACCGCCGGTCTCGGCGCCGACGTCCTTGTAGAGGAAGTTGGCGAGGTACGTGGTCGCGGACTGCGTGTCGAACTCGCACGTCTGCCCGTCGCCCTTGCCACCCGAGCGCCAGTCGAGCGCATTGTCCGCCTCGGGCGGCGCGGCATCTTCGGTGACGCACGCGGAGGCGGAGACCAGGGCGAGGAGGGCGGTGAGCTTGCCGAGGGTGTGCATGCCTTGTCCATGCTGCAGCCGCCGGGCCGCTCTCAACTGCCCGAGATCATGACGTTCGAGCATGGCGCGTGGCGCAACCGCAGTTGCGCTGACCGGAAGCTCCGGTGGCCATGCGACGCCTCAGGCGGAGAACGACGCCAGCACCACCAGCACCAGGTGGGCGACGAGGAACAGGCGGGTGTTGCGGGTCATCCCCAACGCACGAGCACGCGGCGTGCCGCGCCAACTCGGTGAATGCCCGAGACGTGGTGTCGGATCTCTGGTCCCCGGCAACTCGCGTGGTCGGGTTGGCTGGCAACTGGGTGTGCCGCTGCAACCTAGAAGAAACAGCTCGCCGGGATCACGCTCGTCGATCCGAGGATGCCACCCACCTGATCGAGCTCGCGCTGCCAGTAGCAGAGGCTGTCCGCGAAGTAGAGGAAGCCGAACTGGTAGAACGTCTGGTTCGCCGTCTTGTCGAGCAGGCGCCGGCCATGGGTGTCGTGGAGATCGCCATGCCGGGCGAGGACGACGGCGTGCGCACGCACGAGCAGGGCCTTGGCATCGCCGTACCGCCGCTGTGCGGTTGCCTGGTCACCATCGAGCTGCGCGAGCGTGGCCTCGTAGGTCGCCTGCACGAACCGCGCGCGCAGCGCATCGATCTCGAAGCCGGCGCGGAGCTCGTCGGCCCATCGCGAGCTCGGCAGCGACAGTGCCGCCAGCTCGCGCAGCAGGCCATCGAGCTCGTCCGCGTGACCGCGGAGCACGCCGAGCATGGTCTCGACCTCGGCGCGGCCCATGCCGGCGGCGAGCTGATCGAACGTCACGCGATCGGGCTGCGAGATGATGTTCGCCTGGCGGCCGAGATCGATCACCGAATCGCGGCCGACGAGGTAGCCGGTCAGCTGCTGGATCATCACCTGATCGTGCTGGGCGTTCGCGAGGCGCTCGACGAGGCTCGCTGCGTCGGCGCCGAGATCGGGTGCCAGCTGGTAGGTGAACGCTTCGAGGAGGTTCCCGGGGAGCTCGTAGCTCGCGCGGATCGAGGCCACATCGTTGAGCCAGTACCCCCACTCCCAGCCGCTCGTGAACAGGTAGTGCTGATCGAGGACGCCACACGGACCGGCCGGCTTCTGGAGCTCGGCGAGATCGTGCAGGCGGCTGCGGACGTAGAGCGGGAAGAACTGCGGCACCGAATCATCGAACGCAACCCAGTACGCGGTCTCCGGCATGTACGAGCCTTTGAGCCCTGCGCACATCCGTTCGCGGAGGTAGTCGCGATGCTCGAAGAAGTTCTCGCTCTGGTACGCACCGCCGGCAGGCTCGAACAGGTTGTAGAACATCACCGTGTGGAGGTCGGCGATGATCGAAGGATCGGCGAACTTGACGAGGAAGTAGTAGATCAGGTCCTCGCCCATGTACTGCACGCGCTGCTCGCCACCGACGTGGACGACCGCGTGCATCTCGGCCGCCGGCGCCACCGTGCGGAGCTGCGTGCGCACCTCGTTGACCGAATCGATGAACTTCTGCGGCTCGGCGTTGAAGAACTCCCCGAACGAGAGCGTGTAGACATCGAACGGCAGGTCCTTGGTGACGATCGGCAGGCGCGCGGCGATCTCCTGCGAGATCGGGACGGTGCCGGACTTGTCGTCGGAGAGATCGAACGCGCTCTGGAGGTTCGCCTGCCCGAACAGCTGGATCCCGAGGCCCACGCGGATGCCGCGGAGGTGCGCGTAGTCGATCAGCTCACGCGTGAAGGGCTGCCAGGCGGCGTGCTGGTCTGGATCGTTGATGTTGTCGAGCGCGACCCACTGCAGGAAGTTGCCGCGGTTCTTCACGACCCAGTCGATGATCCGGTGCGCGTCGTTGGTGCTGCCGGGGCCGGGCTCCCAGAACGCGAAGTAGCCCTCGATCGGGTGCAGCGTGTGGAGCTGGAAGCCGCGCACGCGGATCTGGGGCTGGTGGAGCGTGGCCGCCACCGGCGTGGGCTCGGGGACGAACGGAACGAGCGCATCGAACGGGTGGCGGAACCGGAAGCCGAAGCTCTCGAGCGCGGCCGCCACGCCGTACTGTGCGCCGAGCACGTCGTGGGCGTGGACCCGCAGCACGTCGCCGTCGGTCTCGATGCGGTACCCCTCGAGCGGGATCGTGGCGTCATCAACCACCGCGATCTCGAAGCCTTCGCCCGGATCGGACCCGACCGTCAGCCCGCCATACGGCGTGAGCGCGGCGAGCTCGCGGAGTGGCGCCTCCCACTGCGGATCGGTGACGATCGTGATCGAACCGCGGAGATCATCTCCACAGCTCGCGCAGAGCAACAACGCAAGGACCAGGGCGCGCACGCCCCGAACCTACGTCAGCTCACTTCTTCGCGGCGAGCTTCTTCGGAGCGTCTTTGGTCGGTGCGGCGGACTTGTCGTCCCCGATCGCATCGTCGAGCTCCACGAACCCGCCATACACTGCGCCGATCGCGCCACCGAGCGTAGGTGCCCAGGTGAACACGTCATAGCCGCTGATCACCCAGTGTGGGCTGATCGCCTTGGTCACCAGCGCGTAGAGGCCGCAGCCGATGCCGAACCCGAACGCCGACTTGAGGACCGCGATCCACGAGGTGGAGTTCTTGTCCCGGATCAGGGCCCAGATCGGTTTGCCGACGAACAGCCCGACGAACACGCCGATCAGGCCATAGGTCAGCCACGGTCCGAGCGAGAAGCCGGCCTGGCCAGCTGCGTGCGCACCATACCCAAGGGCTGCACCGATGACCGCGCCCTTGAGGATCCCGACGAGGAGCTTGAGCACCTCTCAAGTGTGACGATGAAGGGCGCCATCGGCAAGCGCGGTTTGTCACGTCCCGCTGGTTGGAGGCGCGATCGTGATCCCACCCAGGAGTGCATCGAGCCGGGCGACCTCGGCCTTGAATGCCGTGAGGTCGGTTCCCGTCACGCCCTTGCCCCGGATCGGGGTCAACTTGGTCGGATCGATGTAGTCCCCGTTCTGCTTGACGCCGAAGTGCAGGTGGGGGCCGGTCGACAGGCCCGTGGTACCGACGTAGCCGATCACGGTCTTCGCTGGGATCCGCTGGCCGACCTTCTGGCCGTCGGCAAACTTCGACAGGTGCATGTAGGCGGTCTCGATCCCGCCGTCGTGCTTGATCATGACGAGGTTGCCGGCGCCACCTGACGGGCCGCGCTGGACGATCACGCCCGGGGCAGCGGCCCACACCGGGGTCCCGACCGGGGCCGCATAGTCGACGCCGAGGTGCGCCCGCTGGGTGTGCAGCACCGGGTGCATCCGCTTGCGATCGAAGCCCGAGGACACGCGCGCGAACTTGAGCGGCGTCTTCAGGAGCGACTTCTCCGACGAGCCGCCGGCGTCGTCGTAGTACCCGTCCTTGAACGCAAACGTCCGGAACGTGCCGGCCTTGCCGCGATACTCGGCCGACAGGATCTTGCGGTAGCGAAGAAACTCCTTCTGCCCACCGCCGTTGTCCTTGAACTCCTTCTCGACGACCACCCGGAACGTGTCGCCATCGTGGGTGTCATTGTAGAAGTCGAGGTCGTAGGCGAACACGTCGACGAAGAAATCGACGAGGGCGCCGTTCTCGCCGGAGGCCTTGATCGCGGCATACAGCGACGAATCGATACGGCCGCCGATCGCCTTCTGCTCGATCTGGGTCTGCGACGTATCGCCCTTGCCGACCAGCTCGCCCGAGGGCTGGCGCTCGGCGCGCACGGTGTGGACCTTGCTGACGACGAGCTCGAACAGCTTGACCCGGCCATCGGGGCCGCGCTCGATCCGGTAGGTCTGGCCCGACCGGATGGTCTTGAAGTCGAGGACGCCGGAGAGGGCCCGGATCACCTCGTCGGCCTCGGCACCCGAGAGGCCACTCTTCTTGAGGAGTCGGCCGAGCGTGTCGGACTTGCCGACCTTGCCATCGATGATGCCGGGCGGGCCGACCGGGGCCGGGGCCGGGGGCAGCCTGCCAGACCCGGAAGTTGCAGAACTTGCAGAACTTGCAGAGGTTGCGAGCGCGCCCGGGGCTGCCGGCGCCACCAGGGGCTGGGACGGGATCGCCGCTGCGGGGGCCTTGGAAGCGGCCTCGGCCTCGCGCTTGATCGCGCCGACCGAGGTCTTCTTGTCCCAGACAAACACATAGAGATTGACCACCACGAGGGCGCCCAGGACGAGGAGCACCCACGCTCCACCGCGCCGGGCGGGGGCGGCACCCAGCCCGGTATGGCCGGGGTAGGCAGTCCTTTTCTTGCCCTTCGGGCGTCGTCTCGTGACCATGGCGCGTCGGGAGGCCAGCAATATCACGGGCCTCCCCGAGGACCAAGGAAATGGCGAGCACGCAAGTCCGTCCAGCTTCGGAAGATCTGCCCCCGCGTCAGCAGCTGGAACTTTTCTCCGAGACGGGCCATGGTGCCGCCGCGGAGCGTCCCGCTCCCGCAGCCCCTGAACGAGACATGGCCAAGAAGTCCAAGCCCTCCAAGCAGAAGGCCGGTTCGTCCGGCGGTGGTGGTGGTGTCCCCGATGCGCCCGGTGGCGCAGGCGGCGGGACCCCCGGTGAGAATGACGCCTCCCTCGAGACCGAGGCCCGGCGCAGATATCTGAACTACGCGCTGTCGGTCATCACCTCGCGCGCACTCCCGGATGTCCGCGACGGCCTGAAGCCGGTGCAGCGGCGAATCCTGTACGCGATGCTGCACGACAACTTCCTGCGGCCCGATGCCAAGCATCGCAAGAGCGCGACGGTCGTCGGTAACGTGCTCGGTAAGTATCACCCGCACGGTGACTCCTCGGTCTACGACGCGATGGTCCGGCTCGCCCAGGACTGGGCGCTGCGCGTGCCGCTGGTCGACGGGTCGGGCAACTGGGGATCGATCGACGGCGATGAAGCCGCCGCGATGCGATACACGGAGTGCCGCCTCGCACCGCCGGCGATGGAGCTGCTCGCCGAGCTCGACTTCGACACCGTCGACATGCGCGCGAACTACGACGGCTCGACCGAGGAGCCCTCGGTCCTGCCTGCGCGGTATCCCAACCTGCTCGTCAACGGCTGCACCGGCATCGCCGTCGGCATGGCGACCAACATCCCGCCGCACAACCTGCGCGAGCTGACGAACGCGCTGATGGCGCTCGCAGACGATCGCAACATCAAGCACGTCACGCTGATGAGCCACATCCAGGGCCCGGACTTTCCGACCGGCGGCCAGATGCTCAACAGCAAGGTCGAGGTCCGCCAGATCTACGAGACCGGCCAGGGCACGATCCGCATGCGCGGCGAGTACCGGCTCGAGGAGAAGAAGCGCGGTGGCACCGACATCGTGATCACGTCGATCCCGTACGCGATGACCAAGTCCTCGCTCGTGGAGAAGATCGCCGAGGTCATCATCGGGCGGAAGCTCCCGTACCTGCTCGACGTGCGCGACGAATCGACGACCGACATCCGCATCGTCCTCGAGATCAAGAAGGACGCGGATCCCGAGCTGGTGATGGCGTACCTGTTCAAGAACACGCCGCTGCAATCGAACTTCCACGTCAACATGACGTGCCTCGTGCCGCCGGAGTTCCTCGATGCCGGTGCGCCGGCGGGCTCGCCCCCGCAGCCGCGCCGCCTCGGGATCAAGGAGATCCTCCAGCACTTCCTCGACTTCCGCCTGATCGTCACGCAGCGCCGGTTCGAGTACCAGCTCAAGAAGCTGCAGGAGCGCATCCACATCCTCGACGGCTACGTCACGATCTTCGATGCGCTCGACGAGGTGATCAAGATCATCCGCGCCAGCGAGGGCAAGGAAGACGCCGCCGGCAAGATGATGAAGCGGTTCAAGCTCGACGAGATCCAGACGGATGCGATCCTCGAGCTCAAGCTGTATCGGCTCGCCAAGCTCGAGATCAACGTGATCCGCGAGGAGCTGAAGGAGAAGGCGGCCGAGGCCAAGAAGATCAAGACGATCCTCGGCAGCGAGAGCAAGCTGTGGAGCATCATCAAGGACGATCTCAACCGCGTGTCGCTCGAGTACGGCACGCCTCGCCGCACCAAGACCGGCGGCGCGAGTGAGGAGATGGAGTTCGACGCCGACGCGTTCATCGTCGACGAGGACGCGAATGTCGTCGTCACCAAGGACGGCTGGATCAAGCGCGTCCGCGAGCTCAAGGATCCGAACGCCACGCGCACGCGCGAGGGTGACGCGGTGGCCCACGTGCTCCCGGGCTCCACGAAGCACCACATCATCTTCTTCACGAGCCGCGGCGCGGGGTACGTGATCAAGATCAACGACATCGCCGCCACCGCTGGCTACGGCGATCCGGCGCAGAAGTACTTCAAGTTCGCCGACGGCGAGAAGATCGTCGCCGCCATGACGCTCGATCCGCGGGCCCTCGTCCCGCCGACCCTGCTCGCGATCACGAAGCGCGGCTATGGCCTGAGGTTCGCCATGGCGGCGCACACAGAGCTGACCACCAAGGCCGGCCGGCGCTACGCCAAGCCGAGCGAGGGTGACGAGGTGCTCGGCGTGGTCGCGTGCAACGACGGCGACACGGTCGCGGTGGCCACGCGCAACGGCTACGTCCTGCACTGCAAGGCCGACGAGGTCGCGAAGCTCGAAGGCCCGGGCCGCGGCGTCACCGTGATCAAGACCGCCGAGGACGATGCGGTGATCGGGTTCATCGCCGGTCGCAAGAGCGACGAGTTCACGATCGAGACCGAGAAGAGCGGGAAGAAGTTCCCGGTGGCCGCCGATCCGAAGCAGGCGAAGGCACGCGGTGGCAAGGGTCACCAGGTGATGAAGCGCGTGACGTTCACGGTGGTTCCGGTACCGGTGACGATCCAGCCGCTCGCCAACGCCGAGGGCGGACAGGGAGTGAACTGAGATGGCGCAGACCAAGTACACCGCCGACGACATCCAGGTCCTCGAAGGGCTCGACCCGGTCCGGAAGCGGCCGGGCATGTACATCGGTGGTACCGGCAAGGACGGCTACCACCACCTCCTCTGGGAGGTGGTCGACAACTCGATCGACGAGGTGATCAACAAGTACGCCTCGAAGGTCGAGGTGGTCCTCCACAAGGATGGCAAGAGCGCCACGGTCGAGGACAACGGTCGTGGCATCCCCGTGGACATGATGCCGAAGTTCAAGAAGAGCGCCCTCGAGGTGATCTTCTCGACGCTGCACTCCGGCGGAAAGTTCGAGCGCGGCAAGAGCTACATGGTCTCCGGCGGTCTGCACGGCGTGGGCGCCGCGGTGGTCAACGCGCTCTCGAGCGAGCTGATCGTCACCGTCAAGCGTGATGGCGAGCGGCACGAGATGCGGTTCGAGCGCGGCGAGACCAAGGGGAAGCTCAAGAACCTCGGGCCCGCGCGCGGCAACGGCACCACGATCAAGTTCCATCCCGATGACGACGTGTTCGGCGGCAAGTTGCAGTTCGATCCCAAGCAGATCGCCGAGCGCCTCGAGGCGAAGAGCTACCTGCACGGTGGGCTCGAGATCGTGTTCACCGACGAGACCGCCAAGCCACCGGTCACCGTCACGTTCGTGCACCCGCAGGGCATCGCGGAGTACCTGCCGAAGCTGGTCTCCGAGCGCGGCAAGCTCGCCACGCCCCCCGGCGGCGCGGTGTTCTTCTTCGAGAAGCGCGACGAGGACGCCAAGCTCGGCGTCGAGCTGGCCCTGCAGTGGACCGAGTCCCCGGACGATCTGATCAAGACGTACGTCAACAGCGTGCCGACGCCCGATGGCGGCACGCACGACGCCGGCCTGAAGAGCGCGATCGTCAAGGCCGTCCGCAACTACATCGGCACCCACAAGCTCGAGCCGAAGGGCGTGTCCCTGACCGCCGAGGACATCCGCGAGGGCGTGGTCGCGGTGCTCTCGACGTACGTCCACGATCCACAGTTCCAGAGCCAGACCAAGAACCGGCTCAACAACCCCGAGGTCGCCGCGCAGGTCGAAGCACTCGTGCGCCCGGCGCTCGAGAACTATCTCAACGGCAACCCGAACTGGGCGCAGGCCGTGGTCGCGCGCTCGATCATCTCCGCGCGTGCCCGCGAGGCCTCACGTGCAGCGCAGCAGGTGTCGCGCAAGACGGCGATCAGCCACCGGCTCAACCTGCCGGGCAAGCTCGCTGATTGCTCGTCGACGGATCCGAACGAGAGCGAGCTGTTCATCGTCGAGGGTGAGTCCGCAGGCGGCTCGGCCAAGCAGGGGCGCGATCGCAAGACCCAGGCGATCCTCCCGCTCAAGGGCAAGGTGCTCAACACCGAGCAGGCGAACAGCCAGAAGCTGCTCGCGAACAAGGAGCTCCAGGACATCGTGTCCGCGCTGGGCTGCGGGATGGGCGAATCGCTCGATATCTCGAAGCTGCGCTACGGCAAGATCTTCTTGTTGATGGATGCCGACTCCGACGGGCACCACATCGCCACGCTGCTGATGACGTTCTTCTTCCGCCACATGCGCGGCCTGATCGACGCGGGCCACGTCTACATCGGCCAGCCGCCGTTGTTCCGCATCGACATCGGCAAGCAGACCTACTGGGCGCTCGACGAGGAGCACCGCGAGCAGCTGCTCGGTCAGCACGCCAAGTCCAACAGCCGGCCGGTGATCACGCGGTTCAAGGGGCTCGGCGAGATGAACCCCGAGGTCCTGAAGCAGACCACGCTCGATCCCAAGTCGCGGTCCACCCTGCGGATCCGGATCGAGGACTTCATCGAGACCGATCGGACGATCAGCGAGCTGATGGGCAAGGACGTCGCGGCGCGGTTCAAGATGATCAGGGGGGGGTTGGGGGGGGGGGGGGGCGCGCGGGGGGGGGGGGGGGTGCGGCGGGGGGGGGCCCGGGGGGGCCCCCCGCCCCCCGCCGCGCCCGGCCCCCCCGGGGGGGGGGGGGGCGCGGCGGGGCGGGGGGGGGGCCCCCCCCCCCGGCGGGGGGGGGGGGCGGGGGGGGGGGGGGGGCGGGGGGGGCGGGGGGGGCAGCGGGGTGTCGAGCTGGTCCGGACCAACGACCTGTTGTCGCTGGATCTGCTGTTTGTCGGTCCTGTCCACCAGGCGACCTGGGATAGCCGGATCACCCTCCCTTGGCGGTCGCGAACACTTCGTATCGTCTCCCGCGACGGGCTTGCTACCATGAAGAGGTTCTCCGGCCGGCCCCAGGATCTAGCGGATCTCGCCGCGCTCGAAGGCAAGACTGAAGATGAAGGCTAAGGTCGACATGTCCTCCGAGGCGATCACCGTGCGGCTCGAAGCCGTCCGTGCGCTGTACAAGCTGTGCATGTCGCTCGCCCAGGCCGGCAAGCAAGCGCTGCGACCGAGCACCGCGATGTCCACCCGTTCCGGTTCGCACGGCTCCTAGTCCACAGCATGGCGGTCCAGCGGCTGCTCAAGATCGCGCTCGGGGTCGTCGCCCTGTGGCTCGCCGCACTGGTGATCATCGGCGTGGCGTGGGGCGGGCGCGCCGGGGACCGCGTGGCCTCGCGGATCGCGGACTCGCTGGTCGCGGAGGTCACCGTCACGGACTCGAGCCTCGCGCTCGTCCGCGGGCACCTGATGCTGGAGCAGCTCGCCGTCCGCAAGGAGGACCTCGGCCACCTCGCGATCGACGTGGCGACCATCCGCTGCGAGCTCCCGCCGCTGGGCATCGCGCTCGTCGATCACGAGTGCCGCGACCTGATCGTCGCGGGCGTGCGCCTCGAGGTCAGCGCCGCGGCGGTGTTCCAGCTGAAGAAGCCGAAGCGCCCGCCATTGCACGTGCGGCACGTGGAGCTGCGAGATGCCGTGCTGACGTTCTCGCCGAGCGCGTTCGTGCCGAGCCTCGGGCGGATCTCGATCAAGATCGATCACGCGGAGGCAGGGCCCACCACGTTCAAGACGCCGCTGTCGTGGATCTTCTCGCTGACCGCGCTCGATGCGACGATCGAGCTGCCGGCGGGGATCACGGTCAAGCTCGGGTATCACGATGGCAGGCTGACCGCGGCCGGCGGCATCTTCGGCGTGGCGCCGGTGGCGCTCCCGCTCTCGATCCCGATCCCGCAGAGCACCGACGATGCGAAGGAGGAGATCCGAAAGCTCGTGGCGCTCGGGCGCGATCTCGCCGAGCAGCTGGTCGCGCGGCGCGCCGAGGACTGGCTCAAGCAGAAGCTGAGCTGGTAGCGCGCCCGCGCTACGGGACGTTGCGGCACGGGCCGCCCGGGGTCTCGTCGCGGATCTCGATCGGCCGCACCGGCAACGGGAGCAGCACGCGCCAGTGCGGAGCCTGGGAAGAGGCGCCACACGGGTGGTTGCCGTCGTAGTAGATGGTGAAGCCGTGCCGGGTCTCGACGACGCGGCGGATGCCGTTCTCGCCGGCGGCGATGCCGGTGGGGAGCACGGCCGAGAGCCAGCGCCCATCCGCACAGGTCACGGTCGCCAGCTCGGGACGGGGCGTGGTCGGCAGCACGCAGGTGCTCGGGAGCTGTGCCTCGGTGCCGCGCCACGATTCGTCGGGGATCGCGGTCCAGCTGGTGGGTGCGAGCTCGGTGCCCGCCTCGCGTGGCACTCCGTGATGACACGCTGCGAGCGCGAGTAGATAGGTGGCGGCGAGACGCATGGGCCAGGAACGTGCGCCGGCGCGCCGGCTTACACTCAGCCGCGGTACGTGTCGTCCTGCTCGATCTTCGAGAGGACCCAGTCGAACTCGCCCGCGGTGATGTGCGCCTGGCAGTGCTCGCAGGCGCCGGCCATCGTGATCTTGAGCGGCGCGCCGCAGTTCGGGCAGGTCGCCGTGGCGATCGGCGCGCCCTTCTTGCTACGCGAGCGGATGAGCGTCCAGTACTCGGTGTACGGGCGAGGCTTGGTCTTGCTGCCGCGCATCAGCTGGCCGGTCTCGCCCTTGACGACGAAGTCCTTGCCGGTCGCCCACAGCCGGATCGTCACGGCGTCGTACCACTTGTCGCGCGTGACCTTGGCGACGATGGTGTGCGTGATGCCCATGTCGGTGAGCTGGTTGCGCAGGCCCTGCTTCTTGTAGGTGTCGACCCAGTACTGGAGGTAGTCGAACAACCCGTCGGAGACCAGGCCCCGCACGGCGCGCAGGTCGTTGTTCGACCAGCCCTTGTTGAGCTCCTTGTAGATCAGGTTGAGGCGCGCCATCAGGTTCTGCTCGGTGATCGCCGGATCATCGGTCTCGAGCTCCATCCACCGCGCGTCGACATCGGCGGCGCGATAGGTCGCGAGATCGGTGCCGCGCTCGGGCACCTCCTTGGTCACCGTCGGTGGGCGCTCGTCGCTCGACGCGAGCGAGATCTGCTCGACGATCCAGTCGAACCGGCCGTTGTCGACGACCTCACGGCACGAGGCGCACTTCTGGGTGCCGGTCTCGCTCGATTGCCACGGCGCCCCGCAGTTCGGGCACGGAAACTCCTTGCTGGCGCCGGGTGCCTTCGAGAGGCGCGTGGCGTCGCGCCCGAATAGCCAGGTCTCGACGGTGTAGTACGTGTGCTCGGCCGTGGTGACGTTGGCCTCGTACTCGACGCCGATCCGCACGCGCATCGCGATCCCGTTCGCGTCCACCGGGGTCTGCGGCACCTCGACGCGATAGACGCGCATCGCACCGACGATCGCGGACTGCACGGGCAGGCCGGGGGTGCGCTGCAGGAGGTGCTGCCGCGCGAGATCGGAGACGTACGGAGCGACGGTGGCGAGGGTGTCGGCCGAGCCGCGAGCGCGCTGCGCCGTGGAGAACAGCCGGAACGCGAAGTCCTCGAACAGGACCTGCGAGAACTCGGGATCGAGGCGCTTGAGGTCGTTCGCGCTGACCGCGCGCTTGAGCGCGACCGGCGGGCCGGAGTCCCAGTCCTTGTTGCGGTGCTGCTTGTACGCGCTCCAGATCAGCCAGCCGATCAAGATCGCGAGCAGCGGGAGGCCGACCTGCGGCACGTAGATCAGGAGGCGGATCAGCCAGTAGATCAACTCGAAGATCACCGTGGCGCCGCCACCGCCGCCGCTGCCGTGACCGCCGCCGCCCGAGAAGCTATCGCCGCCGCCGGGGCGGGCGAACGCCACCCCGGCGAGCACACCGAGGGCGAGCCCGACCAGGACCAGGGTGCGGGTGGTGCGCTTCACGAGGGACGCGCCTCGGGCTCTTCGTCGATCGCGTCGGGGAGCTCGTTGAGGTCTTCGGCGCGGCGCGGCATCACCGTGCCGAACCGGGCCTTGTAGCTCTCGAGCGCGCGGGCCACGGCCACGCCTCCGTTCGGCATCGCGGCGTTGACCTCGCGCTCGGCGGCCTCGATCGCTTCGCGTGTGAACGCGTTCTCGATCCCGCTATCCGCGACCAGCGCGATGTGCTGCTCGAGCCACGAGATGTAGACGAGCATGCCGCTGCGATCCATCGTGTTGTGGACCCCGCGCTCCACGAACGTGGCGCGTGCTGCATGGGCCACGTGCTTGCGGCGGACGGAGGGGAGCGTGAGCAGGCGCTTGACCCCGGGCAACAGCTCGACGGCCGCCGCGGCGAGAGCGCCCACGATGAACGGATCGAACAAGATCGCGACCAGGCCGAATGCGTGGTCGGAGAACAACATCACCGCGAGCGCCGCGAACGCGACCGCCGCACCGACGAGGAGGTTCGCGTGGAGGTACCCGGCGGAGCGGCGGCGCACGGCGACCACGACCTCGACGGACGATGCGTCCTCGATCGCTTCGATCGCCTGCTTGAACGCGGCACGTGCCTCGTGGTCGAGGAACCGGGCACCCACGGCGTGGGTATACCACGTCAGCCGTAGTCGACCGGCTGCGCGGGGAGGGCAGCCGCAGCGCGGCGATCGATCTTGCCGCCAGGGAGGAGCGGTAGCGCGTCCGTGGTGGCCAGGAGGCGCGGGCGAGCATGGGGTGGCAGGGCGGCGTGCCACCGCGCGGTGGCGGTACAGAGGTCGAACGGGGCGGCGATCGAGATCGCGCAGCCGACGATCTGGCCCCAGCGCGGGTCGGCCACGGCGAAGGCGCAGGCGGCGCGGACCCCGGGGGTGGCGGAGAGCACAGCCTCGACCTCCGCCGGGTGCACGTTCTCGCCGCCGGTGATGATCACGTCGTCGATCCGGCCGACGACGTGGAGGGCGCCATCCTCGAGGAAGCCGAGGTCGGCGGTCGCGAACGCCGGCGCGATCGGTGCGCCATCGAGGTATTGCGTCGCGAGCATCGGGGCACGCACGACGATCCGCGCGGGGGCGGCGCGTGTGCCCGCGATGAGCTCCACGCCGGCGAGCGGCACGAGCGGGGCCCGCGGGTCCCCCGCGCGAGCGAGCGACGCGGTGGCGATCTGTCCGAACGTCTCGGTCAGCCCGTACGAGGTCAGGAACGGCACGCCGCGCCGTGCGGCCTCTTCGAGGAGCGGGATCGGCGCGGCGGCGCCACCGAGCAGCACGGCGCGCAGGTCGGGGGGCGAGCGCCACGCGGGGTCGTCGAGCAGCATCGCGAGCTGGGTCGGAACGAGCGAGGCCAGCGTGGAGCGCGCGAGCGCGGCGGCCAGTGCCTCGCGATCGGCCTCGCCCTCGAGCAGCACGATCGGGCGTCCCGCGGAGAGGCATCGCACGACGATGGCGAGGCCCCCTGCATGCGCGGTCGAGAGAGCGAGCAGCCAGCGATCGTCCTCGTGCCACCCGAGGTGCGCCGCGCTCGCGGCGGCCGCCGCGTCGAGCGCCGCGTGCGAGAGCACCACGCCGCGCGCGGCCCCTGTGGAGCCCGAGGTGAACAGCACCGCCGCCGCATCGTCGGGGAGCGTGGCCGCATCGACGAGCGCGCGCTGCCGGCCGAGCTCGTGCGCGGGAAGCTTCGCGTGGAGCAGCGCGATCGGCGTTCGAGCAGTGAGCGCGCTCTCGATCGTCGCCACGGTCCCTCGGGTGGGCATCGCCGGCTCGACGCGCACGCCACGCGGCGCCACGAGATCGTCGAGCACAGCCGTCCACGCGGCGGCGACGATCGAGGTCGTGCGGAGCTGGGGAGGCTGCACGGACCATGCGGCGAGCGCCGGATGGGGCGCGAGCCCGGCCGCGGGGCCGCCCAGCGCGAGCGCGAGCTCGGCACACGCGGCGGTGCCGACGGGGCCCTCGAGGCAGTGTGTGACGATCGCGCGCTTGCCGGCGGCCCGCGCCTGCGCGGCGAGCGCGAGGCAGGCCGCGAACCCGCCGAGGAGCGTGGGTTTGAGGATCAGGGCGGCGAGGCCCGGCTGCGCGAGGGCATGGGTGAGCGCGGCCGGGCCGAGCGCTCCGAGGCTCTCGTCGAGCGCGATCGGGCAGGGCAGCGGATCGTCGAGAAGCAGGTGCGCGTCCGGGCATGGCTCCTCGACCAGCTCGACCGGGAGCTCGGCGAGTGCGAACAGGCGCTCGCGCACGCGTGCAGCCGGCCAGGCGCGATTCGCATCGAGGCGGAGCGCGACTCCGGGCGCTGCGGCGGCGATCGCGAGCACGCGCTCCAGGTCGCCATCGGGGCCGACCTTGACCTTGAGCGTGCGCGCGCCCGCAGCGACGGCCGCTCGTGCAGCTTCGGGCGTGTCGACGACGACGGCGCATGCGAGCGAACGTGCGGGCGCGGGGACGAGCAGGTCGGCGATCGAGGTGCAGCGGATCGAGGCGAGGGCGCCGAGCAGGGCGGCCTCGATCGCGAACCGCGCCGACGGTGCCTCCGTCAGCGCTTCGGCGAGGCGTGCGATCGCAGGCGCCGCGGGTTCGATCGTGAACGGCGCCCGCGCGGCGAGGGCGGCGACGCCCGCGGTCGCAGCCGCGAGCGTGTCGCGCGAGGTGCCGGGCAGCGGCGCGGCCTCGCCGAGACCGACGTGGCCATCCTCGGTCACGACCTCGACGACCAGCGCCGCGCGCTCGGTACGCCCGCGCGCGGATCCGCCGCCGGGGATCGGCCAGCGCATCGTGCGGATGCGGACGGCCGCGATGCGCATGTCAGCCCAGGGCCAGGCCCGTGGCGAACAGGATGCCGTGCGCCATCAGGAGCTGTGCCGTCGCCGCGAGGCAGGCATTGTGCTCGGGCCCGTCGACGGCCGCGGCGAGGGCGCGCAGCCGGATCAAGGCGAGCGGCGCGGTGGCGAGCGGCAGCGCCGCCCACGAATGGCCGTGGAGTGAGAGCACGAGTGGGATCGCGTACGCGAGCGAGATCAACAGCGTGTACTCGATCAGCGCCGCCGGCCGGCCGAACCGCACGGCGAGGGTGCGCTTTCCGGCTCGCGCATCGGTCGCGCGATCGCGCACGTTGTTGACGACCAGGATCGCGGTCGCGAGGGCGCCCACGGGGATCGCCGCCCACCACGCGAGGGCGGGCACCCAGCCGAGCTGGACATAGGCCGTGCCGCACACGGCGACGAAGCCGAAGAACGCGAGCACGAACACGTCGCCGAGGCCGTGGTAGCCGAGCGGCCACGGACCGCCGGTGTACGCGATCCCGGCGACGATCGAGGCGAGGCCGATCACCGCGATCGGCCAGCCTGCGACCCCGAGGAGGTACACGCCGAACGCCGCCGCCACCGCGAACGCGAGGATCATGGCGCGCTTCATCGCGCTCGGAGAGATCAGGCCCGCGCTGACGGCGCGCAGCGGGCCGATGCGCTCCGCGGTGTCCGCGCCCTTCTCGGCGTCGAACACGTCGTTCGCGAAGTTGGTGCCGATCTGGATCGCCACGGAGCCGCCGAGCGCGGCGAGGGCAGGGCCCCACGCCATGCCGCCGCTGGCGCATGCGCACGCGGTGCCGACGGCGACGGGCACCACTGCCGCCGGGAGCGTGCGGAGGCGCGCGGCCCCGATCCAGATCGATGCGGTAGTCATGGATACCGAGGGAACTTACCGAACTCGGGCGGGCGCTTCTCGAGGAACGCCTCCTTACCTTCGCGGCCCTCGTCGGTGGTGTAGTACATGAGCGTCGCGGACCCGGCGAACGCCATCATGCCGGCCTGGCCATCGCAGTCCGCGTTCATCGCCATCTTGAGGAAGCGCAGCGCGGTGGGCGAGTGCTGGAGCATCTCGCGGCACCACTGCAGGGTGGTCTCCTCGAGCTTCGCGAGCGGCACCACGGTGTTGACGAGGCCCATGTCGAGGGCCTCCTGGGCATCGTACTGGCGGCACAGGAACCAGATCTCGCGCGCCTTCTTCTGGCCGACGATCCGCGCCAGGTACGAGCTGCCGAACCCGGCGTCGAAGCTGCCGACGCGTGGGCCGGTCTGGCCGAAGCGCGCGTTGTCGGCGGCGATCGTCAGATCGCACACCAGGTGGAGCACGTGGCCGCCGCCGATCGCATAGCCCGCGACCATCGCGACCACCGGCTTGGGCAGGTATCGGATCCGCATCTGCAGATCGAGGACGTTGAGCCGGGGCACGCCGTCCGCGCCGACATAGCCGCCCTCGCCGCGGACGCGCTGATCGCCGCCCGAGCAAAACGCCTTGTCGCCGGCGCCGGTGAGGATGACCACGCCCACGGAAGCGTCGTCGCGCGCCAGATCCATCGCGCCGATCATCTCGGTGACGGTGCGCGGGCGGAACGCGTTGTGCACCTCGGGGCGGTTGATCGTGATCTTCGCGATGCCATCGGACGAGGTCTCGTAGGTGATGTCCTCGAAGCCGGGGTGCTGGGTCCAGGCGGGCGGGGTGGTGATCGCTTCGGTCATTCGGAGGCTCCTCGTGCCGCACGGATGGGCGGCGCATACAGCTCGATCGCAGCGCGGCGCACGTCGTGCGCGCCGGAGACGGAGACGGGGGCGTGGATCACGGTGACCCCGGGGGTGGCGAGTGCGCCCTCGATCGCAGCGCCGACGGCGGCAGCGGAGGCGGCGGTCACGGCACGCGCACCGAGGGCGGTGGCGATCGCCGATGGATCGAGCTCGGGCGTGGTGATCCAGTGGCGCTCGAACGCCGCACCGAGGCCGGCGCGGGCGACGGGGAGCCCGGCGAAGATCTGGCCTCCGCGGTTATCGATCACGAGGATCGCGAGCGGGGCCGATGCACAGCGCGCCGCGAGCAGGCCGCCGAGATCGTGCGCGAAGCTCACGTCGCCGAGGATCAACAGGACGGGGGCTCCACCGCGGGTCGCGCCTGCCGCCGACGAGATCAGGCCATCGATGCCCGCCGCGCCGCGCTGGGTGAGCACGCGGTGCGGCGCACCGCCGCCCGGGAGGTGATCGACCACGCGGATCGGCAGGCTGTTCCCGATCTGCAACATGGCTCCCGCGGGCGCCGCCGCGATCGCCGCGCGCAGGACCGCGACCTCGCTGCGGGCACAGCTCTCGATCGCGCGCGCACTCGCCGCCTCGGCGAGGCCCTGCGCGGCCCGCCAGGTGTCGAGCCATGCCGTGGAGCGGATCCGCGGCTGCGAGGCGCGCGTGCCGGCCTGGAACGCGGGTGCCGTGGCTCCACGATCGAGCCCGCCGAGAGCGACCACGAGGGCGGCGACCGCCCCGGCGACGTCGCCGAGGATCACGCCGCGGGCGGAGGCCTCCGGATCCGCCCAGCGGGCGCCCGCGAGGATCCAGCGCTGTGCGCCGCCGAACGTGGCGAGCCACGCCGGCCAGCTCGCGGCCACCGGCTCCGCGCCGAGCTGGATCACGAGCCGCGGCGTCGGGCGCTGCGCGATCGGGATCAGGTCCGCGTGATCGATCATCGCGACCCCGCTCGGGCGCGGTCCGAGCCGCAGCTGACTGCCGGTCTCGGCGATCACCGGGTAGCCGGCACGCACGGCGAGCGCGAACACCTCATCGCGCGGGAACCCTGCGGGTAGCGCGCCCGCGACGATCACGCCATCCGGCTCCGCGGTGATCGCGGCGGCCAGCGTGGCGATCACGGCCTGGTCGGCGGCGAGGTGCGGCGGAGCGATCGAGACCGGACCGCACAGGGCAGCGGCATCGCGCGCCAGGCTGCGCTCGGCGTCCGTCGACGGCAGCGCGGGCTCGAGCGGCTTGCGCAGCGGGACCTCGAGGTGCACCGGGCCGGGCGCGGGCCCGCGCGCGAGGGTGATCGCCGCGACGATCGTTCGGCGGAGAGCGCGGAGGCCGTGCGCGACCGGGGCGCCGAGATCGAACGCACCGCGCACGAAGCCGCCGTAGAGCCCGATCTGATCGATCGTCTGCGACGCGCCACACGCCTGCAGCTCGGGCGGACGATCGGCGGTGATCGCGATCAGCGACACACCGGCGAGGCTGGCCTCGACGATCGCCGGGAGATAGTGGGCGGCGGCCGTGCCACTCGTGCACACGATCGCCGCGGGGAGCCCCGTCGCACGCGCCACACCGAGCGCAAAGAACGCGGCGGCGCGCTCGTCGATGATCGTCACGAGCTCCAGGCGAGGCTCGCCGGCGAGCGCCGCGACCAGCGGTGTCGAGCGCGAGCCGGGGCTGACGACCACCGTGGTGATGCCCGCGTCCGCGAGCGTCGTGGCGAGCAGCTCCGCCCAGATCGTCTGGACCGCTGCACTCGTCGCACTCATGTGGTGACTCCGAGCGCGCCGAGCATCGCGCGCAGCTTGATCTCGGTCTCGGCGAGCTCCCGCTCCGGATCCGAGCCGGCCACGATCCCGGCGCCGGCCCACAGCTGGGCGCGGTTCCCGGCGATCACGCCGGAGCGCAGCGCCACCGCGAGCTCGCCGTTGCCCTCGAGATCGAACCAGCCCACCGGCGAGGCATACCAGCCGCGGGCGACGGGCTCGTGGCTGCGGATCCAGTCCGTGGCCACATCCTGCGGCGTACCGCCGACGGCGGGCGTGGGGTGCAGCCGGGCCGCGAGCTCGAGCACGTGGCGCGGCGTGCGCAGGGTCGCGCGGAACGGGGTGTGGAGGTGGAGCACGTGGCGGAGCGCGCGGATCTCCGGCTCGGCCGCCGCCTCGACGGTGGCGCCCGCATCCTCGAGAGCCGCGCGGATCGCGTGGACCACGAGATCGTGCTCGCGCCGATCCTTGGCGCTCGCGCGCAGGGTGGCGGTCGCGGTGGCCAGATCGCCCGTGTTCGCCACCGAGCCCGCGAGCGCGTCGCACAGCACGAGGTCGCCATCGCGGCGGACCAGGCGCTCGGGCGAGGCGGCGATCAGGGCGCCCGCGCCGGGCGGCTTGATCATCACGCGCACGCACTCGGCGTGCCGATCGTCCAGCGCCGCGAGCAAGCCGGCGGCGCGCACGGGGCCGCCGAGCTGCACGCTGCAGGTTCGTGCAGCGACGACCTTCGAGCACTCGCCGCGCGCGATCGCATCCGTGATGTCGGTGACCTGGCGGTGCCATTCGTCGGCGGGGGCCGGGCCGAGCTCCACGAGCGGCGGCTGCTTTCGATCGATCACGCCACCGGCGAGAGCGGCGCGGAAGATCGCGAGCTCGTCCCGCCAGCGGGCGGCGGAGGCGGCGTCGTGCGCGTCGACCGCGAGGACGAGGAAGGCGCGCGCACCATCATGGACGTAGGTCCAGCGGGGCAGCGCGAACCAGGCATCTCCGAAGCCGGTCCACGGCGCCCGATCGGCGGCACCCGGAGCGAAGGCTGCGCCGCCCAGGAACCGCGGCCGCGCGAACCCGAGAGCAACGGTCGGCGCGAGCTCGCCGGCGATCACCGCGCGGCTCGGGCCAGAGTGAGGCTCGAGCTCGAGATCGCGCGTCGGCATCGTGTCGCGCGGCTCGTCACCGACCTCGGGCGTGTTGGTCGCGATCGCATGGGCCGCGGCGATCACCTCGGCCCAGCGTGCACGGCCGGTCCCGCGCAGCTCGCGCGCGATGCCCACACCGACGAGCGTCAGGTCCGCCGACGTCCACGACACGATCGGCTGATCCCGCAGCTCGTCGACGATCGCCGCGGCGGCGAGCACGGGCGCCGGCAGCGCGACGTACGTCAGCCCTTCGGAGCGCGCGGCGATCGCGAGGCCGGCCTCGAGCCAGGCCCAGTCCGGAATCGAGGCGACCGCGTCGGTCCGCGTCGTCGCGGGGACGTGCCGTCCGACCTGTTCGGTCGGGTTCACGGCTCCTCCACCGGTGAGGCGACGTAGAGCGTGCACGCGCCGAAGGTCAGCGGCGTCACCTCGATCACGTGGAGGCCGGCCGCCTCCATCTGGGCAGCGAACTCCTCGGCGGGCGGGAACGCGGCGATCGACTTCTGCAGGTACGAGTACTCGCGCGATCCCGAGAGCAGCGCGCCGAGCTTGGGGACGACGTGGCGGGTGTGAAATCGGGCCGCGTGGCCGAGGATCCCGCTGCGTGGCTCGCCGAGCTCGAGCACGCAGATCCGACCACCGGGGCGGACCACGCGCGCCAGCTCGCGCAGCGCTCGCGAGCGGTCCGGCACGTTGCGGATGCCGAACGCGATCGTCGCGGCGTCCATCTCGCAGTCCGCGTACGGCAGCTCCTGCGCATCGCCCTCGACGAGGGTGATCCGATCCTCGAGCCCGCGCTTCGCGATCTTGGTCCGCCCGATCTCGAGCATCTTCGTCGAAGGATCGAGGCCGACCACGGTGGCGCCGGGGGTCATCCGCGCGATGTCGATCGCGAGGTCGGCGGTGCCGGTGGCGACGTCGAGCACACGCGGCCGGTCACCGAGCTGCAACTGCCTGACGGTGCGGCGGCGCCAGCTCTTGTCGATGCCGAACGACAGCACGCGGTTCACGAAGTCATAGCGACGGGCGATTCGATCGAACATCGCGCCGCTGCCGAGGGTGGGGGCCACGAGCTCGGTGGTGGGAGCCGTGGGAAGGGCGGGCGTGGCGGGCTCGCTCACGACTGGCGCTCCAGCGAGGCGAGGGCGACGGTGACCAGCGCGTCACGGGCGGGGCCGGCGGGTAGCTCTTCGAGCACGAGCAACGCACGCTGCACGTGATCCTCGGCCAGGGCGCGGGTGGCGGCCAGGGCGCCGCTGGCGCGGACCGTGTTCGCGATCGCGCCGAGCTCGTCGGCCGCGACCTCGCCCTGGGCAAGGAGCCCTTCGAGCCGATCGCGGAGGCCGGACTCGCGCTCGAGCGCGACCACCAGCGGGAACGTGATCTTGCCTTCGCGAAGATCGGCGAGCGCGTCCTTGCCCGTGCCGGTCTCCTGATAGTCGAGCTCGTCGTCGACCGCCTGGAACGCGACACCGAGGTGCAGCCCATACCTCTCGAGGGCGGTCTCCGCCGCCGTGGGGAGCTCGGCGGCACGAGCTCCGGCGAACATGGCCCAGCGGAACAGCGCCGCGGTCTTGCCTTCGACGATCGCGAAGTAGTCCTCGCGCGCTCCGGCGATCTTCCCGCGGCGCTCGAGCTGAACCGATTCGGCCACGATCATCTCGTCGATCACCGTCAGCATGCGATCGAGGACGCCCTCGACGCCGCTCTGGCGGATCCGCCGCAGCGCAGCGACCAGGAGCCAGTCGCCAGCGAAGATCGACGCGGCATTTCCGTACGTGACGCACGCGGTGGGCTGCCCGCGCCGGCGCTCGGCGAGATCGACGACGTCGTCGTGGAGCAAGGTCGCGCTGTGCACGAGCTCGACGGCGACCGCGAGGCTGCGCGCGCGCTCCGTGAAGCCCTCACCGAACCGGCTGGTCAGCGCGACGCACAGCGGCCGCAGGTGCTTGCCGCGGAGATCGAGGAGATGGTGCGCCGCACGATGGATCATCCGCGCGCCGCGTGGGATCGCGTCGAGCTCGAGCTCGAACGCAGAGAGATCGTCGTGAACGAACCGATCGAGCGCGATCAGGCGCTCGGACAGCGTCGGGACACCGCGCAACACGCTGACCTGGGAGAGTCGGTCGAGCACCGTCATCGGCACGGAGGCCGCACCGTCGTGAATTGCGAGCTGGCTCATGGGCTGTCCTTGAGATGATCCGGGTTCGTTCAAAGATTCTTGAAAGGTTTAGCCCCGAGTCAGCCTCGCTGCCAAGTACCTTTGCAACAAAGCGAAATCACGTTCGGTTTGTGCCCTCTACCAGCCGGTGAACCACAGTTACCGGTGTAAACAGGACAACAATTCAGGGGGTGGGTAGACTTTCGGAAGTGGCTAGCGCGCGTAGGGGTCGCGATCTGCGGCTCGTCAGCCGTTGTCGGGTGGAGTTCGACCGCCCGTCCGGACGCGTGATCGCGGAGACCGAGGACCTTTCGGCGCGTGGCTTGTTCATCCGCACCGAGGCGCTGCTGCCCGTTGGCGAGGAGACCGAGATCGCGGTCGAGCTACCGGATGGCACCCAGCTGGTGCTGTTCGGACGCGTGGCCCACATGCTCACGCCGTCCGCGGCGCGCGCCCTCGGCCGTCATCCGGGGATGGGCTTCGAGCTGGTGGGCCCTGACACGGCCGCGCGGCTCAAGCTCCGCACCCACATCGACAGTCTGAAGA
Source organism: Myxococcales bacterium (assembly GCA_016720595.1). Classification (GTDB taxonomy): domain Bacteria; phylum Myxococcota_A; class Polyangia; order Haliangiales; family Haliangiaceae; genus JABFXX01. The sequence continues at coordinate 354,893 of JADKKI010000001.1, forward strand.
CGGAGATCACGAGCCCGGGACTCTCGACGACCACGCAGGTGATCATCGTCGAGCCGGTGACTCCACTCCGCACGCGGATGGGGCGCTGCCTCGAGTCCGCGGGCTTCAAGGTCACGGCCGTGGCGAACGCGACGGAGGCGCTCGAGGCCTGCGCCGTGTGGCGGCCCGATGCGATCATCGCGGCGGCGGAGATGGAGACGATGACGGGCGTCGATCTCGCGTACGCGATGTCGGAGCACGCCACGCTCTCCGACGTGCCGCTGGTGCTCACGGGCGAGGAGGGCGATCTCAGCCGGCTCGAGGCCTATCGCGCGGGCGTGCGTGACTACATTCCGAAGCCGTTTCTCGACGAGGAGCTCGTGATCCGCGTCCACCGGGTCGCCGCACCATCGCAGCCGAACACCAACTTCGGCCTGCGCGGCAGCCTGGTCGACATCGGCCTCGGGACCCTGCTCTCCCTGTTCGAGTTCGAGCGCAAGTCCGGCATCCTCTTGCTCCTGCGCGGCGGCGAGATCGCGCGTGTGTTCATCGCGGAGGGCAAGCTGATCAAGGTCGAGGTCTCGACCGGCAATGGCGCTCCGAAGGAACGCTTGATGCGCCTCCTCGACTGGCACGATGGCCAGTTCGAGTTCTCGCCTGCGGCGATCGGTGGCCGCGACGAGGTCGAGGTGTCCGTCACGGCGCTCCTGCTCGAGCACGCGCGGCGCTCGGACGAGGGCAAGCCACCGATCCCGCCGCGACACTGACCGCGTCTCTGACGGTGTCGCGAACGCGGTCGCGCATGTGTCGCACGCATGTCGCAGCGAACATTTCGCAGCGCGGGGAATCCGAATTCGCAACCTGCAGTTGCTGATGTCCGTCCACCATTCGGACTCATCGAGGATCTCGGCCCCATGAAGTTAGTCTCGTTCGCGACGTGCGCTCTGATCGCCAGCAGCGGCGTGCTCGCTGCTGCGGATCCGGTGCCGCTCGCCGTTCGCGCGCATGCGGTCCGCCGCGACGGCGCGATCACGATCAACGGGCACCTCGACGAGCCGGCGTGGGCGGCGGCACCGAAGCAATCGAACTTCGTGCAGCGGTTCCCGAAGGACGGCGCCAAGGCCGACCTCGAGACCCACTTCTCGGTGCTCTACGATGACAGCGCACTCTACGTGGGCGTGTGGGCCGATGATCCGCAACCCGAGCGCATCCGCAAGCTCCTCACACGGCGCGATGTGGACGTGGCGGCCGATGCGATCGCCGTGGGGTTCGATAGCTATCACGATCGCCGCACCGCCTACGTGTTCCAGCTCAACGCCGCCGGTGTGCAGCGCGACATGATGCTGTTCGACGACTCCAAGCAGGATGACACGTGGGACGCCGTGTGGACGGGCGAGACCTCCGTGCAGGACAAGGGCTGGACCGCGGAGTTCCGGATCCCCCTCAACCAGCTCCGGTTTGCCGGCGGTGACACACAGGAGTGGGGCCTCCAGGTGATGCGGATCGTGGGGCGGACCCAGGAGCAGGCCACGTGGTCACCATGGCCCCGCTCCGCACCCGAGGTGGTCAGCCGGTTCGGCGTGATCGATGGGATCGATCGCCTGAAGCCGAGCCGGCGGCTCGAGCTGTTGCCCTACGCGAGCGGCGGCTTCGACGTGATGCCCGTCGACGCCGCCGATCCGCTCAACGATGCGACCAACCTGCGGCGCAATGCGGGCCTCGACGTCCGCTACGGCCTGGGCCCGGCGTTCACGCTGTCGGCGACGCTCAACCCGGACTTCGGTCAGGTCGAGGCCGATCCATCGCAGGTCAACCTCTCGGGCAACGAGCTGTTCTTCGCCGAGAAGCGACCGTTCTTCCTCGAAGGCGTGGACCTGTTCAAGCTGCCGATCGGGCAGAGCGACAACTCGCCAGAGGGGGCGTTCTACAGCCGCCGGATCGGCGCCGCCCCTGCCGCGCCCGACATGGACTACGACTACATCAAGCAGCCGACGTCGACCGCGATCTACACGGCCGCGAAGCTGACCGGCAAGACCCGCGGCGGCTGGTCCCTCGGCGTGTTCGATGCGGTCACCGGTGAGGAGTCGGCGACGGTGGTCGACGGGACAGGTGCGCGGATGTCGCCGATCGTGGCCCCGCTGACCAACTATGCGGTGGCGCGCGTGAAGCGCGATCTCAACGACGGCCGCACCTCGGTCGGCGGCTCGCTCAGCGCGGTCAATCGCTCGCTCGGCGACACGCCCCTCGTCGACGTGCTCCACGATCAGGCGTACACCGCGGGCCTCCAGCTCCAGCACCGCTTCGGGGACACGCCGTACCAGCTCGATATCCACGGCGTGGGGAGCTACGTGCACGGCTCGGAGGAGGCAATCGCGGTCACGCAGCGCACGCAGCGCCACCTCTATCAGCGGCCGGACCTGCGCAGCGGCGATCGCTTTGACCCCACGCGCACGAGCCTCATGGGCTGGGACGTGTCGTGGAAGGCCGGCAAGCTCGGCGAGACCAAGCATTGGCGCTGGGGGACGGGCGGCGATCTGCGCACGCGTGGCCTCGAGCTCAACGACCTCGGGTTCCAGAACGCGTCGGACCACACGATCCCGTTCGTGTTCCTGAACTATCGGGACGACGAGCCCGGTGATCACGTCCTCAGCTGGGGATGGAACGCCGACGTGTTCATGGTCTCTACCCTCGAACCGCGCGTCGCCGACGTCGGCTTCGAGTGCAACATCAACACGCAGCTCGTGAACTACTGGCAGCTCAATGCCGGCTGCAACCTCGATCGCGGCGTATGGGATGTGGGCGCGCTGCGAGGTGGCCGGGCGCTCCACGCCGATGGGCGGTATCAGGGGTACGCCAACGTCAACACCGACACGCGCAAGCGGGTGTGGGTCTCGTTCGGCGCCTATGGCGGGCGCACGTGGGCGCAGGATCAGATCGATGGCGGCTTCGATCTCGGGGTCACCGTTCAGGCGCGCTCGAACATCGATGTCTACGTCGGCCCGAGCTTCTCCGACCGCAATGATCCGATGCAGTACATCGATCAGGTCGACGACACGCAGGGACAGCCGCACTACGTGTTCGGCCGGATCCGGCAGACCGTCGCGGGGCTGACGATGCGCCTCAACTGGACGTTCTCGCCCCGCCTGAGCCTCCAGGCGTATGCGCAGCCGTTCCTCGCGAGCGGCGGTTACACCGAGCTGAAGGACGTGGACAACCCCGGGGCGGTTCACTACCGGGACCGGTTCACCGAGCTGACCGGCCGCGACACCACCCTCGTCGGAGACACCTACATGGTGCGAGCACCCACCGGCGCGACCTACGAGGTAGGTCGCCCTGATTTTGACTTCCGCCAGCTGCGCTCGACCCTCGTCATGCGCTGGGAGTACCGCCCGGGCTCGTCGGTGTTCGCGATCTGGAGTCACGGCCGGACCAGCGAGGCCGACGACGGTCACTTCCAGCTCGGGCACGATCTCCGGGGGCTCGCGAGTGCCGACGGCGAGAACATCGTGATGGTGAAGGCGAATTACTGGATTGGCCTCTAGGGCTATACTCGTTCGATGGGGAGCGCCCCCGAGCTGGTAGAGGCACAGAAGTTCGGCAAGTACAGCCTGGTCGCGAAGCTCGCGACCGGAGGCATGGCCGAGATCTTCCTCGCGCGGCTCCAGGGTGCTGCTGGCTTCGAGAAGCTGGTCTGCGTGAAGCGGCTGTTGCCGCACCTCGCAAAGGATCAGTCGCTCGTCACGATGTTCATGTCCGAGGCGCGGATCGCCGCCCAGATCTCGCACCACAACGTGTGCTCGGTGTTCGAGCTCGGCGAGATCGATGGCAAGTACTTCATCGCGATGGAGTACCTCGAAGGTCTCCCGTTCTCGTGCTTTCGCAGGCGCGACATGTACCCGGGGCATCCAGATCCGGGCCTGATCGCCGGGCTCGGGCTCCAGGCTTGCGAGGGCCTCCATCACGCCCATCAGCTCAAGCGTCCCGATGGAACGCTGATGGAGGTGGTCCACCGCGATGTCTCGGCGAACAACCTGTTCGCCACCGTCGACGGCGTCGTGAAGGTCCTCGATTTCGGGATCGCCAAGGTCCAGGACGCATCAGTGCGGACCTCCACGGGCTCGGTCAAGGGTACGTACGCGTACATGGCTCCCGAGCAGCTGCGCGGCGAGCGGCTCGATCGGCGCACCGACGTGTTCGCGCTGGGGACCGTGCTGTGGGAGCTGTTCGCGCGGCAGCACCTGTTCAAGCGCGAGACCGACTTCCTGACGTTCCAGGCGATCACGAGTGATCCGATTCCGGATGTCTGCGAGATCCGCCCGGATATTCCGCCGGAGCTCGGCGCCGTGATCGCGCAGGCGTTGTCACGGGATCGCGAGGAGCGGTTCATGACCACGCGCGCCCTCGGTGAGGCGCTGTCGCGCTCGGTGGCCTCGATCGGCGGACCGTGGTCTGCCGCGCAGATCAGCGAAGAGATCGTGCACTCGTTCGAGGCCCGGCTCGACGATCAACGCAGGCTGATCCGCACGGCGCGGGAGGGCGGCGCCTACAACCTCGACGCGGATCTCGGACCCTCGGTGGGGCACGGCTCCGAGCTGACGGAGACGCCCGTCTCGCACGTCAGTGGTCAGACCCCGCCGCCGATCAGCGTCACCCCATCGCCGGCACGTCGCTCGGCGCCGATGGTGGCCCCGCAGGCGCCACGCTCGGCGACGCTCCAGGTCCCGCCGGCGCCCGCGCGGAGGTTCCCGATCGTGATCGTGCTGGTCGCGCTGCTCGCGCTCGCCGGGGGGCCTGGCGATGTTCTTCGTGATGCGGGGGCAGGGCACCACCACGCCACCCGCCGAGCCACCCCCGACCACGATCGCACAGGTCACGCCGCCACCGGCGGCCCCACCCGATGCGGCGGTCGTCACCGTCCCGGTCGATGCCATGGTCGCCGAGGTCGCCGACGCGATGATCCCGACAGTGGCCCCCGACGCCGCCCCCGTCGCGCCGACACTCCCCGACAAGCCCGTACCGAAGCCGGTCAAGCCCACCACCCCGGTCGCCCCCAAGGGACCACCCGGCTTCATCACGATCGATTCATCCCCGGTCTACGCGGTGATCTTCATCGACGGCCGGCGCTACGGTGAGACACCCCTCGTGCGCCAGTCGCTCGCGCCCGGGCGGCACACGGTCCGTGCGGTCTCTCCATCGGGGACCGTGAAGAATGTGACGGTGACCATCGAGTCGGGAAAGGTCGCGCCGACCCGTCGCATCGAGTGGTAAGCTTTGGAGATGCGACGCGAGGGAGCGTTCGTGATCGCCCTGCTCGCGGCGAGCGTGGCGGGGGTGTCGGCTGTCCGCGCGGATCCGACACTCGACACCGCGAAGGCCGCGGTCGATGCGTCTGACTTTCTGACCGCTCGAACGCAGCTGACGCAGCTCGTCGGCAAGGGTGGAAACAGCCCCGAGGACATGGGCGAGATCTATCGCCTCTCCGGGATCGTCGCCGGTGCGCTGGGCGAGGCCAAGGTCGCGACCGAGGCGTTCGAGCGCTGCCTCGCACTCACCCCGAAGGCCGCGCTCCCGCCCGGGACCTCGCCGAAGATCACGCGGCCGTTCGTCGAAGCGCAGGCGTACTTCAAGAAGCACGAGCCACTGAAGATCAAGGCCGACACCCAGACCACGCCGCCGTCGGTGACGATCACGGTGGTCAGCGATCCCCTGGCGATGATCTCTCGCGCTCGCGTGGTCGCGACCGTCGACAAGAAGCCGCCGGAGACCCTCGAGAAGCCGCTCGGCGAGGAGGTCTCGATCTCGTTGCCCGCCGCCGCCCGCATCGACCTGCGCGTGATCGCTCTCGACGACAAGGGCAATCGCCTGGCCGAGGTCGGCTCCGCGGACGTGCCGATCGTGATCGTCGGGACCGCGCCTCCTGTGGTGGCCCCGCCCAAGCTTCCGCCCAAGCCGATCGTCGTGCACACGCCGCGTTCGCCGCGCCCGCTCTACCTGAAGTGGTGGCTGTGGGGAGGGACCTCGGTCGCGTTCGCCGCCGGTGCGACGTACTTCGCATTCGGTGCGCGCGCCGCGAAGAACGAGCTCGACGAGCTCAACGCCCATAGCATCCAGCACACGTTCGACGAAGCGAAGTCGATCGAGGACCGCGGCAAGCGCGATGCGCTCCTCACCAACATCGGCTATGGCGCGGCCGGCGCCCTCGCGGTCGTCGGCGTGATCCTGTTTCTTACCGAGCCTCGATCGCACGAGGAAAACCGTGTCACCACCACGATCACGCCTGTCCCGATCCGGGGCGGCGGTGCCGTGGTCCTGGGGGTCCCGTTCTGATGCGCGCTTACCTTGTTTCGAGCTTGGCCTTCCTCGCAGCGTGCTCGCTGAGCGCTGACTACACCGGGACCTACTACCAGTGCGGCGCCAACGATTCGTGCCCGGATGGCTACGTCTGCAAGCAGGAGGTCTGCATCCCCGCCGAGCCGCCGCCGCCGTCGTGCTCGGCCTCCGTCGCCGGTGGCGATGATCACACGTGCGCGATCCGCAGCGACGGGTCGGTGTGGTGCTGGGGGCGTAACAACTACGGTCAGCTCGGCGATGGCACCGCCACCGATAGCGCCGTGCCCGTTCAGGTCGTCAACCTGACCGATGCCAAGGAGATCAAGCTCGGCCCACTCTCCTCGTGTGCGCGCGACGGCGCGGGCGCCGTGTGGTGCTGGGGCCGCAACGATGTCGGCCAGCTGGGGGATGGCACCAAGAGCGACAGCCGCGCTCCCGTCCAGGTCAAGAACCTCGGCGGTGCGGAGGCGATCGCGGTCGGTGGCGGGTACGCGTGCGCGATCACGGCCGGCGGCGGCGTCAGCTGCTGGGGCGATAACACGAGCGGCCAGCTCGGCGACGGCACCACCACGAGCCGCCCGAACACGGCCGCGATCGCGAACTACACCGCCAAGGCGATCGCGGCGCAGAACTCCACCACGTGTGCGATCGGCACCGATGGGATGCTGAGCTGCTGGGGCGAGAACAACGCCGGCCAGCTCGGAACGGGGGACATCATGAACGTCTCGCGTCCCACCGCGGTGATGCCGAACATGGCGGGCGTCACGGTCGGCGGGAGCTTCACCTGCGCGTTCGATGCGGGCGGTGCGCTGTACTGCTCGGGGAGCAATGCGTACGGCAACCTCGGCCTCGGCACCGACAACACCGGCAACAACCCATCGACGAGCACGACGATGTTCGGGCACGCCGATCTCCCGGCCAAGATCGTCGAGCTCTACGGCGCGGAGGATCACGCGTGCGCGCGCGACGACAAGCAGCGCCTGTGGTGCTGGGGCCGCAACGATGATGGTCGCCTCGCCGACAACACGCGTACCCTCCGCTCGAACGCGACGCTCACGGTGTTCGCGGATGTTGCCCAGGCCGGTCTCGGCGACGGGCACACCTGTGCGGTCGATGGCCTCGGCGCGATCCGTTGCATCGGTGACAACCGGCACGGCCAGCTCGGGAACGGCCGACCCACGAGCCAGGGGCTGCCGCAGGTCGTCGAGGGGGTCACCGGGGCAACCGGCGTCGGCGCGGGTGGCGCGCACTCGTGCGCGGTGGTCGCTCAGGGAGCGGTGATGTGCTGGGGCAACAACGATCAGGGACAGGTCGGGGACGGCTCGTTCGAGCGCCGGCCCACCGCGAAGCCGGTGCTCGGCCTCTCGGGCGTCAAGACCGTGCGCGCCGGCAACGCCCACACCTGCGCGCTGACGACGGCGGGTGAGGTCTACTGCTGGGGCGAGAACGGCAGTGGCAATCTCGGCGCGGGCACGGGCGATTCGTCCTCGCCGCGCAAGATCAACGTCGGCGGCGTCGCCACGGATCTCGCGGTCGGCAGCGAGAGCTCGTGCGTGCTCGTCGGTGGCGCGTTGAAGTGCTGGGGCCGCGACTTCGTCGGCATCGAGGACACGGGGCAGACCGCGATCGCCGCGATGGCGACCGGCAGCAGCCACACCTGCACGGTGTCAGGAGCGACCAACGTGGTGACCTGCGCCGGGTACAACTACTACGGCCAGCTCGGCCTCGGGAACACGATGCCGCAGACCGGCTGGATGCCGACGATGTTCACCGGTGCCACCAAGCTCGAGGCCCGCTACCACCGGACCTGCGCGATCAAGAGCGATGGCTCGGCGTGGTGCTGGGGCATCGGCGGTGAAGGCCAACTCGGCTACGGAGGAAGCAGCAACAAGGATGTGCCGACGCAGGTGTCGAGCTTGACCGACGTGGCGCAGCTCGCGATGGGATGGGACCAGACGTGCGCGCGGAAGGGCGACGGTACGGTCTGGTGCTGGGGCCCGAACGAGTGGGGCAACCTCGGGGATCCGACCTATGCAGGGCACGGTACGCCCAACCAGGTGGCGAACCTGAGCGCGATCGATCTGTCCTCGGGCGGCACCCACGTCTGTGCGGTGCAGACCGGTGGCAGCGTCGTCTGCTGGGGCGCCGACACCTCCGGTCAGCTCGGCGACGGCATCAGCGACCCAGACGGCCCCGTGGGTGTGCAGATGACCTGCGCTCCGTAGCTGGGCGGTCAGCGCGGCTTGGGCGGAGGCGGTGGCGGATTCAGCTTCTCCCACGGCGCTGACAGCCCGAGGTACTCGCCCCACTCGAACCCGGACTCGTACATCGTCTTGATCTGGCCAGGATCGAGGATCTTCCCGACCTGCCCCTGGGCCTCGCCGAGGAGCCCGCCGAGGCCGCCCGCGTAGTCGAGCCAGCTGGCGACGTTTCGCTCGTACGGCGACAGCGTACCGTCGCCGATCGCCTTGTTCGTGTAGTCGAGGACATCGCCGTAGACCTTCTCGAACGCCTTGTCGAGCTTGGCCGATTGCTCGGGGGTCACGTGCGCCTTGTCCTCGGCGATCTTCCGGTACTCCGCCGCCTTCGCGCGCGGGATCAGGAGGCCCGCGGAGATCATCGGGCCGATCCGTGCACGGTACTCGTCCTCGGTCTCGCCCTCGTGGCGGCCGAACATCGCGCCGAACTCTTCGGTGCGGCGAGCGCGCCGATCGAGGCGGGACTCGGAGGGCTCGGCGGGCAGGGCAGGCGGAGCGCCCGACGCGGTCCGCGAGCGGATCTCGGCCGAGCGGGCGGCGGTCTGCGTCCACGGATCGGCCTGTGGGACAGGAGCCGCTGGCACCGCCGGTGCGGCCTGGGGTGTGCGCGTGTCGGCGATCTCCGACCGCAGCGAACGATTGTCGAGGTACAGCCAGACCGAGGTCACCACGCCGATCAGCGTGGTCGCTGCGAGCAAGGGAGTCGCGCGCGCCATGCGGATCAAGCTAGCACGTGAGGTACCATGGGCCTCGTGGATCACTCGGCGGAGCTGCGGCTACCCACGGTAGCCGTGCCGGTCCGGCTGGCGCTGGTCGGGCACGAGGTCGTCGACGCCGAGGTGTTCGTCGTCGACGTGGGGCATGGAGACCTGGTCGATCAGGTAGGCGGCGTGGTGGGCGTGGTTGCCGCGTTCATCCCGGTCCGCACGCAGACCAAGGTCCGGCTCCTCGCGACCCACGCGATCGCCTGGCTCTCGATCGCAGCCGTGGAGCCCACGCCCGGTGAGGTGGTGACGCTGCACGACCACCAGTACCGGGTCGAGCTCGAGCTCGCGGGCGGGACGGTCCTGACCGGCACATTGCTCGACAGCGCGCCCGCCGATCGTCCGCGCGCGATCGATCACCTCAATCGCGCGGGGGCGTTCGTCCGGCTGTGGACCCCCGAGCGGCACTACCTGATCAACAAGGCACAGATCGTCGGAGTCACCGAGTCATGAGCAAGCTGGACGCATATCTCCGATCGATCGAGAAGTTCGGCGCCGCCGGCGCGGTGCTGAGCTCCGGGCAGCCCGTTACCCTCCGCTTCCCCACCGGGGATCGTCACGCCACCCAGGTCACGCCGCACGATCAGCTGGTGATGCTCGTCCGCGAGGTGGCACCGCCCGTGGCGCTCGCGCAGCTCGACGCACAGGACGCGCGCCCGATGCGGTTCGAGGTCACCTCCGAAGGTACCCGCTACGCGATCACCGTGACGGCACGCCCGGGTGCATGGACCGTTGCCGTCGAACCCACGCTCGGAGGCGCACCGGCGCCTGGACCAGCCCCCGCACCCACGCCCGTCCGCGCACGCACGGCTCCCGTCGGAGATGCCGGTGGCGGTGACATGCTGATCGAGCGCGGCCAGTACGACGCCGGCGCTCCGTCAGCAGTGACGACGACCAGCGGCAGTGCGTTCCTCGACGCGTTGACCACCCAGGCCCGCGGGGTGCGCGCCACCGACATCTTCCTGTCGACCGGCTCGCCGCCGATCCTGCGCACGGGCGGCGAGCTCACCGCGGGAGGCGATCGTTCCCTCGATGCCGAACAGCTCTCGCGCGAGCTCGGGGCCGTGGCGCCCGCGGAGGCGCGCGGTGCCTGGGCCGAGCAGGGCTCGGCGACGTTCGCCTACGGCGACGGCGCAGGGCGCGTCCGCGTGACCCTCACCCGCGATCAGCGCGGCCCCGGCGCGGCGCTCCGCCTGCTCCACGGGGAAGGGCCGCCGCTCGAGCGGCTCGGGCTCGGCGCCGTGGCGGACTGGCTCGCCGATCGCGGGCTGATCGTGATCGCGGGACCCACGGGTGCCGGCAAGACCACCACGCTCGCAGCGATGGTGCGCGCGCTCGGCGAGCGCCGACGGATCGTCGTGGCGATCGAGGATCCGATCGAGATCGTCCAGGTCGCGCCGTCGATCAGCCAGCGCGCCGTGGGGGACCACGTGCCGACGTTCACGGCTGGGGTCGCTGCGGCGATGCGGGAGGGCGCTGACGCGATCGTGATCGGAGCGGTGACCACCGCGGATGCGGCCGCCGCCGTGATCGACGCGGTAGCGGGTGGTCACCTGGTGCTCACGACCCTGGTCGCGCCGAGTGCGCGGGTGGCGGTCGAGCACATGCTGGATCGCCTCCCGGCCGAGCAGCGCGAGCTCGCCCGGGCGCTGTGCATGGACGAGCTGCTGGGCACCGTGACCCCCGTTGTCGCCCGAAATGGGACCCGGACCTTCGAGGTTACTGGGCGGCCCGGGGGCTCATGACCGCAACCACCTGGATCGTATCGGGATCATTCAGGTGTCGGGGATTTGAACAGTTGTCAGCCGCCGGGATATAACCGATCGAGGCACGTGACCGACGACTACCGCGAGGGCGGAACGCTCATCCTCCAGCGTCCGATCGGCCCTTCTGATGAGAAGAAGCCGCCAACGGGAGACGCGTGCCTGGTCAACCTGCACCCGCCCGGTCCCGACATCGGCAAGCGCGTGCCGCTGCTCAACACGCAGTACATCGTCGGCCGCGATAGCGAGGCCGCGTTCGTGGTCAGCCGCAGCTCGGTCTCGCGGCAGCACGCGCGGCTGTACATGGACGATGCGGGTTCGTGGTGGGTCGAGGATCTCAACTCGACCAACGGCACGTTCGTCAACGAGGTGCGGATCCGCGCCCAGCAGCTGACCGACGCCGATCAGGTGCGGTTCGGCGACGCGATCTACAAGTTCCTCTCGGGCTCGAACATCGAGAGCGCGTACCACGAAGCGATTCACAACATGGCCATCCAGGATGGCATGACGGGGATCCACAACAAGCGCTACTTCCTCGAGTTCCTCGAGCGCGAGATCGCGGTGTGTGTCCGTCACGGTCATCCGCTGACGCTCGTGATGTTCGATGTCGATCACTTCAAGAAGGTCAACGACAGCCAGGGGCACCTCGCCGGCGATGCCGTGCTGAAGGATCTGGCCGGGCGCATCAAGCCGCGGATCCGTCGCGAGGATCTGTTCGCGCGCTACGGCGGCGAGGAGTTCGCGTGCGTGCTGCCGTCCACGGCGCTGCCGGGCGGCATCGTGTTCGCCGAGCACCTGCGCACGCTGATCGAGGAGCGACCCACGATGTTCGACAACGCGGCGATCAGCTTCACGATCAGCCTCGGTGTCACCACGCTCCACCGCGAGACCGGCGTTGACCCCTCGACCCTGATCAAGCGCGCGGACGAGAACCTGTATGCCGCCAAGCGAAGTGGCCGGAACAAGGTCGTCCCGAGCCTCCAGGACCTGATCCCGGGCTGATCGAACTCCCGTTCGCGAGACCCCACGACACCTCGCGACCACTCGATGACATGATCGAGGGATGGTGAGATTCGCGCTGCTGACGTTGACCCTGACGGCCGCCGTGGCGAGCGCCGATCCCGTGGCCTCCGTGATGGCCGGGAGCCAGAGCTCGTGTGCGGTGTTCGGCAACGGCAAGGTCAGCTGCTGGGGCGTCGTCGTGCTCGAGAACGAGGTCTCGCACGCCACGCCGATGGCGATCCCCAAGCTCGAGGGCGTGACGCAGATGGCGGGCTCGGCGCAGCTGTGCGCCCTGAAGACCGACGGGACGATCACCTGCTGGCGCACGGGCCGGCTGCGCAGCCAGACCGATCGCCAGATCGAGCCGATCACATTCGAGACGCTCCCCGTGAAGGACGTCGTCGAGCTCGCGCTCGGCTCGGGCAGCGCGTGTGCGCGCCTGCGCGACGGCACCGTCACGTGCTGGGGGCGCAACGAGATCGGGCAGGGCGGCAACGGGACCCGGAAGGACAGCCTCGCGCCCGTGCCCGTGCCGAAGCTGACGGGCGTGCAGCAGCTCACCGGCAGCGCGTACGCGACGTGCGCGGTGCTCGCCGACAAGACCGCGGTGTGTTGGGGCTTCAACCATGCGGGCGAGCTCGGCGATGGCACCAAGAAGACGCGCCTCTCGCCGACGCCGATCCCGAAGCTCGCGAACGTCTCGCGGATCGGGATCGGCGGATCCCACGGCTGCGCGATCACCTCCGGGAGCGTGCGGTGCTGGGGCAACAACGACTATGGCCAGCTCGGCGATGGCACCACCAAGCCTCACCTCGCCCACGCGCCCGTGCTGGGTGTGACCGACGCCGTGGCGCTCTCCGTGGGGGCGGGCGGGGCCTGTGCGATCGACGCCAAGGCGGCCCTGTGGTGCTGGGGCGCGATCGCTCCCGGCCTGAAGACCCGCACCACCCCGGCCAAGCTCCTCGAGGGGGTCGCCAGCGTCTCGCTCGGGGGCGATCACGCCTGCGCCCTCATGAAAGATGGCGCGGTGAAGTGCTGGGGCGGGAATGGCGAGGGCCAGCTCGGCGACGGGAGCACGGCCATCCACCGGGACCTGCCCGGGCCCGTGAAGCTGTAGCCGGCGGCTCGCCGAGCGGCCGAGTTCGTGGCAAAACGGCGGCCCGTGATCCCGACGCGCACCCTGGAGGACCTCGGCTGGCCGACGCTCGTCGACCACTGGGCGAAGCGCTGCGCCACCAAGCGCGGCGAGCTGCACGTGCGCGCGCTCCAGCTGTTCGATGACATCCACGCCGCGCGCGCGCGGACCATCGAGATCACGGAGGCGCGGCTGCTCGCGACCCGCGACCTCGCGCTGCCGCTCGGCGGGATCTCGGACATCGGCGCGTCGATCGCGCGGGTCCGCAAGTCCGCGGCCCTCGATGCGCCGGAGCTGGTGGCCGTGGCCACGACCGGGCGCTCGCTGTCACGCCTCCGTACCCACCTGCGCGATCACGGCGCGATCGTGCCGCGGCTCGCCGCGCGCGGTGCGCAGATCGCGGACCTCGGGCACGTCTATCACCCGATCCTCGAGGGCTTCGACGCCGACGGCCGCCTCGTCGATCACGCGAGCGATGCACTCGGGCCGCTGCGCCGCGCGCTCGCCTCGATCAAGGCGCAGCTCGAGAAGCGCATGCAGGCGCTGCTCACCGACGAGCGGTTCAGCCAGTACCTGCAGGACGCGTACTACACGCAGCGCGAGGAGCGGTACGTGCTGCCGGTCCGCACCGACGGCAAGGGGTTCGTCCGCGGCATCGTGCACGGCACCTCGCAGAGCGGGCAGACGCTGTTCATCGAGCCCGAGGAGATCGTCGATCTCAACAACCGCGCCAAGCTCGCCGAGGCCGACGTGCTCGACGAGGAGCGCCGGATCCTCGCCAAGTTCTCAGGCTGGGTCGCCGAGGAGGCCGATGGGTTCGACGCCTCACTCGCCGCCGCCGAGACCCTCGACGTGATCGCCGCCGCCGCGATCATGGCCGAAGACACGGTCTCCGCCGAGCCGATCATCGACGACGCCCCACGGATCGCGCTCCTCCACGCGCGCCACCCGCTGATGCTGCTCGGTGAGCGGCGGTGCGTGGCCAACGACGTGATGGTCGCCGCCAACGCCACCCTCCTGATCTCCGGCCCCAACGCCGGCGGCAAGACCGTGGCGCTCAAGACCGTGGGCCTCGCCGCGCTGATGGCGCGCTCGGGCCTCCACCTCACCGCCGAGAGCGGCAGCGCGATCGGGTGGTTCCCCGATGTGCGGACCGATATCGGCGATGCGCAGAGCCTCGAGAACGATCTGTCCACGTTCTCCGGCCACATGGTCAACCTGCGCGAGTTCCTCGACACCGCGCGCCACGGCTCGTTGATCCTGATCGACGAGATCGCCGTGGGCACCGATCCGGAGCAGGGCGCGGCACTCGCGCAGGCCGTGCTCGAGGCGCTCGCCGAGCGCGGGGTGACTGGCATCGTCACCACCCACTACGAGAAGCTCAAGGCGCTCGGCGCCACCGACGCGCGGTTCTCGAACGCCTCGGTCGGCTTCGATCTCGCTCGGCTCGAGCCCACGTTCAAGCTCCACCTCGGCACGCCCGGCAGCTCGGGTGCGCTCGCCGTGGCCCAGCGTATGGGCGTGGCGATCCCGGTGGTGGAGCGCGCGCGCGCGCTGATGGGGCCGCACGTCGCGAAGGTCGAGGAGCTGCTGGCCTCGGTGGCCGATCAGCAGCGCCGGATCGAGCTCGAGCGCGCCGCGCTGCTCGCCGAGCTCGAGGCCGTGGAGGCCGATCGCGCCGCGCATCGTGCCTTCCGCGACAGCGCGAAGGCACGGTTCGAGAAGCAGACCCGCGCCGTCCACGGCGAGGCGCTCGCGGAGCTCAAGGCGGCGCGCAAGGAGATCGATCAGGTCCGCCAGCAGCTGCGCGCCAAGGCCGCGGAGACCACGCTCGACGATCTCAAGGTCGCCACGCGCCGCCTCAACACGCCCGGTTCGCAGGTCGCGCGCCACGAGCCGCAGCGTGCGATGCCGCCCGGGACGCCAGCCACCGCGGAGAAGCTCGTGCAGGGCGCGCCGGTGATCGTGCCGCGGCTCGGCCGCGCCGAGGTGGTGGCGCTCCTGCCCGAGGACAAGGTCGAGGTCCGCGTGGGCTCGATGCGCGCGAGCATCCCGATCAAGGACGTCATGATGGACACGCACCGCGCGCGCCGCGCGCTCCTGCCGCCGCCCGCGCCGGTGCCCGCGCCGATGCTCGCCGTGGTGCTCGTCGATGGCGTCCCGGCCGGTGGCAAGGCCGGCGCGCGCACCGCCGAGTCCACGATCGACGTCCGCGGCAACCGCGCCGAGGAGGCGATCGCGCAGGTCGATCAGTTCGTGGACGAGAGCCTGATGGCCGGCCGCGAGACCGTGTTCGTGGTCCACGGCCACGGTACGGGTGCTCTGCGCACCGCGATCCGCACCCACCTCACCACCCATCGCGCCGTCGACAAGATGCGCCCGGGGGAACAGAGCGAAGGCGGCGACGGCGTGACGGTCGCGTTCCTCAAGTAGCCCTTCACGGGCTGCGAGCTTGGCCGAACCACGGGCTGCATGACTCGCAGTGCGCTGACCGCGATCGTCCTCGTCTCCTCGTTCGCGCCGGGGTGTCTCACCGCCTCCGACTTCGACCTCGCGCGGCCCGTGCCCGAGCAGGCCCTGGTCGGGAGCACGGTCCCGGTGCCACTCCCCGACGCGTTCCCGCTGTCGTTCTCCCTCGATCTCTCGGAGGCGCTCGGGCACCTCCCGCACGCCGACCTCGTCGAGATCAAGCTCGCGGCGTTCACGCTGACCGTGACCTCGGCCAAGCAGCCCGCCGGCGACGTCGACAACTTCGCCTTCCTCGACACCCTGCGTGTCTATGCGACAGGTACGACCTTACCCCGCGTGGAGATCGCGCATGCCCGCGCACATGGCGCGACCCCGACGCTCGAGTTCGGCGTGGCCGACGATCTCGATCTCACGCCCTACCTGTTCGAGGCGACGACGATCAACGCGATCGGCACCGGCATGCTCCCTACGGATGACATCTCGTTCGATGGAACGATCGTGTTCCACATCCATCCGATGTGATCGCGCCCGCGGTCAGTTGCCAACGACGAGGAACATCGCCTGGTACCAGCCGTCCTTCTCCTTGACGGCAGGGAGCGTGAGCTTCTGCGCGAGCGGCTCCACACAGCGCATCGCCGCATCGATATCGCCGCGCGTGGCGGCCTCGGCGTTCTTCGCGAGGCGCACGTTGACGCCCTCGGGCGGCGGGCGTGGGACGCGCACGCGATAGCGACCGGGCGCCGGCTTCAGATCCGGCTTCGACTCGGGGCCTGACTTCGTGATCTTGACCTCGAGGACCACGGTCGGGGTCTTGGCCACGCACGCGCGCATCGCAGGCATCGCCTTGCGCGCGATCGCAGTAGCCGCATCGAGATCGAGCGCGGCGGCTCCACCCGAGCGCTCGACGGCCTCGGGGAACACGGTGCCCTTCAGCTCCTTCAGGTGATCCTCGGCGCGCTTGCGCCACGGGCTATCGGGCGAGGCCTTCACGAACTGGCGGAAGTAGATCAGCGCGTACTCGGCGCGCGGGCTCTCCATCGAGGCGTAGGCCAGCCCGAGCAGATAGTTCGCCTCGCCGGCGCCGAGGAACGGCAGCTGCGGGTTGTCGAGTGCACCGAGGCTCCGATCGTACGCGATGGCACGCCGAGCCTCGGCGATCGCCTCGGCGGGGCGGCGGGCGCGGTCATATGCGGAGGCGAGCAGGAACCGGGTCTGCGCCTGCTGCACATCGGAGACCTCGAGCGCCGCGATCAGCGCGGCGATCGCCTCGTCGAGCTTGCCCATCGCGATCCGGATCTCGCCGAGCCGCATCAGCAGCTCGCCCGTGCCCGTGCCTGACGCCGCGGCCTCGGCGAGCGTGCGCTCGGCGAGCGCGAGCTTCCCGGCGCGCGCCTGGCAGTTGCCGAGCCGGAGCTGGAGCTCGACCGCGGCGCGCTTGTCGAGCGCGTTGGTGGGCCCGGTCTCGACGGTGGCGGTGCGGAGATCTGCGGCGCACTTCACCCAGTCTCCGAGCAGAAAGCTCGCCTCGCCGCGCCAGCGATACGCCTCGGGGCGATGCGGGACGAGTGCGACCGCGCTGTCGAGGAGCTCGATCGCCGCCGTGAGCTGATCGGGCGTGCGCTGCTCGATCGCCTGCTTGGCCTGCGCGAGCAGCGCGAGGTATGGCTCCTGCTGCGGATTGGTCGCCGCCTCCCACAGGCCGGAGCGCTCGGCCTTCTCCTGATCCTTGTCGACCGGCTCGGGCGGATAGCGTTTGGACTGTGCACGGGCCGGCGTGGCCAGCGCGAGCACGGCGAGCGTTGCGGCCAGGGCGCCGACGGCGAGCCTTGTCATGTGGGCGAGCTTCACGGGTAGAGATCGAAGGGATCGGGCGGCGGCGGTCGCAGGCGCGGCGCCGCCTGTTGCTTGATCGTCAGCGCATCGAGGTGCTGCTTCGCGCGCGCCTGGAACTGTGGGTGGGCACCGCTCTTCAGGAACAGCTTCCAGTTCGCGATCGATTCGGAGATCGATCCGAACGCCTCGTAGATCAGGCCGAAGTAGTAGAACTCCTCGCCGGCAGGCACGTAGAACACGCCGCCGAGCCGGATGTCGTCCTTGAAGTCATCGAACGCCTCGATGCCCTGGCGCTTGATGATCTCGAGTGCCTCGGCGCCGCGCTCGTCCCGATCGAGGGCGACCGCCTTGCCGTAGTACGTGGAGCTACTGGCGCCCTTGTCGATCGAGACCTGATACGCCTCGATCGCCTCGTCGAGCTTGCCGAGCATCATGTACGTCTCGGCGAGGTTGCCCCACACCTGCTCGAGCCGCAGCATCGTGAGCCCATCGGCGCGGTCGAGGAGGGCGGTGTAGTCCTTGAGGGCGCCCTCGAGGTGGGGGCGCGCATCCTTGCTGCTGGTGACCAGCTTGGTGCGCAGGATCGCCCGCGAGAACAGCGCCTCGGCGAGCCGCGGATCGAGCGGTGCGCGGAGCTCGAACTGATCCCACGCGTCCACGGCCTCCTTGGCGCGCGAGACGTCGATCTTCGAGCCCATCCCGATGGGGCAGGTCGGCGGCCGCTGCTGCATCTGGATGCTGCAGTCCGTGAAGAAGCTCTCGATCAGGCTCGCGGTCCGGAAGTACGGCTCGGACTCGGCCGTCCGCGCCTCGGCGGCGAGCTTGTACGAGCGCACCGCTTGATCGACGAGCGAGATCACGGTGCGCGGATTCTGGCCCTTCGCGTTCGCTCGCTGCGCGAGCTCGTCGCCATCGTGCATCGCCTGCTCGTAGCGATCGCGTGAAGCCTCCGCGGCGCCGCGTTCGATCGCCTGCTGCCACAGGTCCGCGTGCGCGCTGGTGCCGAGCGCAGCGATCAGGGTCGCGACGAGTGCAAGCTGCCTCATGGGCGCCTCGGACGCAGCCGTGGCGGCGGCGCGGTGACGGGCGTGGTGGTGGCCGCGGCCTTGACGGGCTTCGCGCGGCGCTGCGCATCGATCGCATGCAGGTGATCGAGCGCCCGCGCGCGCCACGGCGTGTCTCCGCTCGCGGCATAGAGCGCCCACTCCGTGCGAGCCTCCGGGTACTGATCGAGCGCTTCGTACAACAGGCCGAGATAGTAGTGCTGATCCTCCGCCGGGGAGTAGCGCGTCATCGCCAGGACGTTCTGGAGCTGCGTGCCGAACTGCTGCTGGAGCGAGGTCTTCATCTTGTCCAGCACCTCGAACGCGGCGCTGCGCTGCTCGTCGCGATCGAGGACGACCGCGAGCGTGAACGAGACCAGCGAGAGCTCCTGCGAGTAGTAGCCAGGGCCGGCGGTGGGGAGCACGTTCTGCAGCACCTCGATCGCCTGGGTCACCTCGCCGCGCGATGCGAGCGCGTTCGCGAGCTGAACCAGGGGTGGCGCCGAGCTGGGATTCAGCGGGCCCTGCGCCTGGCGCAGCCAGCGGATCCCCGCGTCGCGATCGCCCAGGCGCAGGTAGATCGCGCCGAGCCGACCCACGACCTCGGGCCCCGCCTTCTCCGCTCCCACGACGCGGATCGCGGCCTCGTAGGCCTCGATCGCCTGGCGCGTCTTGCCGAGCTCGTCCGCCGCGCGCCCGAGCAGGCCAAGCACCTCGCCGTTCTCCGGCGCGAGCTTCCGCGCGTACTGCATCATCCCGAGCGCCGCCTCGAAGTAGCGCATGCGCGGCTCGACGGCCCACTCGGCATCGGTCTGCAGCGCCTCGTCAGCGATCTTCATCGCGTTGCGGGTCTTGGTGACCAGCGCCCGGACCTCGTCCGCATGCGGCTCGACGACCTCGCGCCAGAAGTCCCCGTTGCCAACCGCCGCCCGGGTGGGCGGCCCTGGATCGGGCTTCGCCTCGGCGCGGCTTGCGGCGAGCGAAATCGCGAGGATGCACGGCCAGCGCACGAGTCGAGTATGCCGGCCCCGTCTCCACCGCGCCACCGCCGATGCCCTGGGGGAAACAGTCCGCCTGGGGACCCCGACTCCCCGATCGGGATCGCGCGCAATTCGACGGATTTCGCTGGGTTGGCTCACTCCTCCCACTGGCCCGGTGCTTGCTCATACCCATCCCGTGGATCGAGGAGTCATCGCGACCGCCGCCGAGCTGTTCGAAGCCCGTCATTTCCCGGGGGTCGTCGCCATGTGCACCGACGCCCTGGAGAGCGAGCCCGAGTGTGTGGAGCTGATGGTGATCCGCGCGCGGGCCCACATCGGCCTGCGCCGCGAGCTCGATGCCCAGGCGGACCTCCGCGAGATCATCCGCCTCGAGCCCCAGTGCGGCATTGCGTACCGGCTGCTCGGCGAGCTCGCCGCGCGCCGCGACGAGAACGAATCCGCAGCGATCTTCTTTCGCGAGGCGATCCGCCTCGATCCCGACGATCAGCAGGCCAGGGACTGGCTGCAGATCGTCGATGTCTCGCTTCGACCAGCCGCGGCGGCAAGGAAATTCCCGGCAGGATCTGCTGCCGCGGCTGGTCGGTTTCCTGTGACACGCGCTCCCGTCGAGCGTGGCCGCAGTGCAGGGAGCCCCGATGGTGCGAACCGGACGCTCAGCGCGCCCGCTCGCACCGAGCAGCGCCCTGGCAGCCAGGCTCGGTTCGCCCGCGGCACGCGCCCACCCACCGAGCAGGACGAGCGCCCGACCAAGCCGTTCGGCCGTGGCTCCGCGCGCAATGGCGACATGTGGAAGACGCCGACGCCCCACCCGATCGAGCGCACGATGGACCTCGCCGAGGGCAGCGCACCGACGCCGGCGCCGACGCCGATCCTGCCGACCCCCCTCCCGCTGCCCCCGCCGCCGAACATGCGCGCGAAGGAAGCGGCCCCGTACATCACGATCCCTGGCCGCCCGGCCACGCAGCCGCCCGCACCCCCGACCAAGATCCCCGCGCCGCGCCCGCTCACGCGCGGTCCAACGCCAGAGCTCCCCGGCTTCGGCGAGTACCTCATCACCGCCGGCATCATCAGCCGCGACCGGCTCCGCGCCGCGCAGGCGTATCAGCGCTCGATGAAGGTCCACCTCTCGACGGCGATCGTCACGCTCGGCCTCGCGACCCCGCAGCGCATCGAGTGGGCCGCCGTCGCGCACCAGTCGCAGCTCGCGCGCGAGCGCCAGCAGCAGCCGTAGCAGCTCCGAGGTTCGCACGGTGCGACGCGACCGCTGTCGACCGACGTGTCAGTGCCCGCAACGCACGGCCTGAGTGGTACGCGACACTTCGACTTCGCTTGCGGCGATGGCTTGCGGCGATGTGGAACACCAGCGCTTTGCTGCACTGCGCTTCGCTCGTGGGCGCTGCGCGCTCGGCGCGATGGCCCTGTCGGCACTTCAGTTCGATTGTCACAGAACCTTGCGCCAGTCCCCGCAGGGACTGATCGCGCTTCAGTCCCCGACGTGCGCGAGCGGGAGCTCGAACACCAGGTTGTCCGGCGCCGTGCCGCGGATCGAGATCACGCCCTCGTGAAGCAAGACGTGGTGGGCGTCGCACAGCACCGTGATTCCGGACAGCTCGTGACCTCCGCCTTCCGACCGCGGCTTGATGTGATGCGCTTCGAGGAACCTGGTGGAGCGACAGCCAGGCACCGTGCACCGGTGCTTGTCGCGCACGAACACCTTCCTGCGCGTGGCCTCGGGAATCGACTTCTGTAGCTTGCGCCCGGGCTGCTCTCGCTCGAGATCTCCAATGTCCTCCGAATCGCACCTCACCCGCTCGAGGTCGTGTGCCGAGACCGCGATCTCCATCCCGGCGCCCACGCGGTGCGCCTGCTTGCACGCGCGGCACGTCGTGGTGGCGATCTGATGGCGTGGTTTGCTGGGCGCATCACCGGCCGGCTCGAGTACTCCAGCGGCTAGCGCGCGAACCAACTCGTCGTCGGTACACGTCGCGCCCTTCGCATCCGAGGCTGCGTTCGACGCCTGCTTGAACAGCATCATGGTCTCCTCCGAAAGGTTCTCGAGAACGATCCGGTGCCGGATCTTCTTCGGATCCACCGGATCACCGGGCAGGTCTCCCTTCGACTTGCCCCGCACCAGCTGCTGGACGTCCGTCGAGAGCTTGCCTTCGGCGGCATCGAGCCACGCGCTCTCGGTCTTGCCGGTCGCCACGCGCGTCAGCTCACGGACGCTCGTCCACGGCAGCTCGCCCGCGCGGAACTGCTCGGCGATCTGCGGGAGCTCGAGCAGCTCGTGCGCCACGCGCATCCGCTCCGTCGCCACATGATGCGTGCGGTGCAGCACCGCCTCGATGTACGCGTAGATCGTGGGGAACCCCATCCGCCGATAGAGCTTGGTCTCCTCGGCGTCGAGAAGCAGATCGATCTCGCGCGCTTCGAGACAGGCGATCTGCTTGCCGACCGAGGTGATCTCCTCGTGCAACTTGAGCCAGTCCCGTTCGCGGCACGCGACCGCGTACGCATCCGCGAGCTGGGCCTGAAACTCCTGCGTGGCAGCGCTGTCGAACACGACGACCTCCTACACGCGTGGGTTGTCACGCGCACGATCACTTCTACCACTGGGGTTTCGGAGGCTCTGTGTTGCGCTCTGCGCGCGCCTGAGGCTCGAATCCCGGCGAAGATCGATCGAGGCGACGTTCGTTGCGCAGCGCGAACGCAAACGCATCCTCGAGAAGAAATTCTCCATGTTCGTCAGGTGCACGCGCGTTGCACGCCGAAATCAGTCAAGCGGAATTTTCAGGTTTCTCGACATGACCCGCCGAATCGATCTCACTCCGGGATCATGCTCGTCGTCCGGTGGCCGGACAGAAGTCCCTGTCATTCGCTGGGTTCAGTCCCTGCCGGGCTCGGCCACGGATCGCAGGCGCGGGCTCAGCCTGTTGCTGCCTCGCCCGAACGAAATACCTACTCCTAACCCATCCCAACCCGTCCCACCCCGATGCGATGCGATGCGATGCGTCGGGATGCGATGCGATGCGGAGACCACGGAGATCCGCGAGCAGGAGCGCCGACCGGCCCGCGACCGGATCGTGCTGTGGGGCTTGTGAGCGGGCGCGCCCTTCATCGCGCGGCCGGTCACAAACCCACAGCTCGCTCGCGTTCGGCGCCGATGGCCGTAGCCGCGCCGGTCGGCCGATCGACTTCCGAGCCCGACGAGGATATGGCCAGTCCCCGCGGGGACTGAGGATGGATCATGGAAGCGCGCCTCACCGATCATCGTTGGCGCGCGGCGAATCGGCGCTAACCAGCTCGGTGCAAGGATGGTGCTACCTCCGCCCTCCCGAGCTTCTGCGTGCGCAGCGCGGTCGGGTCCGGAGGCAACGCGAGTGCACGGTCGTGGCGGTCGGCCGGTGGTAGCTGCACAGCATCGAGTCGAAGACGGAGAGCTGTGCGCGCCGGGAGGTGCGCCACCGCATCGAGGGCTTGGTCTCCGACGACGACGGCTGGCCAGTCCCCGCAGGGACTGAACATGGATCATGGATGCGCAGCTGTCGCTCATCGCACTGCGTGACGAACGTGCTCTCACGAGCGGTGCACGATGGCGCCCACCCCATCCCGAGCTTCTGCGAGCGCATCGCGATCGGGTCCGGAGGCAACGCGAGTGCACGGTCGTGGCGGTCGGCCGGTGGGCGCTGCACCGGATCGAGGCGAACACGGAGAGCTGTGCACGCCAGGAGGTGCGCTGCCTCATCGCGCGCTCGAGCGCGTCCCCCGACGACGACGCCTGGCCAGTCCCCGCATGGACTGAACAGGGATCATGGATGCGTTCATGTGTCGGTCATCACGGGGCGTGACGAACGTGCCCTCACGAGCGGTACGCGATGTTGCTATCCCCATCCCAAGCTTCTGCGCACAGATCGCGCTCGGGTCCGGAGGCAACGGATGAGCACGGGCGTGGGGATCCTCTGGCGGAGAGGGCAGGATCGATGCGGACGCGCCGACGTCCACGCCGCCGGGTCGTGCTGTGGGGCTTGTGAGCGGGCGCGCCCTTCAAAGCGCGGCCGGTCACAAACCCACAGCTCGCTCGCGTTCGGCGCCGATGGTGGTGGCCGCGCCGGTCGCCGGGCGACTCCGCGACGTCCCGTTCCCGACGACGAGTCTCTGCCAGTCCCCGCAGGGACTGAACATGGATCATGGATGGGCGCATCGTTGGCATCGTTGGCATCGTTGGCATCGTCGGGCGTCACGAAGTCGCTCGCACGAGCGATGCGCGATCGTGCCCATCCCCATCCCGAGCTTCTGCGAGCGCATCGCGATCGGGTCCGGAGGCAACGCGCGTGCACGGTCGTGGCGGTCGGCGGTAGCGGCACAGGAGCGCGCCGAACAGCGGAGCCGGCCCACGACGATAGTCGTCCTTCGCCTTCGGAGTCTGTTCGCCACGACGACGGCCGGCCTCTCCCCGCAGCGGCCGAACATGGATCGCGCACGCGCGTGTCGGCGCTCCCCACGACGCCTCGTCAGTCCCGTAGGGACTGAACATGGATCATGGATGCGCGCATTGCGGTGCGTGACGAAGGCGCGCTCACGAGCGGTGCCTCTGCGTGCGCATGGCGCCGACGTCCACGCCGCCGTCGCCGTCAAAGTCCACGACCACGACAGCGTCAACCACGACGTCAACGCGATCTCGCGGGCTCTCGAGCCGCGACTGCGTAGCTCAGCGCTGGACCTTGTACCCGAACGACACCTGCCTGCCGTGGTTGCTCGGCGCGAACCGCAGCGCCTTGACCACGCCCTCCACACACGCGCGCAGCGGCGGCGGCTCGGCGCGCGCCTTCGCGTTGGTCACCGAACCATCCGGTGCGATCGTGACGGTCACGAGCGACTGCGTGCTGCCGAGGAACCGATCGCCGCACGCCAGGACGTCGGCGTCCGCGCTGTGCAACGTGCTCAGGGGGTTGGGCGTCGCGTCGGGCAGCCGGATCGCAGGGCCAGGCGCGAGCGGATCCACCGCGGTAGGAGGAGGTGGCGGATTCGTCGCCGGGACGGGCTCGTGGATGGGCTCGGGAACCGGCTCTTGCTTCGGGACCGGCGCCACACCCACGATCACGAGCGGGAGATTGACCGTGAAGCCTGGCCCTCGGCGCAGCCGTGGGATCGTGATGCCGCTCATCGCCCTCGCGATGCAGGCGTTCTCCGCGGGCTCGGCGCCCACGACCTTCACGTCGGTGACGCGGCCTTCCGCGCTGATCGTGAGGGTCAGCGTGACTTGCCGCCCCTGCCCGCGGGTGCACTCCTGGAGGGGGATCTTTCGGTCATCGGCCGCGCGGCTCACCGCGGTGTAGAGCGTTGCCTGATCCGGCGCCTCGGTGACGCGGGCATCGGGTCGTGGCTGCGCCGCATCGGCGGCGACGGCGACCGTGCCCGCATCGATCGCCGGCGGCGTCGGGGTGGGGGGCACGCCGAGAGGCCGGGTGTCGTACGACTGCACGAGCTCGGCCTCGAGCTCGGTGTGGCCCGCGGCGGTGTCCACGCCGAGCTTCGCGCATCCGCGTAGCGCAGAGGCGGTGATCTCGTGCCGCCCCACATCGAACTGGCTCCACATCGTGAGCGCGGTCTGCTTCGAGCGCAGGGTGACCGTGCCGGCGAGATCGAGGGCGAGCTCGGGCGCGGCCTGGAGGAGCACCTGCTGACCATCCTTCGAGATCGCCTGGACGCGCAGATCGAACTTCGCGGAGAGGTCGCCGAAGCCGGGGAACCGGCGCACGAGCTCGCCGGCGCGCCAGCTGTCGCCGACCTTGACCCGCTTGTCGGGCAGCCGCACGAACATCGTGCGGAACACCTCGTCGCGCGAGAACGCTGCGAGCAGCGCCGGCACAGCCTTCTGACCGACGAGCAGATCCTGATAGGTCTGGATGCTCGAGGCGAGGAGCTCGCCGTGCACGCCGATCGTGAACGTCAGCGGGACCGGGAGCAACGCGGCGAGCGGCCCGTTGTCCCCGGCGGGGCTGCTCGGATCATCGGAGCGCCAGTGCACGGTCTCGTGGTGCTCGGGACCGCGGCCTTCGCTCGTCACGCTCGATCGATCGACGCTGATCTTGGCGAGCTCGAGGCGGCCCTGGAACTTCCCGTCGGTCTCGCCGGAGGTCCACACCACGGTACCCTCGAGCGTGATCGTGCGCTCGTCGGTGGTGGTCGCACCCTGGCTCCGGGTCTCGACCCGGGTCCGCGTCTCGGCGGTGACCTGCGTCTTCTGCCCGCGCACGAAGGCGTAGCGCAGCTCGACGGGGTCGGTGCTCGCGCCGTCGAACACGGGCGGGGCGGTGATCGCGCAGTACGGCTCCGCCGGCGGCGGCGTGGCGCGGCTACGGTGGCGCATCACCCCGATGGCGAGCGCGCCGCCACCCACAAGCACGAGTCCACCGATCACGAGTGGCCATCGCCGGCGAGGGGATCGTGAGGGCGCGGCGGGTGGCGTCGGTGGCGCCGCAGTGCGATCGAACCCGGTCCCCACGGTGGTGCCTTGCACGCGCGGTGCATGGGCGGGTGGCGTGCCCGCGGGCAACACGCTCGGCGGTGACACGTACGCGGACGCGGGCGCGACCGCCACGGGCGCCGGTCCGAGCTGCGCAGCGAGCGCGTCGAACCGCTGCGCGACCTGCTCCATCGTCTGCGGTCGGGCCTCGGGTCGCTTCTCGAGGAGTTGCGCGAGCAACTGATCGAGCTCCGGTGGGATGCCGGGCACGAGCGTGCTCGCCAGCACGGGGATCTCGCTGAGGTGCTTGCCGCATGCCTCGGCGAGCGTGGTCACCACGAACGGAGGGCGGCCGCACGCCATCTCGAACGCCACGCAGCCGAGCGAGTAGATGTCGGCGCGCCAGTCGACCTTCGAGGTATCGCCCCACTGCTCCGGCGCCATGTACGCGGGCGTGCCCAGCGTCCCGATCGTCTGCGGGGAGACGTTGGCGAGCGTGCCCGACAGCTTGGCGATCCCGAAATCGAGGACCTTCGCGCGCTGGCGGCTCGCGAGCTCGCGATCGGGAACGATGTAGATGTTGTCGGGCTTGAGATCGCGGTGGGTGATGCCGGCGGTGTGCGTGGCGTCGAGCACACTGGCGATCTGCTTGCCGAGATCGGCGACCTCCGCGGGGTGGAGCCGCCCCTGGCGGTGGATCTTCCGCGCGAGGGATTCGCCCTCGAGGTACTCCATCACGAGGTACGCCTGCCCCGAGCGGTGGAAGCCGACGTCGAAGATCTTGACGATGCCGGCGTGCTGGATCCGCTGCGCCGCGCGCGCCTCGTTGAAGAACCGGGTGACGTGCTCCTGATCGGCAGAGATCGTCGGGAGCAGGAGCTTCACGGCGACCTTGGTGCCGATGCTGGTCTGCTCCCCGAGATAGACCTCGCCCATCCCGCCGCGACCGAGTCGCGACACCAGCCGGAAGTTCCCGATCGACTCCCCGATCACGCCGTCGCGATCATACCTCGGGACCCGGGGCGCGACGGGTGCGGCGTCGACGGTGACGCAGGTTCCGTGCTGACCGCTGCGTGATAAGGTCCGCGCGATGGTGCGCCCCTGGTACGGAACGGTCTCGCTCCTCGCCCTGCTCGCGTGCTCGGGCAAGCCCGGGAAGGCGCCGGTGGTTGGTCCTTCGCCGGCAGCTCCCACGGCGGGCGGACCTGCCGCACCTGCACCCGGCCCCGCGAGTCCGACCCCCACGCCGCCGCCACCCACCGCACCGGGCGTGAAGGTCACGCTCGCGGATGTCGGGCTCGAGAGCGGCTCGCTCGATCGCAGCGTCGATCCGTGCGTGGACTTCTATCAGTTCTCGTGTGGCGGCTGGCTGGCGCAGAACCAGATCCCGCCGGACCGTGCGGGCTGGGGCCGCGGCAGCGAGATCGACGAGAAGAACAAGCTCGCGATCAAGGCCCTGCTCGAGGAGGCCGCGAAGGGCATCGGTGCCGACGCGGCGACCAAGAAGCTCGGCGACTTCTATGCCTCGTGCATGGACGAGGCGGCGATCGAGGCGGCGGGACCGGCGGCCCTGAAGGCCGTGCTGGCCCGGACCACGAAGGTCAAGGACGCGAAGTCGTGGATGACGGCGGTCACCGAGCTCCACAAGCTCGGCGTGGCGGTCGTCTGGAGCGAGGCCACGATCGCCGACTTCAAGGACTCGACGACCAACGTGATCTATCTCGATGCGGCGGCGCTCGGGCTGCCGGATCGCGACTACTACGTGAAGCCCGAGCTCAAGGACAAGGTCGAGGCGTACCAGGCCCACGTCGGCAAGCTCCTCGCGCTCGCTGGCGTGACTGCACCCGCAGCGGGCGCGGACGTGCTCGCGATCGAGACCGAGCTCGCGAAGCTGACCCGGACGGCCGTCGAGCAGCGTGACCTCCCCCGCGCTCTACAACCCCACCGATCTCAAGGGCCTCGCGAAGCAGGTCAAGTCCGTCGACTGGAAGGCGTTCTGGAAGGCGCTCGCGATCGAGCCGAGCAAGCGGATCGTGGTCACCACCCCGAAGTACTTCGCCGCGCTCGACAAGCTGCGCGGGAAGTTCAAGCCCGCCCAGTGGTCGAGCTACTTCACGTATCACCTGGTGCAGCGGTTCTCGTTCGCGCTGCCCAAGGCGTTCGACGATCAGGCGTTCGAGCTCGAGAAGCTGACGCGCGGGGTCGAAGCGCGGCAGGAGCGCAGCAAGCGCTGCATCGAGGCTACCCAGGACGGCCTCGGCGAGCTCCTCGGGCAGCAGTACGCGAGCAAGTACTTCCCGGGTGGGAGCCGGCAGACGGCGACGATGCTGGTCGACGCGCTGGTCCGGGTCATGAACGACGGGATCGGTCGGCTCGATTGGATGAGCGATGCCACCAAGCAGATCGCACAGGCGAAGCTCGGTCGGCTCGTTCGCATGATCGGATATCCGGACAAGTGGAAGACCTACGACTTCGACGTCAAGCGCGATGACTTCGCCGGGAACCGTCTGCGCTCGGCGGCGTTCGAGCAGCATCGCCAGCTCGCGCGCGCCGGCAAGCCGGTGGACCGCGGTGACTGGCAGATGAACACGTACACCGTCGATGCCTATTACGATGCGACGGCGAACACGACGGCGATCCCTGCCGGGATCCTGCAGCCGCCGTTCTTCGGTCAGGATCGCTCGATCGCCGCGAACCTGGGCGGGATCGGGACGGTGATCGGGCACGAGCTGACCCACGGCTTCGACGATCAGGGCGCGCTGTTCGATGCCGACGGCAACCTCAAGAACTGGTGGACCAAGGACGATGCCGCCAAGTTCGCCGAGAAAGGCAGCTGCGTCGCGGACATGTACTCCACGTTCGAGGCGATGCCGAAGGCGTTCGTCAATGGTCGCCTCACGCTCGGCGAGAACGTCGCGGATCTCGGCGGCGTGAAGATGGCGTTCGGCGCGTATCGAACACTCCGCAAGGACGCGGGCAAGGTCTACGTCGCCGATGGCTTCACCGAGGATCAGCAGTTCTTCATCGCGGTCGGTCAGAGCTGGTGCAGCAAGCTGCGGCCCGCCGAGCTGCAGCGCCGCCTGATCAGCGATGTGCACGCTCCTCCCAAGTTCCGCGTCTATGGCTCGCTCCGGAATCTCCCGGAGTTCGGCGAGGCGTTCTCCTGCGCGCCGGGTACGCCCATGCACCCGGCCAAGTCGTGCTCCGCGTGGTGATGGAAACCCCATGAACAACAAGCTGACGTCGCTCCGTCCTCTCCTTCTGCCCGTCCTCCTCGCCGCGGCGTGTGGTGGCAGCAAGCCCGCACCCGCGCCGGCCCCCACGCCCGTGGCACCGGCGCCGATGGCGCCCGAGCCGGTCAAGGTCGCCGAGGCGCCGCCGGCGGCCCCGATGCCGCCGCGCGAGCCCTCCGATCAGCGGTTCCTGAATCAGTGCCGCGGTCAGCTCGAGCAGGGCAAGGCGCAGGTGCCGCTGCTGCTCGACGTCAAGGACAAGCGCACCGTCGCGAACACGCTCGAGCCGTTCAACGAGCTGTCCCGGTTCGTGGCCAACGCCGGGAACCTGGCGGGGCTCATGCACGAGGTCAACCCGGACGCGAAGGTCCGCGACGCGGCCCGCACGTGCGAGCAGGAGATCCAGCAGTTCGTCTCCGAGCTGCTGCTCGACAAGCGCGTCTACGACGCGATCAAGGCCGTCGACGTCTCCAAGGAAGACGCCGACACCAAGCGGTTCGTGATGACCACGCTGCGCGACTACAAGCGCGCGGGCGTGGCGCTGCCCGACAAGCAGCGTGCACGGATCAAGGAGATCGATGACCTGACGACGAAGCTGTCGCAGGACCACGGCAAGAACATCGCCGAGGACACGCGCTTCCTCGAGGTGCCGGTCGCGGAGGTCAAGCGGCTCGAGGGCCTGCCGGCCGACTGGATCGCCGCGCACAAGCCCGAGAACGGCGTCATCAAGATCTCCACGGACTATCCCGACTACATCCCGTTCATCACGTACGCGAACGATGATGCGCTGCGGAAGCAGCTCTACATCAAGTTCCGCAGCCGCGGCGATGCGCACAACGAGGAGGTGCTGCAGAAGCTCCTCGTCCTGCGCGCCGAGAAGGCGAAGCTGCTCGGGTTCAAGAACTGGGCGGACTATCAGAGCGACGACAAGATGCTCAAGGGCGGCAAGAACGCTGCGGCGTTCATCGAGCGGATCACGAAGCTCGCCTCCAAGCGCGCGGCCAAGGACTATGCCGAGCTCCTGACCCAGCTGAAGAAGTCCGATCCCAAGGCGACCTCGGTGGCCGACTGGCAGAAGTCCTGGCTCGAGAACCAGATCAAGCGCGATGCCTACGCCGTCGATTCGGCCGAGGTGCGCAACTACTTCCCGTTCGAGCAGACGCTCGCGGGCCTGCTCGACATCACGTCGACGATCTACGACATCCAGTACCGGCCCGTGACCAACGTCGAGACCTGGCACCCCTCCGTCAAGGTCTACGACGTGATGCGCAAGGACGAGAAGCTCGGCCGGATCTACCTCGATCTCCATCCACGCGCGGACAAGTACAAGCACGCTGCGCAGTTCCCCATGGTCGATGGCGTGACCGGCAAGCAGCTCCCCGAGGGCGCGCTGGTCTGCAACTTCTCCGATCCGCGCGACGGCGGCCCGGCGCTGATGGATCACGGCGACGTGGTCACGATGTTCCACGAGTTCGGTCACCTGATGCACCACGTGCTCGGCGGCAAGCACCACTGGATCTCGCAGAGTGGCGTGTCCACCGAGCGTGACTTCGTGGAGGCGCCGTCTCAGATGTTCGAGGAGTGGGGCTGGAACTACGACACGCTCTCGAAGTTCGCGAAGCACCACCAGACCGGCGCGGTGATCCCGAAGGAGCTGGTCGAGAAGATGCGGAAGGCCGAGAAGTTCGGCATCGGCACGCAGACCGTGCAGCAGATGTTCTATGCGGCGATCGCGCTGCAGTTCCACCAGGCCGATCCGGCGAAGCTCGATCAGCTCGCGCTGGTGAAGAAGCTGCAGAAGCAGTACACGCCGTTCGCCTACGTCGAGGGCACCAAGTTCCACACCTCGTTCGGCCACCTCGTGGGCTATTCGTCGATGTACTACACGTACATGTGGAGCCTCGTGATCGCGAAGGATCTCCTGACGCCGTACGCGAAGACCGGCCTGCTCGACACCGCGGTCACCTACAAGTACCGCGACAAGATCCTCGCCGCCGGTGGCAGCAAGGATGCGGCGGACCTCGTGAAGGACTTCCTCGGGCGCTCGTACGACTTCAAGGCGTACGAGAAGTACCTGAGCGAGTAGCGCCCCCGCTCAGTACTGATAGCCGATGGCGATCTGGATCTGCCGGATCGAATCGTCCGCGCCCGTCGCGCGGTACGTGGCCATCGGCTCGAACTTGATGTCCCAGCTGTAGTTGATGAGGCCGCCCTCGATCCGGCCGAGGAACGAGCCCATCCGCGCGTTGAGGCCGATCGCCACGCGGTAGCCCGAGGCATCGGTGCCGGCGGCGAACCGGTCCTGCAGCTTGCCGCCGGAGGTCACCACGCGGTTCTCGTAGCTCAGGTACGGCTCGAACTTGTCGAGCAGCATCGAGGCGCGGACGCCGAGGCGGACGGACTGGTAGTCGACGTCGGGCACCAGGTCGCGGTCGGTGGGCGAGGCCTCGAACTGGTACTGGTCGCGCACGTAGCCGATGCCGGCCTCGGCGGTGAACTTCTTCGCGATCGTGCGGCGGTAGCGGAGGCTGAACTCCATCGACTGCCAGAACGTGTTGGTCTTGTCCATGATCCCGTTGCCGGTCACGTCCTGCTTGTTGAGGCCGAACTGCAGCCGCGCGAGGAGTGAGAGGCCGCGCAGCGGATCGATGCCGATCAGCTCGCCGGGCCACAGCTCGATCAACGGGCCGGCGAGCACCTGGCCGCCCTCCTTCTCGTCGCGGAGCTTCTGCGGGGTCTCGACCCCGGAGTAGCTGAAGTTGCGGAACCCGATGTCGATCGCGGCGCTGGCGCTGATGAAGCGGTCCCGCGTGCGCTTGGGGCTCGCCGTCTTGACGACCTTGGGCTCGACGCCTTCGATATCTCCATCCCCGCCGCCGCCATCTCCGCCGCCGCCGCCGCCCGCGGCGACCTGCTTCGGCGTGACCGTGGTCTCGTTGCCGGTGGAGACATCGACGAACTGGTCGTAGACCGACTTCCCGTCGACCGTGACCACCACGTGATGGGCATCCTCGGAGACATCGACCCGCGTGGGCGCCTTGCCCTGATCGATGTCATCGATCTGGACGCTCGCACCGGGAGGACCCTCGATCACGATCGTGCCCACGGCGGGGACGAGCTTGACCGACACCTTCGGGATCCGGCCGCGCTTGGGGACCACGAGCGGCTGAAAGATCGTGGTGTGATCCTTGAGCTCGATGATGATCGTCTGTTCGCCGACGGGCGCCTCGATCGTGCACGGCGTGCCGTCGCACTTGGGGCCGGCCTCCTTCTCGTTGAGGTAGACGGCCGCGCCCGGGGGCTGCGATTCCACGGCGATCTTGCGCCCTGACCCGGCATCGGCAACGCCGACCCAGATCACGACCATCGCGGTGGCGACCACAGCCCGAACCATCGCGGTAATGATAGCCCGTGCACCCCGAGGTTCCCAGTCGAAGCATCTACCTGGGATGATTCGCGTATGCTGGCGCTGTGCCCCGGATCTGGTGGATCGCGGTGCTGCAGCTCGCCGCCCTGGTGACGGCGGTGGGTCTCGCGACCAGCCGGCTCGGGCTCGTCGTCCACGAGCTGGTCGGTCACGGCGGGGCGACCCTGGCGGTCGGCGGCGCGGTCACCGACGTCCAGCTGTTCTGGTTCGCCGGCGGCTGGATCCGGTTCGAGGCGACCGGTGGCGAGCTGGTGATCGCCCTCGGAGGGATCCTGATCGAGGCCGTGGTCGGCGCCGGGCTGTGGTTCGCCCTCGCGCGCCGGACCTCGCTGGGAGGCAAGATCGCGCGCGCGATCGGTGCGGCCCTCGTGCTCCACGGCACGTGGTACCTCGCCACCGGCACCTGGCACGGCTACGGCGATGGCGTGAAGCTGCACCACGAGCTGGGCGATGCGAAGTGGCTGGTCGCGATCCCGGCGGCGCTGGTCACGTTGACCGCGGCGTATGTCGCCGCCCGCAGCATCCTGGGGACGCTCGCCGCGACGATCCCGGGCACGCGTGGGGCGCGCCTCACGGGCCTGGTGATCGCGCTCGTCCTCGCCGGCGGCCTCCAGCTCGGCCTGGCGGTCGGGGAGGTCCGGCTCCGTCGCGATGCGACGTATGCGCAGACCATGCGGCCCGAGGGCGATCGCGTGGTCGCGCGCGAGCTCGCGCAGTGGACCGCGGATCAGGCACGGCAGGGCGTGGCTCCCACGGATGAGGCGCGCGCCGAGATGCAACGCCGGCTCGCGCAGCGCCACACCACGTTCCCGTTCGCCATCGTCCTCGCGGTGCTGACGGTGCTCGCGGTCGGCGCGGGTGGCTGGGCGTCCGTGCGCAGCCAGGGTGCGCTCGCGGCGACCATCGAAGGGAGCCTGCTCGTGCGGTGTGGGCTCGTCGCGGTCGGTTCGGTCACGCTCGTGATCGCGATCGACCTCCTGTTCCACTAGAATCGACGGGTTGATGGAACGCAACGTGAAGACCCTGCTCGGCGGTGGGCTGCGGCCCAACGATCCGCGGCGGTTCCTGATCGAGGCGATGATCTGCGCGATGAACGCGGACGGATCGGTGGACCCGCGCGAGATGGCGGTGCTCGAGCGGCAGATCGCCGTGCATCCGCTGTTCCAGGGCCTCGCCGCGAACGCCGCGCGCACGTTGATCGATCTGTCGAACGATGCGATCGAGTTCGCGGGCGGGCCACTCGGCCGCGCGCCGGCGATCGCGAAGGGCTTGCCTGCGCGCATGCACCGGCTCGCGGCGTACGGCATGGCCGCGGAGGTCGCGGCGGCGGACGAGGTGATGCACCCGGGCGAGCTGTCGTTCCTCGAGGCGCTGCGGATCTCGCTGCGGATCAGCCCCACCGAGTCCGGGCAGATCATCAACGCCGCCCGCGCGCGGCAGCTCACGGAGTACCTCGACGATCGGTACCTGCGGGTGCGCAGCCTGATCTCGGTGGCCGCGGAGGTGTTCGCGTTGCGGGCGCTGGCGCGCGGCGTGGCCAACGACGAGCACCGGTTCAAGGTGAGGGACTTCTTCGTCGCGATCCCCGATCTCCAGCTGACGCAGGACGAGCTCGATGCCGAGCTCTATCGCGCGTTCCGCCGGCCTCGGGCGCCCGATGCGCAGGTGTTCGGCGAGCTCGCGCGCGTGGCGCAGTCGCTGCCCGATCCGGTCGATCGGTACTGGATGATCGTCTACACGCTCGTCGCCGAGATCCCGGCCACGGTGCCGAGCTGGCGCGTGATCCCGTTCCTCGGCGTGATGCAGGCGGCGTTTCAGATCAACGATACGGACATGGAGCTCGCCGTGGTCGATGCGCTGACGTTTCCCGCGGCGATGCCTCGCCCCGCGTGAATGTCAACCGGTGACGTGCGCGATCGAGGTGATCGCCGCGTGCGCGATTTCCTCCGATCGCTTGTTGATGGCTCCCGTGCATAATCGTGCGTGCACGTCATGACGTCCGACACCATCGAGCTCGTCGAACGCGTCCGCCGCCGCCTCCGCGAGCACGAGAATTCGTGTGAGATCGCGGGCCCGGTTCCGGAAGCCGCGATCACAGCCGCAGAAGAAGCCCTCGGCGTTACGTTCCCGCCGTCGTACCGGACCTTTCTCCGGACGTTCGGCGGGATCGCGATCCCGGCACACCTCGGCATCGTCCACGACTTCGTGGGCGTGCGCTCCACCGATGCCGCGGCCGATGTGGTCAAGCGGACGCTCGATGCGCGGGTCGAGCGCAAGCTGTCCGAGAACCTCGTGGTGGTGGGCATGGGCGCCCAGTACCAGGAGTGGTTCTGCCTGGACGTCAGCCGCACGCAGCCCAACGGCGAGGCGCCGGTGATCATGTACGACGCCCGGGACAACGCGCTCGACCAGCAGTTCTATGACGACTTCGGGCAGATGCTCCAAGAGGTCATGGGCTTCGTCGCTGACAGTCTCGAGCAGCCGCTCGACTGAGCACCTCACCTGTTGGGTTCGTGAGGTGGCTCACGCGATCCACACCGATGTGACAGGGTCGACACCGGCCTTTTCCGTCGCTGTCACGGGGTCGCGTGCTAGGGTCGCCGCCCCTCATGCGCAGAAGTCTTTCGATCGCGCTCGCCTCGCTGTTCGTCCTCGGAATCACGGCCTGCGGAGATGACTCTCATCCCGCGCAGGACGGTGGAGTCGACGCTCCGCCTGATGGACCGACCACTACCGAGGTGACCTGCGAGATGTTGCCGCCGGTCGCCAGCGGGACGTGCGAGATCACCGCCGGCGGCCCCGCGAAGCTGCTCAAGGGCGACGTGCTGACGCCGACCAAGCTGTTCCACGGCGGCCAGGTCGCCGTCGATGCGGCCGGCTCGATCACCTGCGTGGGCTGCGATTGCGCGCAGGGCGGTGAGACCGTGATCTCGTGCCCCGATGGCGCGATCTCTCCCGGCCTCATCAACACGCACGATCACATCACGTTCACGCAGAACCTCCCGTACACCGACTCGGGCGTCCGCTACGACGATCGGCAGCAGTGGCGCAAGGGGCTCGACGGCAAGGCCAAGATCTCCTCGACCGGCAGCGCGACCGCCGATCAGATCAAGTGGGGCGAGCTGCGGTTCCTGATGGGCGGCGCCACCTCGATCGTCGGCTCCGGCGGCCAGCCGGGTCTGCTCCGCAACCTCGATCAGGCGGCGAACGAGGAGGGCCTCAACCAGAAGGCCGTGAACTTCGACACGTTCCCCCTCGACGATTCGAGCGGCACGCGACGCACGGGAGACTGCAACTACGGCGGCATGCCGACCAGCGCGTCGTCGATCTCCGCCGACGAGGCCTACGAGCCGCACACCTCGGAGGGCGTGGATGCCACTGCCCGCAACGAGTTCCTGTGCCAGAGCTCGGACGCGTTCGACACGATGGCCCCCGGGACCTCGAACAACCTCGTCCTCGGCAAGACGGCGATGATCCATGCGATCGGCCTCCAGCCGGCGGACTACGGCGCGATGGCGGCCGCGGGCACCGGCCTGATCTGGTCGCCGCGCTCGAACATCACCCTGTACGGCGAGACCGCGCGCGTCTCGGTGGCGGCGCGGCTCGGCGTGGAGATCGCGCTCGGCACCGACTGGATGCCCACGGGCTCGATGAACATGCTGCGCGAGCTCGCCTGCGCCGACAGCTTCAACAAGAGCTATCTCAACGGCTTCTTCTCCGACGCGCAGCTGTGGCAGATGGTGACCGTCAACGCGGCCGCCGTGACCTCGACCGACGATGCGATCGGCGTGCTCGCCCCGGGGCGGGTCGCCGACATCTCGATCTTCACGCGCCACGGCAAGCCCGGGTTCCGCTCGGTGATCGAGGCGGAGCCCAAGGACGTGGCGCTGGTGATGCGTGGCGGCAAGGTGCTGTACGGCGATGACGCCGCGGTCACCGCCTCCACCACGGCTGCGTGCGACGCCGTCGACGTCTGCGGCGTTCCGAAGAAGGTCTGCCTGATGGCCGAGGTCGGCAAGACCTACTCCGCGCTCAAGACCGCGGCCGGCGCCACCAACTATCCGGCGTTCGCCTGCGGGCAGCCGATGAACGAGCCCTCGTGCACCCCGAAGCGGCCCACCGCGGTCGCCGGCTCGACGGTGTACACGGGCATGGCGGGCGCGGGCGATGCGGATGGCGATGGCCTCCCCGATGCCTCGGACAACTGCCCGATGGTGTTCAACCCGGTGCGCCCCGTCGATGCGACGAAGCAGGGTGACGCCGATGCGGACGGGCAGGGCGATGCCTGCGATCCGTGCCCGCTCGACGCCAACACCTCGAGCTGCACCGTGATCGATCCGAACGATCGCGATCACGATGGCGTGCCGAACGCGACCGACAACTGCCCCGACCTCGCGAACACCAGCCAGGCGGACTCCGACATGGACGGCAAGGGCGACGCGTGCGACCTGTGCCCGAACTCGTCCAACCCGGGCGCGGCCGGCTGCTCGACGACGATCTACCAGATCAAGGGCGGGATGGTGCCCGTGGGCTCCGCCGTCCGCGTGACCAACGCGCTCGTCACCGGCAAGGGAACGAACGGGTTCTTCGTGCAGACCAAGATGGGCGACGCGGGCTACACGGGCTCCGACAACTCCGGGTTGTTCGTCTACACCGGCACGATGGCCACCACGCTCGCGAACGCCTCGGTCGGGGCGCGCGTGACGATCGATGGTGCCGTGGCCGCGTTCCAGGGCCAGATCGAGCTCGACAGCGTGACCACGGTGACCGTCACCGCGGCCGGCCCCGAAGCGCTGCCGGCGCCGATCCCCGCGACCTATGCCGAGATCAAGACCGGCGGCGCGCGCGCGCTCGCGCTCGAGAGCGTGATCGTCTCGATCGCGACGGGCGCCTCCGTGACCGCGAACGACGCGATGTTCGGCGAGTTCACCCTGACCTCCGGCACCGACACGCTGATCGTCGATGACTTCGTGTTCGCCACCACGCCGCTGCCCTCGGTGGGCCAGATGTTCACCTCGGTGCGGGGCATCCTGACGCTGCGGAACATGGCGTCCAAGCTCGAGCCGCGCAGCGCCGCGGACCTCACGGCGGGCGCTCCCGGCCTCGCGACCTTCGGCCCGGCGCTGACCTACGCGCGCGTGGGCGCGACGACCAACGCCGCGACGTTCCCGAACGCGCTGACGGTCACGCTGTCGGCGCCCGCGCAGGGCGATACGACGGTGATGATCATCTCCGGCACGCCGGCCTCGCTCACGGTGACCAACGCCCTGGTGCTCAACAACACCACCTCCGCCACGGTCAACGTCACGGCACTCACCCAGGATCTGGATGTGCCCGTGATGGCGATGCTCGGGGTGCAGACCTTGACCGCGCACGTGCGCGTGCTCGGCGCGGCCGAGGCGCCCTCGACGGTCACCCTGTCTCCGGACACCGCGGCGGTCGCGGCGGGCGGCTCGACGCAGTTCACGGTGTCGCTCGACGTGCCGGCGCTGGTGGCGACCACGGTCGGCCTCGCCCTCACCCCGGCGAACGCCGGCACGCTCCCGCCCAACGTCACGGTGGCGGCGGGACAGAGCAGCGCGGTGTTCACGTACACGGACACCTCGGCGACGGGCACCGCGACGATCACGGCCACGCTCGGTGGCAGCACCGCGATGGCGACCGTGACGGTCTCGACCGGCGCCAACCACCTCGTGATCAACGAGGTCGACTACGACCAGCTCGGCACGGATACCGCCGAGTACATCGAGATCTACAACCCCTCGGCCTCGCCGGTGCCGCTGACCGGGAAGCAGCTGCTGCTGATCAACGGCAGCGGTGGGCTGACCTACGCGACGATCAACCTCGGCACCGGCACGCTCGCCGCGGGCGGCTACCTGGTGATCGCGGGCGCCAACGTCACGGTGCCGGCCGGCGCGACCAAGATCGACCCGGGCTGGACCTCGGACGCGATCCAGAACGGCGCCCCGGACGGGATCGCGCTGATCGACAACACCGCGCACACCCTGATCGACGCGCTGTCCTACGAGGGCTCGATGATGATGATCGACATCGCCGGGTTCACGGCCCAGGTCTCGCTGGTCGAGGGCACCGCGCTCGCCGGCACCATCCTCGATTCCAATACAGCGGATGGTTCTCTGTGCAGGTCGCCAAACGGTCAGGACACCGACAACGCCAACGTCGACTGGAAGTTCTGCACCACCCGGACGGCAGGTCTGCCCAACCCCTGAATGTTGTATACCTCCGGCTTCAACACCTACTCGTAACGGAGCTGTCACCATGACGTTCTCTCTCGACAAGCAGGGCATCTCGGTCGCCGAGATCTTTCGCAACCCTTCTCCGGCGTTCCTCTACGAGGCGGCGCTGCGGTTCGAGAAGGGTTCGACGATCTCGTCGACTGGCGCGCTGATCGCGTTCTCGGGCAAGAAGACCGGCCGTAGCCCGACCGACAAGCGCGTGGTCGACGAGCCCGAGGTGCGTGACGACATCTGGTGGGGCAACGTCAACATCAAGCTCGATCCGCAGAGCTTCCTGATCAACCGCGAGCGCGCGATCGACTACCTCAACACGCGCGAGCGCCTGTACGTGATCGACGGCTACGCGGGCTGGGATCAGAAGTACCAGCTCAAGATCCGCGTGGTCTGCGCGCGCGCCTATCACGCGCTGTTCATGCACAACATGCTGATCCGCCCCACCGCGGAGCAGCTGCACTCGTTCGGCGAGCCGGACTACGTGATCTACAACGGCGGCGGCTTCCCCGCGAACCGCCACACCGCGGGCATGACGTCCACCACGTCGGTGGATCTGTCGTTCGCGCGCCGCGAGTTCGTCATCCTCGGCACCGAGTACGCCGGCGAGATGAAGAAGGGCGTGTTCACGATCATGAACTACCTGATGCCGAAGCAGGGCGTGCTCTCGATGCACTGCTCCGCCACGCAGGCGCGCGATGGGAGCGATACGTCGGTCCTGTTCGGCCTCTCGGGCACCGGCAAGACCACGCTCTCTGCGGACCCGAAGCGCCTCTTGATCGGTGACGACGAGCACTGCTGGACGGATCAGGGCACGTTCAACATCGAGGGCGGCTGCTACGCCAAGGTGATCAAGCTGTCCAAGGAGCAGGAGCCGGAGATCTGGAACGCGCTCCAGTTCGGCGCCGTGCTCGAGAACGTCAAGTACGAGCAGACCTCGCACCTCGTGGACTACGAGGACACCTCGCTGACCGAGAACACGCGCGGCAGCTACATCCTCGATTCGATCCCGAACGCCAAGCTGCCCGCCGTGGGCGGTCACCCGAAGAACGTGATCTTCCTGACCGCCGATGCGTTCGGCGTGCTGCCGCCGGTGTCGAAGCTGACGCCGGGCCAGGCGATGTACCACTACATCTCCGGGTACACGGCGAAGGTCGCCGGCACCGAGCAGGGCGTGAAGGATCCCGAGCCCACGTTCTCGCCGTGCTTCGGCGGGCCGTTCCTCGTCTGGCACCCCACCAAGTACGCCGAGCTCCTCGCGGAGAAGCTCCGCAAGCACGGCGCGCAGACCTGGCTGGTCAACACCGGCTGGTCCGGCGGCGCGTACGGCACGGGCTCGCGCATCAAGCTCAAGTACACGCGCGCGATCATCGATGCGATCCACGCCGGCACGCTCGCGGGCGTCGCGACCGCCGAGGATCCGGTGTTCGGCTTCCAGGTGCCGACCTCGTGCCCCGAGGTGCCGCCGGAGATGCTGCAGCCGCGCAACACGTGGAGCGACAAGGCCGCGTACGACGACAAGGCCAAGAAGGTCGCCACGCTGTTCCGCGAGAACTTCAAGAAGTACGAGGCGCAGGCCTCGGCAGAAGTTCGCGGCGGCGGCCCGAAGCTCTGAGCCTCCCGGCAGGAACGTGAACATCGCGTGAACAGGCGGAACCTGCCGCCTGTTGCCCGTGCGCGTCGCGTCACGATCGCTACGCTTGCCGCAATGACGCATCGTTCGCTCGCCGCGGTGGTTCTGATCGGGCTGGTTGGGTTCGGCACGCCGGCGATCGCGGACGGGGAGGACGCGATCCCCGGGCACACCATCGAGCGCCCCACCAACGCCGGCATCACGGGCGTGGCGCTCGGCCTGGGCCTGGTCAGCCAGCTGCTCCCGATCCGGCGCACGGAGCTGTGGCGCACCGAGTTCGCCAGCATCGACGAGGACGTCCACGACAACTTCTCCCGCCGCGCCGCGAGCCTCTCGGACGCCACGCTCGGGCTGTCACTGGCGGCACCAGCGCTGTATCTGGTCGGCACGACGATCGACGACGCCGATGGCGACAAGCTCCTGATCTACGGGCAATCGATCGCCGTCAACGCGCTGCTCGGCGGCATCACCAAGCGGCTGGTGCAGCGCCCGCGCCCGTACATGTACTCGAAAGATCCGCGCGTGCAGCGCTATGCGAAGGACCAAGGGGACGACGGCTACCTGTCGTTCTACTCGGGCCACGCCGCGCTGAGCTTCGGCGCCGCGGTGACCGGCGCGTACTTGCTCGGGGCCTCGGGGGCGAGCCGCCCCGTGCGGGCGCTCGCGTGGAGTGGCGGCATGATGGTGGCGGCGACGACGGCAAACCTCCGGGTCCGCGCGGGCAAGCACTTCTACACGGACGTGATCATCGGCGGGATCGTCGGCATGAGCGTGGGCTACCTGGTGCCGGCGCTGCACGCCGATGGCGATCCGTATCGCCCCTCGGGGGAGGAGCTCGCGGCGGGCGCGGCGGGGATCGTCGGCGGCCTCCTGCTCTCGAGCCTGCTCCCGCTCGAGAAGCGCACGCGCGAGGCCGACCTGAGCAAGCCGGGCGTCGCGCGTGGCCTTGTCCATGATCTGCGGTTGACGCCGATGCCGGTCACGAGCGGGTTTGGCCTCGCGATCGGCGGCGGCATGAGGGGTGGGGGTGGGGGGGGTGGGGGGGGTGGTGGTGGTGTGCGTGCCGTGGGGGTGGGTGGGGGGGGGGGGGGGGGGGGGTGGGGGGGGGGGGTTGGGGGGGGGTTGGGGGTGGGGGGGGGGGGGGTGGGGGGGGGGGGGGTGGGGGTGGGGGGGTGGGGGGGGGGGGGGGGGGGTTGTGTGGGGGGGGGGGGGGGGTTGTGGGTGGGGGGGGGGGGGTGGTGGGGTGGTGGTGTGGGGGGGGGGTGGGGGTTGGGGGGTGTGGGGGGGTGGGGGGGGGGTGTGGGGGGGGTGGGGGTTGTGGTGGGGGGGTGTGTGGGGGGGTGTGGGGTTTTGGGGGTGGGTGGTGGTGGGGGGGGGGGGGGGGGTGGGGGGGGGGGTGGGGGGGGGGGGGGGGGGGGGGGGGGGGGGGGTGTGGGGGTGGTGGTGGGTGGGGGGGGGGGTGGTGGGGGGGGGGGTGTGGGTGTGGGGGGGGGGGGGGGGTGGGGGGGGGGGGGGGGGGGGGGGGGGTGGGGGGGTGGGGGGGTGTGTTCCGCGGGGGGGGGGGGTGGGGGGGGGGGGGGTGGGGGGGGGGGTGGGGGGGGTGGGGGTGGGGTTGGGGTTTGGGTTTGGGGTTGGGGTTGGGGGGGTGGGGGTGGGGTGGGGTGGGGGGGGGTGGGTGGGGTGGGGGTGGGGGGTGTGGGGGGGGGGGGGGGGGGGGGGGGGGGGTGACGGCGAGCTACTTGCCCCCCGCCGGTG
The DNA here is from genome assembly GCA_016720595.1 of Myxococcales bacterium. GTDB lineage: Bacteria > Myxococcota_A > Polyangia > Haliangiales > Haliangiaceae > JABFXX01. The sequence goes on from JADKKI010000001.1 coordinate 397,232, forward strand.
TGGCGAGCCGCAACAACACGCCCTTGCCCTCGCTCGATCCGACGACGTAGGCCCCGCTCGCATCGCTCGCGACGCCCGTCGCGAAGTCGCGGCCCGGACCACCAAAGACATGCGACCACGTCGGCGCGCCCTCGCGACTCATCCCGACCGTCACGCCATCGCTCGGGCCGAGCACCGTGACCGGCACCCCCGGGAGATCTGGGACGGATTCGACATGCTGCTCCCCGCCGGTCGCTCCGACCGCGAGCAAGCCGGTCTCGGTGACGGTGATTGCTTTGAGGTCGTCGCGCGCGGAGCCGCCCCAGGGGTGGAACCAGGCGATCGCCCCATCACCGCCGAGCCTCATGACGAAGCCATCCTCGGCACCGTGCGGCGCGTAGCGCTGCTTCGCGATCTCGAGCGCGGCGTCGAACCAGCCGACCGCGTACACGCCAGAGTCATCGGCCGCGAGCCCACTCACGCCCTCCTTGCCGGAGCCATCGATCGTCGTGGCCCACTGCACCGCTCCGGTCTTGGCGATCGCCACGACGAAGCCGTCTTCGTTCTCGGTGCCAGCGTTTGGATGGGAGGTCCCATTCACGACCAAGGGGCCGATGAAGTAGCCGCCGACGAAGATCGTCCCGGTCGGGGCCACCGCGACGGCATTCGTGCCCATGTGCCCGGTGAGCGGCACGGCCCATGCGGGCGTGCCATCGGCGGTGGTGAACGCGAGGACGAACCCGTCTTGCTGGTCTGCGCGGCCGAGCTTGGTGCCCGCGACCTCGAACTCACCGTACGCATTGCCGACGACGATCACGTGTCCCTCGAGCGTCACGGCGAGGCCTGCTTCGAGCTCCCCACCGCTGCCACCGATCGCCTTGGCCCAGACGAGCGTGCCGTCGCCATGAAACCGCGCGAGCACCATGTCGCCACCCCCGGCGGTGATCAGCTGCGCGCCTGCGAGCTCCCCGGCGGTTGGCGGCGCGTGCCGTACGTTGACCGAGCCGAACCGACCGAGCACGTAGACCTCGCCGCTCGCATCGATGGCGATATCGTGCAGCGAATCGCCCCCGGGTCCGGTGAGCACGTGCGACCAGCGCTCCTTGCCATCGGCCGCGTAGCACGCGACGAACCCATCCTCGTCGCCTGCGGCGGTGCGCGTGGTACCGCCGAGCGCCAGAGGGCCTCTGAACAACCCGACCACGCACGCGCCTTGCCGCGTGACGGCGACGCCCTGCACCGGCAACGCACCGAACGTCTTCTTCCACACGTCGTGCGCAGCGGGCGCCGCGACGGGCGGTGGCGGTGCAGGGGGGTGGTGCTGCTCCTCGCTCGACTTGTTCCCGGAACATGCGAGCGCGAGGGAGCACGCGGCGAGGGTGATGCGCATGGTTGGAGGGTAGCTCGGCTGTCAGCGCCCGAGCCACGCCCGCGGGTAGTATGCCGCGGCGAAACAGGCGACGAGCTCGGGTGCCATCACGAACGGGCTCGACGCGATCGCCGTCAGGACCGCGAAGCCGACGGTGAAGGCGATCAGCCTGCGCCCGCCGAGCTCGAGCAAGCCGTACAGGCGCAGCGTGGCCGACGGATACTGCCGGGCCCACGCGATCACCAGCGCCTCGCTGATCGCCCAGCCTCCGGTGCGCGCCATGTGCCACGCGTGGGACGAGACCAGGGCGCCGAGCGTGGTGACGACGCCCGCGGCGATCACGATGTGGAGCGCGAAGCGCCGGAGCCGGCGGTCCCCCCAGCGCGGAGCGAGATCGCCGCCGAACTTGTAGATGCTGGCGCAGGTGATGACGAGGGTGTACGGGCTGAGATCGATCAGCACCCAGGTGACGAGGCGCCACACCTCGCCGTGCCAGATCCGCTCCGGCGCGAGCGCCGTCCATGCGGCGAGCCGGCCGCCGCTGGCCATCGCGATGATCGAGGCGGAGAGTGCGACGAGGATCCACGTCGACACGACCTTGCTCGAACCGAGGCGCGGGATCATGGCGCGACGATACTCCGGCGCTCAGGCGCTGGGGCGGATCTCCCCCGGGGCCGGGTTCGCGGGCTGCGACCCCCCCTAGTCTTCCAGGGGCGCCGGCACCGCGTAGTAGCTCTGCTTGTGCGCGCGGGCCTCGAACTCGAGGACGAGGCGGCGCGCACCGGCCTCATCGAGATCGTCAGCGAGGACGTAGAGGTTGCCGTTGTCGTCCTCTCGCACCACGCGCCAGCGGGCTGGGTTCGCCATGCACCTGAGATGCACGGATCGCGCGGTTCACTTCGGCTTGGAGCCGGCGTCGACGATCAGGAGCTTCTCGGGCTGCAGGTACTTCTTCGCCACGCGCGCCACATCGGCCACGGTGACCGCCTTGATCTTGGCGCGGAGCTCGGCGTCCTCGCGCGTGGTGCGCCCGCGGTAGGCCTGCGTGGCGAGCTCGTTGGTCACGTAGCTGTCGTTGCCGAGGTTCGTGTCCTGGGCCTTGGTCCACGCGTCCTTGGCGCGAGACAGCTCGGCCTCGGTGACGCCGCCGGCGGACAGCTTGGTGATCTCCTCGAGCAGCGAGGCCTTGGCCTTCGCGAGGTTCTGCGGGGCGACGATCGCATAGGCGCCGAAGCTGCCCACGTCATCGAGCGCGCCGGCCGAGGTCCAGGCGCCCGCACCGTACGAGAGGCCCTCGGCCTCGCGGAGGCGCATCCAGATCCGCGAGCCGGTGTCGCCGCCGAGCACCTGCCCGGTGAGCAGCCACGCGGCGTAGTCCGGATCGGCGTCGCGCAGCGAGAGATCGTGCATCAGCGCGAGCTGGGTCATCTCCTTGTCCTTGATCTCGACGGTCTTCGACGCGCCGGGCACGCCGAACACCTTGTCGGCGAGGCGGGCGTACGGCTTCTTGCTGACCCAGCCGCCGAACAGCTTCTCGACCTGCGCGGTCATCGCGGCGGCATCGAAGTCGCCGACGATCGCGAGCTCGCCGTGGCCGGCGCCGACGAACTCCTTGTAGAACGCCTTGAGGTCACCGAGCTTCACCTTCTTGATCGCCTCGATCTGCTCGGCGGCGCTCATCGGGTACCGCGGATCGGTCTTGGGCCACGGGTTGGCGAGCTGCGAGAGCACCACCCACGCCACCGCCTGCGGATCCTGGAGCTGCTGCTCGAGCGCGGCGAGCTGCTCTTGCTTGATCAGCTCGAGCTCCTTCTCGGGGAAGCTCGGGGACGTCAGCATCTCGGCCGCGAGATCGAGCGCCGCCGGGAGCTGGTCACGGAAGCTCTCGATGTGGAGCGAGTACCCGCCCGCGCCGCCGCTGATCGAGATCGAGCTCTTGAGGATGTTCTTCTTGTCCTGGATGTCCTGGTAGGTCTGCTTGGTGGTGCCGCGCGACAGCAGCTCGGCCGCGAGGTCGGCCGCGATCTGCTTGCCCTGGAGGGACTTCTCGTCGCCGAAGTGCAGGCGCAGCCGGAGCTCCACCTTGCCGCCGCGGGTCTTCTTCGGCAGCAGGGCCGCCTTGATCCCGCCCTTGAGCTCCTTGCGGGCCGTGCGGGCCTCGATGTTTTCGAGGGTGCCGGCGAACACCTCGCCCTGATCCTTGACCGCACCGTTCTCGATGCCCTTCACGGCAGCAGCGATGTCGGGCGTCTCGGTGAGCGGCGCGCGATCCGCATCCTTGGTCGGGATGAACCGGCCCGAGGTGCGGTTCGAGGCCTTGAAGTAGGCCTTGGCCACGCGCTGCACATCGGCCGCGGTGATCTTCGCGATCCGATCGCGGTACGCGAAGATCGCGCGCCAGTCACCGAGCGCCGCGAACTCCGAGAGCTCCACCGCGATCAGCTGGCTGTCCGCCATCGATTGCTCGAGCTGCTTGAGCGTGGCCGCGCGCCAGCGCTCGATCTCCTTGTCCTCGATCTTCCCGGCGCCGATCGCCTCGATCTCGGCGGTCATCGTCTGCTCGACCTTCTCGACGTTCTTGCCGTCGCGGACCTCGGCGAGCACGATCGCGAGGTACGGATCGCGGAACGGGGTCTGGTCCGCGCTGATCGAGGCGGCGAGCTTGGTCTCGACGAGCTTCTTGTACAGGCGCCCCGAGGGCTCGCGATCGAGCAGATCGAGCAGTGCCTGGACCGCCGGGAAGTCCGGCGAGGCCGCGCCGACGGTGTGGTACGCCACGCCGACCGCGGAGATGTCGCCGTTGCGGCGCAGCGTGACCGAGCGCTCGCCATCCTGCACGGGCTCCACGGTGTACGAGGGGCTGAGCGTGCGCTTGGGCCGCGGCAGGGTGCCGAACAGCTTCTCGATGCTCGCGAGCGCGGCCGCATCCTCGAACTTGCCGGACACCACGAGCACGGAGTTGTCGGGCTGGTAGTACTTCTCGTAGAACGCGCGGAGCGCCGGCACCGGGACGCGCTCGATGTCGGTGCGCGAGCCGATCGTGTCCTTGCCGTAGTTGTGCCAGAGGAACGCGGACGAGATCATCCGCGCCTCGAGGATCGCGAGCGGGTTGTTCTCGCCCATCTCGAACTCGTTGCGGACCACCGAGAACTCGGTCTTGAGGTCATCCGGCGAGATCGACGCGTTGAGCATGCGATCGGCCTCGAGATCGAGCGCCCAGTCGAGGTTGTCCTGCGAGGCGGGGAGGGTCTCGTAGTAGTTGGTGCGATCGGTCCAGGTGGTGCCGTTGGCCTGGCCACCGCGCTCGTCGAGGAGCTTCAGCACGTTGCGGTGGCGCGGCGAGCCCTTGAACATCATGTGCTCGAGCAGGTGCGCCATGCCGGTCTCGCCGTAGCCCTCGAGCCGCGAGCCCACGAGGTACGTGATGTTGACCGTCACGGTGGACTGCGTGGCATCGGGGAACAGCAGCACCTGCATGCCGTTCGGCAGCGTGTACTCGGTGATGCCCTCGACGCTGCGGACCTTGGTCGCCTTGGGGACGACCGGGGTCTCGTCCTTCGTCGGATCCTTGCCCGCGGTCAGGACCTCGGGATCCATGTTGAGGGTGCTGGTCGGCGGGGCCGGCATCGTGGTCGCGGGCTTCGCACCACCGCACGCGGCGAGCAGCGACAACGAGACCACACCCGACACCAGAGCAACTCGATGGAGCATGCCGTGGGCGTACCACGGCGGCCGAAGTCAGTGGTACGGGTCGAACGCCGCCTTGGAGCGGCGGTGCGCGTTGAGGTGAGCGAGCTCCTCGGCGGTGAAGCCATCGGCGCCGCGCAGCTTGACCTGCACGAACCGCTCGAGCAGCGTGCGCGCCTTCGCGCCGCCCTCGACGATCACGGCGTCCCCGGTCTCTGCGCACTCGTCCCACAGCTCGAACACGGCCTGCTTGCGCGCGCCGACGTCGGGCACCGTGGCCCACAGCCGATCGAGGTTCGTGGCCATCAGCTGCGCGGACTGTGCGAGCTGCTCCTTGCGATAGGCCTTCCCGATCTCCACGCGCTGATCGCGCGTGCGATCGAGGTACTCGCGCTTCGCGCTCGCGTACGGATCCATGCCCTGGCGGCGCATCAGCCAGTCGGTGGTGTCGAACGTCGCGCCGAGGCCGTGGCGCTGGAGGTTCGCCTTGTCGGTGAGCTTGACCGTGCCGTCCTTCGCGACCTCCGCGACGAACGTCGTCTTCTCGGAGCGGTGCGTGCCGTCCTTCTGGGGCTTCAGCTCCTGCGCATCCCGCTCGTCCTCGAGCGCCACGATCTCGCCGAGCGCCGCCGGATCTCCGCCGCGCAGGCGGTGGCGCGCCGCATCGAGGGCCGCACCGGTGCGCAGGCCCGGGTAGTCAGGGAGCTGGGTGGCGTCGGGGCGCGCGAGCGCGAGGGCCGCGAGCTGCTCGCCCACCGGCGTGACCTCCGGGCCGCGCATCATCAGGTGGCGGACCGTCACCGGCGTTGGCTTGCCGGGGATCGGCTCGGGAGGGTGCTCGGGCTGGGCCGGGGCGACCTCGGTCCGCGACCGGCCGGTGGTCGTCACGACCGTCCGCCGAGGTGTGCCGGCGGGGGCCACCGTGGCGGCATCACCACGCCCGGTCGCGGGGACGGGTGCCGCGTCGGGGACCAGGTCCACGAACGTCAGCTCGGCCTCGACCGGCGGTGGCGCCGTGACCGCAACCACGGGCACCGGCTCGGGTTTTGGGTCGTGCAACACCCAGGCGAGCGCCGCGCCATGCACCACGAGCGAGAGCACGGCGGTGGCGCCGAGGGTGCGCACGTGGGTTGGACTCGCCACGCCTCCCAAGCGTTGCAACCCCCGTGACGATCTAGAACTCGAAGTCGACGCCCGCGAACCAGGTCGCATCGCCGACCGACAGCTTGGTGTCCGACCCGAAGCCATCGACCTTCGCGAGGGACAGCTCGCCGTAGAACCCGGCGTGCTGGATCCCGCTCTGCCGCATCGAGGTCGCCGCGCCGCCATCGATCCGCTCCGCGCGGATCGCGAGGCCGATCGCGCCGGTGACGCCGAGTGACGCGCCGAGCGCCTTGTCCGCGTCGCAACCCGCGGTGCTGGTGCCGTCCCAGCACGCGCTCGCGGTGTGGCCGTTGGTGCGGACCCACCACATGTAATAGGCGAGGCCGCCGCGCACGTACGGCACCACGGGCACGCCGTACTGATCGTCGAACCAGGTCAGGCGGTAGATCGCCGTCAGCTCGAACGGGATCAACCGGAACGTGGTCTCGTCACCGGGCGAGCGCGGCCGCATCGGATCGCCGGGCGTCGAGCCATCGGCCCACGAGTTGGCGGTCTTCTGCATGTACCCGAGGCTGCCGCCCACGCCGACCTGGCCGAAGCCGCGCCAGATGATGCGATGAACGTCGAGCATCGGCATCACGCGGTACCCGCCGTACATCTCCTTGTACGGGCCCGGATCCATGCCGAACTGCTTGTCGATGTCGGGGACGTACGGCCCGACGCGGATGCCCGCGTGCCAGGTCACGAACTCCGGATCGTCGGGCTCGGCAGACGTATCGGCCGTATCGCCGTCCCAGTAGGGCGACGGGCCACCGGCGCGCGCGAGCGTGGGCAGGAGGAGGACGAGGGCCACCGTCGCGGCGGGTGCCACGCGCGCCAGACGCCCGATGCGAGCAATCGCTGCCCAGCGCAGCCGCTTGGTGCGCCACAGCCACACAAGGCCGAGGAGGAGCGCGAGGCCGGGCAGGGTGAGGAAGTGCCACGCGAGCGCGACGATCACGAACGGCGCGAGCACGATCGCGAAGATCACGCGGAGGACCGTGGAGCCGTGGACGAGCGCGCCGAGCTTGGCCATCGAGCCGTAGTACGCGGCGGTCAGTGCGCGACCGAAGCCCGAGCCGCCGAGCGTGTCATCGCGGAACGCGCGGAGCGCCGTGGTGATCGGGCCGCCGTCGCCATAGGTCTCGGCGAGCAGGCAGAACCCGCCCTCGACGTTCGAGCCGCGATCGTGGAGATCCTCCCAGAAGTCGGTCGAAGGGTGCGGCGTGACGGTCTTGGTGAAGTACGTGCCGGTGGCGTTGCCGGCGTTGTCGATCGCGAGCAACACGATGCGGTACGGGACATCGTTCTGGAGGCCGGTGATCAGCATGCCGCTCGCGGTGGCCTCGGTGGAGTCACCGCACAGGTACGCGGGATCGAGCTGCGCGAGCTCGGTGGGCAGCGTCACGGCGCCGGGATCCTCGCTCGCGATGTCGCTCGGGGTGAGCTCGATGTCCTGCTCGAGGCCGCACAGCGTGCGCACCGTCTGATAGCGCGGCGAGGGCGGGCTCGAGCCACCGGGCTGGCCATCGGGGCCCACGCAGAACGCCTGGTAGTAGTAGACGTCGGTGGCCCGCGATTCGGGGACCTTCCAGCTCAGGCGGACCGCGCCCTCCGCGCTGTCGCCCGAGAACTGCGAGGGGATCGGGGGCGGCTGGGTGTCGATGCCCGAGACGTTGGTGGTCTTCCCGATCGCCTGGTTGTTGAAGTAGTCGTAGACGTTGTCTCCGTCGCTGTCGACCAGGACCCACGCGAAGGCATCACCCTCGCGCTGCTGGCAGGCGGCGGTGTTGTCCTTGCCGTTGATCACCTCGTAGAGGTCCCACTCGACGTTCTCGGGGCGGGTGGCGAGCAGATCGATGTCCGCGATCGCGCCGACCTGGCGGCACATCATGCTGCGGACGGTGTCGTCATCGCACTGCGTGCCCACCCACAGCTCGCCGGGCCGGTGCGCGCCCGTGCTGACGCTGAGCTTCATCTCGTACGTCAGCGAGGTCTGATCGCCCTGGCCCGATTGGCTGCACACGCAATGCGCGAGGTTCAGGTACGAGCGGAGGGTCTCCGGCGTGGACGGCTCCTGGCTCGAGCCGCCCTCGGTGATGAACAAGCGATTGAACGTGAGCGACGCGGCGTTCGGGAGCATCCCGCCCTCCGCGCGCGCGTCCGAGGCCGCCACGGCGAGCACGAGCGCGACCTGGATCGCGACGGCTACGCCTACAGAAACGAATCGCGTCCTCGACATCGCGGGTGCCTGTTGCAAGGGTGAGGCCGCCGGAGTTTCCGACGACAACCGTTGCTATCACGCGCGGATGGAAGCATCAACAAACCGGGGGGGACGTGCCAGATTGGCAGCCACGCGACGTGGCTCATGTCACCGGGGCACCCGGACCGATCGGCCTCGGGCACCAGGGCCGGTGCGCGGGCGCATTCGGGCGACCGTCGCGGAGTAGGCTGGTATCCGCCACCCCGTCATGGCGTAGCGCCGCCTTCATCGACACGGACCATCGACAGAGCGCGTTTCCCCCCCCGGCCACGCGCACGGCCATACGCAGCTTGGGCTCACGCCCCTTGTCGAAGGCAGCGCGTGGTTGACGGCAGGTTTGCATCTCCTGGGTAGTCTCTTCGAGAAGCAATCATCCCGACTCAATTCGAGCCTTCGCAAGAGCGCTCGCCATCTCGTCGGAAGGGTCGAAATCTCTTGCTCTACGCTCGACAAGGTCTGCGTCGGCATCACGACCAGCAGTGCAGGCGCGAACAATCGGCGGCGGTTCGCGGAAGATGCGCCTGCCTCCGCCATGAACGCGGCCACTGGTCGGCCTTCGCCTGGGTGTTTGTAGGCGCCGGCATCCGCCCACGCCCAGCCGCGATAAGGACCGAGCGATACGCAGTTCGCCCGCGGCACTGCCGGCGCGCGTCACCAGGCAGGTACGGTCGCTCCTGAGCACCCCGTTGAGACCCCAACACGCCACACCATGGAGCCAGACCGCCCAGGTGCGTAACGGTCGCGAAGCTTGCCGATGGCGAGGCGCGCGGGAGCGTCCGCGTTGACAAGGTCCTTCAGATCGTCGGTCAAGAACGAGTAGCGCACTCCGTACATCGCCGGAGCGAGCGCTGCTCCCACAGCCCGTCCCAGGCCCGGTGACCGCGCGCAACGTCTCCACGGACGTCCGAGGTCGACCGCCCTCACCTGCTGACGCCACGAGCCACGCGAGTAGCCCGGCTCCCTCTCCGAGCACACGGTCCTGCCGTCGACACACGACTCGCGGCCCCCACGCCTGCGCGAGTCCCTGCGCACGCGACCGTCAATAGCCTGCGACCACCACCTCGAGCCATGTCGAGATTCATCTCATGCAGGCCAGCACCACACCTGCGTCGACGATCGAGCTTCGCCCGCGAGCGCCGCGCCGGCTCAAGCCCCAACTCGTGAAAAACCGGTGGCCGCATTGTGTTGTCATCCTAGCCGACGAAGGTCCCTGTTCGATCCCTCGCTCCGGCGTCAGGCGGCGTCACGCGCCCGGCACGTTGGGCAACGTCGTCCGTGCCCCGTCTTGCCCGAAATCGATCAGTACGACCTCATCGCCATTGCTGATCGTGACCCTGACCGTACCGGCGACCGGCACGGCGGGATGAGCCCACAGCGAGATGTCGATGGTCTGTCCGCCGAGCGTATAGGTTTCGCTGCCCCTCCACGCCTGCGCGAAGTGGCCCGCCGGGACGGTGATGTCCTCCCGCGCGGCCTTCGGTTCGCCCCAGCGTGCACGGGCGACGGTCGTGATCACCGCCTGGAAGGATCGCCGCGCTCGGGCGTTCTTGCCGCTGCGGAAATCGAAGGCCTCGATCTTCTCGTCGTCGACCTGAGCGACGATCAGCTCGATCCGGTCGGCGTCGAGGCTGGCACTCGAATCCAGCGCGCGGAGGCAGACCTTCACGGCGAGCCGGCGCTTTGCGGTCTGCTCGACGCTCTCGATCCAGAAGCCGCAAGCGCCTCGAGCGACCACACTGATCCTTCGATATCCGGTCTCGCCGCGTTGCCGGGTCTTGTAGAGCGCCCACTGCCCGACCTTCCAAGGTGGCGAGACGAGCTCCGCGGGCGCGGGGATCTCACGGCTCCGACCAACGGGCGCGGCGAGGACGCGATCGACCTCGCGCTGGTAGGCCTCACTGCTCGTCGCACATCCGAAGCCGAGCACGCTCGCGACGGCGGCACTGCACATCCAAGCTGCGGTTGTCGTCGACGTCATCACGTGGTCCTCGCCCCGCCCTTGATCTGATCCCGCGAAGGACGCATCGCCTCGCCTCAGTTCATCACCACGCCGAACGTCGTGGCGAGGAGGGTTTCACCATCAATCGTCACCAGCTCTGCGTTCCAGCTCCGGGGCTGGGCCACCACCCAGCGCAGGTCGTATCCAGGTGGTGTGGTGTCGAAGTGGACCGCCGAGGCACCGTGAAGCTCGAGCCACGACCGCGTCGCGAAGGCGACCTGGCGCCCGCCGTTCCCGCCGACGCGAGCCGAGATCCAGGTGAAGTCCGCGACCGGGAGCGAGGTCCATCTCGCGCCATCATTCAGCAGCTCGACGTTCGTCAGCCTGGGCAGGAGTTGAATGGACGCTCCGCCGGAGACCTCTGTCGAGCTGAAGCGCGCGTACCCACCAGCGCCGGCCTGCACATCGAGGCGCTGGCGGTCGGTTGGCACCAGGGCGGACGAAGGCAGGACGTAGGCGGTGGGACCCTTGTGGTCTGCGATCTCCACCTCCACGCGGGACGCCGCGGTCGTCAGCTTGGTCGACGTGGTGACCGTGTCGTCGGGAAGCAGGCCCGCAATCGCCAGCGGCACGACCATGGTGTCAACGCCGTCGTCGGCGAGGCTCACGGGCCCGATGGACATGGGCTCCCGAAACCGCTGCCCTCTCCGCACGAGGACGCGTGGAGAGGCCGGCATGAAGTCGTCGTACGCGTTGGTCGCGATCAGGTCGTACGTTCCGGCGACCACGGCGAACGAGAACGGCGATTGTGGCTGGTAGGCGACCACCCCGGATCCGCCGACGAACACGATCCCGGGCTGCTCCATCTCTCCGGTGATCGTCACGGTCGGGCCTGGCGGTGGGTAGCCACATGGGGACATCCCGAGTTGATCTCCGTCGGCGTAGACGGCTGCGCGTTGCTCCGTGGCGAACGTGCCGTCGTTGCGCGTGCACACCACGACGACCATGAAGTCGTCAGTCACGCAGGCGTCATATCCGCCGCCCTCTCGAAGCGCAGGCTCGGTCCATTCCCCCGCGTCTCCATCGCGAACGGCGATCAGGCTCGGCACGCCCCCGAGCTCGAGGTAGATCGGATCCTTGCCCGTCGCCGGGCACGGCGGCGCCGGCGATGAACAGGAAGCGATTCCAACTGCGATGCTGACCCGGAGCCTCATGACCAACATGACCAACCTTTCACTCAACCTCGCCCTGAGACCACGGAGTTATCGCAACCGGAACGTTCCTTCGTAGTCAGCGACGCTCGCACACGCAGGCCGCTCGGGGCACCTCGCGACGTAGAGAAGGAGTCCGGTGGCCGCGGATTCCTGGTTGCGGACACCGAGCGAGAACGAGGTGCAGCTCGTCAGCTGCTTGGCCGCGACCGTTCGAGTACGCCCCTTGATGACGATCCACCTCGCCATTCACGATCGCTCCCCTGGCTGGTCGAACGTCAGGTTGAATCGTGTGAGGCAGTCGAACGCGGCGCGGCCCTCGTCACCACACGAAGGCTGCTTGTCGCCAGCCTCGTCGCGCGTCTCCACGGGACGTACGCCGACAAGCTGAAGCGAGTACGAACCCGAGCGCGGAACCGAGGCTCGTCCCTCGCCTGACGCCGTCGCACACATCATCCCCAGCAAGAGCGCCTGGAATCCCCGCAGTGTAGTTCTCGCCATTGTTTCCCCCTACCAACCACGGTGCTCGGCACCGACTCTCAACGCCGCGCCCGCTTCGCCGCCTCGAGCGTGGCCCGCAGCTCGCGCAGCAGCACCATCGCGCGCTCCTCCGCGGCGGGATCGCGCCGGCCGCCCCACTCGGCGGCGTAGTACAGCTCGGTCAGCTCGCCGATCTGCGTCGCGCCCGGATCGCTCCGCTGGGTCATGCGCGTGGCGAGCTCGCGCGGGGTGGTCTGTGCATCGCGCACCACGCCGCGCTTCGCGAGCGCCTTGGCGGCTTGATCGTAGACCTCTGCCACCGTGCTCCGCGTGCGCCGCGCGGTGCGTGGACCGGCCTGCTTCGGATCGCCGGGGCGGCGGCGGCGACGGCGGAGCAGCAAGAAGCCCGGCGCACCGACGAGCAGGAGCGTGACCGGCCAGTGGTCGATCGCAAGGTCCTTGACGTGCAGCACGGCGGCCTTGGCCGCGAGGGCGGCGTCCTTGATCGCGCGGCCGATCGACTTGAACAGCGACAGCTGGCTCGCGAGGTCGTAGTCGATCACCCACTTGGTCCACTGGAAGCGGAGGGTGTCGATGAACCGGCCGAGCTTCGCGCGCCAGCCCGTGCCGCCGCGGCCGAGCTGATCGATGTCCGCCGGCGGCGTGGGATCGAACATCACCCAGCCCGAGCCCGGGAAGTACACCTCGTCCCACGAGTGCGCATCGCCGGCGCGCACCGCGACGTAGCCCTGGTACTCGTTCCACTCGCCGCCGAGGAAGCCGTTGACGTTGCGCACCGGGATCCCGGCGGCGCGCGCGAGCACCGCGAACCCCGAGGCGAAGTACTCGCAGTGGCCCTTCTTGCGATCGAACAGGAAGAAGTCCACGGCCTCCTGGCGCCCCGGATCGTCGAGCTCGAGGGTGTACGTCAGGTTGGCCTTGAGCCAGCGCTCGATCGCCACGGCCTTGTCGTAGTTGTTCGCGAGGCCGCGCGTGATCTCGAGCGCCTTGGCGCGCGTGCGATCCGTGATCTCCGGGCCGAGCTCGAGGTAGACCTCGTACTTCGGTGGGAGCGGGCCGGTCGCCGCGCGCAGCTGCGTGATCGGCGGTGGCGCGAGCTCGGAGTACACGGTGTAGTGCACGGTGCTGCCGTGGGTCAGCCGGATCTCGTCGTTGAACTCGGGCGGCATGCGGCGGGGCCGCAGCAGGTGCTCGTACTCGACGATCCGCGGGCGCCCGGCGCCGAACAGCACGTCGGAGTCGAGCGGCTCGAGCCAGATGTCCTGCTTGACGGTGGTGGCCGCCACGTCGTCGATCTTGTCGATCGAGAGGGCCTTGCGGTCCCACAGCAGGTAGCGGCGATCGAGCGTCCGGTTCTCCTCGAGCGTCGAGGCGGTGCGCGGGGCGGAGACGGTGCGGGTCCACTTGCCGTTGGAGTAGTTGTCGAACGCCACGCCGCGCCAGTGGATCTCCGGCGCTTGGCGCCCGCCCACGGTGGAATCGATCTCGACGCGCATCACGATCGTCGGATCGTTCTTGATCACGCCGTGGCCGCCCAGCTTCACGCCATCGGAGAACCCGGCGAGCGTCAGGCCGCCGCGGCTCTTGAGGAAGAAGCCGATGCCGACGCGCGGGATCGCGAGGAACGCCGCGGCCGAGGCGAGGAACACGCCGAACGAGAGCAGGCCGGTGCCGAGGAAGAACTTGCCGCCCACGATCCGCCTCGAATCGAGGATCCGCTGGACCTCCACGCGCTCGCCGGCCTTGCTCGCGCTCGCGTGCTTGACGAGGAGGTTGTCCTCCATCTCGCGGCGCAGGTGGAACAGCGTCATCGCCCAGGTCGAGGTGATGACGAAGCCGAGGAAGCACAGGCCATACGCGAGGTCCGGGTTCAGCACCGAGCCGGCGACCAGCATCAGGAAGGCGAGCAGGTACATCTGCTGCCAGTCCTTCGCCGCGCGGCGGTTGAACGCCTTCGCCACGATCAGGTAGAGCAGGAACTGGCCGCCCACGCCGAGGAAGTCCCCGGTGACGATCGCGGTGAGGATCGCGTAGATCAGCGCGAACGCGCTCGCGATCGTCCACACCAGGGCCCAGCGCTCGTAGCGGATCCGCGGCGGCTCCCACCACCACGAGGCGATGAACGCGAACAGGCCGCCGAGGGACAGCATCGGCGACAGCGCGCCACCCGTGGTCATCGCGAGGTACGCGAACCCCACCATCAGGTAGGTCGCGGTCTTGTGGGCGACGGCGAACCTCATACCTCCATCACCGTGGTCGCCGCCGGGCGATTCTCGGCCATCACGTTGCGCGGCGTGATGAGGACGCTCTCGACCTTCGGCGGGATCGTGGCGAACGCCACCTCGTCGCCCACGTAGGGGAGCAACGCGAGGGTCCGCGCGATCCGGGCCTCGTGGATCCGGCCCACGCCCGTCGGCACGTGGGTGCCGCGCGCGCACAGCTCCACCGTCCAGCCGACCTCGAGGTACGCGGCGGCGAGGCTCGCGGCCACGCTGATCGCGCGCTCCACCGCGGACACCGCGGCCTCGTCGGCGGGCGTCAGCGCGCCGTCCTTCACCGCCTCGCGCACCGCCTCGGGGAGCGCGTTGTCCACGCCGATCACCACGCGCCGCGCGATCTCGTCCTCGTACTCGCGCACCAGCAGGCGGCCGGTGCGGGCGCTCGAGCGCCAGTGGATGTCGCGGCGATCATCGCCCGTGCGCCGCTCGCGGAGGCCGAAGAACTCGCCGCGGCGACCGAGGCGATCGGCCGTGGTCTCGCCGCGGCTCGTGGTGCGCGGGGGCGGGCGCGGCACGGCGACGCGCGCGGGATAGACCAGCACGTCGAGCGGCGCATCCACATCGCGCGACTTGCGGAACAGCGCGAACGGGAACTTGGTGGCCACGCGATAGCCGGTCAGCGTGTACAGGCCGCGCCGCGCGTAGGTGTGGCGATAGCTCGTGCGCTGGGACTTGCCCGCGGGGATCTTGAGGAAGTAGCAGCGCTTGTCGATCGGCGTGGTGCCGGTCAGGTCCTCGACCTCGATCGAGAACGAGGCGCGCTTGGGCTTCTGGTTCGCGATCAACACCTCCATCAGGAACGGCTCGCCCGCGAACACGCGCGGGGGAGGCCGGCGCGAGACCTCGAGCTTCTTCAAGGTCATCTCCGAGAGGATGCCGGAGGCGATGATGAAGCTGAGCAGCCAGCCGAGGAGCAGGTAGAGGAGGTTGTTGCCGGTGTTCAGCGCGGCGAACCCGACGCCGACGGAGAGCACCACGATCAGGCGCCCCTCGCGGGTGAAGCTCAGCCGGCGCGGCGGCCGGAGCCGGCGTCGCAGCCGCGCCCAGATCCCCTTCCGCTTCGCCCCCTCGGCCGCCATCTGCTCAGGTCGGGACCGGGATGCGGTTCGCGATCTCGGCGACGATCCGCTCCGCATCGCTGCGCTGGCGGCCGAGCGAATCGTGGTTCTGGGCGAGCACGAGCCGGTGCGCGAGGCACGGCACCGCGAGGCCCTTGAGATCGTCGGGGATCACGAAGTCCCGGCCCGCCGCGAGGGCGGTGGCCTGCGCGCCGCGATACCAGGCGAGCACGCCGCGCGTGGACACGCCGACCGTGATCGCGGGGTGCCGGCGGGTCTCCTCGATGAACGTCATCGCATAGTCGACCAGCGCATCGTCGACACGGATGGTCTCCACGCCGTCCTGCAGCGTGCGCACCGCGGCGAGATCGACCACCGGCACCAGCGCCGCCACCGGATCTCCGCCGGCGCGCGAGCGCAGCAGGTCCCGCTCGACGGCCTTCGACGGATACCCGAGCGACACGCGCAGGAGGAACCGATCCATCTGCGATTCGGGCAGCGGATACGTGCCGTACATCTCCGACGGGTTCTGGGTGGCGATCACCATGAACGGCGTCTCGAGCGTGTGCGTGGTGTCGTCGATCGAGACCTGGCCCTCGCTCATCGCCTCGAGCAGCGCGGACTGCGTGCGCGGCGTGGTGCGGTTGATCTCGTCGGCGAGCACGACGTTCGCGAAGATCGGCCCTTCTTGAGCTCGAACACCTTGCCGCTCTGGTCGTAGATCGAGACGCCCACGATGTCCGAGGGCAGGAGGTCACTCGTGAACTGGATCCGGCGGAACGTGCCGCCGAGCGCCGCGGCGAGGGCGCGCGCGAGCGTGGTCTTGCCGACGCCGGGGATGTCCTCGATCAAGAGGTGACCGCGGGACAGCAGCGTGACCACCGCGGCGCGGATCGCCTCGGGCTTGCCGCGGACGACGGTCCCGATCGCATCCTCGAGCTTGCGCACCGCGCCGATGTCCGTCGAGGAGAGGGGGGCAGGGACCGGCACCGCGGGCATCTCGGATCAGTATAGCTGGCCGAAACGACGAAGGGGACCCGAAGGTCCCCCTGCCGTAGCTGCCATTCTGACCGTTTTGGCCAGCCTGGCGTGCCCACCGGTCAGCGGCGGTTGAGCTCCATCATCAGGCGGAGCACGTACCAGAACAGGGTGGCGATCGTCGAGAACAGCATCAGCGCTGCCGCGACGTACCCCGACGGCGGGAACACCGACATCACGAGGCTGGTCTGGTACAGCACGTAGCCGGCCATCAGCAGGATCATCAGGCCGCTGAAGATCGCGCCGAGGTGGAAGCCGAAGATCATCGACGCGATGATCACGCCGAGCGCCGCGAACGTGCAGATGCCGAGCGCGCCGCGCATGAACGAGAAGTCCTTCTTGGTCGTGAACACCGTGACGGTGAGCCCGACGAAGATCGCGATCGTGATGACCGCGGCCTCGAGGATGACCTTGCCACCCGTGCCCAGGCCGCCATCGGCGCCGTTGAAGAACTGCTCGACGTTGCCGAACTTGAGGACCACCAGCCACAGCATCGGCTGGAGCAGCACACCCTCGGCGACCACCGCGATGCCGAGCCCCAGGTACTGCAGGCCCTTCGAGCTATTCGAGCGCGCGAGCTTCTCGGCGACGTAGCCCACGACCATGAACATGCCGAGCACCATCAGCCAGTTCCACCGACCCTGGAGTGCCCAGGCGGAGAACTTGAGGCTGGTCTCGGTCATGAAGCGCATCATCCCGGCCGTCACCGCCGCGAACGCGACGAGAGCGACGCCGAGGTGCAGGTACGTCTTGCGTAGGAATTGGACGCGGTCGCTGACGCCGAGCGTCGCAACAGCGCCTTCGATCGGACGGGCGGTCTGAGCAAGTGCCATGACTTTCCTGCCTCCAGCGGGGTGTGCAGAGTGTTTGTACCATGGATCCCCCGACGGCAAGTCCGGCGAAGGCCTACCAGGCCGTGACCAGCCACAGCACCGCGAGCGACGCGATCAGCGACGGAATCGTGACCACGAACCCGACTCGCACGAACACGCCCAGCGGCACGCTCACCCCCTGGCGGCGGAGCTGGTGGGTCCACAGCAGCCCCGCCAGCGAGCCGATCGGCAACAGGCGCGGCCCCAGGTCGCCGCCGACGAGCGCCGCGAACACATAGCGGTCCGGCGCCCCGTGCAGGGCCAGGGAATGCAGCAGGGCCATCGGGTGGTTATCGATCAGCGCGGAGCCCGCCGCCGCCACTGCCCCGACGGTCGCGATCGGCATGGGCGTCTGCGCGTACAGCCCCGAGAGTGCGTCGGTCACGCCGGCGCGCGCGAGCGCCGTGGCCACCACCAGCACGCCATAGAGAAACGGCAGCAGCTCCCAGCTGATCCCGCCGACCAGCGCGCGTGGCGCCGCTCCGGCGCGCAGGGCGATGATGGTGCTGAGGATCGCCGCGGTCGCGGCCACCGGCCAGATCGGCTCGCCGAGCGCGGCGAGCACCGGATACGAGGCGATGCTCGCGAACGCGATCACGAGCACGAGCTTCGCGCTGCCCGACAGCGGGATGGTCGGCGGCGCCGCGCCGAGCGCTGGTGCCTCGTCCGCCAGCACCTCGCGGTAGCACCACGAGAGCATCAGGTACGCGACGATCCAGCCCGCGATCGCGACCGGGATCATGTGGATCGCGTAGGTGTTGAACCCGATGCCGGCGCGCGAGGCGACCACCAGGTTCATCGGGTTGCCGGTCGGAAACGGTGCCACCCCCGCGGCGACGAACGCGGCGAACCCGAACGGGAGCAGGAACTTCGGGTTGCGCCGCGGGTACACCGTACGGAGCAGCTCGATCACCACCGGCGTCAGCAGCAGGATCGCGGCATCGTTCGAGAGGATCGCCGCGGTCAGCGCCGCGATCACGAACACGAACCGGAACGCGTGCTTCACCGGCCCGCGGGTCCGCGGCTCGATCCACGCCGCGAGCCGCGTGAAGATGCCGACCTCCGCGGCCGCGGCCGTGGTCGCCATGATCCCGACGATGCTGATCATCGGGCGCCACAGATCGCCGAGCGCGTGCTCGAGATCGTCGCGGCTCGCCACGCCCGAGAGCAGCGCCACCGCGAGGCCACCGAGCGCGCCCACGGCGGGCGCCCACGGATTGCGCCACACCAGCGCGATCACCAGCGCCACGGCCATCGCCGCGATGGCGAAGATCACGCGCAGGCCTCGAGCTTCACCCCCCGATGGTACAGGAGGCGCGGCGAAGGTGCAGAGGAGCACCGGGTCAGCCTCCGGCGTCGCGTCAGCCTCGGCATCAGCGTCGGGGTCGGGGGCGGTATCGGCATCGGCATCGGCGTCGGCGTCAGCCTCGTCATCGGGGTCGGGGTCGGCATCGGCATCGGCATCGGCATCGGGGTCGGCATCGGCATCGGGGGCGGGGTCGGGGTCGGCATCGGGGTCGGGGTCGGCAGCGGGGTCGGAATCGGCGTTGGCTTGCACGCGAATGGAGCGAAGGGGCGGAAAGTCCGGGCCGCCCGGCCCGGCGCGCTCACCGGGTGGCGAGCCGGTAGGTCATCGCGCGGATCCGATCCGCGAGCTCGAGCGCCTCGGCGACCTGCGCGGCGGCGAGGCTCGGCGCTGCTGGGCGCGTCGTCACCTCGGCGGCCGAGCCCGGCGGAACAAGTGGCGGCGGTCCTGCCGGCGCGCTGGTTCCCCTCGGAGAGTTCTGCCCCGCTCTGAGCGGCGCGGCGGAGCTCTTGGAGCTCGGATCCTGGGGGCGCCCGAGGACGGGCACGAGGGCGGAGAGCTGGAGGGGACGATCGTAGGCTTCGAAGGTCACGGGTCTCCTTGGTGGTCCGCCCCTCCCGCGAAACAACCGTGAGGGGGGGGGGTGTGTTCGCCCGAAGGTCGGCGCGCGGCGCGTGTTGTTTCGCGTCAGGGGCGAATGACCACCAGGAGGCCCCGTGACCGGAGAAGCGGAGCGTCGCGGCGAGCGGTCGGTGCGGCCCGCGCGCGAACCGGCGGCGTGGGTCGGGCGCGCGGCCGCCTCGCGGCTCGGCGCGGCGCGGCGCGGCGTCGCGCGGCGTCGGCGGCGGCGGCGGGCGTCGGCCGGGCGTCGGCATCGGCATCGCGTCGCGTCGGCATCAGCGTCGGCGTCGGCCCGGCCTCGGGCGCGCGTCGCGGCCCGTCCGCCGCCGTGCGGCGCGAACGCTCGCGTGGGGCGGCGGCGGCTCGTCGACGGCACGGTCTCCGGCGCTGGGCGCACGGTCGGCGCTCCGCGAGGTTCGCAGACCGCGCGCCGCGCGGGGCCGACCGCGAGCACTCGTTCCCAGGCCGCGGCGCCCCCACAGGAGCCACCGACCATGCGCCTCATCGCCTTCGACCTCGCCCTCGAACTCGTCCGCTCGCTTCGCCCCACGCTCGCTGCGTACAAGCGCCACAACGCGCGCATCGCGCGTCAGCTCGAGGATGCCGTCTCGAGCATCCCGCTCAACATCGCCGAGGCCACGGGCCGGTTCGGCCGCGACCGGACCTACCATTTCCGGGTCGCGCTCGGCAGCCTCCGCGAGGTCAGCGCCGCCCTCGAGGTCGGCCAGCCCTCCGGGGATCCCAGCGCCGATGGCCGCCGAGCGGGCGCCCGGCGGGGCCTCCAGCGGGGTAGCTGCCGCGGCACTCGCGGGCCCGGCCCGGCGCCCTTCGTTCGCACTGGAGTTGAGCGAAAGCGCGGCACCCGGATCCGGCGCGCGCTCGGCCTGGCCTCGGCCGGTCGGCTCGGGGCGTCGGCGTCGGCGTCGGCCTCAGCCTGATCGTGAGGCAGAAGCTCGGGCGGCTCGGCCCGCCGAGCTCAGCGCGACGAGCGTGCGGATCATCGCGGTCGTTACCGCGTCGCCTTGAGCTTCTTGATCTCGGAGATCAACTCGGGCACGGCCTTCTCCCACTCCTGCACGATCCCGTAGTCGGCGACCTGGAAGATCGGCTCGTCCTTGTTCTTGTTGATCGCGACGATCGTCTTTGAGCCCTTCATCCCGGCGAGGTGCTGGATCGCACCGGAGATCGCGACGGCGAAGTACAGGTTCGGGGCGACGATCTTGCCGGTCTGGCCGACCTGCCAGTCCGCCGGGACCATGCCCGCATCGGTGGCGGCGCGCGAGGCGCCCATCGCGGCGCCGAGGAGATCCGCGAGCTCCTCGAGCACCTTGAAGTTCTCGCCGTTCTTCATGCCGCGGCCACCGGAGACCACGACCTTCGCGTCGGTCAGCTCGGGGCGATCGCTCTTCTGCGCATCGAGGCGCTCGAACGAGGCGCCGAGCGCATCGACCGCGCCCGCGGGGGCTGCGGTCACGGTACCCGGCGCGGCCAGCGGCGCGGCGGGCTCGAACTCGGTCTGGCGCACGGTCGTGCAGATCACGGCGGTCGACACCTGGACCGTCGAGTTCGCGTTGCCCGACAGGATCGGGCGCGTGAACGTGTCCTTGGCCTCGAGCTTGGCGACGTCCGACGCCATGCCGGCGTCGAGCAACGCGGCCACGCGCGGCATCAGATCCTTGCCGACGGCCGTGGCGGTGGCGGTCACCAGCGTGGCGCCGTGCTCCTTGGCGAGGCGCGCGACGATCGGCGCATAGGTCTCGGCGAGGTAGTGCGCGAGCGCACCGTCCTCGACGACGATGACCTTGCCGGCGTACTTCGCGGCCTCGGCGCTGGCGCCCTGTGCACCGGCTCCGATCACGAGGGCGATCACCTCGCCACCGTGCGCGGTGGCGGCGGCGCGGGCAAAGGTCAGGTTGGCGAGCGCGCTCGAGCGGAGCTGGGCGCCGTTGAATTCACAGAGAGCGAGGATGTTACCCATGGTGGTTGTCCTTTCCGTGTTTCCGCTCAGAGCGCCTTCGCCTCGTCGGCGAGCTTCTTCACGAGGGTGGGGATATCCGCGACGATCTGGCCGGCGGCGCGCGCGGCGGGCAGCGTGACCGAGAGCTCCTTGATCACCGGCTGCGGCTCGGCGCCGTAGTCCGCGAGCTTCGCGGTGGCCATCGGCTTCTTCTTCGCGGCCATGATGCCCTTGAGCGACGGCAGCCGGGCGCCCTCACCCGAGTAGCTGTGCGAGTCCGGCGTGACGCCGTTCTTCACCGACTTGGGGCCCACGATGCGGAGGTCCACGGTGACGACGCTCGGCACCGGAACGCGCTTGTACTCGACACCACCATCGACCTCGCGGCCGACCAGCAGGGACTTCTTGTCCGCGGCGACCTCGATCGAGGCGGCGAACGTCGCCTGCGCCCAGCCGAGCTTGCCCGCGAGCATCTGGCCGACCTGGTTCGCATCGCCATCGACGGCCTGCTTGCCCATCAGCACGAGGTCCGGCTTCTCGGCAGCGATGATCCCCTGGAGGACCTTCACGACCACCAGCGAATCGATCTCGGCATCGCCGGTGACCACGTGGATCGCGCGGTCCGCGCCCATCGCGAGCGTGGTGCGGATCTCCTTGGCGGCATCATCGGGGCCGAGAGAGACGACGACGATCTCGCCGCCCTGCCGGGTGTTGTCGGCGCCGTTCTCGAGCAGGCGCAGCGCCGTCTCGATCGCGTACTCGTCGAACGTGTTGACGATCCAGGACGCGCCGGTCAGGTCGATGTGGCCGTCCTTGATCTTGGCCTTCTGGGTCGGGTCGGGGACCCGCTTCACGGGAACGAGGATCTTCATGGGGACTGCTCCTTGCCAGGGGACGAGGCGGTTAGGCCATTCATAACGAGCCCGACGACCCAATCGGCCGCGCGGACGATATCGAACTTCTTCGGACGGGTACCAGGTGTGCCGGCGGAGATCGACGGCTGGCGCGCGAGCACCCACGCGAGGGCGAGCTCGTCGATCATGCCGAAGATCATGCGGGCGGCGACGTGGGTGGGGATCGTCGCATCGAGCTCGCCGCGCTCCTGGCCGGCGGCCAGGATGCCGCCGAGCATCCGGAGGAAGTCGGCGAACTGCGGGTTGTCGTACTCCTTCATGAACTTGCTGCTCTGCCGCAGCTCGATCGTGAGGACCTCGGCGGCGCCGGGCTCGTCGTGCACGAGCTGCAGGTACGCCTTGATGAAGGCGCGCAGCTGATCCTTGGGCGGCACCTGCGCGATCGCGGCCTTCAGCGCCTCGTTGACCTGCGTCATCCGCTGCTCGAACAGGGAGATCAGGAGATCGTCCTTGCTCTTGAAGTACAGGTAGATGGTCCCGTCCGCGACGCCGGCTTCCTTCGCGATCTGCGACACCCGCGCCGCGAAGAAGCCATGGCGCGCGAAGATCCGCTCGGCGGCCAGCAGGATCCGCTCCCGCTTGTCGCTGCGTTCACTCCGCTCGCTGGCTGAATGAACCGTCATTCAGTCGGTAGATACCTCCCATGACGCGCAACGTCAAGATGCCTCGCCGGCACAGTCCAACCCCTCGCTCCGGTTGAAAACACCCAGGGCGTGCACTACAACGCACGGGTGTCAAACACGCGCGTTTCGGGGCATTTAGTCGTCGCCTTGTTGCTCGCACCACTCCTCATGGGTGGTGCGTGCGAGAAGAAGCAGCCCAACGACACCGGTGCGGTCAACGCGATGGATCGCGTTGGCAGCGGCAGTGGCAGTAGCACCGCCGCCGTTGGTCCGGTCGACACCTCGCCGATGAAGGGCGTCGATCTCGCGAAGCTCGATGCCGACAAGCAGAAGCTGTTCTACGCGCTGGTCGCATCGCTCAAGTCGCCGTGCGGCAAGACGCACTCGCTCCGCACCTCGTACGAGCAGGACACCGCGTGCAAGCGCGCGCCGTACGCCGTGCGCTACGTGTCGTCGCTCCTCGAGGACGAGGTCAAGGAGGCCGACATCCGCGAGTTCTTCGCCTCGAAGTACGAGAAGAACCCCACCGAGAAGCTCAAGCTCGATGTCACCAAGGCGCCGCGGTTCGGCAATGCGGATGCGCCGGTCCGGCTCGTCGAGTTCTTCGACTACGAGTGCCCGCACTGCCAGCTGTTCTCGCCCGTGATGTCGAAGGTCGAGGAGAAGGAGGCCGGCAAGGTCGTCGTCTACTACATGATGTATCCGATCGAGTCGAAGCACCCCGATTCGCGCTCGGCCGCGATGGCAGCGCTCGCCGCGAACGCCCAGGGCAAGTTCAAGCAGATGCACGAGATGCTGTTCGCGCGCTCGCCGCAGCACGGCAAGGATGCCGTCACCGGGTTCGCCAAGGAGATCGGGCTCGATGCCGCCAAGTTCGAGGCGGACTATGCCGCCGCCGACAAGCAGGTGACCGCGGACCTCGCGCAGGGCGAGGGCGTCGGCGTGGACTCCACGCCCACCCTGTTCTTCAACAACCGCCGGTACGAGGGCCCGATGAACGCGGAGTACATAAGTATGTGGATCGAGGAAGAACTGGCGGTGAATCGATGAGCCCCTCCCACCGTCCTACCTCCATGCTGCGCACCTGTGTCCTCGCCCTGGCCGTCCTGGCGGCACCCGCGTACGCCGACACCCTGAAGGTCGGCGATCGGCTCGCCGAGCTCGACGTCGCGGTCGATGCCAAGGACAAGCCGTTCAAGCTGAAGGCGTACAAGGGCAAGTGGCTGGTCGTCACGGTCGGCGCCTCGTGGTGCAAGCCGTGCGCGAAGGAGCTGCCCACCTGGGACAAGCTGTCCAAGGAGTTCACCGGCAAGGTGACGTTCATCGCCGTCGACATCGACGACGACATCGGCGCCGGCAAGAAGTTCCACGACAAGCTCAAGATCAAGAGCCTGACCCGCGTGTACATGCCGAACGAGAAGTCGAGCGTCGGTGGGAGCTACGGCTCGGACACCATGCCGACCTCGTTCATCGCGGACCCGCAGGGCGTCGTGCGCTACGTGCAGAAGGGCTTCGAGACCGGCGATGCGGGCGGCGAATCGAAGAAGATGCGCGAGCAGCTGACGAAGCTCACCGCCGCGAAGCCCTGAAGTTGTCGTGGCGCGATAGCGCTATTGCGGAGGCAGCGGGCGGCTCGTCATCCACACGTTGACGCCGCCCGGGCCGCCGCCGACGTTGCTGTGGAAGTACAGGTGGCAGCCGTCGGGCGAGATCCAGTTCGGCACCTCGTTGATGCCGGCGACATCGAGCCCGGGCACCGCCGCCGAGACCCCGAAGCCGTCGGTGGGCGTCGAGCGCGAGGCGGTGAACACATCGCTCTCCATGGCGATCACGCGGCGAAAGAAGATCACGCGCTCGTCGGAGGTCACCGCAGGTGAGTCCTCGAGATCGGGCGTGTTGACGCCGCCGACCAGCAGCACCGGCGCGCCGATCGCCCCGTTCGCATCCACGGCGGAGCGCAGGATCTCGGACAGGCCGAGCCCGCCGCGCACGGTGGACGAGAAGTACAGCGCGTGATCGTTGGCGAGCAGCGGATGGATGTCCTTGTCCATCAGCTCGGGACGCGGCGCGGGCGGCCCGAACGGAACGGTCTTTGAAGCGCGCGTGCTGCGCCAGATGTGGAACACGTTGGGCGTGGTCCGGTCCGCGTCGAACAGCAGCGTCAGCCCATCGGGAGACGACGTCGGCCACACATCGTTGGACACCGAGTTGACCGAGGTCAGGAGCGTGGGCGTCTCGAACGCGACATCGGTCGCCGGGCGCGTGGCGCGCCACAGATCCCAGACCCCGCTCGAGAGCCTCGCGAACGTGATCTCGAGCTCGTCCTCGCTGAGCCGCGCCGAGGCATCGTCCTGTGCGGTGTTGATGCCCTCGACCAGCACCGGGGTCCCGAACGGCAGGCTGGGATCGCAGCGCGCGGCGGGCTGATCGATCGGCGCGTCCGCGCCGCCTCCGCCTCCACCGCAGGCCGCGAGCAGGCCGGGCACGAGAGCGAACAACCGGCGCATCCTGCTAGGTTACCAGCGAACGCCGACCAGCACGACTTCCACGGCGGTCCCGCTCCGATCGAGGGTCAGCTGGTAGCGCTGGTCGATGGTCACCGACCCGGATGACACCAGGGTCTGCGCGAGCTTCGGCGTGAGCGTGGCCACCGGCACACCGTTGATCGCGACGAGCTTGTCGCCGATCCGGACCCCGCCCACCTCGGCCGGACCTCCGGGCTTGACCGCCGTCACGACCAGCGCGTCGCCCTTGTCATCCAGCGTCAGCTCGATCGACAGCCCGAGCGTCCCGGCGTCACCCGTGCGCGGCGGGACGACCTTGATGGTGCCGAGATCGAGGCGCTGGCCCGGCGTCACCTCGTAGTCGCGGCGGGCCAGCTCGACGAAGCCCGCATCCTTGGGCATCACGCTCAGCGAGCCCTTGCCCGCGGCGACCTGCGGGACCGTGAACCTGCCGGCCGCGTCGCTGGTGGGGCCCTTGCCGGTCAGCGTGTCGGTCATCGCGCCGGCGGAGAAGTCATTGCCCGAGGCGATCAGCTTGAGCCCCGCGATCGGCTGGCCCGTGAGCACGCTGACCACCGTGCCGGTGATCGTCGCCCACGGCGTCAGCGCGAGGTCGAGGGTGGCCGGGCCGGCGGGGACGTCGATCTCCGCCGTGCCGCGGCCGGCATCGGCGTTGGCCGTGCACGTGACGTGGCCCGGCGGGATCCGGTCCATCGTGTACGCCCCGTCGGGCGAGGCGAACCGCCGAGGCATCGACCCCGTGCGATCGCACGACAACATGTACGAGGTCGCCGGGGCGCCGTTGATCGTGACGTGGCCCGTCAGCGATCCGAGCGGTGCGAGCGTGAGAGTGACGCTGGCGCCGATCTTGACGGCCTTCTGCTCGACTCGAGCGGTGCCCTTCGCCGTCTCGGCGACCAGCGTGTACTCCGCGCGGCGCAGGTTCGCGAACGTGAAGGCACCGTCGCTGCCGGTCAAGGTCGGGGGCTTGCCGCCGCGGTCCATGATCTCGGTCTCGCCCTCCATCACGAGCTCCTCGCGGCCCTCGCGCTCGACGCTGGCGGTGACCCAGGCATCGGCGACGGGCCTGCCGTCCGCGCCGAGCACCACGCCCTTGATCACGCCATCGCGGGCCTCGATGGTCAGCGTCACGCCGGTCCGCTGCTCCGCCTTCGCGAGGACCAGCTCCACGGGCTCCTTCGGCTTGGCCTTGTGTGCGGCGTCGGCGAACGGGATCTGGCCTTGATCGTCCGCGACCTCGATCTCGTGGACGCCCTCGTCGAGGCCAAGCACGCGGAACGCGCCGTCGCTGCCGGTCAGAGCGCCGCGCTCGCTGTTCGGGGACATCGACATCGAGAAGCCCTTGTCCGCATCGCCCTTCGGCGACACCGTGACGCGGACCCGCGCGACCGGTGCACCCTTGTCGTCCACCACCTTGCCGGAGACCTGCGCGCGCGGCTCGAGCTTGACCACCACGTCAGTCTTGTCGGCCTTCGCGACGAGCAGGGGCAGGCGCCCGGCGCGGCCATCGACGACCTTCGCCTCGAGCGTGAACGAGCCCGGCGGCACGTGGTGCAGGACGAAGGCACCCGTGGGATCGCTCTGCGCCCGCACGAGGAGCGCCTTGACCGCCTCGAACACGTTCCCGATCCCGACCTGGGTCGGCGCGATCGAGATCTCGGCGATCGCGCCTGGCTCGACGCGACCCGAGACCGTGACCCCGCTGCCCATCTCGATCGTGAGGCCGGTGATGTCCTGGTCGACGACCTCCACCGGCTTGCCGATCTCCGGCATCGTGGTCTCGCCGATCGCGAACATCATGTAGTTCGCGGGGCGCACGCCGACGATCTCGAACGTGCCATCGGCGTCGCTCGGATCCGGCGCCATCGCCATCTGCCCGCTCGCGATCGAGAACACGCCGAGCCGCACACCGGGGATCCCCTTGGTGGTCCCGGTCTCCACCACGGTCCCCGAGATCGAGAACGCGCGATCGACGATCACCCGCACGCCCTCGACCTGCTCGCCGATGCCGAGCTCCACGACGGTCGGCTCCTCGGAGGCGAACCCGCGGCCGGCGGCGGTGATCGAGATCGCGCCCGAGCCGAGGCTGTGCAGCGCGAACTCGCCCTTGTCGCTCGTGCGCGTGGTGCCACCGTTGCCGCCGCGACGGCGACCGGCGCTCGCGATCACCATCGCGCCGGGGAGGGGCGCACCGTCGCGGGTGACCACCACACCGCGGATCGCGCCGCCCGGGGACAGCACGAAGTCCACGGTGAGGGGTGTGCCGGCCACCTCGACATCGCGCGCAGCGCGCGTGTAGTCCTCGTGCGTGACCTTGGCGGTGTAGTCGCCCGCGCCGAGCGTCAGCTCGTAGGTCCCGTCGGCGCCCGCGAGCGCGATCAGCTCGGGGGAGCCGAACGGCGTGTCCCGGTCGCGCGCGAACGAGATGCGTGCGCCGGGCACCGGCCCGCCGCCGACGTCGCTGATCGTCCCGCTCACGCGCGTGCCGCCGCTCTCCAGCGCGAGATCGACGCCGGTCCGATGCTCGCCCTCCGCGACCACGAGCTTGTCGAGGCTCGCGGGGACCAGGCCCTTTGCCGTCGCCGCGATCATGTAGCGCCCGGGCGGCACGCTCGGCGCCGACCACGCTCCCTGCGGATCCGTGGTGACCGTGATCGTCTCCTCGTCCCCGCCGCCGAACATGGTGTCGAGCTCGGCGCGCCCGAGCGAGACGATCGCTCCGGGCACCCCGGCGCCATCGGCCTTGCGGGTGACCCGCCCGGCGAGCGAGGCGGGGGCGGCGGGTGCGCGCGACTTCGTCACTCCGGTGCGGCTGCCGCCGGCGTGGGCGCTGCTCCCCACGGTCTCGCCCGTGGTGGAGCCCGTGCCTCCCTTGCGACCGAGCTGCCAGGCCACGAGCGCTCCCAGCAGAACGATCAGCACGAGTACCCCGATCCCTACCCGCCGGTTCCTGCGCATGGCGCAGACTCTACTGCGAGTCGCGACGCCAGCGCTCGCGGTGCGAAGCGGCCGGCCGCCCCCACGCGCACGGCGCGTACGCGATCGGCGGCGCGGGATCGGCGAGCACGAGCTCGAGCGTGTCGCCCTGGCAGCCGAGGAGATGCGCGGGCGCCTTGGCGACGCACACATCCGCGGCGTGCAGGTGGCGGCGGCGGACCTCACCGACCACACCCTGCGGGGTTCGCGAGAGCTCGAGTGTGCGGGGGCTGATCTCGATCCCGGCCGGGGCGCCAGCGGGGCGCGTGTCGTCGAACAGCGTGTAGGCCTCGAGAGATGCGCCGTGATCGATCACCATCCAGCGCTCGCCGCCGTCGGTGCGCCAGGTCCCGTCGAGCGGGTCGGTGCAGGTCTCGAGCGGCGCGGTGCGCTGGCACGCGCCGAGGATCCCGAGGCTGGCCACGGCCGCACGCGCGGCCGCGATCACATCTCCGCCTGGGCCTTGAGCGCCTCCGCCTGATGGTGGGCGCGGAGGGCATCGATGATGTCCTCGAGCCCGCCGTCCATGATCGCGGGGAGGTTGTGCTTGGTCAGGCCGATGCGGTGATCGGTGACGCGATCCTGCGGGAAGTTGTACGTGCGGATCTTCTCGGAGCGATCGCCCGAGCCGACCTGCGACTTGCGATTGGCGGCCTCGACGGCCATCTGCCGCTCGCGCTCGGCCTCGAGGATCCGCGAGCGCAGGATCTTCATCGCCTTCGCGCGGTTCTTGATCTGCGAACGCTCGTCCTGGCAGGCGACGATCACACCGGTGGGGAGGTGCGTGATGCGCACCGCGGAGTCGGTGGTGTTGACGTGCTGGCCGCCGGCGCCGCTCGATCGATACGTGTCGATCTTGAGGTCCTTCTCGTCGACCTTGACGTCGACCTCCTCGGCCTCCGGCAGCACGGCGACGGTGGCAGCCGAGGTGTGGATCCGGCCCTGCGCTTCGGTGGCCGGCACGCGCTGCACGCGATGGACCCCGGACTCGAACTTCATCTTCGAGAACACATCCTTGCCGTCGAGCAGGATGATCACTTCCTTGAACCCGCCGCTCGAACCCTCGGACATCGACATGGTCTCGAGCTTCCAGCCCTGGCGCTCGGCGTACCGCATGTACATCCGGTAGAGGTCGCCGGCGAACAGCGCGGCCTCGTCGCCACCGGTGCCGCCGCGGATCTCGATGATGGCGTTCTTGCCGTCGCTCGGATCCTTGGGGAGCAGGAGGATCTTGATCGCCTGCTCGGCGGCACCCTTGTGCTCGTCGAGCTGCTTCATCTCCTCGCGCGCCATCTCCCGGAGCTCGGGATCGGGCTCGGCATCGGACATCTGCTTGGCCGCCGCGAGATCGGTGACCAGCTTCGAGTAGGCGCGCCACGCCGCGACCAGCGGATCGAGCTCCGCGTGCTCGCGGGACAGCTTCAAGAACTCGGCGCGCTTGTTGATCACCTCGGCAGTGCCGAGCAACGAGCCGAGCTCTTCATGGCGACGCTCGAGCGCCGCCATTCGCTCCTTGAAGTTCTGCTGATCGAACATGGCAGGCCTAGGTCATCAGGGCCGACCGAGGGCCGAGCGACGCGTCAGGACTTCTTCGCGGCAGCGACGTCGGCCGCGGCCTTCTCGTACTTCTTGTTGAACCGGTCGATGCGGCCGGCCGTGTCCATCAGCTTCTGCTTGCCCGTGAAGAACGGGTGGCAGTTCGAGCAGATGTCGACGCCGAAGTCGCCGCGCGTCGAGAACGTGTTGTGCTTCGCCCCGCAGGCACAGCTGATGTGGGCGGGCTTGTAGTGCGGGTGGTTTGCAGAGTCCTTCATGGCGTCTCCGTTTCCCTGCGAAACGCAGGGGGCTCGGGTGAGCCCGGATTTATAGGGATGGTGGAGGGCAAAAGCAAGCCTGCCCGACGGGGGAGTGCCCACCTATGTACGCGAAACTACTTCCGGGTGCCCGACATCGCCCGCCCACCGAGCCGCGCGGGCGCCTTGTCGGGATAGAGCGGCAGGATCTCGTGGCCGATCCGCAGATCCCCGACCCCGCGGTACTTGCTGGCCAGATCGAGCGAGATGTAGATCTTGTTGGTGTCGAACACCCCGAAGCTGGTCGACACCACCATCTGCTCGTCGCCCACGCACTCGTAGCCCTCCGGGATCACGTCGTGGCCGTAGATGGCCATCGTGCCCTGCGTGGCGCGGAGGAACCGGCGGGCCTCCGCCTCGGTGGCGCTGCGGGCCCACAGCACCTTGCCGACGATCGGCGTGTCGAGGACGTCGAGGGGGCTCGCGTAGTGCGCGCCCGACAGGTCAGCGCCCTCGAGATCGGCGATCGAATCGATCTGCGCCGCCGGGGCACCGTGGGTGAACACGGCGCCGCACTTGCTGACCGCGCACAGCGCGAACGTGTGGATGATGCCGCGCATGCGCGCCGTGCCGGAGGGGCCGAGGATCTGCTCCAGCAGCGCCACCTCGTCGGCGGCGAACTTCGCGGTGTGCGGGCCACCGATGTGGCCGTGCTCGTGGTTCCCGAGCAGGGCGTGGACGCGCCCCGGGTACTGCGCGGCGAGGCCCGCGTACGCGATCATCACCTCGCCCGAGGCGTCGCGATAGTACTCGCCGAGGAAGTCAGGCCAGTCCTCGGGATCGATGTGCGGCCCGTGGATCAGGTCCCCGGTGAACAGCACGTGCGCATCGCCCTGATAGGTGAGCAGCGCTTGCTCGAAGATCTCGACGAAGCGCTGGAAGTCGCGCATGCAGCCCTGGAGATCCGTGCAGACGAGGAGCCGACCGCGGTCGGGTAGTCGCAGCACGCGGGCCATCTGGCTCCAAGCTACCAAGAACGTCGACGGTGGCGATAGGGACCCGGTCCGACAATCGAGGGTGCGTGCGTGCGTGTGGGACGCGAGCGCACGCGGCGCCAGCTACTGGGGATCGATCACCGCGGTCCCGGCGACCATGGCCGTGTCGGGGAGCGTGGCGTTGACCCGGTAGTACAGCGTGGTGGTACCGGTGTCCGCGGTGCAGGTGGTGCCGCTCTTGCGATAGCGAAGCCCCGTGTAGACCTGCCCCACGGTGTGCAGTGCGTAGGTCGTGCCGCAGGTCGCGGTGTCCTTGATCGTCTCGTAGCCGTACGAGGGGAGGGGCGGTGGCGAGCAGGTGGCGGCGCCCCGATAGATGCCCATCAGCTGGAGCGGCGCCGTACACGCCGCGTCCGTGTAGAACGTGGAGATCGAGCTCGCGCGCGGCATGCACACGATCGTCCCGTTCGCCTGCGTCGTGGGAAAACACTCGGCCTGCAGTTGCTCGTCGTACAGCGGGTTGTCCCGTGTCTTCAGCCCCTCGGCCGTCGAGAAGAAGATCGGCTCGAGGCGCGCGCCGGTTCCCTTCGAGCGCGTCAGGGTAGCGAGTGTCACCGGGGCCCCGACGCCGTAGTACGAGTCGCCGGCGGTGGGCGTGTACGAGGTGCAGCTGGCGCCGCTCTGGTAGTAGAGGAGCGTGGGCGTGAGCTTCGGGCCGAGCGGGTAGTAGGTCTCCTCGTCGTACGGGCAGGCGCCGAAGCTGACCGCGAACTTCGCCGCCGTGCACCCGGCGTTGACGGACACCGCCGGCAGCGTGCACGCGGCGTCGCGAAAGTCGCCGGCAAACGCGGCGTCCTCGGGGACGCAGCGCCCGCTGGTCGCGCCCGCCGAGACGTAGTCCGGGTAGCACTCCACGCCGAGCAGCGCGTCGTGCACGCGATAGGCGACCGGGTAGCGCAGCCCATCCGCGCTCTCGTAGAACCGCTGCCCGAGCCGCCCGGTGGTCGCCGGCGCGCTGAGCGGGGTCTCGGCGAGCTCGGTGGTCGCGACCTCCGCGCCGACGGCGTAGTAGTCGCTGCTCGAGGTGATGAACGGGCCCGCGCACGAGCCGTCGAAGCTCTTGAAGTAGTACTGGGTGGCCGCGACCTTGGTGCCACGCGCGTAGAGGTGTGCGGGTGCGAGCTCGCACCCGGTGAGGTACTGGTTCTCGACGAAGTACGCGGGCGGGGTCTTCTGGGTGGTGCAGGCGCTATCGTGGAACACCTGACCGAGGCGCTGGCTGCAGGTCGCGTTCGCGTAGACCACGCCACCGGTCTGGGGCACGCAGTAGGCCTTGCCGCCGCTCCACGGCGTGGGCGTGCAGTCCTCGTTGCGCTGCATGTCGCGGACGCCCGCGAGCGTCCGCACCGTGCCGAAATCCACGTAGCGCAGCTTGAGCCGCGTGCCGCTGACGGCGCCCTCGTACAGATCCGGGGCGTCGGGCGGCGCGACCGCCGCATCGGGCCTCGCCGTCACCTCGCCGCAACCGGCCAAGGCGGGCCCGACGAGCCCGACGAGCAAGGCGAGTCCACGCGGCACCATCGGCCCCAGGATATCGCCGATCAGAGGTCGAGGCCGAGCAATTCCTGAGCTTCCGGGTCGGGCGGACGGCACACCACGCGGTCGACGGTGGCCATCTTGGCGTGGATCACGTCACACACCGGCGTGAACGAGGCCTTCTGGAAGGCGCGGAGCGATGCCTGGTTGTCCGCGGCGATCAACGCCCACGAGCGATAGGCATCCGTGGCGCGGAGCTGCTTCGCCATGTGCTCGAGCATGACGGGACCGACCGCACGGCCACGCGCTGCCGGGGCGACGAACACCGAGTGGATGTAGGCGTCGTACTTCGACATGCGGAGCGTGCGTCCGAGCTCCGGCGCCTCGATCGGGCCTCGCGCGGCCCAGGCGATGCCGGCGGGGCGGACGCCGAGCGTGGCGAGCACGGCCTGATCTCCGCGGCGCCAGTGCTTGAACGCGGTGACCTCGTCGAGCGCGAGCTGCTCGAGGAGCTCGGCGCGGCGCGCCTCGTCGAGCTTGGCGTAGTCCGCCTCGTGGAACACGACAAGCTCGAGGCCCGTTGGTGCTTCGATCCCGCGCGTCCACAGCTGACCGCGATAGAGGCAATAGCGATCGTAGTGCGCGACGCTCGCCGCCGCGCTGCGGATCTTGGTCCATGCGGCACGCGCCTGCGCGGCGGCGACCGCCGGCGTCTCACGAGCGCGACGCGCGCGGCGGGCCACGCTGCTCACCGTGCGCCCCACGGAGGCCGTGGTGGTCTGGCTCCACACCCGCACCGCGAGCGCGGGTTGCTTCGAGGTCGGCAGCGCCGGGAGCGTGTACTCGCCCGCACCGGTGACCACGTCGAGCGCGGTGCAGCCACGCGCGCGGGCCGCGAGGGCCTCGGCGTGCAGGAGGCGCGCGGAGGCGCGCGGGGCCTGCGGATCGACGGCCATCGCGAGGACGACCGCGCGATCCCCATCATCGACGATCAGCGCCGCGGCGCAGGTCTCGCCCTGGGCATCGTCGAGCCGCGCGAGCCGCACGAGGCCGCGCTTGCCGAGCTCGAGCGCCACCTCCTCGAGCAACGCCGTGGCCTCGGGATCGGCGAACGGAGAGGGCTCGTCGCGCTCGCCCCATTCGAGCCGCGACAGGCGGCGGAGCGAGGACAGCCCCTTGCGGAGGGCGGGGAGATCCTCGCCGAACGTGGTGACCACGCCGGAGCCATCGGTCGCATCGGCGGGCGCGAGGGCGAGCGCGATCCGGCTCGCACCTCCCGCGGACGGCGCGCTCTCGACGACGAAGCCCGCCGGTCCGAGGCGTTGCACGAGGTTCGCGCGGAGGCGCGACGGATCCGCGAGGGGCTCGAGATCCAGGAGATCCCAGGTCGCGGCCTCGTCGATCAGCTTGCGGGCGAAGGCAGCGCCGGCGCGATCTTCCCAGCCCGGCGCGGCCAGCAGATCGAGCGAGGGCGGCCGGGGACCGGCATCGCCGATCATCCGCAGCTCGCGTGTATCGAGCAGCGCGACCTTCACGGTGCGCCGGTAGAACGGTGCGAGGCACACGATCTGGCCCGCGGCCGGATCGCCCTCCGCCACGCGGCCGACCAGGACGTGGAGCTCGGCGGCGAGGGTGTTGTGATAGGCGTGCCACCACGGGAGCAGCCAGTCCGGGCCACGGAACAACGCACCCGCGCCTGCGCCGGCGAGCGAGCGCCATTCGGCCTCGATAGCGCGGAGCGCCGCGAGGTCGCGCACCACGGAAACATCGATCGCCATGCGCGGAGCGACGTTACCATGCCGCACCAGTGCGCGCGCGTTGCCATCGGCAACGCCCCGTGTTGCCGATGCGAGCATCGAATCGCCCAAAAGCGGATCCATACCCCCGGTGATGCACGGGCGATGCCCAGCTGGCGACAGTGTCGGACCCTTACGTCCAGGCCCCAGGCCCGTCCAGGGCCCACCGATGCTCGGTTCGGAAGCGGAATTCACACCAAGGAAGCAGGGCAGCGGACTGGTGAAGAAACCCTCCGACCTTGGTTCCTGGCTTCCTGGCTTTGATCTCCGACAAACCTGCAGCTGCGTCGGAACCTCGCGGGATCGCACCTGGCCTCGATCCGCATGGCGTGCCCGCCCCGGAAGGCCCTTCAGCTGCGACGTAGGACGTGGGCGAAGAAGCCGTCGGTGCCGTGCGTGTGCGGTGCGACCGTGAACGAGTCCCCAGCGGCGAGCTTGGGGTTCTCGATCGGCACCGTGGTCAGATCCGGGCGCGCGGCGAGCACCGTGGCGACGACCTCCTGGTTCTCCACGCGGAGGAGCGTGCAGGTCGCATAGATGATCCGGCCGCCCGGCGCACACAGGTGGTAGGCGCCGTCGAGGATCTCGCGCTGCTTGGTGGCGAACGTGGCGAGGTCCGCATCGCGCAGCCGCCAGCGTGCCTCCGGGTTGCGGCGCAGCGCACCGAGGCCCGAGCACGGCGCATCCACGAACACGACGTCGGCCTTGCCGCGTAGCGCATCGAGCGCCGCCGGCCAGCGCCCGTCCGCCAGGTGGACGGCCTGCGCGTTCGAGACCTGGGCGCGGCGTGCACGGCGCCGCAGCTCCTCGAGCTTCTTGTCATCGACGTCGCTCGCGATGATCCGGCCGCGGTTGCCGAGCCGCGCCGCGATCGCGAGCGTCTTGCCGCCTGCACCCGCGCACAGATCGACGATCATGGGCTTGGCAGGCGCACCCTCGATCGCGAGATCCGCGAGCAGCTGGCTGCCTTCGTCCTGCACCTCGAGGGCGCCGCGCTTGAACGCGTCGAGCGCGAACAGGTTGGTGCGCGAATCGACGTGGAGCGCGGTATCGCACCACGTGCCCGGCGTGGTCGCGAGCTTCGAGGCGGCGAGCTCGGCGGCGAGGGCGGTGCGATCGCCGACCAGGAGGTTCGCGCGCACGGTCATCGGCGCGCGCTGGTTGAGCGCGAGGGCGAGCGCCTCCGCCTGATCGCCCCAGTCGGCCACGAACCTCTCCGCGAGCCAATCGGGGAACGAGGCGAGCATGGCGATCCGCGTCGCCGGCTTGCGCTCGGTGGCGATCGCCTCGTCGATCGTCGCGACCGCGTTCCAATCGAGATCTCTCTCGAGCCGGGCCGCGCGCGCCGGCTCGATCAGCTTCTCGAGGACGAGCAGCGCGAGCAGGCGCTCGAGATCCTTCGGCGGACGGGTCTGCTTGCGCCCGCGCGCGAGCGCGGCATCGACCCGGCGCAGGTGCCGGACCAGGCCGTAGAGCGTCTCCCCGACGAACCGCCGCTCGTGCGCGCCGATCCACTTCTCCTTGCGGAACGTGGTGGCGAGCCGATCCGTGACGAACCCCCAGTCCATCCGCGTGCGCTGCCACAGCTCGAGCACGAGCGAGCGCAGCCGCCCGCCGTCCGCGACCGTCGCGGCGAGCTGCTTGTCCCCGAGTGCGTCGCTCACGAGAGGGCGCGATAATCTTCGAGGATCAGGAACAGCGGCACCAGAGCGTGCGCGCCGAGCTGGCGGACCATCTGCAGGCCATCACCGATGCGGCCGAGCTGCTCGCGGTTCTTGTCGAGGTAGTCCGGCGCGACGGTCAGCTTGCCGACCACACGCTGCCGCACCGCCGAGGCCTCGCGCTCGAGCGAGGCGAAGAACCTGCGCTCCCACGCGTTGGTGGGGATCTGC
This sequence comes from Myxococcales bacterium, assembly GCA_016720595.1. Taxonomy (GTDB): domain Bacteria; phylum Myxococcota_A; class Polyangia; order Haliangiales; family Haliangiaceae; genus JABFXX01. Next base: position 433,505 of record JADKKI010000001.1, read on the forward strand.
GTGGTCAACACCTCCTCGAACGCATCGATGTGAGCGTCACGACCGACCCGGTGGAACGCGGGCGCGGCCACCTCGAGCTTGGTCTTGGTGTCGCGCACCGTGGTGAGCACCGCGAACGCCTCGCGGAGCAGCGGAGCGCGCGCGAGTGCATTCGCGACATCGAGGCCGAAGCCCTTGGCGACCTGCTCGGCCACGCGCGCGTCGTACGCGGCCTTCGCCGTGAGGTCGAGGGCGGCGGCGAGTGCGTCCGCGGCGGCGTCGAACTGCGTCTTGGTGCGGGCGACGTCCTCGGCCGTCAGCTTCCAGGTCGTCTCGTTCCAGCTCCACCAGCGCAGGAGGTTGCGATGGACCTCCTCGAACGCGAGCAACGCGGCGTATTGATCCGCAGCGTTGATCTTGTAGTCGAGCCCGTGCACGGCGGCGCGGAACGCCCGGCCCCCGAGCAGCTCGTCGATCATGAAGTACCGAACGACCAGCTCGTCGAGCGGCGCCGAGGTCTCCTTGCAGAGCTGGACGAGCAGCGTGCAGCCGGCCTGGTTGATGATCGCGTTGGTGACGACCGTCGCGATGATCTCCTTGCGCAGCAGGTGGTGGGTCACCTCGTTCGGATAGCGCTCCGCGGCCTTCGCCGGGAAGTACGCCGAGAGGAACGGGGCGAACAGCGGCAGCGTGGGGATCCGCGACGTCAGCACGCGCTCGTACAGATCGTTCTTGGTGTGCGCGACCAGCACCGCGATCAGGTTGCGGGGCAGGCCCTTGCCGGTGGAGATCCAGCCGCGGAGCTCCTCGTCGGCGGGGATGTGCTCGGCCGTCCGCGAGAGCCCGTGCTTGTCGAGGTACGAGAGGACGTCGAGGAACACCTCGCCGGCCTTCTTCGAGCGCATCGCCTCCATCGAGAGCAGCGCGCTCTGCAGATAGTTGTCGAGAACGCACGCCGCGCCGACGTCGGGCTCGAGGAGGCGCAGGAACGTGTCCCGCGCCTCGCGAGTCAGCGCACCCGAGGTCATCAGCGGCGACAGCAGGATCTTGAGGTTGACCTCGTGATCACTGCAGTCGACACCCGCCGAGTTGTCGATCGCATCGGTGTTGTGACGGCCGCCGTGGAGGCCGTACTCGGTGCGGCCGCGCTGCGTGATCGCGAGGTTCGCACCCTCGCCGATCACCTTGGCCTTCAGATCGATCGCGTTGATCCGGACGTTGTCGTTGACCTTGTCGCCGACCTCGCCGTGGGTCTCGGTCGACGCCTTGACGTAGGTGCCGATGCCGCCGAACCACATCAGATCCACGTCGAGCGCGAGGATCGCGCGCACGATGTCCGGACCGGTGACGACCTTCGCCGAGAGGCCGAGCAGCGCTCCGGCCTCGGGCGAGAGCTTGATCTCCTTTGCGGCGCGCTCGTAGATCCCGCCGCCCTTGCTGATCAGCTTGGCGTTGTAGTCGCTCCACTGCGTGCCGGGCGTGGTGAACATCCGCTTGCGCTCGGCGTACGACGTGGCGGCATCCGGGGTCGGATCGATGAAGACGTGCTTGTGGTTGAAGGCGGCGATCACCTTCATCTGCTCGTTGAGCAGCATGCCGTTGCCGAACACGTCGCCGGCCATGTCGCCGACGCCGGCGACGCGGATCGGCGTCTTGCGGATGTCGATGCCCATCTCACGGAAGTGGCGCTCGACGTTGGTCCAGCCACCACGCGAGGTGATGCCCATGACCTTGTGGTCGTAGCCGGCGCTGCCGCCGGAGGCGAACGCGTCATCGAGCCAGAACTTGTAGCGGAGCGAGATCCCGTTCGCGGTGTCCGAGAGGTGGGCGGTGCCCTTGTCGGCGGCGACCACGAGGTACGGATCGTCCTCGTCGTAGCGGACCACGCCGGGCGGCGGCACGATCGCTCGTGCCGACGTAGTTGTCGGTGATGTCGAGCAGGCCGGCGATGAACACCTCGTACTGCGCGCGCGCTTCCTCGCGCGTGGGCTGCGCCTTGCGGGTGACGAAGCCGCCCTTCGCGCCCTGCGGCACGATGATCACGTTCTTCAGCGCCTGCGTGCGCTGGAGGCCGAGCACCTCGGTGCGGAAGTCATCGGCGCGATCGGAGTGGCGCAAGCCACCACGCGCGACCTTGCCGCCGCGGAGGTGGATGCCCTCCACGCCCGGCGCGTGGACATAGATCTCGTAGAGCGGGCACGGCCGCGGCATGTGCTCGACCTGACCACTCTCGATCTTGATCGAGATCGTGTCGCCGCGCCCGGAGCGGTAGTAGTTGGTGCGGCGGGTCGCCTCGAGGAGATCCATGAAGTACCGGAGGATCAGGTCCTCCTGGATCACGGTGACCTTCTGCAGCAGCTCCTCGTACTTGTACGCGAGCACGGGGAGCAGCTTGTCGGCGCGCTCGAGGGCGGTCTCGCGGCGGTTGGTGGCGAACTTGGTCTCGAAGTACTCGACCAGGAGCGACGCGCAGGTGGGGTGCTTGAGCAGCGCATCATCCGTGGTCTGCGTGCCGAAGCCCTGGAACACCTGCACGAAGTAGTTGCGGTAGGTGATCAGGAGATCGATCTGCTTCCAGTCGAGACCGGCCAGGTAGCCGAGGCCGAGCAGCCGATCGTCGAGCAGCTGCCCCACGAGGACGCGCTGGATGATGGTGCCGAGCCGATCGAGCGTGGCGTCGTCCTCGATCTTGCGCCCATCGGCGCCGGAGACCTCGAACGTGGTGACGTAGACATCGGGGCCCTGGCCGGCGTCGAGCCGCTCGGCGAGCCGGCTCGTGGTGCGCAGTGCCATGCGGTGCAGCGACGGCACCACGTCGTTCAGCAGGAGCTCCTTGCGCGAGACGATGCGCAGTGAGGTGTGGCGCGCAGCGCCGACGCCGATGACGACGAGCGCGACCCGCAGCTCCTCCGTCTCGTCCAGCTTCTCCATCAGACCGATGTCGAGGAGGGCGATGTCGGGCTCGAGCGTGCCCTTGTACGAGGCGGGGAACCGGCTCCCGTAGCGGGTCCAGATCTCCTGCGCGGTGGCGGTGGTCGCCAGGTAGATCGCCGAGCGCGACTGCGCGCCGCTCTCGTTGCGGCCGCGGTAGCGCTTGAAGATCAGGGCGCGCAGGTGATCGTCCCAGCCCTCGAGCAGGTGCTCGAGATCCTCGGTCAGCTTCTGGAGATCCGCGTCCGACACGTTCGGGCGGTACTTGCCCACGGTGAAGTGCAGGCGGATCGGAGACTCGTCATCGGTCTCCTGGCGGTACTCGCGGAGCTGAGGCACGTCGAGGAACTTGCGGACCTGCTGGCTGATCTTCTCGCGCAGCGCCTCCGAGAACCGCATCCGCGGCACGATGCACACCACCGTGATCCGGCGGCCGCTCGGGCGGCGCCACACGAACACCTTGGCCTGATCGCGAGACTCGGCGAGGCGAAAGCTCTCGGCGACGTTCCGGATCTCGTCGATGTTCCAGTAGAACAGATCCTCGACGGGGAGCGAGTCCAGGATCGCCACGCTCTTGGTGAACGCGTAGCTCCCGGGCTGATCCTCGAGACCGCGCAGCACGTCCTTGATGCGCTTGCCGACGACGGGCACGCGGCGATTCGCCTGCTTGAGCGCCTTGGTGGACTGCTGCCCGATGAACACGTGCTCGCCGGTGACCTTGCCGTCGGCGCCGCGCTCCGCCACGCCGAAGTAGCGGACCTGCGCGACCGAGCGGACCACGGTAAGGTAGTCCGTGCGGTAGTACGAGTAGACCTCGTCGCGCTGCTTGCGCGTGGAGACGATCTCGCCGATCACCTCCTCGAGGTTCTTGCGCTCGGCGGCGAACAGGCCCAGCGCGCGCTCGGCGTGCCGGGTGCCGTTGCCGTTCGGAGTCGCCGTGCCGTTGCCGTTCGCGGTGCCGTTGCCGTTCGGAGTTGCTGCGTACGGGAACCACGCGTAGCCGAGCAGGATGAAGTTATCGTCCTTGAGCCAGTCGATCAGCTCGACCGCCTCGTGGGTCTCGGCATCGAGCTGATCGAGGGCGCCGACCGCATCGCGGGTCGCGTCGAACACCACGGGGAGGGACTGCGACTCGCGCGGGCTGGGCGTGGATGGATCGCGCCCGGCGAGCATGCACAGGTGCGCCCGGACCTCGTCGAGCCGCTGGAGCATCGCGGAGCGGTCCTGGTTGACCTGGAGCGTCAGCTCGAGCCGCCTCGCAAGATCCTTGGCGAGCGCCTCGCGCTTCTCGGGCGCGATCGGGCTGACCTGCAGATAGACCTGCGAGTACTTCGTGCCGCGGGTGGCATCGATCCCGGTGATCTGTCCGTGGTCCTGGACCACGCCGTGGATCGGGTGCAGCACGAACTGCAGCTGCAGCCCGAGCTCCCGGAGGAACGACTTGATCGTCCGGATCACGAACGAGCAGTCCGGCAGGCGGGTCTCGATCACGGTCGAGGGATGCTCGTCGCCGAGCAGCGTGGCCTCGGGGTCGTGGATCGTGACCTTGACGGTGCGCGCGAAGTCCTCCTCGAGGAACGCGAACCGGTCCATCACGAACGCGAGCAAGTGATGGGGTTCGACCTCGCTCAGGACTTCCGGGGGAATCGCCCGGCAGTACGCGCGGATGTAAGACTCGAGTCGGTCGCGATGCGACTCCTTGACCGACTGATGAGCGAGCGAGAGGACCTGCCTGACGACCTCGGCCTGCATGATATGCGGCGCACCCTATCAGAGCCCCAGCACGAGAGACATTCAACAACTCCGCGATCTTGCGCCGCGCCGCGTCACCTGTGGTTGAATGCCCGCCGATGCTCGGCTCCGCGCTCTCGATCGGCCAGCTGGCCCGCTGGCTCGGGCCGTGGGCCGACTCGAAGCGGGCCCCCCAGGTCGCGACTGAGGAAACCTCGGAGGGAGGGATGCGGGTCCGGCTGTACCGGCCCCGACGGGCCCCCCGGGCGACCTACCTGATCGCGCCCGGCCTCCACTATGCCGGCGCCGATGACCCGCGCCTCGATAGGTTCTGTCGGATCCTCGCCGCAGGTGGCCACCTCGTGGTGGCGCCGTTCATCCCCTCGTACCTCGCGCTGACCCCGGATGCGCAGGCGATCGCCGACTTCGAGCGCGCGTTCCTCGCCCTCCCACGCTGGTCGGCGCAGCGGCCCGTGATCTTCTCGATCTCCTTTGGCTCGCTCCTCGCGTTCGCCCTCGCGGCGCGCCACGGCGCCGCACTCGATGGCCTCGTGATCTTCGGCGGGTACGCGGAGTTCCACGAGACCCTGCGGTTCTGCCTCACCGGCGAGGTGGCCTCCGGACGCGCCGCGGCGCGCGATCCGCTGAATCAGCCGGTGGTGCTGATGAACCTGCTCGCGCACCTCGAGCCGCCGTGCAGCGATCCCGCGGCCGTCCGCGCAGCGTGGCGCACGTACGTCGAGCGCACGTGGGGGCGCCCCGAGATGAAGCACCGCGCGCGGTTCACCGAGGTCGCCGCGGCGGTCGACGTGGCGGCCCACGTCCGCGCGCTGTTCGAGATCGGCGTGGGCGTCACCCCCGGCGCCGCCGAGCTCGCGCTGCCGGCGCTCACGCGGTTCGATGCGCGCGCGCTCGATCCCACGCCGTACCTCGCGCAGATCCGCGGCCGCGTCGAGCTGGTCCACGGCACCGACGACGACGTGATCCCGTTCGAGCAGTCCCACGCGCTCGCCGCGCAACTCGTCCACGCCGACGTGCGGACGCATATCACCGGGCTCTACGGGCACACCGGCGCCCAGACGCCGAGGCTCTCGGCCGCTGCCAAAGAACTACGGACGATGGTGCAGGTGCTCCGCGTGCTCGCGCGCTGAGCTCACGGGCACGGTGGCGTCGCGGGGCAGCCGTTGTTCGCCAGCGCGGGCGTGGTCTCCTTGCAGCCCGTGACCGCGATCGTGTTGGTGGCGAGGAAGTCTGGCTGCACATCGGAGCGCCAGCCACGATCGATGCCGTCACGCGCGCTCTGCGGGATCTCGGTGTCGGTGATGAACTGCGTCGCGGTGGGGCCATAGATCCGGATCGCCGCGTAGTTCGGTCCGGTGCGCCCGGGATACGGGCACGAGTTGCTCCCGGTCACCTGCACGCCCCCGGCGAACTCGACGACGGTGTGCTGCATGACCGACCGCGAATCGACGGTGCCGCCGAACCCGAGGCCGAACCAGTCACCGGCTGCCGAGGCTGCGCCCTGATCCGAGGTGAACACGATCTTGTTCGTGGCGGTCCCGATCGCGATCAGCGCGCCCTGTGCTGGGGTCGGTCCTCCCGCGACGCTGACATTGAGCGTTCCGCCCGGGGGAAACTGCACGTGCACACCGGGCTCGATCGTCAGCACCGCCACACTGCCAGCGAGCTGGGAGTCCACATCGAGCCGTCCGCCGTCCATCCCGCTGCCCACGTGATACGGCACGCCGCGATCGTGCATCGTCTGATCCGAGCTCACCGAGCCACCTGCGCCGGCGATCCCGATCGCATCGATCGCGTTGCCCGTGTAGACGCCCGTCGGAATCGAGCCGATCACGCGCGCGTAGACATGGACCGGGAACCCCGCCGAGCCGTGCACGCGCAGATCCTTCGAGGTCGCATCGAAGCCGACCGGGCCGTTGATGTAGACGCCCTGGCTCTTCGAGTCCGCGATCTCCACATCGTCGACGTGCAGCGTGCCGGTCTGCAGGTGGATCGCACCCGCATATGCGACCAGCGTGTTGAGCCGGTCGCCGCCGCCACGCACGATCGTGTGGGTCAGAGAGATCGCGCCGCCGAGCGCGCGGATCGACGACCACGGCATGCCGCTGACCACCGAATCGATGGTGACGGGCAGGCCCGGCGCACCTGCCGCGATGAACGCACCGTTGGGCTGCACCGTGACCGTCTTGGCGACCGCGATCCGGACCACGGCGCACGGCTCGATCGTCACCGCCGCGGCGATGTTGATGTCGAACGGGATCACGTGCGGGCTGGCCGCGGCGGTCCAGGTCTCGGGCGCGGTGATGCTCTGGTGCATGGTGCCCGCACCGGTCGGCGCCACGCACACGGGCGCGTCGATCGGCGTATCGGCGAGCGGCGGCGCATCCGTGAGCTTGTTCACCGCATCGTCCGGGCAGCCCGCGAGGCCAAGCCCGATCGCGACGACACCGACCAGCTCCACGACACCCAGGCTTCCTCGGAGGCTCATGCTCCGCACCCTACGCTCATTCGTCGAACAGGTGCTTGAAGAACCGCTCGCGGCCGTTCAGGAAGTCCCGGGTGATCGTGAAGTGCTCGGTGTCCTCGTACGCGACCTCGCGGATCCCGTCGGCGCCGAGCTGGTAGATCAGCGCGCCCGGGTAGGCCAGGAGGATCGGCGAGTGCGTGGCGATCAAGAACTGCGAGCGCTCGTGCTCGACGAGGCGGTGGATGATCGCGAGCAGCGAGAGCTGGCGCTGCGGGGACAGCGCGGCCTCGGGCTCGTCGAGGATGTACAGCCCGTTGCCGCCGAACCGATGTTGCGCGAGCGCGAGGAACGATTCGCCGTGCGACTGCTCGTGGAGCGAGACGCCGCCGTACGAGTCCGTGACGTCGAGGCGCTCGATCTCGCTCGCGACGTTGAAGAAGCTCTCCGCGCGCAGGAAGAACCCATCGATCCGCCGCGCGCTCCTCACCAGGCGGAGGTGCTGGTGCAGCGGCGACTCCGAGCTCCGGGTCGCGAACCGGAAGTTCTTCGAGCCGCCCTCGGCGTTGAACCCGGCGGCCACCGCGATCGCCTCGATCAGCGTCGACTTGCCCGAGCCGTTGTCGCCGACCAGGAACGTGACCTTGCCGTCGAGCTCGAGCGTCTCGAACCCGCGGAGCGCGGGGATCGAGTACGGATACTCGTCCGGGGTGGTGACCTGCGCGCGCAGGAGCTGCACGGTCTGGATGAAGCCCGGGAACTCGACCGTGCGGACCGGGCTCACTGAAGGAGCTTAGCGCGTGCCGGACCTTGAGGCAACTCGCGCTGACGGCGCCCGACATGCGCCTCGGTCAGGAACCTCAGGAGGAAGCGAACGCCGGTCGTGGCCGTATCAAGAGCGCCGAAGGTCTACACTTTGGCCGCACCCGCAACGAGGCGTCGATGGGCGAATTGCAGAACCAACAGGTAGGCGCGGAGCAGGACGACCGGCAGAACCGCGAGGCTCAGTCGAATGCGCACGAGCACCCCGCCACCGCGCAGGTCCGAGCGATGCTGTCGTCACAGGATCCACAGGCTATCGGCGAGATCATCCGCAACAACCCGGAAGCCAGGAGCGAGATCTACGCGCTCTTGCACAAGTCGCTCGGCAACCAGTTCGTCACTCATCCGAGCGCGGGCCACCGTCCCAGCCGAGTTGCGGACCATCACGGTGACGGCTCGCGCTGGACAAGACCGGCCGACGCTGCGGCGAAGGGCAAGCGCGGCACGTTCACCTCCGACGAGCTGCGGAACATCATCGACGGTGACGGGACTGCGCTCGATAGGAAGGCTGCTGCGCCGGCTGCGGCTCAGGCGCCTGGGAATCCAAGCAAGTTCACGCCCGACGAGCTGCGGAACATCATCGACGGCGACGGATCGGCGCTTGACAAGAAGCAGCCCGAGGGACCGGCGCCGTTGCCCGCACCGACGCCGGACCTGACGAGCACCGTAACGGCTCCACCCAGGGCGCGAAGGCCTACGAGCTGGCGCCGCACCGGACCAGCCGCAGGTTCAGCCGATGTACCTGCGCGGCCAGCTCGTTGACAAGAAGCAGTCCGCAGGCGGCGCGGTTGCCCGCACCAGCGGACCTGAGAGGGGCTGCCGACCAGCCGCAGGTTCAGCCGTTGGAGCGCACCGACGTGCCACGGAGGACGCGGCTGCGGCGAAGAAGCCAGAGGCAAAGTGGGTGACCGGCGCCCGGCGCTACAACCGTGCCCACGCCGCGGAGGTGGCCGAGTTCCTCCAGGCGACCGGCAACGCGTGTGTCGACGAGTCCACCGGCGAGGCCGATCCGTACAAGGTCGCCCGCTGGCAGGCCGACCACGGCGTCCCACCCGATGGCCGGGTCGGCGAGCAGACCCTCACTGCCGCCATCCTGGACTTTCGCGAGCCGACCGTCGCCCGTGCTGACGGCACTCCCAAGTCATCCTAGATCACCCAGCGCGGCGCGCGCCTTTGACATGGCGGGCCGATGGCGGTTGATCGCTCACGATCGCTTGTCCGGTGTCCGTCCCGCATCCGGACGCGCGTCCGCCTATCGGACTCCGTGCGGTGGTTCGGCTGAGCTCAGTTGCCCGAAGTACGGAACCGCGAGGCGACGCTGCTGGGGCGGAGCATCTGCGCATCGAGGCTGGGCAGCGTGAACGGTGCGCTGATCATCGCGGGCTGAGGCGGGGCATCGACGGCGAGGCCGAAGATCTCGAGGCACATCTCGTTGGTGGTCTGCTCGCCGAGCGTGATGTCGATCGGCTGCGGCGGGAGGTTCGAGTCGTGGAGCATGCGCTGCACGAACGGGTTGGCGAGCGTGTTGTTCCAGCGGCAGCTGATCTCGAGCTTGTCGCCGACCTCGATGCTGGGCAGGGAATCGATCGGCGCGTCATAGATGTACGTGCGCTGCCAATCGAAGTTCCAGCCGCCGTTGCCGAGGCACTCGTTGGCCGGGTTGGTGCCGCGGGCCGCGGGGCGGACGATCTTGCCGGAGATGTGCGTGCCCACGAGGTGCATGTGCGGGTTGACCGAGAACACCTTCACCCCGGTCAGGCCGCCGAGGTTGTCGATCGTGCGGCTCATCGTCTCCGGGTGGTCTGCGCTGTTCTTCGGGATCATGAACGCCACCGGGGCGCCGGGCGCCTCGTCGGGTGAGGGCTGGAGGTTCGGCGCGGCGAACTCGTTGCCGAACGCGGCGACGAAGTACATCTTGCGCGGCCACACGCTCGAGAACTTCAGATCCACCGACGTGAAGTCGATGTCGTTGTTCTGCCCGGCGGGGTGATAGTGGATCTGCATCACGAACTTCGCGCCGGCGAGCACCGGCACCGCGAGCTCGGTCGGCGTCCGCATCGGCTGGTTGCCCGGGGTCCACACGTTGACCACGAAGTCACCCGGCGTGGCGCTCGTGCCGCAGTCCCACGGCTGCCCGATGCCACGCGCGGCGACGACCGCATCGATCTCGGCCTGCTTGGTGACCTCGGTGATCACCGCGTGGTGCACGACGAGATCGTTGCCCGGGCGGACCTGCAGCCCCGTGAGCCACGCCAGCTGCGTGTTGCCGGGATCGAGGACGTAGCAGATGAACTGATCCTTGGTGCCCGTGGTGGTGAAGCCCTGGGTTGGCGTCATCGTCTTGCTCACGCCATCGAGCGCCGTGCTCGGCGGTTTGGCGATCGCGGTCTCGGTGCCGAGGGCATGGCCGTCCTCGATCCACACGTGCAGCGTCTCCTTCTCGGCTGCGGTCAGGCGCGGATCGTCCTGCCAGCCGAACCGCGGCGTGCAATCGGCCTCCTCGCGCGCATCGAATGGCGGCATCTCGCCAGCGTCGACCTTCTTCGTGATCATCTCCGAGGTCTCGACCGCGTCCTCGTACGCCGTCAGCGAGAACGGCGCGATGCCACCTGCCTGGTGACACGACATGCAGTGCTTCGACAGGATCGGCGCCACATCCTGGAACCAGGTCGCGCGTGGCACCGGCTGGTCCCCATCATCGCCGACCGCCGTGTCCGTTCCGCATGCTGCGGCGAGGAGCCCTACACCAACCGTGACCAGGACCAAGCTTGGGCGCATGGAACCATCATGGAGCAAGGCACGTACCGCCTCAACCCCCTGAAATCACGTGGGTGGACGTGGTGAAACTCCACGCACGCTGTGGAGTTCTCCCGCGCGCAGCGACGCGCATGCGTTGCGAAGGTCAGTTGCAGGTGCCGGTCTGGCACGTACAGCCGCCAGCGCCCGTGCACTCGTTGACGATCGCGCCGGTCGAGTAGAACTCGCCGATCTGGCGCCGGGTCGCGGGCTGCTTGCGGGTGAGATCGTGCATCCCGGTGTCCGAGGCGGGGACGTTGGTCGCGGGCGGGGAGGGGGCGCCGCCATCCATGATCACGAGCGCCGAGCCCGAGGCCAGGGGGCTCGGCTTCACGGTGACGCCCCACGGCGTGAACGGCGTGGGCCCGAGCACCGGGATGTTCATCGAGCGCGCCTGCCAGTAGCTGCCGAGGTTCGGGACCTGCTCGTCGCCGATCGCGATCTGCATCAGCAGCTGCTTCGGCGGAGTGCGGGTCGCGGTGCCGGCGAGGACGGAGTTGGCGACACCCGTGCCCTCGGTCTTGTCCCACCGCATCTGCATGAGGCCGATGGCCAGCGTGACGTCGAGCGGATCGGGGTACGCGCCCGCGAGGATCGTCCGGTAGCGCGGCCAATCGAGCGAGCGCTCGAGCAGCATCGAATAGTTCGCGCCGCCCACGCCGAGCACGGCGCGGGTCACGGTGGGCTCGTACGCCATCACCGTGGTGCCGAAGATCGCGCCCTGCGAGAGCCCGTAGTAGTAGACCTTCGTGGGATCGACGAGCGGCTTGCCCGCCTGCGCGGCATCCACGAACAGCTGGCTCGCGAACGTGGTGCGCATCGCTCGCACGAGCGCCACGTGGTTGACGATGCCCTGCTCGAGCACCTCCATGACCTCGTCGGCCTTGGTGATCTCGTTGAGCGCGCGCGCGACGGCGGGGAGATCCATCGTCGACATGCCGCGCATGTCCGTGCCGACGAACACCAGGCACAGCTCCGCGGCCGTGGTCCGCTGCACGCCATTCGAGGCCTCGTCCGAGTCCCCGAGCAGGCCGTGGCCATAGATCACCATGCCGACCGGTGCGGTGGCCGTGTACGCGCAGGCCGGGATGATCGCGGTGAACGGCGCGCGATAGAAGCCCTGGAGTGCGGGCAGGCCGTCGGCATCGCGCACGATGTGCGTGCCGCTGTTGTTGCTGCCGTTGTTCGAGAGGAACAGCGGCGCATCGAACGTGCCCTCGATCTTGCGCTTGATCTCGGTGCCGTTATCGACCGGCATGTCGTAGGTGATCGAGAACGTGATCGGGTGCGCATCGAGCGCGGCGATCGTGCGATCGCGCGCGGCGAGCAGATCCGCGTGCAGGAACGCATCGGAGGCCACGGTGAAGTCCCACGCGACGACCAGGTCCTCGGAGGGATAGCCGGCCTCGTCGAGCGCATCGAGCACGTCGCCGAACCGCGGCCGCATCGCCTCGAGCAGCTCGTGATCGGTGTGCTTGCCATCGCGGAGCGCCGCGAAGCCGGGCGGAACCGGGAGGTCCTCGCCATCGGCCGAATGCACCGCGCGGGTGATCCCGACGGCGTAGCGGTGGCCGCCGATCAAGCGCGCGGCCGGGCGGAGGAACAGCGCCTGGGAATCGGGCATGCCGTCGGCCTGCTCGTCGATCTCGGCGAAGTGGGCGACGCGCTCGCCCGTCGTCATGTCGAGGATCACCGTGGGGCTATCCGCGGCGAGGCTGCGATCGTAGTTGTCGTTCGGCGGCAGGCCCACGGGGGACACGCCACCGGGGAACGACATCACCATCGGTGCGGCGGGGGAGAACCCATCGGCGAGGTTCCAGCCCGCGGGCTCGGTGGGCAGGTCGTCGATGTTGATCGGTAGCGTGCGGTCCGGGATCGCGAGGCGGCGGCCGGTGGCCGACCCTGGATCATCGACCTCGAACGCCGAGCTCGGCCACGGGGTCATGCAGGCGTTCGCGCCCAGTGGATTGCACTGCGACTCCACCGGCAGGGCGGTCTGGCCACCGCAGGCGGCGATCAATACGCAGCAAGAGAGAACAGCCCGCATCGCCTCGGAAGCTACACCCATCCGGCCCTTCTGCTCTCAAGAAACGGGCCTCAACCAAACCGGGCCCCCAGCAGACGGGGGCGGTCGGAGCGGAGCCGAGCGGCTCAGTCGGTGTGCGGAAGATCATGCACGCTGCAGTCGGTGCACAATTCCAGCTGGGTGCGTGCGGCAGGTGGCGCCTCCGGCCGCGGGTGCATAACGAGGTTCTCACCACACTGCGCACAACGGCGCTCCAGCAGGTAGAGCGAGGGAGTCTTCTCTGGAGACGTCACGACGGGCTGCATCATCCCTTGTGCGTGCGAAGGACGTGCCTCGCAACTGCGCGCCGCGTCATCACGCTCTCGCGCTCACCGAACATCCTTCGCTCGGGATCTCGACGACCGTGCACATGGAGCAAAGGACGCACACGTTCGCGTTCAGTCTTCGGCGACCCGCACCGGCCCGTTGCGAACCCACGCGGGTCCCTGCGGGACGAACGAGGCGCGCGCCGTGACGCCCTCGATGCGGTACCGCAACGAGAGCTCGAGGATGCCGTCGACGAGGGAGAACGAGACCTCGACGTACGCGCTGCCCGGCGTGGCTGCGGCGGGCGCGATCCACTGCACCGGTGCGCCGAACATCTCGAAGCTCGGCCGATCCGTGGAGTTCGGATTCTCGACGATCCGGATCGGCAGCCTGCCCGCGCGGTCGGTGTGCCAGTACGGCGCGAGCTCGGCGGCCGTGATCAGCTGCTGCACGGGAGACAGGGTGCCGGTTGCGGCGCTGGGCGAGGTGACGCTCGGGGCGCCTCCGGACCGCGGCGTCGGGCTCCCCGTCGGCGACCCGGGCTCGACCTTCGGCGGCGGCTCCGCGCTGGGCGTCGCAGAGCGACCGCACGCCGACGACACGATCAACGCGAGCCAGCTGACGACAGCGATCGCTTTCACGAACGTACGATAGCAGCTCGACCGCGGCGGCATCGCTCGACCTCGAACGACTGCATCGCCCCGGCGTGTTCGCACACGCGGTACGTTGATCCCGTGATCGGACGCAATGTCGTCATGGCCGCAGTGCTCCTTGCAGCGACGGTGGCGCATGCCGAGCCCGTGGCCGATCTCGCGAAGCAGCACATCGAGGCCATCCCGACCCTCGTCGTCGACACCGCGAACGGACTCGCGAAGGATGCCAGCGTCGTCGACCACCACGGCCGGGCGGGCGGGGCCATCGATGGCACCGGGAGCCCGAAGTGCAAAGGTGGAGCGTTCGCGCAGCACTTCTACTGTTTTGGCAACGCCGACCCGATCACGGTAGGCACGGTGCTCGCCGGGACGAGCGGCGACGTCGGCTGGTTCCAGATTCCGTTCTCGCGGGATCTGGAGAACGACGATCACAAGCCGTTCCGCGAGTCGATGCGCGCGAGTGGCGTCGCCATCAAGGTCGGCTCGACGTGGACGATCCACGCGATCGCCTATGGCTTCGTGGTGCCCGATGCGCAGCTCAAGACTCGCCCGCGCCAGGGCATCGACGAGGAGATGTGGCACGCGAGCAAGGAGCCCATCGATGTGGCGCTCGCCAACACGGTCCGCGGCTGGTTCAAGTCGGGGTTCGCGGCGCGCGCGGTGAAGACCGGCGCGATCGCGGCCGGGAACTCGGCGACGGACACAGGCTCGGGCGCAACGGCGCTGAGGCTCGTGAAGACCTGGGACAAGCTGCGGCTGGTGGTCGATCAGATCGACGCGCGCGTGCTCGCCGGCGGCAAGGCCGGCTGGGTGCACGCGATCGTGCTCATGCCGCGAACCAACAAGAAGCCGCCGTACCGGCTCGTCCTCGCGGCGGTCGTCGTACCTGACGGCAAGAGCTGGCGCTGGGCTTCGCTTCACTACTTCTCGCCGGCCCCAGACCGGATGGAAGACGTGGTGGAGGATTGACGCGCGCGGTGCGCACTCAGCGCAGCGGGTTTCGGCCGGAGAGGAACCATTTGACGGTCGCGGGTGGCCGTGCGATTCCGTCGCACATGCGAGCAGCCGGTTGGTTCTCCCTCATCGCGATCAGCGCCGTGGCGGCGCTCGGCTGTGGAACCGACCCGGCGGGGGAGACGTTCTGCGTGCACATCGATAGCGCGGGCCTGCAGTCGGTGAGCGTGACAGGCGTGGGAGGCAGCTCGTCGTACAAGCTGATCGCGAAGAAGATCGGCGACTGAGCCGATGCGTCTCGGCGACTGGAGACCCGTCAAGAGAGCCCCGACCGAGATCCAGGATCTAGGCGCGACCTCCGACCTACTCGTCGCGATCACGGCGCGGGCCGGCTCGACCAGCGTGCTCGTCTGGAATCGGCTCGACGCAGCCCCGCGGATGGCGTGCACGCTACCCGGGTTTGCAACTAGCCTCACGTGGTGCCCGGCGGCGAGAGCGTCGCGGTGCGGGTTCAGCCCGACTGGCCATTTCTGCCTGATGGCGAACCGCTGGGCATGATGTTCGACGACGCCGACCCGCCGGAGATCTTCGAGCGCAAGCGGATCGCGCTCGCCGCGCTCGGCACCGACACCCGGCTCATGCTGGTCGATCTGGTCAACGGCACCGCCAGCGAGCTCGCGCGCAGCACACCCGCCTTTCACGTCGGCGACGTGGTGTTCTCCCCCGATGGCGCGAGCCTGGCGCTCTCGGGCTGCCGCAAGGTCGACGGCACCTGGATGTGGTCGACGCGCATGATCGACGTCACGACCGGAGAGATCCGGGCCGAGTACTCGCTCTCGGGCGAGGCCATCTGTCCGCACACCTGGGACGCGCGTGGGCTGGTGCTCTACAGCCGCATTCATCGTCAACCGAGGTCGATGTTTCGCGTCGTGGCAGAACAGGTGACGCCGTTCGAACCCGACGGCGTGACCTCCCCCGACGGTGCGTACCTCGTGCGGATCACCGACGGTCGCCTCGCGGTCTCCGGTCCCGACGGCGTCGTGCGCGACGTCCCGGCCGGGTCGCTGCTTGCCCAGCGCGCGCTGCGTGCACTCGGCACGTTACCATCCGGACTCCAGATCGAAGGCTCTGCGTGGTGGTGGGGGCCGCGCCGGCTCGTGATCGGTGGTCTCGAACCGTTCGTGCTCGACGTGACGACCTCGAGCTTCGCGCGGCTTCTGCCCGGCGAGACGGATCGACACCCGGTCGGGTGCGCGAGCGGCAGCTGGCTCGTCGCGTACCTCGATCGCAGGCTGAGATGGTGCGAGCCCGACCCCGTTCTCGCGCTATAACTCCACCGTGCGCCATGCGGCAGTGATCACCGTCGTGCTTGGGTTGGCCGTGGTTGCGTGCGGGCATCCCGCGAAGCCAGGCCCGACGACGGGAGGCCAGACCGGGGGCCGCACGTCGGGTTCGGCGAGCACCACCAAGGGCACGGGCGCTGGCTCGGCCACGGCCGGAAGCGGATCGGGCACGGTTGCCTCCGGCTCGGCCCCGGATCTCGGATGTCCTGCTCCGAGCTGTGCGTTCCACGCAGGTGCGGGTGCGTACTTCACGTGCACCAGTGGCGGGGGCGGTTCGTGCTTCCACTTCGGGCCCCCATGCACGCCCGCCGATGCCTGCATGTTCGATCCGGGCGATCGCACGTACAAGCAGTGCGGCAAGGCCGTCGAGGGCACCTGTCGGCAGTGGGGCGCAGCGTGCGCGCCGGCGAACAAGTGCATGTTCTCGGCTCAGGACGGCTATCACCACCACTGCGACGAGGTCAGTGGTGGCACGTGCAAGCGCTACGGCGCGTTCTGCGCGCCCTGACCCTCGGCCGCGCTCATGGCGTGGCGGTCGGCTTCGGAGCGAGCCGCAGCGTCGTGGTCATGGTCGTCCGATCAGACTGGCCATCCGAGGTCAGGTCCATGTGCAGATCCGCGACGAGCTCTCCGGCGAGGGTCAGCCGCGCCAGATCGATGGTCCCGGTGCCGCGCATCTTGCCGCCGATGTTCTTCAACGCGACCTTGCTGCCGCCCTCGGTCACGGTCTGATCGGGTCCGCTGACCTCGGACGTCAGGGCGATCGCAAACGTGGTCCCGCTGATCGCGGTGACCTTGATCGTGGTCGCCGCGAGGAGGTGCATCCCGGTCTGATCGAGCGGCTGCCGGAACGTCCACAGCGCGCCGACGCCCACGGGCTCGCCAGGGAGCGGCATCACGAGGCGCTCGAAGGCGCGCGTCAGCGACGACACCTGAGCCTCGAGTGCGGGTGGCAGCTGCTTGCCACCGGTGTCCACCGTGACGCCCGCGAGCACACCACTCGGCGACAGCGTGCCTCGGATCGAGGTTCCGACCAGCAGCTGCAGCGGCGCGGTCATCTGCTCGGCGGTGACCAGCTGGTTCGGCCGATCGTGCGCGGTCGCGGAGAGCACCGTGTAGCGCACGTGCATCGCACCATCCGGTGAGACCTCCTCCGCGACGATCTCGGTGCCGGTCACGATCGTCGGCCATGGCGCGGCGCTGGCGCCATCGCCGAGCACCATGTCACCGGTGACCTCGAGCGGTGTGCGCGTGCCCTTCGCGATCTGGTAGCGGAGCTGCGTGCGCGGTGCGAGGCCGGCATCGATGACGGTCAGCCCGTCGATCGGCGGAGCAGGCGGTGGCGCGTCCTTGCTGCCGCCGCACCCCGCGGCGATCACCCATGCGATCGCGATCACGCTCTTCATGCCCGAGAACACTGTGGCCGGAGGTGACGGACGAGGCAACTTCTCAGGCGATCCAGGGGCTTACGTCGCTACCCCAGAAGGCCTTGACGAACTTGGAATTGAAAAGCATTATCAATGTCAGCTCCCACGATCGTCTGCCTGTGCCACCCGACCTCGGACCGCGATCTCGACGCGGTGATCGACGACGGCGCGCGTACGGTCGCCGAGATCGGGCGCAAGTGCGGCGCCGGAACCGGTTGCGGCGCGTGCGTCGAGGAGCTTCGAGATCGCCTCTCGGCGAAGGGCGCGAACAGCTGCGCCCGCGATTGTGCCAACGACCTCGTCTCGATAAAGTCGCGGACCTGAAGCGCGTCACGTTTGTCGTGGCACGCACGCGGGGACCCACCAGCGAGGCGCCATGAAGGGCAATGAAGAGGTGCTGCAGCTGCTGAACCAGCTGCTCACCAACGAGCTGACGGCGATCAACCAGTACTTCATCCACGCGAAGATGTGTGAGAACTGGGGCTTCGACCGGCTGGCCGCGAAGGTCCGCGAGGAATCGATCGATGAGATGCGGCACGCCGATCTGGTGATCAGCCGCATCTTGTTCCTCGAGGGGATCCCGAACCTGCAGCGCTATCACAAGCTGCACGTCGGCGAGACCGTCAAGGAGCAGCTCGAGGCCGACCTCCAGGTCGAGTACTCGGCGATCGCGTTCCTGAACCAGGGCATCGAGGCGTGTCGCAAGGCCGGCGACAACGCGACCGAAGATCTGATGACCAAGATCCTCGTCGGCGAGGAGCAGCACACGGACTGGCTCGAGACCCAGCTCGAGCTGATCCGCCAGGTCGGCGAGCAGAACTATCTCGCGCAGCAGATGAAGAAGTAGTCCAGCGCACCTGCGCCGCGCTGACACGCGCCGGGAGTTCGCCTTGCCACGGTGGCAGAGGGCTCACAGCTCCCGCGAGCTAACGCCGCAACACTGCACGCGTGGGCGCCGGCCGCGCGCTGGCCAAGCCGTTGCAGCGCATGGGGGCATGTTCCTGTTCCGCTCGCTGACCATCGGCCTCCTCGGCGCCTGCGTGATGCTGCTGGTCCGCGGCGGCTCCGTCACGCACGTCTCCGTCATGCGGCCCACGCTGACCGCAGCGCCCGCGCCGGTGGGGCCGACGATCGTGGATGTCGCGCCCGGCGTCCGGGTCGCCGAGGTCTCGTCGCTGGTCCGGCTCGCGCCGGGCGAGCGGGTGATCGCGGTCGATGATCGTGCGGTCGCCTCGGATCTCGCGGCGGGTGCGGCGATCTCCACCCGCGAGCCGGGTAGGGGAGGGTTCGTGGATCTCGAGGTCGAGCGTGCGGACGGCTTACGTCGAAGGGTGCTCGTGCTGCTGCACTAACGCACGTCGAGGCCCTTCTTCTCACACAACGTGATGATCCGGCGGCGCATGCCTCCGTTGCGGCCGAGCTGATTGAGGGCAGCGTTGACCCCCTCGAGATCCTTGCGCTCGCACGCGACGAGGCCCTTGATCATCGCGCCGGCGGCCTGCTGGCGCGCGCCACCGCGGTTGACGGCGGCGTTCGCAAGCCGGACCGCGGTGTCGTAGTCGCCACTCCGAAACGCATCGTTGGCGCGCTTCAACATCCCCTTCACGTCCTCGTCGTCGTCGGCGGCGCCGCCCTCGTCGGGTGGATCCGTGACGATCGGCGGCTTGGGCGTGTCCTTGATGATGGGCGGCTTGGGCGTGTCCTTGACGATCGGCGGCTTGGACGCGACGCCGGCGTCGGTGCCGGTTGCCGCTACCGCTCCTGCATCGGGTGGGGTGATCACTGCGGTCGCGGCATCGGGCGTGACCGCGGCGACCTGGACGGCGGCGTCAGGCGTGACGGCGGCGACCTGAACGGCGGCATCGGGAGGCGTGGTGGCAGGGAGCTTCTGCGCCTGATGCTCGGGCGGCTTGGTCGCCGTCGCCTCGGGCTTTCGCATCACGAAGTACATGATCGCCGCCGTCGCCGCGACCACGGCGATGCCGCCGAGGATCATGAGCGTCGGCTTCTTCGCCGGCGCCGGGGCGGCGCTGGTGGCCGCGAGCCCGACCCGGTGGCCAGGATCGCTGGCGTTGCCGCGCGACGACACCGAGTCCACGGTCGGCGACGAACCGCGCACAGCGGGGCCGACGATGATCGGCACCGGCGTGGGGGCGGTGCCGTAGTCGCCCGAGCCCATCGTGTCGCCCAGGGCATCGGGGTTCGAGATCTTCTTCGACCCGCTCGCGAACCCGAGCTCGGTCGCCGGCTTGGTGATCATCGACGGACGGAACGTGGAGAGCTCGGTGCCGGTGAGCGCCTCGACGAAGTTCGAGACCGTGGCGAACCGCTCCTCCGAGGGCTTGGCCATCGCCTGGCGGATCGCATTCGCCACACCATCGGGGACGGTGTCCGAGATCGGGGCGGGCTGCTCGTAGACCACCTTGAACACGACCTCGGGGATCGAGGCGCCCGTGAACGCGGGGTGGCCGCACAGCATCTCGTAGACGATCGAGCCGAGCGCGAACACATCGGTGCGCTCGTCGACGCTGTCGTGCCGTCCCGTGGCCTGCTCCGGCGCCATGTACTGCGGCGTGCCGAGCAGCGCGCTCTCCTGGGTCTTCACCGTCTCCGACCCTCGCCACTTGGAGATCCCGAAATCGAGGACCTTCGCCACCTCCACGTGGTGGCCGTCGACCTCCATCGGGACCAGGAAGATGTTCTGCGGCTTGAGATCGCGATGGACGATGCCCTCCCGGTGCGCCGCCGCGAGCGCCGAGCCGACCTGGCGCACGATCGTCATCACCTGATCGAGCGGGATCGGTCCCTGTGCGAGGCGCTGGGCGAGCGTCTGACCCTCGAGGTACTCGAGCACCAGGTAGGGGACGCCATCGGGCGTGACGTCGAAGTCGTGGACCTCGACAATGTTGGGGTGGTTCACGCGGGTGGCGATCTGCGCCTCACGCTTGAACCGGAGCTGGATGTCCGGGTCCGTGATCTCGGTGTGCAGGACCTTGATGGCGACCCGCTTGTCCGTGAGGGTGCGATGCCGCGCCACGAACACGGCCCCCATGCCGCCACGGCCGATCAGGGCCTCGATCACGTACTTATCGATCACCGACCCGACGTCGATCGCCGACCGAGCGGGTGAATTCGCCATCCTCACGATCGTATAATGAGACACCGATGCGTGCACGAGGTTGGGTCGTTGCCGGGATCCTGGGGGTCGCTTCTGTGGCCTCGCCGATGGCCTCTTCTGTGGCCTTTGCTCAGCCCAAGGACACAGAACCCAAGCCAAGTCCGGTCGATATCAAGGACATCCGGGACAAGCTGCTGGTGTTCCAGGACAAGACCGGGGGCACCTACGTCGTCTACTTCGCGGACGACAGTGGCAGCAGCAGCCGGGTCTGGTACGGCACCGGGAAGCAGCTCTACGAGCAGATCGTGATCGGGCGCTCCCGCGATGGGGACTCCTGGAGCGTCTCCACCTGGGCACCCCGCGTGGCCGAGATCCGCCCTGGCCAGATCAGCAAGCGCGCCGACGGGACCTTCGAGAAGACGTGCGATGGCAAGGACGATGCCGTGCTCGCGCTGCTCACCGGCGACAAGGCCAAGGCGATCATCAGCAAGTCCGGGTTCTTCAGCTCGGCGCTGGTCCGCCGCCCGCACCTGTTCGCACGCGATGACTCGGGCGTCTATTACTACGTGGATCACCTCGACGCCGCCCACGGCGGCAAGGGCTTCCGCGTGTTCATCGGCAAGAAGGGCGCGATGAAGCAGATGTCCTTGACCGATGTCGCGAGCGACAGCGCCGGTCAGGTGTTCTCGACCAAGACCGGTGATCTCCGCCTGGTCAACACGGCACAGGGCGACACCAAGCCCAACACCAAGTGGATCCGTGGCGAGAAGAAGACCGATCTGATCCAGCTCGATCTCGACGTCAACTCGCCGATCATCTTCAAGGACCTCGGCATCTACAAGTTCACCGGAACCGTGTGCGACAACATCTAGCCGTCGCACTGTACGGCGTGCTGGCGGTGACCGCCGCCCACGCGGACAAGAGCGGTGACAAGCTCCGGAAGACGGCCAAGCCGATCGACATCACGCCGATGGTCGACAAGGTCGACGTCTATCGGGACGACACCGGCTTTGTCCTCGTCACGCCGAAGCCCGGCGCGATCCAGCACGGGGCGTCAGACGAGCTCGAGAACTGGGTGTTCTACGGCAACGGCAAGACCCTCTATCAGCAGCGCGTCGTCGGCACCGGGGTCAACGGCGTGAAGTTCGAGTGGGTGCTGTGGTCGCCGCGCGTGAAGGGGATCCCCCACGCGCACGTCAACTCCGATGCGAAGGGTGTGGAGGTCCACTGCTCGAAGGGCAAGGACGGCGATCAGCGGCTGGCGGCGGTGCCACCCGATCAGGCCAAGGCATTGCTCGCCAAGGCGACGTTCCTCCCGCCGCTGTGGCAGCGCAGCGCGCACTTCCTCGCGCGCGATGACGAGGGTGTGTACTTCTTCGTGGACGAGCTCCGCGAGGAGTACGGCGGCAAGGGCTACCGCGTGTTCATGGGCAAGAAGGGCCTGATGAAGGAGCTGGCGATGACCAACATCGTCAGCGACACCGCGGGCGAGATCTACGCGACCAAGACCGGCGAGCTGAAGATCGTGGCGGGCAGCGATGGCAAGGCGTTCTGGCGCAAGGGTGGGAAGAAGACCGAGCTCATCGTCCTCGACCTCCAGGACAATCGGTACCTGATCTATCGCGAGCTGGGGCTCTACGGCTCGCTCGGCGTGGTCTGCGACGACACGTGACCCGCTCGCGGCCTTGAATCCGCCGCCGTGATCGCTTCTGCTCGCGGCATGAAGCTAAACGGTGCCGTCGTCCTCGTCACGGGTGGTGCGTCGGGTCTCGGAGGCGCCACGGTGCGCCGGCTGGTCGCCGGTGGCGCCAAGGCCGTCATCGTCGATCGCGACGAGGCGCGCGGTACGGCGCTCGCCGCCGAGCTCGGTGCGGTGTTCGCCAAGGCCGACGTCACGGATGCGGCCGAGGTCGAGGCCGCCGTCGCGGTCGCGCAGAAGCTCGGGCCGCTGCGCGTCGCCGTCTCGTGCGCCGGTGTGGGCTGGGCCTCGCGCACCCTCGACAAGACGGGCAAGCCGCACGATCTCGATCTGTTCAAGACGGTGATCGGCATCAACCTCGTCGGGACCTTCAACGTGCTGCGCCTCGCGGCGGCCGCGATGTCGAAGACCGATCCGCTCGAGTTCGGCGAGCGCGGCGTGATCGTCAACACCGCCTCGGTCGCCGCGTTCGATGGCCAGATCGGGCAGATCGCGTATGCCGCGTCGAAGGCCGGCGTGGTCGGTATGACGCTGCCCGCCGCGCGCGACCTCGCGCCCGCCGGCATCCGCGTGGTCACGCTCGCGCCCGGCATCTTCGACACGCCGATGCTCGGCTCGCTGTCCGAGGAGGTCCGCGCCGCGCTGACCAAGGACGTGGTGTTCCCGAAGCGCCTCGGTGATCCGGCGGAGTACGGCGCGATGGTCGCGGCGATCGTGGAGACCGGCTATCTCAACGGCGAGACGATCCGGCTCGACGGCGCGCTGCGCATGCCGCCGAAGTAGGACCGTTACTGGCAGCTGCGCGTCGCCGTCCACAGATCGGCCGAGCCGTCGCCGGCGAATGGATTGGGGCCATCGTAGACCAGGTACATCGTGGTGCCATCGCGGCTCAGCCGTGGGCACGAGTCGCCCTTCGTCGTGCTCAGCTCGGGGACGACGTGTGGCGCGCCGAACGCGGCGCCGAGCGCGGTGCGGTGGGCCGTCCAGATGTCGAAGTCGCCGATGCTGCCGGCGCGATCGGAGGTGAACCAGATGTCGAGGCCATCCGGCGACACGGTGGGTTCGCTCACGTGCCCCGCGGCCTCGAGCTCGGTCATCGTGGTGGAGAGCCCGAACGGGCTCGCGCGATCGGCGCGACGCGTGACCTTGAACTGGAGCGACGTGATCGTGGGCCCCGACAGGTACCAGAGCTCGAGTCCATCCGGCGTCAGCCACGGATCGAACTGAACGCCCGCATCGTTGAGCTCCGCGATCGGGCTCGGCGGCGCGAACGTGCCGGTCGGCGTGGTCCGACTGGTCTGCCACAGATCATAACCACCCTCACCACCCGGTCGATCGCTCGTGAACATCATCACGAGGCCGTCCTCCGAGAGCGTGACCACGAGATCCTGACCGTTGGAGTTCACCTCGGTCACCTCCACCGGTGCCGCACCCACCGGGCGCGAGACCCAGACGTTGCCGCCCGCGTTCGGTGAGGTCCTGAAGCTGTGGAAGTACAGGGCCTGGGTGTTCTGGGTCGGCATCGCATCCCAGTCATCGGTGGCCGAGTTGACGCCGGGGATCTTCACGGGCGGCGAGAACGCGGTCCAGGTGCACGGGGCGTCCGCGGCGCCATCGGTCGGCGCCTGGCCGAGATCGTCGAAGCCGATCCGACCACACCCGACGAGCGTGAGCAGTGCCAGGCCCCAGGGCAGACGCGCACTCACGCGACCAGCATAACCGAACCCGCGACCGGGCATCAGCGGGTTGCCAGGGCAGGCAGGCGAGCGTGCGCTCAGGGCTTCGGCAGCAGCTCGGTCGGGATCGTCAGCGGCATGGTCGGCACGGTGCTCGTACAGCCACGAGTATGTGAAGTACGTCCCGAGCACGCGCTTGGAGTAGTTGCGCGCCTGATCATCGACGATGCCTTCGACGAACTCGTCGGCATCCCAGGTGCCACGGACCTTCAGCATCCGCTTCACGGCGGCGGGGCCTGCGTTGTAGCCGGGCGGCACGAGCGCGGTGAAGCCCTTGAAGTTCTTGAACAGGAAGCCGAGGAACCGGCCGCCCACGGTCACGTTCTTCTCGGGGTCGAACATGCTCTCGCGCGTGGGCGGGATGTCCGTGCCCTTCGCGAAGTCCTTCGCGGTGACGGGGATCATCTGCGTGAGGCCCCACGCGTTCGCGTACGACTCGGTGAACGGATCGAACGCGCTCTCCTCGCGTACGATGCCGATCTGCATCGCGAACGGCGTGTTGTTGAGCGTGGCGTGACGGCGCAGCAGCTCCTCGTACGCGAGCGGATAAGCGATCTGCCAGCGCGCGCGGTTGGCGCCGCTCGGCCATGCCTTGCGGTAGTCGAGGATGTGCCAGCGCGTCGGCCAGTGCGAGGTCGCATAGCGGCCGGCCTTGTCGTAGAGGAACGCGATCGCCCACAGCTTCTCGATCGTCGCGGGATCGTCGACGCGCTTCTTGTCCGTCGGTGGCGTCAGCTTGAGCTTCTTGAGCTCGATCTCGGCGGGACCACCGAGGCCCAGGCGGAGCAGCTCCATCGCGCGGAGAAAACCCGGCGTGCCCCACTCGACGCGCGGTCCGAACGTGAACGCGGGCGCCTTCGGATCGTAGCCCTTCGGATCGGCGGACAGCTCGGCGACCAGCGCCTCGAAGCGCGCCGGCCGGGTCTCGCGCAGGCGGTTCAGGCCCTCGAGCGCGTAGTACGCCGTGGGGTACGCGCGGATGCCTGCCTCCCACGAGGCCACCGCATCGTCCTTCTTGTTCTTCGCGAGGTACGCGCGGCCGAGCCAGTACTGCGCCTGGCCCTCACCGAAGTAGTTGTCGTCGTGGGGGACGAGCTCGATCTGCTTCTTCCACCACTTGATCGCCTCGTCGTACTGCTTGTCCTTCCACGCGCGCCAGCCGAGCCGCCACATTGCCTCGGCGACGTTGTCACCATCCGGGAACCGCTTGGGCAGCGAGGACAGGACCTCCACGACCTTCTTCGCGTTGCCGAGGCTCGTCCACTCCTCGCCCTCGCGCAGCAGCGCATCGTCCGCGTAGCTGTGCTTCGGATCGATCTTCTGCGCCGCCTGGTACGCGGTGATCGCGGTCTCGTGCTGGCCGTTGAACGCGTACGAGCGGCCCGCCTGGTACAGGCTCTTGATCTCGAGGTCCTTGTTCGCGGCGGTCTTGCACGCCACGGCGGCGTCATCGAACATCGGCGCCGCGCCCTTGCGATCGCGTGCCTTGAACCGGCTCTGTGCGCGGTGATACGCGGCGACGCACTTGTCGGCGGGCGTGATCGCAGGATCGGCGAGCGCGGTGGCGAACTCCGCCTCGGACTCGGGATTCCGCATGCCATCGAACAGCTCCTTGGCCTTCACGATGTGCTCGGCGGACGTCAGGTTCTCGAGGGCCTTGGGATCGAGGGCCTTGAGCCGCTCGGTAGACTTGGTGGCCCACGAGCTCAGCGGATCATCGATCGTGATCTGGCGGTACAGCCGCACCGTCTCCGCGGCCTCGGCCTTCGCGGCCTCGAGCGCCTCGGCCTGACGGAACCGAGCCTCGGAGCGGCGCGGGCCATCGGGGCGGCGGGTCAGGTAGTCCTTGTAGTGCGCGGCCGTCTTCACCGGATCGTTCATCCCGCGGAGCACGTCGCCGACGAGCAGCTCGGCATCGGCGCCCTGGATCGAGTCAGCGCCGATCGCCTTGGCAGCGGCGAGCGCCTCGGCGCCCTGCTTGCCGAAGTACAGCGCGCGCGCGCGGTGGTAACCGAGGAAGTCAGCGAGCAGGGGCAGCCCCTTGGCCGCAGCCTCGAACTGCTGCGCCGAGCGGGTCCAGTTGCCGATCTCCTCGTTGCACAAGCCGAGCATGACGTCGAGGCGCGCCGCATCGTCGCCGGTCGCGGTCTTGCGCGCGGCCTCGAATGCAGTGCGTGCGTCCTTGTAGTGTTGCAGCGCGTACGCCGCGGCGCCGACCTTCGCGTCGCCGGTCTGGAAGTACGGCTGCGCCATGCTCTCGGACAGCGGCGCCGGGGTGCCGGCGGGAGGTGTGACCGTGGGTGGGGGAGCGACCACGGCGGCGTCGCCCTGGATGCTCGGAGGCGGCGTGGCACGCGTGTGCATCGTGCCTTGCCGGTGAGAGTCGTCGCCCGAGCAGGCCACGACCGCGAACACGAGCCAGAGTCCCCGCATGCAGTGACCCTAGCAACGTGGATCCCCTGGGACAAATTCCCAGCGACGAAGACCCCTTAGCGAACCCTGCGGGGCTCTTAGCGGAGGGTCAGGCGGCTCACGCGGTTGCGCCCCGCGTCCTTGGCCCGGTAGAGCGCCCGGTCGGCCGAGGTGATCAGCTCCTCGATCGTCTCGGCGTTGGTGGTGGGGTAGCCCGCGGCGCCGACCGAGACCGTGGCCCGCAGCTCGAGCCCGCCGAACGGGGTCACGGTCTGCTCCACCAGCTTGCGCAGCCGGTCTGCGAGCTGGATCGCCGGATCGAGCGGGATCGCGCGCAGGATGATCGCGACCTCCTCGCCACCGAACCGCGCGACCACATCTTCGTTGCGGACCGCCTTGGTCAGGATGCCCGCGAGGTTGATCAGCACGGCATCGCCGGCGAGGTGGCCGTGCGTGTCGTTGACCTTCTTGAAGTGATCGAGATCGAGCATCAGGAGCGACACGCTCGCCTCGTGGCGGCGCGCGAACTTGAGCTCGCTATCGAGCCGATCGAGGAAGTACCGCTTGTTGAACAGCCGCGTCAGCGGATCGCGCAGCGCGGACGACATGAGGTTCTCGTGGAACGACTCGTCGATCTCGTCGTGATAGGCGAACCGCAGCACGGTGGTGCGCCCGACCTGGATCTTGTCGCCATCGCGCAGCGGCGTGCGGTCGGTGATCCGAACGCCGTTGACGAACGTGCCGTTCCGGCTGCCGAGATCCTCCACCCACAGCTGATCCGTATCGAGACGGACGCGTGCGTGCTGGCGCGAGACGCCATCATCGATCAGCCGCACCAGCGCATCCTGCGCGCGTCCGATCCCGTGTTCGCCGCGCGGCAGCTTGAACATCGAGCCCGTCGCTGTACCGGTCAGCACGGTCAGGCACGGCCGATTGCGGAGCGGGTGCTCTCCGGAGACCGCCGTCAACTCGGCCGTCTCGGTCGACGTGGTGTCCTCGTCCCAGCTCTCGGCCACGCCGCACTGTACCGCGAGAGGTCAGGCCTGTGCCGCGAACCACGCCGCGATCGCCGCGAGCCGATGCCCGCGCTCCCCGAGCGACGCGGCGATGGCCTGCGCCTCGGCGCCGAGCACGCGCATCCGCTCGGCGGCGGCCTCCGCGAGGGCCCCGAACTCCCCGTCATCACGGTCATCGGCGTGCTGGAAGGCGATCCCGATCGCCATCCCGTAGCGCCCGAGGGCCGCGCAGGTCGCCGCCGGCGCTCCCGCGGCGATCGCGCCGAGCTCTGCGGCCGCGGCGAACAGCGCGCCGGTCTTCGCGGCGTGTAACCTCTCCACTGCGGCGAGCGTCGCCAGCTCACCGCGGGGCGCGGTCAGGTCGATCGCCTGCCCACCGAGTAGCTCGAGCGCGCCTGCCCGCCGGGCGAGGACGGCGATCGCCGCACCGGCGTGGGGACCGAGCTCGGCGAGCGTGCCGAACGCCTGGGTCAGGAGGCCATCGCCGGCGAGGATCGCGATCGCCTCGCCGTAGGCGATGTGGACGGTCGGGCGGCCGCGGCGCTCGTCGTCATCATCCATCGCCGGCAGATCGTCGTGGACCAGCGTGTACGCGTGCAGCATCTCGATCGCCGAGGCCGCGGGAAGGGCGTTCTCGCGCACACCACCACAGGCCTCGGTCGCGGCGATCAACACCGCCGGCCGCAGCCGCTTGCCTGGCCCGGTGGCGGCGTAGTGCATCGCTTCGACGAGCTTTCCGGGATCATCGGCGGGCGGCGCGAGGCGACGCTCCAGATCGGCATCGACCTGCACGCGGATCTCGGCGAGAAACGCCACCAGCGCAGGCGGCGCACTCGAGGGTGCGAGGGTGGCCGTCACGATCAATCCGCGCGATCCGCAGGCTCGCGCTCGTCGAACGGGGCGACCTCGACCCCACCAGCCGAGGACACCAGGATCTCCACGCGCTTCTCGGCGGTGGCCAGGAGCTGCTGGCCCTTGCGCGCCAGCCCCACGCCCTCCTCGTAGACCTGCAGCGATTGCTCGAGCGAGAGGTCTCCGGACTCCAGGCGCGTGACCACTTCGCGCAGACGCGCGAGGATCTGGTCAAAGCCCTGCTCGACGGGATCAGCCATCCGGATCGGGACGATAACGAACAGGAACTGAAAAGTCACCCTGCCGAGATCGCTTGACGCCTCGACCACTTGCAGGGAAGCTGAAACCCCATGGGGGAGCGTTCGGACTTCCGGCCCGATGACACGGGCGAGCTCAAGGAGCGCTGGAGGGCGTACGTCCAGGACCAGCGCCTGAACGTCACCGCGCAGCGCGAGGCGATCGTCGAGCAGTTCCTCCGCACCCGGGATCACGTCTCGATCGACGAGCTGCTGTCCAAGGTTCGTAAGCGGCAGCCCAAGGTCGGATACGCCACGGTCTACCGCACGCTCAAGCTGCTGGTCGATTCCGGGCTCGCCGTCGAGAGGCAGTTCGGCGATGGGCAGGCGCGCTACGAGGTGGTCGGCGATCACCACGATCACCTGATCTGCGTGAAGTGTGGCCTCATCCTCGAGTTCGAGGACCACGAGATCGAGCGCCTGCAGGAGAAGATCGCCGCCAAGCTCGGCGGCTTCACCGTGCTCCGCCATCGTCACGAGCTGTACGGGCTCTGCCCCAAGGCAGCCGGCGAGGCCGGTGGTGCGTGCCCGCGCGATCAGGCCGTCAAGCGCGGCGCCTGAGCCACCGCGCTCGATCGTCCTCGCTCGGTCGTCCCCCCCCCGGCTCAGTCGTCCCCGCTCCACCCGTCCGAGTCGCCGGCGCTGTCCCCAGCCCCCCCGGCTGGCGACAGCAGCAGGACGAGCCACCAGATCACGATGATCACTGCGAGATAGATCACGGGTCCCATGCGGTGGCCTATCGACCGCGGCGCTCCGCGGTTGCGTGCCCACGGAAGTCCGCAGAACCACGCCTTCGTTTTCCCTTGGAGGGCTCGCGGCGACCGGGGCATAGTCCGGCACCGCCATGAGCAAGCAGTCCCACGCCGTGGCCAGCATCCCGTCGCTCAAGACCACGCTCCTGCTCGTGGCCTCGCTCGCCCTCGGCTCCGCCTGCAGGACCGACGGCAACGCCGACGATGGCCCGGCGGATGCGTCCGCCGACGCCGTGGATGGCGTGGGCTGCACGGCGCTCACGCCTCGAAGCGTGCCGCTCGAAGCGTTCATCGGCCCCACCGGCCTCCAGCAGCGGATGACCGCGCTGATCGACAGCGCGCAGTCGACGCTCGACGTTCAGATGTACCTGTTCACCGTGAAGCCGCTCGCCGATCGCATCGTGGCGGCCAAGCAGCGCGGCGTGCAGGTCCGCGTGATCCTCGATCCGGACGAGCCGGGGAACGCGGCGGTCGAGCCGATCCTGATGAGTGGTGGCGTGACGTTCCGCCAGGCCACGCCGCTGTACACGTACTCGCACGCGAAGTACTTGATCGTCGATCGCGCCACGGTGGCGATCATGTCGATGAACTTCAACGTCGATGCGATGAGCAACGAGCGCAACCACGGCGTGATCGACAAGGACCCGGAGGACGTCGCGGACGTGATCTCGATCTTCGAGATGGACTGGGCCGCCGCCGGCAGCGAGCCGCCGAAGCCCGCCAACCTCGGGTGCACGCGCCTCATCGTCTCGCCCAACAACGCGAAGCAGCGGATCATCGAGCACATCAACAGCGCGAAGACCACGCTCGAGCTCGAGCTCATGTACCTGTCCGAGACCAGCGTGCGGAACGCGGTGGGGCAGGCCAAGGCGCGCGGTGTCGCCGTTCGCGTGATCCTCGAGGATCCCACCGACGAGTCGGTCGCCTATCTCACGGGGCTCGGGATCCCGGTGAAGTTCCCGCCGACGTCGATCTTCCTGCACGCGAAGCTGATCGTCGCCGATGGGGTCCCGTTCGTCGGCTCCGAGAACATGTCGCTGACGTCGCTGTCGAAGAACCGCGAGCTCGGCGTGCTGGTGCTCGAGCCGGCTGGCCAGGCGATCATCAAGCAGTCGTTCGAGTCGGACTGGACCGCGTCGCACCTGTAGCCAAGCACCGCGGGCGCCGCGACGATGTCCACCGTCGAGTCACAAGAGAGCGGAGATCCCGCCGAGCAACCCACCGTGTTGCGGGCGATCTACCCCCGCAGCCGTGGCCGGCTCTCGCTGCGCGGCGGAAGTGCGGGTCTCGATTGGGACGCGGACCGAGGCCCCGACGAGGTGGACGGCGACGTCAGCACGTTCCGGCTGTCGGTGCCGCACTTCGATCCGGTGCAGGTCAAGCTCGTGCGCGAGGACGGCGCCTGGATGCTGGGCCGCAACGCGGTGATCGGCCGCGGCGACGCGGTGGTGCTGAGGCCGGCGTTCGATCGGAGCACGGGCGAGCTGTCGAGTCTGCGGACGATCGAGTTGCCGTGGGGTGGGGCGCTGCACGTTCGGGTCCGGCTGCCACCGAGCTACCGCGAGCAGGATCAGCAGCGGTATCCCGTGCTCTACAGCCAGGACGGTCAGTCGATCTGGAGTGATGGCACCGATCCGTATGGCACCTGGGGGCTCGACCGCGTGCTCGACGAGCTGTGGGATGTCGGCGCCATGGACGAGATCATCGTGGTCTCGATCGACACGGGCGAGGGACGGATCGAGCGGCTCACCCCCGTCCCCGATCCCGTCCACGGAGGAGGCCAGGGAGCCGATCATCTGCGGGGCATGGTGGAGGTGCTCAAGCCGCTGATCGACGCCGAGTACCGCACGCGACCGGAGCGTGCGTCGACGGCCCTGCTCGGATCGTCGCTCGGCGGTCTGTTCTCGCTGTGGGCGGCGTGGACCCGGCCGGATGTATTCGGTGGCGCGATCTGCCTCTCGCCGTCGTTCTGGTGGGGCGAGCGCTTCATGCTGGATCTGGTCTCGGGCGGAACGTGCCCTTCGCCGCGCCCGAACCTCTACCTCGACTCTGGAGCCGCGGCCTCCGGTGTCGAGTACGACGCCAGCACCCGTGATGGTGTGCACGACACGCGGGCGACCTACCGGGCGCTGCGCGAGCACTGCTACGAGCTCGGCGATGACCTGTTCTTGCTGTCGTGGACGGGCCACCACCACGACGCGCGGAGCTGGTCAGCGCGGGTGTCGACGCCGCTACAGCTGTTCTTCCCGCGTAGCACCTGAAGCTCGAGAGCTACCTGCCGCGGCGGCGCCCGCGGCGCCCGATCGCGAGCACGGACACCAGCGCGACGAGGCCGAACCCGCCGGCACCATGCGCCGCGCTGCAGCCGTCGTCGCCGCCGCCACCACCACCACCGCCAGGCGCATCGACGCCCGCATCGGCCATCGGCGGCGGGCAGGTGATCGATGCGTTCGCCGCGTTCGGCGTGGGCGCTCCGACCGCCGCGCACGTCGGCTGACGCTGCAGCGACGTGCCGTCGGTCGGCGCGGCGCCCGTGACACGGCCGTTCACCGGCACCATCGACGGGGCCGCGGCGTTGCCCCAGGACAAGCAGTGCTGCTCGACGCCCGCCTTGCGAAAGCACGCGGTGCCGACGGCCGGCAGCGTGCCACCGAGGTTGATCACCACGTTCGGCGGGTTGGAGTTGATCGGGATCGCCCCGAACGCCTGTCGCGCACTGCCCGTGATCAGCGTCACCCGCATCGTCGAGCCCGAAGGAAACACGATCCCCTGGTTGTGCGCGATCGTGGTGCCGTCCGCGCCGTACACGAAGATGCTGTAGCTGCTCGGGAAGGTCTCGCCGGTGGGATCCTCGATCTCGAGGAACTGCTGGGTCGGATCCCCGGCGTTGGACAGCATGACCTCGTTGACGCGCGCGAGGTGATCGACCGCGTAGGCCGGCGATGCCGCCAAGGTGAGGGCGAGCGCAGCGACGAGCGGCCAACGAGAGAGGTTCATCGAACCTGAGTATCACGTCGTAGCGCGTCGAACTCGAGGCCGAACCGCGCGAGGTACTTGCGGAGGCGATCGGCGTCATTCCTGGTGGTGCGACCCTCCAGGGAGTGGGCGAACAGCTCGCGCCCAGCCGCGGACAGGGACGCCGCCGTCGCGCACACGGCGACGACGTCAGCGAGCTGTACGCGATCGAAGCGATCGAGCGTGTTGATCTTGCTGCCGAGGACGGCGCCGAGGTGGTCGTCGTCCGCGCTCGCCCGATGTGCACGCTCCAGGCGTGCGATCTCGGCGCGCACGGCGGCGGCATCGATGCGACCGCCATCGGCGAGCGTGGCCATGCGTCGGATGGCCGCGTTGAAGTCGCGGAAGTTCGCGCGCCACGGCGCGGTCTCGGCGAACCGGAGGAACGCGTCGCGGGCCGGCTTGGCGAACGAGACCAGCGTCCCGAGCTCCGCAGAGATCCGCTCCAGCTCGTACTCGAGGTTCGGCGCGAGGTCTTCGGGGCGCTCGCGGAGCGCGGGGAGGTGGAACGTCCACAGCGAGATCCGCGCGAGCAGGTCCTCGCGGAACTTGCCAGCGCGTACCGCGGTGGCGAGGTCGCGGTTGGTGCCGGCGACGAGCTGGAACTCGCTCGTGACCTGCTTGTCGGAGCCCACCGGATAGAACCGCTTGTCCTCGATCGCCGACAGCAGCATCGCCTGCTCGTCGAGGCCGAGCTCGCCGATCTCGTCGAGGAACACCAGGCCCTTGTCGGCCTTGCGCAGCAGGCCCGTGCGCGCCTCCGCGGCGCCGGTGTAGGCGCCCTTGGCGTGCCCGAACAGCACGGACATCGCGAGATCGCCGCGCAGCGTGGCGCAGTTGATCGCGACGAGCTCCCCCGCGAGGTGCTGGCGCGCGCGCTTGAGCTCGTGGACGCGCGCGCACAGCGCGGTCTTGCCCGTGCCGGTCTCGCCGGTGAGCAGGAGGGGATCGCGCGACTTGCTGGCGACGTGCTCGAGCTCCTCGATCATCGCGTTGAACGCGGCGTTGCGGGTCGCGATGCCTTGCTTGAGGAGCGACGCGCCGCGGGCCTGGCGGGCACGAAACCGCGCGGACAGGCGATCGAACTTGGCGAGCTCGAGATCGATCACGTCGATCCGGCCGACCGCGTCGCGCGGCGTGCCGTCACGGGGCGTCCGCGTCGGTGACGCCTGCAACAGCACCCCCGGCATCGCGCGCGTCTCGCACAGGAGGAACAGGCAGATCTGCACGACGTGCGTGCCGGTGGTGATGTGGAGGTAGTAGTCCTCGTTCGCACGCCACGTGTAGGCCTCTGCGAAGTCGTCGAGCGCCGCGTAGACCTCGGAGAAATCCCACGGATCCGCGAGCGCGAGCGCGTGCGAGTGCACCTCCGTCTCCGGGGAGACCGCGACGATGTCGGCGGCGACCTGAGCCCCGAGGCTCTGGCTCGTACCGCTGATCAAGAGCTCGTAGCGATCGACCCGGAACTCCGTCTGCTGGCAGATCGCGACCGATGGTCGCCAGCGCGTCCAGCGCTTGTCGCCAACGCCGGCATCGAGCGACGAGCCCACGAGGCCGATCACGACGGTCTTGCGGGGCATATCGCATAGGATACATGCGTATCGCTTCGGATAACGTCAGGGCAGGCAACTAGCTGAAATAAGACACACGAAGCTCTGGCGCTGTCCCTGCACACGTCGTTGCCCATGATGGCGAACTACCAGACCTTCGAGACTCCCAACGTTCCGATCAAGGCGTGGACCAACGGTGTCCCGTTCGAGGCCGAGGCCGAGGCGCAGCTGCGCCGTGTCGCAGCACTACCGTTCGTCCACAAGTGGGTCGCGGTGATGCCGGACGTCCACGCGGGGATCGGGGCGACGGTCGGCTCGGTCATCGCGTGTAACCGTGCGGTGATCCCGGCGGCCGTCGGCGTCGATATCGGCTGCGGCATGATGGCGGTGAAGACGTCGCTGCGCGCGGACCAGCTGCCGGATGACCTCCGCCCGCTGCGCCTCGCGATCGAGGCGGCGGTCCCGCATGGCCGCACCGACCATGGCGGCAAGAACGATCGTGGTGCGCGCGGCGAGCCGACGGCGGCCGTCGTCACGGCGTGGACGGAGCTCGCTGCGGGCTATGCCCAGATCGTCGCGAAGCACGCGAGCGCCGGGAACGCGATGCACGTGAACCAGCTGGGTACGCTCGGCACGGGAAATCACTTCATCGAGCTGTGCCTCGACGAGGCAGGCGCGGTGTGGGTGATGTTGCACTCGGGTTCGCGTGGCGTGGGGAACCGCATCGGGTCCTACTTCATCGAGCGCGCGAAGGCCGAGATGCGTCGGTGGTACGTGAACCTGCCGGATCAGGACCTCGCGTACCTCCCGCAGGGTAGCGACCTGTTCGACGACTACCTGCAGGCGGTGGAGTGGGCGCAGCAGTACGCGCGTATCAACCGCGAGCTGATGATGAAGGCGACGATCGACGCGCTGCGTGCGACGCAGTTGCTGCCGGAGTTCACGGCGCACCTCGAGGCCGTGAACTGTCACCACAACTACGTCTCGTTCGAGCACCACTACGGCGCGAACGTCATCGTGACCCGCAAGGGCGCGGTCCGTGCGCGCGAGGGTGAGCTCGGCATCATCCCGGGCTCGATGGGCGCGAAGTCGTTCATCGTGCGCGGCAAGGGGAACGCAGAGTCGTTCACGTCGTGTAGCCACGGTGCAGGACGTGCGATGAGCCGCACGAAGGCGAAGAAGCTGTTCACGCTCGAGGATCACGCCGCCGCGACGGCCGGCGTCGAGTGCCGCAAGGATGTGGACGTGATCGACGAGACGCCCGGCGCGTACAAGGTGATCGACGACGTGATGGCGGCGCAGGCCGACCTGGTCGACATCGTCTACACGCTGAAGCAGATCGTCTGCGTGAAGGGATAGGACCTCCCCCGGTTCGCGAACAGCGGACCGGGGTTTTGTTGCGACGAAAGGGAACGACCATGAGCGATGTACAGAAGCGAGACCTCGTACTGCCCCCGGGCAGCTACGCCTACATGCAGGACGTCACCAAGGGCGTCGTGAAGACCTATACCGGCCCGACGGTGATCAACCCGACGGCGCAGGAGCGTCCGGTGATCTACGACGCCGGCACGTTCCGCACCGCGCCGTCTCTCGAGGAGGCGATGCGGATCTCGCCGATCGCGGCGGAGGGGTACTACGTGATCCTGCGCAACCCGGCGAGGGGCAACAAGCACCCCGACGAGGGCAGCGCGCAGCCGAGCGCCGAGCAAGAGATCGGTCGCACGATCATCGTGCCGGGTCCGGCCACGTTCGCGTTGTGGCCGGGTCAGGCAGCCGAGGTCGTCGAGGGGCACCACCTGCGGTCGAACCAGTACCTGCTGGTCCGCGTCTACAACGAGGATGAGGCGCGCAAGAACTGGAGCAAGGCGGTCGTCAAGCCGGCGGCAGGCGAGGGTGATCCGTCGGCGACGCAGCCGGCGGTCATCACCGCACCGGTCGATCTCACGGTCGGCAAGCAATTGATCATCCGCGGCACCGAGGTGTCGTTCTACATCCCGCCGACGGGCATCGAGGTGGTGCGCGATGCGGACCACTACGCCCGCGAGGCGCTGACGCTCGAACGGCTCGAGTACGCGATCCTCGTCGACGAGAATGGCAAGAAGCGGTTCGAGATCGGTCCGCAGGTGGTGTTCCCGCTGCCGACGGAGCGGTTCCTCGAGGCGCGCGATGACGGTGGGCGGCCGAGCAAGAAGTTCCGCGCGGTCGAGCTCAACGAGATCCAGGGCCTCCACATCAAGGTGATCGCGGACTACGTCGATGGTGGCGCTGTGCATCGTGCAGGTGACGAGCTGTTCATCACCGGCAAGGACACGGCGATCTACTTCCCGCGCGAGGAGCACTCGGCGATCAAGTACGACGGTAAGGCGAAGCACTTCGCGACGGCGATCCCGGCGGGCGAGGCGCGCTACGTCATGAACCGGCTCACGGGTGCGATCCAGATGGTGCGGGGGCCGGCGATGTTGCTGCCGGATCCGCGCCACGAGGTGATCGTGCGCCGCGTGCTTTCGGATCGCGAGTGCCTGCAGTGGTACCCGAACAACGCCGACGTCCTCGCCTACAACCAGACCTTGCGGTCGCTCGTGCACAACGTGCCGACGACGCGGCAGGGCGTGCTGTCGGAGGGTGACGTGGAGCGCGGCGGCAAGCGCGTCGCGAAGCCGGCGGCCAACATGGTGATGGAGTCGAGCCGCGTCAGTGGTGATCAGGCGCTGATCTCCGACGAGTTCTCGCGTGCGAGCACCTACTCGCAGCCGCGGATGGTCACGCTCGACAACAAGTTCGTGGGCGCACCGCAGATCACGGTGTGGACGGGCTACGCCGTGCTCGTGACGGCGAAGACCGGGCGCCGGCGTGTCGAGGTTGGGCCCACGACCGTGCTCCTCGACTACGACGAGGCGATCGAGGCGCTCACGTTGTCGACGGGCAAGCCGAAGACCACGGACAAGCTCCTGGAGACGCCGTACCTGCGCGTCGAGAACAACCAG
The DNA here is from genome assembly GCA_016720595.1 of Myxococcales bacterium. Classification (GTDB taxonomy): domain Bacteria; phylum Myxococcota_A; class Polyangia; order Haliangiales; family Haliangiaceae; genus JABFXX01. The sequence goes on from JADKKI010000001.1 coordinate 470,388, forward strand.
GTGACCGACGTGGTCACGGTGGAGACGCTCGATCACGTGCACGTCCAGCTCCAGCTGTCGTATCGGGTCGACTTCGAGGGTGATCCGCTGCGGTGGTTCGCGGTCGAGAACTACGTGAAGTTCCTGTGCGATCACGTGCGCTCCGTCCTGAAGGGACAGATCCACAAGCTCGCGATCGAGGACTTCTACGCGAGCTCGACCGATCGGATCCGCGACGTGATCCTCGGCGTGTCCAAGGAGGGCAAGCGTGCGGGTATGGCGTTCTCCGCGAACGGCATGCGCGTCGTCGATGTCGACGTGCTCAAGGTGGTGCTCCAGGACGAGAAGATCCGGACGCTGCTCGATCAGGCACAGCACGACGTGGTGCGCTCGAACATCGATCTGTCGAACCTGACTCGCGAGCTCGGCGTGACCAAGCAGCGCGAGGCGATCAACCGGGAGACCGCGGAGGTGAAGGCGGCCACGAAGGTGCGGCAGGACGAGCTCGCGCGCGAGCTGGCGACGAGCGAGCTGGCGACGGCACTGGCGCGGATCGCGAACACGCTGCGCGAGACCGACGAGCGCAAGAAGCTGGTGGAGGTCGAGTCGACGATCGAGGCGTTCAAGCTCGAGAAGCGGATCGATCGCGTGAAGCGCGAGAAGGATCAGGAGTACACGTTCTTCGCGCTGGAGCAGGAGAAGAAGATCGAGCTGTTGCGCGCCGAGGCCGAGACCGCGGTCCTGCGGTTCACGGCCGCGTCGGGCAACTTCAGCGAGGCCCTGCTGTCGCTGGGGCGCCACGAGACCATGGTCAAGGTCGCGGAGGCGTGGAGCGTCCAGCGGCTCGTCGAGGGTGATTCGCTCGGCGACACGCTGACGCGGTTGTTCCACGACACGCCGCTCAAGCCGCTGCTCGACAAGCTGGTGATGACCAACGGCGCCGCCGATCACTAGACGGTGAGGCGAAAAGGGGTCAGACCCCTTTTTGACCGCGCCGCAGGTGAAGTCGTGCCGCGCTGGCACGACATCACCTGCGGTGCATCGTCGTTCCGCGGAGTTGGCGCTGCGCATGGGTTGGCGCGGTGCTTGAGTGTGGGCTGGGGGATGCAGCGACTCGCGCTCGTCACCCTCATCGTGATCCTCGGCTCCTCGGCCATCGCTTCCGCGGACGAGGTGGAGGATCCCGAGCTGTATCGCTGCAAGAGCCGCTCGGCCGAAGTGTCGATGACGTTCAAGCCCGAGATGGAGCTGAAGGATCTCGTGACCTGGGCGATCGGCCTGACCTGCAAGCCGTTCATGCTCGATCCGCGGATCGTCTCGACGGGGAAGAAGGTCACGTTGATCGCGCCTGCCAAGATGTCCACGGCGGAGGGCTACAAGATGTTCCTCGCCGCGCTCGCGACGGTGGGGCTCACGGTGGTGCCCAAGGGCAAGGGGTTCCGGATCGTCGATGCGCCCACCGCGCGAACGCAGGCGCTGCCGATCTATTCGAAGACGCTGCCCGACGACGCCGATCAGGTCGTCCGCTACGTGGTGCGGCCGACGTACACCAAGGCCGAGACGCTGCAGAAGACGTTCTCCTCGATCAAGTCCGAGGCCGGCGATGTGCAGATCGTCGGTTCGCTCGTCCTGGTCACGGACTACGGCAGTCAGGTCCGCTCGATGATGACGCTCGCGAAGCTGATCGATGTCCCGGAGGGGACCGATGCGATCTACACGATCCCCGTTCACCACGCCGACGCCAAGCAGCTGGTGACCGAGCTCGAGACGATCCTCGGGTTGACCGCGACGGCAGGGAAGGCCGAGGCCGCGAGCTCGAGCGTGGCCGTGCCCTCGAAGCTCCTGGTCGATGCGCGCACGAACACGGTGATCGTCGCGGCGACCGAGGTCGCCTATCACCGGGTGCAGGCGCTGATCGAGCGGCTCGACGTGGCGCTCGATATCGAAGGCGGCGCGACGATCCACGTCTACAAGCTGTCGCACGCGATCGCGGCCGACCTCGCGGGCGTGCTCACGCAGACCATCCAGGGCGCCACGGCGAAGTCCACGCCTTCCGCGTCATCGGCGGGTGGCAGCGCGCCGGCGCGCGCTGGGGAGGGCGATGGCCCACGCGTCGATGGTGAGGTGCGGGTGATCGCGGAGAAGGGCGCGAACGCCTTGATCGTGATGTCGAGCGGCCGCGACTTCCTGGCGATCAAGGACATCATCCGCCAGCTCGACGAGCCGCGGCGCCAGGTCTACATCGAGGGCGTGATCGCCGAGGTCCAGATCTCGGACGATCTCGAGACCGGCGTCAGCGCGCATGGCTTTCTCCCGGTGGGCTCCGGCTCGAGCGTGCTGGTCGGCGGCGTGCAGACCGGCACCGTGAGCTCGACGAACACCGAATCGCTCGCCGGCGCCTCGGGCCTGGTCGCCGGCGTGCTGTCCTCCGCCACCAGCTCGTACCTCGGCACCAGCATTCCCTCGTACGGCCTGCTGTTCACGGCGCTCGCGACCAAGACCAACAGCAACGTGCTCGCGGAGCCGAGCATGCTCGCGGTGGACAACGAGGTCACGAGCTACAAGATCGGCACGAACATCCCGTACAAGCGCGGGCTGACCTACGGCGGGCTCGCCGGCACCTCCCAGGCCGGCTCCACCACCGTCAACATCGACCGCATGGATCTCGAGCTCAAGCTCGACATCAAGCCGCACATCTCGGAGGACGGCACGGTGCTCCTCGAGATCGAGCACGATGCGAAGGATCTCGGTGACTCCGGCGGCGAGCTCGGGCCGACCTGGAACACCCGCACGCTCCACACCCGGGTGGTGGTGCACGACCAGCAGACGGTGGTGATCGGCGGCATGCTGTCGCAGAAGGAGTACGTGGTGCACACGCAGATCCCGATCCTCGGCGACATCCCGCTCCTCGGGCGCCTGTTCCGCCACAGCCTGAAGCAGAAGCGGAAGTCGAACCTCGTGATCCTGTTGACCCCGTACATCCTGAAGGACGGCCTCGACATCGAGGCGATCCGCGAGCGCCGCATGCAGCAGCACGGCGAGTTCGTGCGCTCGTTCACCTCGCTCGACGGGATGAAGTATCAGCCGCGCGTCGACTATCGCCACAAGCGCGGCCTGGTCGAGGAGATCAACCGGGCGGTGCAGACCGTGGAGGACGATACGCAGGTCCTCGAGAAGCTCCAGCGTCCACCGACCGTCAAGGCCGGCGCGATTGACTGAGCGATTGACTGATGATCCGGGAGCGGGGCTACTTGAGCTTGATCCGCTCGATCTCGGCGTTCTCGGATAGCGGCAGGAAGTGCACGAGGCATCGCCCGGGCTCGCTCGGCATCAGCGCAGCGGCCCACAGGAACGAGTTCTTCCAGTAGCCGCGGGTCGGCTTGGTCTCGAGCGGTGGCCCGAACCCGGTGCGCATCCATTGATCGAGCTCGTCCTCGACACAGCCACGGACCTTGAGCTGGATCTCGATCAGCTTGGCGTCGGGATCGGTGCCGAGGAAGTACAGATCGACATCGGCGACGCGCTTGCCGATCTTGAACGGCGTCTGCGCGAAGCACCACGTGCCCTTGCGACCATCGTTGAGATCGGTGGGCTGGCAGATGCCCTCCTTGGCGGCCTTCAACGTCGTGTGGCCGAACCGCCACTTGCCGACGCCATTGAACTCCGCCTTCTTGTCATTGCAGCCGACGACGATGGCGGCCCAGCTGATCATCCCGATCACCGCGAGCGCCGCGGAGATCTGGATCGCTCGTTTCACGCCAGCACCGCGCCGCGGACCGAGACCTCGACCGAGACCTCGTCCTCCATCTTGATCATCAGGAACCGGGGCGCGGACAGGCCGAGCTGCTTGATATCGATCTCGAAGGCAGCCGAGGCTTCGACCCGCACGTCATCGAGCGTGCCACGCCCCGCGAGGGTCAGCACGACCTGTTTGCCACGCCAGCGCAGCACGCCCTCGGCGGTGGCCGTGAACTTCGTACCGTCGCGAACCACGTCCTTGACGGCGCGTAGCTCGAACGTCGCCGTGGGGTGGGCGTCCATGTCGAAGTCCTTCTTCAGCTTCCGGTTCTTCAACCAGTCGCCTGCATCAAAGGACGTCATGTCGACCGTGAAGGTTGCACGGGCGGCCTCGATCGCACTGGCATCCGCCTCCACCTCGCCGGTGACCTTGGTCCAGACGGTGGTGGTGTCGTGGAGCTTGGACCGTGCCTGGACGGTGAGCTTCCCGGACTCGACCCGGTACTTCATACGTGCCTCCTTGGCCGCGTTGGCCGCTGTGGGCTCACGCCGCGAGACACTGCAGGAGCAGCGTCGTGACGTTGTCGGTGCCGCCGTTGCGGTTCGCGGCGTCGACCAGCTCGGCGACTGCGCGCTCGAGGCTCTTCGCGTTCGAGGCGATCTGGCCGATCTGATCGTCGACCACCATGCCCGAGAGACCATCGGAGCACAGGATGTAGACGTCGCCGCTCTTGATCTGGTGGCTGCGGATATCGACCTGGACGGTCTCGCGCATGCCGAGGGCGCGCGTGATCACGTTCTTGTGGGGGAAGTTCCGCTCTTCCTCCTCGGTCATGTCCGGCTTCGCTTCCTTGTAGTCCTCGAGGAGCGAGTGGTCGCGCGTCAGCTGAGCGATCCCACCATCGCGAACGCGATAGACGCGCGAGTCGCCGACGTGGCCGACGTAGATCTTGTCGCCCGAGACCAGGGTCGCGACCAGCGTGGTGCCCATGCCCTTGTAGCGAAGGTCACGGTTCGACGTCTCGAAGATGCGGAGGTTGGCGAGCTTCACCGAGCAGACCAGGCGGTTCTCGATGTAGGACAGCGAGCGGTCCATCTTGTAGGGCCAGGTCGCGTCCTCGTCCTCACGGGTTCGCTGATAGAACTCGCCGATCGTCTCGGCGGCCATCTTGGATGCGACCTCACCGGAGGCGTGACCACCCATGCCATCGGCGACAAGGAACAGCTGCTCGTCCTCGATCAACGAGAAATAATCCTCGTTGTGCGTCCGCTTCATGCCCACGTCAGTCTTGGCGGCGTAGCGGATCTTCATGAGGCCCAGTAGGGGAGACGGTCCGCGGAACCCACATTCCGCGTTGCAGTGAAATCATAGGCAGTGGGTGTGTGGTGCGTCAACCGCGCGGCCATCTGTTTGCGCTATGTTGTCGCGCGCATGCGCGCCGAGATCTTGACGATCGGGGACGAGCTGTGCCGCGGCGAGATCGTGAATTCGAACTCCTCGTCCCTCGCGGCACGCCTCTGGGACCTCGATATCACCACCCGCTGGATGACCAGCTGCAACGATGATGAGGCTGATATCGTCGCTGCGCTGACCCTGGCGGCCACCCGGGCCGATCTGGTGGTGTGCTCCGGGGGGCTGGGACCGACCGAGGACGACCTGACCGTGGACATGGTGTCGCGGCTGGCCGGCGTGGAGCCGGTCATCGACGAGGCCGCGCGGGGGCGGATGGAGGCCTGGTTCGGGCGTGCGGGCGGTCGGGTGACCCCGATCCAGCTCCGCCAGGTCAGGATCCCGGCCGGGGCCCGGGTGCATCCCAACGCGGCCGGGCTCGCCCCGGGCTTCGAGATCCCGGTCCATGGGGTCCCGGTGATCTGCCTCCCCGGGTTCCCCCGAGAGATCGCCAGCATCCTCGATGGCGGCCTGATCGCCCGCCTGCGCGAGCTCCGCGAGGCCACCGGCCAGGTCGAGCGCATCGCACGGCGGATCTACCGGGCGTTCGGGCGCGGCGAATCGCAGATCTCCCAGGCCTGTCGGGGGCTCGTCGATGAGGTCGCGGGTGCGTCGATCCACTATCAGGTGAAGTTCCCCGAGACCCTGGTCAAGCTCGTCGTGCGCGACCCAGACCAGGCCGCCGCGGATGCGCGGCTCGCGGCGCTCGATCAAGAGGTCCGGGCGCGCCTGGCCGGTATCATCTATGGGATCGGCGAGACCGAGACCTTGGTCGAGAAGGTGACCCGGCAGCTGATCGAGCGTGGCAAGACGATCGCCACGGCGGAGTCGTGCACGGGCGGGATGATCGGTGAGCTGCTGACCCGGCTGCCAGGCAGCTCCCGTGCGTTCCGGGGTGGTGCGATCGTCTACTCGAACGACGAGAAGATCCGCCAGCTGGGGGTGGCACCGGCCACGCTCGCGGCCCACGGGGCTGTGAGCGAGGAGGTGGTGCGGGAGCTGGCGGCGGGCGCGCGCGAGCGGTTCGGCGTGGACTATGCGGTGGCGGTCAGCGGCATCGCCGGGCCCGATGGTGGGACGCCGGACAAGCCGGTCGGTACGGTGTGGCTGGCCCTCTGCGGCCCCAAGGACGAGATGAAGACCAAGCAGCTGGCGTGGCCTGGAGCGCGCGATCAGATCCGGCTCCTATCGTCGTGGTGGGCCCTCCGGCTCGTCGACGAGGCCCTGTCGTGACGCCCCCAGAACAGGGTGGAGAGGGTGGGAAGCGGCTGTTCGTCGGCCTCCGGGTCTCGCTCGCGACCGCCAACGTGCTCGCCCGTGCCGTCGACACCCTGGCGAGGCGTGCGCGCGACGGTGGGCTCGACCTCCGCTGGGTGCCACCCGCGAGCTATCACGTCACGCTCAAGTTCCTCGGGTGGACGCGGAACGCGGCCGTGGAGGCCGTGATCGATGCGCTCGGCCGCGCGGTGGTCGGTGCGAACAAGTTCACGTTCAAGGCGTCGAAGGTCGGAGCGTTCGATTCGCTCGACAAGGCGAACGTCGTGTGGGCGGGCGTCGACGAGCCGACCGGCGCGCTCGCGGCCCTCGCACGGGCGGTCGAGGTCGCCATGGTCGGGGTCGGGTACGCGCCCGAGACCCGCCCGTTTCATCCCCACGTGACACTCGCTCGGTTGCGCGAAACTCGCGCGGTCAAAGACCTCGTGTTACCGGTAGCTGAACAGATGTTCGGTGACACCCGGATCGAGGCGGTGACTCTGTATGAAAGCGAAGCGAAATCATTACCTTCCGTCTACAAGGAAATTTCGCGAATCGACTTCAAATCGCCTCAAACGGACGCTGAACGTCAGACCAGGGCGCTAGATCTGGGCGCACAACCTGAGTCAAGCGAGCCAGAGGACACCGATGACGGGTGGCCTCGGGGACAAGGCCCGCACTGACCTCCAGACCACTGACGGAAAGCAAAAGGGAGACACGATGGCTACGAAGGAGAGCTCGACCAACTCACTGATCCAGACCTCGGGAACCACCGCGGCCGGGAATCAATCCCGTGACAAGGCGATCGAGCTCGCGCTCGGCGCCATCGACAAGCAGTTCGGCAAGGGCGCGATCATGCGCCTCGGCAAGGACCCGATCGATCGCGAGGTCCACGTCGTCCCGACCGGCTCGCTCGGGCTCGACATCGCGCTCGGCATCGGCGGCCTGCCGCGCGGCCGCATCATCGAGATCTATGGACCGGAGTCGAGCGGCAAGACCACGCTGACCCTGCATGTCGTCGCCGAGGCGCAGAAGCGCGGCGGCGTGTGCGCGTTCATCGATGCCGAGCACGCGCTCGATGTCAGCTATGCCAAGAAGCTCGGCGTCAAGACCGAGGAGCTCCTGGTCAGCCAGCCGGACTGCGGCGAGCAGGCGCTCGAGATCGCGGACATGCTCGTCCGCTCCAACGCGATCGACGTGATCGTCATCGACTCGGTCGCGGCGCTGACGCCGAAGGCCGAGCTCGAGGGCGAGATGGGCGATGCCCACGTCGGCCTCCAGGCCCGCCTGATGAGCCAGGCGCTGCGCAAGCTGACCGGCGCGATCTCGCGCTCGCGCACGATGGTGATCTTCATCAACCAGATCCGCATGAAGATCGGCGTGATGTTCGGCTCGCCGGAGACCACCACCGGCGGCAACGCGCTCAAGTTCTATTCGTCGGTCCGCCTCGACATCCGCCGCATCGGCGCGATCAAGAAGGAGGAGGACGTGATCGGCAACCGCACCCGCGTGAAGGTCGTGAAGAACAAGATGGCGCCGCCCTTCAAAGAGGTCGAGTTCGACATCCTGTACGGCCAGGGGATCTCGCGCGAAGGCGACCTGGTCGATCTCGCCTCCGAGTCGAACATTGTCGACAAGAGCGGTGCGTGGTTCTCGTTCAACGGCGAGCGGATCGGGCAGGGGCGTGAGAACTCGAAGCAGTTCCTGGTCGATCACCCGGAGGTCTACAACGCGATCGAGGCCAAGGTCCTCGCGCACTTCAACGTGCGGCGGATCGGGATCGATGTGATCGAGCCCCCGACCCCGACGGGGGCCGAGCTCTCCGACGAGAACAAGAAGGCGGTCCGTCCGTCGGACAATGCGGCCACGGCCGGAGCTACGGGTGCGGCAGGACCGCGCACCCCCGTCGCTGCGCCAGGTGTCGCACCCACGAACGGGAACGGCGGCGGCAAGCGCCCCAACGCCTGAACAACATTCCTCACTGGGGTCTGACTGGACAGAAGGTCAGGTGAGCGGTCGCGCTCACCTGGCCTTCTTTGTATTGGGCTGTGCATCACACCGTTCACGGGACGTGACGATGGGGTGAGGTGCTTCGCTTGCGTTTGTCACAGGGATGGGCGATTACTTTCGCGCCATTGCAGGGTTGTGCGACCGGGCGTGGCAGCGAAACGAACTCTTAGGGGAGGCTCAATAATATGTTCGTCGATCCCACTCGTGGGCGATCGCAGGGGTTCGCCCTTGCCGCCGCAGCCAGTGTTCTTGCGCTGGGGGCGTGTACCGACCCCGAGCAGAACACTGATCTCCGACCCAGCGGTCCTCCAGAGGTCCTGGCCGTGCTCGTGATGAACGATGCCGCCGGACAGGTCGTCGAGCAGGCAACGTACTGCAAGCCCAACGACGAGAAGCGCCCACAGCGCGTGGGTCTCCCGGACTTCACCGCGCGTGACATCTGTCCCGCGGATCTGTCCAAGGGAGCCGACGAGGTCACCAACGCCTATCCCGACGGCTGGTACGTCCGGATCGTGTTCGACGAGCTGCTCGATCCCAGCATCGAGGAGCTGACCGAGATCAAGGACCCGGAGACCGGTGAAGGCACCGATGTGTTCGAGGGTTCGATCGCGAACACGCAGCCCGTGAAGCTCGAATGCGAGAGCATTGGCGGCGGGTTCGTCGAGGTCGATTACGACGGCTACTACTCGCCATCGGGCAACAACGTGACGTGGCCGCTCGGCCCGTCGCTCGTGATCAAGCCGCTCGAGCCGAAGTCGGTCGCGACCAACAAGGCCTGCCGCGTGACGATCAACGACAACGTCGTCGACAAGAGCGGCAACAAGGTGCCGTCCGATCAGCGGACGCCCTTCACCTTCAAGATCGCCCCGATCCAGGTAATCGCGCTCGATCCCGCGGACGATCCGATGGGCTCGGGCCCGATCGATCCATTCGTGATCTACGGCAACGGCGACAACGTCTACGTTCAGTTCAACACCGAGGTCGACTCGGGTTCGTTCTGTGACGACGGCGCAGCGATGGACGAGTGCGAGTTCGGCTTCACCCCCGAGGTTGGCGAGTGCAGCACCGCACCGGCCGCCGGTGGCGCCACGGCGTGCGAGGTCTCGAAGAACGGCGCGGACTGCCCGACCGCCGGCGATACCTGCGACTTCGCGGGCGCGGACTTCTTCCCGCTCGCCCTCAATGGAGCCTGCCCCGCCGAGTACGCCTCGGCCTCAACACGCCGATCCAGGGCGGCAAGGCATACACGTTCTCGCTGCTCGCCGGCCACAAGCTCAAGGATCGCTGCGGCCAGGAGACCACGTTCAGCGCGCCGCCGCCGGACGACCTCCAGTCGACCCGTTTCACCACCAAGCGCGCTCGCGCCGGACCATCGTCCGGCCCTGGCGACCACGTCGCCGATGCGCAAGCTGGCGATCAACTTCAACAACGTGGTCGATGTCGCGAGCCTCGATCCGAGCGAGTACACGCTGACCCCGGCCCTGGCGAACGCCACCGTCACCTCCAGCGGACGGCGACATCTTCCTCGCCGGCAACTACGCGTCCGACACCACGTACACCTTCACGCTCAAGAGCGGCGCCAAGGTTCGTGACTACTACGGCGCGGAAGTCACCCTCCCGGCCGACCGCACGGTCACCTGGAAGACCCAGCCGGCCCTGACGGTGACCTCGTCACCGGCCGATCTGGCCACCGTCACCAAGCTGGCCACGACCTCGCTGGTCGGCGCCACGTTCACCTTCAACCAGGCGAAATGACCCGCTTCGAGCCTGACGGCGGCGGACTTCACCTTCGTCAATGCGCAGGGCGCGGGTCGGTCAACGCTGACCACCTCGGTCGGGAGACGTTCCCGCACGGCTGGTGCGAACTGCACCGCCACGTCGCTGACCTGCTCGCTCGGCATCCGTGCGGACCTACCGCCGGGGGACTACACGTTCACGCTCAAGGCCGGTGCACAGATCACCGACAAGCTGGCGACGCCCACGGTCTACACGCAGGAGACCGACAAGGTCATCCACTTCACCGTCAAGGCGCCGGTTGCGCCCATCCAGTGCCTCTAGGAGCATGACCATGAAAACCATCATCAAGTCATTCATGGCCGCGGCCCTCCTCGTGGGAGGCGGCTCTCTCATCGAAGCGCCGGTCGCTCACGCCCAGGGCGCCACCGTCGGTAGCCTCCGCGGAGCGATCCGCGACAAGGCCACCGGCGAGGCTGCCGTCGGCGCCACCGTCGTCGCGACCTCGCCGTCCCTCCAGGGCGAGCAGGTCGTCATCACCGAGGATGGAGGCCAGTACTTCATCACCTCGCTGCCGCCGGGCAACTACGTGCTCACCGTCTATTACAACGACGCCACGTTCTCGCGTGGCAACGTGGTGATCCAGGTCGGCAAGGAAGCCGTCGTCAACGTCACCGTCGATTCGGCGGCGTCCACGGGTAAGCCCAAGGGCGAGGTCATCGAGATCAAGGGCACGGCCCCGATCGTCGATCAGGGCTCGACCAAGACCGGCATGACGATCGGCGACGACTACACGCGCAACATCCCGACCGGCCGCACGTTCGGCGCGGTCGTCGGCCAGGCGGCCGGCGCGCAGTCTGACAACTACGGCATCTCGTTCGCGGGCGCGACGTCCGGCGAGAACACGTACATCGTCGAGGGCATCAACACGACGGACACCGGCTTCGGTGGCATCGCGTCGAACCTCCCGAACGAGTTCATCTCGGAGACCGAGGTCATCACCGGCGGGTACAACGCAGAGTACGGTCGCGCCACGGGCGGCATCGTCAACGTCGTGACCAAGCAGGGCTCCAACGAGTTCCGCGGCTCGGTGTTCTCGTACGTCCAGCCGGGCACCCTGATCTCCGACGCCAAGACGATCCAGCGCGAAGGCGGCTCGATCGACAGCCAGAACAACCTCGACTATCGCTACGACATCGGCGCCGAGCTCGGCGGCCCGATCCTCAAGGACAAGCTGTGGTTCCACGTCGGGTTCAACCCGTCGATCTCGCACTACACGGCGCAGCGGCTGGTCCAGACCCAGGTCGATGACAACGGCGACGGCGTGCCGGACGTCGATCCGAACACCGGCTTCACCGTCCACAAGGAGATCGCGTCGAGCGACATCCCGCAGGACTTCAAGACCTACTTCTTCACCGCGAAGGTCAACGGGGCGGTCAACCAGAACAACCAGTTCCAGGTCTCGTTCTTCGGCAACCCGCGCTCGGCGCAGGACGTGTTCACGATCACCCGCAATCCGGCGCAGACGCGCTGGAAGTACGATGACGGCGCGTACGACGTCGCCGGCAAGTGGACGTCGAAGTTCAACAAGGGCGCCACCCAGCTCGACGCGGTGCTCGGCTACCACCGTGGGTTCACCACGGAGAAGCCGTTCAACTCGTCGCAGAACGTCCCGACGATCTTCTACAACTACGAGCGCTCGCTCAGCGACTTCGCGGATCTCGAGGGCTCGCAGATCTCGGCGTGCGACGACACCAGCCCGAACGATCCGTACCCGATGATCCGGAACTGCCCGGTCACGGCGTACACGGAGCAGGGCCTCTCGCTGCTCGAGAAGAAGGTCAACGACCGGACCTCGGCGGCGATCTCGCTCACGCACCGCCAGAAGCTCGGCCCCACGGGCTTCCACGTGTTCAAGGCCGGCGTCGACGTCGAGTTCGCGGGCTACAGCTCGAACACCGCGTACTCGGGTGGCGCGCGGTACCGCCGCTCGGCGAACACCGCGACCGGCGCGCCGGGCCGCTGGCAGCTCCGCGAGTTCTTCAAGTTCTCGCGGAACCTCACCACGGAGGAGGCGATGGACCCCTCCGCCGTGGCGCTCACGCAGGGTCAGTCGCTGTGCGCGAATGACCAGGCGATCTGCGAGCGCGCGGATCAGCTCAACGCGGACACCAACAACCGCAACATCGGCGCGTACCTCCAGGACACCTGGCAGATCAAGCCGAACCTCACGCTCAACGCCGGCATCCGGTGGGAGCAGCAGATCGGCTACGCGTCGGATCAGCTCGCCGGCACCACCACGCCGGAGGGCGAGGTCGTCCCCGACGAGGCATACAAGCTGAACAACCTGCTCGCGCCGCGCATCGGCTTCATCTTCGACCCGACCAAGGAAGGTAAGTCGAAGCTGTTCGGCCACTACGGCCGGTTCTACGAGAACGTCCCGATGGATCTCAACGTCCGCGCGTTCGGCGGCGAGATCACGAACTTCACGTCGATCAACCAGAGCCGGTTCACCCCGACCAACGGTGGCTACGATCCGAACTGCGACGTCGACCACGGCAGCACCGACATCGTCAAGAAGCTCGACATGTGCCAGGACCGCCTCCAGCAGGCGATCCTCGGCGGTGGCATCGAGTTCGTCTCGCCCGGCATGAAGGGCCAGCGCACGGACGAGATCATCCTCGGCGCAGAGTACGAGTTCATGGCGGACTTCAAGGCGGGCGCCACGTTCCAGCACCGCACGCTGCCGATCGTCATCGAGGACATCTCGGTCGACGGCGGCAACAACTACCTCATCACGAACCCGGGTCAAAACTTCGACGGAGAGGCCGACAAGCTGCTCGCCCAGGCGATGAAGCTCCAGGCGTCCTCGGATCCGAAGGAGGTCGCGCTGGGTGATCTGTATGCGAGCCGCGCGAACCAGATGTACTACGTGAAGAACCTCGAGAAGCCGGTGCGCAACTACGACGCGCTCCAGCTGACCGTGACGCAGCGCCCGACCAAGGCGTCGCTCCTCATGGCCTCGTACACGTTCTCGCAGTCGAAGGGTAACTACCCGGGTCTGTTCTCGACCGAGACCGGCCAGAACGATCCGAACATCACGTCGCTGTACGACCTCCCCGACCTGATGGCGAACCGCTACGGTCCGCTCGGCCTCGATCGTCCGCACAACGTCAAGGTCGACGGGTTCTACCAGTTCGATCTCAAGACGGCGGGCGTCCTGACCGCGGGCGGTAGCTTCCGCGCGCAGTCCGGCATCGCGCACAACGTGCTCGGCGCCTCGCAGCACCCGGGCTACGGCTCGGGCGAGTCGTACCTCCTGCCGCGCGGCGCGGCGACCCGGTCGCCCGTGACCTCGCAGCTCGATATCCGTGTGGCCTACGGCTACAAGATCAACAAGCACACGATGCTCGAGGGCTTCGTCAACGTGTTCAACCTGTTCAACCAGCAGGACCAGCTCAACGTCGACGAGAACTACACGCAGGACTTCGTGAACCCGATCCTCGGTGGTGACCCCGAGGACCTGAAGCACGTGAAGACCCTCGACGAGGTCTCGGGCGCCGAGATCAACGCCTCGCCGATCAAGAACAAGAACTACAACCACACCGGGACCAGCAACGCGACCATCACCGGCGCCCAGCAGGCTCCGCGCGCGGTGCAGCTCGGGTTCCGGCTGACGTTCTAGACCCCGACGTTCTTGGGTGAAAAAGGGCCTGGGAAACCAGGCCCTTACGTTTTTTCGGGACGGCCACCGCCAGTAGATCGAACCACCATCATGGCGCGTTCATAGACCTCCATGGACATCCGGTTTGGCGATCACGCGTCGTTCCACAAGGCAGCCCTCGGCATGGTCGGCGGCTCCGCTCTCCTCGGACTGGCCCTTCACCCGGTGACCCCGCTGGCGCCGATCGCGGGTGGCATCCTCGGCATCGCGGCCGGCGCCGCCTGGGCGCACGGCAAGGCGACCTGGCGGATGGCCGCCGCGGGCGCCGCGGTGATCCCGCTGTTCGCGCTCTCGCCGAGCTGGCCGATGCTGGCGGGGGTGGGCTCGATGCTCGCGCTCGGGCTCGCGATCGGTGGGCCGCGCGGCGTGCGCGGCGCGGTGAGCGTAGCGCTCGGTGCCATGACCGCGCTCGTGGCCATGTGGTGCGCACTGCGGATCGATGGCGCGAACCAGACCGCGCAGTGGCCGCTGTGGGTGAAGCACGCGACGAGCGCCGCTGCGATGGGCATGGTCGGCGTCCTCGCGATGCTCCCGCGCCACCTGAAGCTCGCGCTCGATCCGGTGCAGGCCGCGCTGCGGAAGCTGCCGAGCTCGCTCGACGCCGAAGTTCGCAACCTGTGCGATCGCTCGGTCGCGATCTGGGACTCCACGAAGGACCGCCTGTCCGACACCGACCCCGGCAAGAACCTCGTCCGCGATGGCGTGCTCAAGACCATCGAGGTCGCCGCCAAGAGCGCGGACGTCAAGCTGACGGGCGCCAACGACACCGAGCTCACCGCCCGCATGGAGGAGCTCGACAAGCGGATCGCCGCGGCGACCGACGCCGAGGTCAAGACCCAGTACACCTCGGCGCGCGCCGCTCTCGATGACCAGCGCCGCTATCGCGCGCAGATCCGCCAGGGTCGCGAGCGCGTGGTCGCCCGGATGCACAACCACGTCGCGGCGCTCGAGAAGTTCCAGCTCGCCGCCACCGGGCTCGAGGCCCAGCGCGTTGCCGCCAGTGGCGCGACCAAGCAGCTCGACGAGCTCTCGCAGGAGGTCGCCGCGAGCGGCGAGGCGCTGGCGGAGATGGAGCTCGGGCTCGCCGCGAGTGATCCCGCGACCGCCGCCCCGGTGACGGCGACCGCCGAAGCCTGAACCAACCCCGGAAGTCCCGCAGCACCCGCATCGTCGCGGGTGTTTTGCAGTTTCGGGCGTTTTGCCCCGCTGAATATCCACGAGTTGGCGGCCGTCGGACCCGAGCAGGTAACCTGCGGGGGCCCATCGGCCACTTCTGATAGGCTGGCACACTCGTAGGAGGAAGCATGCGTCTCGCCCGGATCCTGTTCGCGCTCGGTACCTTGGTCGCGGTCCCCGCCGTCTCGTTCGCGGAGGACGCGGACGCCTATTACAAGCAGGGGCTCGCCTACAAGCAGCAGGGCAAGAACGACGACGCCATCTCGGCGCTCGAGAAGGCCGTGGCCGCCAACCCCAAGCACGGGATGGCGTGGTCGTCGCTGGGCAACCTGTACAAGCAGAAGGGCGACATCACCAAGGCCGTCGCGGCCTACGAGGCGGCGACGGCGGTGATCAAGAAGGACAAGGTCCTGTGGTCGAACCTCGGCATGGCGTACTACCGCGCCGGCGAGAAGCTCGACAAGGACGCCAAGGCCAAGCAGATCGACAAGGCGATCGCCGCGCTCGAGCAGGGCAAGACGCTCGCGCCGAATGACGCCGAGATCCGCGGCAACCTCGGCACGATCAAGCGCCAGAAGGGTGACCTCCCAGGAGCTATCGCCGAGCTCGAGGTCGCGACCAAGAACAAGCCCGACGACGCGAACTACTGGAACAACCTCGGCGTCGCGTATCGGATGTCCAAGCGCGACGATGATGCGCTCAAGGCGTTCGAGAAGGCCGTCGCGATCTCGCCGAACGATCCGCAGCTCCACTTCAACCTGGGCGTGGTCTACCGCCGCAAGGAGGAGGTCGACAAGGCGATCGCGGAGTACGAGAAGGCGGTGGGGCTGCAGCCCGACTACGTCGACGCCTGGTACGACCTCGGCCACGTCTACAAGGCCAACCACGAGAACGACAAGTCGATCAACGCGTTCCAGAAGTACCTCGACCTCAACAAGGGCAAGGATTCGCTGGGGCAGAAGAAGGCCGAGGAGGAGCTGGCGGGCATGGGCGGTGCGAAGGAAGGATCCCAAGAAGGATCCGCCCAAGGGCCCGAAGTCGGGCACGCCCAAGAAGCCGGTTCCCAACAAGAAGTAGGTTCCCCGCGGGTCGGGTGGCGGGTGCTACGCTGGCAGACATGCGGATCAGCTGGCTCTCCGCCGAGGAGATCGCCGCCGCCCGTGCCGCGTTGACGGCCGACGGGGCGACGTGGGACTCGCACTTCGTCCCCGAGTTCACGCTGCCACCCCAGCCTGCGGACTCCATGATCCTCGACTGGGCCGGGACGCTCGAGCACGTGGCGCGCGCCGAGCGGGTCAGCCAGGTGGTGCGCGAGCTTGGGCTCGACGAGGCGCGGCGCCGGTTCGGCGCGGCGCCCGCCGCCATCGAGGCAGCGACCCTGGCCGCGGCCGCCCACGAGGGCGATGCGCTCGGGCTCCCCGAGGTGCTGGGCGTGCTCGAGCGGCCGATCGACAACTACGTGTTCTACGCGCCGTTCCTCGAGCTGGCGATCTCGCTCGGGAAGCGTGATCTGGATCGAACCATCCCAGCGTACGAGCAGTTCGTCACCGCCTATGCCTACGCCCTCGATCGCGTCCCCCACGGCGCCGAGCGGATCGGTGCGGTCAAGGACGGCCTGGCGGACTTCTATGTCAGCGCGGGCCGCACCGAGCGTGCCGAGGCGCTGTTCGAGCAGCGCCACGACGAGGACCAGGGGGATGTCGCCGTCGCGCTGTCCGCGAGCCGGGCGTTCCTCGCGGCGGGCGTCGTCAGCCACGCGGTGCGATGGCTCGGTGTAGGTGCGGCGCGTGCGTCGGCGCTCGGGCGCGAGGAGCCTAGCCCAGAAGCTGCGGGCGAAGCAAGAGTCCGTGCGCAAGCGCCTCAGCTGAGCGATCGGGGCGTGGCGTCCGCGACCGGCGAGGCGTGGACGCTCACCGTGGTGGTCGGCGTAGCCTGTGGATCGACCATGGCGCGGCCGTCGGAGTCTGCAGCTCGCTGTCGGGCGACCTCGGCCCGGGCGTGGTGCTTGCTAAGGACATGTTGGGTCCCATGCTCAACTACAACCACCTCTACTACTTCCATGTGGCCGCCCTCGAGGGCTCGGTGGCCGCAGCTGCGGTGCGGCTCGGCGTGACGCAGCCGACCGTCAGTGAGCAGGTGAGGGCGCTCGAGCGCGCACTCGAGGTCTCGCTGTTCGAGCGCCAGTCGACGGGCCTCCGGCTGACCGAGGCAGGACGACTCGCCTTCGAGCACACGCAGGTGATGTTCCGCGCGAGCGAGCACCTTTCGGAGGCGCTGGGACACGGCCCGCGCGCGCTGCCGAAGACGTTGCGGATCGGCCTCTCCGGTGCGGTGGCGCGGACCACCAGCACCGATTTCTTGCTGCCGTTGCTCGAGCTCGAAGGGTGCATCCCTTCGATCCGCGCGGCAGACACGACCGAGCTACTGCGGGACCTGCGTGGTTCTGAGCTCGATCTCGTGCTGTGCGAGACCGAGCCACCCGAGGCCGGACGCCGCGGGCTCGAGATCGTTCAGCTCGCGACCATGACCTTGATCGCGGTGGGGCCGCCGTCGCTCGTCCTCGCGCCCGACTGGCAGGATGCGAAGCTCATCAACTATCGCGTGAGCTCCGCGCTGCGCTGGGATGTCGATGCGTACCTCGAGGCCAAGGGCCTGCGGCCGAGGCTGGTCGCCGAGAGCGACGATGCCCTGTTCCTGGTCGAGGCCGCGGCACACGCTGGCTATGTCACGTTCGTGCCGCGCTCGATCGCACGCGACGCGATCGCCAACGGTCGGCTGGGCGTGATCGCCGAGCTCGGTCCCTCGCACGCCGGGGTGTTCGCGCTGTATCAGGATGGCAGCTCTGCGGACCTGGCGCGACGTGCCGTGCAGGTGCTGGTCACGCACCTCCGCGCCGTCGCCTGAGCCGAGGGCCGTCCGATCGGTTCGTCACACCCGTCTGGTAAGACCAGAGGGTATGGGCAAGATCAAGCCCCTCAAGCCGCGCAGCATTCACCGCTGCCAGGCGTGCGGCCACGTGGAGTCCAAGTGGCAGGGCCGGTGTCCTGCGTGCCAGGAGTGGAACTCGCTCGTCGAGGAGATGGACGCGGCGGGGAACGCGCGAACCAGCGCCTCGGGAATCGCCGATGGCCACGCGCCGATCTCGATCGTCGACGTGCGCGAGATCAGCGCCTCGGATCGGCAGTCCACGCAGATCGGTGAGCTCGATCGCGTCCTCGGCGGAGGCCTGGTCGCGGGCAGCCTCGTGCTGCTCGGGGGCGATCCAGGCGTGGGCAAGTCCACGTTGCTGATCCAGGCGCTGGCGGGGCTCGCGCGGGGTGGCCGCGTGCTGTACGCGACCGGCGAGGAGAGCGTGGCTCAGACGGCGATGCGCGCACGCCGGGTCGGGGCCTCCGACGCGCGGCTCGCCGTGGTCGCGGAGACCGACGTCGAGAAGATCCTCGCGCACGCCAAGTCCGAGCCACCCGCGATCCTCGCGGTGGATTCGATCCAGACGATGTACACGCCCTTGCTCGATTCGATCCCGGGCTCGCTCGCGCAGGTTCGCGAGTGTGCGAGCCGGCTGATGCAGTACGCGAAGACCTCCGGCGTGCCCACGATCCTCGTCGGTCATGTCACCAAGGATGGTGGCCTCGCCGGTCCCAAGACGCTCGAGCACCTCGTCGATGTGGTGTTGCAGCTCGAGGGTGATGGCGGTCCGTACCGGATCCTGCGGGCGCACAAGAATCGGTTCGGCTCCACGCAAGAGATCGGCGTGTTCGAGATGCGCGGCGCCGGGATGGCCGAGGTCACCAATCCGTCCGCGCATCTGCTCGCGGAGCGGCCGATCGGTGCGCCGGGCTCGGTGGTCGTCGCCTCTGCCGATGGCGCGCGCCCGTTGCTGGTGGAGATCCAGGCGCTGGTCGCACCGGCCAGCGCCGGTGTTGGGCGGCGGACCGCCGCGGGGGTGGATGGCAATCGGGTCTCGCTCCTCCTCGCGGTGCTCGCGCAGCGTGCGAGCTGCGACGTCCTCGATCGGGACGTGTTCGTCAACGTCGCCGGTGGGTTGCGCCTCGCGGAACCCGCGATCGATCTCGGCGTGGCCTGCGCGATCGCCTCGTCGGCGCGGGGCCGTGCGATCGACGCGAAGACCGTCGTGTTCGGCGAGGTCGGGCTCGCCGGCGAGGTCCGTGCGGTGCCGCTGTGCGAGCAGCGGCTCGCGGAGGCCGCACGGCTCGGCTTCACCCGAGCGCTGATCCCGGCGCAGAACCGGCTGCGGATCGAGAACCCGATGGGGCTCGAGCTGGTGTCGATCGATCGGCTCGTGAGCGCGCTTGCCGAGCTCTGAGCGCGCCAAGAAGCCCGCGACCTCCGGGGGGCGCGGCCAGGACAGAGCGGGGGCGGAGGGTCCCGGCGCGGTTGGAGACCGGAAGGCGGGGGGGGGGGGGGCCGGGCCCGGGGGGGGGGGGGGGGGGGGGGGGGGGGGGGGGAGGGGGGGGGGGGGGGGGATGGAAGCGCCGGGTCGGGCGGTCTCAGAACGTCAGCATCATGCGCGCCTGGATCGTGTGCGCGGTGCCGGCATCGCCGGTGTTGGTCGCGCCCGTGTCCGCATCGGTGCCGTAGCCGAACGTGGTGCCGCCGACCTCGTCAACCGGGTGCGCCATCGCGCCGAACGGGAACAGCACGCCATACGAGATGCCGATGGTGAAGCCGTTGTTCGTGTATGCGACGTCGGAATCGAACTCGGTGCCGTACATGCGCGAGTTACCGGGCGTGGCGATCGGCTTGAGCGCGAACGACGTGACGTTCGCGACCTTGAAGGTGATCGACTTGGTCAGGTCGTACTGGAGGTACGGCTTGACGTAGCCCGCGTTGGTCACGGCACCGATCAGGTGCCGGAACAGGATCATGTCGACCTTGTACTCGCGGTTGAAGATGAACTGGCTGAGCTTCGAGTCGGTGGGGCAGGAGGCGCCGGTGGGGCACGTCCCGAGCAGGTTCGCGTAGGCGATGTTCGTGTTGCCTTGCGGAGTGTTGTCCCACTGGTCACCCGAGGCCGCGCCACCCTCGAGACCGAGGCGGAGCTTGCCCTCGAGGCCCTTCCACCCGACGCGACCGG
This sequence comes from Myxococcales bacterium, assembly GCA_016720595.1. GTDB lineage: Bacteria > Myxococcota_A > Polyangia > Haliangiales > Haliangiaceae > JABFXX01. The sequence continues at coordinate 490,551 of JADKKI010000001.1, forward strand.
TGCCGCCGTACTTGCGGATGTCGACGGTCCCCAGCTTGTTGAGATCGTCGACCCGGGAGATCTTGCCGAGCTGAGCGACGAACTCGCCTTCAAGTGACCAGCGGCCGTAGCCGAGCTTGCCCCACAGATCCGGGGTGTAGGTCTTCATGCCGCGCGGCACGTAGCCCGCGATCGGATCGAGCGAGCCCCCGAGGGTGAAGCCGTTGAGGTTGTTGTCCCAGCTCTGGGTCTTGTACTCAAAGTACACGCCGTAGTTGAGGGCGACGTCGCCGCGGTCGACGGTGTCCTTGAACTCCTGCGGCGAGTCCATCTTCGAGATCACCGCGACCCAGCCGTCCTGGTCGTCGCTGTCGTCGAGATCGAACGGGTGACCCTCGTGGCCCTTGTTCTGTGCGGTCTGGTTCGAGGTCAGGCGCGTGATGCCCCAGTCAGCCGCGAGCATCGCGCGCAGCTGCGTGCCGGGGATCTGGGCCGAGAAGCTCACGCGATCGACGGTGTCGCCATAGTCGGCGTCGAGGTCGTACGTGCCGGCGATCGGATCGTGGCCGCCGCCGTTGTGGAACATGCCCATGCCCCAGTGATCGGGCTGGCGTCCGAACTTCAGGATGCCGAGTGGGATGGCGACCTCCGCCCACGCGCGCTTGACCGTGATCGCATCGCGGTTGCTGTTGACGCCGGCGGTCGGGGGATCTTGCGTGTTGCCGAAGGCACCGAGCGGCGGCAGGTTCGTGTCGCTGTAGACGCCGGTCAGGTCCGTGCCGGTCGGGGTCGAGCCGAGCACGAGGTTGTCGAGGACGTCGGCCTGGACGTGGACCGAGGTCCCTTCGTCGATGTTGATCGTGGGCTCGAGCCGGAGCCGCATGTTGGCGCCCGACAGGTTCCCGCACGGGTGATCGAGGTTGTCCGAGTAGCAGCCGAGCGCGCGCGGGAACGGCGCACCACCGAGGCTCGAGCCATCCTGGGCCCGATCGTAGAAGCCGAGGTTGAAGTTCTTGAACCAGTCGGTGCGCAGCCGGAAGTAGCCGTCGATCTCGAACAGCTTCCAGCGCTTCCGCCGGCCTTTCGGCGCGGGCAGCGCAGGCGTGGTCGGGAGCAGACCCGGCGTCTTGGGGGCCTCCTCGGCGACGCCCTCCTTCTTCTCCTCGCCCGATGGCTGCTGGCCCATGCCGGGCCCCATGCCGCCGCCCGGAGAGATCTGCGCCTCGGCGACCCCAGTAGTCACCACCAGGAGAGCGACGATGATGCGCGAATTTTTGTAAGGCATGGGAATCACGTGGGATTTGGCCATCAGGCGACCGCTCTCAGGCGGCGGACTATAGACAGGCGATGGAAGGCGGGTCAAACGCGCTGGGCAACGAAGTCATCCCCAGGGCAACCAAGATCGCGCGTCTAGAATCCAGAGGTTATGGTTCCTGTCGATGCCTACTGACCATCTCGCGCCGCATTGTGTTGCCTGGCTCGCGCTGGTGTTGGCCCAGAGCGGTTGCGCCGCCATGCGGCCGCCGACGCCACCCCCCGAGCCGGGTCCGGTCGGCAAGCTCGAGCCCAAGCGCAGTGGCCCGACCAACGGGCGGCAGGTGATGGTGGGCGAGATGTGTCCGCAGGGCGCAGGTGGCCGGCCCGCCGTGCTGCCGCTGATGATGCGGACGATGCAATGGAACGACACGGCGACCGAGGTCTCCGACGTCGTCGAGCGTGGGAGCGTTCCGCGCTGGGTCGTGTTCGGCACCGATGGCAAGGCGGCGGGTGCGTTCGATACGCTCGGGGTCGCCGACGTCGGCATGGCTCAGTCGGTCGCGGCCGGGACCTATGTCGGCGCGTCGCCGTGCACGGCCGACGCCGGTGGTGGGCAGCGGACCGAGGAGCCCGCGTGTGTCGGGGCGACCGAAGGCTGTGGGCTGGCGGTCGGTGAGCTGACGCGCCCGGATGATCCTCCGTCGACACCCACGTTCGCGACGGGTGGGGCGTGCCTGTCGGGTGACGCGATCGCGATCGACATCGATGGCGACGGGGTGATCGAATCCTTCCCGCTCGCGAGCGTGCTCGATGGCGTGCGTGGCCCAGCCGAGGAGTGGTCGGCCGCACCGACGGCGAGCGCCGTGTGCAAGCCAACGTTCAAGCTGTTCGACATCAAGCTCGTCCGCCCACCCGAGCCGGGCAAGCCGGTGGATCCGAAATCGTTGGTGGTGCTCGACGTGCTCGGCGTCGTCGATCTCGACGGCGATGCCCGCAAGGAGCTGGTGCTCGCGTTGCGGTTCGCGACGGTGCGCACCGTGGTGATCTACGCGGCACAGCAATCGGCCCAGCGGCTCGAGCTGGTGGCCGAGGGCAGTCGTTCTCGAGGTAGGTGCGGGTACATCGGTGGCGCGCCAACATCGTTGGCGTAGGGGGGCGCGGCCGTCAGCCCGAACGCGCTCGCACGTGAGCGGCTCCGCCAGGTTAGCCGCTGGAACCTTCGTTGCAGGATGGTCGGTCATGGGTCGACTCAGCTCTCTGGCGGTGATCCTCGGATTGTCCGCATGTAGCTCGGGGCCGGACGAGGGAGCGATCCTGACGTTCGAGAGCCCGGAGGGCCCGATCTCGGCCACGCGGATCGAGGTCATCCTCGCCAACGCAGCACCCACCGCGATCGCGGACGTCGACAACCAGCGCCGCGCGCCGGGCTCCGACGCCGACGACGCGGTCCGCTACTATCGCCAGCGCGCGCTCGGCGGCGTGGTCGAGGGGATGAAGGGGGTCGCGGGCTTCCAGCTCCGGATCGAACCCGACATCACCACGTCGACCGACGAGGAGTTCATCCCGCTCGTGTTCGTCTATGACGGAGACGCGCTGGTCGGCGTCGGCGCCGTGGAAGATGCCCTGGGAGATCCTGCCGCGGTCCAGATCACGCCGGGCATGATCACGCGCTACCCCGTGGTGGTGACCGGCGTCTCGCTGCTCACCGACCCGGCCGCCCCCATCGAGCGAGGGACCGCGCGGACGGTGAGCTGCTCGAGCAGCCGTGACCAGGAGCCGTGGCGAAGCGGCGTGGCGTGGTTCCCCGTCGTCGATCCGGCGCGCCCCGAGGGCCGCGCGCATCAGCTGCGGTTGCTGTTGCCCGACGTCTCCGTGGATCCGGCCGCCACCGATGCGTCTGCCCGCGAGGCCGATCTCGACTGCGACCAGCACCCGGCCGCGAACAACGACTGCGACGACCTGCGCAGCGCCTACTACAACGGCGCGGCCGAGAGCTGCGACGGCTTCGACACCAACTGCGATTCGCAGCGGTTCATCCCGCAGGGTGCACGCCGACGAACGCGGCCTGCAACGTCAGCAACCCGGCCACGGCCGGCGTCCAGATCTGCGACGACACCGCGGGCACGCTCACGGCTTGCACGCCGTCCGCTGCATGCCTGTGCAGCAGCGCGGGTGGCTCGGCGTACTGCACGAAGTGCACGGTCGACTTCACGGGGAGCGCGGCCACCAAAGCCGCGTGTTCGCCATCGGTCGGCAAGGTGACGCTCACCGCGTGCGAGGCGACGACGTGCGATGTCGAGGTGGTGGGCGCGACCACCGGCTGGCGCGCGTTCATCGGCACCGCGGAGACCGGCCCGTTTACCAACCGCGTGGTCGGGGTTCACAACGTGTACCTCGAGGCGAAGTTCGGTCCCGATGCTCGCGCCCGACGACCGGTAGCATCGGCGAGATCTACCTCCGGCTGACTTCGGCCTCCGGCACCACGCTGATGCCGATCCAGATGGAGATGGGGCGGATGGTCAGTGCGCGCCGATCCCCAACGGCATGGGGACGTCGCGGATGACCTGCTCGCCGTGAGCTGCTAACGTCGCCGCGTGCGCGACGATGTCGGTCAGCTCCTGTGGGTCGGATTTCCGTCGACGACGGTGCCGCCCGCGCTCGCGGCCAAGCTCGACGCCGGTCAGGTCGGTGCGACGATCCTGTTCAAGCGCAACCTCACGATCGAGATCAGTGCGGGCTCGGGCGTCAGCCAGGAGGTCTGTGACCTCGATGCGCTGGTGGCCCTGAATGCCGCGCTCCATCGCAGTGCGCCCGATGGGACGCCCGCGTTGATCGCGGTGGATCAAGAGGGCGGCCTCGTGCAGCGCGTCCGCGCACCGGCCACCCAGTGGCCGCCGATGCGTGCCCACGATGGCCTCGCTGCTCCCGACGACACCGCGCTGGCGGAGCAGGTCGGGCGTGCGATGGGCGACGAGCTCCGCGCGCTGGGCTTCGACATCGACTTCGCGCCGATCCTCGATGTCCACACGAACCCGGCCAACCCGATCATCGGAGACCGCGCCTTCGGCGTGCTCCCCGAGACGGCGGCGCGCCGCGCGCTCGCGTTCGCGCGCGGGCTCGATGCCGCGGGGATCCTGGCGTGCGGCAAGCACTTCCCCGGGCATGGCGACACCGCGACCGACAGCCACCTCGAGCTGCCGCGGATCGATCACGACTGGGATCGGCTCGAGCGCGTGGAGCTCCTGCCGTTCGAGCGCGCCGCGGCCGCCGGCCTCCGATGCTGATGACCGCGCACGTGGTGTTCGCGGCGCTCGATCCTTCGCGCCCGGCGACGCTCTCGGACCAGGTCATCACGGGCCTGTTGCGCGGCAAGCTCGGCTATCGCGGCGTGATCGTCAGCGACGATCTCGACATGAACGCGATCGCCTCGCACATGGGTGCGGACGTCGCTGCCGTGGCTGCGATCCGCGCGGGCTGCGATGCCTTGCTGCTGTGCCGCAACGAGGAGCACCAGGCCGCCGCCGAGGTCGCGCTGATCCGCGAGGCCGAGCGAGACTCCACGTTCCGCGCTCGCGTGGGCGATGCCGCGGCGCGGATCCGCGCGATGAAGCGCGCCCACGTCGCGAATCAGGCGAGCCGGCCCGCGCCGGCCCGCGCGATCGTCGGCAGCTTCGAGCACCGCCGCCTGGCGGACCGGCTCGCCGGTCGCGCCTGACGCGTGCCCGTCGCGCCTGACGCTCTGGCTACTGCCAGAGCCCGGCGGTGAAGTCCACCTGCCGCCGACGTTGTCCCAGTGCGCGTCGACCCAGCGCTTGTTCGCGCGCTCGCGCTCCCAGTGCCCGGCGACCCACTCGTAGTCGCCGTTCTTCCACTCGAATCCACCCTTGATCCAGAGGAAGCCCGCGCGCGGCTTCACCACCTCGACCGGGGGTGCGGGCGGCGCGGCGTCGGGCTCCTTGGGCGCATCGGCCCACAGGCCCGCGCTGAACTGCCACTTGCCGCCGGTGTTCTCCCACCGGCCCTCGCGGAACCGCTTGCCGTTCTTGCGGGCCTCGAGGTGACCAGCCTGCCACTCGAAGCTGCCGTCCTCCCACTTCCAGAACCCGGGGATCCACGTCGAGCCCGGCGGAACTGCGGCGTCTCGTCGATCGCCTTGAGGAGCCTCGGCCATCCTTGGGCGCATCGACCCACATCCCTGCGGTCAGCGTCCACTTGCCACCGGCGTTGCCCCAGTGCGCATCGACCCAGCGCTTACCGCGCGTTCGCCGCTCGAGGTGACCGGGGACCCAGTCGTGCCGAGCCATCGGCCCACCGCCAGTAGCCTTGATCCACACCATGCCGCGACCGCGCTGTCGGCTCGGCGAGAGCGCCGGTGGGGCGTCCGGTCCTTCGGGCGTCAGTCCACAGCCCCGCGGTCAGGGTCCACTTGCCGCCGACGTTGTCCCAGTGCATCGCTCCAGCGCTTGCCACGCTGCCGGCGCTCGAGGAGACCTGGCACCAATCATACGAGCCATCGGCCCACTGCCAGTTGCCCACACCATGCCGCGGCCGCGTTGCTCGGTCTCGGCGATCGGTGCCGGCGGCGGATCGGGCTCTTGGGCGCATCGTTCCAGGTCCCAGCGAGCCAGACGTAGCGATCACCCTGCTTGTCCCAGCGACCGGTATTCCACCGCTTGTTCTTCTTGCGGCCCCTCGTAGTGGCCGGGCTTGCAGTCCCACTTGCCTCCGCGCCACTCAGGTCCCGCGACCCAGACCTGGCCGCGACGAGGGCTCCACTTTCATCGCGCGGCGCGGGTGGCGCCTCGCGCGGACCATCGTCGACGCGCCGGCCGCGATCGGGACCGCCGCGGTCGCGATCGCCGGGTTGAGCGGAAGCGGTGATCGGCGCGAGCACGAGGCTCGCGACGACGAGAGAGCTGATCCAGCTGCGCATGTACGTCCTCCGTTGGTTGCGGACGAACCAGACACCCTCCGCGCGTCTTGCCTCGACGGGACGCTCGGACCCTTGGTTCATACGATCTCGCTGTGAGCTAACCGAGCGCTTGCGCTCACTCACGTCTCGAGGTTTCCGCCGCCGGCGTTGGACCAGCAGGCCCTCGGCCAGAGCAAGAGCAGCAGGGCGGCGGCCAGGGCATGCCACAGCTCGATCCGTCGGGTGTGATCGGCCGGCGCGGGCGAGTTGCCGGCGCCCGACGGGGGAGGGGCTCCGCGGTCGCGGCCGCGAGATCGGAGCCGTGCGGGTCGAGGTTCACCACGAAGCCGAGCTCGTCGCGCTCGTGGGTTGCGCCGGTCTGATCGGTGCCGATCACCCGATAGATCCCCGGCCGCTCGGTGCGGCTGAAGCGCACCGCTGGATCGACCGACGAGACGATCGCCCTCGAACACCGCGCCGAGGCCATCCGGTCCGCGGACCTCGAGCTTCTTCAGATCGCCTGACGGCAGCGCGACCGAGCTCCCCACGGTGTGGGTGGTGTCACCGAACGCCGCGTGCTTGCGCGCGAGGTGGCGCATCGCCTGCTGCATCAGCGGCAAGAAGCCAGGGTGGATCGGGAGATCGTTCCAGTCACGGTCGAGCGTGGACGTATAGAGGATGGTGCGGCCCGAGCCGATCGAGCCTTCGACCAGCGCGGCGGCCCCGTTCGTGAAGCGCGCGAGGACCTTGCGGTCCGCGGTGGCGGTGGTGGGGCCGAGCAGCGAGATCTTGAAGAACCTCGCGTCGGCGAGCTCGCGTCCGGTCTTCGAGAACGGTGTGAAGATCGGGTGGTCAGCCTCCCACTTCACCAGGTGGAGCGCGCGCGAGTCCTTGTCCTCGGCTTGCGCGCCCCAGGTGGTGTCGATCGGGTCGCGGAGGCTCTGCGGCATCAGCGGCAGCATCGTGCGGTCGTACGCCGCGGGATCCACCTGATCGCCGGGAGCGATCAGGATGCCGCCGCCCGCGCGGACCCACTGGGCGATCACGTTGACACGCTCGATGGGGAGCGCGGCGACGTTTGCGAGGACGATCACGTCGAAGTTCTCGAGCTCGATCGCACCCGAGGTCCCCTTCGCCTTGGGATCGATGCCGGCGAGCTCCTCCGACGTGATCGAGCGGATCTGCGTGCCCGAGTCCTCTCGATCACCCGGGCGGAGGGCGGCCTCGACGTAGAACAGCTCGTCATCGTGACGCACGGTGCGCGGATCACCGTCGACGAGCAGCACCCGGACCTCGTCCCGCAGCGAGGCGCGAACCCAGCGGCGATCGTCGATCGGGAGCGCATCACCATTGATCGAGACGCTCGCATCAGACGCACGTGCGCCGGCGGGGAGCGAGGCGAGGAAGCGCTTGCTGCGCTTCTCGTTCGGGGCGAGATCGAGCTGGCCACGCGCGACCACGCGATCGGCGATCGAGAGCGAGAGCTCGAGCTTCGCGGGCGTATCCGAGAAGTTCGCGACCTCTGCATCGAACGCCACGCCGCGGGATCCGGCCCCCGGCTCGGCATCGACCCGGAGCGAGGTGACCGCGACGTTGGGCAGCTTCGCGGGGCGCACGTCGAGCACCACCAGCTCCGGACCGTCCTTGCCCCACGGAGGAGCGTCGGGACGCAGCCCGGTGCGCGCCGCGAGGGAGACCAGGTAGACCGTCTTGCGCAGATGGCTCGAGGCAGCGAGCAGCTGGGCCGCACGGCCGAGCGCGCGGGTGGTGTCGGCGGGGCGCGCGCTCGGCTCGAGAGCGAGCAGCTGATCGCGGAGCCGGAGGTGATCGCGCGTTAGCTCGGTGGGGTGATCGGCGCCCTCGGCGGTGCGCACGATCGCGACCTCGGCCTCGGGGCCGAGCTGCTGGAGGATCCGCCGCGCCTCGGCGGTGGCGCGCGAGAGCCACGGCTTGCCGTCGACCAGGTAGCCGGCGGCGAACGAGTCATCGATCACGAGGACCGCGGCCTGCGGCCCGCGGGTGACCTGCGGGCCCTTGCGTTCGCACGAGGTGAACGGCTTCGCGAGGGCGAGCGCGACCGCCGCGCAGGCGACGACGCGGACGATCAGGAGCAGGCGCTCGCGGAGGCGGAGCCGGCGCGCGGTGCGGCGCTTGGTGGCGAGGAGGAAGTCGAGCGCAGCGAACTTCACGATCTTCGCGCGGCGGCGACCGATCAGGTGGATCGCGATCGGCACCGCGAGCGCGGCGAGCCCCGCGAGCATCAGTGGCGCCAGGAACCCCATGACTAGCCGGCCCTGCGTGCGGGGCCGAGCCGGGACCGGGCTACGAGCAGATCGAGCAACGTGGTCTCGAGCGGCCGATCCGTGGTCGTGAAGTGGTAGTCGACGCCAGCCCCGGTGAGCGTGGACTTGCAGCGGGTGAGGAAGGCCTGCATGCGCGCGAGGTAGTCGCGCTTGATCGCGATCGGGTTGACCAGCATCTTGTTCGTGGTCTCGAGAGACTCGAACTGGGTCAGGCCGTCGTACGGGAACGTGGTCTCGTGCGGATCGAGGATGTGGAGGACGGAGACATCGTGGTGCTGGGCGCGGAGCTGAGCGAGGAGGCCGAGGGTCTCGTCGCCGGGATCGAACAGATCGCTCGCGAGGATGATCAGGGAGCGCCGGCGCCGGGAGAGCTCGGCGATCCTGCGCAGCGCCGTGGCCGGTGATTCGTCGCCGCGACCACCCTTGGCCATCACCGTGTCGAGCACGGAGAGCAGATCGTGGAGGTGAGTGGTGCGCGCCCGGGGAGGGACGAGGGTCTCGATCGCGCGATCTCCGGAGGCGACCAGGCCGACCTTGTCCTGCTGCTGGATCGCGAGGTACGCGAGCGCTGCGAGAGACAGGCCGGCGTACTCGACCTTGGGGATCCCGCCGCCGGCGAACGCCATCGACGCGGAAGCGTCGAGCACGAGATAGATCGTGAGCTGCGATTCCTGCTCGAACTGCTTCACGTAGTAGCGATCGACCTTCGCGTACGCCTTCCAGTCCACGTGCCGGAGCTCGTCGCCGGGCGAGTACTCCTTGTGCTCGGCGAACTCGACCGACGAGCCGTGGAGCGACGCGCGGTGCATGCCCGACAGCGCACCCTCGACGATCACCCGGGCCTTGATCGGCAGGCTGCCGAGGCGCGCGAGCTGCGTCGGATCGATCCGCTCGGCCGGATGTGCTCGCATGGGCGGGCGGCCTACGGCAGGACCATCGACAGCAGCCGATCCACCACGTCACCCGCACGCAGCCCTTCGGCCTCGGCGCGGTAGTTGAGGATCAGCCGGTGCTGGAGGGTGGGGCGGGCGAGGGCGGCGACGTCGTCGACGGCGACCGCGAACCGACCATCGAGGATCGCGCGCGCCTTGGCGGCGAGGATCAGGAACTGCGAGGCGCGAGGCCCGGCGCCGTACGAGACGCTCTCCTTGATGAACGCCGGTGCGGTGGGAGACGATGGACGCGTGGCGCGGGCGAGCGCGACGGCGTACTTCACCACGTGATCTGCGACGGGGACGCGGCGGACGAGATCCTGCAGCTGCATGATCCGCTGGGGCGAGAGCACGCGGCCGAGCTCGGGCCGGTGATCGCTCGTCTGCTGGCGAACGATCTCCTCCTCCTCGGCCTCGCTCGGGTAGTCGACGTCGACCTGGAACATGAAGCGATCGAGCTGCGCCTCGGGCAGCGGATAGGTGCCCTCCTGCTCGATCGGGTTCTGGGTGGCGAACACGAGGAACGGCAGCGGAAGATCGTGCGTGGTCCCGCCGGCGGTGACCTTGTACTCCTGCATCGACTGCAGGAGGGCGGCCTGGGTCTTGGGCGGTGTGCGGTTGATCTCGTCGGCGAGCACGAGGTTCGCGAACACCGGCCCCTTGATGAACCGGAACACGCGGCGGCCGGTGGTGTGATCCTCTTCGAGGACCTCGGTCCCGGTGATGTCCGCGGGCATGAGGTCCGGCGTGAACTGGATGCGCTGGAACGACAGGTTCAGCGTCTCGGCGAGCGTGGAGATCAGGAGCGTCTTCGCGAGGCCCGGTACACCCACGAACAGCGTGTGTCCGCGGGCGAACAGCGCCACGAGGAGCTGCTCGACGACCTTGCGCTGTCCGATGATCCGCTTCTCGATCTCGCGGAGGATCTCTCCGTGCGCCTCGGCGAGCTCGGCGACCGCGTCCAGATCGGACTTGGGGGACGGCACGATCGGGCTCTGCGAGGTCACGGAGGTGTCTTCGGACGCGAGCGGGAGCTGCTCGGGATCCGCGTGCAACGGCGTGACATCGGCGCCGAGGATCCGGATGGCCGGCTCGCCTTGCGTCGGGGTGGGTCGGGTCTGCTTCATCAGATCATCAGTTCTTGAGCTCGTCGCAGGCAGCTCGCTCGCGTGCGGCGCGGGGATCGGTCACTTGTGTATACGCCTCTGCGAGCCCACAGCGGGTACTCGGGTCGAACGGACTTACCCGGAGCGCCTGTTCATAGGCGGAGATCGCCTCTTTCCACTCATGCCTCGCCGTCCTCGCCATGCCAAGGGTCACGGCCGCCACAGCATCGCGATCGTCGGCCGCGGTCAAGGGCGTGGCCAGCTCGATCGCCCGGTCGAACCGGCCGAGCTCGACCAGGGTCCGCGCGAGCTTGCCAGCGACGAACGGCTCCGGGCCGCCCGCGGTGAGCGCCTTCTCGTACTCGATGGCGGCGGCCTCCAGCATCCCGCGGGCCCGTAGCATCCCACCGAGGCGTGCGTGCTTACGCCCGCGGACCCCGACCTGCTCGAGGCCAACGTTCTCGGAATCGGCGCCACCCTTGGCGAACTTGATCGGCTTGCCGGCGCGCGCGCCCCCCGATGCGGGCTTCTCGGTCTTGAGGTGTGCGTGCCACTCCTTCTCGACCCCGGGCCACGACATCCCGAGCACCTCGGCCACGGCCCGGCGCGCACTCTTGCCATCGCGCTGTGCGACGAGCGAGTCCCGGATCCCCTTGTAGCCGATCTTCTTCTGCATCCAGCCGACCAGCGTGTAGACCTCGGCGTAGGCGAGCGCCGCGGCCTCCTGGCTCGGCAACTTGGCCATCGACGGGTGCATCTCGTCGAACGTGATGAGGCGGCCCTTACGCAACGCGGTGGTGAGGAGTGCCTGCTCGGTCGCCGCGAGGGCAATCTCCGGGGGGCGTCGCCAGCGGGTCTGCTCGAACCGGGCGAGGCCCTCCTGAAACCACACCGGGACGGTGTCGTGCGAGATCCGCGACACCACCAGGTGCGTGTACTCGTGCGCGAGCGTGTCCATCCACGGATAGCCGAAGATCGTCGCGCGGGGCGAGACCACCATCAGCTTGTTGTACTTGGACAGCGCGATCGTCCCGGTGGTCTCGATCTCCGCCTCGGTCAGTGGGGACAGCTTCGCGAGATCTGCAGGTGCGCCGAGCAGCTCGACCCGGATCGGATCCGCCGGCTTCTCGCCGAGATCCTCGCCGACGGTCTCCCACGCCGCATCCAGCACCTCGCCTGCCAGCTCGGCGATCGTGGCATCGGGCCCCGGCGCATAGCGGATCAGGAAGTGACCTTTCGGCGACCTGGTCTCCGCGAACGTCTCGGTGACGCTCGAGGTCGACATCGCGAGCTTGCGGGTCTGCCCGACCAGGCCATCGACGCCGTCGTCCGGGACCTTGTCGAGCGTCTTGATCGCGCCGGCATAGTCGCCGCTCTGAAAGGCGAGCTCGGCGCGCAGCCACTTGACCTCGACGCTATCGGCCGCGCGCTTCTCGAGATCCGCGAGCAGCGCCTTGGCGTCATCGAGCCGGGCGGTCTGGAGGAGCCGCGCCGCCTTGATCACGTCGCCGGTGACGGTCGAACGCGGGCGCGCCTGGGTGGGCGCGGCGATCGCGGCGACCCCGATGACCATGGCGGTGGCGAACAGCAGCCTCACTTGATGATGTCCTCGACGTAGCGCTTGACCATCTCCTGATACTCCGCCGGGCCCTTCTTCTTGTTGGCCTCGAGGATCTCCTCGCGGAACCGCTCGGGAGCCTTGTACTCGTCGGCGCCCGGGATCCGGATCGGCTCGTCGCTGACCGAACCTTCCTGGGCCTGGCGGGCGGCGCTGCGGGCGCGATCACGGGCCTTGGCGAGCGACTCGGCCGCGGCGCGGGTGGCCTCGCGGGCCCCCGAAGGATCCTTGGCCTTCATCCGCTCGTCGGCGCTGCCCATCTGATCGATGGCGCCGCCGAGCTTCTTGCCGAGCTCGGCACCCGTGTCACCCGGGAGATCCGGACCGAGCTGCTTGGTGCGATCGGCGAGCCGCTGGGCGCGCCCCTTGTTCATCGCTTCGCGGCGACGCAGCCGCTCGATCGCACGGAGATCGTCGGCCGACATGATCTGGTCCGGGCGCGGCGACAACGACTGCAGCTCCGCGATCAGCTCCTTGGCGACGGGGTTCGCCCGCGTGACGCCATCGAGCGCGTCCTGTGTCGCATCGGCCCACTTGGACTTCGGGTCATCGTTCAGCGCGGCCTCGAGCTCGCCCGCGATCGTGTCGAGCGAGGTCTTGGCCTGGCGCGCCATGCCGAGGGCCTCGGCGAGATCACCGTCGCCGACCATGTGCTCGACGTCGCCGAGCCGGCGCTCGACGATATCGAGCTCCTCCTTCGCGAACGGCGTGAGGCCGCTCTCGTTGATCTCCGCGATCCGCTTGCGCAGCTTCTCGACCAGCGCGCCGACCTTCTTGCTCGCCTCACGACGCCGGTCCTTGGCGACCTCGTCTGCCTTCTCGGCGTACGACTCGAAGATCCGGTTCGCCTCGGCGGCGATGTCGTCCTGATCCTTGGCCACGTCCGAGAGCTCGTTCATCACCTCGTCGAGCTTCTTCTGCTCGTCGGAGAACTTGTCCCCACGCAGGTTCGCGAGCGAGCCCTCGAGCGCGCTCGCCGCGCGATCGTGCTGGACACGACACTGCTCGAGCTTGGCCTGGGCCTGGGCAGTCTGTCCGGCGTGGATGAGCCGCTTGACCTCCTCGAGGCAGCTCGCGCCCTGCTGCGCCTGGATCGCATCGCGATGGACGTATTGATCCAGCACGTCCTCGGCCATGCCCTTGCGGTGCTTGTCGAGGTCCGCATACGCGCGCTCGAGAGCCTTCATCTCGCGCTCGATCTCGTCGAGCAAGCGCGGGTCCTTGGTCTTTCCGTACTGGGCCATCAGGTCCGCGAGGCGCTTGCCGTGCGCGCTGATCTCGTCGGAGACGTCGAGCAGGCCCTCCATGCGCTCGCGATCGAGCCAGTCGGCGAGGGCGATCGTGTCGTCCTCGAGCTCGGCGATCATGCGTGGGTCGAGCCCGGCGAACCGGCCCGGCGCCATCGCGACCGGCTTCCCGGTCGACTTCGAGACCTGCGGCAGCAGGCGGGCCTCGGCGGTGGTCAGCCGATCGAGGCGCTCGCGCATGGCGCTCAGGGCCTTTCGCATCGCATCGGAGGCGTGGGGGTCCTTGTCGAACGCTGCGCCGACCGAGCCGAGCTCGACGACCGCCTCCTTGAGAGTGCGCGCGAGCTCGTCGCGCGGTGCGGGCTCGTCGGCAGACAGGGTCAGCCGGCCGCCGAGGTTCTTGACGATCTTCTCCGCCAGCTCCTGCTGGCGAGCGAGGGTCTCCTCGTGCCGCTCGCGGGGGCTGACGACCTTGAGGCGCAGCTCGCGTGACTTGCCGACGTTCGCGCCGCCGACGGTGTCGTTATCCTTGGCTTCGATCCAGTACCGGACCTCGCCACCGCTCGGCACCATGATCTCGGCGATGTCCCACAGCACCTTGCCCTGCGCGCGCCCGCCCGCCCCGCCTTCGAGCGTGAGCGGCTTCTTGCCCTTGTCCTTGCCGGCCTCCCACACGAGCTCCGCGCTGGTCAGGCCGAAATCGTCCTCGATCACGTAGGCGAGCTCGACGCGGCGGAGGTTGGTGACATCGAGCGTGTCCGCGGGTGCCAGCAGCTGAACGGCCGGCGCCTGATCGGGCTCGGCCTCGATCGAGCGCGGTGTGGTCTCGATCGAGCGCACGCCCGAGGGCGCGCGCACCGCGAACCGATAGTGCGTGCTCTTGTCGATCGTGAGGGATGCCGTGATCTGCTCGCCGTCGAGCTTCACGGGGACCACAATGCTGTCACCCGGCTTGTCGGTGCTATCGAGCACGAGCTCGACGGCGCCCGCGGGCACCAGCACGCGTGCCCGCAGCTCGACCTTGGTACCGGGGAGCCCGCGGACATCGCCCGACGACGAGGGCATCGGCAACACGGGGCGACGCGAGTACGCGGGGAACGTGAGCGTGGCCTCGAGATCCCCGACCAGCGGTACCGCCGACAGCTGCGCGCCATCGAACGGCGCCTCGGGAGACGAGATCAGGTGACGCCAGCCGCCGGCGATCACGCTCGGTGCGGCGGCGAGCAACACGACATTGGTGGCGAGGGCCGCGAGCATCCAGCGCGTGGCGCGACGGACCTCACCGGGCGGCAGCAGCGCGGCCGGCTCGACACCAACGAGGCGCGCCGACGTGGCCGCGACCAGCGCATCGACGAGCTCGGGCGATGGCGCGCCCGGCCGCGGTGGCGTGTTGACGAGCTCCACCGAGGACAGCAGATCGGACGCGACCGCCTTGTGGCGCGTGCCGACCCAGCGCGCGAGCTCGTGATCGGTGCCCCACCGACGACGCGGCGCGAGGATTCCCATCACGATCGCGCCGACGAGGACCAGCGCGGCGACGAGGCCCGCGATGCCGAGCACCGCGAACGCGGTGGCGCGCGATTGGCCGAGGAGATGGCCGAGGATCGGCACGACGAGCGCGACGCCGCCGACGGCAGCGACGGCGTAGAGCGACGCACGTCGGGCCTCGTGGCGGTAGAGCACTGCCCGGACCCGCCCCAAGAAGCCCGGAATTGCACCCGGTGTAGTCGAAGAAACAGCCACGATATCGCCCGCGTCGCGCGGCACGCAGAGCATAGCTCTACCGGGGGATTCCGACACGCGCCACCGAGAGACATGCGATATAACGACGCGACCCGTACCTCGTGCCGAGCATCGTGACCCACCGTGAATAGGCAGGCCCGAACCCCGTCCATCCCCCGTGGACGAGATGCCGACGACCGCGAGCTGGTGCAGTCCGCACGCGCGGGGGATCGGGATGCGTTCCGGACCCTGTTCGAGCGCTATCACCGGCGAGCCTATGCGCTCGCGCTCGGTGTGGTCCGCCACCCCGATGACGCCCTGGACGTCGTCCAGGACGCTTTCATCAAGGCTCACAAGTACCTGGACAAGTTCGAAGGCAACTCCAGCTTCTACACCTGGCTCTACCGGATCGTCATGAACCTCGCCATCGACCACCTGCGCAAGCACAAGCGGGTCAAGCCCGTGGAGCTCGACGAGGCAAAGCTCGAGGATGGCGGGGACGAGTCGCTAATCCCTCGGATCCTTGGTGGAAACCCGGGCCGCGCCCTGATGGACAAGCAGATCCGCGCGCGGATCGACCAGGCCCTGTCCGAGCTCTCGGAGAATCATCGCGCTGTCCTCGTGATGCGCGAGCTCGAAGGGCTGTCGTACGAGGAGATGGCGCAGGCGATGGAGTGCTCGAAGGGCACGATCATGTCGCGGCTGTTTCACGCCCGGCGGAACATGCAGAAGCGGCTGCTCGACCTGGTCGACGCGTCGCCCGAGATGATCAAGGACCTGACCGGGGAGGCTCCCGCATCCGAGTCCGCCGACGGCGACTCCCCCAAGGCACAGAAGGAGCGCGCACCCGCTGCGCGGACCCGGTAATGGCAGCCCCCGACGATCTCGAGCTGATGGAGTACACCGACGGTGAGCTCGGCGAGCGTGACACCGAGGCGCTGGAGCAGCGGATCGCGGACGATCCCGACGCTCAGGTCAAGGCCGAGGCGCTCGCGCAGCTCGACGAGCTGGTGCGCGGTCACCTCGAGCTCGCCGCGGACAACGTCTCCGATCGCCGGTTCGACGCGATGTGGAAGGAGATCGATGCCGCGACCTCCGCACCCGCGGCGTCTCCCGGCGTGTGGTCGAGGATCACCGGCTGGCTCGATCGCTATCGTGGTCACTTGATCACCGGTGCCGTGAGCGCCGGCGCGGTCGCGGCCCTGGCGCTGATCCTCCGCCCCGGCTCGAGCGCACACGACGACAGCACCACGGCGTTTCGCCCGGGCGCGATCGACGTCCGCCCGGCGGCGATGCGAACGGCGCCGGAGATCGAATCGCTCGACACCCCCGATGGTGAGGGCACCGTGCTGAACCTCGAGGATGAAGATGGTCACACCACCGTGATCTGGGTGACGCCAGAGGATACTGTGGAGGGCATATGAGGTCCTGGCTCGTCGCCGCGGTGTTCGCGCTGTCGCTGTACGCCCCCATGGCGTCCGCGCAGCCGAAGCAGACCCCCCGCCGCCACCCAGCGTGACCTGCGAGTTCCTCGAGGTCAGCGCCTCGAATGGGGACAAGCCGGCGGTCGATGCTGATCTCGAGAAGCTGAAGAAGAAGTTCAAGAAGCCGCCGTTCTCGTCGTGGAATCAGTTCAAGCTCCTGATGAAGGCCGACAAGGTCCTCACGGCCAAGAAGGCCGAAGCGATCCAGTTGAAGCTCGGCAAGGCCGAAGCGACGCTGCTCTCGATCGTCAACGGCAGCCAGGTCCGCCTCACGATCTCGATCGATGACGCCGCCGGCAAGAACTTCGTGAACAACACGTCGACCTTCGCGGCCGGTGACTACCTCGTGTTCGGCCACTCACTTGCCAACAATGACGGGCACTTGCTCGCGTTGACCTGCAAGTAAGCAGATCGAATCCGCCACCCATCTCGGGTGTTGTATACGGTCGGGCCATGCGTCGCGCAGCACCCCCCTCCGGGACCACGATGCAGAAGCGCCCCCGCTGGGTCCTTCCAGTCGCGCTGTTCATCGGCTCGTGCGCGCTGGTCGCGGTGCTGCTGCTGGTGGTCTATCCGCGCGTCGGCGCCTGGATGATCCGCGGCAAGCTCGGGAGCCGGCTGGCGGAGAAGCTCGGGCGCGAGGTCCGGTTCGGCGCGATCGACGTCAAGCTCGGGCACGCCACGCTCCGGGATCTCGAGCTGCGCGGCCCCGACGATGGGGATACGCCGCTCGTCCACATCGATCGGCTCGACATCGAGTTCGACACGCTCCGCTCGTTCGTGGGCTCGGTGAAGCTCGGCGAGGCCTCGATCGACGGCATCTTGATCACCGTCCGCCGCGACGGCACGGGCAAGAACAATCTCGGAGATCTGATCGAGCGCGTGCTCGAGAAGCGCGACGGAGCGAGCACCGGCGAGGGCAGCAGCGGCCTGCGGCCGACCGCGCTCACGGTGACGCGTGCGCGGATCCTCGTCGATGACACGATCACCGGCGCGACCGGCCTCGTCGCGGATGGCAGCGCCACCTGGCGGCCGGGCGAGCTGATCGCGCGCGCACGCCAGGTCTCGGCCACCACGCTCAATGCGCCGAAGGCGACGGCGAACCTGGTCGAGGTGATCAAGCGCACCGGGGAGCCGCCGACGATCAAGATCGAAGGTGGCGAGCTCGCGGTGTGGCCCAAGCTCGCGCTGTCCGGGATCGGCGGCACCGTGATGGCGAATCCCGCCAAGCCCGGCGAGTACACGCTCGATCTCGCGGGCGGCTATGGTGGGGTCCCGGGGCAGCTGTGGACCGCGAAGGGCGGCGTCAACGTCGTCGCACAGACGTTGTCGGTGGATCTGGTCGCGGCCAAGTTCCAGCTCGACAAGCTCGCACCCCTGCTGGAGCAATCCCCGGTGGTCGACTACGCCACGACGTCGGTCGACACCAGCCTCCACGTCGAGGGCGATCGCAATGGCGGAAGGTTCGCGGGCTCGTTCACGCTCCGCGGGCTCAACGTCGGTCATCCGCTGATCGCCGACAAGGAGGTCCACGATCTGGATCTGTCGGCGCAGATCGAGGGCAAGTTCGATCGCGCCACCAAGAAGCTCGACCTGTCGCGCGGGGACTTCATCGTGCGTGACGTGCCGTTCTCACTGACCGGCAGCGTCACGCGGGTCAAGCCACCGACGGGCGAGGACACGATCGATCCGGAGACCGGCAAGCCGATCGCGCGACGAGGCCCCGCGGGGATCACGTCGCTCGAAGGACGGCTGGTGATCCCTTCGATCGATTGTCAGCGCGTGCTGAACGCGATCCCATCGGAGATGGCCCCGTACCTCGCCGGTTATCGGCTGAAGGGCATGTTCGACACCGACGTCGAGCTCGACATCGACTGGGCGAACCTCGACGCGACCAAGCTCGAGGGTCACGTGGGGATCCGTCACTGCAAGGTGATGGACGAGCCGGCGGACTCGCCGAAGCGTCTGAAGTCCGAGTTCGAGCACTACGTCGAGGTCGAGAAGGGGCAGTGGACGTCGTTCGTGGTCGGCGAATCGAACCCGGACTTCGTGCCGATCGACCAGATCTCGCCGTACCTCATCAAGTCGATCATGAGCACCGAGGACTCGGCGTTCTATCAGCACCACGGGTTCATCGTCAGCGAGTTCAAGAGCGCGCTCGTCCATAACCTCAAGGCCGGCGCGTTCCGGTTCGGTGCGTCGTCGATCACGATGCAGTTCGTGAAGAACGTGCTGCTCTACCGGGAGAAGACCTTGGCGCGGAAGCTCCAGGAGCTGTTCCTCACCTGGCACGTGGAGAACACGCTGACCAAGGATCGGATCATGGAGATCTATCTCAACGTGATCGAGTACGGCCCCGGGCTCTACGGGATCGGCCCGGCGAGCTGGCACTTCTTCTCCAAGGCGCCCAAGGACCTGACTCCCGTGGAGGCAGCGTTCTTCTCCACGATCCTCCCGTCCCCCAAGGAGCGCTACAAGCAGTACTGCGCCGGGACCCTGAACAAATGGACCACCGGTAAGATCCAGCGGATCCTCGCGATCATGTTGAAGCGGGACCGCCTGACCCAGGTCGAGTACGACCAGGCGATGGCCACGCCGCTGCTGTTCGCCAAGGACGACAGCGAGTCCGAGGAGGACTGCATGAAGCGGACGACCAAGGCGATCAAGAACGCCCGCTCGACGAATCCACTTCGCCGCTGAATGCCCTACATGGTGGGATGACGGCGGAGACCCGTGGCATGACGCGGATCACGTCCGAAAGGGCGCGACCTGGGTGGCTCCGGCGTATCATTGATCCGATGAGCCTACGCAATACGATCGTTCTGGTTGGTCTGACGGTAGCTGGGGCGTGCGGCTCCGTCACGGATCCGATGGCGGGCGATGACATGCCGCCGCCGCCGCCCGACACCACAGCACCCACGCTGGTGTCATCAACGCCCGCGGATGCAGGGACCAAGGTCGGCATCCTCGGCAACCTCACGTTCGTGATGAGCGAGTCGCTCGATCCCGCGACGGTCAACGCCGAGGCCGTGAAGGTCACGTACCTGCAGTACGGCACGGCACTCCGCACCGTCCGTGGGACCGTCGCCTACGACGACGCGACGCACACGATCACGTTCACGCCGCAGCTGCCGCTGAACGTGTCGCAGCGCTACCAGATCCATCTCGGTGCGACGATCAAGGACGTGGCTGGCAACGCGTTCGCCGGCGACGATCTCGCGTTCCTCACCTCGATCAACGCGCAGACCCGGCAGGTCAGCTACAACAGCTCCACCGGCGTCGTGTCGGGGTGGACCGGCTACACGCTCGACGCGAACGGCTTCCTCAGCAAGTACCTCTATCACGGCTCTGCGGGCCCCGACACGATCTGGCTCAACGCCGACGATCCGGTCACGAGCCGCTATGACTACGTCTACTCGGCCAACGGAGACATTCTCGAGAACCGCTACTTCACCGCGGGTCCGGACACGATCTGGAACACCAACGACGATCAGATCTCGAACCTCTACAAGTACGCCTACGACAGCATGGGACGGCAGACCGAGCAGACCTCGGCCACGGCCGCCGGTCCGGACGCGATGTGGGGCACGGCAGACGACGTGCTGTCGTCGTGGTCCGCGACGACCTATACGGCCACCGGCTATCGCAACGTCTACTACAACAACGCGGGCACCGACGGGATCTGGAAGACCGCCGACGACAAGTCCGGTAGCTACAGCGATGTCACGCTGAGCGCGACCGGGAACGCCACGAAGTACTCGAACTTCCAGACCGGGCCCGACCAGATCCCGAACACCAGCGATGACGTCCAGACCAGCTACACCGAGTACACGTTCGATGCGAACGACGCACCGACCGGCTATCGCGGCTGCAGCAACAAGGGGCCGGACATGCTGTGGGGAACGGCGGATGACGTCTTCAACTACCGCTACGTCTACGAGGTCGACGGCAACGGCCTGCAGACTGGGTTCTCCGGGTACGCCGCGGGTCCGGACGGCCTGTTCTTCACCGCCGATGACATCGTGAACTACCGCCAGGCGTTCACCTACGCGGCGAACAAGCTGCGGACATCGGCCACGTACTTCAACGGTGCGGGCCCGGACAACGTGTACAACACCTCGGATGACGTGATCGGCAACTACGTCACCGACACCTACGATCAGAGCGGCAACCGCACGGACACCAAGGGCTACGCGAACCCGGGTGCCGACAACGTGTGGAAGACCTCGGACGATCGCCTGTACTACGACTCCGACTACGACCTCTCGCACTGAGCCGTGCGCGGCACCACGCCGCACGTCGTGACCCTGCGGGACCGTGGTATAGGGTCCGCATGCGGTCCCTCCGTCTGGTCGTCGTGGTCGTCGGCCTGGCCCTCGCGGGTCTGTCCGCAGCGCCCGCGAGCGCGGATCCGCCGACCACCCACGAGGTGATCTACACCCGGCCGTCGGGGTTCTGGACCTCGACCCGGCCGGCCGTCGGCGGGGCCTACCGCTGGCGCCTGCTCGGTGTCGGCGTGCTCCTGGCCACCGTGACGGGGCTCGGGATGCTGCGCCTCGTGCGCCGGGCCAACGCGGAGCGCGCGGCTGCGGCCAAGGCGCCTGCGAACCCGGCGCCCGTGGCCTCCGCCACTCGCTGACCGTCGGTCGGGGTCGGGAAGTTGTCCCGTCTGCACCTGCGCGCGACCATTTCGGCGTGCGTGTCGCCCTCGTCCTGATCGTCGCCGCCGGGGGGGCCGCAGTCGGCCGGCCGGCGCGTGCCGACGATGCGGGCGATGGCCTGAATGTGGCTGCCGCCGTGGGAGCTGGCGGGCAGGGGACTGCCACCTATGGAGCCCTCGAGCTCTCGCTCGACGCGCAGTGGCGCGGCGCGCGGCTCGGCCTCGGAGCGCGGGGCGTGTGGCTCGATGGGCGGTTCCGCGCGAGTGACTGGGACGCGCCCTCCGATGCAGTCACGGTGATCCGCCTGCTCGAGCTGCACTCGCCTGGCGGGGCCGTGGGGCTCGCCGCGGGAGCGCTGGCGCCGGCGCAGCTCGCGCACGTGGCCGACGGTCATCGCGCTGCGCTCGACGATCATCCTCGGACCGGGGTGCGGACCAGCGCCGTGTCCCGCAACTTCGTGCTCGCTCTCGAGGCCGACGATGTCCTCGAGCCCTCGCTCGTCGGCGGTGCGGCCACGGCCCGGCTGACCCCGCGGTGGGCGGTGCGCGCCGCGGCCGCCGTCGATCCGACCGCCGCGGACGGGACACACGGCGTCACCGAGCTCGCGCTCGCGCGGACCTGGCGTCGGGACGGCGCGCGCGACGAGGCGGGTGCGGGCCTCGTCCTCGAGCCGGGGTTCGGCGCGAGCGCCCTCGTGTTCGCGGAGGTGGAGCGGGCTCGCGGAGGCGCACGCCTCCAGCTTCGGACGGATCTGCGCGCGGGCACCGGCTCGGTGGGTGGCGCGTTCGGGCCGCTCTACCGCCTCGAGCGCGCGGACCTGTGGCGGTACGCGGAGGCCGGCGTGGGTGTCGGCGCATCGGCGAGCGTCGCCTTCCCCGCGGGCTGGATCACCGCGAGCGCGCGGGCTCGACCCGGGCACGGCGTGCTGGGTGCGGTGTCGGCGGGTGCGCCGATGGGGCGCTGGCTACAGGCCGGCGGGTGGGCGGCGGCGACCGCGGAGCACGTCGCTGGAGCGGGCGAGCTCCGCGTGGTGTGGGCACGGCGGCTGTCGAGCGCCCTGCAGATCGCGCGGATGTACGACACCGATGCGATGCAGCCGGCGGCGCGGTGGAGCGTCACCGCGTGGTTCGGCGCGACCAGCGACTGAAGGGCTCAGGTCAAGCCGAGCAGCCCGAGGATGCGGCGCGCGATCCGGGACACCCGGAACCGCTCGTCGAACCAATCGTCGACGCGCGCGAAGCCCGCGAGCCGCTCGAGGCGCCGCAGCCAGGCCGCGGCGCGCGCCGCGTTGCGGATACCGAGAAGCTCGAACGCATGGCGACGCCCGTGCTTGAACAGCCAGCGATCCAGGGCCTTCGCGTAGCGGAACTCCTCGGGCTCCTTCAGCGGCCACAGCTGTGCACGCGGGGCAGCCGAGCCGTCGCGGTCGAGGATCGCGTTGGCCGCCGTTCGTGCTGCCTCGTTCGCGCCCTCCATCGAGGCGAGATCGGTGCTGGTGCGCACGAAGTCGGCGGCGATCACGAGGTTCGGGATCTGGGTCGCCGCCACCGGGCGCACGTCGTACGAGCCCGGAGGGTGGACGAGCAGTCGCGCGTTGTTCTGCGGCGGGACGCCCGAGGAGAAATCGAGGTCGTCGTCGAGGTGCCACGAGTGCAGCATCGCGTCGGTCAGGGTCTCCTCGCCGGGCGCGGTTCCGTTGAGCGCGGCCTTGAGCTGCCCCCAGATCTCCTGGGCAATCTCGGCGGGCGTGCACTGCTTCGCCGGCTTGGTGATGAACACGCCCGGCGTGTCCCAGTCCGAGACATCGACGGAGATCACGCCGCCGACGTCGCCGGCGCCGTAGCGCGTGCGGAAGATACCGAGGTCGCGCCAGAACTGCGGCTGGCTGATCGTGGTCAGCGCCCAGGGCGAGTCGGGATAGAACGTATGACCACGAACGAGTGGCACGTCCTCGTAGAGGAAGTACTGGATCCCCACCATCCACGACACCAGATCATCCGGGTTGGCGAGGCGCAGCTTCTCGAGGGCGGGATCGAGCGCGCCCATCGCCGGCGTGATCAGGCCGATCGCGACGTCGATCGGCACGGAGAGCACGTAGTGATCGCCGGTGACCGTGCTGCCATCGGACAGGTGGACCGCGCTGATCTTGCCGGCGGCGACATCGATCCCGGTCGCGGTGAGGCCGGTGTGCAGGTTCACCCCGAGCGAGGTCAGGTGCGTGGTCCACGGATCGATCCACATCTCGGAGGTCGGCCCGCCCATCGTGCGGTCGTTGGTGACGCCGGTGCTGGCGAAGTCGAGGATCAGCTGCATCGAGATCCCACCGACGGTGCGGGCCGAGCCGCGACGCGGATCCATGGCGACCATCGTCCGCGGCACCGCCCGCAGCTGGCGCTGGAAGTTCTCGGAGTAGAGATCACCCTCGAGGAACTCCCACCACGACATGTACTCGTACTGGCCGAACCGTCGCTCGTTACTCGACGTCAGGAACTCGAGGATCTTCGCCGTGAACAGGGCGATGTCCTGCTCGTCGAAGTCGAGCTCCTGGAAGAACAGCTCGAGGGCGCCGATCACCTCGAACGGTCGGGTCATCGCGCGGCGATAGAACCGGTACCAGGTCCCTCGATCGACGAGCGCGATCGAGCTCTCCGTGGTCGGCCGGAGCTGATCGACGACGTGCCCACCCGCCGGGCTCGGGATCCGCTTCATCGTGTCGATGACGTGCGTGTAGAACCGCGGATAGAACCGGAAGCCATGCTCGCCGGGTAGATCCATGCGGCCGCCGGAGCCCGAGCCGGGGACCGGCTGGCTGCGTGCCTTGCCACCCCACGTGGGGCGGGCGTCGTAGAGGTGCACGAGATAGCCACGCTCTGCGAGCTCGTGCGCGACGGTCATGCCGCCGACGCCGCCACCGATGATGATCACCGTCTTTGCCATGTTCTCACTCCAACGCTCATGCCTCGATCACCCCCCCGGTACTCCAGGCCACCGCCGATCCGAGCGGACCGGGCTCGATCCGCGCACCGGTCAGCGCGCTGATCGCCAGACGATCCACCTTGCCGCCGCGCTGCGCCGCAACCGCCGCGGCGCGTCCGAGCGTGGCGCGGCTCGCATCGTGATCCCCGAGCAGCGCCTCCGCTTGCCCCCAGATCCGCAGGGCGGTGGCCGCATAGAACGAGGAGCTCCCGCGCCGGTAGAGGCGCTTCGCGGTGGCGAGGGCGCTGTGGGCGGCCGAACGATCGCCTGCGACCGCGAGCCCGAGATCGGCGGTCGCCGTGATCACGTCGACCATCGCGGAGATCGCGGGCATCGTCGAGAGCCACTGTGCGCGCGCGGATCGCGCCAGCTCGTTCCCGACGAGGCGCGCGCGTGACCAGTCCCGCTCCGCGAGGGCCAGCTCGCCGAGGAACACCTGACGGTAGATCGAGGACATGCCCTGGCGCGCCGCGGGTGCGCGCGCGAGCTGCTCGGCGACCAGGCGCGCGGCCGGCAGGTCCCCCGCGAGGACGAGCACACGGCCGCGGCACGATCCGAGCATCGCCCGCGTCCATAGATCCTCGCTCGTATCCGTGAGCCCCGCGAGCAGCTCGCCGGCGCGCGGGGCCTCGCCAGCATAGAGCTCGCCGAGCGCCCAGTACGTGCGCAGGAACGAGGCCTCCCACGAACGCTCGAGGCCGAGGCGCTTGCAGACGCTCTCTGCCTCGGTGTGCGCCGACCGCATGCCCTCCCAGTTGCCGCGCAGGGTGGCGAGCATGCCGCTCGCGCCGGCGGCCACCATCCGCGGGTACGGGGCGCCGCTCTGCGCGGAGAGCTGTTGCGCGTTCGCGATCGCGCGATCGCCGAACCGGCCGAGCGATCCGGTCGCGACGTAGGCCGCGAGCATCGCCATCCCCATCGCGTGCGCTGCCCGATCCCCGCTCGCCTCGGCGAGGGCCACGCCGCGGAGCACGTACTCGAGGGACTCGATCGGATACGGCGTGGACAGAAAGCTCGCGATCACGCGGTACGCCGACGCCAGCACGTCGTCGACCCTGCGTTGCTTGACCGGGAGCGGCGACATCCAGTGCGCGGCCACGCTCACCGCGCGCACCACGGAGGTGACGCGGTTCTTGGCGCGGTGCACCCCCCGGCGCGCGAGCACCTCGTCGAGGAGGCCGAGCCCGCGGTCGAGCTCGCCGAGCTTGAGGTACGCCTCGGCCGCGCGAACGCGCCAGCGATCGCCCTCGCGATCCGTGCGTGCGAGGGTCAAGAACTCCTCGGCTGCGGCGGCGAGCTTGCCGCCGAGGAACAGGCACTCCGCGAGCTGGCCGCGGACCAGGGGCGTGTCGGTGCCGAGGGTGAGCGCGCGCGCGAACCACGCCGAGGCTACGCCCCATGCGAGCTGGGCCTGCGCGGCCTCGCCAGCGACGATCGCCCAGTGCGCAGCGCGCGTCGGGTTGCCGGCCTCGTGCCAGTGATACGCGAGCTGACCGGCGTCGGAGGTCGTCGCCTCGAACCAGCCCGCGAACCGCTGGTGCAGCGCGCGGCGTGCCTCGCCCGGCATCGCGGCGAACGCGGTCTCGCGCAGCCGCTGGTGATAGAACACGTAGACCGGATCTCCGGAGACCGCGGGGGTGGCGCGGACGATGCGTGCGTCCTCGAGGCCGCGGAGCACCGACTGCAGCCTGCCCGAGGGGAG
Source organism: Myxococcales bacterium (assembly GCA_016720595.1). Lineage (GTDB taxonomy): Bacteria > Myxococcota_A > Polyangia > Haliangiales > Haliangiaceae > JABFXX01. The sequence goes on from JADKKI010000001.1 coordinate 516,450, forward strand.
CTCGGCGAGCGCGCGCAGCTGCTCGAAGCTCGCCGTACCACCGGCGAGCGCCGTGATCTCGGCGACCGTGCGCTCGGGCGGCGTCAGGCGATCGAGGCGGCGGAGCTCTGCGTCGTGAGGGTCGGCGACGTCGGCCTCACCGAGCTCGCGACCGATCAGCTCGGCGAGGTACGGGCTCCCTGCGGCGAGGCGTGCGGCGGCGGCGAGCCTCTCGGTGGGGGCGCGCGGGGCGAGCTCCGCGATCACCCGGAGGACCTCCGCATCGGTCATCGTCGGGACATCGACCACCTCGGCGGCTCCGCCGAGCTTGTCGAGCAGCGCCTGGCGTGCGGGCGCGGCACCCTGCGTGGTCCACGAGGCGACCACCGTCAGAGGCCGTTCGATCTTGTCGACCAGCAGGGCCAGGAGCTCGAGGCTGTCGTCATCGGCCCAGTGCAGATCGTCGATCACGACGACCGCGCGCGGGGCGGTCATCAGCTGGCGCACCATCTGGACCAACGCGAGGAGGGCGCGTTCGCGCTCCACCCGGAGGTCGGCCGCGGCGGGTTCGTCGCCGAGCACGGGATCGATCAACGGTGCGAGGACGGGGAACACCCGCGCGAGGGCGGCGGCGTGCTCGATCTCCTTCGCGAGCCGAGGATCACCAGCCAGCTCCGTGGCGAGGTCATCGATGATCGAATCGAACGCGCGGTACGGGACGCGCTCTCGCTCGTGGCATCGCCCTCGCCAGTTGAGCAGCTCCGGCGTGCGCGCGCGGCCGACGACCTCGTCGATCAGCGTGGTCTTGCCTGCGCCCGAAGGGCCGGTGATCAGCATCAGCCGGCCGCGCGGCGTGGGATCCGCGATCCGCGCGGCGAGCCGCTCGACCTCGGCCTCGCGCCCGATGAACGAGAGCTCGCGCCGCGCGGGCCGAGGCTGCGACAGGTTCCCCGACAGCCGCACCGCGACGTCGAGCGCCGCCGGTCGGTCCGCGGGGTCGGGGGACAGCATCGCGGCGATCAGCGCATCGAGATCGGGTGGGACCTCCGCGTTCGCCTCGCTCGCCCGCGGGATCTTGAGGCTCTTTCGCAGTCGCGACAGCACGTGCATCGTGCCGCCGAACGGGGGCGAACCGGTGCACAGCTCGAAGGCGAGGACGCCGAGTGCGTAGACATCGATCTGCGGGCTGACCACGAGGCGCTCGACGTACTCGGGTGCGAGGTACGCGGCGGTGCCGACGATCCGGGTCTCTCGTGCGAGGTCCTCGTCCTGGCGCTTGCGCTCGAGGGCGAGGCCGAAATCGAGGAGCTTGACGCTGCCATCGACGACGATCGCATTCGACGGCTTGACGTCCCGATGGATCACGCCGCGGGCGTGGAGGAAGGCGAGCCCCTCCGCGAGCTGTGCGATCACCGTGCGCACCCGGGTGAAGTCGACCAGGGCGGTGCCACGCACGGTGACCGGCGCCGGGGCCGCGCCGTGGGGGCTCGGCGTCATCTCGGTGTGTGCCTCCTGGAGCGGTGGCGCACTCCGGGTGGTCTGATCCGTGGCGCGTGGATCGGGCGGGACGCTCGCGATCCCGATCCGGGGGCGCTCGACCCACCGGCGCGGATCGATCCCGGGCAGGTACTCCATCGTGAAGTAGCACGACGCGTCGTGGGCCACGAGCTCGTAGAGCTCGACGAGGTTCGGGTGCCTGAGCGACGCCACGGAGCGGAACTCGCGCTTGAGCCAGAGGGTGGCGTCGGAGTGGATCGCGCCGCGGAACTTGATCGCGACGTCCATGTCCAGCCGGAGGTCGCGACCGAGGTACACGACACCCATCCCACCGCGGCCAAGCTCGCGGACGATGTGGTAGCGGTCGCCCACGAAGCGCCCCGGTGCCCCCTCGATCACGTGCAGTCACGGTATCGTGTTCGCCGTGCCCGACGCAATCGACCGGGTCATCGAGCGCTACGGCGCCGAGACCGTCTGCGCCGCCCTGCTCCCGATGCTGACCTCGGAGCGTGTGGCGCGGATCGACACCGTGCTCGCCAACCGCCTCACCTCCGTCGTGACGATGGTCGAGGACACCTACGATCCGCGCAATGCGGCTGCGACGATCCGGACCACGGAAGCGATCGGGCTTCACCAGCTCCACGTGATCGAGCCCGGGGAGCGGTTCAGCGCCACGGGAGGGGTCACGCGAGGCGCCCACAAGTGGATCGATCTCGTCCGCTGGAAGGATCCCGTGGCCGCCGTGAAGACGCTCCAGGGGCGCGGCTTCAAGGTCTACGCCACGCTGCCGGGCGCACCGTTCTCGATCGAGGACGTCGATGTGAGCGCGCCGCTCGCGGTGGCGTTCGGCAACGAGCACGACGGGCTTCGCGACGCGACCGTGGCCGCGTGTGACGGCGCGCTCGGGGTGCCGATGTTCGGGTTCACCGAGAGCTTCAACCTGAGCGTGACGGTCGCGCTGGCGATGAGCCGGCTCGCGACCCGGCGGCGCGCCCTGCTCGGCGCCTCGGGCGATCTCCCACCGCAGCTGAAGGCGCTTCTGCGAGCCCGGTGGTTCGCACTGAAGATCCGCGGCGCCGTCGGGATCCTCGAACGAACACTTGCGTAAGTCCCACGCGTACGTCCGTGTCTCGACGGACACGTGGCGTGTGGCAAAGCGGACCCAACCGGGGGAGAATCCAGGAATCCAGGGAGCCGCCGCGGTCTCCCCTTTGCACACCTGGGGGCATGCCTCCGGGCCAGACGATCAGGATGTGGAACCCGCCTCCCCAGCAGCAGCCGCCGGCCAGTGCGCCGACCAAGGCGAACAAGCCTCCGCAGGCCAAGGCCAAGCTCGCCAAGAAGGGTGGAGGCAAGCCGCCCAAGCCGCCGCGCAAGCGCTGGGTCACGGTGCTCAAGTGGCTCGCGATCCTCTCGTTCTCGGGCCTGCTGCTCCTCGTGGCCACGGTCGCGTTCGTGTTCTGGATGTACGGGCGCGATCCGAACCTCCCCGACTACTCGAAGCTAGGTGACTACCACCCCAAGCAGGTCACCCAGATCCTCGATGCGAACGATCACCGGATCGGCGAGATCTACACGGAGCGTCGCAGCTACGTCCCGTACGAGAAGGTCCCGCAGATCCTGATCGACTCGTTCGTGGCCGCAGAGGACAACAAGTTCTGGACCCACGGCGGCGTCGACTACTGGGGCATGTTCCGCGCGTTCGTCATGAACATCCGCGCCGGTGGCCGCTCGAAGCAGGGCGCCTCCACGATCACCCAGCAGGTGGTGAAGACGTTCCTGCTCACGCCGGAGCGCACGTTCAAGCGCAAGATCCAGGAGATCATCCTGGCCCGCCGGCTCGAGAAGTCGCTGACCAAGGAGGAGATCATGACCCTCTACGTCAACCAGATCTTCTTCGGTCACGGCCGGTACGGCGTGCAGGAGGCGTCGCGGTTCTACTTCGGCAAGGACGTCGGGCAGCTCAACCCCGGAGAGGCCGCGCTGATCGCAGGCCTGCCGCAATCGCCGAACAACATCTCGCCGCGGATCAACCCCAAGCGCGCGAAGGAGCGCCAGACCTACGTGCTGAACCAGCTCGTCGGGATGGGCAAGCTCACGCAGGCCGAGGCGCAGAAGTGGATCGACGCGCCGATCAAGATCGTCGACAGTCCGTTCCCCGAGCTCGGCAGTGCACCGGAGTGGGTGGAGCTCGCGAAGAAGGAGCTCGTCGCGGAGAAGGGCGAGGCGGCCCTCGACACGCTCGGCGCGAAGGTCCGCACCACGCTCGATCCGAGCCTCCAGGCGGCGGCGCAGAAGGCGCTGCAGAACGGTCTGCGGGGCGTGGACAAGCGGCACGGCGTGGGGCGGCCGATCCGCTCGCTGAAGGCGGACAAGATCGAGTCCACGATCGCGGCGCTCGCGAAGAAGCTCCCCACCGGTGGCCCCAAGGCCAAGGAGATCTACGAGGCCGTCGTCACCGAGGTGTTCGATGACGATCAGGAGGTGGTGGTCGATCTCGGTGACTGGAAGGCCTCGCTCGTCCTCGGCGGTGCCGACGACGCGCGGTTCAACCCGCCGGGGGAAGACGGCGCGATCAAGAAGCCGAGCGAGCGGTTCAAGCCGGGCGATGTCGTCGAGGTCACCGTGGCGCAGGCCGAGCTGGTCGCGGCGGCCACCGGCGATGAAGAGGATCCCACGCCCGCGAAGCCTGCGAAGGTCTCGGCCGGGCCCAAGCACGCCAAGCACCACGTGGGGTTCATCCCCCCCTCGCAGGGCGCGATCGTGATCATCGATCTCAAGACGCGGAAGGTCCGCGCGCTGGTCGGTGGCTATGCGTCCAAGGCCGGTGGGTTCAATCGCGCCACCATGGCGAAGCGGCAGCCGGGCAGCTCGTTCAAGCCGTTCGTCTACGCGACCGCGATCGATTCGGGGAAGTACACGGCGGCGAGCAAGGTCAACGATGCCCCCGAGGTGTTCGATCTGTGGAAGCCGAAGAACTACGAGACGGGGAAGTTCGAAGGGCCGGTGCTGCTGCGCCACGCGCTCGCCAAATCGATCAACACGGTCGCGATCCGCGTGACCTACGACATGAAGCCCGAGGCGGTGGCGGCGTTCGCGAACAAGATGGGCATCCAGAGCGCGTTGCCGCACGAGATGTCGCTCGCGCTCGGCTCCGGCGAGGTCACCCCGCTCGAGATGACGAACGCGGTCGCCACGCTCGCGGCCGGAGGGATCGCGGCACCGCCGAAGTTCATCGATGCGATCGATGGCGTGCTGACGCCGCCGTCGAAGGGCGAGCAGGTGCTGCGGCCCGAGGTCGCCTATGTCGTCGTGGACATGATGCGAAGCGTGGTCACCGAGGGCACGGGTCACCTCGCCTCGGCGCTCAAGATCCCGATCGCGGGCAAGACCGGGACGTCGAACGATGCGCGCGACACCTGGTTCATCGGGCTGACGCCCGACTATGCGATCGGGGTGTGGCTGGGGAATGACGACAACCGGCCGATGGGCCACGGCGAGACGGGTGGCACCACGGCCGTGCCGGTGTTCGTCGAGATCGCCAAGTCGATGTCGCTGCCCGCGAAGACGTTCCCGAAGCCCGCGCACGTCGTCGAGGTCGCGATCGATCTCGCGACCGGGCTCCTCGCACCCGAGGGTGCGCCGAAGGGTACGTCGCGGACCGAGGTGTTCGTGGAGGGCACCGCTCCGACGGAGACCGCGGCGATGCCCGGCGATGTCACCGAGGGGAACGTCGTCACCGGCGAGTACAACGACTGATGGTCCGAGCTCCGTTGGCCCTGCTGGTGCTGGGTGCGCTCGGGCTGGTCGCGTCCACGGCGGAGGCTGGTGGCGCGGATGACTACTTCGCGCGGCTCGCGAGCGCGGCACAGCACAGCGTCGACGAGGTGATCTCGGCGCGCGCGCCCAAGCTGGTGCCGCCCGTGCCGGTCAAGCCGGTGTGGAAGGCGGTCAGGCTCGGGTCGCTCGATCTCGCGGCGCCGCTGCTCGCGTTGACCTCGGTGGACCTCGATCACGACGGCAAGGCCGAGCTCTATGCCGTGACGCCCCGTGAGGTGATCGCGATCGGGCTCGCGAACCGGAAGGTTGCGGAGCTCGGGCGGGTGGCGTTCAGCGGGGACGCCGCCGCGATCGCCTCCCGCGATCCGGTCGGGACGATCGCGCTCGACAAGGGCGAGCTGGTCGCGAGCTCGTCCGCGTGGGACGCGGAGCTCCGAGTGACCTGGCAGGGCGGCAAGCTGGTCGCGCAACCGGGGGCGCAGGGCGCTTTGGTGTGCCCGGGAGAGCGGCTCGTGCGCGCGGTGGGCCGCAACCATTTCGGAGACCCGGCGCAGCCGATCTATGGCGTGCGCTGCACCGAGATGCTCGATCCGATGGGGGCGCCGCTGCACGTACGCGCGCAGCTGACGAACACCCGTCTCGAGGTCAGCGTCTCGCGCTGCGGGCTCACCGGGGGCTGCTTGCCCGTGGCCAAGTACGATCTCAAGGACTACGGCTCGGCGTTCGAGATCGCGGACGTCGATCGCGATGGCAAGCCGGAGGCGATCGTCTCGGGGGCGGGCGCTCCGGGGGATCCCGATGCGATCAAGGTGATCACGCTCGGTGGCGACGAGAAGAAGGGCCTGTTCCGGCGCACCTTCAACGGGGGCGTCGCCGGGATCGCCGTCGGTGATGGTGATGGCGATGGTGTCGTCGAGGTGATCGCGGCCGTGCGGCTCGCGGGCGCCACGCGCGTCGATCTGTGGAGGCTCGATTGATCTCGCGCGGGTCGATGCTGCTCGCGATCGTCTCGCTCGGGGCGGTGGTCTCGCTCGCGACCGTGGCCCAGGGAGAGCCGGCCACGCTACGGGGGCGCCCTCGAGGGCTCGCTGCTCGGAGCACCGGTGACGCTCGATCCTCCGCTCGCGCAGACCCACGCCGAGCTGACGACGATCGATCTCGTGTTCGATACGCTGTACCGGATCGGGCCAGCCGGGATTCCGCAGGCCCACCTCGCCGTCGGCATGCCGGTGGTGAACGGCGGCAAGCTCCAGATCGCGCTGCGCAAGGGCGTGAAGTTCCACGATGGAAGCACGCTCGCCGCGGCCGATGTGGTGGCCTCGCTGGAGCGCGTGCGGACCACGCCGTCGCGCTGGACCCTCGCGGGGATCGCCGCGATCGGGGTGACCTCCGAGGGGATCGAGCTGACCACCGTCGCGAGCCCCACCGATGTCGCGCGATTGCTGGCCCTCCCGGCGACCGCGATCACCCGAGGAGGTAAAGCGCAGGCCGACCGTCCGATCGGCTCGGGGCCGTTCCTCGTCGAGAGCTGGGACCGGAAGGGCCGGATCGTGCTCAAGGCGTTCGACAGCCACTTCGCAGGGCGGCCGTACCTCGATCAGCTGACGTTGCGCTGGTACGACACGCCCGATGGCGAGGCGCGGCAGTTCGAGAAGGGCGATGCGCAGCTGTCGTCGCGAGGGGTGGCCGTGTTTACGGGAGTCCAGCCGAAGTTCCGGGCGGATGATGTCGAAGGTCCGGCGGCGCTGCTGGTGTTCGTGGGCTTCGGTCGCGTGCATCTCGACGTGATGGCGGACCGCTCGTTTCGGCGGGCGCTCGATCTGGCGCTCGCACGCGGAGCCTTGAGCTCGGTGACCTCGGGCGAGCGCGTGTCACCGTCGCGGACACCGCTGCCGGTGGAGGCGGGAGGGCCGATGCTCGATGCTGCCGGGAAGATCGATGACCTCGTGGGAGCCAAGCGTGCGCTGGCGGATGCCGCGACTCGGGTCAAGGCGCTCGGGCCGGATCGGCTCGCCGGCCTCAAGCTCGAGATCCTGATCGAGGACACGCGCCCCGACGATCGCGAGCTCGCCGAGCGGACGGCGCACGCGCTGACCAAGCTCTCGATCGCGAGCGTGATCACGGCGGTGCCTGCCGCGACCCTGCGCGACCGCGTGAAGAAGGGTGACTGCGATCTGTGGATCGGTCAGCTCGCAGCGCCGGTCAATGCCGCGAATGCGTGGTGGGGCGCCGCGTTTGCGGCAGGGGCTGACACCTGGGCCGAGCAGCGGCTGTCCGCGGGTACGGTCGACAACGCGGCCGCACAGAAGGCGTTCGCCGAGCGCTTGCCGATCGTGCCGCTGATGTTCCGCGCGGTCCGGCTCTGGCACCGCACCGACGTGCGCGGCCTGGGCTTCGATGCGTCCGGGCGGCCGAGCTATGCGGAGATGTTCCTCCATGGCGATCCGGGTCGTGCGCCCAAGGGCGGCAAGCCGTGAAGCTCCGCGGTCGGTTCACGCTCTCGCTGGCGCTGGCCGCCCTCGTCCCGATCTCGGTCGCCGCGATCGTGACGCGGACCGTGATCGCCTCGAGCTCGCGTGCCGGCTACGAGGAGGATCGACGCACCGCGGAGCTGGCGATCCACCGCGAGCTGGACACGCTGTCGAGCGAGGTCAACGAGGCCGTTGGTTCGCTCGCCGACAATGGGCACCCGTTCGTCGGGGTGCTGCTCGGCGAACTCGCGAAGGGCACGCTCGGGGATGGGAAGCTGCTGAAGAGCTTGCGCGAGCAGGCAGGGCAGGTGATGCGCGGGCTGTCGCTGCAGGTGCTGACCGTCACGGGGCCCGATGATCACGTGCTGATCACGCCGCACTATCGCGACGCTACCGATGACGTGAACCCCACGGTCCGTGATCGGGCGATCAAGACCAGCGGCACCTCGTACTTCGTCAACGCGCAGATCCGCACCGGGCCCACCGTGGAGACCGTGCTGGTCGCCGAGTCCTCGCACCTGTCGCGCAAGGATGGGTTCACGGTGGCGCTGTCGGCGGGACGGCGGGTCACCGACAAGCTGCTCGCGGGGATCCGGAGGCCGGGGCGTGTCGATGCGCGGGTGGTGGACGTCAAGGGACAGCTCGTGCTCCCACCGAGCAAGGACTGGGCGAAGATCGCGAAGGACCCACCGATCACGGTGCCGCTGCTCGGACCCGACGGCAAGCCCGTCGCGATGATCGAGGTGGCGGTCTCCGACGGCGATCTGCCGCAAGTACTCCGCAACATCACGCTGGTCTCGGCGCTGCTCGCGCTGGGGGCGCTGGGGGCGGTGGTGCTGATCGGGCTCCTCGTGGCGCGGCAGACGGCGCGGGATCTCGAGAAGCTCGTCGAGGGCTCGCTCGCCGCCGCGCGGGGCGATCTGGATCACCGGGTGCCCGTGCGCAGCAAGGACGAGATCGGTGCCGTGGCCGCCGCCTTCAACTTCATGATGGAGGATCTCAAGACAGCCAAGGACCGGCTGGTGATCGCGGAGCGCATCGCCGCGTGGCAGGAGATCGCGCGGCGGCTCGCCCACGAGATCAAGAACCCGCTCACGCCGATCCAGATGGCGATGGATACGCTGCGGAAGACCTGGAAGAAGCAGCACCCGGACTTCGCCGAGATTCTCGACGAGTCGACGACCACCGTGCTCCAGGAGGCCGACCGCCTCAAGCACATCGTCTCCGAGTTCTCCGACTTCGCGCGGATGCCCAAGCCCGAGTTCGGCCGGATCGACCTCAACGAGGTCGTGCGCTCCGCGATGACGCTGTACCAGGACGCGGCGCCGATCGACGTCAAGCTGACCGACCTCCCCCAGCTCGATGCCGACAAGGGCCAGATCAACCAGATCGTCCTCAACCTGATCGAGAACGCGCGGGACGCGATCAGCAAGCGCGAGGACGGCAAGATCTCGATCTCGACTCGCCTCGGCGATGGCGGTGATCGCGTGTTCCTGGTGATCGAAGACAACGGCCCGGGCGTCCCGTCGGAGATCAAGGACAAGGTGTTCGCGCCGTACTTCACGACCAAGCACGCCAAGGGCGGCACGGGCCTCGGCCTCGCGATCGTCCACCGGATCGTCTCGGACCACGGCGGACGGATCTCGATCACGGACGCCAAGGGCGGGGGCGCGCGGTTCACGATCGAGCTGCCGCTGCGGAATGGCGCGGCGCTCCTCGCCTCCCGGATCTAGGGGACGCTTTCAACTTGAGCAACTTGCGATCGCCAAGTACGCGAACGCTCGTCGCCACTGTCCGGCGCCGGACAACGAGGGTGAGCTCGCCAGCGCACCCATCGGCTGTCGACCTCGCACGCCCGTTCGAATGATCTCGCACGCTTCGCGATCGCAAGTTGCTCAAGTTGAAACCGTCCCCAACTCCAGGCTTGCAGTCCGACCCGTGATTCCGATAATGACCCCCGAGGGAACGCGCTTGCGCATCTGCGCGCGCGGTCCCGGCCCGTACCGCGCAGCGCCGTTCGCGCTGCAACCCGACCATGCCTCCTCGCACGAAGCGACAGGCCCGCAACCACAAGTGGGGCCGCTATCTCAAGATCGCCGGTGACGCCGGCACGATCGCCATGGCCTTGCGCGACAAGCCGACGCCGCTGGATTGGCTCGGGGTCGGCCTGCGCGCCATCGGGCTCGCGCTGACGGTCCGCGACGAGCGAAGACGCGCCGAGGCCGGCGATCCGTGGAAGTACTTCGCCGATGTCACGGGCCAGGAGTGGCTCGAGGTGCCCGACGAGTTCCGGCGCCTGGTCCTCGAGTACGTCACGGCGGTCGAGGTGGACGAGGCGTACTGGGATGGAGATCCGCAGTCGCCGTTCATCTGCAAGGGCACGATCGGTGACGAGGTGTTCGCGTGGATCGGCGAGGGCAACGGCATCGCGGACGGCCCGTACCTGATCGCGGCGCGGCAGACCGAAGGCTACCGCGCGCTCGGCGACAAGCTGTGGCGCCGGCTGGGTGGCAAGCAGCTCCTCTATGGCACCAGCGGCCTCGCCCTCGATCCGTTCTGCTCGGAGGGCGTGGTGGCCACCGCGCAGATGCGCGAGCTCGGCGACCGGATGCGCCGGTTCGTCGCAGCGGGGCAGTCACGGAGCTACCTCCTCGGCGGCCCGCCGGGCACCGGCAAGAGCGTGGCGATCCGCTGGATGATCGAACAGCTCGGGCTGACCTCGGTGCGCATCGACCTCGGTGTGCTGGCGAAGCTGCACGGCCCCCACAGCTCGTCGTTGTCGACCAGCCTCGAGACGCTGCTCCGGCTGCTCCGACCTCAGGCGATGATCCTCGACGACCTCGATCGCGTGGCGGTCACGGCGCCCCTGCTGTCGTTCCTCGAGATGGCCCGCCGGACGTGCATCGTGGTGGTCGGCTCCGCGAACTCCGTCAGCAAGCTGATGGGGGCGGCGGTACGGCCGGGCCGGTTCGACGACATCGTCCGCGTCGACCGCCTCGATCCCGTGGTCCTCCGCACGCTGCTCGCTGCGGACGCCGATCTCCACGAGCGCCTCGCGACCCTGCCGGCGGCCTACGTCGTGGAGTTCGCCACCCGCCGCCGGGTCCTCGGTCGCGAGCAGGCGCTGGTCGAGCTCGACGAGCTGATCGACCGCGCCAAGCAGATCGCGGGGTCGGCGGAGTGTGACGCCGAGTGATCCTCACCGCGCGAATGCCTTCCCTGCGCCGCGCGTTGAAGGTATGAGGTCGTAACCCCGAGGACTCCATGGCGAAGCTCCCCCGCATCGAAGGCTGTCTCACCGCGATCGTGACCCCGTTCAAGGGAGGCAAGGTCGACTTCGAGAGCCTCGCGAAGCTGGTCGACTGGCAGATCGAGCAAGGCGTCGATGGCATCGTCGCCGTCGGCACCACCGGCGAGTCGGCGACGCTCGACGTCGAGGAGCACGTCGCGGTGATCGCGGCGGTGGTCAAGGCCACGAAGGGCCGCGTCCCCGTGGTCGCAGGCGCGGGTGGGAACGCCACCAGCGAGGCGCTGCAGCTGACCAAGGCCTCCGAGGATGCCGGCGCGGATGCGCTGCTCCACGTGACGCCGTACTACAACCGGCCCAACCAGGAGGGCCTGTTCCGCCACTTCGAGGCGATCGCGAAGTCGACCAAGCTCCCGATCATCCTCTACAACGTGCCGAGCCGGACGGCGTGCGATCTGCTCACCGAGACCGTGGTTCGCCTTGCGGACTTCGACAACATCATCGGGATCAAGGACGCCACCGGGAACCTCGTGCGCGGCAGCGAGCTGATCGCGAAGGTCGGCGACAGGCTGGCCGTCCTCTCCGGCGACGATGGCACCACGTTCCCGCTGTACGCATGCGGTGGCCGCGGTGTGATCTCCGTGGTCTCGAATGTCGCCCCGAAGCTGATGAGCGACATGTGGGATCACGTCAAGGCCGGGAACTGGGACCGCGCGAAGCAGTGCCACTTCGAGCTCCGCGTGCTGAACGTGATGCTGTTCGCCGAGCCGAGCCCGGCGCCCACCAAGGCCGCTCTCTCGCTGCTCGGTCGCTGCTCCACCGAGGTCCGTCTTCCGCTCGTGCCGGCGACCTCCGGGCTCGTCGAGCAGCTGCGGAACGAGATGCGCACGGCGAGCCTGCTCTGATGGCCGCTCGCGTCTGTGTCCTCGGTCCCTCGGGCCGGATGGGGCGTGCCGTGATCGATGCCGCGGCGGGCCGCAGCGAGATCACGATCACCGCCGCGATCGATCGCGATGGCGCCCCGGGCCTCGGCAACGTGATCATCCCCGGGCTGGTCGCGCAGGCCGAGCTCCGGCCGGGCCTCGTCGCTTCCGACGTCTACGTCGACTTCACCACGCCGGCCAGCACGCGCCTCGTCGCCGAGGTCGCACGCTCGCTGAACAAGCCCGCCGTGATCGGGACCACCGGTCTGTCCGCCGAGGATGACGCCGCGCTGGCCGCGCTCGCCGCCGTCGCGCCGATCGTGGTCGCGGCCAACTTCTCGCTGGGCGTGAACCTGCTCCTCGGCCTCGTGCAGCAGGCCGCGCGCGCGCTCGGCACCGAGTGGGATGCCGAGATCGTCGAGACCCACCATCGCGCCAAGCGCGACGCGCCCTCGGGCACCGCCCTCATGATCGGCCGCGCGATCGCCGCGGGGCATGGCAGCGACTACGATGCGGTCAAGCGCCACACGCGCGACGGCGATGTCGGGCCCCGCCCCCGTGGCGAGATCGGCGTCTCCAGCGTGCGCGGCGGCGACGTGATCGGCGAGCACACGGCGACGTTCTACGGCCCTGCCGAGCGGATCGAGATCAGCCACCGCGCCTCCTCGCGCGCGATCTTCGCTGCCGGTGCCCTCCGCGCCGCGGCGTGGGTGGTGGGCAAGCCGCCCGGTCGCTACGACATGCTCGCGGTCCTCGGCCTGCCGCCGGCCGCGTAGGCCCGTGAGCGCCTGTCGACGGCCCGCGGGACCTGCCGGGGCCGGGGCGAGTCGACCGTACGGCTCCGTGCTAGGGTGCGCTAGCTAGATGACCGCGACCGAGCGCATCACGATGGTCGTCCTCAACGACGACGGGTCCCGGGACAAGTTCACCCTGAGCTCGTGGGTCGGGATCCCGCGCAAGCACGAGCTGATGTGGATCGGCGACGACCCGTACATGATCATCGAGGTCGAGTACGCGGTCTCCGAGGGCTTCTTCGGCGCGCGCTCGATCGATGCCGCGGGCGTCTACGTCCGCCGCCTGACCAAGGACGAGCAGGACGCCGTCGCGCGGCGTCTCGCCAATCCGGTCCGCGGCAAGGACGTCCGCGGCAAGGAGGGGGGGGCCCGAGCAGCCGTTCCGTCCGTAGCGCGCTCTACTTGCGCAGGACGCGACCCGTGGGTCGCACGGTATCCGGATCCGGTTCCGGCCGCGGCTCGCCGGCGAGCACGGCGAGCAGATCGGTGGTCGTGATGATGCCGACGAGGCGTGCGCCGTCGACGATCGGCAGGCAGCCGATCACGTGATCGTGCATCAGCTTCGCGGCCTCTCGGAGCTCGAGCTCCGGTGGGGCGACGATCGCCCGCGGCGTCATCAGCTCCCTCACCTTGAACCGGGCGAGCGAGCCAGCATCGCGGAGGGCGAAGTCCCGCTGCGACAGGATCCCGACCACCTGGTCTTCCTCGCCCAGGACCACCAGATGACGAACCCCGGCCCGGCGCATGTGATGCCACGCGGCCTCGGCATCGACATCCGCCTCGACCGCATGAACGTCCCGGACCATCAGGGCGTCGATGCGCATGACCTCAGTTGACCGCCTCGCAGCGGGAGCCATCCGGGTGCTCGCGGACGTGGGCGTCGCACAGCGAGCCATTCGGGAACGCGAACACCTGCTCCTGGATGTTGCGCACCACCGCCGTCGACTGCGCCTTGCAGCCCTGTGAGGTCCCGAGCACGTAGCGATCGAGCTCGTACTGCGCCGCGCAGTCCTTGGCCGTCCGCGCGCAGCTCCCCATCGGGTGCGTCGGGTCGGCGCCGACGAAGCAAATCCAGCTCCGCCCCTTGGGCACCCGGCTCCGCTCGAGCTTGGGGCGCACGACCTCGCCGACCTGCGCACAGGCCGAGACATTCGACGCCGCCGAGATCACGCGCTCGCGATACGCAGCGCAGGCCTCCGCCGTGGTGGAGGCGGCAACCCCCACACCGACGACGAATCCTTGAACGTGAGCAGATAGGCATGCGGGCGCTCCTTGCACTTCGTGCTCGGGATCGCATCGCGCCGGATCGCCTCCTCGCAGCCGGCGACCGAGCGCATGCAGGCGGGGCGCGCACCCTTGGGGATGGGCGAGGGGAGCTCCAGACAGAACCAGCTCTTGCCGGGCGTGATCGCGGCGGTCTCGAGCCGAGCCGGTGGCGGGAACCGCCTGCCCACGTCCTCGCACTGCGAGACGCGCTGGTACTCCTTGGTCGAGATCAGGCCCGAGCGCAACACGATGCATCCATCGTCATCGGGCGAGGCCAGGAACCGCCAGCTCGCGCGCTTCGGATCGAAGTAGGTGACGACCGTGGCCGATGGTTGGGCCGTGCACGCGGTCATGTGCGCGGGATTGGTGAGTGTGCCGCGGGTGAGCTTGCACGCGGATTCCGTCCGCTCGCACCGCGGGGTCTCGCCTGGCGCGGCCTGATCCTCGACCGGGTGAAAGCACGACCAGTCCGCGCCATACGGCACGAGATCGGCGGGGGCAGGTGGTGGGGCCTTGGAGCTGCCCCCACCGCGCGCGAACGCAAGCGAGGACGTCATCACCGTGAGCACGGTGGCGAGCCTGATCGCGTGGCGACGCATCCCCGCAATGGTCGCACTGGAACGGCGATCGCGCCACTCGAGGCTAGACGATGGTCGAGGCGGCGAACTGGGCATGGTAGAGGGCGTGATAGGCGCCACGAGCAGCTAGCAGCTCGGCATGTGTACCCTGCTCGACGATCCTCCCACCGTCCATCACCAGGATCAGGTCGGCGTTGCGGATGGTCGACAGCCGGTGGGCGATCACGAAGCTCGTGCGATGTCTTCGTAGGGCGGCCATCGCGTGCTGGACCAGGACCTCGGTGCGGGTATCCACCGAAGAGGTCGCCTCGTCGAGGATCAGGATCGACGGATCCGCGAGGAACGCCCGCGCGATCGTGATCAGCTGCTTCTCGCCGGCTGACAGGTTGGAGCTCTCCTCGTCGATCACCGTGTCGTAGCCGCCCGGCAAGGCCCGAACGAAGCGGTCGACATAGGTCGCCTTCGCAGCGGCCAGGATCTCCGCCTCGGTCGCGGCGGGGTTGCCATACGCGATGTTGGCGCGGATGGTGCCGCCGAACAGCCAGGTGTCCTGGAGCACCATCCCGAGCTCGGCGCGGAGGTCACGACGAGGGACCTGGCCGATGTCCACACCGTCGAGAAGGATCGCACCGCCGTCGATCTCGTAGAACCGCATCAAGAGGTTCACGAGCGTCGTCTTCCCGGCGCCGGTCGGGCCCACGATCGCCACGGTCTGCCCGGGTGCGGCCACCAGCGAGAGGTGCTCGATCAGGGGGACCTCGGGCTTGTAGCGGAAGCTGACATCTTCGAACCGGACCTCGCCTCGCACCGTGGGGAGCTTCGCGAGATCGCGCTCTACCGGCTGGTCGGGGCTATCGAGGAGCTCGAACACGCGCTCGGCAGACGCCACACCCGATTGCAGGACGTTGGCAACCGAGGCCACTTGCGAGAGCTGCTGGGTGAACTGCCGGGAGTACTGGATGAACGCCTGCACGCTGCCGAGGAGCATCGCGCCCGTCGCGACCCGCAACCCACCGACCACGGCGATGGCGATGAACGTCAGGTTCCCGAGAAACGTGATCGTCGGCATGATCAGGCTCGAGATGAACTGAGCGCGGAATCCCGCGTCGAACAGCTCGTCGTTCTTGGCGCGGAACTTCGCCTCGATCTGCGCGCGCCGGCCGAACACCTTGACCAGGGCGTGCCCCGTGAACGACTCCTCGATCTGGCCGTTGAGCGCGCCGAGGTACTTCCACTGCGCCGCGAACCCCTTCTGGGCGCGCTTGCCGATCCGCGTGGCGGCCACCACCGAGGCCGGCACGGTCACCAGCGCGATCAGCGCGAGGAGCGGCGAGATCACGACGAGCATGACCAGCACCCCGATCAGCATCAGGATGCTGCCGAGGATCTGGCCGAGCGTCTGCTGGAGGGCCATGCCCACGTTGTCGATGTCGTTGGTGACGCGGCTCAGCACCTCGCCGTGGGGCTGACCGTCGAAGTACGCGAGGGGCACGCGCATGAGCTTGTCCTCGACGTCGGCGCGGAGCCGCTTGACGGACCGCTGCACCGCGAAGTTCAAGACGAAGCCCTGCAGCCACGAGAACAGCGACGCGCCCGCGTACAGGATCATCACGAGCACGAGCACGTGGGCGAGGGCCGATGAATCGATGCCGTGGCCGGGTACCACGTCCATGGTGTCGACCATCGTCGCGCGGTAGTCCTCGCCCGCGGCGTGAAGCTCGGCTACCGCCTGATCGTGGGTCATCCCGGCCGGCAGGCCGCTGCCGAGGAAGCCGGAGAAGATCAGGTTGGTGGCGCGGCCGAGGATCTTCGGCCCGCTGACGTTGAGCGCGACGCTCGCGAGCGCGAACACGATCACGGCGATGATCGACGCCCGCTCCGGCGCCATCCGCGCGAGCAACCTGCGGGCCGAAGGGCCAAAGCTCTTGGCCTTGGCGGGTGGCGCCATGCCGGGGCCGCCGAACGGGCCTCGACCCATGGTCGGCCGGGCGGGAGGTGCGCCACCAGGTGGGGCTGCGGGGCGTGGTGCGCTCACGCGGCCTCCATGGCTTCGGCCTGAGAGGTCACGATCTCCTGGTACGTCGCGCAGGTCGCGAGCAGCTCGGTGTGCGTGCCGCGGCCGACGATCTTGCCGCCATCGATCACGAGGATCTGATCCGCATCGACGATGCTCGCCACGCGCTGTGCGACGAGGATCACGGTGGCGTTCGCGGTCCGGAGCTTGAGCGCGGCCCGGAGCTTGGCCTCGGTGGCGAGATCGAGCGCGGAGAACGAGTCGTCGAACAGGAACACCGCGGGATCGCGGAGCAGCGCGCGGGCGATCGCGAGCCGCTGGCGTTGGCCACCAGAGACGTTGGTCCCGCCCTGGGAGACCGGGGACGCGAGTCCCTCGGGGATGGCGGCGACGAACTCCTTGGCCTGGGCGATCTCGAGCGCTGCCCACAGCTCGTCGTCGGTGGCGTCGGGGTTGCCGAACCGGAGGTTCGACGCGATCGTGCCGGTGAACAGATACGCGCGCTGCGGGACCATGCCGATCCGCGCCCACAGCTCCTCGGGCTCGCGGTCCCGGACATCGAGCCCATCGACCAGCACGGCCCCGGAGGTTGGATCGCTGAGCCTCGGGATCAGCTCGAGCAACGTCGTCTTGCCCGCACCCGTCGAGCCGATGATCGCGGTGATCTGACCGGGCCGCGCGGTGAACGCGATGTCACCGAGCACCGGTGCCGCCGCACCTGGATAGCGGTACTCCACGCCGCGCAGCTCGACCGTCCCGGTCAGCGCGGCCGGCACCACCGGGACCGCGGGTGGCGCGACCGAGGGCGACGTGTCGAGCACCTCGAGGATTCGCTCCGCGCACACCGCGGCGCGCGGGATCATGACGGCCATGAACGTCGACATCATCACCGCGACGAGGATCTGCATCAGGTAGCTGAGGTAGGCGATCAGCGCGCCGACCTCGATCGCACCGCTCGAGACCCGCTTCGCTCCGAACCACAGCACCGCGACGCTCGACGCGTTGAACACGAGCATCACCGTCGGGAACATCAGCGCCTGGAGCTTGCCCACTCGCAGCGCGGTCGCGGTGAGGTCGCTGTTGGCGCCATCGAAGCGGGTGGCCTCGGCCGGCTCGCGGACGAACGCCCGGACCACGCGCATGCCCGTGATCTGCTCGCGGAGCACGCGGTTGACCGTGTCGAGCTTCGGCTGCATCGCGCGAAACTGCGGGATCATCCGCGCGATGATCAGGCCCAGGCCGCCGACGAGCACGGGGATGCACACGAGCAGGAGGCGCGACAGCGACACATCCTCCCGCAGGGCCATGACCACACCGCCGATGCTCATGATCGGCGCCATCACCAGCATCGTGACGCCCATCAGCACCAGCATCTGCACCTGCTGGACATCGTTCGTGGTCCGCGTGATCAGCGACGGCGCGCCGACCTTGCCGACCTCGCGCGCCGAGAGCTTGCCGACGTGGTGGAAGATCCCGGCGCGGAGGTCACGGCCGTACCCCATCGCGATCCGCGCCCCGACATAGACCGCGGCGATCGAGCAGCCGATCTGCACCGCGGCGATCCCGAGCATCGCGCCACCGAGCTTCAGGATGTACCCGGCATCGCCCCGCGCGACCCCCTGATCGATGATGTCGCCGTTGAGGCTGGGGAGGAACAGCGACGCGATCGTGGCGATCAGCTGCAGCACCACCACCAGCGCGAGCGAGCGCGCATAGGGCCGCAGGTAGCTGCGAAGGAGGCGGAAGAGCATCTGGGGAGCCGGCGGCGGGTGAGCCGTCCGAGCCGCGGGAGCATAGCTCCGAGCTCAGTGCGGGACGACCACGTCGTACGCGTTCCCGCCGGCGCGGTAGTACTGCCACTTGCGGTCGAACGTGATCGCACCGAACAGGTTCACGACGATGCCAGTGACGATCAGCGCCTTGGCCACGCCCTTGAGCGGCCGGCCGCCGATCGCGAGCAGCATCACGAGGAACACCATGTAGTCGAGGCTGAACCGGTAGCCGAACTGGAACCAGCCGCTGTTCTGGTAGATCAGCGAGGGCAGGGCGACCGCGGCCACGGTCACCCACAGCGCGCGATGGATCGGCGGCTTCTGCCGCGGCCACAGCAGGAACAGCAGCACGGGCGTGGTCACCCAGATCGCGAGCCCGTGGCCGCCGATCTGCACGAACGGCGCGCGCGGCAGGAGATCCGGCAGGAGGGTGAACGCGACCGCGAGGTTGCGGGCGAGGTAGTGATAGCTCGCGAGGCCGAACTGCTCGATCTGCGTCTGCTGGCGGACGTCGAGATAGCTGTGGCCGAACTCGGTGGGCGAGTGAAACCGAGCGTAGTTGTACGCCATGCCCGCGATCGCGAACCCGACCACGGGCAGCGCGAACCGCACCAGCACCGGCACGATCGCCTTCCGGACCGCGCGCTTGCCCTTCGCGAGGTTCAGGCTCCCCGACGCGCTCGCCTCCGGGCCGTCCGCCTCCGCCACCTGCCGCGCGGCCAGGCGCCACGCCTCGAACACGAACAGCGGGAACATGAACGCCATCGGCGTGCGGGTCATCGCCGCGGCGCCGAGGGCGAGGCCCGCGAGGATCGGGTGCCGCGCCTCGATCGAGGCCCAGGCGTAGAGCAGCGCGAGCACCACACCGACCACGTGCGCCGTGAACCACACCTTGCCCTGGACGGCGGAGAAGAACATCACGCTACCGAACGCGAGCGTGGCCACCAGCCAGAGGTCCTCGGCCTGCGTGCGCTTCGAGAGCCCGGCGGCGGCGAGCCTGCGCAGGAGCAAGAGGCACAGGGGCAAGATCAAGCCCGCGATCAGGATCGTCGGGATCGTGTCGTTGCCGTCGCGCCCACCGATCAGGGCAGACGGCACCATGAGCAGCGCCGGGAACGCGGGGAACGAGACGTAGTGCACGACCGAGGTGGTCTGGCGGAGCCGGGCGAACGGGATCTCGGTGCCGTCGATCGCCTTGAACATCGGCCGGGTCCTGAGCCTTCGCCCGGAGACCTCCGTGCCGTCATCGAGCGTGACGGTCTCGATCTTGGCCCAATCGTCTCCCTTCAGGGGACCCTCGATCGAGCTCTGCCCGTGCAGCCACGCATCGGCCTGGAGCACGAAGTGGGGCGCCGGGGACTGTCGCCCGACGCGATCCCACGCAACCGTCCCATAGACGACCAGGCCGATCGCGAACAGCACCGCGTACAGGCGCACGGGACGACGTTAGAACGCCTGGGGGCCGCGTGGTAGTTTGAGCGCGTCTCGATGAGCGCAGGTCCTCGCCCGGTAGCTGCCCTCCCGGCGGTCCTCCTGGTGGCGGTCGCGCTGTGGGAGGTGGTCGCCACCCGCTGCGACGCCACCCAGGTGCCCGACGACGCGGCGTGGGCCGAGGCCGCGGCCCAGGTCCGGGCAGGCTTCCGGGCCGGGGACCTGATCGTGTTCGCCCCCGAGTGGGAGGATCCCGTGGGGCGGCTCCACCTCGGTGATCTGATCCCGGTCGACGTCGCCGCGCGCATGGATGCGGCCAGGTTCGCGCGGATCTGGGAGGTCTCGATCCGGGGCGCGCATCACGCCGATACCGCCGGGCTCGAGGCGGTGGAGACCGAGACCCATCGCGGGGTGACCGTGCGCCGTTACGAGCGCGCGCCCGCGATCGTCCTCGCCGACGTCCGCGATCGGATGTCGAACATCCTGACCACCGGTGGAGGCCGTGGGCCGGCGATCGAGCTCGCCGAGGTTGGCTTCGCGCCCCATCGCTGCATCCAGATCATCCCGAACCCCGGCCAGCCCGCACGGATCACGTTCCCGCAGCTCCCCCTCGGCGCCGAGCTGGTCGGCTATGCCGGCCTCGCGGACGTGTTCACGCGGCGTGACGTTCGGGCCCCTGGCAAGCTCGACGTCGAGATCGGTGGGAAGATCGTCGCCTCGGTCACGCCCGGCGTCGACGATGGCTGGGTGCGGTTCGCCGTGCCGACCACGCCCGGCAGCGCGGACGTGACGTTCATCGCGAGTGCCGAAGCCGCGGGCCGGCAGCTGTGCTTCGCCGCGGAGGCGCGCCAGTGATCATCTCGCGCGCTCGCCTGGTCGGGCTCGCCCTGGTGCTCGTCACCACGATCCTGGTGCTGTCCAACCAGCGCTCGATCGGCGTGGCGCGCGACGAGGTGGTGTACATGTCCGCCGGCTCTCGCTACGCGGACTGGTGGCTCGGTCTCGTCACGTTCGATCACGGTGCGGGCCGGGATTCGATCACCAAGACCTGGGGCGGCGCACCGGGCGGCGGCAACAACACCGAGCACCCGCCACTCGTGAAGACGATGTTCGGGCTGTCGCACAAGCTGTTCTCGGGCGTGCTCGGCGAGGTGACCTCGTTCCGGCTGCCGAGCGCGCTGCTGCAGGGCGTGCTGGTGCTGCTGGTCTACACGATGGTGTTGTCGTTGTGGGGGTTCACGGAGGCCGTGGTCGCCGGTCTGCTCGTGATGCTGCTACCGCGCGTGATGTTCCACGCCGGGCTCGCGTGCTTCGACGCACCGATCATGACGATGTGGTTCGCCACGGTGTACGCGTACTGGCGCTGTCTCGACGGTCGCAAGTGGCCGTGGCAGGTCGGCGTGGCGTTCGGTCTCGCGCTGGCGACCAAGCACACCGCGGTGCTGTTGCCGTTCGCGCTCGGTGCGCACTACGCGATCGTCGGGTTCCGGGCCGGTCGGTGGCGTGGGATCGTGATGCATCGGTGGCGCGTGATCGTCTCGGTGGCGGTGCTCGGCCCGGTGACCTTGATCGCGCTGTGGCCGTGGCTGTGGTTCGACACGCTGGCTCACCTCCAGGCGTGGCTGAAGTTCCACATGACCCACGTGCACTACAACTTCGAGTACCTCGGTCACAACTGGAACGCGCCGCGGTTCCCGTGGCACGTGGCACTCGTCACCACGCTGTACACCGTGCCGGTGGCCACGCTCGCCAGCGCCGCACTGGGCGCCGGCCTGTGGATCGGCAAGCGCAAGGATCTCCCCGATCGTGCGCGTGCGCCGGTGCTCCTGCTCGCCCTCTCGGCGGCCGCGTCGATCGGCCCGTTCTTCCTCGGCACCACGCCGATCTTCGGCGCCGAGAAGCACTGGATGCCGGCGCTCCCCACGATCTGCATCGCCGCCGCGGTGGGCGTGGTGTGGGCCGGGCGGACCGCGCTCGCGCTGTTCGAGGCGCGGCTGTCCCCGCGGATCCGGGGCGCTGGGATCGCCGCGATCGCGGGCGTGGTGATCCTCGCCGCGGCCGTCGAGACCATGACCGCGCAGCCGTACGCCTTGACCTGGTACAACGCGCTCGCCGGCGGCGCACCGGGCGGTGCGGACCACGGCATGAACCGTCAGTTCTGGGGTGTCGCGGCGCGCGGCGTGCTGCCGGTGCTCGCCACCGATCCACCCGCCGAAGGCACGCGGCCCGTGTACACGCACGATGCCTCGCCGGCCTGGGGCATCTACCAGAAGGAGCACCGGGTGCCGAACTGGCTGCCCGATGCAGGCTCGGAGTACGCGGGCGGCATCGAGCGCAGCCAGCTCGCGCTCGTGATCCACGAGAAGCACTTCAACCGCCACGACTACCTGGTGTGGAAGGCGTACGGCACGGTCCAGCCGATGTTCGTGCTGCGGGCGGATGGGGTGCCGATCGTCTCGGTGTACCGCCGGCGGCCGTAACCTCCGATTCCGCGGTCGTACCTACATCGGATCCCTCCCAACTAGCGGCAGCCCCTGGCAGAATGGGAACTGAATCGGGACGCCCTGGGTGGCGTCTTAACGAGTGACCATGCGCACCATCCCGTTCGCCACGTTCGTCGGTCTCGCCCTTCTCGCCGGTGTCGCTCCCGCGGCCGCTGACGACGTCGCCGGCACGTACGACGTGAAGTACGAGGAGGTGTCGACGAACTGCCCGTCGCCGCTCAAGTACGTGCGCGGCAAGCTCGAGGTCAAGACCAAGGGCAACACGGTCACCGTCGACATCGACCGCACGCCGCTCATGCAGGGCTCGGTCGCCAAGCTCGGCAAGGTCAGCGCGAAGTCCAAGGCGGGCGCCACCATGCTCGACGGGATGAACGGCGTGTTCTCGGTGGCGGGCAAGATCACCCCCGAGGGCATGCTCTCGTTCGTGATGGTCGGCGAGTACACCGCGGGCGGGAAGGCGCTGTGCAGCCAGTCGTGGAACGTGGTCGGCAGCAAGGCGGACGCCACGCCCACGCCGAAGCAGGAGCCGCCGGCGAAGAAGAAGTCCGCAGACGGCGAGTCGATGCTGCCGATGTTCGTCCCGGCGATCGTTCGCGAGTAAGCCCGCGAGAGTTCGCTCAGCAGCCCGACGGCTTCCAGGTCAGATCGACGGCGCCGTAGGTCGCGGCGAAGATCTCCACGCCGGGCAAGCTCGGCTTCGGCGCGCACAGCGGCCCGTAGAGCGTGTAGCTGCACAGCGGGTTCGAGTTGTGGGTGCAGTCGTAGTCCTGATCGATCTCGAGCAGGTACGGATCGACGAGGGTCATGAGGTCCGGCCGCCCGAGGGCAGACGTCGCTGCGGCCGACGCGGGATCCGCGAAGTACTGGACCTGTCCACGCGGCGCACCCGCCTCGGTCTCGTCGCTCTCGTCGAACGGCGCGTGCGCGCCGCCGAGATCGTGGGAGTCGCGCCAGAAGCTGGTGGTGATCACGTCGCCGATCGTCCGCGCCGCCGCGGGTCCGCCTTGCGACGAGTTCACTGTATGGAGATCACCATGCAGCGTGGCATCCACCTGCAGGATCATCCGGTTGCCGCTCCCGCCGCACATCCCTGGATCGGTCATCGTCGCGCCGCCACCGCCGGTGAGCCAGTACAGCTTCGTGACGTGATCGAGCATCGTGCTGTCGTCGCGGACCAGGCGCGAGCCCTCGAGCCGCGCGGTCAGCGTGAGGAACACGGCCTGCGCGCTCGGAACGAGCTTGCTCCATAACCCGCACACGCCGGTGAGCGTGGCGCCGTCGAGGCCGTTCGTCGTCGGGCCAGGGTGTGCCTTCAGCCAATCGAGATAGGTGCCGAGCAGGCGGTCGCGCGTGGTCAGGCTCACCGCCTGATCGGCGGGTGCATCGCCCTGCGAAGGGGTGTCGACGGTCGACGCACCCGAACCACCACAGCCTGCCAGTATCGCGATCGCGGCGATCCTCACCCGTCGATGCTACACAGGTTTGAGGTCCGCCACGCAGGCGAAGCGAAGCCGTAACAATTCTCACGGTCGTTGATAGACGCGCGCCATCACCGCGCCGTCGTGCATGACGGAGAAGACCTCTCTCGCGCCGGTCGGCAGCGTGCACGGCGTGGTGCCCGGGGAGTACCAGACGATGAAGTCCGCGGCGGCCGCGTTCGAGGTCATCGCGGTCCACAGATCCGCGCGGAACCACGCGAGGTGGCCGGCGCGGATGCAGTCCCGGTGGATCGCCGCGCCGAACGGGGCGTGCTCGTTGACGTACGCGACCGCGCGATCCACGCCCTCTCCCCACCACGCGGTCTCGAGCATGCGCCGCCGCTCGACCCCGCCGGCTCCGCCGACCTGCTCGCCGAAGTAATCGAGGTAGTACGGGTGGACGCGCACCAGCGTGATCGCGAGGTACAGCGCGATCAGGGCGCCGAGGCCGACGAAGGCATGGCGCAGCCTGGCCTCGAACCGGGCGGCGAGCCAATCGAGGCCGAGCGCGGCGAGCATCGCCATCGCGAGCAGGCACGGCATCACGTACCGCACGCCATCCTGGCGCACGGGCGAGGCCGTGACGCCGAGCGGGATCACGAGCCACGCGATCACCAGCAGGAGCGATTGCGTGCGCGAGACCGCCACGCGCGCGAGGCCGCCGGTCACCGCGAGCAGCACGCCGAGCGGCGCGGTGGCGAACAGGTAGACCAGGAAGTAGCTCGCGCCGGGCTTGTTGGTGACCGCGCCGAGGAACGGCTCCGGCGCGTGCAGGCCGGAGAGCGTGGCGAGCGATTGCTTGAGGTGCAGGATCGGCTGCGACCACAGCCGAGGCCACACGGCGATGAACACGAGGACCGCGACCACGGCGGTCACCGCGACCCACTTCAGGGTGTCCGCCCGCCATGCGCGCGGCGCGCGAACGAGGATGATCAGCACGCACAGCGGGCCGAGCAGCCCGTTGACGAACCGCGAGGCCACCGCGATCCCGACCGCGGCGCCGACGGCCACCATCCGCAGGATCACGCTGCGCAGGGCGGCGTGATGATCCTCGGGCAGCTCGTCGTGCACGCCGAGCGCGAGCACGATGCCGAGCGACCACCACAGCACGGTCGGGGACTCGTGGCCGACGATCTGGCCGTGCGCCACCAGCGGCGGCAACAAGGCGGCGATCAGCGCGGCGAGCACGCCCACGCGCAGGCGCGCGAGCCGGGCGCCGATCGGCACGAGCAGCGCGCAGCCGAGCGAGATCCAGATCGCGCTGAGGATGCGCGCGGGGCCGAACCCGTCCGCGAGCTGCGCGCCGATGCCGTCGAGCAGCTTGAACACGGGCGGGTGCTCGAGGCTCCAGATCCACGAGCGCTGCCTGAAATCGAGCGACAGGATGTTGGTGATGTAGTTGCGCGCGGCGCCCCAGTAGAAGTCCTCGTCCCAGGTCTGCCCCTGATCACCCAGGCCGAGCCACCGCGCGAGGAACGCCACGGCGAACACCGCACCGAGCGCGATCCAGGTGTCACGCGAGACCCGCGCGAGCCTGCGCCGGGCGAGCATCACGAGCGAGCCCACGAGCACGGCGAGGAGCAGGAGCGCGATCACGCCGTCGCTGACCACCGCGCCCGCGCCGTGGAACGTCGCGGTCTCGGGGGGCTCGGGAGACAGCGAGCTCGCGGGGAGGTACTCGGGCTCGCCGCGGCGCCCGACCGGGTTCCACACGAGGCGTGCGTCGGGCGGCCCGGCGAATCGGATCGGCAGCGGGCCGGCCTCGACGATGATCCGATCCTTGGTCACACCCGCCCCGCGCAGATCGCGGCTCGCCACGGTCAGCCGCGCGGGCGAATCCGACTGGAAGCCGATGATCAGCGGGCCACCACGGGCGACCCACACGGTGCCGGCGAGCGGCTGCGACCCCGGAGGATCGCCCTCCTGCGCGGCGACCGGGGCGAGGCGATCCTTGGGCTCCACGTGGATGCACGCGCGCAGGCCGAACAGCCCGAGCGCGAGGACGATCGGGATCGCCCCCCAGAACCGCGCCCACGAGGCGATCAAGGCACGCGGCCGGGGCATTGGAAGTTGCGCGCCTTCTTCGCGAGGAAGGTGTAGTACTCGCCGGACTGGCGCATCCCCGGGATGTGCATGGTCACCTGCTCGTAGCCGCGTGCGAGCCAGAACCCGGCACACGGCAGGCGCGGCTGGGGCTCGGCCTTGGCGTGGAGCTGATAGCAGCTGAACACGAACGTCGGATCGTACTCGGCGAGCAGCGTGTCGGTGCCGAACTTGGTGTGCCCGGCACGTGCGCGGATCCGTGGCTCGTCGTGGGCGATCCGCTCGGACACCAGGCCGAACACGTCGATGCCACGCATGCGGCCGTAGTAGGGCTGCGCGCCGGCGCCGCCGACGATGCTGAAGTCATCGGGCGCGAAGCACGGCTCCATCGCACGCCCGATCGCCGCGCGATCCTCGGTGTAGACGATCAGGAACGCGGGCGTGTCGATGCCACGATCGTTGTCGAAGTTGCCCCAGCGCAGCGACGCACGGGTGAGCTGATACTGGGTGACCGCGAATGCGCCGACGACCAGCGTACCGGCCACGACGCCCACGGTCCGGCGGCTCGGCAGGAGCTGGACGAGGAACTCGAGGCCGAGCGTCACCGAGACCGCTCCGATCACGAACATCGGCATGATGAAGCGGTGGAGGCCCATGAAGTCTCCGCCGACGGTGATGACGTAGGGCAGGTACGTCAGCGTCAACAAGAGGCTCGCCGCGGCGAGCACGAACCGCGGCGTGCGCGCGCGACCGATCAGCATGCCGAGCACGGCGAACGGCGCGGCGAACAGGAGCTTGGTCTGCACCAGCCAGACCCAGAGGTAGTGGACACCGTTGGTGTACATCTCGACCTCCATCTTCGGATCGAGCCACGGCCCGGCGGCCTTCACGTAGTACGTGTTGGGCCACAGATACCCGTAGTAGCGATAGCGCCAGTAGAACCACGGGGCCCACAGCCCGAGGAACAGGCCGGCGCCGATCAGATCGACGGCCCGGCTCGGCCACTTCCGGTACGCGTGGTAGGTCGACACGATCGTCGACAGCTGCACGAGGCCCAGGACACCCGCGACGAGCAGCCCCTCGGGGCGCGTCATCGCGGCCAGGGCGAGCGCGATGCCGGCGCGGATGATCGCGCGTGGCCGCTGCACCGCATCGACCACGCCATCGAGCGCGATCACCACGAGCAGCGTGAACAGCTGGGTCTCGAGCCCGCCCGAGGTCCAGCAGGCGAACCCCGACGAGCAGGCGAGCAGCAGGGCCGGGACGGCCGCCCAGGCCGAGGGCCGGCCGAGGGCCCGCTCGGTCAGCCGGAACACCACGTAGAGGGTGCCCAGGGCGCAGGCCAGGCCGAGCACCCGCGAGCTGACCTCCGGGGCGATGCCGAGGAGCATCCCGAGGGCGATCAGCACGGTCCACAAGAAGTTCGTATAGCCCTCGACGGGGTGGCCGAGGTTGAACGACAGCTCGCCGTGCTCGGCGAGGTTCCGCGAGAACACGAAGGAGATGTAGGCGTCGTCGGTGACGAAGTTGAACGTCAGCGAGTGCGCGACGAGCACGCCGGCAGCGACGGCGAGCAGCAGCCAGCGCACGCGATCAGACGACATGGGCGGAAACATAGTAGCCTGTTGGGGACTGATGGAGCCCGCTCGCGACCCGGCCCTGCGCCCGCTCGCGGTAGTCCTTGGCGGCGGCGTGATCGCCGGCGCGATCGCCGGGCTGGCCGCCGGCGCGATCGATGCCGTGTGGTCGTGGGGGCCGGCCGCCCAGTTCGTCCCGGGCCTCGGGGGCAGGCTCCGGTTCGTGGTGTTCTCCGGGGTCACCGATGCGGCGGCGGGGGCCCTGGCTGGCCTCGTGCTGACGGCGACCTTGCTCGTGCTGTCGCGGGGGAGCCGGCTCGGTGATCTCCTGCGGTTCGCCTGGGGATCCCACCAGGAGCGGCGCGACGTCAGCCCGCGGCCGATCGCGGCACTCGCGATCGCCCTGACCACGCTGCCGTGCCTCGCGGCCTCGCTGCTCCTCGCGTACCGCGGGATCGCGAAGTTCACGGCGGGCCGCAAGGCGCCCGACCTCGTGCTGGTGGTGGCGATGATCGGCACGCTCGCCGCCGTGGCGATCGCGATCCCGATCGGGTTCGTGCTCGGCCGCATCGCCGAGCGCGCCTTGCACCGGATCTCGGACCACCCCCGGCTGCGCGTGCTGTCGAGCCCGTGGGCGCCGTTCGTGGCGGCGGGTGCGATGGTGGGCGGGGGCCTCGCGGTCTGGACGATCCGGCAGTGGGAGACCGCGCGCCTCCTGCCGCTCCGCGGCCCGATCGTCGTGGCCTGCGGCGTGGTCCTCGCCGGTGCGGCGTGGCGCCCGGCGACCGTCCTGGTGCTCCGGCTCGCCGACCGCCGCACGTGGCAGCGGGTCGCGGCCTGGGCCGGAGGCGCGGTCGGGCTGCTCGTGCTGGTGCTCGCGTCCGGGGGCTCGGCGAGCGTGATCAAGGCCGCGAGTGCGTACACCGGGCTGGGAGGGCCGATCGCGCGCACGCTGCGGGTGGCGTTCGATTGGGATCGCGATGGCTACTCGCGGTTCCTCGGCGGCGGTGACTGCGACGATGGCGATCGCACGGTGCATCCGGGTGCACCCGAACAGCCCGGCGATGGCATCGATCAGAACTGCGTCGGCGGCGATCCCGATCCTCACCCGACGGTGGCCGATGCCGGGTTCGTCCCCGTGCCGGCGAGCGTGCCGAAGGACTTCAACGTCCTCCTGATCACGATCGACACGACGCGCGCCGATCACCTCGGCGCGTACGGCTATCCGCGGCCGACCTCGCCCAACCTCGACAAGCTCGCCGCGGGCGGCACGGTGTTCGAGAACAGCTGGGCGCACGCGCCGTCGACGCGGTACTCGATGCCAGCGATCCTCACGGGCCGCCTCCCGCTCGATGTCTACTACGACACCTCGATCGAAGGCTGGCCGGGCCTCCTGCCGAAGGCCACCACGCTCGCGGAGACCCTCGATCCGATGGGCTTCACGAGCGGCGCGATCACCAACTACTGGTACTTCGATCGCGTGCGGCGGATGGATCAGGGCTTCGCCGAGTACGACAACACCAACGCGATGTTCCACCAGAGCGTGGCGAACGCCGGCCCCGAGCAGACCAAGGGCAGCTCGTCCAAGCAGCAGACCGACAAGGCGATCGACTACGTGGGCCGCCACGCCGCGGACCGCTGGTTCCTGTGGGTCCACTACTACGATCCGCACTATGCGTACGAGCCGCACCCCGAGGTGCCCTCGTTCGGCACGGACCGGATGGCGATGTACGACGGCGAGCTGCGGTTCACCGATCTCCACATCGGTCGGCTGCTCGACGAGCTCCGCGCGAAGGGGCTGTACGACAAGACGGTGATCGTCGTGACCGGCGATCACGGCGAGGGCTTCGGCGAGCACGGGATCGAGCTGCACGGCTATCACCTCTATGCGCCTCAGACCCGCGTGCCGTTGATCATCCGCGTCCCCGGCCTCGCACCCCGCCGCTCCACCGAGCCCGCTGGCCATGTCGACATCATGCCCACGCTCGCGAACCTCGCGGGCGCCCCCGCGACCTCCGAGATGATGGGGAGCTCGCTGGTCGCCGCGCTCGCGGGCAAGGACACCGATCGCACCGTGTTCCAGCAGCTGTCCTACGAGGGCAACCACGAGATGCGCGCCGGCGTGGGGAAGGACTGCCACGTGATCTACAACGTGAGTCCTGACACCAGCTGGGAGGTCTATCGCGTCGATCGCGATCCCGGCGAGACCGAAGATCTCGCGGATGGCGGTGCGTGCAGCGAGACCCGCACCGCCGTCGAGAAGTGGTTCGATACCGAGCAGATTCCCCCAGGTGCGGCCGAGGCGCTGCTCGCCGCGCGGCCAGCGATCGCCGCGCCACTCGATGCCGATCTCGGCGATGCTGTGCGGCTCCTCGCGGTGGAGGCACCCGCCACCGTGAGGCGCGGCGAGACCGCGACCTTGACCTGGACGTTCGAGGCGCGCGGCAAGGTCCGCGGGGACTGGCGGATGTTCGTGCACGTCGAGGGGCCCGGGAAGTTCTTCTTCCAGGGCGACCATCGTCCGGCGCGGCCGTTCGAGTGGTGGCAGCCCGGCCAGTTCATCCGTTACACCACGACCGTGATCGTCCCGCGCAACGCGCCCGCCGGGACGTTCACCGTGTGGGCCGGCATGTTCGAGGGCCCGCGCCGCGCGCACGCGACGGCACCGAAGGCCGCGGTCAAGGACGACGCCGTCGCGGCGGCGACGCTCGAGGTCCAGCCGTGAGCGCGGGCGGCGGCGAGCCGAACGAGGCCCCGGCGCGGCCCGGGGGCCCCCCCCCGCGGCGGCCCCCCCGCGGGCGCCCCCGCCCGGCCGGGGGGGGGGGGGGTTGCCCCGGCTCGCGCGCACGCTGCCGTGGATCCTCGTCGCGCTCCCGGCGCTCTACCAGATCGTGCTGCTGTCGACGGCGGTCGGCGGCCGGCTGCCCGTACCCGTACGACCTCGAGTGGATGGAGGGCGGCATGCTCCATCACGCGCTGCGGATCCACGAGGGCCTCGGCATCTACGGGCCGCCGTCGGTGGACTTCATCCCCTACCTGTACACGCCGCTCTATCCATCGATGCTGGCGCTGTTCAGCGGCGCGTTCGGATTGACGTATGCGCTCGGTCGCACGTTCTCGCTGATCGCGCTCCTCGGGATCGGTGCGGTCGCCGGTGCCTCGCTCGGCTCGAAGCGTCACGCGCACGTGCACCACGAGCCCGTGTGGGCCGGCGTGCTCCTCGCACTCGGGCTGTTCGCCGCGACGTATCCGTTCGTCGAAGGCTGGTTCGATCTGGTCCGCGCCGACACGTTCTTTCTGTGGATGGTGACGGCCGGGCTCGCGGGGCTCCCGCGCTGGGCCAAGGTCGGCACCGGCCTCGGTGGCCACGCCCGGGTGGCGGTCGGCGGCGCCGTGCTCGCCCTCGCATTCTTCGCGAAGCAGACCGGCATCATCTATGTCGCGTTCGGCGGCCTCGTGGTCCTCGTCGTCAACTGGCGCCGCGTGCCGGCGTACGTGGTGATGGCCGGCGCGCTCGGCCTCGGCGGCACGTGGCTCCTGAACACCACCACGCAGGGCTGGTTCTGGATCTACATCCGCAAGATCCACGGCACGCACGACTTCAACATGGACCGGTTCTGGAAGTCGTTCGGGAACATCCTGTGGCACTTCCCGGCGCTGACCCTGGTCGTGGCGATCACGCTCGTCGTCGTGTTCGTCACGCGGATCGCGAAGGGCCCGCTGCCGCGCGCGACCCACGCGTTCTTGCTGTGGACCCCGGTGTTCGCCGTGTCGGTGCTGATCGGAGCCGTGGGCTGGGGCACCGAGTTCGCGCACTTCAACGCGTACATGCCGGCGTTCCTCCACGGCGCACTCGCCGCCGGCGCGGCGATCCCCGCACTCTATGCGTGCACGCGGATGTGGTGGGGGGATCGGCCTCGCGCCGAGCTCGGTGCGAACATCGCCGCGCTCGCGGCCGCGATCCCGCTCGCACTCGCGTGCTGGACCAGCCGCTGGAACCCGCAGCGCTACATCCCGACCGCAAAGGATCGCGCGGCGGGCGCCAAGCTCGTCGAGCGGATCCGCGCGATCGAAGGCGACGTGTGGATGCCCTCGCATCCCTGGTACGCGTACCTCGCCGGCAAGACGCCGCACGTCCACCGGATGGGGATCAAGGACGTCACCGCCCGCCAGCCACGCGAGGTGCTCGGCCTCGACGAGGCCCTGCGCACCCACGCCTTCAGCGCGATCGTGCTCGACGAGCGCGACGTCAACACCGAGGTCGCGGGCGTCAACCTCTACTATCGTCCCGCGCTCGAGCTCCCCGCCGACGAGCGCCCGCACGTCTACACCGGTGCGACGATCCAGCCCACGTCGATCTGGGTGCCGGCGATCACCGCCGCACCTCCCGCCGGCATGCGGGTCCAGTTCGACTTCGAGGGGCTGACCTGGGAGGGCTGGTCGGTCTCGGGCCCGGCGTGGGGCAAGCGTCCCGAGGCCGAGTCGCAGCCGGGGCAGGGCCTCGTGCTTGGCGCGGGCGGCCGGCGGTTCGCGACGAGCATGCACGATGGCGATGCGGCGATCGGCCGGTTGACCTCGGTGCTGTTCCCGCTCGATGGCACCACACTGTCGCTGCTCGTCGGCGGTGGCACGGACGCCACCAAGCTCCGCGTCGAGCTGTGGGCCGCGGGCGAGCCGAAGCTGCTCGGCACCGCGAGCGTGCCCGAGCCGGGTGGCGAGACGCTGCGCCGGGTCTCGATCGATCTCACGCCGTTCGAAGGCAAGGGCCTCCACGGCAAGCTGGTGCTCGTCGACGACAGCACGACCGGGCACCTCGACGTCGATGACGTCTGGGTCGGCAAAACGCCGTAGCCCGATTCGTGCGACCGTCGGGGCATGACCCGCACGCGCGCCACCGTGATCGCGTTCTCGATCTCCGCCGCCTCGATCGCCTCGGCGATGTGGGCCGTCCCCGCCAGCGCCGACGAGGCCGTGGCACCGAAGTCCGAGGGTCGCCGCGCGCCATCTGCGGGCTCGGCCGGTGTGGTCTCCGGTCCGCGCAACCAGCAAGACCCGCTCGGCGAGAGCGCCGGGTTCGCGCCGCGCCGTCCGATGCCGGTGCCCAAGCCGATCCCGTTCAAGCCGCCCGCGGAGATCGCCGCGCTCGCCAAGACCCTGACCGGCACCTGGAGCTGCAAGGGCAACACGTCGCGCGGTGACGGCTCGTCGACGCCGCTGTCGGCCACCGTCGTGAGCCGGCTCGATCTCGACAACGCCTGGATCTCGACGACGCTCGTCGAGAAGGGCGGCACGCTGAAGTGGACCGAGTACCGGACCTATGACCCGCGGGCCAGCCAGTGGACGCGGATCCAGATCGCGAACACGACCGGTCACGTGATCTCGACGTCACCCGGTGAGCAGACCGGCAAGTGGACGTGGACCGGGACGGCGAGCTCGCCGATGGGCTCGCTCCAGCTCCGCGACTACGAGCAGAAGGACGGCAAGTCGCTGAAGCTGTGGGGCGAGGCGCAGATCAGCGGCGCGTGGCAGAAGCTCTACGAAGTGACCTGCAAGAAGTAGCGGGCCCGAGGGCGCGCTACGGCTTCTGCGCGGTGCGCGGCGGATCGCGGAACACGTACATGGTCTTGACGCTGCGGACCTCGCTGTTCGAGCGCGCCACGACGGTGACCATGTTCGACCCCGGCCACAGCGGCAGCTCGGTGGCGAAGTCCAGGCTCTTCGGATCCTTGCCGCCGCGGTTCGAGCGGTAATAGACCTTCCGCGAGTCGATCTTCGCGCGCGAGTTCGACACGAAGATGTAGACGTCCTCGACGTGGGTCTCGTCGGTGACCATGCCGTTGAGCTTGTAGGTCTCGCCGCTGGTCTCGAGTGCCTTGGTGTTGATCGCGATCGCCGGGGGCGTGGAGTTCCAGATCTGCGTGAACGAGCCGGTGCCCGATCCGCCGGTCGAGAGCGCCGAGCTCGGGATGAACCCGATGCGCGTGCCGCCCGCGTTGAGCTTGACCTTCGTCCACGGGCCGAACGAGCCCACAGCCGCGAAGCTCGCGCCCTTTCCGGCCATGCCGACCTGCTCGGTGTCCTCGGAGGCACCGGAGCGGATCGTGATCGGCGCCTTGACGGTGACCTCACCGCGCTGCGGCTGGCTGGCGACGCTCGGGGCGACCTTGAACTTCAGCTTCTGGCTGGTCTGGACGTCGAGCGCCGAGTCGTATGCCATCAGCTCGACCACGACCTCGTCGCCCTTGAGCGTGGAGTCCGTGGCGAGCGGGAACTCGAAGTCGCGGACCTGGCCGGGGGCGAGCGGGGCGTCCTTCAGCGAGGCGCGGCTCTTGTCGAGCACCACACCGTCGCCGGTAGCGTTACGCAGCATCACCTCGGCGTCCTGGGTGGCGCCGGGGCCGGTGTTCTTGAGCTGCACGGCGAGCTTGAACCGCTCGCCCCGCTGGACCAGGCCATCCCCGTTGCCTTCGTCGATCAGCTGGTACGCGTACGCGAACACCGGGCGGGGCGCCGCGTCGATGCGGACCACGGTCGGCGTGACGCGGGCGGTGGAGGACTTGGCGTCGCGGACCTCGAGGGTGAGGCGGTCGACGCGGTCGAGCGCGTCCTTCGGCACCTGCATCTTCGCGGTGAACGTCTTGGTCTCGCCGGGGCCAACCTTGCCGATCGGGAGCTCCGAGTCCTCGAACACCGGGTCATCACCCTGGATGCGCGAGAGCACGCGGTAGGCGGCGCCGGTGCCGGTGTTCTTGATCGTCGCGGTCACGGAGACCACGTCGCCGGCCTTCACGTTGGCGGCGGGCACGGTGGTGAGCTGGACGTCGAGGTTCGGGGTCTCCGCCGTGGCGCCGGGGGCCGACCAGTCGATGCCGATCGTGCCGAGCGCGGTGACGAGCTTCTTCTCCTCGTCGCCGCGGACCTTCATCACGAGCTTGTTCGCGCCGAGCACCAGCTTGGGCCGCGAGGCGGACTGCACGCTCGACACGAGGTCCTTCGCGAACTTCATCTCGAAGTCCTCGACGATCTCGTCGTCATCCGGGCCGTCCTCGTCATCGGGCGGGGCGGTGGCGGCCGGATCTCCGGCGGCCGGCTTCTTCTTCTCGACGAGGAACGGCACCTCGTACGCCGGCTTGTCGGTGTCCTTGGCGTAGGTGGAGACCAGGTGAGCGTCGAGATCCTTCTCCCCGTACGTGCGCGTGGGCGCGAGCATGCGGACGAAGTCGCTCGGCGCGTCGTTCTTCTCGGGGATGTACATCCGCTGGAGCTGGATGTCGGGGACGATGCCGAGGTTCTGGATCGAGCGATCGCCGGGGGTCAGGTACTGGGCGATCGTCAGCTTCAGCTTGCTCTTGTCCTCGTTGTCGTAGAGCTCCTGCACCGAGCCCTTGCCGAACGTGCGCGTGCCGATGATGGCGGCGCGATCGAGGTTCTTGAGCGCGCCGGCCACGATCTCCGAGGCCGAGGCCGAGCCGCCGTTGACGAGCACGACCAGGGACGAGGTGGTGTCCCCGAACCCGCGCTCGGCGCGGCGGGCCTCGCGGTCACGGCCGGAGACCGTGCTGACGATGGTGCCGGAATCGACGAACAGGTCCGAGAGCTGGACGGCCTCCTCGAGGAGGCCACCCGGGTTGTACCGCAGGTCGAGGATCCACGAGGTGGCGCCCTTCGCGCTCATCTCCTTCATCGCCTCGGCGACATCGTTCGCGATGCCCTTCGAGAACTGCTTGACCTTGACGTAGCCCACGCCCTTGTCGAGCAGCTTGTGCTCGACCTGGCTGACGCGGATCACGTCACGGATCAGATCGAAGCGGAGGAGGGCGGCCTCGCCCTTGCGCTCGACCCACAGGGTGACGCCGGTCTTCGGGTCACCGCGCATGCGGTCGACGGCCTCGTTGGAGGTCAGGTTCTCGGTGGGCTCGCTGTTGATGCGGACGATGTGATCGCCGGCCTTGATGCCCTTCTTCCACGCGGGCGTGTCCTTCATCGGCTTCACGACGGTGAGCTTCCGCTCGATCATCCGGATCACGATGCCGAGGCCACCGAACTTGCCGCTGGTGGACACGTCCATGTCGCGCGCCTGCTCGGGGTCCATCAGGATCGAGTGGGGATCGAGCGTGGACAGCATGCCGTTGACCGCCGCGTACTCGACCTTCGCGAGATCGCCGCCAGCGTTCATGTTGGTCTCGATGAAGCGGAAGACCTTCTTCAGCTTGATCGTCATCCGCCACGGCGAGTCGACATCGCTGGTGTCGAACACCTCGCGCTTGTCGTTGACCGCCACGGTGATCTGGTTGCGCGCCGGATCTGGCTCGATCAACACCTCGGGCACGTTGAACTGCACCGAATCGAGCGCGGCGTACAGCATCTTCTTCGGATCCACGCGCGCCGGATCGACGTAGCGATCCTTGATGCGCAGGAGCGTCTTGTTGAAGATCGCGAGTGCCGAAAGATCGTGGCGCGGCGCCTGGGCTTGGCCCGGCGCAGCACGGACTTCCTGCATGTCGAGATCGAGGGACACGACGCCCTCGGGGGACTGTCGGATCACGGTGAGGACGAGTGCGAGAGCACCCGCGACCCCACCAGGGCCAGGTTCAGCCGGCTGCGCATCCAATGATTATAGGGCGCAAACCCCGAGGCGCCAGGCGCAGATCAGCTGCGACGACTGGGACACCGGCTGATACCGCGAGTGGTCGCATGTAGTACAGTCTCGTCGACGCGATGGCAGACCGCATCAGCAAGCCTGCCGCCGGCAAGAAGCGGTCGAAGAAGGTGATCGACGTCGGCGAGGAGCCGGCCGAGAAAGATCCCGAGGCCGAGGAAGGCGCCGACGAGGACGCCGAGCGCCGCCGAGGCCGAGGCCGAGGACAAGGACACCGAGATCGATCCGGACCTGGTCGAGGCGGCTGCGGAGATCTCCGAGACCGAGAACGTCGACGACCTCGAGGACCCACCGGTCGCCAAGGTCGCCGCCTCTCGTGGCGGGTCCCTGGCGCGGCGCGACCCGATGGCCGCGTACATGAACGAGGTCCGGCGGTTCCCGCTGCTCACTCCCGAGGAGGAGAAGGGCCTGGCCACCCGGCTGGTCGAGCACGGCGATACCTCGGCGGCCCGAAAGCTGATCGAGGCGAACCTCCGGCTGGTGGTCAAGATCGCCTACGAGTACCGGCGCGCACACCGGAACCTGCTGGACCTGGTCCAGGAGGGCAACGTCGGCCTGATCCAGGCGGTCTCGAAGTTCGATCCGTATCGCGGGGTCAAGCTGTCGAGCTACGCGGCCTTCTGGATCCGCGCGTACATCCTGAAGTTCATCCTCAACAACTGGCGCCTGGTCAAGATCGGCACCACGCAGGCGCAGCGCAAGCTGTTCTTCAACCTCCGCAAGGAGCGCGAGAAGCTCGAGCAGCTCGGGTTTCATCCGTCCACCGCACTCCTCGCCGAGAAGCTGGACGTCAGCGAGAAGGACGTGATCGAGATGGAGCGCCGGCTCGGCTCGCCGGAGGCCTCGCTCGATGCGCCCCTCGGTTCGGGTGATGACGGCGGCGAGCGCACGCGGCTCGACTACATCCCGAGCGAGGACGAGCGCCCCGATCGGCAGGTCGCGCAGAGCGAGTTCGCACAGCTGCTCCGCGGCAAGCTCGAGACCTTCGCCTCAACGCTCGAGGGCCGCGAGCAGACGATCTTCCGCGATCGCTGGTTGACCGAGGATCCGCTGACCCTCCAGGAGATCGGCGATCGGTACAACGTCAGCCGCGAGCGAGCGCGCCAGCTCGAGAAGCGGATGCTCGATCGCCTGAAGAAGTACCTCGAGGCCGAGCTCGGCAGCGCGGTCGACATCGATGCGATGATCCGTGAGTGACCGGGGCACGCTGTTCGTCGTCGGGACGCCGATCGGCAATCTCGAGGACCTCTCGCTGCGCGCCGCGCGCGTGCTCCGCGAGGCCGACGTGATCGCCGCCGAGGACACCCGCTCCGCCAAGCACCTGCTCGCGCACGCCGACCTCCACGGGCCGGTCAATCCGGCGCGGAGGATCGTCTCGTTGTTCGAGGGCAACGAGGCCGAACGATCGCAGGAGCTGGTCGCCGCGCTCGCCGAGGGCCGTACCGTCGCCGTGATCAGCGAGGCCGGGATGCCCGGCGTCTCGGATCCCGGCGCCCGCGCGGTGGCCGCGGCCGTCACCAGCGGCGTGCGCGTCGAGGTGGTGCCGGGCCCGTCGGCCTCGCTGGTGGCGCTCGTCGGTTCGGGGCTGCCCACCCATCGGTTCACGTTCCTCGGGTTCCCTCCGCGCGAGACCGGTGCGCGGCAGGAGCTGATCGGCACGCTGCGCGACGAGCTGGCGACCATGATCTTCTACGAGGCGCCTGATCGCGTGGGCGCCACGCTCGCCGATCTCGCCGCGGGGCTCGGGCAGGGCAGGCGAGCGAGCCTGGGCCGCGAGCTGACCAAGGTCTACGAGGAGCACGTACGCGGGTCCTTGGCCGAGCTGGCGGCGAAGTACGCGAGCACGCCACCGCGCGGCGAGTGCACGCTGGTCGTCGAGGGCGCCACCGAGGCTGCCGCCACGATCGACATCGAGGCCGAGCTCCGGCGCCTGCTCGCCGAGGGCCTGGGCCCGCGCGACGCGGCGGCGCGGCTCGTGATCGTCACCGGCAAGCCTCGGCGGCAGCTCTATCAGCTCGCGCTGTCGCTGCAGCGCACCGAGCCCGAGCCCGAGGAGCCGTCGTGACCGAGCCCGTGCACTTCGCAGGCGAGCTGCCGCACCTGACCACGCGTCGGCGCACGCTGCCCTGCGGCCTCGACGTGGTGGTCCACGCCGATCACGCGGTCCCGCAGGTCGCGGTCAGCGTCTGGTACAAGGTCGGGAGCTCCGACGAGCGTCCGGATCGCACCGGCTTCGCGCACCTGTTCGAGCACCTGTTCAAGAGCCCGGCGTCTCGCCTCGGTGGCCACCACTACGAGGTGCTCAAGCGTGCGGGTGCTTCCGAGGCGAACGCCTCGACCAGCGCGGATCGCACCGCCTATCACGAGCTGGTTCCGTCGCATCAGCTCCCGCTCGCGCTGTGGATCGAGAGCGATCGGATGGGCTACTTCGCGCCCGCGTTCGACAACGATCGCCTGGTCGCGCAGCAGGCGGTGGTCCGCGCCGAGCGCCGCCAGCGCTACGAGAACGTGCCCTACGGCGCCGAGCACTTCGCCCTCGGCCGCGCGCTGTACCCCGAAGAACATCCACTGCGCCACACCACGATCGGCCGCCACGAGGACATCCAGGCCGCCACGTTCGACGACGTCCTCGCGTTCTACCGGACCTGGTACGTCCCTGCGAACGCCACGCTCGTCCTCGCCGGCGACGTGCCTGACGATCTCGATGCGCAACTCGATCGGTACTTCGGCAGCTTCCCCCGCTCAGCGCGCCCCACGCGGCCCACGCCGATCGCGCCTCCGCCGGCGCCGCACCGCGAGGAGCTCGCCGATCCGTTCGCGGCGCTCGGCCGGATCCATCGCGCGTGGCTCGGCCCCACGGCACTCGCCGACGGAGACGCCGAGCTCGATCTGCTGACCACCGCGTGGTGCGCCGTGGGCACCGGTGCGCTGTGGCGCCGCCTGGTCTACGAGACCCAGCTCGCCCAGCGCGTCTCGGCGTGGACGATCAACGGGCGCCTCGGCGGGGAGACCCACGTGGCCGTCGATCTCCGCACCGGCGCCGATCCTGCGAAGGTCCGGGCGATTCTCGACGAGGAGTGCACGAAGGGCATCGATGCGCGCGCCCTCGAGCGAGCCGTGACGCGTCGGGAGGCAGGCACGATCTGGTCGCTCGGTACGCTGCTCTCGCGCACCCGGATGCTCCAGCGCGGTGTGCTCTACGCCGAGGATCCCGATGCGCTCGCCGGCGAGCTCGCGCGCCACCGAGCGGTGACGCCGGACGCGGTCGACGCAGCGATCACCCGCTGGCTCGGTCCCGCGCACTGCGTCGAGGTGACTACGGTCCCGGCGTCGGCTGCTTCACGACCTTGAGGACCTTCTCGATGTCCTTGGTCATGTGCACCTTGTTCTGATCGTCGACCCACACCACCTCGAAGTCGGTGAGCTTCTCGCGCTGGATCAGGGCGAGGGACTGCTTCCAGCCGAGGATGAACAGGACCTTCGACCAGGCATCCGCGGTGAAGGCGTCCTTGGCGCGGACGGTGACCGAGCGCGAGGCGTGGGCGGGGAAGCCGGTGCGCGGATCGAGGATGTGGTGGTAGCGGATCCCGTCCTTCGGGTTGACGAAGCCGCGCTCGTAGTCGCCCGAGGTCGAGAACGAGTGGTCCTCGATCGGTGCGAGTGCGAACATCGAACCGTCGGGACCGCGCGGATCGCGGATGCCCACGACCCACGGATCCGCGTCCTTCTTGCCGGCGACATACATGTCTCCGCCGGCCTGGACCATGAAGTCCACGAAGCCCGCCTTGTGGAGGATCTCGACGCACTTGTCGACGGCGTAGCCCTTCGCGATCCCGCCGAGCGTGATCGACATGCCCTTCTTGTCGAGGAACACGGACTTCGCCTTCGGATCGAGCTTGAGGTGCTTCCAGCCGATGTTGGCGAGGCGCTTCTTGACGTCCGCCGGATCGGGGAGCGTGTAGTCCATGTCCTGGTCGAACTTCCACAGGCCCTTGAACGCACCGACGGTGATGTCGAAGATGCCCTTGCTCCGCTTCGACACATCGAGCGCGCGCGCGATCACCGCATAGGTCTCGTCCGAGACGACGACCGGCTTGACCCCGGCGGCGAGGTTGACCTGCGAGACCTCGGAGGTGTCGGTCCACGTGGTCATCACGCCGTCGAGGCGCTTCATCTCGGCGAACACGTCGTCGGCGCCCTTCTGGGCCTTCGCCGCGTCATCGGTCCACACGAACACGGTGACCACCGTGCCCATCGCCGTGTTGGTGAACGTGAACTTCTGATCCGGGCTCTTGGCGCCACCGGCAGCGGCGGTCCCGACCGTCGCGAGCGCCAGGCACAGTGCGACCAGCGCCCGGGTCATCACGCCACCCAGTGAACGACGCGGAGCACGATCAACACACCACCGACCCCGAGGGCGACCAGCACCGCCACGACGGACATCGCCAGCGTGCCCTGGGTCTCCTGCTGGATCCCCTTCCACATGCCGAAGCACGCAGGGATTGCGCCGAGCGCGGCGATCACGCCGCCGGCGATCGAGCCGTGAGTCAGGCCCTGGATCGCTGCGATCGCGATGCCGATCGCGACCGCGATGAGGGCGATGAACGCAGGCGTCTTCGAATCCGGCACCGGTGTTCCCATGCCCGAACGCTAGCATGCGAACGCCGCGGATTCTCGGCCGACCAGCAGCGACCTAGCTCTCGGAATACATGCGGATCTGTTCGCGCATGACGTCGTCGGTCAGCGCGGTCTGGACGGGTTCGAGCAGGCAATCGGCCAGCACGAGCATCATGTCCTCGATCTTCTTCTCGGCGACCAGCTTCGCGAGCAGCTGCTTCACGTCGCGGCTGTCATCCCCTGCGAGAAGCTCCCGCACCTTGCCCACCGTCAGATCACCCTGGAAGTCGATCATGATGTGTTGTCGGAGGTACTCGATGAGACGGTTCACGGCCCCTAGGTAGCGCAGCCGGAGTTCCTTATCAAGCTGCTGAGAATGCCGATCTTCGTCGGATTTTCGCCGACGGCGTTCGGCCTTGCGTGATCCCGCGGTTTGCTCGACGATTGAGAGATGCCGCGCGTGCTGTTGACCGGGTTCGCGGCGGTGCCAGGGCCGCGCCGCTCCGGTGTGCAGCTCCGCCACGTCATCCGTTCTCTGACGCCGCTCCACAGCGTGGACCTGCTGGTGGTGCGCGAAGGCGAGCAGGCGTACGTCGAGCGACAGGGCTCGGTCCGCGTGCTCCGGGTGCCGTCCAACGATCCGGATCTGCGCTCGCAGATCCAGGCGTTCCAGCGCGCGCTCAAGCGCCAGCTCGACGGCGCGGACTACGACGTCGTGCACTGCCGGGATAGCTGGAGCGGGATCCCGGTGCTCGAGGCCCGCGCGCGCCTCGGCTATGCGGTGGTCTACGATCTGACACGCTCGCCCCTCGGCGAGACCACGTTCGATGCCGAGCTCGATGCACAGTACGGCCGCGACGAGGAGGCGTGCCTGCTCGCCGCCGATCTCGTCCTCGCGCCCACCCCGGCCGCCGTGAAGGCGCTGCAGGGCCGCGGCAGGCCGGAGCGCGTGATGCTGTCGCCGCCCGGCGTCGATGTCGATCGGTTCGATTGGGACGATCTGCCGCGCTCGGGGCCGCCGCGCATCCTCTACGTCGGCTCGATCGATCCAGGCCGCGGCGTGCGCGTGCTGATCCGCGCGATGGCCGCGATCGTCCGCGAGGTCGACGCGCGGCTCGTGCTCGCGGGCTCGATGGCGCCGAAGTTCGATCAGGCGCTCGCCGATGGCATCCGCGAGCTCGGGCTCCAGGACAAGGTCGACGTGCTCGGCCCCGTCGATCACGATCAGCTGCCCACGTTGCTCGCCACGGCGACCGTGTGCGTGGTGCCTGCCGCCGCGGATCTCTCGCCGAACCCGACGGTGGTCTATCCGACGAAGATCCTCGAGTACATGGCGTGCCGGTGCGCGATCGTCGCCCCGCGGCGTGACACGGTGGCCCAGGTCGTGGAGAACAACCAAGAGGCGCTGCTGTTCGATCCGGGCGATCCGA
This sequence comes from Myxococcales bacterium, assembly GCA_016720595.1. GTDB lineage: Bacteria > Myxococcota_A > Polyangia > Haliangiales > Haliangiaceae > JABFXX01. The sequence continues at coordinate 558,510 of JADKKI010000001.1, forward strand.
TCGATCTGGCGCGCAAGGTGCTGCGGCTCCTCGGCGAGCCGGCGCTGCGCGACAAGCTCGCGAACAACGCCTACCAGCGCGTGCGCCGGGACTTCACCGCGAGCGCCGCCCGGCGTGCGCTCCGCAAGGCGTACACCGTGCTGGCCGAGCGGTTCGCAGATCAGCTCGGCGAGGACGATGATGATCCTCCGCGGGTCGAGGTGTTGTCCGACGATGACTTCGAGGCCACCGTGTTCGAGGAGGCGCCGGCCGCCGACAAGGTCGACACCGCGGTGTCGAGCGTGCTCCCGCTGGACGACGACCACACGGGTGGGCACATCAGCTCGGAGTCGGTGGCCGCGCCGCCCCCGCCCCGCGAGGTCGACGAGACGATGGAGCGCGCCCCGGTGGCGCCCGGGCCGCGCGACCAGACGACCGGGGCGTGGACCACGAGCCTCCTGTCTCGCATCGCACCACCGGGCCAGGACGACTGGGTGGTCACCAACGTGGCCGCCGCCGTCCGCAACCTCGACGCGGTGCTCGCGGAGGCGGAGGCCGAGGCGGCGTCAGACGCGATCTCCGACGCCGCCCGTGGCCACGATGACGGCACGCCGATCGAAGGTGTGATCGCGGCGGCGCCGGCACTGCCGCTCGTCGAGGGCACGTTCGTCGCCGGCGAGATCGATGTCCCCACGCCGCCGCCCGAGCGCGTGCTCGAGCCCTCGGTCGTCGACTTCACGGCAGCGAGCTCGATGCTCGGGCAGCCCGAGACCGCGGAGCCCGACACGGGCTCGCGCACGCCCCCGCTCGAACGCCGGTGAGGCCGGGGCAGTGTCCCCGAGATCCCGAGATTCGTAGGGCGCCGTGTTACCGTGTGCGCGCAGGAGCTGCCCCATTCCGGTCGTCGCCCTCGTGAACCTGTTATTCGGGATCGGCTTCGCCGTGATCGCCCGGGAGCGGTTGCGCGCGGATGGCCCGTTCACCTCCCCTGCGTTCCCCCTGGTCGCGATGCATGCGGCGGCGGTGGTCGCCCCGATCGCGCTGTACTTCTACGCGGTGCACCCGGCGTGGAGCTGGATGTACTGGCTCGATCCGAAGAAGCTTGCCGGGGTCGCCGTGCTGCCCCTCATGGTCGGCCATGCGGGCCTGGTGATCGGCGGCTGGTACCTGTCGGCGGTGCTGCTGCGGCGCGGGTTCATGAACGCGGTGCTCTACGTCGGTGCGGCCCTGACCCTGGCGCTCCTGGTGCTCGTGGTCGCCCAGATCAACCGCCTGCGCACCGCCGCGGACTACCTCGGCTGGCAGGTCCACAAGGGCGTGTCCCTGTTCGAGGTCCAGCTCGGCTGGGCGTTCATGGTGGCCCTGCTCGCCTTGTTCGGATCCGCGGTCTACGTGGCGATCGAGCTTCGGAGCGATGGCCGCCGCGTGCGTGCCCGGTGATAAGATCATGGACGGGATCATGACCATGCGTCGTCTCGGACTCGTGCTGGCGCTCGTGCTCGGCAGTTCTGCGTGCGGCCCGATCGCGTACGTCAACGAGGTGACACGCAAGGCCTCCGACTCGGTCGATCAGGCCCGCGCGGCCCAGGCCGACAAGTACGCGCCGTACTACTGGACCCGCGCCACGCAGTACCTGCATCAGGCGAAGGTCCTCGCGGCCCACGCGGACTTCCAGGCCGCGAACCGGTTCGGCCGCCTCGCCAACGAGGCAGCGGAGAAGGCGATCGTCGAGGCCGCGGCGGCCGCGAAAGATCCCTCGAAGCGGCCACTCGAGCTCGACAAGCAGGTCGCGCCTGCCAAGGACGCGACCAAGGACGGCAGCGTCGTCGCGCCCGCGAAGGAGACGCCATGAAGCGCGTCGCCGTCGGCCTGCTCGCGCTGCTCACCGCCTGCGCCGGCTCGCAGATCCGCAGCCAGACCGGGGCCACCGATGGGCTGATCGTCACGGCGCGCGACAACGGTGCGCAGCGCTGCGCGCCCGTCGAGCTGGCGATGGCGGAGTCCAACAACGACTTCGCCCAGCACGAGCTCGACGAGGGCAACTACCACGATGCCCGGCGGCTCGCCGGGATCGCCGAGACCAACGCCAAGGCGGCGATCGAGAAGTCCCCGAAGGACAAGTGCACCGACAAGGTCGTCACCGCGAAGCCCGGTCCCGGGGATCTCGATGGCGACGGGATCCTCGACGACGTCGACAAGTGCCCGCGGGTCCCCGAGGACCTCGACGGCTACCAGGACGAGGACGGCTGCCCCGAGGACGACAACGACGCCGATGGCATCCTCGACAAGGTCGACCAGTGCCCACTGATCCCCGAGGATCGCGACGGCTTCCAGGACGAGGACGGTTGCCCGGATCTGGACAACGACGGCGACGGCATCACCGACAAGATCGACGCCTGTCCGATGGAGCCCGAGGACAAGGACGGCTTCGAGGATGACGACGGCTGCCCCGATCCGGACAACGACAAGGACGGGATCGTCGACAAGGACGACAAGTGCCCGCTCGAGCCCGGTGTCCCGCCCGACGGCTGCCCCAAGAAGTACGTCAACGTCGTGGTCACCGAGCAGAAGATCGAGATCAAGCAGACGGTCTACTTCGACACCAACAAGGCCAAGATCAAGGCCGTGTCGTTCAACCTCCTGAACGAGGTCGCCCAGGCGCTCAAGGACAACCCGAAGATCAAGGTCGAGGTCGGCGGTCACACCGACAGCCAGGCCAACGACGCCTTCAACCTGAAGCTGTCCCAGCGGCGGGCCGAATCGGTGCGGACGTACCTGATCGGGCGCGGGATCGCGGCGGACCGGATGACCGCCAAGGGCTACGGGGAGAACGTCCCGATCGCCGACAACCGGACCGCCGACGGCCGGTCCCAGAACCGCCGCGTCGAGTTCGTGATCACCGCCAAGTAGGCGGCGTCCCGTCGATTCCGCGTCACCCGAGCCGGGCAGTCCTCGTCGGGAGCGGAAACCCTCCCGATCGCCTGTTGACCGCGGTATAGAAGCGGCATGGGAACCCGCGCGTGGGTAATGGCCGCCGTGTTCGTCGCTGCAGCGACGGCGCACGCTGATCCAAAGGTCGACATCTCCTCGAAGAGCAAAGAGGCGATGGAGAACTATGACCTCATGGACTACGACGCTGCGAAGAAGCTCCTGAACCAGGCGCTCGCCTCGGCGAAGAAGGCCAAGCTCGACAAGGACCCGGTCACCGCGCGCGTCTACCTCGATCTCGGCCTGGCGGCGTTCGCCGGCGGCGACACCGAGGGCGCGAAGGTCGCGTTCCTCTCGGCGGTCCAGATCGATCCGAAGATCCAGATCGAGCCCGCGTACAAGTCGCCCGAGCTGTCCAAGCTCCTCGACGAGGCCAAGGCCGGCACCTCGGGCGGCTCGAAGGATCCCGGCGGCGGCGAGCCGGTCGTGGACAGCATCGACTGCGCGACCGTGAAGGGCCTGCAGCACACGATCATCGACAGCGCACCCGGCGGCGCCCCGCAGCCGATCGAGGCGCTGGTCGGCGCCGACATCACGCCCGTCAAGGTCGCGGTCATGTACCGCGTCGAGGGCTCGACGGACTTCACCGAGGTGAAGCTCGCGAAGCAGGGAGACTGCAAGTACACGGGCGCGATCCCCGCGACCGCGATGAAGGGCGCGCTGATCCACTACTACGTGGCCGCGCTCGACGGGAACAACAAGGCGATCGCCGCGAAGGGCTCCTCGGGCTCGCCGAACATCCTCGAGCTGACCGCACCGGTGAAGAAGCAGGTCGCGATCAAGGACGACGGCGAGGATCCGATCGGCGGTGGCGGCGGCAAGACCACCAAGAGCACCGAGCCCTCGGGCGGTGCGGTCTCCGGCGGCGTGGTCGCGGGCGGCAAGCGTCCCAAGGTCATGATCACCCTCGCGGCCGGCACCGGCTTCGGGTACGTCCGCGGCAACACCGAAGGCGGCAGCATGGTGCAGCAGTGCTGCATCGGGAACAGCTACGTCGTCCTGCTCCCCGAGCTGGGCTATCAGGTCAACGACAAGCTCTCGATCGGCATCGCGGGCCGGATCGGCCTGCCGATCGGCGCGAACGTCAACGCGGAGGGCGCCGAGGCGCCGTCCAAGGTCGCCCCCGCCGGCCTGTTGCGGGTCCGGTTCAACCTGTCGTCCACGGGCGAGGGCCTCCGCGTCATGGGCCAGCTCGGCGGCGGTGTGATGCGCAACACCATCAAGCTGACCACCAACACGCCCGGGATGGACACCGACATCGTCGGGCAGGGGCCCCTCCTGATCGGCGGCGGCGTGGGCTTCCTGAAGAAGCTCGGCGGCAAGGTCGCATTCGTGTTCGATGTCTCGGCTCTCGCCGGGATCGCGGTCGTCGACAAGCTGGGGACCACCAAGGTCAACAGCGGCTTCGGGGCGGATTTCTCCCTCGGCCTCGCCGTCGGCTTCTGAGGTAAACTCAGGGGGATGCGGCGAGCCTGGCTCCTCGGCCCCTGCGGTCTCCTGGGCGCGTGCCTGGGCGATGCGGCCGTCGAGGTCAGCCTCGTGGTCCCGAACGCCCAGACCTCGGCGCTGTACGACACCAGTTGCGTCACCGCCGTCGAGGTCTATGTCGACGGCGCGAACTACCCGACGGACGTGAACGACTATCTGCGCGACTGCATCGACCTGACGAAGCCAGGGGCGACGTTCCAGGCGGTCAAGGACCAGATCCGCGGCAAGTTCGATACGGCCATCCCGACCTCGGGGATGTCGGGCATGGAGCTCTACGCGTACAACGGCACCTGCGACGCCGCCCGCCACCGCGACTACGACCTGATCTTCTACGCGAGCGCGCCGTACATCGGCGGGGACACGCTGAGCGTGCCGATCACGCCCAACATCTCGTGCGTGGCGCAGGACGCGGTGATTCGACCCGTCGACTTCCTCAAGTACGTCAAGACGCAGAACTGCGCGATGTCGACGTGGACCGAGGGCAAGCTCGCGCTGGCGACCTTGTCCCCGTTGCCGTTCACCGACGAGACCTACTGGTGGGGCGGTCAAGCGGCGGGGAGCGCTGCTGGGGGGCTCGTGGCGCTCCGCGGCCCGTATCAGAACATCGGCCCCAAGAGCTGCCTCGCGGTCGGGCTCTACACCGATGACTGGAACGAGGTCACCTGCATCCCATCGTTCGACCAGCGCGTGTGCGGGACTGGCGCCGAGCTCGAGGCGCCGATGATCAACCTCAACGTCGCGTATGCCTCGGCGGATCCGGCCAAGACCAACAAGTACGGCGCGCTCGTGGTCGGCGCGGTGCTCGGACCGGGGCCACTCGCCGGAGCCACCGTGACGATCGATGCCGCCGATGCCGACAAGGGCGAGGTGGTCTACCTCGACATGCCGCCCGGCGTGGAGAACGGGACCGGAGCGCTGACCCGGAGCGCAGGGACCGCGACGGGCCCGAGCGGGCTGTTCGGCATCTACACGATGGCGATGGTCCACGTCACGATCACCGCGGGTGGGAAGACGGTGAAGCGGATGATCGCCGGCAACGAGGACGCCGCCACCGCCGTGTTCGTCAAGCTCTGAACATGTCCCGCCGTCATCACGCGGCCGCTGTGCTGCTCTGCCTCGTGCCCGTGGGGGCATGTGGCGATGACGCCGCGGCCCCGGTCGACGTGACCTCGGGGCGGATGACCGCGCGGATCTCGTCGTCGCCGGCGCAGATCACGCTGCTCGTCGATGGCACGGAGGTCTGGAAGACGAATGCGGGCGAGGGCAAGGGCGCCGACAAGCACCAGGCGCCGCACGGGTTCGCGGCGATCGGATCGCGCGCGGCCGACATCGAGATGAGCTTCGGCTCGTTCAAGATCACGGAGAAGCCGGAGGCCGAGGTGTGGCGGCCGATCGGCGAGCTCGGCGACGTGACCCCGACCGACACCGGCGCGACGTTCACCCTGCTCGCCGGCGGCGACCTGGTCGGGACCGGCACGCTGACGTTCGTCACCAGCACCAAGTCGGGGCCGGACCCCGGATCCGCCGGGTTCCCGCGTCACGTGCGGATCGAGCTGGTCACCGCGAGCCAGCGCATCTCGCTCGCCACGCCGTGCCCACCCGACGAGCACCTGGTCGGCCTGGGTGGCCAATCGTTCGATGTCGATCACCGGGGCGAGAAGGTCCCGCTGTTCGTGCAGGAGGACGGGATCGGGAAGTTCGACGATCCCGACGACACCTACGCCGGCCTGTGGTTCCTCACCGGGCGCAAGCACTCCACGCACACGCCGATGCCGATGGTGGTGTCCTCACGCGGCTATGCCGTCGCCGTCGATACCAACTCGCGCGCGGTGTTCGCGCTCGGCAACGACGAGCACCCCGAGGCCGCGCGCTACGAGGCGCAGGAGGGCACGCTCGATCTCCAGGTGTTCGTCGGCCACGAGGGCGGCCAGGCGGCCGGCAGCAGCGACGCCGGCGAGGCGCTGGGCCACATGGTGGCGTGGACGGGCAAGGTCGCGCGCCCGCCACTCTCGATCTTCGCGCCATGGGTCGATGCGATCTATGGCTCGGCCAACGTGCGTCGGGTCGCGGCGAAGCTGCGGGCGCAGGGCATCCCGGCCTCGGCGATCTGGACGGAGGACTGGCGCGGCGGCGGCGACACCTCCACGGGCTATGCGCTCGACGAGGACTGGCGGGTCGACCGGGTCCTGTATCCCGATCTGGAGGCGCTCGCATCGGAGCTCCACGGGCAGGGCTTCGCGTTCCTCACCTATCACAACACGTTCATCGACGATAAGAGCGACGTCCTCGCGGAGGCCACCGCGGGTGGCTATGCGATCAAGGACGCGACCGGCGCGCCCTATAACTTCACCGGCATCACGTTCGGTGGCTCGAAGCTGCTCGATCTCTCGAACCCCGCCGCCGTGACCTGGGCCAAGGGCGTGATGGGCGCCGCGATCACGCAGGGCTCCGATGGCTGGATGGCGGACTTCGCGGAGTGGCAACCCACCGATGCGGTGCTGGCCTCCGGGGAAGACGCGTTCGAGGTGCACAACCGCTATCCCGTCGACTGGGCGAAGTTCAACGCGGAGCTCCTGAAGCCGATCGCGGGCCGGCCCGATCCGATGTTCTTCATGCGCTCGGCGTGGCTCCACTCGCAGCGGTACGCCCAGATCCTGTGGCCCGGCGATCAGCAGACCGATTTCTCCGATGGCGACGGTCTGCCGTCCGTGATCCCGATGGGCATCAACCTCGGCCTCGCCGGGTTTCCGTATTTCGGCAGCGACATCGCCGGCTACATGAGCCAGGGCACCACGCCGACCTCCGAGGAGCTGTACTACCGCTGGGTCTCGTTCGGCGCCTTCAACCCGGTGATGCGCACGCACCACGGACGCAGCGCGCGGCAGAACTGGCAGTGGGAGCAGGACGCCGCGTCGACCGCGCATCTCCGCCGCTACGCGCGGCTGCACATGCAGCTCGCCGCGTACCTGTGGGGCTCGGCGGGAAGCTTCGAGCGCGATGGCCTGCCGCTGATCCGGATGATCGCGCTCGCGTACCCCGACGAGGCCTGGGCGTGGACCGCGATCGACGAGTTCCTCCTCGGCGATCGGCTGCTCGTGGCCCCGGTGCAGGCCGCGGGCGCCAGCGCGCGCAAGGTCACGCTCCCTGCTGGCCGCTGGTTCCCGTTGCTCTCGGGCGCGCCGACCTCGGGCGGCGAGATCACCGCGTCCGCCGCCCGCACCGAGATCCCCGTGTACATCCCCGAGGGCGCGCTGCTCGTGCTCTATCCCGACGGCATCGACACGCCGTTGCCGGCACCCGCGCTGGGCTCGGCGGTGGTGGCGGGCACCGCGCGCGAGGTCTGGCTGTACAGCGGCACCGCCGCGAACCCGGCCCACACGCAGTGGAATGATCACGATGGTCCCGCGGGCGCGGCGCAGTGGACGTGGACGGGCCGCCCCGCCGCCGCGGGCGCTCCGGCCACCGCGACGTTCAACGGCGCGGCCGTCACGGTGACCAGCAACGGCGAGTGGACGGCGGTGACCGTCACTGGCGACGGGATGCTCGTGTTCCCGGGCGGCGGCACGCTGACCATCGCGCGCGGCACCAGCGCGCAGACGATCGTCCGCCTGCGCAGCTGACCTGCTGAACGGGTCCGGGCTTCGTGCGGCCACCTTCGCAGCCCTCTGGCGTGTGCTCCCGGAGTTCAAAGCCAGGAAGCAAGGAAGCAGGGCAGCGGGCTGTCATCGAGAGAATTCCCGAAAGCTCTCCGACCTTGGTTCCTAGCTTCCTTGGTTTGAACTCCGACAAGGGTTCGCGCAGCGATGCACGCTCCGGTCGGAGTGGCGCCGCAGGACCGCGCTCTGACTGCGCAGGAGGGCGCGCTGACTGCGCAGGGCGCTGTCAGCTGAGCAGCGCGCGCAGCGGGTGGAGCACGAGGAAGATCTCGCCGGCTGTGACCTCGGCGCCGTTGGGCGCGGCGCGCAGCACGATCGCCGCCTCGACCACGCGGTCACCACCCTCGTTGAGGTAGATCACGCGCTTGACCGGGCGGCGCGTGGTGGCGCACTCCTCGAGATCCTCGAACAGGGTCGGGTAGACCTCGGGGAGCGCGGAGTCACGGAGCTCGAGGCCGCCCGCATCACCCGCGCAGCCGAGGAACTCGAGGAACGCGGCGTTGGCGACGCGGACCTTGCCCGACGGGTCGCACGAGGCCATCGGGATCGCGATCGAGTTGAACACCTCGGCGCCGGCCTTGAGCCGGTTATCGATGTCGCGGCGCTCGCGCGTGGCCTCGGGCGCCATCGCGCGGCGGCGCCCGCCACCGTCCATGCCGAGCATCGTCATCAGGGCGCGCAGCTCGTACATGAACGAGGCGATATCGGGGTGGCGCTTCGCGGGATCCTTGGCGGTGGCGCGCGCGATCAGCTCGTCGGCGCGCTCGTCGAGCGGATTCTCCACCAGCGAGGAGGGCGCCGGGACGGGGGTCTCCTTGTGGTGCTTGAGCACGTCCTTCAGGTGACCCTGGAACGGCAAGCGCGCGGTGAGCAGCTCGAAGAACACGATGCCGAGCGCGTAGATGTCGGAGGCCTGGGATGACGGTGCGCCGTCGATCCGCTCGGGGGCCATGTACTCGGGCGTGCCGTCCATGCCCTCGGTGCGGCCGAGGTCGGGCCGCGCGAGCCCGAAATCGAGGAGCTTGATCAGGCGCCGCTGCATGGTGGTCTTCACCATGAAGATGTTCTCGGTCTTGATGTCGCCGTGCAGGATCGTGCGGCTGTGGATGAACCGCACCGCGTCGGCTACCTGCCACATCACATCGCACGCGATCTTCGGTGACAGCTTTCCGCTTTGCTTGAGCTTGGCGTGCACGGTCTGCCCGTCGAGCAGCTCCATCACCATGAACAAGCCGAACTGATCGTCCTGACCGAAATCGACGATCGAGCAGATGTTGTCGTGGGTGAGGGCCGAGGCGAGGCGGGCCTCGCGATAGAACATCTCGCGGATCTTCGGGTTCGATGCGATCCGGCTCTTGATGATCTTGAGCGCGAACGGCTTGCCGAGCGCCGAGTGGCGGACGCGGAGGACGCGGCCCATGCCGCCGCGCCCGAGCTGGCCCTCCACGATGTAGCGGCCGCCGATCAGATCGTTGGGCTTGGCGCCGCGGTTGCGGCCATCCCACGAATCGTCACTGACCAGGGGGAGATCACGCACGTCCGTGTGCTCGACCCCGATCTCGCTGGCCACGAAGCTCTTGGCCGACAGCACCGATCGCTGCACCGAGGGGAGCAGGGTCTCGTGGCCCTCGCGCTCGACGGGCTCGCCGAGGTCGACGTCACTCTCCCCGGGGGGGCGGCTCGGTCGGCTCGTCATCGAGGCCCATCGTACCAAATCGTGCTATGAGGCGCGCATGGACGAGGCTGACTTCGATCGTGTGGCCCGCGACGAGCTGAGGCGCCTCGAAGACGCATTCGCGGACGTCGATCCCGACGAGGTGGACGTCTCCACCAGCGACGGCGTGCTCCGGCTGGACCTCCGGGACGGGACCCGGATCGTCATCAACTCCCACCGCGCCGCACGGCAGATCTGGATGGCAGCGATCTCCACGGCATGGCACTTCGATCCGACTCCCGACGGGGTCTCCTGGCGCGCCCCCAAGACCGGGGACGAGCTCCGCCCGACGCTGGCCCGTCTGATCAATCAACGCACCGGTCTGACCCTCGCCTTGTAGTAAGGTCCGCGGATGGCCGAGTCAGCGCTCTTGAGTGTCATCAGGATGTGGGCCGCCGTCGCGTGGGCCGATGGCGTGCTCGCCGATGCGGAGGCGGAGGGCCTTCGCCGGCTGATCCGCACCGCCGATCTCACTCCCGAGGAGCGCGATGCATCGGCGTCGTTCCTCGAGACCGAGGTCGCGCTCCCCGAGACCTACCTGACCTCGATGAGCCCCGAGTCGCGTCGCGGTGTGTATCGCGCGGCCTGCCGCATGGCGGTGGTCGACCGCGTGTTCTCGGAGACCGAGAAGAAGCTGCTCGGGCGCCTGCGCGAGCTCCTCGCGATCCCCGATGACATCGCGAGCGAGATCGAGTCCGACGTTCCGGGCCTGTCGTCCGCAAGCCAGTGATGCAGCGCCGGCATTCGGTTCGCCACCTGGTCTGGCGAGGCGGGGTGGCGGCGGTGTCCCAGGCGATGATGCTCACGGGGCTGTACCCGCTCGTGCCGCACGCCATGCGTGCGCTCGGCAAGGGCGATGTCGGCGTGCGTCCGGTGCGCGCGGCGCTCGCGGAGTGGGGAATGTCGGCTGCGCTCTCGGCGGCGCGGCCGGCGGGCTTCCTGCCGTTGCCCGGCGCGCGCGTCCGAGGACCGCGGCCCGTGATCGTGCTCCACGGCTATGCGATGAACCGGGCGAACTTCGTCCCGCTCGCGTTCCGGCTCGCGCGCGCAGGGATCGGGCCGATCCTCGGCTTCGAGTACTGGACCCTGGGCCGCACCGCGGCGGCAGCGCGCCAGCTCGGCTGGTTCATCGATCACGTCCGCGCCGAGACCGGAGCCGAAGAGGTCGACGTGATCGGCCACTCGATGGGCGGCGTCGTGGCGCGCTACTACGTCGCGCTCGCCGGTGGTGATGGGGTGGTGCGCCGCCTGATCACGCTCGGCTCGCCGCACGCGGGTACCGATGTCTCGAGCCTCGGGGTCGGTCACCCCGGCCGCGAGCTCCTCGTTGGCTCCAAGCTCGTCACTCGCCTGGCTGCAACCCCGCCCCCGACCGCGACGAAGATCACGACGATCTGGTCACGCGGCGATGCGCTGGTCCCCGGTGGGCGTCAGCCACCACTCCCCGGCGCCGAGACCATCCTGTACGACGACCTCGGTCACGTCGCGCTGCTCGGCTCGCGCCGGGTGGCCGCACAGGTGATCGAGCGCCTCCGCAAGCGATGATCACGAGCTGATCACAGGTCGTCGCACGGCACGCCGAACCGCCGGTTGTACACACCGAGGTCGCCGTAGACGAGCGCGAGGTTGTTTTCGATCGGGACCACGCTGAGCACGAGGCTCTTGCCTGGCTTGGCCTCCCAGGCAACGGACGGGGACTCCAGGTGAAGCGCAACGCTCCGGACTTCGTGGTCAGCACCCCGCCCTTCGAATCGACGGCCGTGCGCGTCAGGGGCCGCGGCTTGAGGCCGCCGCGCTTGCCGACGAACAACCGGTAGGTCTTGGTCGCGTCCTCGTCGCGCGCCTGGTCCGCGTAATAGTAGGTCGTGCCATCGCGCCCGAGCACGAGCCCGACGCGATCCATCCCGATCGGCTTGAACACGGCCTTCGCGAGCAGCGTGCGTGCGTCCTTCGGATCGAGGATCTGCATCGGGGTCATGGTGTCCCGGCACTGGACGACCCACCGGTCTTCTCGTGCGTGACCGACGATCTCGTGAGGTCTCGGCCCATGCGCTCGTCGAGGAGCGACCACGAGACGTTGTCGTCGGCGATCGTCCCGACGCCCTTGATGATCTGCCGGTAGAACGTCTTTCCATCGCCGTAGTAGACGACGAGGGTCAGCGGGGAACCTGGCTTGCCGGGCTCGGCATCGCCGAACGCGAGGTAGTGGCCCTTGCCATCGTGGAGCACGGCGCCGATCGTGCGCACCGCCTTGATGTCCTCCGCCGGATCGGCGTGCGCCACCGTCGACAGCGTGAGGGCCGCGGCGACCACGCCGCACAGCGCTGGATGGCGTCGGGTGTTCATCCTCGCTATGCTAGCAAGCCGATGGATGGGGCCGCCACGCCGATCGAGGTCGGTCCGGGGACGGTGCTCGGTGGGACCTACCTGCTCGAGGACGAGCTCGGCCGCGGCGGGATGGGGCTCGTGTTCGCAGGGCGTCACACGCGGACCCACAAGCGCGTCGCGATCAAGTTCCTCCTCGAGACCCTCGACCCGGAGTACGTGGCGCGGTTCCGTCAGGAAGCCGAGGTCGCATCGCGGATCGGGCACCCGAACATCATCAAGGTCCTCGACTTCGACACGCTCCCGTCGGGGACCACCTACATCGTCATGGAGTATCTGGAAGGCGAGAGCCTCGCGGCGCGGCTACGTCGCGGGAGGCTCGGCGTGTCCGCGGCGCTGCCGATCCTGCGTCAGATCGCGTCCGCTCTCCATGCCGCCCACGGCGCGGGCGTCATCCATCGCGATCTCAAGCCGGACAACGTGTTCTTGATCCCACGCGAGCGTGATGGCGTGGCGGTCGATCACGTGAAGGTCCTCGATTTCGGAGTCTCGAAGGTGCTCGGGTCGACGCTGGTGCGCACGCGCAACGACGTGGCGCTCGGGACTCCACGGTACATGGCACCCGAGCAGGCGGCCGGCCGCAACGACGAGCTCGATGGCCGCACGGATCAGTTCGCCCTCGCCGTGATCGCGTTCGAGATGCTCGCTGGCGAGGCGCCCTTCGAAGGCGACAACGGCACGCAGGTGATGTTCAAGATCGTGAACGAGCCTTCGCGCCCACTCGCCCCCCTCGTACCGGCGGCGCCGCCCCAGGTGATCGCCGCGATCGAGCGTGCGATGTCGAAGCGGCCGCAGGAGCGGTTCCGAGATCTGTCCGCGTTCATGCGAGCGCTCACCGGGGAGCCCCTCGTTCACGGTGAAGTCGAAGCGCCGGAGCCCCTCGAGGCGGTCACCGTGAACGTGAAGGGCGGCGCGCTGAGGCCTGCGACCGCTCCCGTGCGATCAGCGGCGGCGCCGGTGGTGCGCTCGCCCGGCCTCGCGTTGTGGATCGCGATCGGGGTCGCGCTGCTCGGTGGCGGGATCGTGGCGTTCGTCGCCCATGATCGGCACGCTCGCGAGCCTGCCTCGGTCGCGAATGCGGAATCTCCCGTGGTGCGCACGTCTGACGCCGCAGCGCCGCTGATCATGGACGCGGCGGTGGTCGCCGTGGTCCCTGACGCTGCGGTCCCTGACGCTGTCGTCACCGACGCGGCCACACCGTCCGACGCCGCGCCGCGGGTGCGCCCTCGCGTGACCGGGGATCCCGCGGCGCCGCCGATGGAGCCCGGGGCGGTGGCAGCCCTCGCGGACGCGGAGGCGGCCTTGCGCGCCGGAGATCTGGCGAAGGCGGCAACCGAGGCGAAGCACGCGATCGGCTTTGGCCCCAATCCACGTGCGTACCAGGTGCTGCTCGAGGTCGCGTGCCGCAACCACGACGTCGCGGAGGCCCATGTGGCGCTGCGCAACCTGTCGACGCGCGGCAAGGCCGTGGGACGCGCGCGGTGCCAGGCGGTGGGGTTCCCCGTCGACCCGGAACCGTGACGGCTACGTCGCCGGACCGGCGAACAGCGTGGCCATCGTCGCGCGGGTGATCGTCACGTCGACGAGCTCGCCGACCGTGCCAACCCCGGCGGGCAGGATCACGCTCTTGAAGCCATCGGTGCGGCCCATCAGCTGCGCCGGATCGCGCTTGCTCGGGCCGTGCACGAGCACCCGCTCGCGCCTGCCGACGTGCGCCGCGAACACCTCGCCGGAGACCCGCTCCTGGAGCGCGATGATCTCGGTGAGCCGCCGCTTCTTGATCTGCTCGGGGACATCGTCCGTGAGCTTCTTCGCGGCGAACGTCAGGTCACGCTCCGAGTACGCGAACATGAACGCCGAATCGAACCGCAGCTCGGTCATGAGGGCCAGGGTCTGCGCGTGGTCGTCCTCGGTCTCGCCCGAGAACCCGGTGAGGATGTCGGTGGAGAAGGCGATCTCCGGGATCGCGGCCCGCAGCGCGTGCACGATCGCGCGGTAGTCCGCGACCGTGTACCCGCGCTTCATGCGCTCGAGCACCACATCGGAGCCCGACTGCACCGGCAGGTGGACGTACTTGCAGATCTTTGGCTCCTCCGCGATCGCGGCGATCACGTCGGCGGTGAAGTCCACGGGGTAGGGCGAGGTGAAGCGCACGCGCTCGATCCCCTCGACGCGACACACGGCGCGCAGCAGGCCGGCGAAGCTGGTCTCGTCCCACACATAGGAGTTCACGGTCTGGCCGAGCAGCACGACCTCCCGATAGCCGGCGGCGGCGAGCTCGCGGACCTGGCGCAGCACCTCGCGCGGCGGCGTGCCACGCTCGCGCCCGCGGGTGAACGGCACGACGCAGAACGTACAGAACTTGTCGCAGCCGCGCTGGATCGTCACGAACCCCGAGACCCCATCCCCGCCGACCGCGCCGGAGAGACCCTCGTAGGTCTCGGCCTTGTCGAGCCTTACATCGATCACCGGGGCGGCGTGCACCTGGCGCGCGGCGGCGAGCAGCTCGGGGAGCCGCCGATAGCTGTCGGGACCGGCGATCACGTCGACCGCGGGAGCGCGCTCGATCAGGCTCTCCTTGAGGTGCTCGGCCATGCAGCCGACGATCGCCAGCACGGTGCCCGGCTTCTTGCGCTTGAGTGCGCCGAGCTCGGCGGCCCGGGCGGTGACCCGCTCCTCGGCCTTCTCGCGGACCGCGCAGGTGTTGACCACGAGGATCTCGGCATCTTCCGCGCGATCGCAGGTGGCATAGCCGGCGTCGGCAAGGACGCTGCCGATCAGATCGGAGTCTGCGACGTTCATCTGGCAGCCGTAGGTCTCGACGTAGACCCGCGGCGCGCCCGGGGCCGGCACCGGGCGCGGGCCCGCCGTCTCCGTACGCTTCCCCAGCGGGACCAGCACATCCGACATCGCCTGGGGACTTACCACGCCCCGGGGCGACCCTCCAGATCGCCGGTTCTGGCGTATTCTCGGGGAGGTGGCCGCCCAGCATGTTGGACGTGCCGTGGGGTGGACGGTGGGCTGTCTCCTGGCCCCCGCGCTCCTCGGCGCGATGTTCGGGCCGCGCTGGATCGCGGTCGGGCTCGTGATCGCCCTCCTCGCCACGGTGTGGTTGACCCTGTGGCTCCCTCGGTCGGCGCACCGGGCGTTCTCGACGGCGCGATTTCCCCGTGCACGGCGGCGCTACCGCATCCTGGCCAGCCTCGCGTTCTCGGGGGCCCGGGAGCGCGCAGCGCTGCTCTCGCGGGCGGGCTGCGCGGTCGCGGCAGGGGATACCGAGAGCGCGGAGCTGCTCCTGGCGCGGTTCGATCCCGCGGCCCTCGAGACCTCCGAGCGCTGCGTCTGGCTGAACAATCGGGCCTGCGCCGTGCTCGATGCCGGTCGCGACCCGACGCTGGCCCTCGCGCTGGCCGACGAGGCGATCGGGCTGCGTCCCGATGTGCCAGCGATCCAGCACACCCGCGCACGTGCGCTCCTCGCCGTGGGGCGGATCGATGATGCGATCGGGATCCTCGAGACGATGCGATCGGGCGGCGAGCTGGCGCCGATGCTCGAGGCGGAGCGGTGTCGCGAGCTGGCGGCCGCATGGGATCGCAAGGGACAGGCGGACTACGCGAGCGACTATCGCGAGCGAGCGCGGCTGGTGGCGCGGTGACCCTCTCGTTCTGCTGCGCCGCGTGCCGCCTGCTCCAGGAGCCAGCCACCGAGTGCATCGATTGCGGCTCGATCCTGATCGGGCGCCTCGATACCGAGCAGGAGCTGCTGCGGTGGGCCTCGCTCTCGATCACGCCCGAGGACGGCAGCACGGGCGGCCGCTCCAAGCGTGTCACGGCGATCGACATCCCATCCCCGAACGTGGCGCACGAGGCGGTCAACCGAAGCGGGATCGCCCGCTCGATCGGTGCGCCCCTCCGCTCCCTGGTCGACGATCTGCCGATCCTCGCCGAGCAGATCTCGCTGATCACCCGGTGGCGACACAGCGTGTTCCTTCGTCTTGTCCACGCCGCGCCGTTCCTCGTCGAGGCGGATCCGCCGATCTCTGCCGCATCGGTGCGGATCAGCGGGGTCCTGCGCCTGGTGCCTCACGTGCGTCCGCCGCACGCGCGCCTGGCGGGAGATCATGCGTGGTTAGCAGGCCTCGGGATCCCGCCGCACTTCCTCGAAGGTGCGAGCCTCGAGGTGGTGACGATTCATCCCGGCGATGCGGTGGCTGCGTCGGGGGTCCTCGAGGACACCCGGGTGACCGAGCTGGCGATCTATCGCGATGGCGTGGATCTGCAGGCGATGGTCGGCCGCGCCGGCAGCATCGTGCGCCTCGCGGTGTAGCTCAGCGAAACGTGCCGCGCGCATGCTGCGCGTCGAACGCGCGCTCGAGGGGCTCGTGCACGCCACGCAGCCCCGCGACCACCCGCCCGGCCCACACGAAGTAGGCCTCCTTGCGCTCGACTGCCCAGTCGTGGGGTGGGCTGTCGATCAGGTCGCGCAGGTTCGAGATCTTGTCCGCGAGCTTGACCAGCTTGGCGTGCGCCGAGAGGTGCGGCGCGTGCTCGATCTGGAGCTCCTTGCGCCGATCCTTGGCGAGCGATTTGTCATCGGTGACCTCGCAGACCACCGCGGCGACCTCCTCGCCGAACGCGGCCACCAGCTCCTCTCGCGTGGTGCCGGTGTCCTCGATCGTGTCGTGCAGCACCGCAGCGAGCAGGGGGATCCGATCGCGCACCCCGTGGTCCCACAACAGGGTCACCACCGCGAGCGGGTGGTTGATGTACGGCGACTTCGCGGCATCCTTGCGCCGCTGATCTCGGTGCTTGGTCGCGGCGAGGTCGAGTGCGTGGAGCAGCTCCCCCGGATCGATCATCGCCAGTTGCCCCCGAGCTCGGCTTCCATGATGTCGCTCGCGAGCGAGACGCACTCGTCACACAGCGCCACGCCGCCGCGGCCGAGCAGCTTCTTGACCTCGGCCTCGAGCTTGCCGCACCAGGAGCACACGTTGACCGTGTTCGGCCGCACCGTGTTCGGGGCCGCCTCGTCGACATGCTCCATGAGCTCGGCGGCCGTGGGCACGCGGAACTCGCCGGTGGCGTTGACGCTGAGCCCGCCTCCGAGCCCCTTGTGGCACGGCGCGCACACCATCACCAGCTCTCCCCCCTCGAGGGCCTGCGCGCAGATCGGGCAGTTCACCTGGGTACCCTATCGCCCCCGCGGAATCCTGACCACCATCTTCGTGCCCTCGCCGACGCGGCTCTCGACGTCGATCCGGCCGTGGTGCTCGGCGATCACCGCGTGGCTGGTGGCGAGGCCGAGCCCGGTGCCCTTGCTCTTGGTCGTGAAGAACGGGTCGAAGATGTGTGCGAGCTGTGCGGGGGCGATCCCAGGGCCGTCATCCTCGACGGTGAACGTGGCGAACTCCGGCCCGCCACGCGCGGTGACCTTGATGTGCTTGCCACCCGCCGAGGCGGCATCCGCGGCATTCCGGACGAGGTTCCACAGCACCTGGCGCAGCTTCGCGGGGTCGGCCGCGACCGGCAGCGGCTTGTCGACCTCGCTCGAGATCTCGACATCGCCGAACGCTTGATCACCGCGCGCGACCTGCAACGTCTCCTCGACGAGCACGCCGAGATCGAAGTCCACGAGGCGAGGTGGTCGCGGGTTGGCGTAATCGAGCAGGTCGCCGATCAGGACGTTGAGGCGCGCGATCTCACGATTGACGATCGTCATCAGCGTTCGATCGTCCTCGGAGGCCTGCGGCGCCTGCTTGAGCAGCTCGATCGATCCCGAGATCGAGGCGAGTGGATTGCGGATCTCGTGCGCGATACCGGCCGCCAGCTGGCCCACGGTGACCAGCCGGTCCTGGAGGCGGGTCTGGTGCTCGAGGCGGCGGAGCTCCGTGAGATCCTGGAAGTTGACGATCCTGCCGATCACCTGGTCGCGGACATCGCGCAGCTGAGAGACGGTGACGCCGACGGTCAGCTCGTCTCCCGTGGACGTCTTGACCTGGAGATCGGCGCGCCGCGGCTCACCGCCGCCTGCGAGCAGCGACGCGAGGCCCGGCATCAGCTGATCGATCGGTTGGTTGAGCATGGCCTGGGCGGGCTGGCGGAGGATGTCGCCGGCGGCGACGTTGGCTGCGAGCACGGTGCCATCTGGGGCGATCGTGATGAGGCCCGAGGCCAGGGAGCGCACGATGTCCTGGTGCAAGGTGTAGAGGTCGGCCACCGCCTTGCGCGTGGTGGCCAGGCTCTCGGCGCCCTTCTGGAGCTGATCTCCGAAGATGAACGACAGCGCGCCGACCCCGACCAGCGCCGCGTAGTTGATGCCGAGCGTGCGGATCAAGGCGATCGCCGCCTGGTTGGCCGGGTGGATCGGCGCCGAGCTCGGAAGCGCCAGCACGTTGGTCCACGCCGCGATCGCCGTCACCGTCACGGCTGCGAGCGACGCGATCGTGACGATCACGGCGCCGCGCCGGTACGACAGCGCGCCGGCCGCGACGATCGAGAGCGCATAGAGGAAGGTGTACGGGCTCTGGGCGCCGCCCGTGACGTAGACGAGCAGCGAGGTCACCGCGAGATCGGTGGCCTGCATCGGGCGAGCGACCCGGCGTGGCGCGAACCCACGCCGCAGCAGCACGCCGAACACGATCGTCGAGACGTAGGTGACCGAGAGCAGCAGCGACTGTAGCCACACGGCGCTGCGCGAGGCCTGCTCGCCCGTGACCTGCAGCCACAGCGAGAGCACCAGCACGACGCTGATCACGATCGTGCGGAGCAGCAGCAGGCGGGTGACGCGCCCGCGGAGGTCGCTGGTCGGGACCACCTGGGGGCGGCCGACGAGCGAGTCCCCCGGCGACGGTGCGGCCGGATCGTGGCGCACCGTCGGGACGGGGATCGTGGCCAAGGCGCCTCTCGGGAGCCTAGTTGATGTTGCCGGCGAGCTTGAAGATCGGGAGGTACATCGCGATGATCAGGCCGCCGACGACGACGCCGAGGAAGGCCATCATGATCGGCTCGATGAGGGAGGTCATGGCGGTCACGGCCGCGTCGACCTCTTCCTCGTAGAAATCGGCGATCTTGTTGAGCATCTGGTCCATGGCGCCGGTCTGTTCACCGACGCCGATCATCTGCACGACCATGCTCGGGAACACCCTCGAGTCGGCCAGCGGGCCGGCCATGTCGTGACCTTCGGAGATCTTGTCGCGGGCGCGGAAGATGCCCTTCTCGACGACCTTGTTGCCGGACGTGCGGGCGCAGATGTCGAGGGCATCGAGGATCGGCACGCCGGAGGCGAGCAGGGTGCCGAGCGTGCGCGTGAAGCGGGCGACCACGATCTTGCGCAGCGTGGGCCCGATCACGGGGAGCCGCAGCAGCATCCGATCGAAGATCTCTCTGCCACGTTCGGTGCGGCGCATCATCGTGCTGCCGACGATCACACCGGCGATGGTGCCGACGTACAGGTACCACTTGTTGATGAAGCCGTGGGAGATGCCGATCACCACGCGGGTCGCCTGCGGGAGCTCGGCGTTACCCATGTTGCGGTACATGTTCTCGAACGTCGGGATGACCTTCACGAGCATCACGGCGATGACGCCGATCGCCACCACGAGGATGCCGACCGGGTAGTACATCGCGCTCTTGATCTGACCCTTGAGCTTGACGTTCTTCTCGATGTAGATCGCGAGCCGGTTCAAGATCGTATCGAGGATGCCGCCGGCCTCGCCCGCGGCGACCAGGTTGACGTAGAGGTCGT
Organism: Myxococcales bacterium; assembly: GCA_016720595.1. Taxonomy (GTDB): domain Bacteria; phylum Myxococcota_A; class Polyangia; order Haliangiales; family Haliangiaceae; genus JABFXX01. Next base: position 578,463 of record JADKKI010000001.1, read on the forward strand.
CGAACACTCTCGGGTGCTTCCGCAGCGAGTCGGAGAACGTGGCGCCGCCTTCGACGGAGCCCTTCACCTGGGTGAGGATGCGGGCGAAGATCTTGTTCGGGCTCTGGTTCGCGAGGATGTCCAGGCACTGCACGAGCGGCAGGCCGGCGTCGATCATCGTGGCGAGCTGCCGCGTGAAGATCTGCAGGTCCTTCGGGCTGACACCCGAGCCGAAGGAGATGTTGATCGCCCTGGGCTCCTTCTTGACGCGGTTGATGGTCATGCCATCGGCGCGGAGTCGGTTCTCGACGATCTCCGCGTTGTCGGCCTCCATCGCGCCCTTGCGCTTGTCGCCGGTTCGCGTCGTTGCTTCCCATTGGAACTTGGCCATGGTCGGGCTCCTCAGCGCCGGGGTTGGGTGTGTGACGGGGGGGCTCCGATCGAGCCTCCCTGATTCAGGATCATCGTGCGGAGCTCGTCGATCTCGCTGGTGTGACCGAGCGCGTCGTCGAGCGTGATCACCTTGCGCATGTACAGATCCGCGAGCGACTGGTTCATGGTCTGCATGCCGAACTTCGACTGGCCGATCTGCATCTGCGAGTAGATCTGGTGGAGCTTGTCCTCGCGGATCAGGTTCCGGATCGCGGCGTTCGGGACCATCACCTCGGCGACGAGCGCACGGCCCGATCCCGAGGCTTTCGGGACCAGCTGCTGCGTGACCACGCCTTCGAGCACGAACGACAGCACGGCGCGGACCTGGCTCTGCGAGCTCGAGGGGAACACGTCGATGATGCGGTTGATGCTCTGGATCGCGTTGTTGGTGTGCAGCGTGGCGAACGCGAGGTGACCGGTCTCGGCGATCGTCAGCGCCGCCTCGACGGTCTCGAGGTCACGCATCTCACCGATCAGGACGACGTCCGGATCCTGGCGGAGGATGTACTTGAGCGCGCGCTTGAACGAGGTGGAGTCACGGCCGATCTCGCGCTGGTTGACCAGACAGCTCTTGTGGCTGTGCTGGAACTCGATCGGATCCTCGACGGTGACGATGTGCCCTTTGTTCCGCGTGTTGATCCGATCGATCATCGACGCGAGCGTGGTCGACTTGCCCGAGCCCGTGGGCCCGGTGACGAGCACGAGGCCACGCGGCTTGTCGCACAGCTCGAGCACCACCGGGGGAAGGCCGAGATCCTCGAGCGGGTGGATCTGATAAGGGACGACGCGGAACGCGCCGGCCACGCACGCCTGCTGCATGTACACGTTGGCGCGGAACCGGGCCATGTTGCGGATGCCGAACGAGAAGTCGATCTCGAGGTCTTCCTCGAACCGGAGCTTCTGCGCGTCGTTCATCACCGAGTAGCAGAGCGTCTTGGTGTCGATCGGCGTCAGCGCATCGGTCTGGAGCTTCACGAGCTCGCCATCGATGCGGAGCCGCGGCGGCGAGCCGGCGGTGACGTGGAGGTCCGAGGCCCCCTTGTCGGTCATCGCCTTCAGCAAGGCCTGGAGGTTCAGGGCCATGCGCTAGTCATCCACGGTGGTGCGAAGGATCTCCTCGGGGGTCGTCATGCCCTCGAGGATCTTGGCGATGCCGGCCATGCGGAGGCTCTGCACGCCGCCGCGGATCATCTCGGCCTTGATCTCGGTCGCCGAGGCGCCCTGGAGCACGAGCTCCTTCAGCGGATCGGTGAACACCATGACCTCGTAGAGCGCGACGCGGCCCTTGTAGCCGGTGTTGTTGCAGGTCTGGCAGCCGCGGCCGCGCATCACCTTCGCGGTACGCACCTGCTCGTCGGTCATCCCCATCTTGGCGAGCGCCTCCGGGTGCTTCTCGTCCGGGATCTTGCAGTCCTGGCAGATCCGGCGCGCGAGACGCTGGGCCACGACGAGGTTCACCGAGGCCGTCACGAGGAACGGCTCGATGCCCATGTTGAGGAGACGAGACACCGTGGACGGAGCGTCGTTGGTGTGCAGCGTGGACAGCACGAGGTGGCCCGTGAGCGCGGCCTTGACGCCGATCTCGGCGGTCTCGAAGTCACGAATCTCGCCGACCATGATGATGTTCGGGTCTTGCCGCAGGAACGCGCGCAGCGCGGTGGCGAAGTTGAGCCCGATGTCCTCGTGCATCTGGACCTGGTTGATCCCGTGCAGGTTGAACTCGACCGGATCCTCCGCGGTGGAGATGTTCCGATCCATCGTGTTGAGCTCGGACAGCGCCGAGTACAGCGTGGTCGTCTTGCCGGACCCGGTGGGCCCGGTGACCAGCACCATGCCGTAGGGCTTCTTGATCGCGTACTTGAAGTCCTCGAGCGGCTTGATGTCGAAGCCGAGCTTCGTCATGTCGAGCTGCAGGGTGCTCTTGTCGAGGAGACGCATGACGATCTTCTCGCCGTACAGCGTCGGCAGGACGCTGACGCGGAAGTCCATCTCCTTGTTCGCGCCGATCTTGAGCTTGATGCGTCCGTCCTGCGGGAGGCGGCGCTCGGCGATGTCGAGGGACGCCATGATCTTGAGGCGGGAGGTGATCGCGTTGCGGAGCTTGAGCGGCGGCCGCATCTCCTCCTGGAGGATGCCGTCGATCCGGAACCGCACGCGGAAGCTCTTCTCGTAGGGCTCGACGTGGATATCCGAGGCCTTCTTCTTGATCGCCGAGAGCATGATCGCGTTGACCAGCTTCACGACCGGCGCCTCGCCGGCCTGGTTCTCGAGATCGACGACGTTGACCGCATCGTCGGACACCGACGCGTAGTCGACGTTGTCGACGTCGAACTCGCCCATCATCTGGTCGAGGTCGGGGCCCTTGTCGTAGTAGCGCGTGAGCGCCGCCTCGAGCTGGCTCTCCGACGCGACGACCGGCTCGATGTTGTACTGGGTGAGGAACTTCAGCTCGTCGATCGCGTAGATGTTGGCCGGATCGGCCATCGCGACGATCAACGTCGGTCCGTTGCGACGGACGGGGATGACCTGGTGCTTCTCGCAGATCTCGCGTGGGACCAGCTTCAGGACGCCCGCCTCGATCTCGATCTCCGCCAGGTTGATCGAGGGCAGGCTGTACTGCTTCGCGACGAACTGGGTGAGCTCCTGATCCTTGACGTAGCCCAGGCGAGACAAGGTCGCGCCAAGGCGCTTACCCGTCCGCTTGGCCTCTTCTTGCGCCTGCTGAAGCTGCTGGAGCGAGAGCATCTTCTCGCGGACGAGCAGCTCACCGATACGGCTCATTCGCCTGTCTCCCGGGAAAACACTACGAGTTTCAAAAGGGTATCCCGCAATTGTACCACCGTCAATTTACCCTGCGCAGCGCATCCTGCGCTGCTGCGCGCCCCACGTTTGTGGGGCTTGCATATGCAGCCCGAACCCACGTCTGACCAGCGACGGCAGAAAACTTGCCGACGAGGCGATGCCGCCATGAAGGTGAAGCTGGGGGTTCACATGAGCTACGCCGAGGCCAAGGAGATCGCTCTCTTGCGTCAGGAGCTGCGCGCGTGCTGGGACAAGGCGGACCACGCCGGCGCCGAGGTCGCGCTGCAGCGGCTCTGGCAGGTGGTCGGGGACGACGACGAGCTGACCGCGGAGGCGCGGCGCTGGTCGATCAAGTTCGCGGCGTGAGGCAGGGTAGGCCGAACGCTTACCGCGAGCTTACTGGCCGACCTTGATCGCGATCTTGTAGTTGTTCTTCGTGGTCGCCGAAGCGTACGCCTGCGCGTAGTAGGTCCCGACGGGCAGGTTCGCCGCGTATGCGCGGAGCGACTTCTCGCCGTTCGAGGTCCCGTTGTTGATCGAGGCCCCACTGCCGTTCAGGAGCGAGACGCTGATCGGCATGCCGGCGTCCCAGCTCGTGATGACCTCCACGTTGGAGTTCGCCACGGTGACGTCGATCTTGTAGGTGTCCTTGTCGCCCTCGGGGCAGATCGCGAGGCCCGCGAACGAGATGTCGGGACGCTGCGTGGCCACCGGGGTGGCGTAGGCGGTGGCGATCGTATCGTTCTTGCCGGCACCTTCGAGGATCGAGTCGTCGGCGCACTGGAAGCCCGAGGTCGCCGCGTCGACGACGTTGCCCGAGGTCGACAGGCAGACCAGCTTGGACGTGCCGTCGTCCATGCACTCGTACCCGTCTGGGCACTTGGGCTCGTTGGCGCCGCACAGAAACGGTGCGCCGCCGAGATCGGGGTTGTAGCCGCAGGCGCCGAGGACGCCTGCGAGGGAGGACAGAGACAACGCGAGGATGGCGCTACGCATGACTGACCTCTAGAACCGGCCCGCTGCCGCGGCGCCCGCAAAGCCGTCGCCGACCGACGGGCTGATGATCCACGACGACGCCTCGGGCGACTTGGTGTCCTTGCCGGAGACCTTCAGCTCGCCACGCTTCTTCGCGGTGAGCTCCTTGTACCAGTAGTAGCTCGCGATCGCGGTCGCTCCGACGCCGACGATCAGCGACACGGTCGACAGCGTCGCGTAGCGCTGACCCGAGGACTGCAGATCCGCGTCGTACGGATCGTAGGTGCGGCACGGCGGCATGCCGCACATCAAGGAGTCATCCTCGAGCGCCGACGCCTGCTGACCGGCCTTGATGAAGAACACGACCGAGAGGCCGACGAACACGCCGGCCGCTGCCGTGGAGCCCCACTTCATACCTTTGAACTTCGAAGAGCCGACGTCGGAGAAGCCGTGGCCCTGGGCGCCCGGCTGCGGCTGGATCTCGATGCCATCGCCGTCCTTGTTGGCGACGATCTTCTTCTTCTTGTTCCGGTTCAGCGGATCCTCGTCCTCGTCGCTGGTCTTGACCTCGGCCGCGGTGGCCGTGGTCCCCGTGGAGTCGTTCCAGTCCGGGTAGAACCGCTCGGTGGCGCCGGCCTCGAGCGTCACGAGGTTCGGGCTCGTCGACTTCGCGGAGCGCGTGACCACCGTGCCGGCCGCGTCCTTGACTTCGATGTAGTACTGGATCGATTCGCCGAGCATCTTGTCGGGCGGGATGCGGCCGACGAGCTCCTTGTACCGCCAGCGCATCACCTTGCTCTGGAACTTTCCTTCGCCGGCGGTGCGGTAATAGAGCGTGACGACGAAGCCCGAGTCCTCGGGCACGAACGCCGTGACATCGAGCGGCTTCTTCGGCGGCGCCGAATCGACGACCTGGTGCTGGAAGTCGGTGGCGCTGTACGTGCCGACCGGCTTGACCTTGACGGGCTCGGTCTTGACCGGCTCGGTCTTCACCGGCTCGGTCTTCACCGGCTCGGTCTTCACCGGCTCGTTGCCGCCGCCGAACTTCTTCTCGAGCGACTTCACGCGATCGGTGACCTCGGCGCGCTGCGGCGCATCGGCGGGCGCATCGGTGAGGAACTTCCGGTAGTAGAACAACGCAATGTCGTCCTGCCCGCCGGACTCGTTGGCGAGCGCGACGTTGTAGAGCAGCGCAGGCTTCTTCGAGAGGTTGTACGAGGTCTTGAAGTGCGAGGCCGCCTCGGGGAAGTCGCCGGCGTCGAACGCCGTCTTGCCCTGGACGAACTCCTTCTTGGCCTTGTCGAGATCCGCAGCGGTGGGATCTGCATAGACCCGAGCCGCGGGAGCGATGATCGCAAATGCGATCGCAATGGCGAAACTGATACGCGTCACGTGACCTCCGTGCGCATCGGGCCCCTCGGCGAGGATCGATGCAACAGCGGGTACTTATCCCACGACGACACGTGGATGCAACGACTGTTTGCCACAGCCGCTACCCCACGGTTTGGGAGATCAGAACGGGTCGACGACAGTGCCGCCGGTGGCCGGCTTCTTCGCCGGCTTCGCGGGCTTCTTCGGCGCCGGGGTCTCGGCAAACGGGTCGGCAATCGCGCCCTTGCTGGTCGCGGGCTTGGTCGTCGTGGTCGCCTTCGTGGTGGCCTTGGTGGCGGGCTTGCTCGTCTTGGTCGCGGGCTTGCTCGTCTTGGTCGTGGCCTTGGTCACGGCCTTCACGGGCTCGGCCTTCACGGGCTCGGCGACGGCGGGCTCGGCGACCGCAGGCTCGGTCTTGACGGGCTCGGCGACGGCGGGCTCGGTCTTGGCCGGCTCGACCGCAGCGGCGGCGGGCTCGGTCTTGGCCGGCTCGTCCTCGATCGGCGTGACCGTCGGCTTCACGGGCGCAGCGGGGGTGACGGCCGGGGCCGTGGCGGGCTGGGTGGCGGCGGGCGTGGGCGCCGGGCCCGGGTCTGTAGCGGGCTGGGTCGCGGCGGCCGGAGCCGGCGCGGTGGTCGGCTTGGTCTCGTCGCTCTTGCTGAGGACGAACTTCCAGACCACGAACATGATGCCGAGGCCACCGATGAACGCGATCGCGATCGCGGCCCATGGCGTGCCCTTGGCCGGCTCCATGTTGGTGACGACCAGGCCGCTCTCGATCGCGGCGATGTCCGCAGAGGAGACGGTGAGCCCGGCCTGCGCGGCGCGGGCGGCGGCGATCGCCTTGGCGGCCTTCGCCTCGGCGAGGCGGACGCGCTCGGCGGCGTCGGAGTCATGGTGCGATTGCGAATCGAGGGCGATGGCGGGCGCCGAAGCACGCGCGATCGCGACCTCGTTCTTGGCCTCGTTGAGCGCGCTGGCGAGCTGCTGGGTCTTGAGCTCGGCGGACTTGCGCTGCGCTTCGGCCGCATCGATCTGCGCGCGAAGCTGGGCGAGCGTGGAGTCGTGGGCGGCGCTGCCCATCGTGGTGCCGGCGACAGCAGCGCGGGCCTCGGCCTCGGCGAGCTTGCCCTGGAGACCATCGAGCTGGCGGCGCAGCGACTGCTCGCGCGCCTCGCCTTCCTTCATCTGGGTCTCGGCGGCGCGCATGCGGAGCGCGTCCATCTCGCGGCGCTTGACGTCTTCGGCCTTCGCCTCGGCGTCCGCGGCACCCCAGTTGGAGACGTCGACGAGCGTCTGGTTGGCCTTGGCGATGAACTCGTCGAGCGAGTGCTCGACCTTCGGCAACGACTGCGCCTGCGCCATCAGCGACGAGGGGCGCTTGCGGCCACCCTTCGTGAGCTTCCCGTTGGCCGAACCGTTAACACCCTGCTTCGAATCAACAGCCATCATGTGTCTCCCGATGGGGAATCGGACCATAGCAGCGATCGGTGGCTACGCGCCCGCGGAAAACGCTAGGCGCGAATCGTGACCTGAACCGGGATGACCGGCAGGGTCGTCTTCTCGGACCGCGGGGTGACTTCGATAACCTCGAGGTCATCGTGGAACACCCGGGCCTCGGCTTCGACGATCTCGGCCGGCAGGTAACCGTTCTCGATGATCGTGGTGCCGATCAGCCGGCGGCGGCCGCCCAGCGGCTCGCTCCAGTGCTCGGCAAGCGCGGCCAACCACTGCTCATCGCTGATCATATTGCGGTCGCGAAGGAACTCGCCGAACCGAACGGGCTCGAGCGTGGCAAGCGGGCGATGCGTATTCATAAGAGTAGTGGCGGGGACATACCCCGACCCGTCCGGACCTGTCTACCCGAAACTTGAAGGGCACTCTCTTGGAGATCCTCCGGGCTTGCGTGATAAAGCGCGCGCATGGCCCAGTCGCGTCCTCCCCGTCGTGGCCCCCAGCGTGGGGCGCCGATCGTGCGGAAGAATACCGTCCGGCTGCAAGGCGACGTCGCCCACCGCATCCGCGCGGGACACCCCTGGGTCTACCGCGAGGCGCTCGGACCCCGGCCCCTGACCCCCGAGCCGGGTACCCCGATCGACATCGTCGATGACGAGGGCGAGTTCGTCGGCCGCGGGCTCTATGACTCCGATAGCGCGATCGCGCTCCGGGTGTTCACGCGCAACCCCGACACCCAGATCGACGCCAAGCTCGTGGCCGACCGCGTGCGGGCGGCGGTCGCGCTGCGCCGGCGCCTGCTCGATCTCGATGCCCTGCAGTGCCTGCGCCTCGTCAACGCCGAGTCCGATGGGCTGCCCGGCATCGTGGTCGAGCGCTACGCGGACTATCTGGTGGTGCAGCTGTTCACCGCGGCGGTCACCAACCTGCGCGACGCCCTCTACAATGCGCTCGAGGCCGAGCTCGCACCCAAGGCGATCTACGAGCAGCGCCGCTATCGCTCGCTCGCGGGTGATGCGCCTCGCCAGGTCGCGGCCGAGCTGGTCCGTGGCAACGCGGCGCCGGTCGAGCTCGAGGTCAAGGAAGACGATCTGACGTTCGTCGTCGATGTCACCTCGCCGCTGTCGACCGGCCTGTTCGCGGATCTGCGCGAGGGCCGCCGCGCCGTGCGCCACTGGGCGAAGGGGCGCCGCGTCCTCAACCTGTTCTCGTACACCGGCGCGATCTCGGTCTACGCGCACGCCGGCAACGCCACCGAGGTGTGCGCGGTCGATGTCGCCGCCAAGGCCCACGCCCGCGCGCGGAAGAACTTCGCGGCCTCGGGCTTCGATCCCGAGAAGCCCGAGCACATCGTCGGCGACACCTTCAAGGTCCTCGCGCGGTTCGTCGAGCGCGCCCGGACGTTCGACCTCGTGGTGCTCGATCCACCGGCGTTCGCGAGCGCGGCCGCGCGCGGCGGCAAGCCGTGGAGCGCCGTGAAGGACTACTCCGAGCTGATCTCGGCGTGCCTCGACGTGCTGGTGCCGGGAGGCCTCCTGATCGCCGCCTCGTCGACCCACAAGATGTCGCTCCTCGACTTCGAGCTCGCGCTCGCGGATGGCGCGGAGCGCGCGGGGACGCAGCTCCAGATCGTGGATCGTCGCCCGCTGCCACCGGACTTCCCGACGGTGCCCGGGTTCCCCGAGGCGAACTACCTGAAGTTCGCCGTCGCGGTGAAGACCTAGAACCGGGGTCAGACCCGGTTTCCGCGTCGCAGCGACGACAGCGGGACGTCCGGGGCGACCAGCGACGGTGCGCGCGTCGGCACCGGCAGCAGGGTCTCGATCTCGAACCGCGCGGCCTCGCGCTCGCGCTCGGTCAGCCGCGGATCGCACAGCGTGCCGCACGCCATCGCGAGGGCGGGCAGGGCGATCCCGGCATCGATCGTCCCGGTGCCGACCAGCTCCACGACCTGGGCGATCGCGGTCGCGAGCGGGCGCGCATCTGCTCGCAGGGCACCGACCAGCTCCCCGATGACGTGGGAGTCGAGGACGGGCGCGTCCTGGACGAGGCGGGTGATCAGCGGCTCGATCGCCAGCTCGGTCGCCAGCTCGGTCGGCGCCGCGGTCACGTCGACTTGTCGTCGCCCGTCGGATCGTGGGCGAGATCGTGGGCGAGATCGTCGGGGTCGGCCTTGAGCAGCGCGTCCATCGAGCGCTGCTTCAGGAACTCGAGGAACGCGATCGCGGTGGGGAGCTCGATCGCGGGGATGGTCTCGATGAGATCACGTGCCTGGCGGCGCAACGACTCGCCCGGCGCCTCGGTGCCGTGCACCACCGGCCGCCCGACGGAGGGCAGCTCCTGCGGCGCCACGACGGCGCCCCAGGGCGGCTCGTTCGTGGGATGGATCTCGTGGGACTCGAGCCAGGTCTGGATGTGCCAGTGCAGGAGATCTGCGCGGTAGGAGAACCAACGCTCGCGCTCCGCGGGATACGCCAGCAGGACATCCTTGAACCGGCGGAACGCGCCCTTGCCATCGATCGAGATGATCAGGCGCTCGCGGAGCGGCTCGTCGACGACAGACCCGACGAACTTCTCCATCCAGCGATACTGCTCGCGCGAGCTCGCGGGCTCGACGCGGAGGAAGTTGCGGATGTTCTCGGAGACCGCCTGGCGGTTGATCACGGCCTCCGGATCACCGGTGGTGATCGTGAGGACGCGACCCGTCGTCAGGTCGAGGTAACTATCGGTGTCGGGGGAGTTCCGCTCCACAGCGATCTCGAGGGCGTCCCAATCGAGGTCGATGCGCGCAGGGCTCCGTGCCGAGGGTGCCGATGCCAACGTGGGGGTGGAGAGAGTGGGTCGAACCGCCATAAGTTAAGTCGCTCCGCCTACTTGCCGGTAGAACGCAGCGCTCCTCCAGCCTACGGGGTCCCGCGCGCTGTGGCAAGGCGCCCTTGACACCACCGGGCAACCGAGTAAGTTCCGCGGTCCATGGCACGCGTTACCGTCGAAGACTGTCTCGACAAGATTCCCAATCGGTTCGCGCTGGTGGTGCTCGCTGCAGAGCGCGCCCGTCAGCTGTCGCGTGGCGCCTCCGCGGGCGTCGACTGCGACAACAAGCCGGCCGTCACCGCACTCCGCGAGATCGCCGCCGGGCTCGTCACGTTCCGCGAGGACGTGCGCAACACCGTCATCGAGTTCATCACCGAGCGTCGTAAGGCCGGATTCATGTGATCGCCGGGGGCTGAAAAATTGCCCCCATCTCCGCGCGCGCCAACTATGGCGGTGTGTCGGAGGCTCCCGGAAATCTTCGTCGACGGCTCGCGCGTGGCGAGCTGGTGCGACTGCTCTACCGCCTGGGTCACCAGAGCGCGAGCGGCGTGATCACGCTGAGCGCGCGCGCGGCCAGGGGCGAGATGTTCGTGCTCCGTCGCGGCCAGGTCATGGTCGGCGAAGGAGAGCTCGCGAAGAAGGCGCTGGTCGCACGGCTCGTGCGGCTGGTCTCGGTCGACGAGCTGACCTGCGTGTTCGAAGGTGGCGTCGCCGTCTATCCCCCGGGCGCGACCAACCAGATCTCGCTCACCGGCTGGACCCGCGCGCACCTCGAGAGTCAGCTCGACGGCACGCTCGCGGAGGTGATGGTCCGCGAGCTCGCGGGCGTCCGGCTCTCGGTGAAGCCGGAGCTGTTGCCCGCCGCGATCGACGAGGCGGATCGCCGGATGCTCGCCGCGATGACGATCCCGCGGCGCCTCGATCAGATCTGGCCGCTCGCCCGCACGCCGCGATTCCGGCTGCTCGCGTTCCTCCACTTCCTGCGCGGCATCGATGCGCTCGACGGCATCGGGGTGGTCGCGGAGCGCAGCGGACCGCATCGCGTGGTCGATCGCCGTCGCCAGGCCGCGCTCGAGATGCTCGGGATCGATGAGGGTGCCGATCTCGAGACCGTGAAGCGGGCGTATCGGCGCCTCGCGCGCACGCTGCATCCCGATCTGCAGCCCGAGGCCGATGCGCCGCGCCGCAAGATCCTCGAGCGCCAGTTCGCCGAGGTCACCGCGGCGTACGAAGTGCTGCTGTAGTCAGGGCGGAGCGACGATCCAGCCGTCCTCGGCGAAGATGCCTTCGGCGGTGGGCCAGCCATCGTGGGACCAGCGATAGGCCGTGTACGCGCTGATCACGGCATCGAAGCAGTGATCGTTCTGCAGCACATCCTCGCGCGCCATCCGCGACTGCGGTGCGAACGTCAGGTCCGAGAGCTGCTCCAGGATCAACGCGCGCGTGCGCCACGGATCCGCGTCGCGCTTGTAGCCACGGGCCACGCGGGGGCCGCACAGCGCGGCGATCGTCGCGGCCGGTGAGACCTCGATCAGGCTGTCGTGCAGCTGGTACCCCGCGCCGCGGAGCCGGCGGCGGAGCTGGCTCGCGCGCGCCGCCACCGCACCGCTGGTCACCGTGAGCTGGGTCAGCGGCAGGAGGCCCCGCTCGTAGGTCATCACCACATCGGTCGCGCGCTGGGCATAGGGCGCGAGGCGGGCCTGCGCCATGGCCGGGGTCCGGGGTCCAGCGTTGACGGTCTGGGCGGCGACCTTGCGGACCATCGCTCGGCCCTGGGTCCGCAGCCACACCACCGCGGGCACGGCGCACGCCTCCATCCCGGGACACACCGGCAGCTCGCAGCGGCCGCACGCGGTCTGGGTCAGGGGCGCATCGATCGCGATGACCACCGTGGGGTCATGGCGCTCGACCAGGCGCCCCATCAGGGTGTCGTCAGTCCACGGCTGGCGGTTGGCCCGGGTGGCGACCTCGACGACCTCGGTCCCCCCAGCGGCGGCCATCCGGAGCTCGGCGACCGCGGTGGTCTTGCCGCGCCCACCCCCGAGATCGACCCCGATGAACCGTGTAAATGAGCGCTGCACCCGAGCTAGACCCCTTTGTAGCACGCCGCCGATGTCAAAAATGCCTTCCTGCACTGGCCTTTGGCCCAAACTGCTGCCTAATCTTCGGCCCCTGTAAGTCCTGGCGACCGGCTGCGTTATAGGCCGGGGCCACTTCAGGTAGCTTCGCCTCGCGCACGCCTCGTTATGGATCGCATCGGTACCTTCAAGACCTTCATCACTCGCTCGCCGACGGATCCGTTCCCTCGGTACGGCCTGGCGATGGAGTACAAGGGTGCGGGTGCGCTCAGTGAGGCGTGGGTCACGTTCGAGGAGCTTCTTGCGAAGTTCCCCGACTACGTGCCGACGTACCTGATGGCGGGCGGGACGTTGATCGCACTGGGCCGGACCCCCGAAGCCGCGGAGATCTTCCGCACGGGCATCGAGGTCTCCGGTCGGCGTGGCGATCTCCACGCGAAGAAAGAGCTCGAGTCCGCGCTGGCCGAGCTGTCGCCGACCTGAGCCACGCCGCCCACCCGCCCACCCGCCCACCCCGCCCACCGCGCGAAAACCGAAAGACCAAGACCATGAAGAAGCTCGCTGTTGTCGTGTTCCTCGTCGCCGCCGCCTGTGGTGGCAAGGCCAAGTCGAACACCACCACCACCCCGTCCCCCACCCCGGACACCAAGGCGTCCGACACCACCGCGCCCACCGGCGGCGCGACCTACGGCGGCGCGGCCTACGGCACGCCCGCCAAGTAGCTCACCATTTCGTGTTTGTGTTCGGGTTTGCAAACCAATCAAGAGACAAGAGAGAGGACTAGATCATGAAGAAGATGTTCATCGTTGTGGCCGTTGTTGCGATGTCGTTTGCCGCTTGCGGCAAGAAGAAGGACGCGGCCAAGCCGACCGGTGGGTCGGACATGGGTTCGGCGACGGCCCCGGCCGGCTCGGACGCTGGTTCGGCCGCTGGTTCGGACGCGGCTCCCGCGCCCGGCATGTGATTCAGACACAGGTCTGAACGTAGAACGCGTCGCGCTCTCACGAGCCGGCGCGTTTCTGCGTTTCGGGCGTTTCGGGCGTTTCGGCCGCGGCGTTTCGTTTCTCGGGCGAGGCTGCTAGAGTGGCGCCCCCACGGGCCGGAGTGGAGAAATGGTAGACTCGGGGGTCTCAAAAGCCCCTTCCCGCAAGGGAGTGTCGGTTCGAGTCCGACCTCCGGCACCGCTTTGACGACGACCGCGACCGCGACGAGCCTCGTGTCACAATGAGGCTTCGGAGGTTCTGTGGAGGTCACTGCTTCGACGACGTTCTGCTGCGTGCAGTGTCGCCTGCTGCAGCCGCCGACCACCACGTGCTGTGAGTGCGCGGCGCCGATGACGGCGCCCGTGGAGCTCGTCCGCGAGCTCCTCTACTACCGCGACATGCGGTTCAACAATCACCGCGACTGGGGGATGCTGACGGCGTTCCTCGCGGGGAGCTCCCTGGCGTTACCGATCCTCGCGCCGTTCGCGATCGGCAGCATGATCGCGCTCGCGGTCCACAAGCTGCGCGGCGAGCAGCGCAAGCGGACGATCGTCGGCATCGAGCTGCCGATCGCGGCACCGGCGCCCGGCGCGATCACGCTGCACGGGATCGCCCGGCGGTTTCGCGGCACGGTGGCGTCGATCTTCGACGAGGCGCCCGTGCTCGTCGAGCACGCCATGGTGAAGGACAAGGCGGGCTGCGTGCTCCTGCGGCGGTCCGAGGCTGCGCCGTTCCTGCTCGAGGTGGAGGGCCAGGGGCCGGTGCTGGTCACCGGCGTCGCGCGGGTGACCACGTCGAACGTGCTCGCGCAGCGAACCCGCGTGAAGAAGGGCGATCCGCGCCTCGGCCGGATGGGCGTGCCCGAGGATCTCGCTCTCGCGCTCGCCGGAGAGCTCGAGGTCGTATCGGTGATGCCCGACGGAGGGAACCTCGCGGTCACCGGCGTGATCGAGGAGGAGGCCGTCGCCGAGATGGCGTTCCACCGCGATGGCGGCCGGATCCCGGTGATGCGCGGGCGGATGGGGGCGCCCGTGCTGGTCGCGGATCGCCGGCTGATCGCCGCGGCGCTCTGAGCGTCAGCAGCTGAGGCGGCGATGAACTTCGTCGCGGATCGCCTGCGCCACGGCCTTGCTGCCCGCGCTGCCGCCGAGATCGCCGGTGAGCGGCTCGCCGCGCTCCACGATCGTCGCCACGGCCTGCGCGATCGCATCGGCGGCGCGTTGGAGCTTCGGATCTGCGTGGCGCTGGCCGAGCCATGCGAGGCACTCGCCGGTGGCGAGCAGCATCGCCATCGGGTTCGCCTTGTCCTTGCCCGCGAGGGGCGGCGCCGAGCCGTGGATCGGCTCGAACATCGCGTGGTCGTCGCCGACGTTGCAGCCGACCGCCATGCCCATGCCGCCCTGCAGCACGCTCGCCAGATCGGTCAGGATGTCGCCGAACATGTTGGTGGTGACGCACACGTCGTAGCGCTCCGGCTGCGTCAGCACGAACATCGCGAATGAATCCACGATCGCCACGTCGGGCTCGATCTCGGGGAACTCCTTGGCCACCTCGCGGAACACGTCGAGGAACAGCCGGCAGCCCGTGAGCACGTTGTGCTTGACGATGCAGGTCACGCGCAGCTTGCCATCACTCGGCGCGCCCTTGGCCCGCTGACGCGAGACCTCGAACGCCTTGCGGATCACCCGCTCTGATGCGCGCCGGGTGATCACGCGCAGATCGGTCGCGCGATCGGCCGTGCGCTCGGCGATCCCCGAGTACAGCCCCTCGGTGTTCTCGCGGATGATCACCATGTCCACCGTCTCGGGCGACCACACCTCGCGGAACTTCCCGGACAGGCCGTGCTTGGTCCCGGGCAGGCAGCGCACCGGGCGGATGTTCGCGTAGAGATCGAGCTTGATCCGGTTGCCGATCACGGGCGACCAGCCGGCCATCTTCCAGCCGCCTGCACCGTCGGGCATGTTGACCGGCGCGCCGTCTGGACCGTTCCAGCCGACGGCGCCGAGCAGGACCGCATCGGCGGCCTTGCAGCGCTCCTCGGCCCCCTCGGGCCAGTCGCGGGTACCGTGCTCGAGGAAGAACTTCCCACCGCACGGGAGCTCTTCGACGTGAAACGCGACTCCCGTGTCCCGCGCGACGAGATCGACGAGCGCCCGCGCCTCCGCCATCACCTCCGCGCCGATACCGTCGCCGGGGAGGAGCACGAGGTCATAGCTGGCCTTGGGCGTACCCGACATCGGGCGAGAACGTAGCACCGGCGCACCGCTCGTGGTTGCGCGCGGGCCGCGAGCGGCCGCATCGGCGATATACTGGCGTGGTGTCGTCCCGCGAAGACTGGCAGCGCAGGCTCGGCCCGCTCTACGGCGGTGCGGTCGCGCTCGTCCACTCCACGCCGTGGCGCTGGCCGACCGAGGTCGGTGACGAGGCGCGCAGTGCGGGCTGGATCGTCGCGCTCGGCGTGCCGTGCGGCCTCGTAGCGTGGGCCGCGGCACGCGTGATCGCCGCGGCGGGGATCCCGGCGCCGATCGCGGCCATCATCGGCCTCGCGATGCTGACGCTGGCGTCGGCGGCGCTCGCCGAGCGAGGCGTCGCCGAGAGCATCGATCGCTGGCAGGGCCAGGGCCGCTCGCCGGGCGTGGCGTCGGTGCTCGTGCTGGTGTTCGTGACGTTGATCCGCGTCGGCGCGATCCTCGTGGTGCCGCCGACGCAGTGGCTGTGGCTCCTGATCGCCACCGCGGTGATCGGGCGGTGGGCCGCGGTGTTCCTCCAGGCGATCGGCGATCCGATCGCCGTCGACGAGACCGCGCGCTCGCTGGTCGCCACCCCGGCCCCGGCGTGGCTGATCGCTGCGATCAGCGGCGGCGTGATCGCCCTCGCGGTGCTCGCGATGGGCAAGCTCGGCATCGTGGCGATGGCGCTGGTCGCCGTGGTGGTGTTTGCGGTCGGCCTCGCGAGTCAGCGCAAGACCGGCGGCCTCACGCCGGCGATCGTGGCGGTGGCCGCGGCCGTCGGCGAGCTGGTGGTCCTGCTACTGGCCACGATCGGCCGCTGAGTCAGCGCCGCACCAGCTCCACGAGCGTGGCGCCCCAGCTCCCGGCGCGCTCTCCGGCGAGCGTGAACGAGGCGACGTCGGGGTGTCGCTCGAGAACACTGTGGACGATGCGGCGCAGCGTGCCGGTGCCCTTGCCGTGGATGATCCGCACGGAGGTCAGGCCCGCCTCGGCCGCGGCGCGCACGTACTCCTCCACCACATCGGCGCAGTCGCGGGGCTGGAACGTGTGCAGATCGAGCTCGTCGCCCAGCGGTGTCACCGTCACCTCGTGTGCGGCTCCTGCGTCGTCCGTGGCGTCCGCGTCGACCGCGGCTTCCGGTTCGTCCGCGTCGTCGGGCCCTGGGTGCTCGGGCTCGTCGGTCATCAACCTGGCCAGTGCCCATCCGCGGGCACGAACGGGATGATCCGGCGCCGCAGGGCGGCGGGCACGCGACGATCGAGGATCCCGGCGACCTCGTCGGTCCGGTAGAGCTGCGAGGTGTGCATCAGCACCACGTGCTCGTTCTCGAACCGCTCCGCGCGCTCGATCACCTCGTCGAGGTGGATGTGGCAACCGGCGCGCGCGGCCTCGAGGGACTTGCGGTCATCGAGGAACGTGCACTCCATGATGAGGACGCGGGCCTTGAGCAGCTCGGGTGAGTGATCGAGCACGGACACCAGCGTGTCCGTGGCGTACGCGACCTCGATGCGCTCCTCGATCTCGGTGATGTCCTCGCCGCTCCGCTTGCGCGCCGCGATCTCGGGGCCTGCGAGCCCGTGGAGCTCGGGCCGCAGCTTCGCGACCCGACGGACCAGGAGGTAGGCGAGGGAGGGCACGGGATGGAACGTGCGCACGGCGCGGACGACCAGGTCCGGGCGCAGCGCGAGCTCGTCACCAGGGCTCATGCCGAACGCCTCGATCTCGAGAGGCCACCGCTGCAGCTTGGTGAGAAAGCCAAGGGCCGCCGTGAGGTCGTCGACGATCTCGGCGGGCATCACCACGCGCGGGGGCTTGGTCTTGCCGTGGAGCCCCCGGATCCCGAGCAAGGCGGGCAGGGCGCCGATGTGATCGGCGTGGCCGTGGGACAGGAGGATCGTGTCGATCGCGCCGAACGAGCGCGGGGAGATGCCGGCATCGAACAGCACCCCGAGCTCGGGGACCTGGATCGACGTGTAGACCCCGCCGACCGAGACGCCGCGCACCGTGTACGGACCGGCGGTGACGGAGGTCAGCATCGCGCCAGTATACGGCCCAGATCACCGCGGCGGACGGCGGCGCGGCCCAGGTCCGATGGTAGGATGCCGGGGAGCATGTTCTGGTACTCGCTGCTGGCCGTCCTCGGCGTCCTGTTCCTGCTATCGGTGTCCCTGCCGGTACCGCGGCGGATCTGGGCGTTCTTCATCTACAGCTCGAAGTACTTCTGGCTGTGGGTGGTCGACGCGATCGGCCTGCGCAAGCTGTTCGTCCCCAAGGCGAAGTACGTGAAGCTCACGCGCCCGATGCTGTTCCGCATGTGGTGCGAGGACATGGGGCCCACGTTCATCAAGTTCGGGCAGATCATCGCTTCGTCCGCGGGCATGTTCCCGGACCCGTACGTCAAGGAGTTCCAGAAGGTCCTCGATCGCGTGAAGCCGTTCCCGTTCGAGGACGTCAAGCGCACGCTCGACGAGGAGCTCGGTGCCGAGAAGGCCGCGCACCTCGTGGACATCGAGCCCAAGCAGCTCGCCTCCGCGTCGATCGCACAGGTCCACACGGCGAAGCTCCGCGACGGCACGCTGGTCGTGATCAAGGTCCAGCGCCCCGGCATCATCGGGCGCTGCATGGCGGACATGAAGCTGATGCGGATGCTCGCCAAGGTGGTGGCGCGCTTCAAGAAGAACGCCGAGCTCGCCAACCCGGTGGGCGTGATCGATGACTTCACCGCCACGCTGACCGAGGAGCTCGACTTCCGCAAGGAGTCCGCGAACCTCGACAAGTTCAACGACATCATGCGCGAGCTCGGGCACAAGAACATCCGGTGCCCGGTGCCTCACCACGAGTACACCACCCGCAAGATCCTCGTGATGGAGCGGTTCAACGGCCTCCGCGTCGACAGGTTCGAGGAGATCAAGGCCAAGGGCATCGATGGCGAAGGCAAGCTCGTCGATGGGCTCCGCGCCTGGTTCCAGTGCGTGGTGTTCTACGGGTTCTTCCACGGCGATGTGCACGCCGGCAACCTGATGCTGCTCGACGACGACACCATCGGCTTCCTCGATTTCGGCATCGTCGGCCGGTTCGGTGACAAGGAGCGCTACCTCGTCACCGACTACATGATCGCGTTCGCCTCCGGCAACTACAAGCGGCTCGCCGAGATCATCGTCGAGATGTCGGGAGCCCCCGACGGCCTCGACATGGACGCGTTCGTGAAGGATCTCGGCGAGACGTACAGCCCGCTGCTCACGCTGTCGTTCGGCGAGGTCAACTACTCCGAGTTCCTGCCCGGCATCCAGCGCACCGCCACCCGGCACCGCATGATGATGCCGAACGAGTTCATCCTGATCACGAAGCAGCTCCTGTACTTCGATCGGTACGCCAAGTCGCTCGCGCCCAAGCTCAACGTGTTCACGGATCCTCGCCTCGTGCTCGGCATGATGCAGGACATCCAGAAGGCGCGGATGCAGGCTGATGCCCAAAAGGCTGCAGCGGCGGCGGCTGCGGCTGCGACGCCGACCACGTAGCGAAGGTCGCGGGCTCAGCAGCCGACGATCAGGAGCTTCCGCCTCGCCACGGTCGCGAGGTGGCGCAGATCCTCGGGGTCACTCGTCAAGATCGCTTCACCGACGTTGGAGATCAACACCGCAGCGGCGTCGATGGGATCCGCGGTGTGGGCCTTGCCCAGGAGCTCTCCGCAACGACGTCCGAGCTCGTCGTCGATCTCCACGATGCGCACACCGAGGAGGAAGCGCGACAGGTTCGCCTGCCGGCGTCCGTCCCGCCAGACCTGGGCCACGACCATCGGATGAGCTTTCAGCTCATCCTCGTCTTCATCCGCGGCGAGGACACGAGCGACGGTTGCCCGATCGTTGCGCTCGATCGCGATCAGCGCACCTGCGTCGAGGATCATCGACCCCTCGGCTTCGCTCGCAGTCCCAGCTCGAGCCGGGCCCGCGCCAGCTCGTCGGGAGTGATCGCTCCATGCTTGGCCTGCCACTGGGCCAGGAAGTCGCCGAGCGCCTGCCGGCGCAACCGCACGCGCGCGGCCTCCGCGAGCCACGCGGAGACGCTCATGCCGGCGCGTTCTGCGGCGACGCGAATGTCCTCTCCGAGCTCGGGATCTAGCGAGATGCTCATCTTCTCGACCTTCACGATGTGAGGATACCAAGGGATTCCTACCGCGGTAGGAACATTGCGAGCGTGGCGCGCGTTGGCACCAGGAGCCCAACGAGGCTCGCCAATGAGGCCGCCGACGCGGTCAGCGGAACTGATCGTCGATCGAGCGCTCGGCCTTCGGCTGCTTGCTGCGCGGGCCGGAGTCATCGAGATAGCGGAGGAACATGGTCAGGAACTGCGCCTTGTCCGCCGCGAGCGGCTTGAACACGACGCCGACCTGGAACACGTCCTCGAGCGCGGTGCACCACACCACGCGACCGGGCACGCGGAGCGGTTCGGACTGGGCATCGTCCTCGAACACGAGCTGCAGATCGCACTCGATCTCGGTGCCCACGGCGATCGCGTTCGCGACCTCGGCCGCCACCCCGCCGCGAGACACGTTGGTGGTGCGGCCCTGGTGGAGCTTGCCGGCCACGCGCAGCGTCACGACGGCTTCGTGCGCGTACCGCGGGTGCTCTCGGTCCGTATGGCCCACTGACCGACAAGCTTGGCGGTGTCCTCGACGGCTGGCAAGTTTTCACGGGGTAGCCACCGGGTCGCCGCAGGCTGTCCGGGTTTCGGACGCGGTGCGGCGAACCTCGGTAAACCACCCATCCGTCAGGGCATCGAGCTCGGCGGCGGCCTCGTCGGCGCGTGATCCAGATCGCGCCATGGTGGCGCGGCGCCACGTGAAGTAGGCCTTGATCACCCGGCTGGCGAGCCTCCGACGCTCGCGCCGCCGCGCGGCGGTCATCGCAGCGACCTGCAGCTCGTGGCCGTCGAACGCGAGCCGGTCCAGGCGCCAGGTGGCCCGCGCCTCGTAGGCGGTGCCGCGGCCGATGTTGGGGTCGTCGTCGACGTGCCAGCTCGTGTTGGTCCCCGCCCGGACGGTCAGCCATGGCAGCAACGCGGCGAGGCGAGCGCGGCGCACGAAGCTGCGCCCGGGATCGTGATCGAGGCCCGCGGCGCGGATCGCCGCGGCCACCACCGCGCTCACGGGTGGCGTGTCGGGCCGTGCATCGGCCCACGCACCGGCCCACGCACCGGCCTCGTCGCCGACGACGTCATCATCGCGCGTGGCTCCGCACGGCTGCGCGTACGCGCGCGCGGACCACGTGAGCCCGAGAACGAGGGCCAGGGCGGTGGCCAGGGTGACGATGTTCGCCCTCACAGGCGCCACGTCCCGAGCAGCCACAGCTCGTGGCGCGCCGTGCTCGCGCGCGCACCCGGATCGACGCGTCGCCAGATCACCGAGACCTCCACCCGCCCGATCGGCGAGCGTGCCGTGGGCGAGGTGGCAGGCATGCCCTGGTCTCGGACGGGGGATGGATCGAGCGCCCCGGGTTCATCGAGCGCGGCGAGGCTCGCCTCGTCGAGCGCGTCGGTGCGATCGGGCGCGTCGAGCGCGAGGTCACCGAGGTCACCGAGGTCACCGAGGTCACCGAGGTCACCGAGGTCGTCGAGGTTTGCGAGGTCTTCGAGATCTTCGACGTCTTCGACGTCTTCGGGACCGTCAGGACCGTCAGGACCGTCGGGGCCCGTGTCCGGGATCGTCGGGACGTCAGGCTCGCGGACCGACGTTCGCGCCCTCGGGGCCGGCGGCGTCCGGATCGATCGCGCGATGCTCGCTCGTGGCGGTGTCGGAGCTCGCGCCGGGTGCGGGCCTTGGCGTTGCGGTTCGTGCGGTGCTCGGAGTCGCACTCGCCACGCGGGCCGTCAACGCGATCAGCACGAGCACGATCAGGATCACGAGCCACGCGAGCGCCGGGCGGGGCCGGTTGCGCGATGCGGCGGTGGATCGTACGGTGCGAGCGTGCCGGCGACGCTCACCGACAACGCTCTCGCCGTGCTGCGGGCGCGGTACCTCGCGCGCGAGAACGGCGTGGTCGTGGAGCGTCCGGAGCAGCTGTTCCGCCGGGTCGCCGCTCACATCGCCAGCGCCGAGGTCGCCCTCGGTGCGTCGCCCGAGGAGGTCACCGCCGCGGCCGCCACCTTCGAGCGGATGATGGCCACGCTCGAGTTCCTCCCCAACTCGCCCACGCTGATGAACGCGGGGCGCCCACTGGGCCAGCTCGCGGCGTGCTTCGTGGTCCCGGTCGTGGACTCGACCACCGGTGTCTTCGAGGCCGTGGGCTGGGCCGCACAGATCCAGAAGACTGGCGGCGGCACGGGCTTCTCGTTCTCGCGCCTTCGCCCGGCGGGCGACCTCGTCGCCTCCACCGGCGGGACGGCTTCGGGCCCCGTGTCGCTGATGCAGGTGTTCGACGTGGCGACCGAGGCAATCAAGCAGGGCGGGACGCGGCGCGGCGCCAACATGGGGATGCTCCGCGTCGACCACCCGGACGTACTGGAGTTCATCGGCATCAAGCTCGACCCAGCGCGGATGTCCAACTTCAACCTCTCGGTCGCAGTGACCGATGTGTTCATGACCGCGGTACGGGAAGGGTCGACCTATGATCTCGTCAATCCACGCACCGGGATCGTGACGGGGCAGCTCGACGCGCGTCGCGTCTTCGATGCCATCGCCAACGCCGCCTGGGCCGTCGGCGATCCGGGCCTCGTGTTCATCGATCGGATCAACCAGCTCCACCCGACGCCAGCGCTCGGTGAGATCGAGGCGACAAATCCTTGCGGGGAACAGCCACTCCTTCCCTTCGAGTCGTGCACGCTCGGCAGCATCGACGTTGGCCGGTTCGTCGACGGAGCCGACCTCGCCTGGCCGCGGCTCCGCACGGTGATCCACGATGCGGTGCGGTTCCTCGATGACGTGATCGACGCCAACCGGTATCCGCTCCCCGAGATCGAGCGGGCGACCAAGGCGACCCGCAAGATCGGCCTCGGGATCATGGGCTGGGCCGATGCGCTCGCCGCGCTCCACATCGCGTACGACTCGCCCGAGGCGATCGCGCTCGCCGATCGGATGGCGAGCTTCCTCGAGGACGAATCGCTCGCTGCCTCGCGCGCGCTCGCCGAGCGCCGCGGCGCGTTCCCCGCCTGGGAGGGCTCGCGCTGGAGCGACGCCGGGGAAGGTCCCCTGCGCAACGCGACGACCACCACGATCGCGCCCACCGGGACGATCAGCATCATCGCCGGATGCGCGAGCGGGATCGAACCACTCTACGCGCTCGCGTACCGTCGTAACGTCCTCGACGGCGCCGAGCTCACCGAGGTCAACCCGGCGTTCCAGCGGGTGGCGCACGAGCGCGGGATCGCGAGCGATCAGCTGTTCGCCGACGTCGCCGAGACCGGTGGCGTGCGCGGGAACGCCGCCGTCCCCGACGATATCCAGCGCTGGTTCCCCACCGCGCACGAGATCGATCTCGGCGGGCACGTGCGCATGCAGGCCGCGTTTCAGCGGCGGGTCCACGCCGCGGTCAGCAAGACCATCAACCTCACGCGGAGCGCCACCGCGCTCGACGTGAAAGCTGCGTACCAGCTCGCGTACGAGCTGGGTTGCAAGGGAATCACCGTCTACCGGGACGGCAGCCGCGAGGGCCAGGTGCTCGTCACGGGAGCACGGAGCACGCGGCTGGACACGTCGGCACACTGCCCCGAGTGCGCCTCCGTCCTCGTCGTGCAGAGCAGCTGTCGGTTGTGCCGGCACTGCGGCTGGTCGGTGTGTGGATGAGCGCGGTGTGATCATGACGGCGCGGCGTCGAGCAAGCCGCAGGCCGCGATCCGCGCTCGCGATTCCCCACAGTTAGCGCGCCCGTTGTCCGAGCTACGGCCGCGCGTCCGAGATCCGGCCGGACAGGCGGACAGCGTAGGGTGGAGGGAACTGCGGACGCGACGTCGCGTGATCGCGGCCACGATTGCCAGCTGATGGCAGCCGTTTCCAGCGTGGTGCGTTGCCGCCCCGGCGCGAGGTCACGGATCGTGACGACATGGCCCGTCTGCTCGTGCTCGCGATCATGCTCGCTGCCTGCAACGCAGACGGAGACGGCGAGGTCACCGGCCCGTTCACCGGCGCGATCCAGCGCTACGTGGTGGATGGCTTCACGTTGCCGATCTCGAACGTGATGGCGCGCGATCTCGGCGACGATCTCGACGGTGATCGCACCGTCGACAACCAGCTCGGGATGGTGGTCAGCACGCTGAACAGTCTCGGCAACCTCAACACGCACGGCGCGGACATCCTCGCCGCGGGGGCGCTCACGTCGGTCGTCGACATGCAGGCCGACGATCCGCTGAACGACGATCGCGTCGGCGTCTGGTACCGCGGCGCCGAGAGCGACGAGGCGACGGTGCTCGGCGGGACCCTGATCGATGGTGTGTTCGCGTCGACCCGTGCCCGCGTCGCGCGCTTCCCGGGACGCGCGGTGGTTCGCCTCCCGATCTTCGTCGACACCGATCCCACCGCGATGGAGCTCGTGGGCATGGAGCTCGATCTGACCCCGGATGGTCGCGGCGGCTTCGATGGCCTGGTCCGCGGATCGGTTCGCGCCGATGAGGTCAAGAACACGGCGTTCTCCGGCATCCTCGCGATGTTCGCGGCGCAGCCCGAGGATCACCGGGGGTTCTGGTGGTTGGTCGACACCAACCACGACGGCATCGTGACCCTGCCGGAGCTCTACGATCCGGACGGCCTGCTGGACGCGATCCTCGCGCCCGACCTCAGGCACGATCTCGACGGCCGCTCGCAGGAGGTGATCTCGTTCGGTTTCGGGATCCACCTGGTGCCCGAGGGCACACCGCGCGGATCGATCGTCGACCGCTGCTTCGATCGGGTCCGCGATGGCGCGGAGACCGCCGTCGATTGCGGGGGTGACTGCATCCCCTGCGCGGGCGGAGCGACCTGCGCGATCCCGGGTGACTGCCAGTCACAGCGCTGCGTCGCCGGGATCTGCAGTCCGCCGACCTGTACGGACGGTCAGCTCGATGGATTCGAGAGTGATGTCGACTGCGGCGGCCCGTGCGCGGCGTGCGTGCCGGTCGAGCTCTGCGACTACGACACCGACTGCGCAAGCGGGCAGTGCATTGGCGGCTCCTGTACCTGAGCTCCGGACGCAAAAAAGGCCCGGCAGCGCCGAGCCTTGTTCGAATGAGATCGCCAGTTAGCGACGGCGGCGACGGCGAGCCGGGCGCGGCGCGACGGCAGCGGCCTCGAGCTCCTCGAGGTGCTCGAGCATGCTGATCATCGTGTTGCGCGTGGCCGCGTGGGGCTCGTTCGTGATCGCGCGACCGAGGGAGATGCGCAGCTCCGCGCGCAGCTCGGACTCGATCAGCCGATACGTGCGAAGGGCCTCCTCGGGGTCGTAGTGATGAAGGTCGGCCTCGCAACCGGTGGCCGCGATCCAGACGGCCGCGAGGGCCGCGGCGCGACGCCCGGGCTGAGAGACGGCGAAGTCCTTGACGGACGAGCGGAGGCGCTGGCGGACCAGCGGAATCGGCGGCAGAGCCACCAGACCGTCGTTGTCGTCATCGGGCCGACGGAGGACAGGGCGTGTCATTGACTTGTCGGTTTCCATGGCTTTTTTGTCCTGATCTCGCAGCGGGAATCTTAGATTTCCCCCCTAAAAATTCGCCCTGCGATGGACCGCGACCTTGCACGATCAGTTCTGGAAAAGCGATGAATTTCCGCGCGAAGCCTTACGAAAAACACGTCGTAACCCACCCCTAACCCGAATCAGACTCAGAAAATATGCGAGCGGGGTTCAAGTGACCCCAGCGACGATGCGATCGCATCTCACTCCCGCGCGATGAGGTCATTCGGACGCGGGAGTGAGCCAGGATCAGCGTTGTCGACGCGTCTGGCGATGAAGTCCCGGATCGTCCAGTCCACGAGGTGCGGGCGTTCGATAGGTGCGGTGTGGGATGCGTTGGCGATCTCCAGCAGCTCGGCCCCCGGGATCTCCTCCGCCATTGCTCGGCTGCGCTCTGGAGGCGTGAAGCCATCACGCCCGCCGGCCACCACGAGGGTGGGGGCGGTGATGGTGGGGAGCAGATCGTCTGCGCTGTGCTGGCCGGCGGAGGCCAGCATGGCGACGAACAGGCGGGTATCGATCCGCGCCATGCCCTCGAGGTACGGCATGAAGTCCGCCGGCTCGACCAGCTCGCGGCGGATCTCGAGCCGGCTGGCGACCTCGTAGGCGAGCCGGGTAGGGAGCACCGCCCGGGTGAGACGGTTGACGATCCCCGGGACGCGCTGGACCCACTTCTGGATCGTCGGCAGGAGATCTTCCAGCGCTGCAGATCCCTTGAAGGTCCGGAGCGGGTGCGAGGACGCACCGCAGACCAGCACCAGGCCCGCGACTCGCGAGGCATGGCGCCGATAGGTCTCGAGCGCGACCTGAACGCCCATCGAGTGACCGACCAGCACCGCCCGATCGACCAGGGCGTCGTCGAGGACACACGCCACATCGTCGGCGAGATCCGCGATCGTCACGCGGGTTGGATCCTTGGGAGCGGCGGTCCTGCCGTGACCACGGTAATGAGGATGAAGGGTGAACCTCGTCCCGAGATCACTCTTCAGGTAACGCCAGACATAGCCGTCGCAACCGATCCCGTCGCAGAGGAGCACCGGCGTTGTGACGCCGCGCTCACCCCAGCTCTCGTAGAACAGTGGGCTTCCGTCGCCAGGAGCAACGGCGTAGCCCCACGCCGTCTGCTTGTTCACCGGATTGCTCGGCGGTCACCGAGCGGTCTCGGTGTCAGGCGGAGATCAGGCGATTTCCTTCTCATCTTCCTCGCCGGGGAACTCGTTCACCGACGGGTACTTCATGATCTCTTTACGAGCGATCTTCCACGCCTTCTGGACGATCCAGGAAAGAGACCGGTCCTGCCGGGTCGCTTCGTCTTGGATTTCCTTCAGCATGTCTTCGGGAAAATACAGGGACTGCTTGCGCTTATCGGAGCCGGCCATCTCAAACAGTTTCGAGGACCGCCTACAGGGTGTCAAGGCATCCGCTGGTGTAAGACGTAACCGTCCGGAGAGGTTGTCACCGGGCTCGCCTATCACTATCCTACCGCGCTTTCTGCAACGCCCTATTTCGTTCGAGTGGGAGGGAATCAGTGTCCACAGCTGCCGCCGCCGCGTCCAAAGCCCTCACCAAGAAGGAAATGAAGAAGTTTCAGGAGCTGCTCGAGGAGAAGCGCAAGGGCGTCCTCGAGCGCGCCCGCCAGATGCTCTCCGAGGGCATGGTCCTCGACGCCAATGATCTCCCCGACGAGATGGATCTCGCTTCGAGCGAGTACATCCAGTCGTTCGAGTTCCGCCTCCGTGGTCGCGAGAAGAGCCTGCTGACCAAGCTCGACCTCGCGCTGAAGAAGATCGAGGAGGGCACGTTCGGTGTCTGCGAGATCTGCGAGGAGCCGATCGGCAAGAAGCGCCTCGAGGCGCGTCCGGAGACCTCGCTGTGCATCAAGTGCAAAGAGGATCAGGAGCGCGAAGAGCGCACGATGGGCTGAGAGCCCAAGCGGAAGCTCGGCCTGCGAGTCGCCTGCGAGTCGCCTGCGAGTCGCCTGCGAGTCGCCTGAACGATGGGCCCGCTGACGATCCGCTGCTGATCAGGTGAGTGCCCGCCGCGGCGACGATGCTTCGCCACGATCTGTACAACGCAGTGTTGTTCGCGAGCGGGCCCGAAACGCCGATGAACCTCGCGCCGTCTGTTACCTTGCAGACATGGCGGCCGACGAACCTGACCGGCGAAAGTTCCTCAAGGTCACGACCTGCGCCCTCGGCGCGGGCGTCGGGATCGCGCTCGTCGTCCCGGCGCTCCGGATCGTCGCCGCGCCGGCGGGGACCATCACCGTCACCGGGCCGAGCGAGCCGCTCGATCTCGGCCTCGTCGACAAGTTCCGGATCGGGGCCGAGCCGCGCAAGGTCGAGGTGATCGCGCCGATGGTCAAGGATGCGTGGACCGCGGCGCGCAACGTGGTTCTCGGGGCCGCGTACATCCGTCGCACGGCGCCCGACAAGATCGAGGCGCTGTCCGCGGTGTGCCCGCACCTCGGCTGCGCGATCGGCTGGGATCCCGCCGCGAAGAACTTCCTGTGTCCGTGCCACGACAGCCGCTTCGAGGCCGACGGCGCGAGGATGACGGGGCCATCGGAGCGCGGGCTCGATCCGCTGCCGGTCTCGGTCGTCGATGGCCGTCTGCAGCTGACCTGGGTGCGGTATCGCGCCGGATCTGCCTCGCGGGAGCCGGTGTGAAGCTCGCCGCGTATCTGCGCGAGCGCGCCGGGATCGGTGAGGGCCGCGCGATGATGCCGAACGGCGGATCGTTCGCCTACGTGTTCGGCGTGGTGCTGATGTTCCTCCTCGTCGTCGAGGGCGTGACTGGCGCGGCGCTCGCGGCGTTCTACAGCCCGTCCACCACCGACGCGTGGGGCTCGGTCGCGTACATCCAGGATCAGGTGCCAGGTGGCTGGCTGGTCCGCGGCCTCCATCACCACGGCGGCTCCGCGATCGTGATCATCGCGGGCATCCACCTGATCCAGACCGCGGTCGCGGGCGCGTACAAGAAGCCGCGCGAGCTCGTGTGGTGGCTCGGGATCCTGCTGCTCCTCCTCGTGCTCGTGTGGTCGGTCACCGGGTACTGGCTGCGCTGGGATCAGTCAGGGTTCTTCGCGCTGCAGGTCGAGCTCGGGATCGCGGCAGGCGCGCCTGTCGTCGGCAACGCGATCAAGGGCCTGGCGCTCGGTGGGAACGACTACGGCAACCTGACCCTGACCCGCGCCTATGCGGCCCACGTGATCCTCCTGCCCGCGATCGTCGTCGTCGTCACCTATCTACACGTCTCGATCGCACGACGGCTCGGCCCCACGCCCGTCCGCAAGGCCGCGCCAGTCTCGCGCTGGCCGGTGCAGAGCGTGCGCGATGCGATCGCGATCGCCGCGGTGTTCGCGGTCCTGCTCGGGTACGTCGCCGGTACGCACGGCGTGGATCTCGGCTCGCCGGCCGATGCCACCGCCGCCTACGACGCCCGGCCGCTGTGGACGTTCCGCTGGCTGTTCGAGCTGCGCGTGCTCGCGGGGAGCGCCGAGGCGTTCGCGGCGATGGCGGCACCCGCGATCGTCGGTGGCTTCCTCGTCGCGTTGCCGCTCCTCGATCATCGCGCCGAGCGCGCACCGAAACACCGCAAGCTCTGGCTCGGCGGGCTCGCCGGGATGTTCGCGCTGATCGGTGCGCTGACGATGGCCTCGTTCGCGCGGGACTCCAACGACGAGCAGCTCGCGACCCGCACCCGCAAGTCCGAGCTCCAAGGCGCGCGCGCCCGCATCCTCGCCGCCACCAACGGCGTGCCCGTGACTGGCGCTCTCGACGTGTTCAAGACCCCGCCGATGTGGCGGGCGCGCTCGCTGTTCGCACAGCGCTGCAGTAGCTGCCACGATGCCGACAGCAAGGACCGCAAGGGCCCCGTGATCGCTCCGGGCCACGGCAACCGTGCGTGGCTCACCCAGTTCCTGAAGACCCCAGGTGGCGACGCCTTCTACGCGCACACCAAGCTCAACGCCACCGAGGCGGCGATGAAGCCCGTCGAGCTCCCTCCTGCGGATCTCGCGGATCTCGTGGAGCTGCTGTATGCCGAGTCCGGCGCGCAGGATGCCGATCCGGCGAAGCGCGACCGCGGCGGCAAGGTCTTCGAGTCCGCGTGCACGGACTGCCACAGCCGCGAGGAGGGTGTGGCGGCGACCGCCGGCCCGAACCTCTACGGGCTCGATAGCCGGGACTACTACACGAGCTTCATCGGGAACCCGAAGTCCCCGATCCACATGGGCGCGGACAAGAGCCAGATGCCGCGGTTCGATCGCGAGCTCACGATCGTCGAGCGCGACCTGATCGCCGAGTACCTGGTGTGGCTGCGCACGGCGAACGACGCCGCGCTGGCCGCGCTCGGTCCGCTGTAAAGGGGACGGTTTCAACTTGAGCAACTTGCGGCGGGTAAGTGTGTGACTTCTCGTCCACACATCGGGTGTACCCGCGACGTCCAGCCGCGCTCAATCATCTCCACGGGTTCGCGATCGCAGATTGTCTAAGTTGAAACCGTCCCCTGTGCGACTGTCCGGGGATGTCCGACGTCCGGATGGCCATGATGGGGGAAGCGGCCTGGCCGCTGAGCAACGAGCGCGAGGAGCTGCTCGTCATGCTCGGCTCGATGATCGGGCGGTTCGGGGCCGAGCGGTTCGTCGAGGCGCCGGTGGTCAGTGCCAGCAAGCGCGACTTTCCGGATCGGTGGGAGCCGTCGCTTCACGCCGTGCACCAGCTGCTCTATCGCCTGTGCTGGCTCGCGCACGTCGATCCGGAGATCGCCGTCGTGGACGTTCGGCCGATCCGCGACAACCTGAACGGGATGCTGCACACGACCGAGTGCGAGATCGCCTCGTGCAATGCGGGCGTGGTGACGTTTCACCTCGCGTCCATCGGCAACGACGACGTGGCCGGCGTGATGTCCCACAAGATCGGCCAGGCGTTCCTCGACCTCGCACCGGGCGAGCCGTTCCGCACGCCGGGGCGGCACGAGACCGATGAGGTCGAGGGCACCGTCGCCGCGGTGTTCCTCGGGCTCGGCGTGCTCGCCGCGAACTCGTCGATGTATCGGCGCCACGCGGCCCGCGTCGTCGGGCGCGAGGAGCGGTCCGAGCAGCTGATCGCGCAAGCCGGCGGCCTCGACATCGCGGATGCGACCCTGCTGCTCGCGGTGCAGGACCTCGTGCGGGATGACGTGCCCGACGCATACGCGACGCTTCACGCCGCGCAGCGGGATTGGCTCGAGCGCTGGCGCGATGTGCTCGAGCCCCACGAGGCCGAGCTGCGCGAGCTGCTTCGCCTCGACGAGGAGCGCGCGCCGCTACAGCTCAACCGCGCCGCGGAGCCGCGCCGCGCTCCCGCGGTGTCCGAGGCGGAGCTCAAGCGGTTCAATCGCGGGCGCGAGATCCGGCGCGTCCGGAATCGCTCGGTGCTCGGCGTCATCCCTGGGCTGTTCCTGGGCATCCTGTGCGGGGCCGTCGTTGGTAGGCTGGCCCTCGGCCCCGGGACCGGTGCGCTCGCCGTCGGGCTTGGCGTCATGGTGCTCGGCGGGGTGTTCGGCTGGTGGCGGTGGTGCCGGCCGTTCTACACCTGCGCGGATGGCGCGTGCCGCAAGCTGATCAGCGCGAAGGCGGCGACGTGCGCTCACTGCGGCGGGACGATCACCGCGACGATCACGCTCGCCGAGTTGCAGGCGCACTGGGCTGTGCTCCGCGCCGCCGAGGACGAGCGCGATGCCCTGCTCGACGAGAGCGAGTTCGCGGGCGATCCCGATGTCGAGGTGCCGCGGAGCATCGCGAAGCACACGTCGAGCCACGCCCTGTAGCTGCCGCACCTACACGGTGTGGTGCGGCATCCGAACGCATCCGGTACGGAGGCGTGCAAGCGGCGTACAGCTTCCACGTGAGATCACGTAGTTCTGTGGGGATCAGCGCGGGAACACTCGTTGCAGCACTCGGGAACATGTCTTCAGACATCGAGCGGGCGCCGGGGAGCACGTCTTCAGACATCGAGCGGGTGTTGTGGGAGCTCGACGAGGAGTCGAGCGAGCCGAGAGTGCTGGTCGACCCGACGCTGGAGGCGTTCTGTCTGGTGACCACGCGGACCGCGCGGGGGACGACCCCGCCGCCACAGCGGCGCAGCGAACGGCTGCCCCTCCACCTGATCCAGGCCTACCTGCGAGAGAACGCGGCGGACGACGATGCGGGTGAGAACGAAGGCGAGAGCCCGGACGAGAACGCCGGCTGAGTCCGCCGAGGTCGATCTCGGATCTCGCGCTGCCGCTTCCGCAGACCTCGAACTCGGATCTCGCCCGCTGGTGAGCGGCGCTGCCGCTTCCGCGCTACGGTCCCGGCATGACCCCAGAAGCCAAGGCCGCCCTTCGCCTCACGCAGTACGCGCGGGGCGGTGGTTGAGCCGCCAAGCTCCGGCTCGGTGAGCTGGCCCACGTTCTCGAACACCTGCCGGGCAGGACGGGAGACGTGCGTCCGGATATCGTGATCGATCACGCGTACTCCGACGATGCGGCGATCGTTCGCCACGCCGGCGGCCGCGATCTCGTGCTGACCGCGGACGTGATCGCGCCGCTCGTCGACGATCCCGAGGCGTTCGGGCGGATCGCCGCGGCGAACTCGTTGTCGGACGTGTGGGCGATGGGTGGCGAGCCGTTGTTCGCGTTGAACCTCGTGTTCTTCCCGGACGACCTGCTACCGCTCGACGTGCTCGACGAGATCCTCGCGGGCGGCGCGCGCGTGTGTGCCGAGGCAGGCGTCGCCGTCGTCGGCGGGCACACGGTGCGTGACCCGGAGGTCAAGTTCGGGCTGTCGGTGACGGGGGAGGTCGCGCCCGGCGCGCTGTGGTCGAATCGCACCGCACACGCCGGGCAGGCGCTGGTGCTGACCAAGGCGCTCGGCACGGGCGTGATCGGTCAGGCGATCAAGAAGGGCCTCGCGAGCCCGGCGGCCACCGCGGCGGCGATCGCGTCGATGACTACGCTCAACCAGGGAGCTGCGCGCGTGGGCCACGCGCACGGGGTGACGTCGGCGACCGATGTCACCGGCTTTGGCCTGCTGGGCCACCTCCGCAACATCGTGCGTGGCTCGAACGTGGCAGCGCGGATCTCGGTCGGTGCGATGCCGCTCCTCCCCGATGCGATCGATCACCTGCGTGCAAACATCTGCCCGGCAGGCAGCAAGGCCAACCGCGCGTTCGTCGCGCCGATGGTGCGGTGGGCCGACGGCGCGCCGTTCACCGCCGAGGCCAGCGCCGAAGCCACCAGCGTCGAACACGAACGCGAGCTGCGCGCCTCCCTGGCGTGTGACGCACAGACCAGCGGTGGGTTGCTGCTCTGCCTGCCAGCAGCCAATGCGGCCGCGTGCGTGGAGTCGTTGCGCGCGCTCGGGCTCCCGGCCGCTCAGGTCGGCGAGCTGATCGCGGGCGAGCCGATGATCACGCTCGCCTGAAGGCGACCGGCTCGAGTCTCCGGCGGGATTCACTCCCGGGTCACGCGCCCGGTGATCGCGTCGACCCGGAACGTGAGCTCGTCGTACCGGATCGTCCACCGATCGTCCGCGCGCACGACGTCGAGCTTGGTCCAGCCGTGAGGAACCCGCTTGAGGGGGCGGCCCATCGGCCCGACGAGCAGCTGATCCCGCTCGACCCTCGACAACGATCCGACGACCGCACGCTCGGCATCTTCGCGAAGGGCCGCCGCGTCGGTGGTCTTGACCGGAGCCGCGGCGACGGTGGCGACGTCCTTTGACTCGACGCCCTCGCCGCTGTTCGTGCTCCCGAACATCCTGCCGTCGACCATCTGATCCATGACGAAGTGGATCGGGAGCGCGGAGCGCGGGGTCACCACGAAGTGTGCGCCGGTCGCTTCGTGCGTGCTCCCGCTCCAGGTCGGCGCGTTGCCGAACCCGAGGTGGACCTCGAGAACCTTGGGGTTCGCGGCGTCGTCGAGCTGGATCCGATAGATCACGCGATCGTCCCGTCGCCCGTTGACGACGCCGACCACCATCTGGCGATCGAAGTCGATGCTCTTCGCATCGCCCCTGCCGCCAGCGCGCTTCCACGCCGTACGCCACTCGGACTGCGTCCGCGCGACCACCACACGAGCGCTGCCTCGCGGCTTGGCGATGGTGAGCTCGGTCGCGAACGGCGTCGTTCGCAGGTAGCCCAGGGTGTCGCCCATCGCGAACCTCGAGTTCACCAGGACGACAGCGAGAGTCGCGAGGCGAGTGATCATCGTCGCTCTACCAACGCACGAGCTGGAGGTCTGGGACCTGCCATCCGGAGCTCGCAAGCACGGTGAGGCTTCGTGTAGGCCTTTGCCCACTCCAAGATCGGGTCCGTCCAGGGTGAAGTTTTGCACCCCGGTAGAGGCTGCGCCCGAGTACGATGGGGACGAATGCGCACGATTGCTGGTCGCTATGTCCTCGAAGGACGGCTCGGCGCGGGCGGGATGGGTGAGGTGTATCGAGCCCGTCATCTTCAACTCGGCAAGCACTTCGCGCTCAAGGTGATCGCCCCAGCGTTCGCCGCAGACGCTCCGATGCGTGCGTTGTTCGAGCGGGAGGTCAAGCTCGCGAGCGAGATCAACCACCCCAACATCGTCTCGGTCGTTGACTACGGTGAGGATCCCGAGCTCGGCGCGTTCATGGTCATGGAGCTCGTGCAGGGCGTGCCGCTGGTCGCCGAACAGCTCTCGGCACCGATGCCACCACGCCGAGCGCTCGACATCCTGGGCCAGGTCGCGGATGCCCTCGACCACATCCACAAGTGCGGCATCCTGCACGGCGACATCAAGGCCGACAACATCATGATCGTGAACGAGCCGGAGCACGGCACCACCGCCCGGCGGCGGCGGCTGGTGCAGCTGCTCGATTTCGGTCTCGCACGGCGGGTCGGGCTCGATGATGAGGGTGTCAGCGGGAGCCCGCACTACCTCGCGCCCGAGCGCGCGCTTGGCGGCCCCACGACCGTCGCGACCGACATCTACGCGCTGGGGATCGTGGGGTTCCTGCTGTTCACCAACTCCCTCCCGTTCGATGGCGAGCTGCGTGATCTGATGACCGCACACGTCGAGCAGCCGATGCCGACGCTCGCCGAGCGACGGGGTGAGCCCGTGGACGCGGCGATCGAGACCTTGATCGCCCGTGCGACCGCCAAGGATCCCGCGGCGCGACATCCGAGCGCAGCGGCGTTCGTCTACGAGCTCAAGACCGTGATGGACATGCTCGACGTCGGTCGTCGCCGGGTCCGATCGAGTGGAACCCAGCGCTCGGTCGAGCCTCAGGAGATCGCGATCACGCAGCTGTTCGAGCAATCGCCGTTCGCACAGGCGCTGGTCTCGACGGATGGCGTGATCCTGGTCGCGAACCGGGCGTTCGCGGAGATGTCCGGGATCCTCGGGGATCCCGTCGGGCACTGGCTCGCCGAGGCGCACCTCGCGCACGTGTTCAAGAACCTGATGCGAACCATCGAACGTGCGCCGATGGTGGGGCGCCCGGTGGAGCGCCGCGCCGAGCTGGCCACGGGGGACGAGATCGTGTTGTGGGCGGGGCCCACGCAGGAGCCCGGCCGCGTCCATCTCGTGCTGCGCCTGGCGCCGTCGCGGAGCGCCGCGGGCTATCGCGACAGCTCCGAGCTCATCCCCCACTCGTGACGATCTCGACGTAGGCGAATCGCGTGACGCCGTATGCCGAGTACAGCGAGACCACGTCCTCGGGGACCACCGCGACGACCGGCGCCGTGGTCATCGCATGGCCAACCACCTCGCAGGTGGTGTTCGCCCCATCACGCCGGTAGCGCAGCCGGACCAGCCCTGTGGAGAGCGGAGCGATCGTGATCACCGAACCCGCCGAGACGAGCTGCCACATAGCCGGCGCCGCCGCCGGAAGGATGTAACAGGGGCGGTCGGGCAAGCCGTTGGGACTGCGGAGGTAGACCCCGAACTGACCGCCCTGACCCTCGACGAAGATGCCGACCTCCACGAGCCATTTCAGGCCCGAGATCTTGGCGCGTCGGTTGAGCAGGCCGTAGTCATCGCCGGGCGCGACGCTGACGGGGGCGACGCTGTCGTCGACCAGGTGCCAGTCGGCGGTGCCTGGAACCCACGCAGCTCCGAGATCCAGGAAGCCATCGAACGCGACCCTGCGCTGGACTCCCGGATCCACGTCACACGCGTCGCCGAGATCGTCGCCGTCGCTGTTGGCCTGGTCAGCGTTCGAGATCGCGGGGCAGTTGTCGCAGCCATCCTGGAGTCCGTCGCGATCCTCGTCGTGGTCGACGCCGTGAACACACGCATCGCATGCGTCCCCGAGCCCATCCTGGTCGGCATCGGCCTGATCGCTGTTCGCCACCTGGGGACAGTTGTCCAGGACATCGATCGTCCCGTCGCCGTCAGCATCCTCGGGCGCCGCGCTGGTCGGCTCGAGATCGAAGAGCTGATTGCAGGCCGAGGTCATGCCCAGCGCGAGCGCCGCTGCGATGCATCCGATCCGGCCCAACACCTCCGCATCATAGGCCGGGATCGAGGGCGGCTGGTGATCACCGTCGCTTCGGCAGCTTCGCGGCGGTGCGCATCGGGAACGCCGGGCTCATTCGCGCGAGCTCGGCGAATGCGGCGGCGCGCATGTTCTTCGCGAGATCGCCGTGTGCATCGGCGCTCGTCGACACGTCCCTGATCGTGCCGTCGGGGTCGCGCGTCGTCGTCGTCGTCGCCTCGATGGTCTCGCTGTTCCTGGCCTCCGCCTTGGAACGGCACAGCACCTTGTGCTCGGCGAGGTCGACGACCGCGACCTCGAACGCGGCGCGGCCCGGGGTGAACACGCCCAGGATGTTCGCGCTCGTGGGTACGTCTGGGTCCTCGAACGAGGTCACGCGGATCACGGGCACGATGCGGCGCGCCGACATCACCGTGATCCGCGCGTCGTACTCGACGAACTCGTCCATGCTCGAGTAGTTCGCCTCGCTCGGCGGCTCGCGCTCGAACATCTCGGGCCCCCGAGCCCCCCGGAACCGCGGTGTGGGCGAGAGGTCCTTCCCATCGAGGTTGAGCAGGAGGTCGGTCGAGTCCTTCGCGAACGCGGGGTCGAGCTCGTCGAGGGCGGGGCACGCCTTCGGCGCCTTCTGCCCGAGCAGATCGCCGACGCCACGCCACTTCGCGAGCAGCGCTTCGCGGCGCTCCGGCGTGGTCTTGATCGCGACCCAGGTCGCCTCGGGCAGCCACTTGCGCGGCTGGTCGGCGCTGATCGCGAAGTACGGATGCTGGCGCTGCTCGACCTTGTCGAACGTCGCGGTGATCCGGTAGGTCTGGCCGCCCTGCTTCACCCAGAACCAATCGGCGGCGTACTTCGGTTCGCTGACGTCGCGACCGAGCTCGTAGCCGGCGGCCTTGAACGCGGCGATGAACGCCTCGGGCTTCGCGGTGGTCTCGCCGGAGAGGCCATCGGCGCCGCAGCGATCGATGCGCGTGATCTCGGGCAACTTGATCGACGTGTAGGGCTCGCACATCTCGGCTCGCTTGCTGCTGCAGCCGGTGGCGAGGACGAAGGGGACGAGAAGGAGTCGCTTCATGTGGGGATCCGGACGCGGGTGTGGGGCGGACCGTCGCACGCCGATCCCGGACCAGAACCGACAAACGGCCGGCAGAATGCGCCGGATCAGCGCCTTCATGGCCGACCTGGCTCGGGCCGAGCTGGGCGGCGGACGAGCGGCGCCTGGTGCTTGCGGTAGCATCGCCAACGCCATGCGCACTCCTGCTGTCGGGCTCGTCGTCCTCTCCGTCGCCCTCGGGCTTCCCACCGCAGCGATCGCGGCTCAGGGAAGCGGCGGACGTTCGCCGCTACTGCGGGGGTCGTTCGGCGGGCGTCACCGGGGACGCGACACCGCCGCTACGCTCGCGACGCATCACGGGGCGAAGCCGAGGCAGGTTTGACACCGCGCGTTCGGTCGGGGGGTCCGCTCCCGGCGGGCCGCCCCCGCCCCGGCCCCCCCACGGCGGGTGACCGCACGCTTCGCGCCATGACGACGGCCCGACGGTGACCCCGCGTGGGCGAGGCCGGCGGCCCTCATGGGTGGACTTGGTCGCTCTGTGGGCGCCGCTACGGTCATCGCACACGACACCGCGACTGCACCTGCTGGCGCTGGACCTGCGCCCAGGCCGCGCAGCTCGCTCGTCCGGGGGGGTGCGCGGCTCTTCAGGCGAGGAAAGTCCCACTACCTGACCTGCACGCGACTGGCCGACGCGAACGGCTACTTCCTCGACGTGACGCTGATGTGCACCAAGTCCGTCAGCACGGTGGTCGTGGTCTGGGAGCCGCCGTGCCGCGCGAGATCCAACGCGGCCGCGCTCCGGGGGGGGGGCCCCCCGGGGGGGGGGGGGGGCGGGGGGCCCGGCCGAGAGCGATCACTGCAGCGTCTGGAGACGAGGCCTACGGGTCGACGTTGATGGCAGGCGTGGCGAGCAGCTCGGTCCAGCGAGCCTTCGCCCACTTCGCGATCGCGTCCTCGCCCTTGAAGCCCTCGGCCTTGTAGTCCCCGCCCGTCGGCTTGTCGTCGAGATCCTTGCCGCGCCCGTTGCCGCGGAGTGCGTGCTTGGCCGCTCCTTCGAGGACCAGCAGCTTGCGCGGCGTGGGGCGCTCGGTCGCGTCGCAGCCGAGATCGTAGGCGAACGCGACCTCGACCTTCCCGTCGCCATCCACGTCGCCGAACGACACCGCTCCCTGCACGAAGCTGCTGGTCATGTCGAGCTGGCAGTTGGTGACGCCATCCTGGACGAGCCGGACCTGCGCGGACTTCGCACCGGCGTAGAGCTGCGCGAATAGCTGACGGCTCTCGCCGGCCTTGGTCGAGCCCGTGGTCGACGACAGCACGAGGTATCCCGGGACCTTGTCGGCGCCGGAGAACTTCCACGCCGCGATCAGCCGCTTGCCCTTGGGCTTGATCGGGGAGGGCAGGGGCGCTTCGGAGGGCAGCCGCTCGCTCGGGATCGCGGATGGGGCGTCGGCGTGGGCGATCGAGCTCAGGGAGGCGGCGATGGCGAGATGAATGGCGAGATGAATGGTCGGACGAGACATCGCCACACAGAATCGCACGTGCTGTCGATGAAGTCAGGGAGCCAACAGCTGGTGTTCGCTGAGGCTCTGCCGGACCCGGGTCGAGTCATCTGCGAAGGCTCGCATCACGCGAATGAATCCCTTAGGCTGACCGTTGCCATGCGAATGCTGCGAATCGCGATCGTCGGCGCACTCGCATGGGCGACGACGGCCACCGCCGCGCCGAAGGGCTGGCTCGACCAGCCCCGCTGGCCCACGCCCAAGGCCGGGGATCGGATCGAGTTGACGTGGCTCGTCTACCCGATCCCTCCGCCCGCCGACACGCCCGAGAACACCCGAGCCCCGCTCGCGCTCGAGATCACGATCGGCGGCGTGACTCGCGTGCAGAAGTTCCCACCGCAACTGGGTGCGCTCAAGCCGCTGAACCTGCCGCTATGCGAAGGGGCGGTGAACCTCGTGGCGTATCCGTTCGAGCGCGGTGAGGTCGCGAAGATCACGTTCTACGAGGGTGGCGCTGGTGGCTTCCTCGTCAAGCGTGCCGCCAGCGACGTGCTCTCGGTGATCGGCTGGGAACAGTCCGACGGCGCGTGTGAGGTCAAGGGGCAGATCGCGATGTGCCCGCGACACGACAAGCTCGTCACCAAGCTGCACGTGCCCAAGGGCCTGGAGATCCGCGAGCGCATCTTCGAGGTGGACGCGAAGGGCACGCGGCATCCGTTCGACTGCAAGTCCTGAGGCCCAGGATGCGGTCGGGCCGGGCATGGTGATCAGTTCGTCGTGACGATCGCGAGGTAGTGGAGCTCGAGAACGAGGCCTTCGATCGGGATGACGATCCGATCTGCGCCCGCATAGTTGGGGGCGACCGCGGCGGTCTGATAGCGCTCGCCGGGCCAGCCGCCGATCACATCGATCTGCCGCGGCTGCGTGCGGACCGCGAGGAGCAGGTCGACCTCGCCTGGATGCACCCCCGAGGCGAGCGCCTGGTTGCCCCGATCGAAGTAGTTCGAGCCGGTCCACTCGCTGACGGACAGCACGCGATTGGACGCGTCGTCGTACAGCTGCCCGTAGTAGTAGGGGTTATTCGCGGTCTGATCGACGAGCGCGATCGCGACCTGCCAGCCCGGCGCCGTGGCGACCCGCGACCTGATCGTCGCGCCGAGCCAGATCTCGGCGTCCGTCACCGGCACGTTCGCGGTGAGCTGGCCGTTCCTGCCCTGCGGTGGATCGCCATCGAACAGGTAGCCATCGGGGCCGCGCGTCCAGGTCCCGAACCCAGTGACGGTCAGCGCCGGATCGGACGGGCGCAGCGCGTTGAAGTAAGTGAGGTGCTGACGCGCGTTCGCGGGCTCGCGATCGCAGGCATCGCCGACCCGATCCCCGTCCTGATCTGCTTGGTCCGCATTGGCGAGGAACGGACAGTTGTCACGGTCGTCGTCGATCAGGTCCCCGTCCTCGTCGTGGACGAGCGCGACGGCCCCCGCGTCGTCGGTCGGATCGAAGCCGATCCGGCCGCAGCCGGCCAGTAGCACGATCGCGAGCCACCCACGCACGCGGCCAGCGTAGCACCGGACGGGCTCGCCCCTTGCACCGGCGTCGAGGCATGCAGCATCGCAACGACGAGCAGGCTCCACGGCGTGCGGATCCGCCCGACCGGGCGCCACCGCACGACGGCCTCCGCGAGCGCATCGGCCACGCGATCGGGCGATGGTGGACCCCGGCGATCGCGGCGATCGCCAGCGTCCGTCAGGCCCGCATGTTCCATCCCACGGGGCACACGTTCGCCGGCAGGATCGAGCCGATCATCGGCGGCGTGTTCGATGCGCTCGGCGCCCGGCTCGACGGCAGGGTGCTCGTTCGGGTCTCCGGCGCGCTGTGGAAGCAGGAGCGCGAGTGGCTCGATGTGCTCGGCGTCGCGCTGCGGATCCGCCCCGGCGATGGGCCTCCGATCACCGAGCGGCCCGGTCCGCGCGATCAGGATCTCCTGTTCGCCACGATCCGGAGCCCGCTCGCGATGCTGATCGCGCCGTTCACCACGGATGCGAGCAACTTCCTCTCGAGCTACTGGGCCGTCTCGCCGTTCGAGGCGCCGGAGGTCGGGCGTCTCGAGCTCCGGTTGCGGCCACTCGGCCGGGCGGTGATCGGTGGATCCCGGATCAACCGGCTGCGCGAGGCGGTCCGTCGCGGCGAGGCGGGCTGGTGGCTCGACGTGCGCCGTCCGCTCGGGCTCGGCTGGCATCCGGTCGCCGTGATTCACCTCGAGAAGGAGACCCACGTCGATCAGAGCGCGCTCGCTTTCGATCCGTTCCGCGCGGGCGCCGAGCTCCAGCCGGTCGGCCTCGTCCATGCGATCCGCCGAGCGGCCTATGCCGCGAGCCGCCGCGGCCGGTCTCAAGGGTCGGTGGTGACCACCGCGATGTAGCGCAGCGCGACGATCGCGATCGACGCCACGCGCACCGCCGGGCGATAGCGTAAACTTCGCCGCGATGTCGCCGACGTTTCAGTTCCAGGAGATCCTCGAGGCCGGGCACCACCACGGCACCCCGTACAAGCAGCTGACGAGCGACTTCGTCGGGACCTTCGAGGCCAACGGCAAGCGGTTCCTCGAGGTGGCGCCCGAGGCGTTGACCCTGCTGACGCGCACGGCGATGCGCGACATCGCGCACCTGCTGCGGCCCGGTCACCTCGCGCAGCTGCGCGCGATCCTCGATGACGCCGAGGCCTCGGCGAACGATCGATTCGTCGCCCTCGAGCTGCTCAAGAACGCGAACATCGCGGCCGGCGGGATCCTGCCTGGCTGTCAGGACACCGGGACCGCGATCGTGATGGGCAAGAAGGGCCAGTACGTCCTCACCCAGGGCGGCGACGAGGCGGCGATCGCGCGAGGCGTGTTCGACACCTATCTCGAGTCGAACCTCCGCTACTCCCAGGTCGCGCCACTCGACATGTTCGAGGAGAGCAACACCGGCAACAACCTCCCCGCGCAGATCGAGCTCTACGCCACCGATGGTGACGAGTACCACTTCCTGTTCATGGCCAAGGGCGGCGGCTCGGCGAACAAGAGCCTGCTGTTTCAGGAGACCAAGGCGCTGCTCAATCCGAAGAGCCTCGCGGCGTTCCTCGATCAGAAGCTGCGCTCCCTGGGGACCGCCGCCTGCCCGCCGTACCACCTCGCCGTGGTGATCGGCGGCACCAGCGCCGAGCAGACCCTCAAGGTCGCGAAGCTCGCCTCCGCGCGCTACCTCGACGAGCTGCCGACCAGCGGCAACAAGCTCGGCCGCGCCTTCCGCGATCTCGAGTGGGAGCAGAAGGTCGTGGAGATCGCCCGGGCGAGCGGGATCGGCGCGCAGTTCGGCGGCAAGTACTTCTGTCACGACGCTCGCGTGATCCGGCTCCCGCGCCACGGCGCGAGCTGCCCTGTCGCGCTCGCGGTGTCGTGCTCGGCCGATCGCCAGGCGCTCGGGAAGATCACGCGTGACGGCGTGTTCCTCGAACAGCTCGAGACCGAGCCCTCGAAGTACCTGCCGGACACCACGCACGAGGAGCTCTCGGGCGAGGTCGTGAAGGTGGATCTGACGATGCCGATGAGCGAGATCCGCGCGCTGCTCTCGCGCTATCCGATCCGGACCCGGCTGTCGTTGTCGGGGCCGCTGATCGTCGCGCGCGATATCGCACACGCCAAGCTCAAAGAGCGGCTCGATCGCGGCGAGGGGCTGCCGCAGTACCTGAAGGATCACTGCGTGTACTACGCCGGCCCCGCGAAGACCCCGGCCGGCTACGCCTCTGGATCGTTCGGCCCGACCACGGCCGGCCGCATGGACAGCTACGTCGACCTGTTCCAGGAGCACGGCGGCTCGATGGTCATGCTCGCCAAGGGCAACCGCAGCCAGCAGGTCACCGATGCGTGCAAGAAGCACGGGGGCTTCTACCTCGGCTCGATCGGCGGCCCTGCGGCGCGACTCGCCAAGGACTGCATCAAGAAGGTCGAGGTCCACGAGATGGCGGAGCTCGGGATGGAGGCGGTGTGGAAGATCGACGTGGTCGAGTTCCCGGCGTTCATCGTGGTCGATGACAAGGGCAACGACTTCTTCGCAGGCATCCAGGGCACCGGTCCGGCGAAGACCCTGCTCAAGCAGAAGTAGCGCGGCGCCCACGCGATTCACGGATGTGTGGTCCCCGAGGGTAGTCAGGATCACCAGATCTAGCTAACTTGGTGAGGTCCCGCGGGTCGCCGACGGTTCGCCCCCATGCAGTACGTCGGTATCGACTTCGGCACCACCAACACCGCCGTGGCGGTCGCGGATCGCGATGGCGCGGTCCAGCTCGCGGCGCTCAAAGGTGCGCCGCACTGGCGAACGGTCCTCTACTTCGAACCCGGCGGCGGGTTGACGGCAGGTGCACCGGCGATCGCGCGCTACCTCGAGACGGGCGGGGAAGGGCGGCTCGTTCAATCGATCAAGAGCCACCTCGCGTCGAGCTCGTTCAGCAAGACCACGATCTTCGGTCGGCGGTGGGCGCTCGAGGACATGATCGCCGCGTACCTCCGTCAGGTCCGCGCGGCCTCCCCGGTGGACCTCGGTTCGCGCGCCGTGGTGGGGCGACCCGTGCGCTACTGGGGCGCCGACACCGCCGAGGACGACACGCGCGCCGTCGACCGGATGCGCACGGCGCTCGCGACCGCCGGGTTCGATGACGTCGTGTTCGAGTTCGAGCCGGTGGGAGCGGCCGCACGCTATGCGGCGCGCCTCGATCATGACGAGCTGATCGTGGTGGCCGACTTCGGCGGTGGCACCACGGACTTCTCGGTGATCCGCGTCGGCCCCACCGCGGGCGGCACGGTGCTCGCCAACGCGGGCATCGGGATCTCGGGCGATGCCTTCGACGCGCGCGTGATCGATGCGATCGTGGCACCCGCGCTCGGGCTACGCACGCGCTACAAGGTCGACGAGTTCGGCGCCGAGGCTCCCGTGCCGGCCTGGATCTACGGCCACCTCCGGCGCTGGCACTACCTGTCGTTCCTCAAGGAGGAGAGCACCCTGCGCCTCCTCGAGCGGGTGACCCGCGGTGCACTCGAGCCGGCTCGGATCGAGCGGCTGGTGCGGATCGTCGACGAAGATCTCGGCATGCTGCTCCATCGCTCCGTCGAGGGCGCGAAGGTCCGGTTGTCGGGGGCGGACGAGGATCGCGTGGCGCTCGAGCAGATCGATCTCGATCTCCCGATCGCACGGGCGAGCTTCGACGGCTGGATCGGCGAAGATCTCGATGCGATCGGCGGCGTGCTCGACGGCGTGCTCGAGAAGGCCGGGGTCGCGGCCGCCGATGTCGATCGCGTGTTCGCTACCGGTGGCAGCTCGCTGGTGCCAGCAGTTCGTGCGCGGCTCGCGGCGCGGTTCGGCGCAGCCAAGCTCGAGGGCGGCGACGAGCTGACGAGCGTGGCGTGGGGCCTCGCGGCGCGCGCGCGGCAGGTGTTCGGCTGATCGCTTACGGGTGATCGTCGAGAAATCGATCCATCACCTTGAAGAACGCCGCCGGCTCGTCCCACATCACGAAGTGGTGCGCGTTGGGGATCACGACCATCTCGTGATCGGGGATCGAGTCGGTCTGGTCGCGGATCCGCTGCTGGAGCGGACCATCGGCGGCGATGATCAGGACCGGCGCCTGGATGTCTTTCACGTGAGCGCGTAGATCCGTCATCACCATCTCGTAGATCGCGTCGCCGATCGAACGCCGATCGGAGCGGACGATCTCGTCGATCACCGGGGCCATCCGCCGGGGCACCTTGGTCATCGAGTTGAACGCGGCGCGCACCTGCGCGAAGTACTGCGCGTCCGAGGCGTCCTTCCACTTGGTCCGCAGCTCCTTGGCCTCGTCGAGGCCGCCCGAGAGCGCGGGGCTCGCATCGACGATGATCACCGGGCCGACGAGCTCCGGGTGATACGAGGCGATCCAGTAGGCGATGAAGCCGCCCATGCTGTGGCCGACGATGATCGGGTGGACGAGCCGCTTCGCGCGGATGTACCGCGTGAGATCGCGGCGGACCGCGGCCGAGAGCGGCTCGTCGATCGGATCGATCCCGGCGAACCCGGCCAGCGTGAGCACGTGCGCCTGGTAGCCCTCGCCGAGGTGCGCGACGGTCTCCTTCCAGACATCGCCCGGGCAGCCGAGCCCCGGGATCAGGATGATCGGGCGGCCACGGCCGGTGACCTCGACCTCGAACGCCTTCGGGACGAACTCCCGATCTGCGCCGAACGGTGTCGAGCCGTCGCCTGCATGGTCCTCGCGCTCCACGTGCCGCTGCCCCGCGGTGGTTCCTCCGCAGGCCGCAACGGCGAGGATCAGCAGGGCCGCGGCCGCTCGTCGCATCGCGGGTACCTTGCCACACGGCTGTCACCGAATCGTGGTTCGATAGGGTCCCTTGCGTCGCCTCCCTCTCCTTCTCGTGCTCCCCGTGCTCGTCGGCGGTGTCGCCGGCGCACAACCCTCCGATCCCGCCGGTGCACCGGCCTCGCCGCCGGTCACGCCTCCCGCCGATCCAGGCCCCGCACCCTCTCCCGTGCCCGCGCCCGATCCTGTGCCGGCCGCCATGCCGCCCGCACCGCCGGAGCCTCCGCCCGCGCCGCCGGAGCGGACCGAGACCGAGAAGGAGCTGCTCGCGAGCTACGAGCCGACGTCCGTCCAGATCGGCGGCTATCTGCAGCCGCAGTTCCGCCTGCGCCAGGATTCCCCGGCGCAGTTCGATCAGGACGGCTTCAAGTTCGCGCGCGCCCGGCTGATCCTGCACGGCCAGACCCGCGCAGGAAACCTCGAGCTGTCGGCGACGGTCGAGGCCGAGATGCAGCCGCAGTTCGCCATGCTCGATGCCTACGCGACCGTGTCGCGGACGTTCGTGCCAGGCGGCGGGCGCAAGAGCAAGGACCTGCCCGGCAAGCTGTCGCTCGA
This sequence comes from Myxococcales bacterium, assembly GCA_016720595.1. Taxonomy (GTDB): domain Bacteria; phylum Myxococcota_A; class Polyangia; order Haliangiales; family Haliangiaceae; genus JABFXX01. Next base: position 623,196 of record JADKKI010000001.1, read on the forward strand.
TGGTGGGCAGATGCGCGTTCCGATCTCGCGCCAGAACATGCTGTCGGACTCGCGCCTGTCGTTCGTCGATAAGGCGCAGCTGGCGACGATCGCGCCGGATCGCGATCTCGGAGCGCGCCTGACGTTCGCACCACCGAAGACGCCGGCGAGGTTGATCCTCGGCGTGTTCGATGGCGACGGGAAGAACCAGGTCGAGAACATCAACCAGAGCTTCCTGTGGGCGGCGCGGCTCGAGCTGAGCCCGATCGGGCGCGACCTGCCGCTCGCGGAGTCGGCGTTCGGCGGCAAGCTCCTGACGCTCGGGCTGTCCTACGGCCACAACAAGCTCACCGCCGGCACCGGGCACGAGGTCGTCAGCTACCTCGGCGCGGACGTCGCGGGAGCGTGGAAGGGGCTCTCCGGCTCGTTCGAGTACCTGATGGTCAAGCACGAGTTCGACGGGCCGGGCGATCCGGCGATGCTGATGCAGGGCTACCAGGCCAACGGCTGGGCGGCGCAGCTCGCGTACCTCCTGCCGGTAAAGCTCGCGCCGCTCAAGCAGGCGAGGCTCGAGGTCGCCGCGCGGCTCGAGGAGATCGATCGCAATGACACGATCCCGATCCCGCAGCTCGGCGATCCGAATCAGTCTGTGCGCGAGCTCACCGGTGTGCTCACCTACTACCTCCGCATGCACAACCTGAAGCTGCAGCTCGCGGTCAGTCACTTCACGGAGATCGAAGACCGCACGGTCATCGGCGGCGACGCCGCCTACAAGAACGATCAGTTACTGGTGCAAGCCACCTATCGGCTGGAGTAACCATGCGCACGTCGATTCACCACGCCCTGGCCCTTGTCCCCGCGTTCTCCGCACTCGCCGCCTTCGGGGGCGGGTGCGTGAAGGGCAACCCGATCGAGACCGAGGGTGACCTCGTCACCGAAGGTGGCACGCTCGCGATCGCGGGCTGCAACTACACGCTCACCACCCGCGATGGCGCAGAAGCACCGCGTGCCGGGGTGCCCGTGTTCGGATCCGATCCCACGCCGCGCCTCGTCCATCTCGGGCTCATGGGGGATCCCAAGACGTCGATGGTCGCGCAGTGGCGGACCGCCGACGAGCAGACCCGCGCGTCACAGATCCGGTACGCGAAGGGCGCGAACCTGGCGGCGGCAGATCTGACCGAGAAGCAAGAGGGCGTCGAGTTCGCGTACCGCGCCACCGGCACGGACCTGATCCGCATGCACCAGGCCCACCTGTGCGGCCTCGAGCCGGGCACCGCGTACAGCTACCAGGTCGGCGGCACCGACCTGTCCGGGAACCAGAGCTTCTCGCCGGTGTACACGTTCCGCACCGCGCCAGATGTGGTCGCGCATCCGGATGCCGAGGTGGTGTTCGGCTTCGTCGGCGACAGCCGCGGCGGCTACGACGTGTGGCAGCTCTTGATCGCGCAGCTCCAGCAGCGCACGCCCGATCTGATCCTGTTCTCGGGCGATGCGGTGACGATCGGTCTGACCCAGTTCGAGTGGGAGGAGTTCTTCGGTCGCGCCGAGCCGCTGTTCGCGCGCGTGCCCGTGATCTCCGCGCACGGCAATCACGAGGTCAATGCGATCAACTACTACTCGCAGCTCGCACTGCCCGGCGATCAGGAGAACTTCGGGATCGACTATGGCTTCGCCCACATCACCGTCGGCAACGACACCCCCGATGACATCAGCAAGCTGGGGGGCGAGTTCAAGGATCGGCTGGAGGCTGACTTCACAGCGAGCAACGCGGCGCGCTGGAAGCTGTTCATGCACCACCAGCCGATGTTCTCGGCCTCGACGCGCCACGGGCCGAGCACCACGCTCCAGAATGCGTGGCTCCCGCTGATCGACGCCCACCACGTCGACCTCGTGCTCAACGGCCACGACCACGACTACGAGGTGTCCAAGCCGATGATCAACAAGCAGGTGCAGGCGACCTCCGACAACGCGACGGTGTTCGTGGTCGCGGGCGGGGCGGGCGCGGAGCTCTATGACAGCGGCAGCGACTTCTGGACCCTGTACAGCGAGAAGACGTACTCGGCGGCGATCCTCCACGTCCGGCGCGATCAGCTGACGATGGAGGCGTTCCGGCAGGACGGCACGCCGATCCCGCAGGGGTTCAGCAAGACCAAGCCGTGACGCGCGGCGCGTTCGCCCACCGCCCGAAGCGCTCGAGGCGGGCGCTGCTCGTGATGGTCGTGACGCTCGGGTTGACCGCGCTGTCGACAGGCGTCGCGACCGCAGATCCGGACGCTGATGCCGACCTCGCGTTCCGGCGCGCCGGCGAGCTCGCCACACGGTCCGACCCCGCCGCGATCGCGGCGTTCGAGGCGCTCGGGGCGGCACGGCCGATCACGCGCTGGACCGATGATGCCTGGGCCGAGGCAGCGCGGCTGGCCGAGGGCGCACGCGACTTCGCGCGGGCGCGCCGCGATCTCGCGCAGGTGATCTCGCTCTCGACCGATGATCGGATGATCGCGCGCGCGCGGGGGGCGCTCGCCCGGATCGCCGAGCAGGGCGGGGCCGAGTGGGACGTGGTCCGCGCGGCGCACGAGCGCCTGGCGTCGGAGATCTACGGTGGCGGCGATCCACGGCCGGCGCTGCGCGAGCTCGAGATCCTGGTCCACGCGAATCCCACCTATCCGCGGGCGAACCCTGCGCGCCTGGCGATCGCGCTCGGCTGGGAGAGCGAGGGTGATCGCGAGAGCGCGCTGACCTGGTTCCGCGAGGCCGCCGAGGCAGCGCGCATGGAGCGCGGTCAGCACGCGCGGCTCGAGTACGTGCGTGCGTTGATCCGCGCGGGCCAGCTCGCGGACGCCGATCGGGAGCTCGCGGCGCTCGATCCCGGGCTCGTCGATCGCGGTGGTGCGGCCCAGGCGGCGGAGGCGCTCGCCACCGCGCATCATCGATCGCGCGTCCGGATCGGGCTCGCGCTGATGCTCGTGATCCTCCTCGCCTTGGCGCTGGTGGTCGCGCGACGCGAGATGCCGAGCTGGCGAGCCGTGGCGCGCCGCCTCGCGCGGCCTCCGATCGAGGTGTGGTTCCTCGCGCCGCTGGTGCTCCTGCTCGTGGTGGTCGCGCTGCCGGGCAATCCCCTGGTCGCCCGCGCCGTGCGCTGGATCGGCGGTGCCGGCCTCGCGATCGCGTGGCTCTCGGGCGCCCTGCTCGAGGTCGCGCGTACACGAGGACCGCTCGGGGGCAGGCGCACGCTCGTCCACGCCGTCCTCGTGATCGGCGTCGTCGGGACCGCGGCGTACCTCGTGGTCGACGGGCTCGGGCTGCTCGACTTGCTCGGGGAGACCTGGCGCGGCGGCCCGGCGATGGACTGAGCGAAAAAGGGGTCTGACCCCTTTTCGCCGAAACATCTCGAGACACGCCTGACATACCGCTGAGGCACGCACTGCCCATGGTCGGGTCTCATGAGCAAGCCCTTCATCGCCGCCGCCCTCTTCATCACCGCTCTCCCGTTCGCGATCGCCAATGCCGATCGCCCACCGCCACCGCGCCCCCCGAAGGAGGCGTTCGAGGCGTGCGCGAGGCTCAAGGCCGGGGACGCCTGCACCGTCACGCTCGGCACCCACACGCTCTCCGGTGTGTGCGCGACCGGCCCCGACGGCACCGGCGCGCTCGCGTGCAAACCCGAGCACCCTCCCGGCCCGCCGCCCGAGGCAGTCGAGGCATGTGCGAAGTCCTCCGAGGGTGATGCGTGCAGCGTCAGCCTCGACGACCACACGATCACGGGCACCTGCGCGAAGGGCCCGGATGGCGCGGGGCCGCTCGCGTGCAAGCCGGATCACCCGCCGCAGCGGTGAGCGCTGCGTCGCGCGAAGCGCGAGCTCGGCTACGTCGCCAACCTCGACGTCGGCGTGGCGGGCTAGATCCCGAGCCGCTTCATGCGATCGAGCAGGGTGACCCGCGAGAGCCCGAGTCGCCGCGCGGCCTCCGCGCGATTGCCTCCTGCGGCGCTCACCGCCTCGGCGATGAGCGATCGTTCGAAGGCCTCGACCCGGGTACGGAACGGCAGCGCCCCGTCGCCGTCGGTCCGTTGCGGGGGCACGAGGTTCGGGGCGTCGAGCGCCTCGGGCCCGATCTCGTCGCCATGCGATTCGACGATCAGCCTCGCGATCGTGTTCTCGAGCTCGCGCACGTTGCCGGGCCAGGACCTCGCCGCCAAGGCTTCGAGCAAGCGATCCGAGAGCTGGACGTCGAGATCCCACGTCACTCCGAGCCGGGCCGCGAAGGCTCGTGCGAGCCCGGGAATGTCCTCCCGTCGTGTGCGCAGCGGTGGCACCTCGATCTCCATCACCGCGAGGCGGAAGTAGAGGTCCTCGCGAAACCGACCGGCGCGTACCTCCGCGCCGAGATCGCGGTGCGTGCATGCGATCAAGCGCACGTCGACCCGGCGTGGTTCGCCGCCGACCGGCTGGACCTCTCCGTCCTGGACAGCGCGCAGCAGCTTGGCCTGGATCCCGAGTGGGAGCTCTCCGATCTCGTCCAGCACGAGGGTGCCACCACTCGCCCGCACGAAGTATCCGGGCTTCGCGTCGATGGCACCGGTGAAGGCACCGCGTGCATGTCCGAACAGCTCGGCGTCGGCGAGCTCGGCGGGGACCGCGGCGCAGTTGAACCTGACGAGCGGGCCGGTCGCGCGGGGCCCCAGCGCATGGAGGAGAGAGGCGACGAGCTCCTTGCCCGTCCCGGTCTCGCCTCGCACGATCACCGTGACGTCACGCGGCGCGATCCGCGCGATCCGCGCCCGAAGCGCGCGCATGGCAGGTCCGTCGCCGAGCATCGCCCGACCGCTGATCCGTTCGGCAGCGCCACGCATGACCTCGCGGCGCACGCGCACGGCCTCTGCGGCGCGCGCAACGGTGAGCGCGACCTCGTCGACATCGAAGGGCTTGGTCAAGTAGTCCTCGGCACCGGCCTTCATCGCCTGGACCGCGCTCTTCTCCGATCCGCGGGCGGTCAGCACGATCACGGGGAGTCCGGGCGCGCGGCGGTGCGCCTCACGCACCACGCCGAGCCCATCGAGGCCCGGCATGGCCAGGTCCGTGACCACCACATCGACGTCGAGCAGGTGTTCGAGCGCAGCGTCGCCAGACTCCACCGCCACGACCTCGTGGCCGTGGTCCTCGAGCAGCTCGACGAGCGCGAACCTCACCGCGGGCTCGTCGTCGACGACGAGGATGCGCGACGTCACGTCGCGGCCCCGAGCTGGAACGGCAGCAGCATGATCGCGATCGTGCCCCCTCCCGGGCGCTCCGTGAAGGTGAGAGTGCCACCGTGCTGGGCGATCGCCGCGCGTGCGATCGTGAGGCCCAGTCCGGTGCCGTCGGCGCGCGTCGTCGTGAATGCTGGGGCGCTGGCCTGCTCCGCGGAGATGCCATGGCCGGTGTCTTCGATCGTGATCTGCGCGAGCGCGCCGACGACACCGAGGGTGATCGTCACCCGGCCTGCGACCGGCGTCGCGGCCACGGCGTTGTCGGTCAGGTTGAACAGGGCCTCGCGGACGCGTCGTGCATCGGCGATGACGGTCTGCGGAGCCCCGGACAGCGACAGCTCGATGCCCGCCAGCTGCGCCCGTGCTTCGAGGACGGCGATCACGTCCTCCGCCAGCGTGCGGAGGTCGATCGTCTCGAGATCGAGGTCGGCCAGCGGCCTCGCGAAGCTCAGGTAGTCGCGGACGATCGCGTCCATTCGATCGACCTCGGCGAGCGCCACCTCCAGGCGCTTGGTGCCCTTGGCGTCGACCCGGTCGCGGAGGAGCTGGAGCAGGGCCTTGATCGCCGCCAGCGGGTTCTTCAGCTCGTGCGCGACCTTCGCCCCGACTTGCTCCGTCGCGCGCATCCGTGACGCCGCCTCCTCGATCGTGGCGAGTCGCATGCGGTCGAGCACCTCGCCAGCCCGGACGTACGCGGCGACGAGACCGGCGACGCCGGCATAGGAGAGGAGCAGCAGGCCGAGGAACGAGGTCACGGTCATCGCGCGCGCCCAAGGCTCGGCGATCCGCGGGAACGGCGTGCCCTCGGGGAGGAGGGCGAGGCCCACGATCAGCGCGAAGGCCAGCGTGCAGGCGGCGATCGCCCTCCTCGAGCGCCCGAATGCTGCGGTGGCGACGACGATCGGTGCGAGGACCAGCGGCAGCATGGGGCTCGCGAGGCCACCCGAGAGGGCGCAGCCGATGGCGAGCATCGCGGCGGTTCCCACGAGGGAGCCCGCGAGCCAGCGCTCGCCGATCGCCCGTCGTGTCAGCCACCAGCGCTCGGCGATGAACAGCGCGAGGGCCGCGCCGATCGCGGTTCCGAGCGCCGCGCGCTGCGTGGTAGGCGCACCGCTCGCGGCGACGAGGAGCGTGTTGATGATCGCGATCGGTGCCACCACGAGCGGTCGAGCGCGGAGGAACGTCGTGCCGACGGCGCGGATCTGCGCCGCACGGATCACCTCGAAGCGCGATGCCGAACCGTCTGCGTCGGTGAGCCGACGTCGGGATCCCGACGCTCCCACGCCGGGAGCCGACGCGTTGTCGCGCTGTTGGGAGAGATCGACCGCGGCCTGGGCGTTGGCCCGGTTCTTCGATGTGGCCGTCGGCACGAAGGAGGCTTCCATGGCGGACACTACTACAAGGATCGTACCCGGCCGTTCGTCGCGCGCGGTCGTACTCGCGGCGGCGTGGGTCACTGCCAGCACGCTGCTCGCCGCGTCCGGTGGCCTGGCGCGCGTCCCGGCGCTCGTCGGAGTCTGGGTGTTCGGATCCGTCGCAGGGTGGGTGCTGGCGTACGGTCGGAGTCTGGAGGTGAAGCGCATCCTCGACGGCCTCGACCTGCGCGTGGTCATCGCCGTGCACCTGGTGCGGATCCCGATCGGTGCGCTGTTCCTGTGGGAACACGCCGCGGGTCGATTGCCCGCCACGTTCGCGTACCGTGCGGGGCTCGGGGACATCGCCGTGGGCGTGCTGGCGATCGGCGCGATCGCCGCGGTCTCGCGATCACGGCTCGTGCTCACCTGGTCGATCGTCGGGCTCGTCGACATCGTCCTCGTGCTCGTCACCGCGCAGTACCTCGTGCTCGTGGCCGGCGATCCGCTGATGCTGGCTGCGTTCTCCAGGCTGCCGTACCCGCTGCTGCCCACGCTCGTGGTGCCCGTGGTGATCGCGACCCACATCCTGGTGATCGCTCGCTGCCGAGCGGCGCCCAGCGCTGCTGGTCAGTCGACGAACAGCGGCTGAACCAGGCCGAGATCGGGCCGCGCCGAGAACGTGGGCTTGCCCTCCTCGAGGCCGCAGCACTGCGCGGTGCGGAACTGGGGGAACGCGGGGAGCCCGAGCAGGAACGCCCCGAGGTTCGAGATCGCCGGCTCGTGGCTGACCACGATCACCGGGCTCGCAACGGCGCGGATCTCGTTCGCGGCCACGCGGGGTTGCGAGGAGGGCTCGAGACAGCGCAGGGAGGTGATCACGCCGAAGAAGTCGAGGGCATGCGCGAGCAGCTCGGCGGTCTGAACGGCGCGGGGCAGGGGCGAGCACAAGATCGCCTCGGGGGTGATGCCCTGCTCGCGGAGGAGCCGACCGAGGATCCGCGCGTGCTCGCGGCCCTTGGGGGACAGCCAGCGATCGCGATCGCTCCCGGCATCCTCTTCGGGCACCGCGTCGCCATGACGTACGAGGAAGATCCGCACTCCCCGCAGCATATCGCGGTCGCGGTACGATGCGGCGTGAGCCGGCTGTTACTGATGGTCGTCGTGCTCGCGTCGTGCGGTGGCGACGATGCGCCGCCCGACGGTGGCCCGCCGCTGTCGCTGGGAGCGTTCGGCCCGCTCGCGACCTCTGCTGGCAAGGGCAGCTTCCGGATCGGCGTGGCCAGCGCGGCGACCCAGGTCGAGGACGGCAACGTCCATACCGACTGGTATCTGTGGACCTCCCCGGCGTCCTCCGGTGGGCTCGAGAAGTCGACCTTCGTCGGCGACGCTGTTCGGGGCTACGCACGATCGATCGAGGACGTCGGGCTGGTCCACGATCTCGGGGTCGACAGCTACCGGTTCTCGATGGAGTGGGCCCGGATCGAGCCGGTCAAGGACCAGATCGACGAGGCCGCACTCGCGCACTACCGCGCCCAGCTCGAAGCGCTCCGCGCAGCGGGGATCCATCCCCTGGTCACGGTTCACCACTTCTCGAACCCGGTGTGGGTCGCGGATCCTCGCGCGCTGACGTGTGTGGGAGGCCCGAGCTCGACCAACCTGTGTGGTTTCGGGTCCGCGGGCGGCCCGCTGATCGTGGAAGAGCTGCGCGCGCACGCGACCCTGCTCGGGCAGCGGTTCGGTGATCTCGTCGACGACTGGGGGACGGTCAACGAGCCGGTGAACTACCTGCTCGCCGCATACGGGCTGGCGGTGTTCCCGCCCGGAGGCTTCAGCCTGTCGCCCGATCACTTCGCCGCGGTCCTGCGCGACTACATCGCCGCGCATGTCGCGATCTACGACGCACTCAAGGCCGCGGACACCGTCGACGCGGACGGCGACGGCGTGGCAGCGTCGGTCGGCTTGTCACTGTCGGTGGGGGACTGGAAGCCCGCACGGGACAACGTCGCATCGGCGGATCCGGTCGACGTCTCGGCACGTGACCGGCTGGTCTACCTGTATCACTACCTGTTCGTGGACGCGGTGCGCCGCGGGATGTACGACGCCAACCTCGACGGAACTCTCGACGAGCCGCACCCGGAGTGGCGCGGGAAGCTCGATTGGCTCGGGCTGCAGTACTACTTCCGCGCCGGTGTGACCGGCAAGAACCCGCTGCTACCGGCGCCCCTCTCGTTCACGCCATGTTTCGGCGGTCTCGACATGGGAGCGTGCCTCCCCGCGCTCCAGCCGAGCTACTGCGTGCCGACCATGGGCTACGAGGGGTGGACCGATGGGATCCACGACATCCTCGTCGGTTACGCGGAGCGCTACCCAGATCTCCCGCTGGTGGTCACAGAGGCCGGGATCGCGACCGCGCTCGGGACTCGGCGCGCGGAGAACATCGTGCGAGTCCTCGAGAGCGTGGTCCGGGCCCGCGACGAGGGCGTCGACGTGCGGGGCTACTACCACTGGAGCCTGACCGACAACTTCGAATGGGCCGAAGGCTTCAAGCCCAGGTTCGGCCTCTACACCGTCGACTACACGACCTACGATCGCTCACCGACCGAGGGCGCCGAGGTGCTACGCGCGCTCGCCACGACCCGCACGGTCACGAGCGAGCAGCGCGGCCTCTACGGTGGCACCGGGCCGATGACGCGGGAGCCCGATCATCCGCTGAGCTCGCGCTGCCCCAAGGACTGAGGCGATCACGGCGGCGTGGTCACCGGACCGCCCGAGCCCTCCTCGGGCGGCAACGGCTCGTCGGCGGACCCCGATCCCGCATCCACCGTGGGCGGCGCTGCCTTGCACAGTGGTGCCGGCGCGAGCGAGAGCACGTCGAGCGCGATCCCGACCTTGTTGTCGAGCTTCTGCACCTCGCGCCCGGTGGCTGCATCCCACAGGCGGATCGCGCCCTCGCCATCTTCGTAGGCGAGCGTCGTGGGGTCGATCCAGCGGGTGGGGAACCGGCTCTTCGCGGTCAGCAGGTGCTTGATCGTGCCTTTCTTGGTGTCGGCGACGTACAGCGACGGCGCGAGGTCCTTCGCACACGCATCGACCGCCGTCGCGAACACCAGGTGTGCGCCGCCGGGCGCGAGGGCAACCGACGCTTGCGCGGCCACGCCCGACTCCGGGATCTGGATCGGTGCACCGCCTGCCGCGAGTGTGGGCGCAGTCGCCGGCTCGCCCGTCCATGCAGCCGTCACGCCCTCCGTGGTCCGGATCACGCGGCCCTCGTCGAGGGTCAGGGTGATTCGCGGAACCGGCGCCGCCGTCGTGACCTTGGTGGTCTTGCTGCTCGCCTTGTCGATCGAGGCGACGTTCCCGTCGGTGACGACCAGCAGCTGATCTCCCGCGGCATAGCCGAGCGCGATCTCGCGCGCCGGAGCGAGCGCGATCTTGGGGCCCATCGGCTTCCACTCGGTGGTGTCGAACACGAGGACCCACGCCTTGTCGAACGTCGGTGGCGCATCGGGTGGAGTCTTCGGCCGATCGACCTTGTCGAACCCGACGATCGCGACCTCACCGCCGCCAGGCGCACGGACGAAGCCGGCGACGCGGTGATCGGTGTGGGTCAGGCGGAGGTAGCGTCGGGTCTCTCGGTCGAACGCATAGAGCTCGCCGCGCGTGGTCACGGCCTGCACGCCAAGATCCTTCGGCCACTTGAACGAGCTGCGTCGACCGACGAGCCACACACCGGTCGCGATCCGCTTCGCGTAGTCATCGTGGATCTTCTGCGCGAGCGCGAGGATCGATTGACCATGTGGGGTGGCGAGGAACTCCTGGAGGTCATCGTCCTTCGCAAGGGAGGGCCCATAGCGCCAGTAGTCGTCGGCCAGCGCCGTGACCAGGTGATCGACCACGGCCGCGTGTTCGCCCGCCTGCGCGAGCACGGTCGCGAGGAGGCGGTGCGCATCGAGGTGATACGGATCCTTCGCGATCGAGGCCTCGGCGAGTGCACGCGCAGCGGTCCAGTCCTTCTTCGCCTTCGCCGCGATCGCCTTGTCGTACGCCGGCCAGCCGTCGCCGTAGACGAAGTTCATCCGCGCGATCTTGTCGACGCCGCTCGGCGGCATCGCCAGGGGAGCGACCTGCGAACCCGTGGCCGCATCGTCCTTGGTCTTCGGCGCGTCGCCCTTCTTTCCGCCGCAGCCCCCGATCGTGAGGGCCGCGAAGGTGATCGTGAACACAACGCTGCGAAACCACTGCATGAGACCTCTCTACTGGAACGCCGTGAACTGCCGTTGCGTTCGTGAACCTTACGGCGAATGTGGCAGGATTCGCCGCATGAAGACCATGACTGTTGCACTCGTGCTCGCCACGCTCATTGGTTGCCACAAGGACAAGGCCAAGACGGCGACCACCACCCCGACCGACAAGGCCACGCCGGCCGCCACCAAGCAGGACAAGCCGGCGCCCAACGTGACGGCCGACGAGCAGGTCAGCCCCGGGCTCGCGATCTCGGGGGACATCCTCGCAGCGTGCGGCATCAAGGCGACGGCGGCCTCGGCGAACCCGAAGTTCGACACCGACAAGGACGAGCTGGCCCCCGAAGATCGCCAGGTGCTCGACAAGATCGCCACCTGCCTGGTCAGCGGTGCGCTCAAGGGCAAGGCGGTCGCCTTGATCGGCCGCGCGGATCCGCGGGGGACCGAGGAGTACAACCTCGGCCTCGGATCGCGACGGTCGGAGTCGGTGTCCCAGTATCTCGCGCGGCTTGGCGTGCAGAAGCCGCAGCTCGGGGTGACCACGCGCGGCGCGCTCGATGCGAAGGGCACCGACGAGACCAGCTGGCAGCAGGATCGTCGGGTCGATATCCAGCTCGCGACCGAGAACTGAGCGCTACAGGCCGGCAGCGGCGCGCAGCTCGACGATCGCCTTGACCGCCGCGGGCTGCCGGATCGGGCCGAAGCCCTCGAGGAAGAACGTGTTGTCGCCCTCGAGCACGATGAAGATCTCGTCGTAGTCGGCGGTGGGGTCGGGCCGTTCTTTCGACGGTGGTTCGTTCCACGCGGCGTTCGCGAGGCCCATCAGCAGCTCCTGGTTGCGCTGCGACAGGTCCTTGGTCGCCTCCTTGTCCATCGGGCCCAGGGACGAGGCGTTCGACGCGGCCGCGGATCCGCCGTACAGCGTCCGGGCATCGAGATCGAGCACCACCCGCCACGCGGAGGACACCAGGCCGCCGCCCGCGACATAGACACCGTTCCTGGGCAGGAGCGGCAGGAGCGCGGCGGGTAGTTTGGTGCGAGGCGTGATCCGCCGATCGAGCGCGGTGGACGTCTTTGGACCGGCTTGCTTGTCTGGATCGTGCGCGCACCCGGCGCCTGCTGCGAGTGTTGCGAGTGTCGCGACGGCGGCGAGGACGGCGGCACGGAGCATGGCTTCCAGATATACATGGTACCCTGCCTGCGTGGCGCTCGAGCACGTCGCGCAAGGGCAGACCCGGTTCTTCACGCCGGGTGTAGCCCCCGATCCCCGCGGTATCCTCCTCGGTCGATACTGCGTGATGACGTTCGCTACGCTCGAGGGCGCGGTGTCGTGGCTTCGGCTGTACTCGTCGGAGGCCGCCCTCGACGAGCTGCTCGCGAACCTGACGATCACGAAGTGCAAGACCGCACTCGGCGGGCGCGAGATCGTGGTCCAGATCCCCGCGGTGTCATCGTACCTCGCTGATCGCTCGGCGCGCCTGTGCCGGCTCGTCGGTGGTGCGATCTACACGGGCACCGCCAAGCACTTCGTCAAGTACCGGGACGATCGCTCGCCGTACGGCTACGACGCCGTCGACATCGGTGCGATGCCCGCGGGGAACGACTTCATGGTGCACGGCGACGAGTTCGCGCAGGGGTACGTGAAGGAAGGCGATCTGCCGTTCTCACGCCTCCTGTTCCGGCTCTCGATCCGCAAGCTGCCCGGCAAGGAGAACCTGGAGCTCGAGGATCGCGGCGAGCTGCTCCTCGCCGTCGCTCGCGGCCTGTCCGAGGGCATCATCCGGTACCTTTGGCGCAACAAGGTCGAGGCGCAGGCCGGCCTGTTCACGCCCGGTTCGCAGAGCGCGTTCGAAGATCACGCGCGAGATCGCGGTTACATGCTGATCCGCGTGCGCGCGCTCCCCGAGCGGATCCTCCAGCTGTTTCTCGGCACGCCAGGGATCGACGTGTTTCGCCCCGCCGGTGCGAATGCAGCCGTCGCCGTGGGCTACGAGCACCCGATCGATCTCGCCTCGTGCAGCTCGGTGTTCCCGCCGGAGACCTTCCACGTGTTCTGGCCCCATGATCGAGTCGACGTCCTGCCAGGCCCGCTGCAGCTGAGTGACATCGCGGATCTGACACGGGTGGATCTCGAGCTCGATCGCCCGCGCGATCCCGCCCAGCTCGGCGGCGGGCCGCCCGATGCCATCGGGGTCGAGCTCAAGCTCGCCGCCTCGATGGGACCGCCGCGGCGCGTGGTCGCGACCTTGATCCCGGTCGCGCACGGCCAGCGCCTCAAGCGGATCCTGTTCGCGCTGCCACCCGTCAGCCTGCGCGGTCATCGCGTGGCCGCCACGGATCGCGGCATCCTCGTGATCGGCTCCGAGAACCTGGATGTCATCCCGCTCGGTCAGCTGCTCTACGAGCTGTCACCGGGCCTGCTGGTGCCGCTCGGGATGGACGTCGTGCCGCGGGTGTCGCCCGAGGTGCTGTCGCGAGCGCTCGGTCACACCGGTGGGATCGTCACGGTGTTCACCACCGATGGCACACCGTTCCAGGTCGCCGAGAGCGCGTTCCAGACGCTCGAGCGCCGCTCGCTCGCCAAGCTCGAGGTCGATCGCGCCGAGACCATCGACTACGGGGCGGATGCGCCGGCCCAGGCCGAGGTCGTCAACGACACCGTCGGACGGTTCGCGCTGTGGGGCTATCCCGATGCTCCGGATCGCAAGCTGCTGCCGCCCGGGAAGTAGCGCGACCGCCATGGCGAAGACGCACGTCCGCGAGTTCCTGACCAAGTTCGTCAAGCCGCTGGTCACCGGCGGCGAGCTCCACATCGGAGCTCCGATCCCTCTCCCCGATCTCGATCGGTGGGAGGGGGAGCTGCACGATGCGAGCGTCGAGCAGGTCGAGGTCGATGACGGGCGCGCCGCGGTGCTCTCGACCCTGGTGTGCCGCCCACCCGCGTTTCTGCTCGAGCGAGATGATCTCGCACTGGCCGCCGGCCTGCACAACGCGCTGTTCCTCGTGCACCCGCGGGCCGATCAGTGGTCCGTCAGCGAACGGCAGCGCCGCAAGATCATCGAGAACGCCCTGGCGATGGTCAGCCAGCCACTCACCACCAATCGCACGCGCGTGATGGCGCGCCATGCCCTCCTGCACAACGTGTTCTATCTGAAGCGCAACGACATCACGGTCTCGTGGTGGACCGGGCGCGCGCGGTTCCACGGCCAGAAGCCGCCGTCGCGGTTGACCGCGTGGAAGGGGATGCGGCGCGTGCGTGAGGAGACCACCGTCGTCGACTTCGACGAGCTGCTCGCGGTCCCGGACACCGCACCCGTGATCGCCACCCTGCTTCGGCGCACGCCCCTGACCCAGCTCCTCGATGCCCACCCGGGCGCCCCGCCGCTGCACTGGGAGGACGCGGTGTTCCTCCTGCGCGATCCCGAGCTCGCGCGCGCGATCGCCTATCGCCTGATCCCCGACGTCGGTCCGCGCGAGCAGGTCACCGGCCCTGCGCGCCTGGCGGCGGCGTTCGAGCAGATGCTCGAGCGTGCGCCCGACGAGGAGGACGTTCGCGCCGTCTCGGCGTTCATCGTCCATCTGAACGCGCTGTACTGCCTCGCCGAGCTGAACCTTCGCGAGCCCGGCGCCAGGAGCCCACTGATCTCCACGGTGCTCGCGCCCGAGGCCGCCGGCCAGCGGCCTCGAGGCCTCGCCACGCTGTTCGCGCTGCCCGGTGCGCTCGCCCTCGTCGAGCCGCGCCTCGCCAACCTGCCCGGGATCGCCGAGCAGCCCGCGCTCGCGCAGCGCTGGGCGGTGCATCGTGCCCAGGCCGCGGAGGTGCTGTCGGATGCGGTGATCGAAGCGCTGGCGGCCCGCTTGCGCCGTCACCTCCGGCTCGCGCTACGCGATGCCTCCGAGGTCGTGCAGCTGCCGGACCCGAGTCCGGCGCCGCCTCCCGCGGCAACCTAGGGCTCGTTTCCGCTCCCACAAGCCTCCGTCGCGATGAGCGATTTCTTGGCGCACCGGTCGGATCGCCCGAACGGGTCCTGAGGTAAGGTGGCCCTGCCTGCATGGTCGCTCCGCCCAGTCCACCGCGTAGTTTTGCCGTCGATGTCGCTCGGGCCTCCGCCACGTTCCAGGACCTCGCGCGCCAGATGGGCGCGCAGTTCCTCGACAAGCAGGAGATCATCCGGCTGATGGTCGTCTCGGCCATCGCTGGCGAGCACATGGTGATCGTCGGTCCGCCCGGCACCGCGAAGTCGGCGATGATCGACATGTTCGCGAAGCTGATCGACGCCAAGTACTTCGAGTACTTGCTGACGCGGTTCACCGAGCCCAACGAGCTGTTCGGCCCGGTCGACATCGCGGCGTTCCGCGAGGGCCGCTACACGCGCCGCCTCGAGCACATGCTCCCCACGGCCGAGATCGTGTTCCTCGACGAGATCTTCAAGTCGAACTCCGCGATCTTGAACTCGCTCCTCCACGTCATCAACGAGCGCAAGTTCCAGAACGGCCCGGACGTCATCCAGGTCCCTCTGATCTCGCTCTATGCCGCCTCGAACGAGGTGCCCAACGACGAGAACCTCGCGGCGATGTTCGACCGGTTCCTCGTCCGCGTGCTGTCCGACAACCTCGACAGCTATCACTTCCACGAGCTGATGAAGAAGGGTGTCTCCCTCGAGCTGCGCAAGATGACCGGGCGCGGCGTCGACGCGGCGGGCAAGCCGATGGGCGCGCTCAAGCCGGTGATCTCGTCGAGCGATCTGCGGGCGATCCAGCAGAACTTCGACAAGTTCATGGTGTTCCCCGAGGAGTTCCTCACCAAGTACAAGGGGCTCGTGTTCCAGATCCGGTCCGAGGGCATCTCGGTCTCGGATCGCCGCGCGGTGAAGCTGCTCAAGCTGTTCGCCGCCTCGGCGGTGTTCGATGGCCGCACCCGCGTCCACGACGGAGACTTCTTCATCCTCCGGCACATCTGGAACAACCTCGATCAGGTCGAGCTGCTCGAGGAGATCGTGAACCCGGTGGTGGATTCGTACTACCGCGAGCATCCAGACGAGCGCCGGTTCATCGGCCCGTCGGCGAGCCTCGACGATCTGCTGACGGAGCTGGGCCTCATCCGCGAGCTGCTCACCAGCGGGAGCGAGCTGTCCGACATCCAGCTGTTCAGCCAGCTCAAGAACTTGAACGAGATCAAGGTCGCGCTCGCCGCGCTGCCCGGCGACGCCGCCGCACGGATGATCCGCGAGGTCGATCAGCTGCTCGAGACCGTGTTCGCCTCGTCGAAGTTCGGCCTGTAGGAACGGCACGATGATCCCGGCCTCCGTCGCAGATCCGCAGCCGAGGTTGAAGGTCGCGATCTTCGACGACGTGGTGGCCGCGCGTGGGGAGCAGTTCCATATTCCAGGCTGCGCGGTGGAGGTGTTCCCCCATGCAGACGAGGCGGTCGTCGTGTGTGTGCGCGGCCGCTACGACGTGGTGTTCATGGACTATGCGATGGGGCCCGGGCGCAAGGACGGCGCCACGGCCACCCGCGAGCTCCGCGCCAGCGGTTGCCGCGCGAAGATCATCGGGATCTCGAGCGATCCGGCGGCCAACGCCGCGATCCGGACGTCAGGGGCCGACGAGGCGCTCGCGAGCAAGTCCCACCTCCGCAGCTATCTCGTGCACATCGGTGCGCAGAAGCTCGCGAAGCGGTAGCGGGCTCAGCAGCTCACGCCTTCTGGAACGGCAGGTCGACGACGTAGTCGGTCTTGCCGACGTCGATGCCGTTGTGGCGCAGGATCGAGTAAGCGACGGTCATGTGGAAGTGGAAGTTCGGCAGCGCGAGGTGATCGAGGTAGTCGCCACCGCGGATCGGCGCCGGCATCCAGCCGGCCTTGCAGGCGCGCTCCTCGGCGCCGTTGAAGTCCTCGCGCTTGAACGTGGCGAGGTAGGCGACGACGGTCGCGATGCGTGCGCGGATCTCGGCGATCGTCTTCTCGGTGTCGGGGTGGCTCGGCGCGGGGGTGCCGGTGAGGTAGGCGCAGCAGTACTTGGCCTGATCGCATGCGGCCTGGAACTGGCGCACGAGCGGGTACATGTCCGGGGCGAGGCGCGCCTGCAGGAGCGTCTCGGGATCGAACTTCTTGGCCTCCGCGAACGCGACGGCCTTGTCGAGCCACTTGTTCGCGCCATTGAGGTGCTTCGTGAAGATCGGGACGGTGGCGTCGTAGAGGTTCATGGCCGCAGCCTAGATCAGTTCCCGGCGACGGTGACGACGCCGGGCGAGGATCCTCACGACTCCCGCGACGGTCAGACGGCGCCCGTCACGCGGTGGCGATGCTCGGCCACCAGTGCCCGGAACGGAACTCGGCGACCAGCTTCAGGAGTGTCGCGGGGTTCCCGACGAGGTCCGAGATCGCCATCCCGGGGCGAAACCCAGGGAGCCGGCCGGCAGTCGCGGTGACGTCGATGTAGCCGAGGCTCCATCGGGCAAAGCTGCGCTCGGGGACGGTCTGGCGGAGCAGCATCACCACGTGCCGGTGCCGCGGGTCCACGGCGATCCGACGGTAGAGCGCATCGACCGCCTCCGGGTCCCCTTCGATGACCTGCAAGAAGCTCCCAGCCTGATGGAGGAGCACGCCGGTCACCCCGAGGCTGGCATTGCGCGTGCGGGCCTGCTCGACCAGCGCCATGAGCGCCGGCCCCGAGACCTGTCCCGTCGCCAGGCTCACGTAGAGCAGCTGTCGAACCGAGGGGGAGGTCATACCCGACGGATCGACCGATCGTTCGAAACGTCGAGGGCGGCCTGGGTTAGCGGCGCCTCGTGCTAGCCTGCGAATCGTGCCGATCCCGTCGGAACGTCGCCGCAGCTTCCTCGCGCGCCAGGCCGCGACGATGGCGCTCTCCCACGTCCAGGTCGACACCCCGATGGCGCTGGTCCGCGCCGCCGCGTGGAGTAACTCGCTGGCGCGGATGGGCGTCTACCTCCCACTGTTCATCATCCACGACATCGGCGTGATGCTCTCGATGACCCGCGGCGCTGGCGGGTATGTGATCCGCGCACGCGAGGCCCAGCTCGCCCGGCTCCAGCTGCCGCAGGGCATGAAGCCGCTCCTCGACAAGTACCGGCGGCTGCTCGAGAACATCACGCAGTCCGAGGTCACCGAGCGGCTCGCCGGGCTGCGGCTCCGCGACGAGATGGTCGCGGTGCTGCTGTCGCGGATCCTCGGCGACACGTTCAACCGCTGGC
Organism: Myxococcales bacterium; assembly: GCA_016720595.1. Taxonomy (GTDB): domain Bacteria; phylum Myxococcota_A; class Polyangia; order Haliangiales; family Haliangiaceae; genus JABFXX01. Next base: position 641,232 of record JADKKI010000001.1, read on the forward strand.
GCGATCGCAGCAAGAGTGCCGGCGCCGAGGCGCTGCCGCTCGATCTCGGCATCCTCGGCGAGATCGACTATGCCGATCACTTCAAGGATTTCGACCCGCGCAGCCTGTGGGGCTTCGTGGAGCACATCGACGCGCAGTCGATGCACATCTACACGCAGGTCGAGCTGATCGATCTCGACACGGTGCGCCTGCTCGGCCTGTTCAAGGAGGACAGCGCGTCGGGCTCCGAGGCGCTGGGCGGAGCGATCGATCTCGTCGATCTGTTCGCCGCGCTGGGGTCGCCCGAGGCGAACGACGTCGCGAACTTCTCGCTCGATCTGCTGCCGAGCGTACTCGAGACCCGCCGGTCCACCGGGGCGCAGACGTTCGCCGTGGATGGCTATGCCTCGATCGAGCGGAAGGGCAACATCGATTCGCTCGTGCTCTCCGAGCTCGCGTACGACCGCGAGATCTTCGAGCAGAAGGTCGTGGACTCCGAGCTCCTCTACTACGGTCGTGAGAAGTCCCGCGAGGACGAGCGTCGCCTCCAGTACATCCTGATCGATTGCTCGGCCTCGATGCGTGGCCAGCGTCAGGTGTTCGCGCGCGGCCTCGCGCTCGCGCTGATCAAGAAGCTCACGCTCGAGGGTGACGAGATCTGGGTCCGGTTCTTCGATTCGCGACTCCACGAGACCATCAAGATCGGCCGGTCGGGCCAGGTCCCGGTGCCGTACTTGCTCAGCTTCCGCAGCGAGCGCGGCCGCAACTACGGCAAGGTGTTTCGCCAGCTGCTCGTCGAGGTCACCCGGCTTCGCCGCGAGCAGAAGCGCCGGGTCGTGCTCTACACGATCACCCACGGCCAGTGTCACATCGAGCCGGAGCTGATGTCCTCGCTCAAGCAGCAGGCGTTCCTGTACGGCGTGATCGTGCTGCCCTCGAGCGATCAGCTGCCCGAATTCGTCGGCATGCTCGATCGCCAGCAGATCGTCTCGGGCGACGTGCTGACCAACCGCGCCGAGCGGCAGCGGAGAGCCCTCGATATCGTCGGTGACGCCACCAAGACCCGCAAGGCGCAGTCGAACGCAGGCGAGACCTCGCCCACCGACCCGGCGGTCAGCCGCCGGATGAACGTGGTCCGGTGACATGGCGCGCCGCACGTTCAACTCGATCGAATCGACGGCCGATCAGGCGGAGGCGCTGGTCCAGCAGGGGCGCTGGGGCGATGCCGAGCGTCACTATCGCGAGCTGATCGGCCAGACCCACGTCATCAACTACGAGTACGACGACTGGTTGCGCCGCCTCGGCGAGATCTATCGCCACCTCGGCCGCCAGCGCGAGGCCTCGTTCGTCTACCTGTACCTCCACTACTTCGACATGGCGCGCGGCCAGCTGGTCGCCGACGAGCACCTCGGCCTGCGCGCTCGGCTCGCGGAGATCGAGAAGAAGTGGACCGAGGCGGCGCAGCTCTACCAGCAGGCGAAGCTGCCGGTCCATGCAGCGGTCTCGTTCGAGCGCGCGAAGCAGTTCACCGAGGCCACGGCGGCCTGGAAGGCACTGGTGCACTCCGCGGGCCTCGGGCAACGGCCCTACGAGGCCGCGCTGATCCACTTCAACTATGGCCTCGCGGCGGTCCGCCTCGAGGCGGGCTCCTCGGAAGCGCGGCGGGCGCTGATCGAGAGCCAGCGCAAGCTCGAGCAGGTGGCCGATGACTTCGAGCAGGCGGGTGAGCTCGAGCGCGCGTTCGATTGCTTCCAGATCCTCCTGAAGCTCGGCAAGGAGAGCGCGCAGTTCGAGAACCTCGCGGAGGGCTACGTCAACTGCATCCGCGTGCTCCGCGACGACAACCTCAAGTTCTACGTGCTCCAGTACTACGAGGACTTCATCAAGCTCGCGCTCGAGAGGTCCGAGCTGCACGCGGCTGCCACGCTCTACCAGGAGGCGGCCGCGTTCGCCGCACGCGCGGGGCTGCCCTACGATCGGCACTACCAGCACAAGAGCGCGCTGACCTGGATGCGCTGCGCTGAGCGGTTCACCGAGACCGGTGTGCCCGTGCAGATGACGGAGAACGCCCTGCTCGCCGCCGCGTCGCAGCACTCCGCCGTCGGGGACTATCCGGCGGTGCGCGAGTGCTTCGAGAAGCTCGCCGGCCTCGAGCTGCCCGATCGCGCGAAGAAGCGGTTCTCCACGATCGCGGCCCGCTACAAGGGGCTCGCCGCGCCTCCGGTGGAGCTCCCCGGGCTGCCGGACTATCTCAAGCAGCAGCACGCGTACGCGGACATCTGGTTCGTCGATCTCCTCGAGTGGGAGATGGATGGCGATCCCTATGCCGTCGCGGCCTCGATCGTCGGTGACCTGCGCTATCCGAACGGCATCCGCCGCCGCGCGCTCGTGGTGCTGCTCACGCTCGCCGATGCGCAGACCCGCAAGCAGGAGGGCGACACCGAGACGCTCGTCCACGTCGCGGAGCTGCTCGGCGAGCTGCAATCGTATGCGGCGCTCTCTCCGCTCGAGAAGCTGTTCGCCGCTCAGGATCCCGTGATCCGCCGGGCCGCCGTCCGCGCGCTGCGGTTCCTGTACTTCAAGCGCTCGTTCGTGATCGTGCGCAAGGCGCTCGCGGATCCGGATGCCCAGGTCCGCGAGGCGGCGCTGGTCGCGATCGGCGGGCTGCACTTCCCGCATGCCTTCAACCCGCTCGCGCGGATCTATCGCGAGAGTGCCGATCCGCGGGTGCGAACCTCGGCGCTGCAATCGATCGGCAAGATCCAGACCGTGGAGGCCGGCGAGTTCCTCGTCATGGTGCTCCGGCAGGAGACCGGCAACCTGCGCGAGGCGGCGTACCAATCGCTCGCCCAGATGGACAACGCCGACGTGCTCCCGATCCTGCGGCAGCACCACGAGATCGAGACCAACCCACAGGTCCGCGAGACCCTCGGGGAGCTGCTGCGCCGGCACTGATGGTATCGTCCTCGCATGAGGGCTTCGATCATCTGCGCGTTGTCGTTCGGTGCGCTGCTCGCCGGCTGTGACTCCAAGGCCACCGCCTCGGACCCGCAGAGCGCGGCGCCGCGGCCCGAGCAGAAGTCCAAGGAGTACGAGAGCTGCGGTGCGAGCATGCACTGCGCCGACGAGCTCCGGTGCTTCGACCACACGTGCCGCCGGATGGCGCGGTCGACGGTGGGTGACTACTACGCGGCGCTGGGCGCGCAGGCCAAAGGGCGCGGCGAGGCCGAGGCGGCGATCGCGGCCTACGCGTCGGCCCTCGGTCACTACGACTCCGAGAAGGTGCCGCTGCCTCCCGACGTCGACTGCGCGTACGGCGCGGCGCTCGCGGCGGCGCGCTCGAACAAGGATCACGCCGAGCTCGGCGCGCGGGTCCTGCATCGCTGCCTGCTCGCGGTCCCGGCGGCGAGCTCGCTCCGCGAGAAGGCGCTGACCTCGCTCGCCACCCTCCAGGAGGTGGGTCTCGATCCGCTGCTGCTCGGTGGCGCGAAGGTCGCGGACCTCTACCTGACCAAGGGGCCGGTGAAGCCCGCGACCGACAAGCTCGCGGTGACCGTGACCGCGGTCCCGCAGCCCACCAAGACGTTCGCCGCGATGACCGAGGCGCTCACCGCCCAGCGGACGGCGCTGGTCAGCTGCTGGGAGGCGTACAACAGCGCGAGCAAGAAGGACGCGATGGCGGTGACCATCGGCGTGCGCTCCGGCTACGCGGCCTCGGAGTACGACGACGAGACCGGTGCGTGGATCTTGAAGCTCGAGGCCGCGACGGCGACCGCCGGGACCCCGGAGCAGGCGGCCGATGCCTGCGTTCGCCAGATCCTCGAGCCGGCCCTCAAGGGGGCCAAGCTCGCGGAAGCCTTCAACTCCAAGGTCACGGTCACCGTCAAGTAGTCGTCGTCAGGGTGGCCCGATCGTGGTAGCTACGGGCCCCGTGCCTGGACCTGCCCCTGCTTCGCCGCCCGATCTCCGGGCGATGACCCTCGCCGACGCCGAGGCGTTCGCGGTGGCGCAGCGCTGGCCGCGGTTCCGCGGCGAGCAGGTGTGGCGCTGGGTCCACGACAAGGGCGCGCGCACGTTCGACGAGATGACGAACCTGTCTCCGAAGACCCGCTCGGACATGGCGGAGCGCGCCGTGATCGGCGGCCTCACGCTCGCCGAGGTGCAGACCTCGAAGGATGGGACCCGCAAGCTGTGGATGACCACCCACGATGGGGCGTCGATCGAGAGCGTGCTGATTCCGATGGGCGAGCACGTCACGCAGTGCATCTCGTCCCAGGTCGGCTGCGCGGTCGACTGTCAGTTCTGTGCGACTGCGAAGCTCGGCCTCAAGCGCAACCTCGATGCCGGCGAGATCGTCGATCAGGTGTACCTCGGCCGCCGGCTCCTCGCCGAGGTCGAGCCCGCGGCGCGGATCCAGAACATCGTCTACATGGGGATGGGCGAGCCGCTGCACAACTACGACAACCTGATCACGTCGCTGCGGATCCTGACCGATGACAAGGGCGCGAAGCTCGCGTCGCGCCGGATCACGGTCTCGACCTCGGGCCTGGTGCCCAAGCTCGAGCGGCTCGGGAACGAGACCGTGCGCCCGAACCTCGCGGTCTCGCTGAACGCGCCCAACGATGCGATCCGCGATCAGATCATGCCGATCAACCGCAAGTGGAACATCGGCAAGCTCCTCGCCGCCCTGAAGGCGTACCCGCTCGAGCAGCGGCGCCGGATCACGTTCGAGTACGTGCTCCTCGCTGGCGTCAACGACTCGATCGCCGATGCCGGACAGCTCGCGAAGCTGCTCCGCGGCTTCAAGTGCAAGGTCAACATCATCCCGTACAACCCGCACCCGGAGGCCGAGTACCAGCGGCCCGCACCCCAGGTGATCGCGGCGTTCCAGAACGAGTGCAAACGGCTGGGGATGTCGACCTACCTGCGGATCCCCAAGGGGGACGACATCGACGCGGCGTGCGGGCAGCTCGCCAATCGCTCGAACGGCTCCCCGGTGGTTCCGCTGCGGATCCGCAAGGGTCCGCCGCCACCGCCACCCGTCGAGTAGTACGATCTGGGCCGGTGAGCGCCCCGGCCGCAGAGCCTGTTCAAGAGGAGCCGCGTCGGTTCCTGCTGCGTCCCGCGGGCGTGTTGACGCAGCTGTGCTCGGCTGGCTGCTTGCTGCTGGGCACGATCGCGTTCGTGCTGGTGCAGCAGAACAAGAGTGGCGGGGCGGGGATGGTGATCGCCTGGGCGGCCGGAGCGATGGCGGGCCTCGTGTTCGGTGGCCTCATGGCGCGCGGCGGCCTGGTCAGCTTGTTCGTCAGCGCCGCTCTCGATGCCACGTTCGGGATCATCCTCCTCGTGATCGACTACCCCACGGTGCGCAAGCTCCTCCGGGTCCTCCCGGACTCGGACGTCGAGATGATCGCGGACATCCTGGTGGTCGCCGCGGTGGTGATGGTGTCGACGGCCGCGCTGTGCCTGCTCTCGATCGGTCAGGCGCGACGCTATGCGCGTGCGTTCGACGAGGCGGTCGCGGCGGCCTCGCTGAGCGACGCCTCGATGGCGCAGTCGTTCAACGCGATGCGCACGGCGCCCCCGATGGGCCCGGCCGCGGCACACGCAGATGATCGCCCGACCAACCCGATGGCGCCGATCATCCCGACCGCAGCATCGACCAACCGCGGCTGGACCCCGCACAAGGCGAGTGGGCACACGACGATGATGATCATCCGCCCGCCGGCCGAGGAGGCTCGGTCGCGGCGTCGGATCTACATCGCGCTCGGCGGCTTCGCGATCGGCGTGGGGGCCGGCATGGGGGTGCTGGTGTCCTCGGGCGGGAACAAGGCCACGCGTGACGGCACGGGCGGCTCCGGATCGGCGATCGTGTCGACCTCGGGGTCGGGATCGACCTCGACGTCGGGCTCCGGCTCGCCCGCGACGTCGGGCTCGGACTCGACCTCCGGCTCTGCTGGCCCGGTGGTGGTCACGACGACGGGCAGTGGGGGCAGCGCGGGGAGCGGGGGCAGCGCGGCAGTCGCGCCGACACCGGCGATCCCGGTCCGGTCGCTGATCTCCCAGCAGCGCGAGGCGATCGCGAAGGGGGATGCGAAGGCGTACGCGAGCACCCTGTCGCCCACCGCCTTCGCGTTCGGCATCGACGGTGATGATGTGGTTGAGGGCCGCGTGGCGATCGAGGAGATGCTGGTCAAGCACATCGGCGATGCGCCCCCCGGTGGGTTCACGGTGGAGTCGAAGTTCCTCGCGGTCGGTGGAGAAGGGGACCACGCGTGGACCGCCGAGGATGTGGAGCTCTCTGGCTCGGGCATCGCCGCGCGCCACATCACGATCACGCAGCTCGCCCGGTTCGCCGACGGGAAGTGGAGCGTACAGGCGCTCCACTGGGGCCGCCCCGTCGGAGATGCCACCGCCGAGCGGATGGCGATCCTCGGGACCTTGCCGCGTGCGGCGCCGATCCCGAACCGCCACGACGGTAGCGCCGAGCTCGACAAGGCTGTGCGCGTCGCGTTTGCCTCCCGCCGTGGCTTCGCCGATGCGCGCAGCGAGCGCGAGGACGGCTTCAACTTCGGCAGCGGTCCCGGCGAGCGCGTGGTCGGTGGGGCGGCGATCAAGAAGCTGTTCGGCCGCCTCCGCTCCGAGCTCAAGCTCGAGGGCGGTGCGCGCGTGGCCGAGTCCAGCCCGACGGTGGGCTGGGCGGCGGTCAACGTCGTCTACACCCAGAAGGGGCAGGCGGCGACCGACGTGTCACAGACGTTCCGCGTCCTCGCGGTGATGGTCCGCGAGGGCGACGCCTGGAAGATCGTGCAGACCCACTTCTCGAACGCGGGCCCGGTCCGCTGGAGTTAGCGGGCGAGCGAAGCGAGCTCGGCGGTCGAGAAGAAGAACGCGATCTCCTCCTTGGCCGTCTCGGGCGCATCCGAGCCGTGGACGGCGTTGCGCTCGATGTTGGTGGCGAACTCCTTGCGGATCGTGCCGGCGTCGGCCTTCTCCGGGTTGGTCGCGCCCATCACCTGGCGGTTCTTGGCGACCGCGCCCTCACCCTCGAGCACCTGCACGATCACCGGACCCTCGGTCATGAACTTCACGAGGTCGCCGTAGAACGGGCGCTCCTTGTGGACGGCGTAGAACGCCTTGGCCTGGGTCTCGGTCAGGCGCACCATCTTGGACGCGAGGATGCGGAGACCCGCGGCCTCCAGCTTCGCGGTGATGCCGCCGATCTTGTTGAGGGCAACAGCGTCGGGCTTGATGATCGAAAACGTGCGCTCGAGGGCCATGGGGAACTCCTTGGAAAGTGCGCGGAAACTAGACGATGTGGTGGGGCGATGCAACGCGGCGCGAGGGGCCAATGCGCACCCTGACCACACCTCGCAGCAGCTGGCTGACATCACAGGGCGTCATGGGGTAGCGCGCGTGAGGGGCTGCGATGGGCACAGCTGGTGGACCAGGTCCCGGGCGCGAGCTGGCTCCTCGAGTGGCCAGCCGAGCGGTCCCGCGAGCTTGGCGCGATCGCGCGCTGGTCCGCAGGTTGCTGAGTGGGTCTTCACCATGAAGCTTCTCACCGGCCTCCTCTTCGCCTCCCTCGCGGCATGTGCCACGAACGAAGGTTCCTCGTCGTCCTCACTGACCCAGGAGCCGGGAAACTGCGGCTCGATCGAGACGCATGTCATCGGCATCTACAAGGGCTTCCACGACAGCGCCACCGTCCACGTCACCCGCCCCGGCAAGCAGGCGCTTGTCCTATCTGCGCACGACGCTACGCGGTGGACGGTGACCACCGGCCCGGGCGTCGAGCTGGAGGCGATCTATGCGGTCGGGATCTACGCACAGCACGTCTCCGCGCCCGCGGGCGTCCGGGTCGTGGCCGACAGCCGCGAGGAGGCCGGGCCCTACGCCTGCGGCTACACCTATCCGCAGGCCGGCACCGACTGCAACACCGACAACCTGCTCAAGCTCGTCGAGAAGAAGGTCCACCCGCCGACCAGCTTCCACGGCTGCTACCAGGGCTCGATCTGGTCGATCGGCGAGGACCTGACCGTCACCGGCAACTGCAACTCCGACGCGGGCCCCGCGCAGACCGACATGGTTCAGGGCTGCGACGGCGAGGACAGCTGCGGCGGCCCGATCCTGCTGTAGGACCTGCTAGAGACCGAGGACCTTCGCGAGCGTCGAGCCCATCTCGGCGGGCGTCGCCGCGACGGCGATGTTCGCCGCCTTGAGCGCGGCGATCTTGTCGGCTGCCGCGCCCTTGCCACCGGAGATGATCGCGCCGGCGTGACCCATGCGCTTGCCCGGAGGCGCGGTCTGGCCGCCGATGAAGGCGGCGACCGGCTTGTCGACGTTGTCCTTGATGAACTGCGCGGCGCGCTCCTCGGAGTCGCCGCCGATCTCGCCGATCATGAAGATCGAGGAGGTGCCCGGATCGTTCGCGAACCAGGCGAGCGCATCGATGAAGTCCGTGCCCTTCACCGGATCGCCGCCGATGCCGATCGCGGTGGACTGGCCGAGGCCGAGCTTCGTGAGCTGACCGACCACCTCGTAGGTCAAGGTACCGGAGCGCGACACCACGCCGACACCGCCCGGCTTGTGGATGTACCCCGGCATGATGCCGACCTTGCACTGCCCCGGCGTGATCACACCCGGGCAGTTCGGCCCGACGAGGACCGTCCCCGGGTACTCGAGATCGAGGACGTACTTGACCTTGATCATGTCGCGGGCCGGGATGCCCTCGGTGATGCAGATGATGGTCTCGATCCCAGCGGAGGCCGCCTCGAGGATGGCGTCCGCCGCGAACGGCGGCGGCACGTAGATCACGGAGGTGTTGGCGTGAGCGAGGCGTACCGCCTCTTCGACGGTGTCGTACAGCGGGACCTGCTCGAGACCGGCGACCTTGGTGCCGCCCTTGCCCGGCGTGACACCGGCGACCACCTTGGTGCCGTACTCCACCATCTGCTTGGCGTGGAAGGCACCGGCCGATCCGGACATGCCCTGGACGACGAGACGGGTATCGAAGCCGACGAGGACCGACATTAGCGCTGCTCCTTCGCGGCCTTGACGACCTTCTGTGCGCCATCGGCCATGTCGGCCGCGTTGACGATGTTGAGCCCGCTGTCCGCGAGCATCTTCTTGCCGAGCTCGACGTTCGTGCCCTCGAGGCGCACGACCAGCGGCTGCTTGAGGCCGGTCTCCTTGACCGCCTTGATCACGCCCTCGGCGATCGTGTCGCACTTCATGATCCCGCCGAAGATGTTGACGAAGATCGCCTTCACATCGGGATCGGAGGTGATGATCTTGAACGCGGCCGTGACCTTCTCGGCGGTGGCGCCACCGCCGACGTCGAGGAAGTTTGCCGGCGCGCCGCCATAGAACTTGATGATGTCCATCGTCGACATCGCGAGGCCGGCGCCGTTGACCATGCAGCCGATGTTGCCGTCGAGCGAGATGTACGAGAGGTCCCACTTCTTGGCCTCTTGCTCCGCCGCGTCCTCCTCGTTGGGGTCGCGCATCTCTTCGAGCTCCGGGTGCCGGAACATCGCGTTGTCGTCGAAGTTGATCTTCGCGTCGAGCGCGAGGACCTTGCCGTCCTTGGTCGTGATCAGCGGGTTGATCTCGAGCAGCGAACAATCGAGATCCTCGTACGCGCGGGTCAGCGAGGTCATGAACTTGGCGAGCTCGCCGGCGATCTTGCCGGTCATGCCGAGCGCCTTGGCCAGCGTGCGGGACTGGTTGTCCTGCCAGCCGACCGCCGGGTTGATCGCCTCGCGCAGGATCTTCTCGGGGTGGGTGGCCGCCACCTCCTCGATGTCCATGCCGCCCTCGGTCGAGGCCATGACCGTGACCCGGCCGGTGGCGCGATCGAGCAGCATGCCGAGGTAGTACTCGTGCTCGATGGCCAGGCCCTGCTCGACGAGCAGGCGCTGGACCTTCTTGCCCTCGGGGCCGGTCTGCGGCGTCACGAGCTGCATGCCGAAGATCTGCTTGACCGCCGCCTCGGCGTCGGCCCGGGTCTTGGCGACCTTCACGCCGCCGCCCTTGCCGCGACCACCTGCGTGGATCTGCGCCTTGACGACGGTGATCTCGGTCCCGCCCTGCTTCTGCACCTCCGGGATCGCCGCGAGCGCTTCTTCAACGCTCGTCGCCGCGATGCCGAACGGCACGGGCACGCCGTACTTACGGAACAGCTGCTTGCCTTGATACTCGTGGATCTTCACGGGGCCGGTTTACCACGGCCGCCGTCGGGAAAGATCACGGTGGACACCCCTACGCCACGCGGTCCGTCCTCCGGGTCGATGGCGATCGTCTGCGTGATCGTGACGACCTGGCAGCGGACTAGGGCGTCGGGCGCGGCCCCGCGCGCGACGCATGCCGAGACCTCGCCGTCGAGATTGCCCGAGATCACGGCGTGCCGATCGCCCGGCTCGTAGACCGCCCGGCCCGCGTCGGTGTTGTCGGCGCCCACGGGGCCGAGCGACGCCCACGCGACCTCGCCCGCGCGCTCGGCGAGCGCCTCGGCGTCGGCGCGCCGAGCGGGGCTGTGCTTGCCTCGGTAGAGCCAGACCATCGCGTCCTCGTCGCCGTCACCACCGCCGCCGCCGCTCCGGACGATCACCTCGATCGCCTGGCCGATCGGCCACGTCAACGCCTTCGCTCCCGGCCCAGCGACGACGCGCCGTTGCCCCTGGGCCGCATCGCCGCTGGCGCCGATCCGGGGCGCGCCGGGTGGCATGCCCGCGAGGTGGAAGCTGCGGTCCTTTGTGATCGGGACGCGAAGGCTCCAGGCGTTGGCGCCGATCGCGTACCGCGCCTCGGCGGTCACTCCGACCAGGTTCTTGCGATCGACGCTGCCGAGCAGATCGGTCGTCGGCGCGAGCACCAGCCGTGCGGGTTGGGGCGTGACCAGCGCCGGCGCCGAGCGTGCGTTTGCGAACTCGGCGATCAGCGCGTCGCCGGCCTCGGCGTGGATCTCGAAGCTGCCGTCGGGCCCGGTCTCGACGTGGTCGCCGACCAAGGTGCCGACGTCGGTGATCACGTTCGTCGGATCGCCGATCAGCTCGCCGCGCCAGGCCACGACCCGCGCGTTCGCCACGGGCTTGCCGCTCGCGCCGACCACCACGCCGGTGTGCATGCTCCCGCTGACCGGCGGGGGCGGGCCGGCGGCGCGCACGAGCAGCTGCTGGGCGAGCGCGAACTCGCCGCGCGCGAGCTCGATCGTGGCGCGCACGTGGTCGAGCATGGGGAGGGGCGGGGCCTTGGCGGTGACCAGCACCTCGGACGCCGTGCGCGTGACGAACATCGCGTCGTCGAGCGCATCGGGGTGACCGCGCAGCACGATCATCTCCGCGACCAGCGCGGACAGCAGCGCGGAGCGGCGCGCATCGCCGGCGTCCTTGTACAGGCCCTCCGCCTTGCGCGCCTGCGCGATCGCCTCGTCGAGCTCGCGGGGATAGCGCCCCCACTGGGCGAGGCCGGCGGCGGCCCGGGCCTCGAACGCGGCGAGCGCTGCGGCGAGCGTCGCATCGGTCCCGGCGACCTTGACGTCGGCGCGCGCGTACTCGAGCAGGCGCGCGATCTCGTGGTGCAGCTCGCCCGGCTTCGCGGTCGACCGTGGCTCGGACAGCTCCGCCAGCGTCGCGTCGAGCACGCCGAACCGGGCGACGGCGGTGGTCTTCGCGTCCCGCGTCTCGCTCGGCGCCGCGAGCACGTTCAGCAACATCGCGCGGCCGGCGGCGTGGTTGCCGCGGCGGAGGAGCTCGTTGCCGATGCCCATCTGGATGACTGGCAGCATCGGAGGCCAGCCGCTCGCCTTGGCCTCGGCCTCGAGCGCGGGGAAGTCGCGAGCGAAGTTCGGGCTGCCCGCCAGGGTGAACGCCCGGGCCAGGAGCCCGAGGACCTTGGTGCGCAGCACGGGATCGTCGGGGTAGAGCACGGGCGCGTTCGGCGTGTCGCCCGCGCAGGTGGTCAGCTCGGGCAGGATCCCGAGCACGTCGATCCGCGAGATCATCGGCGCCGAGCCCTCGCGCGCGATGTACGCGAGCGCGGCCATCTGATCGCGCGCGCCGAGCAAGCACGCGCGCTGCCGCGCGCCGACCTTCTCGGGGGCCTTGCACGCGGTCGCGAACGCCTGCGTCCAGCGCGAGCGGTAGGCGTCCATCGGGTTGGCGAACCGCGCGTAGGCGTCGTCGGGGAGCTCGACACCGCGCGTCCGGTGCGCCGCGATGAGGTCGGTCCGGACCTTGGGGGACCACGCCTCGGCCAACGCGTCCTCTCCGGGGCCACAGCCGGTGGCGAAGGCGGCCTGGGCCGGACCGCTGCGCCGCGCGATCAGCATCGCGATCGCCATCACGCCGATCAACGCGAGCGCCGCCGCCGGGACGATCCACCTCGGGCGGCGCGGGCGGACGGCGTGATCGAGCGCGTCGAGCAGGTCGTCGAGGGTGGGCCAGCGCTTCTCGGGATCGGGTTCGAGTCCACGCGCGAGCGCGGCGCGCACCGCGGGAGGGAGATCGACCTTGAGCGTGGGGGCGATGCCCGCGGATGCCGCCTTGCGCAGCTCGTCGAGCGTGGTGCCGGTGTACGGCCGGGTGCCGGTCAGCGCCTGCCACGCGGTGACGCAGAACGCGAACTGATCGGTGCGCGGGTCCGGGGCACCACCGCGGAACTGCTCGGGCGCCATGTACGCGGGCGTGCCGATCATCGCACCGGTGTGGGTGAGCGGAGAGTCGAGGAGGCTGTCGGTGCGCGACGCCGTCGGGCGGATCGTCATGTCGAGCGCGGCGTCGGCAGGCACCTCGACCTCCCTTGCTCCGCCGCTCCCCGCTCCTCCGCTCCCGCCTCCTCCGCTCCACGAGCCTCCGTCGTCGCCCATCCCGCGCGCGAGGCCGAAATCGGTGACCAGCACGCGCCCACCAATGCTGCGGAGCACGTTGTGCGGCTTGAAGTCCCGGTGCACGAGCCCGGCGGCGTGTGCGGCGGCGAGCCCGCGCCCGGCCGCGAGGATCGCCTTCATGACGTCGTCGCGTGGAGGCTGGCGATCGAGCCACTCGTCGAGCGAGCCGCCCTCGACGAGCTCCATCGCGATGAAGTCGCGGTCGCCGTCGGTCCCGACTTCGTAGACGGTCAGGACGTTCGGGTGCTTGAGCCGCGCCATCGCGCGGGCCTCGCGGAGCAGCCGCTTGCGGAGGGCGGGGGCGGCGTCCTGCCGCTTGAGGACCTTGATCGCGAGCCGGCGATCCAGGTTCGGATCGTGCGCGGACCACACCACGCCCATGCCGCCCTCGCCGAGGACCTGCTCGAGGCTGTAGCCACCGATCGGCAGGCCAGCCTGCATCTTCCCCGGACGGATCGACTCCGCCCGGGTCTCCTCGTGCGGATCGACGTCCTTCGCACCCACCGGGTGCGAGTATCGCCTAGTCCCGGTCCGAGAGGATCTTCAGCGCGATGTTGCCCTTCGAATCCGCCGGGGCCGCCCAGGTGATGCCGTTCGGGGCGCCCGCGCTCTTGAGCTTCTTGATGATGTTGGCGCCCTTCAGCTCGGTGAGGACCTTCATCGCGCCCGTGTACTGCGCCCACACGAACCGCGCGCCTTCGAGCTCGGCCTTCTTCGCCGCATCGTTCGGGTTGGCTGCGACCTGGGCGTCGAGATCGCGGAGCCGCGCGACATAGGCGGCCTCCATGCCGAGCTCGATCTGCAGCTCGTTGACGAGGCTCGTGTTGAAGATCTTCGCCGCCGGCAGCGGCTGCGCGAACGTCCGGTCGGCCACGGGGATCGAGCCCCACTCCTCGTTGGACATCATCTCGGTCATGTCGGTGGTGTCGATCATGAAGTTCGAGAACGCGCGGGACGACGCGGGCACGTAGAACGCGCGCGCGGTGTCGAACCACAGCATCCGGCCGGCGAGGCCGGCGGTCTCGATCTGGCGCTCGCCCACGGACAGCGCCATCTTGTCGAGGTAGTTGCCGAGGCGCGTCCAGCTCGCGTCGTCGAGGGCTGCGAAGTCATCGAAGCCATCGGCGTTCGCGGTGCGCTGCGCCGCGCCGTACGTGTTGAACTGAGCGATCGCATTCGCGCGGTTGGCCGCGGTGGACAGGCTCTTGTAAGAGTTGATGAACGCATCCCACGTGGTCTTCCTCGCCATGTTCATGTCGAGGCTGCCGCGCCACGCGCGGAAGTTGTCGGTGTAGACGTCGAAGCTGTCGTCGGCCGCATCGGTGATCGCCCGGTCGGCGTCGTCGAGCGCGGTCGCGAACTCGTGGAACACGGTGTTGATGGTCTCCGCGATCACGCGGTTCTTCTCGAGCGTGGTCGCATCGGCAGGCGCGCCAGTGAGAGCGCTCGGCTCGATCAGGTTGGCCGCGGTCACGCTGCCGCCCGCCGCATTGATCCGCGAGACCAACAACGACCTGTCCATGATCGCCTTGCCCATCGTCTCCATCGCATCGACCTGGGCGCGGGCAGCGGCCGGGATCGTGTTCGCCGCCTTGGCCTTGGTCACCGCGTTGAGCGCGGCCTGGATCTGCGTGCGTGCATTCGCGTAGACGGTCTTCAAGTTCGAGGTGTTGGCCTCGTTCATGTGGTACCGGCTGCGAGTGGAGCGCAGGTGCGCCTGCGGCTCGAGCAGCAACACGCCCTTGTGGGTGCCGATGTCGAGCAGGACGTGCTTCATGCCGAGCTGCTCGTAGACCCCACGGATCGGCGTGGCGGGAGCGTCGCCGCCGTTCCAGGCGGTCTTGCCGCGGCGGACATCGTCCTCGAGCTTCGGCACGAACGCCGTGCCGTTGTCGTTGCGGATGTCGACCTTGGAGTTGACCTTGTTGCCCTCGGCATCGATCTCGGTGCCGAACTTCGCCGCGATCAGGAGGCGGCGGACGGTGGTGGCGTTGTCCCAGCGGGCGCGGCTGCGCAGCTCGATCGCGTTGCCGAGCAGCGAGTATGCGTGCGTGTCGTAGTACGTGTCGTCCATCAGATCGGTGCCGAGCGAGAGCTCGCGCACGCCCACGTCGTTCGGGGCGAACCGATCCGGCTCGATGGTCAGGGCGACCAGCGGCATCAGCTCGCGCGCGTCCTGGCTGTCCGCGTCCCACGGCATCTCGTCGAGCGCGAAGCCGTAGGTGAAGGCCTCCATCGCGTGGTTGCGACGTAGGCGCTCGTAGAGCGTCCGGCCGTCGCTGTTCTTGGTCAGCAGCAGCTCGCGGAGCTTCTGCCCGGTCATGCCCTTCACGCCGAGCACGACCTCGACCTCCGCGTTGTCGCGCGCCCAGCCGCCGCTGGCGCCGGTGAACGTCTGGTCGTCCATGAACGGGCGGTCTGCGAGATCGTTCTCGCAGCGCGGGACCACGCTATAGACCAGCTTGCCGAGCGCGAGGGCGCCGACGTAGTCGACCGCATCCAGCTCGTCGAGGTCATCGAAGACGTCGTCGTCGCCGGTGCCGGCCTGTCCATCGGGGCCCTGGCGGTGCTTGACGATCGCGCGCGCGGCCTCATCGGAGAGGCCGATCTCGGACAGCTTGTCGGTCGTGGTCGTCGATTCGTTGACGAGCTTCACGACCTCCGCGAGCTGACATGTGGAGTAGGCCCCATCGTTCTTGGCGTCCTTGCCGCCGAACGAGTCGTCCTTTGCATCTCCATCGACACCAGTGCAACCAACCGTGAGCAATAGGGTAATCGGCAGGGCAACGCGCATGACCGGTCGCCTGTACACATGGTGTGCCCACCCTCGCCGCGTGTGACAACACGGGCTTGCGTTCGCCGCTGGCTGGTGACGTTGCCGCATCGCTGGCGATTGCATCCGCCACCGGTCCTGGATTCATTGCGGTTTTGCGTGGCGCGTTCGTTGCTTCGTGTGACGGTTCGATGTCGAACCCGAGCCCGATCTGCGCACTGATTGCCACACTCGTGGCCGGCTGCGCCGACCGCGGCCCCACCGAGATCGCGCCGTTCACCCAGTCCGGCAAGGCCGATGGCCTCCCCGATCGGCTGCGCAAGATCGATGACCACAAGCTCCATGTCGACGAGCCCTCGGATCTCGTGTTCACGGATGGCCGGCTCTACACCGTGAGTGATGCGCACGGGATGATCTACGAGATCGACGATGATGGTGACGTCCAGGACAAGCTAGACATCGAAGGTCGCGACCTCGAGGCCGTCACGGTGGACGCCCACGGCGAGTTTCTGGTGGCGGACGAGAGCCGCGCGCGGATCTGGCACATCGACGCGGACGGTAGCCGTCACGATCCGATCGACATCCCCGAGGCCGAGGATGGCAACAGCGGCATCGAGGGGCTGACCTTCGGCAAGGACGGCCACCTTCTGATCGCGAAGGAGAAGGACCCGGCGCGGATCATCGAGCTCGATGCGCATGGGAACGTGGTCCGGGACCAGAAGGTCCACTTCAGCTCCGATGTCTCGGCGCTGACCTACAACCCCGACGACAAGCACCTGTACGCGCTCTCGGACGAGGACCACTCCCTGTACCGCCTGGACAGCGAATGGGCCGTCGACACCGCGTGGAAGCTCCCGATCAAGCACCCCGAAGGCATCGCGTTCGACGGCTCGATCCTCTACGTCGCGAGCGATTCCGAGGAGCGCCTGTACCTGTTCGAGCTCGGCGACTGAGCGCCTACCTGCACTTGATCCACAGACACAGGTCACCGTCCCGGCGCTTCTCGCACTGGACCAGGTCGAGCTCGCGCGGCATGTCCCCGCCGAACCCGTGATAGGTGACCACGCGCGTGCCGCGGGCGGCGTGCGCGAGCTTGTGCTGCACGAGCTCGACGTTGTCGACGTACCGGACGCGGCGATCGAGCGCGTCGAGATCGTCCCCGGCGAGCAGCTCGGCGAAGGGATTGAACAGGTAGAAGGCGTCGTACACCGACCAATCCATCAGCTCCATGTCGCCCAGCCGGAACGAGGCACGATCCGCGACACCGAGGCGCTTCGCGGCCTCGTTCGCCGCACGCACCATGTCCGGATCGCGCTCGATGCCGAACCATGACGCCTCGGTCGTCAACGCACCGACGAGACACGGCTTGCCGACGCCCGATCCGACATCGAGGACCTTCTCGCCGGCGACCGGCGCGAGCAGCTCGCACGCGCGCTGAGCGACCTCGAGCGGCGTCCAGTGGAGCCACGATCGGAACCGCTGCGAGGACGGGTAGATCAGATCGAACGCGCAGTCGTCCACCGGCAGGCCCGCTCGGATCGCGCTGGAGAGTGCTTCGGTCATCGACAGCTCAGTGGGTCCTGACCCAGAGGGCGAGCTCGTCCTTGTGCATCGGCACGGACTCCGCGAGCTCGAACTCGGGCGGCAGGTCTCCGCCGAAGCCATGGAGCGTGACCACGCGGGCGCCGACCTGGAGCGCCGCGAGCTTGTGCTCCACCGCGACGACCGCGTGGATGAATGCCGCCTGGCGCGGGCTCGGATCGACCGGGCGCGTCTTCAGCGCTGCCTCCGAGAACGGATTGTAGAGGTAGATCCCACCGAACGGGCTCCAGTCGAGGCCGAGCCCATCTGCGTGCACGAACGACGTGCGCTCGGCGATCGAGAGACTGCGCGCCACCCGGGCCGCCACGCGCACCATCGCGCTGTCCTGCTCGACCCCGGTCCAGTGGGCACCGCTGACGAGCGCGCCGATCATGCACATCTTTCCACTGCCCGATCCGACGTCGAGGATCCGCCCGCCGGGCGAAGCAGCCAGCATCGCGCTCGCGCGCAGCGCGACCTCCATGGGCGTCCAGTGCACCGACGAGCGACGGCGGTGGCTCTTCGGATAGAGCGCGTCGAACCTCGCATCGGACACCGGACGACCTTCTCGGAGCGCCGCCGCGATCTCCTGCGCCTCGAGCGCGAGGGCGAGCTCGTCGGAGGTGGCCTCGCTGGGAGGTGCGGCGGTGGTCATGGGTGCTCTGGTGCAGGCGTGATGCGAAGCTGGCGGGCAGGTTTACCATCCACTCATGGCGACCGCGAGCCCGCGTCGCGGGAGCGCATCGACGAGCTGCCAGCCGAACACCGGCGCCGGCAACAGCACGATCCGCCCGCGCGCATCGGCGGCGGCAGCTCCCAGGGGCACCGGTCGCCCGGTCACGAGGATGACGCGCAGATCGGCCTTGGTGCCGAGCCATGCGCGGATCGCGGCAACGATGGTGCGATCGTCCGTGCGATCGTCCCGGCGCTGGTCGCCGGCCTGATCGGTCAGCCACACGAGCACGCCCTCGCGTGGCGCACCGAGCGGCGTTCGAGCAGCCCGGACCTCGAAGCCCGCGTCCTCGAGATACCGGACGAGCGGCTCGTTCGGCTCCCGACAGACCAGCGCGACGATCGTCGGCATCGCCTTGTACCGAGCACGAACTGGACCAGCCCCCAAGTCGGGGTAACCACGACGCCCTCGGCCCGCGATGACACGCACGGTCGCCGAACACGACACTCTGTCGCGGGCCGCGGCGTGGTGCGCCCCGGTTCGCGACACGAAAGGTCGCTAGTGCTTCGTGCGGCGCTGCAAGGTCCGCACACTCACCCCGAGACGGCGTGCGGTCCGGGTCAGGTTCCCGCGCTCGGCGGCGATCGCAGCGTCCACGACCAGATCCACGATCTCGTCGAGCGGCCGATCGATCGGCACCGTCAGCGTGTCGCCTGCGGGGCTTCGCTCGGAGGGGCGCTGGCGGATCGCCGGAGGCAGATCCTGCACCCGGATGTCCTTCCCCTCGCGGAGGATGCACAGCAGCTCCACCACGTTGCGGAGCTCGCGGACGTTACCGGGCCAGTCATGCGAGATCATCGCCGCCCGCGTCGATCGGACGAACGTCGGCGGCACCACGTCATGGATCGCCGAGAGCTGGGCGATGAAGGCGTCGAGGAGCGCCGGGATGTCTCGCCGACGTTCACGCAGTGGAGGAACCTCGAGGACGATGCCCTGGATCCGGTAGTAGAGGTCGGCGCGAAACCGTCCTGCGCGCACCTCCTGCTCGAGAGGCCGGAGGGTCGCGAGCACGAGCCGGACGTCGGCCTGGATCTTCTTGGCGCCACCGACGCGCATGTACCGACGCGTCTCGAGGAACCGCAGCAGCTTCGCCTGCAGGGTCACGGGCATCTCCGCGATCTCGTCGAGGAACAGCGTGCCGGCGTTCGCCATCTCGATCTTGCCGGTGGACCGCTCGTTGGCGCCGGTGAACGCGCCGCGCTCGTGGCCGAACAGCTCGCTCTCGAACAGCGCCTCGGGGATCGCCGCGCAGTTGATCGGCACGAACGGGCCGCCGCGCCGCGGAGACATCTCGTGAAGGCGCCGCGCCATGACCTCCTTGCCCGAGCCGCTCTCACCGGAGAACGTGACCGTCACTTCTTTTACTGCGACGGCCCGCAGGAAGCGGTCGAACGACTTCATCACCGGTGAGGCCATCGCCGGTTCGAGGACCACGCTGGGCTGGCGCAGGCGCTTGGGCATCGCCGGTTGACTCTACGCCGTCTTCGCACGCCTCGTGGAGGTCCGGATCGCGGCACCGCTACGCTCCTGACCCTCCCGCCACCCCGGTTCCCCCGCCGCGCTGACGGGTCGGGTCCGTTCGGGTGGAGTTCGCCACGACAAGATGTCGGGTTTACCGAGATCGTGACCAAAGGGGGCCTCCAGCCGCCGAAACCCCACGCTTCCAGACGGTTCCGCGCGTGGCGCACCCATTGCAACTCGGAACCGCCGTGCTCGCATGAGATCGGAGGCGCTCCTTCTGACCAGCCTCCCCGTGCTCCTGACGGGGGCTGCGCTCGCGGTCGGCCTCCGCACGAACCGCGCGCGAGCGCTCGTCGCGCTCGTCAGCCAGGCGATCGCGGCGATCCTGGTGCTCGCGAGTGTGATCCCGGTGCTCGCTGGCGGACCGAGCCTCGAGGTCAGCTGGCCCTGGCCGGCGCCGATCGAGCAGATCGCCTTCCGGGTCGACGCGCTGGGGGCGTTCTTCCTCGCGTGGTCGCTGCCGATGACGCTGCTCGGCACCTTGTATGCCGTGGGCTACCTCCGGCCGTACTTCCAGGCGGGGCGGAATGGAGGCCCGCACTTCGCGCTCCTCAACATGACCTCGCTCGCCTTCGTCCTCATCTACTCGGTTCAGAACGCGCTCGTGTTCTTGATCGGGTGGGAGATCGCGGCGGTCGCGGCCTGGCTGCTCGTGATCTGGGACTATCGCAGCCAGAAGATCCGGTTCGCGGGCTTCAACTACCTGGTCTCCACGCACGTCGGCCTGTTCGTCCTGGTGGCCGCGTTCATGCTGCTGCACAGCAAGACCGGCTCGATGGACTTCGCGGAGTTCGGACGGTTCCTGGCGAGCCACGGGCAGGGGCAGGGCACGTTGTTCCTGCTGTTCGGCATCTCGTTCGCGCTGAAGTCCGCGTTCTTTCCGTTCCACACTTGGCTCCCGCGCGCGCACTCGGCCGCGCCGGCGCATGTCTCCGCGCTGATGTCGGGCGTGATCCACAAGGCCGGGCTGTTCGGGTTCCTCCGCTTCGTACTGCTCGGCGGCCGTCCCGAGGAGTGGATGGGCTGGTCGGTGCTCGTGTTCGGCGCCGCCTCCGCGATCTTCGGCGTGCTCTACACCTCGACCCAGCGCGATCTGAAGCGAATGCTGGGCTACTCGTCGACGGAGAACGTGGGGATCGCGGCGATGGCGTTCGGCCTCGGGATGCTCGGCTGGTCGTGGGGGAACCCGGCGCTGGTCGGGCTCGGGATCGGGGCCGGACTGTTACACCTCCTGAACCACGCCCTGTTCAAGTGCTCGCTGTTCTATGCCGCCGGTGCAATCTACCGGGCGACCCACACCGTCGATCTCGAGCGCCTCGGTGGGCTCGCGAAGCGGCTGCCGCGCACTGCGGTGATCTTCGTGGTCGGCGGGCTCGCGATGTCGGCGCTGCCGCCGCTCAACGGGTTCGTCGGCGAGTTCCTGCTCTACACCGGGCTCCTGTCAGGGTCCGCCCCGACCGGCGAGGGCGACGTCGTCCTGGTGCTGCGCGGCGGCGGCGCTGGCGTTCGTCGGCGCCGTCAGCGCGCTGTCGACGTCCCGCGCCTTCGGGCTCGCGTTCCTCGGAGCGCCGCGCGAACCGAAGCTCCACGTCGGTGACGATGCGCCACGTTCGATGTTGGTCCCGATGGCGGTTCACTCGATCGCGATCTTGATCATCGGTGTGTACCCCGAGGTCGCCCTCCGCCTCGTCGAGCCTGCGCTCGCGCTGTTCACCTCCAAGCTCGCCGGGACGCACGTCGTCGATCTGGCGGCGGTGCTGGCTCCGGTGGTGTGGGCGTGCCGCGGGCTCGCGCTCGCCCTCGTGGTGGGCGGGGTGCTCGCCTGGCGCCGGCGTGCGGCCACGCGAGCGAGCGTGACGTGGGGATGCGGCTACACGGCGGCGACGGCGCGCATGCAGTACACGGGGAGCTCGTTCTCGGCGCAGCTCTCGAGCTTGTTCAGGCCCGCGCTGCCCGTGCTGACCCGCGAACAGCTGCCGACCGAGCCGTTCCCGCAACACGGCTCGCATCTCTCGACCCACCACGTCGATGCGGTCGAGCAGCGGATGTTCGAGGTCCTGGGCCAGGGAGAGCAGTTCGTCCAGGACACCTCGGGCCGGATCCCCGAGCAGCCGCGCTTCGCCTTCGCCGCGGGGCTGATCGCGCTGGTCGTGGTGGCGCTCGTCGCGCTGGGGGAGGTGCTGTGAGCGCGGTCGCGAACCTGCTCGCCCTCCTGGTGATGCCGATCGTGCTCCCCGGGATCCTGAACCGGGTCAAGGCGCTGTGGGCCGGCCGTCGCGGGCCGCCGATCCTGCAGCTGTGGTTCGATCTCCGGAGGCTGATGCGGAAGTCCTCCGTGATCAGCTCGGCGTCCACGCCCGTGTTCCGCCTCGCGCCGGTGGTCGTGCTGGTCACCGCGATCGCCGCGGCGCTCGTCGTCCCGCTCACGGGCTCGCGGGCCGTGGTCGCGTTCCCGTTCGACTTCGTGTGGTTTGCCTACGTGTGGACCTTGGGTCGCGTGGCCCTGGTGCTCGGCGCGCTCGACACCGGCAGCTCGTTCGAAGGGATGGGCGCGTCACGCGAGGCGACGTTCGCGACGTTGCTCGAACCCGTGCTGTTCCTCGTCGCCGGAGCGCTCTGTCTGCACTCCGGCGCGCGGAGCTTCGAGGACGCCCTCGTACCTCACATCGACGGCGGCCCGGCCCTGGTGATGTGGTTCGCCTCGATCATCGCGCTGTCGATCGTCGTGCAGGTCGAGGCGGGGCGCATCCCGATCGACGATCCCTCGACCCACCTCGAGCTGACGATGGTCCACGAGGTCATGATCCTCGATCACAGCGGACGAGACCTCGGGTTCGTCCAGCTCGGGTCGGCGATCAAGCTGTATACCGGCATCTCCGTCGTGGCGATGCTGCTGGCTCCGTTCCGCAGCGAGCCCGGCCTCGTCGCGATCCTGATCCACCTCGCGCTATGCGTGGCGATCACCGTGGGCCTCGGCCTGATCGAATCGGTGGTCGCGCGGCTCAAGCTCCGGGTCGTGCCGCAGTACATCGTCGTCGCACTCGCCGCGGGTGGGATCGCGCTGTTGTCGATGATCGGGCGGGGAGGGCACGGATGAATCCACTGCTGATCGGGTTCGTCGCCGTGCTGCTGCTGCCGCTGTTCGTGGCGTCGTGGCGGCTCAGCTTGTTCGGCCTCGCCGGGCAGGGCCTGCTGATGGCGTGGATCAGCTACCAGCTCGATCCTTCGTTCTCGACCGCCGACGCCTGGGTTGGCATGTTCGATGTCCTCGTGGTCCGCGGGATCGGGGCGCCGCTCGCGCTGTACGCCGTGCTGCGGTCGCAGCGTGCGCCGGGACGGGCCGATCTGCTCTCGCCGAACCTGATGTCGTTGACGCTCGCGATCGTGCTCGTCCTGTTCGCCTTCCGCTTCGCGGATCTGCTGGTGCCGGTCGACGGCGAGGAGCGCTCGTTCGTGGCCGTCGCCACCACGGGCGTCCTGCTCGGCCTGCTCCTGCTCGCGACCCAGACCGGGCCGTTCAGCCAGATGGTCGGCGTGCTCCGGATCGAGAATGCGATCGCGCTGTTCGAGCTCGGCGCCTCGTCTCACCAGGATCTCGGGATGCGGATCGCGCAGACCCTGGTGCTCGTCGCGACGGTGCTCCTGTTCCGGTGGTACCTCCGCACCCTGCCGCGCGCGAGCGCCGCCAAGCCGAGCGCGGTCGAAGGGATGACCTCGTGAGCTGGCTCGTCCTCGTCGCGCTGCCGCTGCTCGCCGCGATCACCGCGATCACCCGCGGCCCCGGGCGTCATGCCTCCACGGTCCTCGTGGCGACGGCGATCGCGACCTCGATCGCCGCGATCGTTCACTCGGTACTCGCGAGCACGGGACCGTTCCTCGACGGCTACCTGCAGGGTGACGAGACCGCGCAGCTGTTCGCGCCCGTGATCAACTTCATCTTTCTCGGCGTCGCCGTCTACGTGCGTGCGCGCGTCGCCGTCGAGCCGGCCTCTCGCAGGTTCGTCGGCCTCTCGCTGGTGTTCCTCGCCGCCTCGAACCTCGCGTTGATCGGGAATCACCTCCTGCTGATGTGGGTGGCGCTCGAGATGTCGACCCTCGCAGCGGCGATGATGATCGTCCGGCCCGATGCCCCGGCGTCGCGGCTCGCCTCCTGGCGCTACCTCCTGTTCTCGTCGGTGGGGCTCGGGCTCGTGCTCCTCGGCCTGATCTGCCTGATGCGCGGCATGGAGCTGGGCGGTCATCCCGCCACGCTGATGCTCGATGCGATGCCCGCCGCGGTCGCCGGGCCGACCAACGCGTGGCGGGAGCTCGGGGTGGGGCTCTTGATCCTCGGGATCGGGACCAAGCTCGGCCTCGCGCCGATGTACAGCTGGCTCCCCGAGACCTATGACGAGGCACCCGCACCGGTCGCGGCGCTCCTCGGCGCCGTGCAGTTCAACTGCGCGCTCGTCCTGCTGCTCCGGGTGCTGCAGGTCTCCCGCGCCGGCCGCTGATCACCGGAGAGCTCTTGACGATCGGGCTCGCCTCGGTGGCCGTCTCGACGGCCAGCATCGTGGCCACGCGCAACTTCAAGCGGCTGCTCGGCTACGCCTCGATCAACCACGCCGGCGTGATCGCGATCGGCCTCGGGCTCGGGAGCTCGGCCGGCTACGGCGTGCTGCTCTACGTGCTCAGCAACGCGTTCATCAAGGCGATCCTGTTCCTCACCGCCGGGAAGATCGAGGCCTACTACGGCACCAAGGACACCAAGCAGATCGCGGGCCTGATCAAGGACCTCCCGTACAGCGGTCTGTTCCTGATGGTCGGCACGTTCGCGCTGCTCGGCTTTCCGCCGTTCGGCAGCTTCCTCGGCGAGCTGTTGATCTTGTCGGCGCTCGTGACCAGCGGGCAGATGTTCGTGTTCGCCGCGTTCTGCATGCTGATCACGATGTCGTTCGTCGCCACGGGGCGGACGATCTTCCCGATGATCTGGGGCGAGCCGAAGCAGGATCGGACCTGGCCCGCCCAGAGCGCCCTCGGAGCGCTGCACAAGCTGATCTTCCTCGGTGCGCTGCTCGTGCTCGGGATCTACATCCCGCCGCAGATCAACTCGCTGATGACGCGCGTCGCGCACTCGTTGGGGGGCACGTGAGCTCCGTCCTCGTGCATCGTCAACGCGCCGCGGAGCTCGAACAGCTCGAGCCTGCCGCCTGGCGCCTCCAGCTTCTCGAGCGCGCGCGGGCGGGGATGCGCCCGCTGACGATCTATGGCCGGCGCGATGGGGAGCACGTGCTGGTGACCTCCGTCCTCGAGGACGGCGCTGGGCTGCAGATCTCGCGCACCCGCGTGGACCCGGCGCGCGGCTACCACGAGCTGACCTCCGAGCTCCCCGCGCTGCACTGCTTCGAGCGCGAGCTGCACGAGCAACACCACGTCCGGATCGCGGGCCATCCATGGCAGAAGCCGATCCGGTTCGAGGGGCAGCCGCAGGCGGCGATGAACGCGTACCCGTTCTATCGGGTCGAAGGAAAAGAGGTCCACGAGGTCGCGGTCGGGCCGATCCACGCGGGCGTGATCGAGCCGGGCGCGTTCCGGTTCATGTGTTACGGCGAGCACGTGCTCCACCTCGAGATCCAGCTCGGCTACCAGCACCGCGGCGTCGAGGCGCGGCTCCTCCAGGGCGACCCGCGGCGCTGGCGCCCCTGGTCGAGACGATCGCGGGCGACTCGAGCGTCGCCCACGCCTGGGCGTACTGCGCCGCGCTCGAGGCGCTCGCCGGAGGTCTCGGTCGCTCCCGAGATCGAGCTCGCGCGCGGCATTGCGCTCGAGCTCGAGAGGATCGCGATGCACCTCGCCGGGCTCGCGGGGCTCGCCGCCGACCTCGGCTTCCTCGCAGGCGCGTCGACCTATGGGCGGCTGAGGACCACCGCGATCAACACCAGCATGCGCCTGTGCGGCAGCCGGTTCGGGCGAGGCGCGGTGCGCCCCGGCGGAAGTGGGTTGCGGCTGGATGACGAGCTTCGCACCGTGCTGCGGGAGGGGCTCGCCTTGCTTCTCACCGACGGCGCGATCATCGACGAGTGCTTCCTCGCGGCGCGGTCCGTGCGCCATCGTCTCGCCGGTGTGGGGGTGGTGACCGAGGAGATGGCGCGCCAGCTCGGCCTGGTGGGGATGATCGCGCGATCGAGCGGCATCCCGATCGATGTGCGGCGTCCAGCCCGTGGGATCTACGCCACGTATCCGATCGACGTCCGGCTCGAGCCCACCGGCGACTGCTGGGCGCGCGCCGGGATCCGGATCGAGGAGATCCGGGCCTCGCTGCGCTGGCTCGAGACCGTGGCCGAGGAGGTCCCCGCGCTGGCACCATCGCGCACGGTGGTTCCAGCACTCTCGCCCGAGACCCTCGCGATCGCGGTGGTGGAGGGCTGGCGGGGAGAGGTCGTCCACTGCCTCGAGACCAACGCCGACGGCGGCCTGATTCACTACAAGGTCCAGGACCCGTCGCTGCGGAACTGGATGGGGCTCGCGCTCGCCGTTCGCGGAAACGACATCTCGGACTTCCCGATCTGCAACAAGAGCTTCGACCTCTCCTACTGCGGGAACGACCTATGAGCATCTTCAAGGCGCTGCGCGTCCGGGTCTCGCAGGGCAAGCAGTTCATCACCGACGTGCGCACCGCCACGCCGGTGGGGTTCCGTGGACGGCCCACGATCGGCGCTGTGGCCTGCCCGCCGGACTGTGCCGCGTGTGTCGCCTCGTGCCCGACGGCGGCGATCAGCGTCGCGCCGCTCGCGATCGATCTCGGACGCTGCATCTTCTGCGGAGACTGCGTGGCCGCCTGCCCGGAGGGCGTGCTGTCGCTCTCGAAGGATCCACGGAGCGCCGCCTCATCCCGTGATGCCTTGATCCTGCGGGCTGGTGCGGAGGCCGAGCTGCGCGTCCGAGCCTCGGAGACGTTCGCGCGCGTGTTCCGCGGCTCGCTGAAGCTGCGCCAGGTCTCGACGGGCGGCTGCAACGCGTGCGAGCTCGAGCTCAACGCGACCTCGAACGTGAACTTCGATCTCCAGCGGTACGGGATCGAGTGGGTGGCCTCACCGCGTCACGCCGATGCGCTCGTGGTGTCGGGCGCGCTGACGCAGGCGATGCGCGAGGCGATCCGCCTGGCCTGGGAGGCGATGCCGGAGCCGCGGTTCGTCGTCGCCGTGGGTGCCTGCGCGATCTCCGGAGGGCTGTACGACGGTGCCCGTGGCGTGGAGCGGAGCTTCCTCGACGAGGTGATCCCGGCGCTCTACGTCCCGGGCTGCCCTCCGCATCCCCTGACGTTCGTGAACGCGATCCTCGATCTGCTCGCGGTGCCGTAGGCGATCAGGCGGTCGAGGAACAGCCCACGAGCGACGGCGACGCCGTAGGCGCGATCAGGCGGTCGAGGAACAGCCCACGAGCGACGGCGGCCACAGATCGCTGTTCGACGGTCCCGGCTCAAAGACCTCCGCCCGAATGCCGATGGTCTATCCTGCGCGATGTCCCGCAATGATCGAGCATTCAGGAGATCGTCGAACAGGGCCTGGAGGTGACATGGTCTAGGTCGTGGTCGTGGAGGCGTCCGTCGTCGTGGAGGTTGCACGACCTCCCCACCGGTGCCACGCGCGATCGACCTGACGTAGCGCGCGCGGCGCCGGGGGAAGCTCCGGACGATGGGGCCTCGCGCGCGGTGCTCCGAATGCAGGCGCGCGGTGCACTGTCGACACCCGGCGCGTACGGATGGAGCGTTGCCCGAGCGCACCCGTGTGCCCGCGCGAAATCGATCTGACGTAGAGCGCGGCGCTGGCATTGGCACCGAACGAGGCCGGGCTCGCGCGCGATGGCGGCACGCAGGTACACGATGCGATTCGACGTCGATCGCCGCGGGTTGTCCGGAGGCCGGACAGTCGGATCTCGAGCGGTGTCGATTTTGGAAGATTCCACTTGACCGGTCGGCGGAGCGCACGCGACGCGGGCCTGCGAGAACGGCGATTTCTTCGTCGAGAATTCACTGGAACGCGCTGTGCGCGAGGTTAGCCGGCGCGATCGCTCGCGTGATCACCCGCGCGTGGAGGAGGCTCTCGTGTTCGACAGTGCCGCAACGGAAGCGTTTCAATCGCAGCTCTCAGACGCCTACGCGGCCACGTGCCGCGAACGGGACTGGATCGCACTGCACGAGGAGATCACATCCGTCGGCAAGCAGATCGTTTGCCTCGAGGCGCGCGAGGTGGATCTGCTGCTCGAGGCCGAGGAGACCAAGCTCTACCGGCGGATGGGGTTCCCCACGATCTATGCGTACATCGAGGCGGTGCTGCATCGCACGCACCACGTGGCCACCGAGCGCATGCGCGTGGCGCACGAGCTGCTCGAGCTGCCGCAGATCGCGGCGCAGTTCCGCGCGGGCGACCTGCCGTGGACGAGCGTGCGAGAGCTGACGCGCGTGGCGACGAGGAGCACCGAGAGCGCGTGGCTCGATGCGGCGGAGGGCCAGACCTCGACCGGTGTTCAGCAGCTGGTGCGCGGCAAGGCCAAGGGCGATCTCCCGGGTGACCCGGTAGACCCGAACAAGATCAGGCACCGGATCGTGCTGGAGAACCTGTCCGAGGAGACGATGATGCTGTTCAAGCAGGCGTGCACTGCCGCGTCGGATGCGAAGGGCGCGACCTGTACGGATGACGAGCTGGTGCGTGCGCTGGCCGCCGCGATGCTCGAGCCGGCATCACAGAGCTCGCCGAGCAAGCCGCGGCACCAGATCGCGACGACGACGTGCCGAGTGTGCAAGCAAGCGCATCGGGTCGGGGCCGGGATGGAGATCGCCGTCTCCGCGCAGGAGCTCGAGCGGGTGCGGTGCGATTCGGAGGACATCGGCGATCTCGAGCGGGAGGAGCCTGGGCGCAAGCTGCAGAAGTCGATCCCCGAGGCGACCCGCCGCAAGGTGCTCGTTCGCGACAAGCACGCGTGCTCGGTGCCAGGGTGTCGATCGACCAGGTTCTTGGAAGTCCATCACATCAAGCCGCGGTCCGAGGGTGGACGTCACGAGCTGTGGCAATTGACATCGTTGTGCGACGGCCACCACATTTTGCTTCACGAAGGCGTGATCGCGATCCGCGGCACGGCGCCAGACCATCTGGTGTTCGAGCTCCCGCTCGATTCCGTCGGGGACTGAACGAGGATCAGTCCCGGCGGGGACTGAGCAGCGATCAGTCTCGGCGCGGACGGGGAGCGTGGTCTTTGACAGTCGAAGAGTTGAACGAAGCTCGCGTGGACCACGCTGGACCCGGGGACCGGAGTGCTGGCAGAGCTCGCAGACCTCGCAGACCTCGCAGACCTCGCAGACCTCGGGCGATCATCTCGCGCGCGAAGTGTGCGCGGTCCGAGGAGCCTCCCGACCACGACCACGTCAACAACATCGTCAACGCTGCCGCCTTCCTGCAGAGCGATCGTGCAGAAGTTCGGCACGTCTCCTGGTTCGGACACGAGCACGGCGCGTACCCGGGCGTGGGCAGGCGACGATCGGCGGGTTCGGGGATGTCGACATCGACGTGCCGTTCAGGACCGCGAAGCAGCAGCTCGTCGACGAGTTCGACCGCCGGCCGCCGCGGCGCTGCGTTCGCGAAACCACCCCCTTTCCGGGTCGCTGAGACCTCCCGCATCGCTCGGGCACGAGCTCGCCGGTGAGGGGTTGGTAGCTCGGCTGCGCTGATCCATGGAGTCAAAGAGCTGTCCCTGGCGGCGCACGGCTGCTGACCCTTCGCGCAGGCGAGGCGACGGCGTATGACCACGGGATGCAGCTCCGATCTCTCGGCCGGGACGATCTTCCGGAGGCGGTCGCGCTGCTCGACGTCGCCGGGCTCGCCGGCGCGAAGGTCAACCTCGCGCGCTACCTTCGTTGTCAACCGCGGTGTGGCTGGGCCGCGATCGTCGACGGGTGCCTGGTCGGCCTCGTCACGGTGCTGCGCCAGGGCACGGCCGCGTTCGTCGGCGCGATGGCCGTGCACCCGGACCACCGCGGCGCACGGATCGGGCGGCGCCTCCTGGAGCACGGTCAGGATGAGGCCCGACGCGACGGCGTCACGACGTTCCTGCTCGAGGCGACGCCGCTCGGCGAGCACCTCTATCGCAAGCTCGGTTACGTCTCGGAACACGACACGCTGATCGTGATGAATGTGCGAGCTGGGCTCCCGCCTCCCGCGCAGATCACCGCAGATCTCGTGGCGATCGCGCGCCTCGATCGCGCGGCGACTGGCGTCGTCCGTGATGACATGTTGATCGGCCTGGTCGCCGAGCACGGTCCGGGCGTGGCGATCCACCGCGCCGGCGAGCTGATCGCATTCGGGATGATCGTCGGTGATCGTCTGGGGCCGGTGCTCGCGAAGGATCCAGACGCAGGGCGGGAGATCGTCGACTTGCTCGCGCCGGCGTGCAGCGTCAGCGCGGTCCCCGAGCCGAACCGCGCGGCGGTGGACGCTCTCGCGCGCCATGGCTTCGTCGAGGCGCGGCGGCTGCGGCGGATGCGACTCGGTCCTGCGGTCCCGATCCGCGTGGATCGGATCTGGGCGCTCGCGAGTCCTGGCGCTGGCTAAGGCCGGCGCGCGCTCGATCCCCACGCACCACGCCGTAGGGCGCGATCAGGTGGCTTCGCGCGCGCGCGGCCACCACACCATCGTCGCGATCGCGAAGCCCACGGGGAGGGCCATCATCGCGAGCGTGATCGGGAGGTGGTCGAGGAACAACCCCACCAGCGACGGCGACCACAGATCGCCGAGCAGGTGGATCGCGAAGATCGCCGTGGCCATCGCGCTCGCGCGCATGAACACGGGCGCCGTGCGCAGCATGATCGCGTTGATCGGGGCGGTGGAGAGGAACAGCCCGACCTCCGCGCAGCCGGCCACCGCGAAGAACATCCACGCCTTCGGCAGGAAGAACGCGAGGGCCGTCATCGGGAACGCGATCGCCACGCCGATCGCGCACACGCGCAGCTGGGCGTTCGCCGCGAGCAGGTTCGAGGTGTGGGTGTGATCGGCACCGGCGGGGATCGCCGGCAGGCCGCGCACCGCGCGATCGGCCATCCGTCCACCCACGATCGTGCCGATCGCGCCGGCGACCACGGTGGTCAGGCCGAACCAGAAGTTCGCGCTCTTGAGCACGCCGGCGGCGTTCACGTCCTGGAGCGCCGCGGCGAGGTTCCACTCGCCCCACCACGGGCTCGCGTGCGTGATCACCGCGTTCGCGAGCTCGGTGGGCGCGAGGGTCTTCGACAGATCCCCGAAGAACCGCTCGGAGAGGAACTTCGGCGCCCAGAACGAGAACGCGCCGATCGCCGCGGTGTGCGCGCAGTAGCCGAGCACCGCGCGGCGATACAGCGGGATCCGGAACAGCGAGGCGATGGTCTCCGAGAGCTTGGCCTTCGCCGCGCCGAGGTGCTGGCGGACGGGCTCGTGGATGAACAGCACGAGCACCGCGAGCAGGATGCCCGGGCCGCCGCCGACGAAGAACGCCGCGCGCCAGCCCCAGACGTTCTGGATGTAGCCGCCGAGCAGGTAGCCGAGGGCCGAGCCGACCGGGACGGCGAGGAAGAAGATCGCGAGCATCTTCCCCTTCTTGTCGGGCGGTGAGATGTCGTCGATGATCGTCGGTGCGAGCGTGGCGTAGCTGGCCTCGCCCACGCCCACCGCCACACGGGCGAGGATGAGGGTCGTCAGGTTCGTCGCCAGGCCCGAGGCGATGGTCGCCGCGCTCCAGGTCAGCACGCCGAACGCGATCAGCCGCTTGCGCGACACGCGATCGCCGAGGCTGCCGAACAAGGGGGAGGTCGCGAAGTAGCCGAGCAGGAACACCGTCGCGAGCAGCCCACCCTCGAAGTTCGAGAGCACGAGCTCGTCCTGGATCCGCGGCAGGACCGCGGCGACGATGAACCGGTCGAGGTAGTTGAGGAAGTTGAGGCCCGTGAGCAGGACGACGATTGCCGTCCGGTTCTTGATCATCGAGCTCGCCCGAACGTGACCTGGATCGTCGCCATGAACGGGATGAACACCCCGCTCTTGTCGCCGCTCGAGGTGGAGATCGACGAGTACCAGCGAAACCCGGTCTCGCCGAGGAGCGAGAACGTGGTGCCCATCCCACGCGTCAGGTCGAACCGCAGGCCACCGATCGCCTCCCACCCGGCACCGCCGCTATCCGAGGACGAGCCCGACGAGTCCGACGAGCTCTTGACGTACGAGTAGCCGCCGCCGAGGAACGGGGCGATCCGGGTCTTGAGGAGCGCCCAGCGGACGATGAAGTCGACCGAGGTGTAGCCGATCGCCTTGCCGACGCGGATCGAGGCGTCGCCCTGACCGACCCGGAACCCGAACTCGCCGAGCACGATCCCCCCGTTCCCGCGCAGATCGGCGCCCGCGGAGAACCCGAGCAGGTACCCGAGCTGGATCACCCGCGGCTGGCCGTCGACCGTCCCCAGGCCCCCCAGCCCCTTGGACATGTTGACGTCGACGGTGGCCTCGGCGCCCTTGGCGACATAGGCCGTGGTCTCGTAGTTCGAGTAGCCATACGAGGTGACCCGGATCGTGTGCTGACCCTCGGCGACGGGGATCGACATCGGCACCGTGCCAGCCGGCATGTCATCCACCGTGATCAGCGCGCCCTCGGGCTTACCGCGGACCACGAGGAGCCCTTGGACCCCTGTGGGCGCCACCGGAGGCGTGGGGCGCGAGACCACGCCGCGGAGCGTGAGCTCGACGGTCTCCGGCTCGCCGTACTCGAGGGCGACATCGCGCTCGTCGCGCTGGCCATCGAGCTCGACGGCGACCCGATGCCCGCCGCCGCGGATCGGCGCGCTGAACGGCGTGATGCCCACCTTCTGCCCATCGATCGTCACGCGCGCGCCGCTCGGCGATGACTTCACCGTCAGCTTGGCGGCCTTGAGCTTGAGCTCGCCGATCAGCTTCTGGACCTTGTCGCGATCACCCGACGGAGGCGCGGCCTCGACGTAGCGCACGTACCAGGTGGAGGCCTCGCGGAGCTGACCGAGGCGCTCGTAGTCGCGGGCGATGTTGTAGAGCGCGAAGTGATGGGGGACGAGCTCGTACGCGTGCAGGTAGTGCTCGATCGCCGTCTGCCAGTCCTCGGCCTTGTCGGCGGCCTGGCCCTCGGCGAACGCCTTGCGCGCGTCCTCGCGATCGTCGGCATACGCGGACGGCGCGATCAGGAGGACCGCGGCGACGAGACAGAGCAGGGAGCGCATCAGTACGGGTTCGGCTTTGGCTTCTGCGTATCAGAACCTGCGCCCGGTGTCTTCGGGGGATCCTCGCGCTTGATCGGCGGCGGCGGCGGCGGGTTCTTGGCGGAGCCCTTCCCGGTGTCCTTGACCGCGTCCTTGGGATCTTCGGAAGGCAGCGCCGCCTTGGCCATCGCGTCGAGGTCCGCCTGGGACAGCGGCTTGGTCGCCGAGCCGACCCTGGCCGAACCCGTCGGCCCCGTCGCGCGCCCTTCTTGGGCCCGGGCCCCGGCCCGGGCTTGCCCGCGGAACCGTCGCCCTTGCCCGGCAGCAGCTGCTCGATCTTCGTGATGTTCGTCGGGTTCGTCGGCGCCGGCGCCAGCTGGATCACGAACGCCTTGGTCTCGCCGGCGCGGACCTCCTGGATGCTGTTGGTGGGCGTGTGACCGTCGAGCTCGGCGTGGATCCGATGCTTGCCCTCGCGAAGCGTCACGGCCGCGCCATCGCTCACCACCTGATCGTCGTCGATCACGATCTTCGCCCCCGGGGGCTCCGAGCTGACCTCGAGGCGCCCGGTCTCGGGCTGAGGCGTGGGTTCGCTCTTGGTCTTGCCCTGGCTGACGATGATCGCGGTCGCGGTCCCGATCCCGGCGAGCATCGCGAGGCTCGCCGCGAGGATTGGCCAGCGCCGCGATCGGCCCGCAGGTGGAGGCACGGCCGCACGGGCGCCGCTCGCCTGCGTGGTGGCGAGCTCGACCGAGGAGGCCGACGAGGGCAGGGGCAGCGCGGCGGCGAACGCCTCGGCCGATTGCCAGCGCGCGGTGGGATCCTTCTCCAGTGCACGGTGCACCGCGGACACCAGCTTGCCCGACAGGCCGGGCCGGTACTCGGTGAGCAGCGGCGGCTCGCTGGTGAGCAGCTTCGCGACCAGGACCGCATAGGTCGCGCCGTCGAACGGCGGCTTGCCGGCGAGCAGCTCGTACATGATCACGCCGCAGGCATAGACGTCGGCGAGGTGATCGATCTCGGCGCCCATCGCCTGCTCGGGCGCCATGTACAGCGGCGTCCCCATCACCACACCGGTGGTGGTCAGCTTGGTGGCGGCGACCTGCAGGTCCGGATCGATCATCTTCGAGATGCCGAAATCGAGGAGCTTCACGAAGTCCGGCGAGTCGGCATGATCGAGGAGGAAGATGTTGTCGGGCTTGAGATCGCGGTGGACGATGCCCTTGGCGTGCGCGGCGCCGACGGCCTTGAGCACCTGGCGCATGATGTTGATCGCGCGGTTGGGCGGCATCTGGCCCTGCTCCTCGACCACCTTCGAGAGCGGCGATCCGGACAGCAGCTCCATCACGACATAGGCGCGGCCATCGGGCGCGGTGCCGATGTCCATGACGTCGATGATGTGCGGGTTGCCGATCCGGGTGGCCGCCTGCGCCTCCCGCGTGAACCGGGCCACCGCCTCGGAGTCCCCCGTGTACTTCTCGAGGATCAGCTTGATCGCCACGCGCTTGCCGAGGCCGGTGTGCTCGGCCTCGTAGACCACACCCATCCCGCCACGTCCGATCACCCGGACGATCCGGTACTTGTTATCGAGCGCGAGCCCGATCAACGAGTCTTCGGCCGCGACAGCCTGCACGCGGCTTCAATGTAAACCATCCCCACCCACTACGCCCGCCGACAAATGCGGCCATTACGTGACGTATCTGCGCCAGCTGGCTGGAAAAAACCAGGTAGGTGGATGTCGGCGGGCGGGATCGCGCCAGCTCAGCGGCGTGGGGTCGCCGCAACCTCGACCACGGCAGCCGCGTAGGCCACCGCGGCGGCCTCGCAGGCGTCGAGATCCCCGGTCAGCCACGCGCACGCGAAGTTGGTCTCGGTGGGCGGCGGCTGGATCTTCACCACGGTGACGTCGGCGGCCTTGAGCGCGGCGTCGAGGCCGAGTGTGGCCTCCAGGGGGGGCGCCACGAGGTACGCCATCGGGGTCCCGGGGGCGAGCTTGGCCTCCCGCGACAGGTACTCGCCGAGCGAGGAGATCACGTGCGGGAACACGGTCACCCCCCGCTTGCCATCCGCGTCGTAGAAGCACGCGTCGTGCTGGAGGCAGCGCAGCAAGGCCTCGAGGCCGGCCTCGATCGCCTCGGGCTCGCTCGCCCCGAGCACGCCGAGGATCTCGCCTGACAGCCGTCCACTCGCGTGCGCGGCGCCCGCGTAGAAGCTGCGCGCGAAGATCACGTCGACGGCCGCGTGCTTCGTGGCCTCGTCGAGCGCGACGTACATCGCATCGTCCTGATCGCAGGTCACGAGCCCGAGCGAGGTGTGCTTGTCTGGATCGCCACCGTACGCGGTGATCAGCGCCGCATCCGCGCGCTGCAGCCGGCGCACCGACAGCACGGTGGGCACGATCCTCTCGAGGATCACGACGGGCCCCCGACCAGCTTCTGGCGCACCTGCGGAGCGCGATAGCCACGCCCGCCGGCGATCTCGCCGAGCCGGGCGAGATCGAGCGTCACGCCGCTGCGGCGCTGCTCGATCATCGCCGCCGCGAGCGCCGCGAGCCGCTCGGCGGCGTCCTCCGGGGGGATCCCGCGCAGGTGGATGTTCGAGATCATGTTGCGCTCGCCGTCGGTGTTCCCGACCTTGGGACCGTACACCACGTACGCGGACAGGCCGTCGCCGGTGCCGAGCCCTGGCCGCTCACCGAGGAGGATCATCGCGACCTTCGCGCCGACCTCCTGCCCGATCTCGTCCTCGAGCCAGACCCGCGCGAACCGTGCCGCGATCGGCGTCCCGGTGCGCAACCCACGGGCGGCGCAGGCGCGGACCACGGCGTCGTGCAGCGCCTTGCCGGTCTGCATGCAGGCGACCGCCGACAGGCCATCGGCGACGATCACCTGGACGTCGATGCCCCGGTCACACGAGCGGCGGATGGTCTCGACCGACGCATCGTCGAGCCGGCGCCCGAGATCGGGCCGCAGCAGGAACTCGCGGTGCGAGGTCACGCGCGAGCGGACGCCGACGAAGCCCTGCTGTTCGGCCCAGCCCTCGGGCAGCTCGGCGCCGACGGCGGCGTGGGCCACCGCGAGCTCGGCCTGGAACTGCAGCACCACATCGGTCGCGTAGCGCGTACCGACATGCCCGATCCCGACCAGCGCCGTGGTGTGCCGGGCGGCCTCCGCGGCGAACGAGCTCTTCTCGGGGCGCGGGGAGTACACCCGGGCCGGTGGGGCGGGGATCGGCGGCATCGCGGGGATGGGCGGGAGCGGGTCGGCGGAGCCGAGCGCATCCCGAAGCGCATCCATGAGTTGGCGAGTCCGGCTCACGGCGACCTACAGGACCATGCACCGCGCACCGGTGCAAGGGGACTCCCGGTCCGCTCCGGGACACGCTAGAATTTGCCTTCGATGCGTACCCTGGGGGTCACGGTGCTGCTGCTGTTCGGGGCCGGCTGCCTCGATCAGCTTCCACCCGAGGATCCGCACACCCCCGTCGAGAAGCGCGGCGCGTGCACCGCCCTCGAGGGCCTGACCTTCCGCTCCGTCGATCCGGGCGAGTGCGGGCTCACACCGAACGGCGTTGGCTACTGCACGTGGAGCCTCGCGTTCGAGGCCGTCGATGGGACGAAGAGCCGGTTCACCTGGCAGCACTCGGACGTCGGTGAGTCGGGCCATGTCACCTGCGAGAACGGTGTCATCCACACCGAGCCCGGCAGCTTCGCGTATCAGGGCATGTTCGACGACGCGAACCTCGATCTGGTCTGGGACACGCGCGCGTACGTCCCGGCGCCCTAACGGACAGCTTCGACGTCGCCGAACTTCGGGCCCGGTCCATCGCCGCGCCAGATGCCCTTGGCGTCGAGCCACGCATCGAACTCGGGCGTCGGCCGCTTGCCCACGAGGCGGCGCACCGTCGGGATGTCGTGATAGCTGGTCGATTGGTAGTTCAGCATGATGTCGTCGCCGACGGGCAGCGACATGAGGTACGTGCAGCCCGCGACGCCGAGCAGGACCTTGAGGCTCTCGAGCTCGTCCTGCGACATCTTCGCGTGATAGGTGAAGCACGCGTCGCAGCCCATCGGCAGGCCGAGCAGCTTGCCCATGAAGTGATCCTCGAGCGCGGCGCGCGAGATCTGGGGCCCGTCTTCGAGGTACTCGGGCCCGATGAAGCCGACCACGGTGTTGACGAGGAACGGCTTGTAGCGCCGCGCGAGCCCGTAGGCACGCGCCTCGATCGTCACCTGATCCGCACCGTGATGCGCCGCGCTCGAGAGCGCCGAGCCCTGACCGGTCTCGAAGTACATCCGGTTCGGGCCCTTCGCCGTGCCGCGCTCCTTCATGAGATCCCAGCCGTCCTGGAGGAGCTGCGCGTTGATCCCGAACGCCTTGTTCGCCGCCTCGGTGCCGGCGACGGACTGGAACATCAGATCCATCGGGCAACCGAGCTCGATCGCCTTCATCTGCACCGTGACGTGCGAGAGCACGCAGTGCTGCGTCGGGCAGTCGTTGCGCTTCAGGAGATCGTCGATCACCTTGAGGATCTCCGCCGTCGACTCGGGCGTGTCGGTCGCCGGATTGATCCCGATCACCGCATCGCCGCAGCCGTACGCGAGGCCCTCGCGCGCGGAGGCGAGGATGCCCTGGACGTCGTCGGTGGGGTGGTTGGGCTGGCACCGCGAGGACAACCGCCCGGGCAGGCCGAGCGTCGAGTTCGCGCGGACCACGACCAGGCACTTCGCTCCGACCGTCATCAGATCGAAGTTCGACATCAGCTTGCACACGGCTGCCGCCATCTCGGGGGTGAGGCCAGGGGCCACCGCGCGCAGCGTGGGCCCGGTGGTCTCGATGTCGAGCAGCCACTCGCGGAACTGGCCGACGGTCAGGTGGCCGATCGCACGGAACGCCTGGTCATCGAGCTCGTCCTCGACCAGGCGGGTGACCTCGTCCTGCTCGTACGGGACCACCGGGTTCTCGCGGAGCTCGCGCAGCGTCAGGTTCGCGAGCACCGCACGCGCTGCGACGCGCTCGACCGCATCGCGGGCCGAGATGCCGGCGAGGTCGTCACCGCTCTTCGGCGGGTTCGCCTTCGCGAGCACCTCCTTGACGGAGCCGAACCGGTAGCCCTGGCCCCGGATGGTCGACGCGAGCTGCACGGCGCGCATCGTACCGAAGAATCCAATCGCCGGGGGCCAGCGGTCCGAGCGCCGGTGCTAGCGTCGCAGGTCATGGGGAACCGAGCGCAGGTCCGAGTCGTCGCCGTCATCGCTGTCACGCTGGGCGTGGCCACACTGGGAGGCCTCTCGCCGCGTCTCGCGCTCGCCGGGGAGGTCGATGACTTCGCCGCGGCGCTCAAGGACAGCACCGGCGAGTACACGGCGACCTATGTGCTGACCAAGCTCCACACGTTCAAGGTCGGCAAGAAGTGCTGGGCCAAGCTCCCGGACAAGAACGCAGGCGCCGTCCACGCGGCGGGCTTCGCGACGCGCGATGTCGCGGCCTACGCCAAGGGCGTGAGCGGAGATGACTGGGGGACGATCGAGACCCAGAACAACAACGATCGCGAGGCCAACAAGGCCCTCATCGAGCCGAAGATCGAGGCCTTCAAGTCGAAGTTCATGTTCAACATCTCCGTCGACGGCGACGATTGTGATGCCAAGAGCAGCGCGCTCTGGCTGAGCTACTGGACGACCGTGGCCACCGCGGTGCGGAACTTCCCGCCACCGAGCGGGAAGGCGATCATCAACCTCAACGTCAGCTCGAAGGCGCGCGACGTGCTGGTCGACGTCAGCAAGGATGGCACCACCTTCACGATCACGGCCGCGAAGGACATCGAGCCCAAGGCGTGGAGCGAGAAGCTCGAGAGGCCGTTCAAGCAGCTCGCTGCAGGCATCCCGGATGACTTCGCGTACGTCACCAAGGAGGCGACCGGCCGGTATTACACCGCCTGGATCCTGACCAAGCTCCACACGTTCAAGGTCGGCAAGAAGTGTCGGGCCAAGCTGTCCGACAAGGAGGCCGGTGCGGTCCATGCCGCCACGTTCGCGACCCGCGATGTCTACGAGTACGCGAAGGCCAGCGGCGCGGAGGACTGGGATGCGGTCGAGGGCCAGAGTGCGAACGAGCCGAAGTTCAACCGCGATCTCGTCGAGAAGGACATGGACAAGTTCAGGTCCCGGTTCTCGATCACGATCAACGTCGAGGGCGATGACTGCGATCTCCAGCAGAACAGCCTGTGGCTGCGTTACTGGACCACGATCGCGACGGCGCTGAAGAACTATCCGCCGAAGGCCAAGAAGGTCGCGATCGTCCTCAACGTGACCTCCAAGGCCAAGGACGTCACGGCGAGCGGGTTCACGTTCACCGCGCCGCGCGACAAGGAAGCCCCGG
Organism: Myxococcales bacterium; assembly: GCA_016720595.1. Lineage (GTDB taxonomy): Bacteria > Myxococcota_A > Polyangia > Haliangiales > Haliangiaceae > JABFXX01. Next base: position 680,304 of record JADKKI010000001.1, read on the forward strand.
CGTGGAGCGACAAGCTCGAGGCGCCGTTTCGCAAGGCCGCGGGCAAGAAGTAGCTGGCAGGCCGGGCCCGCGTGAACTTCGCGTGAAGCGACGTGCACGGCCGCGGCGCCGGCGTAACGCTTCGCCCGATGAAGCGCATCCTCGTGTTGGTGGGCCTGGTGACCGGCTGTGGCGGGGCCGAGCCGAGGGCCGACGTCGCCCAGCTCGCCCAGACCCCGAACACACCGCAGCAGGTGGCCGAAGCGGCGCCGGCGCTCGCCGCGCTCGCCGCGTCGAAGTTCGACGAAGCGCGGTCTGCCGCCACCGCGATCCTGACGCGCGATCCGCACAGCTCGCGAGCGGCGGCGGTGCGGGCGATCGCGACCTACCAGGCCGCGGGGCAGGCGGTGATCACGCGGATCACCGCGATCATGGACGAGGGCGAGGCCCTGAAGGCCCTCGATCACGAGGGCGGGCGCGCTGCGTGGAAGACGTTCCTCGATCAGCTCGATGCGGTGGATCGCGATCTCGCGATCGTGGCCGCTGATCCCACGTTCTCGCTCGAGCTGTGCCTCGCGTGCTGGGTGCACGACTGGAACCGCAACGGCCATCTCGACGACCGGGACCGCAAGCTGTTCGAGGTGGAGTACGACGCGAAGGGCGAGGTGATCGACCAGAGCGATCCGGCGCGCCGCCCGACGTTCCGGTTCGATGTGGGGGACGCCGAGTGGGCGCGCGCGATGGTCTCGTTCCAGCGCGCCGGCGTGCAGCTGATCCTCGCGTACAAGTGGTCGGAGCTCGACAAGCTGCTCCGGCTCAGCATCTTCGGGAACACCAAGCTCGCCGACCATCGCCTGACGATCCCGCTGATCGACGCGGGGCGGGTCAAGCATGCGCGCGAGCTGATCCTCGCCGGGGTCACGCACGCGGACCGCTGCCGCGCGGCCTACCTCGCCGAGACCGATGATGATCGCGAGTGGGTGCCGAACCCGAAGCAGCAGAGTCATCCGATCCCGCTGCCGATGGACGCCACGATCTACGCGACCTGGGCGGCGGTGACCGGCGACGTGCGGCGGATGCTGACGAGCGAGGAGGGGATCTCGCTGCAGGAGGTGATGGCGATCGTGGAGCCGAAGGCGGCCGCGCTGATGCCGGACGGGTACGTCGACTTCGGAGCGATGCTCCGCGAGCCGAGCGACATCGTGTTCGATGTCTCGGACGAAGCGGAGACTCCGAAGAACGCCGAGAGGATCCTGCGTGGCGTGCTCGGCCACGGCTACCGCACGAAGATGCGGGCCTCGCCGCTCGTCGGGCGCCTGCGCCACATGAAGGACGAGCTCGAACAGGGCTCGGACACGGCCGGGCACAAGCTGCGCTACCTGCTCTGGCTCAACTGAGCCTGGTACGGCCCATGCTGTAGCTACGTGCGATGTCGAGGTCGCACGCGGTTGCCGGGTTGATGGTCCTCCTCGCCTCCTCGGCGAGCGCAGGAACGTTGGCGAACCCGGTGGTCGGCGGGACCATGGTGCCGCCGGGGACGTGGCCCGATGCGGTCGCGATCCTGGGGCCGCAGGGCTCGTGTACGGGGACCTTGATCGCCCCCGACGTGGTGCTCACCGCGGGTCACTGCAAGGGCATCCAGCCGACCGAGGTCGTCGCGAACACCACCAACTACAACGGCGCGGGTGGGCAGCGGGTCGCGATCGCGAGCTTCGAGACCTACCCCGAGTACCAGCACACGTTCGATGTCGCGGTGATCGTGCTCGCCGCGCCGATCGTCGGCGTCGCGCCGCGGGCGGTGGGCACCTCGTGCTCCTATGCGGCGTTCGCGGACGAGACCATGGTTCACCTCGTCGGGTTCGGGCTGACCCAGCAGGATGGTGGTGGAGCCAACACGTCGCTCCGCGAGGCGATGGCGCCGGTGCTCGATGCAGCGTGCACGGGTGGCAACGGTTGCCGCACCGGGGCGTTCCCGGCCGGCGAGTTCGTGGCCGGCGGCGGCGCCGGCGACTCGTGCTTCGGCGACTCGGGCGGGCCGGTCTATCTCGACACCCCTCGCGGCGCGGTGGTGATCGCGGCGGTCTCGCGTGGCCTCGATGACAGCGCCACGCCGTGCGGCGGCGGCGGCATCTACGTCCGCACCGACAAGGTGATCGCGTGGATCGAGGAGACCACCGGCAGGACGATCGCGAAGGACAGCTGCGAAGACGCCCTCGCGAGCGAGGACACAGGCGATGCCGACAGCGGTGGCTGCTCGACGAGCGGCGGCACCGGTGGCGCGCTGGTGATCCTGATCGTCACGATCGTCGGTGCGCTGCGCCGGCGCCGCGTCCGGTGAGCGTCCGCCTGCCGGCCGGCTGTCCGTGATCCGGCCGGACACGTGCGCGCAACATCGCGAGATCACGCGTGCGTGCGGTGGCAAGACGGTTGCTCTGACCGCGCCGCATGTCGCGCATCCCATCCCGTGTCTCGTTCCTGCTGCTCCTGTCCCTCGTGTGCTCGCGCTCGCTCGCGGGCGCGGATCCCGCGCCGCCGATCATCGGCGGCACCACCGCAAAGTCCGGCGCCTGGCCCGATGTGGTCGCCGTGCTCGGTCCGAACGGGGCGTGCAGCGGGACCCTGATCGCGCCCGATGTGGTGCTGACCGCCGGGCACTGCGTCGAGATCGAGCCGAAGACGGTGATCGTCGGCACCCTCGATTACAACGTGCCGCATGCCGGCGATGCGATCGCGGTCAAGTGGTCACGCGCGTACCCGGACTGGGAGCATCGCTACGACGTGGCCGTGTTGGTGCTCGAGCATGTCGCGCGCCCTCGGCCTCGTGCGATCGCCACGGCATGCCTGGCCAACGAGCGGCTCGCTGCGAAGCGCCCGGTGCAGATCGTCGGCTTTGGCCTGACCTCGCCGAGCGGCACCGACGACAATACCGTGCTGCATCAGGCTGCCGTCCCGATCCTCGATGCCACGTGCGGCGCCTCTCCCGGCTGCGAGCCCTCCGTGATCCCCAACGGCGAGTTCACCGCCGGCGGGCGAGGGACCGATAGCTGCTTCGGTGACTCGGGCGGGCCCGCGATGCTCGATACCGAACACGGGCCGGTCCTGGTGGGCGTGGTCTCACGCGGCCTGTCGCTCCCGGGCGTCCCGTGCGGGAACGGCGGGGTGTACGTCCGCGCAGACAAGGTCGTGGCCTGGGTCCAGGCGGTGACCGGCCGGAAGCTCGAGCGGGCGGCGTGTCATGGCGCGGGGGATGATCCGGAGGCCCCGGATGTCGAGGACGGCGGGTGCTCCACCGGAGGCGGCGTCGAGCTCGCCTTCGGGATCGCGCTGGCCTCTGGTGTGTGGCGGCGGCGGCGTGCGCAGACACGGCCCGAGCCGGGGATCGACGCGCGAACCACGGGAGCGCGCGGCGATGGCAGGTTCACCGGTACGGCTCGCGCCGCCGGGGGTGACCCGAGTCTGGGCTAGGTGATACAACTCGCGCCGATGAGCACGAAGATCAAGGTGAAGAACCCTGTCGTCGAGATGGACGGCGACGAGATGACCCGCATCATCTGGCAGTTCATCAAGGACAAGCTGATCCTTCCGTACCTGGACATCGATCTGAAGTACTTCGATCTCGGGATCGAGCACCGCGACAAGACGCGCGACCAGGTCACGATCGATTCGGCCAACGCGACCAAGCAGTACGGCGTCGCCGTGAAGTGCGCGACGATCACGCCCGACGAGGCACGGGTCAAGGAGTTCAACCTGACCGAGATGTGGAAGTCCCCCAACGGGACGATCCGCAACATCATCGGCGGCACGATCTTCCGCGAGCCGATCATCTGCTCGAACGTCCCGCGCCTGGTGCCGGGCTGGACCCGGCCGATCGTCGTCGGCCGTCACGCGTTCGGCGATCAGTACAAGGCCACGGACTTCGTCGTCCCGGGCCCGGGCACGCTGACGATGACGTACACGCCGAAGGACGGCGGCAAGCCCACCGAGTACAAGGTCTTCGATTTCCCGGGCGGCGGCGTCGCGATGGGCATGTACAACCTCGACGACTCGATCCTCGGCTTCGCGCGGAGCTGCATGACCTATGCGCTCGACCGCGGCTGGCCGCTCTACCTCTCGACCAAGAACACGATCCTCAAGAAGTACGATGGTCGGTTCAAGGATCTGTTCCAGAAGGTGTACGACGACGAGTTCGCCGACAAGTTCAAGGCCGAAGGGCATCGTCTACGAGCACCGCCTGATCGACGACATGGTCGCCTCCGCGATGAAGTGGGAGGGCGGCTTCGTGTGGGCCTGCAAGAACTACGACGGCGACGTCCAGTCGGACTCGGTCGCGCAGGGCTTCGGCTCGCTCGGCCTCATGACCTCCGTGCTGCTCACGCCCGATGGCAAGACCGTCGAGGCCGAGGCCGCGCACGGCACGGTGACGCGCCACTACCGCGATGCACCAGAAGGGCAAGCCGACCTCGACCAACCCGATCGCGTCGATCTTCGCCTGGACCCAGGGCCTCAAGTACCGCGGCCAGTTCGACGGTACGCCCGACGTGGTGAAGTTCGCCGCCGCGCTCGAGGCGGTGTGCGTGGAGACCGTCGAGAGCGGCAAGATGACCAAGGACCTCGCGGTCCTGATCGATGCCAAGGCGCCGTGGCTCACCACGGAGCAGTTCCTCGATGCGCTCGACGCCGGCCTCAAGGCCAAGATGGCGAGCTGGTAGTCATCCCTACGGGTTGGTGAACGTCACCAGCCCACGCGTCATCGAGCGGTGCTGGATCCGCATCCAGTCCGCAGATCGGCCAGTCTTCGAGATCCGGAACTCGTCGATCTCCATCTTCGCGCCGTTCACGGCGTTGCCGAGGACGAGCGCGCTGTCGGAGTTCGCGAGGTTGTGGACCCCGACCGTGTCGCTCAGCACCTGGACGCCGTCGACGTAGACGCGCATCGTGTCCCCCGCATAGGCCCACGCGACGTGCGACCAGGTGTCGAACGGCAGCACGGGGTGCAGGTACGACGTGGCCCCGCTCCAGGCGACGTCGATCTGGAACACCAGGCTGGTGGAGACCAGGTAGAACCTGCCGATCCGGAACGAGCCCCCGTTGTCGATCACGGCCGGTTGCAGGCCGCCGATGTCGGTGGTCCCCGCGTACTTCGGCCGGATCCACATCTCGAGCGTGGCCTCGCTCCACTGGTCCAGCGTCTGGCCGGCAAACGAGACGCGGGCCGCGGTGCCGAACGTCATCGAGCCGGCGAGGTAGCCCCCGGTGATCACGGCGCCGGTCGCGGTGCCATCGTGGTGCTGAGCGGTCGAATCGTTGGAGGTGCCCGTGAAGTGCTGGACCTGCTCGTACGCCGTCCACACCTGCTCGGGTGCCGTGGCGCCCACGGCGGAGCCCACGGTCAGGAGGATCGCGGACTCGGCCGGCGCAGGAGGGATATGCGGGACGCGCACCCACACCAGGATCTCGCCGACGGGATTGAAGGCCTCGACCTCGAACGACAGGACCGCGCTGGTCGCGGGATCCTCGAACTTCAGGTCCTTGCGGGGGTCGATGACCTTGGTCCGATCGACCTGTCCGCCGATCGCGACCAGCACCGGGACGTCGTCGAGGGTCGACGTGATGCCGGTGTTGTCGAGGACGAGCTTGCGCACGCCGGAAGGGAGGACTGGCACGTCGGGCGCGGTGTCGGCGCCCGAATCCGTGGTGCTGGCTCCTACGGAGAAGCCGCACCCGACGAGCAGCACCGCGAGCGCCGCAGACCTCACCCGATCAGGATAACTCAGCCGAGGAAGCCACGGGCGATGTTCATCAGCTCCGTGTTCGCGGCCACCGACTTGCCGAACGCCTCCTTCTCCGAGGCCGACAGCTCGAACTCGTGGACGCTCTCGGCGCCCTTCGCCGTCAGCTTGACGGGCACGCCGACGAAGGCACCCTTGACGCCGAACTCACCCTGCAGCTCCACGGAGCACGGCAGGATGCGGCCCTGGTTGCGCACGATCGCCTCGACCATGAGGCAGGTGCCGGCGCCGGGCGCGAGCCACGCGCTCGTGCCGATCAGCCCGGTGAGCGTGGCGCCACCCTTCTTGGTGTTCTCGACCACCTCGGTGAGCTTCTCGGGCGACAGGAACTTCGCGACCGGCACGTTGCCGATCATCGCGGTCGACGTGATCGGGACCATGTCCTTGTCCGTGTGGGCGCCGAGCACGATCGCCTGGACGTCCTCGACGCTGACGCCGGCGGCGAGCGCGAGGTTGGTGCGGAAGCGCGCGCTGTCGAGCACGCCGGCCGAGCCGATCACGCGCTCGCGCGGGAAGCCGGTGACCTGCTTGGCGACGAACACCATCGCGTCGAGCGGGTTCGAGACGACGATCAACACGGCGTCGGGCGCGTACTTCTTCACGTCGCCGCAGATCGTCTTCACGATCCCGGCGTTGATGTTGATCAGCTCCTCGCGCGACTGACCCGGCTTGCGCGGGACGCCGGCGGTCATCACGATGACATCCGCGCCGGTCATCGCCTCGGCCTTGTCGCTCGCGACGAACGAGGTGTTGTTGAAGCCCTCCCACGGCCCGCACTGCGTGAGGTCGAGGGCGCGGCCCTCGGCCGGCCCGGCCTTGATGTCGATCAGGACGAGGTCGCCGAGCTCCTTGGTGGCTGCCCACTGGGCGACGGCTGCGCCGACGTTTCCGCCGGCGCCAACGATGGCGATCTTGGGACGCTTGATCATGGTGGCCGCGTCATACCAACCCCGGGTGGCGGCGGGTATGGGCTGGGGCCGTGAATCGACGGCCCTACGGGGTCACGAAGATCGGATTGGTGGCGCCGAACGGTTGCTTGCCCGGATGCACCGGGTCGAGGGCGCGCGCTCCGGACGCCGCGACCATCACGAAGCCGCCGGACGCGTTGACCTGCACCGGCACCTGACCGCGCCAGCGGATCGCCGGGTTGCCCGGATCTGCGTCGCCGGGCAGGATCGGGATCGTGTCGGTGGTCTGGCCATCGACGATGATCTCGAGCTCGTCGACGCTGATCCAGGTCGCGGCCTGGACGGTGACGTCGAGCATCATCGGCGAGCCCGCGCCGGTCACCGAATCTCCCGACTCCGCGGTCCCGAGCTTCGCGGTGACGTAGATCCCTCCGGAGATCGTGGTGTGCCCCGCGGCGAGCTGATCGCGGACGGCGTCGGCGGTGAGCTGGCGCGGATCGTCGGTGCCGAGCCGGAGACACGTGCGCGGATACCCCACCGGGTTGACCGACATCCGGTGCGTGTCGGACGACCCGACCGCGAACACCTTGCGCCCCGCCTTCAGGAGGCCAAACCAGTCGGTGACGGTGCCGTTGCGGTTGTCGCTCCAGCTCGAGTCGTTGAACACCTCGAGCAGCGTGAACTTGGTGTCCCAGTCGGCGATCGATCTCGCCATCCCGGTCGCGGGGTCATAGCCGACGTAGCCGAAGTAGTTCGTCGGGCCTCGGGGGTGATTGATGATGACGACGGGCGCCTCGGGGCGCGCGCGTACGGTGTCGAACACCGCCTTGGGCGACAGCGTCGCGAACTCGGTCTCCGGCGCCTGCGGCGTGGGGAACGTCTGCCACTTCGGCGCGCCGGCGTTGACCTGGTCGGCGTGAGGCGTCAGCGGGAACACGCCCATGTGCCCCCAGACCTCGAACGAGGTCAGCTCGATCGAGCCGAACCCGGCCGCCCACGGCGCGGCACCGAGCTCGTCGATCTCCTTCGAGAAGTCTCCGACCCACTCGTGATCGGAGCGCACGGGCAACTCGAGCCCATCGGCGATCGCCTGCGCGACCTTCCGGGTGGCATCGTCGCCGGAGTCGTTGGACCGCCACGTGTGGACGTGAAAGTCGCCGCACTGGATGTTGGTGGTGTCGACCGAGTGATCGAGCTGCGCGTCGACACGGACCTGGCCGTTGGCGACGACATCGACGATCCGGCGATCGATCTCGTACTCGTACCCACGCGAGACGATCACCTCCCAGCGCCCGGGGGGCACGATCAGCGTGACGCTGCCTTCGATCGTGTAGACCACGTGCAGGCGCCCGGGGGTGACCTGCGGCTCGCCGTAGTTGTCGGGGACCGAGGGCAGCACGGTGGGGGCCACCGGGAGGACCTGGATCCGCGCGGGGACCGAAGCGCCGTTGTCGGCAGCCTGCACGAGGATCGATCCCACGGCGGGGAGATCGATCGCGGGCGCGGCGGCAATGAAGCCGGCGTGAACGGTCACGACCTGATCACCACGGTGATAGGCGACGAGGGACACGTCCGCAGACAGCGGGACGTGCAGCGTGAACGCGCCCTCCGCATCCGTGACCGCGCGGGTCAGGTAGTTTCCTGCCGCATCGATCGCGTGGACGTGCACGCGCGGCACGCTGACCGATCCGCGGGTCACCGTTCCGGTCACCGCGCGCAGCGTGTCGCCCCGTGTGCTCGCCGCGGCGACCACGGCTCCGTCGAGGCCGGGGCCGCCGATCGCGATCTTCGCGTGCAGGCGCTCGATCCGCTGGCAGGCCGGCATCGTGAAGCCTGGCGAGAATGCACCGAGGAAGCCCGACACCGCGAGCGAGGTTCCGAGCGTGCCCTCCCCGGGGAGGTACGCCCAGCTGGTCGCCTCGTCATCGACGAGCGCGAGGTAGGGCGTCTTGTCGAGCGTGGTGTCGAACCCCTTGTTCGGCTGGAACACGGGGGTGCGCTCCGTGAACATCAGGGCGTGGAGGGTCGACGGAGAGTCCTTGGACTCCGCGCGCGAGGAGGCATAGCGGAGGTAGACATCGACGTGGTCCGATCCGGGCGCGAGCTCGTAGTCGATCGCCGCGTCGATGTCGAGCCAGGCCTCGCTGAACACCGGTGCGATCAGGTTCTCGAAGAACGGCAGCGGATGCAGCTTGCCGCGCGCGCGGATGATCGCGGTCCGGCCGTCGCTACCATCGTTCAGCACGGACACTGAATCGGTGACCAGCGTCGAGCGGCCGGTGAGGAGGAACAGCTCGCCGAAGTTGTTGGGCTCCACCATCCTGTGGTCGTCCATCCGCGCGAGGCCGACCGGTCGTCCGCCCCACGGATCGTAGAGATCGCTGTCGCCAACATCCTCGATCACGAGGGCGACGCGGCTGTTCGCCAGGACGAAGTCACCGGGCTGCCAGGTCAGGAGGCCCGGCCGCGAGAATGGCATGTCGTGGGCGGCGAGCCGGCCCGCACGTGCCTCGAGCTCCCCTGCGCCGAGCGGCTCGGGGTGACCGTCGAGATCACCGGAGGGGAACGGCGCCAGCGCGCACTCGGCGTTGTCACCACAGCTCGCGAGCATCGCGAGGACGCATGCGATCGCGAGGCCCTTCACGGGACGAGCGTACTACTTCGTGACGACGATCGACCACAGAACGTCGCGTCCGGGGAGCGGGCCCGTGCCGGTGCGGTCCCCGCGCTCGAGCCGGACCGTGTCGCCCTTGTGCAGCTCGACGCTCGCAGCTCCGGGCGTCCGCGGCTTGCCATCGGCCACGCGCCAGACGAGCGGCAAGCCATCGGCGCGCACCACCACGTTGTAGATCCCGTCCTCTCCGGTCCACCGCAACAGATCGACGTCCTGTCGCGTGTCGAGGTACCCGCGAAGCTCCTCGGTGAGCTTGAGCGGGTTGGCGTCGGCGTCGATGCTGTTGGGCTCGGTCTCCCCCTGGGGCGAGTCCTCGGTGACCAGCACGGTGTACGCGTCGCTGACGTTCTCGATCGGAAACTTCTGATCCTTGTGGATCGTCTGCGCCACCGTGACCATCACCGAGCCTTCGAACATCCGGCGGTGGAGGACCTCGGTCTCGCCGATCCCGCCCTCGTCGGTCGTCAGCTGGTGGACGCCGGTGGCATCGGTCACGCCGAGGTTGATGTCGATGTTCGGGGGCGCGGTGACCGTCACGGTCACGCTGCGACGGCTCCCCGACGGCCACTTGACCAGGTAGAGGTCGCGATCCCCCTCGGTGGGCGACAGCCGCTTCGCCAGGTACCCGGGCACCGGCACGCTCGCGGCGATCACCGTCGCATCCGCGGGATCGTTGTTCGGCTCGCGCTCCGACGTCGCGGGTGGCGGCTTGCGGGTGATGAACCACACCACGCCTCCGGCGGCTCCGGCGAACAGCAACGTGGTGAGCGCGACGACGAGGTTCCGCCGCCGCTTGAGCCCGCGCTCGTAGTAGTCGATGTCGGAGCGCCGCAGCCGGAGATCGCTCTCGTCGCTGTCCTCGGTGGCGGGCCGCACGCCGCGCAGCGCGCGCGACAGCGTGGACCGCGGCCCGGTGGCCTCGGTGACCGTCTCGGCATACGCCTCCTCGAGCGCCGTTCCCAGCTCCGCCGCGGACTGCCACCGCTGCCCGGGCTCGCGCGCGAGGGCCTTCCTGCAGATGTGATCGACGAGCGGCGGGATCCCCATCCGCGGGTTGCGCATCGACGGCGCATCGGGCTCGCCGGTCAGGTGCTTGGTCAGCGCGCCGACCGCCGTGGAGCTCGGATAGAGATGCTCGCCGGTCAGGACCTCGAACATCATCGCGCCGAACGAGTACACGTCGGTCCGCGCATCGACCTCGTCGCCGCGGATCTGCTCGGGCGCCATGAAGTACGGCGTGCCGACGATCGAGTGGCGATCGGTCTCGTGCGGATTGCGGCCGTCGAGCTTCGCGAGGCCGAAATCGAGGACCTTGGCGAAGTCCCGCCCACCCGTGGTCCGCGTGATCAGCACGTTCTCGGGCTTCAAGTCCCGGTGCACGATGCCGAGCTCGTGCGCCTCCTGCAGGGCACCGCAGATCTGGACGAACAACGGCGCAGCCCGTGCCCACGGCATCGGACCATCGCGCGAGATCACGCGGCCGAGGTCGAGGCCGCGCACCAGCTCCATGATCAGGTACGCGCTGTTCAGGAAGTTGCCGAAGTCGAACACCTGCACGGTGTGCGGGTGATTGAGCTTCGAGATCGAAGCGGCCTCGGTCTCGAACCGGCGCTGGACCTCGGGATCGCCCACGAGGTCACGGTGCAGGACCTTCATCGCCGCGATCTTGCCCATCCGGAGGTGCTCGACCCGGTAGACCACCCCCATGCCGCCACGGCCGATCACCTCGATCACGCGATAGCGCCCGTCGACCAGCTTCCCGAGCCACGCCTGGTTCGAATCCGTGAGGCGGCGATCCGCAGGAGAGATCGCCTCGACCTGCGCGGTCGCGTCGAGGGATGCGTTCGGCGCGGGGCTGACCGCGGGCGCAGCGCCGAGCACGGGCTCCTGCGTCGTCGCCCGCGACATGTCGGATCCGCACTGGCGACAGTACTGGCTGGGCTCGGCGAACGCGGTCTGGCACCGCGGACACACGAAGCTCTGCGCCGACGTCGACATGACCTTCCGGGATCATACGCCAGCGAAGCCCAAAAACGAGCGCGCCCCGAACCGTGCCGGCTGCAGCGGGAGGGGGGGGGGGGGCCTCCGCCGGCGCCGCCGCGCCCCGGCCGGGGTTCAACCGACGCCGACCCGGCCGAGGCTGGGAAGATCCTGACCCAGGGTTCCGGCTCCCGGCCAGGGGGCCGGGCCACGCGGGGCCCGCCGGCGTCGGTGTCGGCCCCACTCCACCTCGCGCCGTGGAGTGTGAGCAGCCCGACCGTCGGGGTGTGAGAGGGACCGGGCAACCGCGGCGTCGCATCCACCGTTCCAGGGCTGAGCGCGATCGCATCGGCATCGCGGCCGCCAGTCCGCGCACGGGTCGGCGCGGCCTCGAGAGGCCCGTGGAGCACGAGATCGATCTCGGTGCCGGTCGAAGGAGTCAGTGCCAGCTCGCCGGCCGGATCGCCGCCCAGTCGGATGCGCGGGGCCTCGGCGGACGCCAGGATCCGCAGGCCGGCCCGCGGCGTCAGCTCGGCGAGCGCCGCCGTGACCTCGGCCGCCTGGTACACGCAGCCGTCGGCGCCCGCCACCAGCCGCCCCGGCGCCCCGGCGCCCGCCACCACGGCGATCGTGGCGCCAGACAGCTCGATCCGCTGCGCGAGCCGGCCGTCGATCACGATCTGACCCTTGGCCCGCATCGCCAGGATCGCCGCAGCGAGGGCACCGGCACCCTCGAGATCGCCAGGCAGGGCGACGATCGGCGCCTTGTCGGCGAGCGCGCCGAGCGTGGCCTCGAGCTCGGTCTGGGTCGTGCCCATGCCGCCGAGCGCGAGCACGAGGTCCGCCTTCGCGAGCTTCGCGCGCAGCCGCCCGAGGGCCGCGATCGTCACCGGCGCGGCGCCCCCGGCATCGGCGACCGTGGCAATCGTGACGTCGCTCGTGCCGTCGTGGTGGAGGGTGTGGCCGGCGAGCTTCCACGCGCCGATCGTCTCGGGCAGGAGCTCGGGACCATCGGGCGCCAGGCAGCGCCACGGCGCGCGCAGCTGGGTCGCGGATGCGAGCGCAGCCGAGAGGGCGGGGCCCACACGCTCGCCGACCGGAACGGCGCTGGAGCCGCCGCCGCACCCAGCGGGGACGGCGACGAGGGCGAACAGGACGAGCGAGGACTGCGGAGCGCGGGAGGTCACGGAGCCTGCGCGACGGTCCCGCCGGCTTCCTTCCACACCGCCTGGATCTTCGGTGGGAAGTAGTACGGGTTCAGCTGGAACGTCGAGCGCCGCTCGAGGGCGCGCTTGAACGCTTCGAGCGCCGGCTTGGTATCGCCGTGCGCGATGTGCATCGAGCCGAGCAGCAGCCCGACCTCGATCGCCTGGTTGGTATCGAGGTAGTCGACGTCGAGCTCGACCTCGGAGAGCGCCGCCTTGAGCCCCGCGAAGTCACCTTCGTGCCACGCCTGGCGCGCCGCCGGGATCGAGGTGATCGCGCGTGCCTGCGCCTCGTGCTGTCGATCGCGCCGCGCCTTGGCCTCGGCATCGAGCGCCGGCATCTTCGACGCCGAGAGCCGCACGTTGTTGATCGGGACGATCAGCTGTTCGCCCTTCTCGATCGCTTCCTTCTCGAGGAAGTTGTAGCGCCGGATCATCGACGCATTCTTGTTGTCGCCGAAGTACGCGCGGGCGATGTCCGCGATCGTTTCGGTGCCACCGGCCGTGTGCGTGATCGTGAACGGGATCTGGAGCGGGGTGCCACTCGCGAGATCGTCGGCGGCGAGCCCGTTGAACTCGGCGAGGAACCCGCCGCGGCGCGGATCGCCGAGGAACGTCGACGCGATCGACTCCCAGGTGTCGCCGGGGGAGGTGGTGAGCTGCCGCGTCACGGGGATGCGGAGACGCTCGCCGGCCTTGAGCGGCCGCGGGTGCAAGATCTTGTTCGAGACCATGATGAAGATCGCCTTGTTGCGATCTCCGTAGAACTCGGCCGCGATCAGGTCGAGGTTGTCGCCCTGCTTGACGCGGTAGATCGTGACGTCGCTGGTCGCGCTCTGTGCGTGTGCGCTGGGAGCGAGCGCGAGCGAGAGCAGGACGATCACCGCCACGGCGCGACTCACTTGTCACCTCCGGGCGATTCGCCAAGCAGGGCCGGGATGGGCTTCTGGCCCACACGCGCGATCTTCTCCTTGGGGAAGTCGACACGGATCTGCGTGGCGCCATCGGGTGTGCCGCCGTTGACCTCGACCCGTCGCTCGACGGGGACGTACCAGGGATGCTCGAACCGCACCGTGTGCGGTCCGTCGGCGAGCTCGATCGGCTTGTCGATCGGGGTCTCGCCGCTGGGCTTGCCGTCGATCGAGATGTTCGCCCACGGAAACGCGTGGACGCGGATGAAGCCGCGCCCGACGGTCTGGTTGACGACGACGTGACTCTCGGGCGTGGCGCCCAGCGGCGCGACGTGGATGAGGCCGAGCATCAGCGCCAGCACACCGAACGTGACCGCGTGCGCGACCATGCCGGCGCGCACCGTGTGGCGCGCCTGCATGTTGGGTTGAGCGATCGAGGTGGTGCCACCGCCGAGCGCGCCCGCGTTGAGATACTCGTCGGCCTCGAGCTGCGTGATCACGTTCTGCGAGCGGAGGAACAGCACGATCCGCGCGTGGTGATTCATCTCGACGTGGCGCGCGAGGAAGCGCTCGAGCGCCATCACCATGTGCTGCGAGCTCGTCCACCGATCGCGCGGCTGCTTCTCGAGGCAGCGATCGATGATCCGCTCGAGCTCGCGCGGGATGTCGGGGTTGAGCTTGCGCGCACCGACATGCTTCTCGAGGCGGATCTTGTGCATCGCCGAGCGGTGCTCGTCCTCGACGAACGGCTTCTTGCCCGTGACCATCTGATACAGCACGACACCGAGGGAGAAGATGTCGCTGCGTGCGTCGAGCTTGTCGCCGAGGACCTGCTCGGGAGACATGTACGCGGGCGTGCCGATGCCCGTGCCTGCCTCGGTGAGATCCGTGAAGTTGGTGTCGCGCGCGATGCCGAAGTCCATGACCTTCACGCCGCCCTGGCGCGAGAGCATCACGTTCGCGGGCTTGATGTCGCGATGGACGATCGAGCGGTAGTGCACGTAGTCGAGCGCGCGGGCGACCTGCATCGCGATGATCGCGGCGACGTCGTAGGGGAGCCGACCGCATTTCTCGAGGAGGTCGTAGAGATCGATCCCCTGGACGTACTCCATCACGATGAACAGGGCGCCACGCTCGCGATGGAAGTCGTAGACGTGGATGATGTTCTCGTGCTGCAACGTCGCGAGACTCTTGGCTTCTCGCTCGAAGCGGGTGACCACGTGCTCCTCGCTCGCGGCCGATGATTTGAGG
>JADKKI010000001.1:702500-739969 GCA_016720595.1 Myxococcales bacterium
AGCTGGGTCCAGGTGCTTCTAGGCGAGCTCGATTCCCAGTTGGGCCCGGGTGCGCCCGTGGGGGGACGGCCGCTGTCCGATCCCGCTCGAGTTGGATCGCTGCCGCCGCCGTCCGCCCTTTGTTCGAGCTCACTACCTCCAGAGGTCTGGTCTTCGCTCGATCGCCATCGTCCAGTGCGGTGTAGGACGGTAGGGCCGTTCCAGCCTGGCGCAGTGCTGTTCGATTCGTGCACATGCAGAGGCCTGAAATCGCACGGTTCGCGCTGTTCCGAGCGGCACATCAGCTGCAACAATCAAGGTCGTGAAGCTCCTCGCCCTATCGCTGATGTCGCTCGGCCTCGTCACGGGGTGTAGTCGCAGCCCGGGCGACATCGATTCGTACATCGGGGACACCTGCGTTCGCGATTCCGACTGCGATCAACGCTGCTACCTGGACAACCAGGACTTTCCTGGCGGTTTCTGCAGCGTGTCCTGCCGTTCCGACGCGGATTGTCCGAGCGACACCGCCTGCATCGACAAGGCGGGTGGCGTGTGTCTGTACCTGTGCCCGGCGTTCGATTGTGCGGCGCTCGGGCCGGGCTGGCACTGCAGCGACAAGGAGCGCGTGACCGGCGGCAAGGACAACGTCTGTATCGGCGACTGACGACTCAGCCGACGCGGACCAAGTAATAGTCCTTCTTCCCGCTGCGCACGACCAACATGGTCTCCGTCGCGAGGTGCGCGAGGGTGACCTTGTGCTCGAGATCCGTGATCTTGCTGTTGTTCACGTAGGCGCCGCCTTGCTGGACCAGCGTCCGGGCCTTGCTCTTGGAGTCGCCCGTGACGCGCGAGATCAAATCGACGATGCCCACGCCGGCCTCGAGATCGGCACGCGGGATGTCGAAGGCCTTCATCGTGCCCGCGAGCTGGGACAGCGCGGCCTCGGTGATCCCCTCGAGGGAGCCACCGAACATCACGCGGGCGGCGGCCTCGACCGTGGCGATCGCGGGCTCGCCGTGGATCCAGCCCGTCAGCGCACGCGCGAGCTCGCGCTGGCCGATGCGCTTGCTGCGATCTTGATCGTGCTCGGCGAGGATCGCGTCGATCTCGGCGAGGGGCTTCAGCGAGAACAGCTTCAGGAGGCGTGGGACCTCGTCGTCCGCGCGGTTGAGCCAGTACTGGTAGAAGGCGTAGGGCGTGGTGCGCTCGGGGTCGAGCCAGATCCGCTCGCCGGTGGAGGTCTTCCCCATCTTCTGGCCGGTCGAATCGAGGAGGAGCGGGGCCGTGAGGCCATACAGCTGCGGGCCACCCTGCTTGCGGGCCAGCTCGCAGCCGGCGGTGATGTTGCCGTACTGATCGTTGCCGCCGACCTGCAGCCGGCAGCCGTGGGACTTCGCGAGCATCACGAAGTCGAACGCCTGCAGCAGCATGTACGAGAACTCGGTGTAGCTGATGCCACCGTCGCCCTCGAGGCGGCTCTTCACCGAGTCCTTGGCCATCATGTAGTTGATGGTCAGGTACTTGCCCTGATCGCGGAGAAACTCGAGATAGCTGACGCCGCGGGTCCAATCGGCGTTGTTGGTCATCGCCGCGCCCGTGTTCGGATCGTCGAAGTCCATCAGCTTCGAGAGCTGCGCGCGGATGCCCGCCAGGTTGGCGGCCAGGGTCGTGTCGTCGAGGAGGTTGCGCTCGTCGCTCTTGCCCGAGGGATCACCGATCATGCCGGTGGCGCCGCCGACCAGGACGATCGGCCGGTGGCCAGCGAGCTGGAACCGCTTGAGGAGGATGGTGGGGACGAGGTTGCCGACGTGGAGGCTCGACGCAGTGGGATCATAGCCGGCGTACACCGGCACCACCTGCGTGGACAGGAGCTTGGCGAGACCTACCTCGTCCGTGACGTTGGCGACGAGGTTTCGCTGCCGGAGCTCCTCGATGAACTGCGATCCGTCCATGACGGCAGAACCTACCAGGTCTGGTCGTCGTCGTCGCGGCGGCCGTGGGGCGGGACCGCGACCGCGGTCAGCGTGGCGCCGTCGAGGTCGAACACCGTCGGGGCGCGCTCGCACTCCCAGGTGGTGACGTTGCCAAACAGCGTGGCGCCGCGTTGCCACACGCCACCGTCCTCGTGGATGTGGCCGTAGAGGTGCAGCCGCGGTGCGACCTCGGTGACCCGGCGGAGCAGATCAGCACAGCCCGTGCGCCCACCATACGACGACCGATCGCCGATCCCTTCCGGCGGACCGTGCGTGATGAGGACGTCGAGGTCGTGCGGGATCTTGGCCCACACCTCGGCGAGCGCACGGCCGCGCGGGAGGTTGAACGCCCAGGCATTGAACTCGGGCTGCCACGGGCTGCCATAGAACCGCACTCCATCGAGCTCGAGGGCCTGGTCCTGCAGGTAGTGCATGCCGCCGAACAGGCCGCGCGCCGCCGCGGGCTCGTGGACGAACGCCCAGTCGTGGTTGCCGGCGACGACGATCTTGTGACGGTGGGGGAGCCCGGCCATCCACTCGGCCGCGTCGCGCAGCTCGTCGAGATCGCCACCGCGGCAGATGTCGCCGGCGTGGATGAACACGTCGCCCTCGGGCACCACCAGGTCGTGCGTGAACGTGTGCGTATCGGCGACCGCGACGATCCTCATCGGTGGACGATCTCGCGAGCCGTTGTCGGCGAGGCGGCGCTCATCCGGTGCCGAGGTCCTTGGCCAGCCTCGCCAGCAACATCCGGCAGTCCGCATAGACCCCGGGGAACTCGCGTGGCTCGTCGAGGGTCTCGACCAGCCACGTCGAGTCGAGCAGGCGCGCCGTGAGGAGCCAGCCCTCGGGCAGGGTGCCATCCGCCTCGCGATAGCCGCGCTCGAAGGTCGCGCGGAACTCGGCGTCGTAGAGATCCGCGTGGCGAAACAGGCTGCCGATGTCGAGGAGCGGGGAGCCGGTGGAGGTGGCCTCCCAGTCGATCACGCCCGAGATCCGCCACCGATCCGGCGCTGCGCGCTGGACGAGCACGTTGCGCCCACCAAGATCTCCGTGGACCAGGCAGACCGTGCCCCAGGCGAGCTGAGGCTCGGCCGACTCGAGCGCCTGACGGATCGCATCCGCGAGCGGTGCACCGAGGCGCTGGCGTGCGCGGCCATCGACCAGCTGCCGGTAGGCCTTCTCGAGGATCGGCGCGAGCTCGTAGGGCTCGGTGGCATCGGTGCGCGCGAGCCAGGCCATCAACCGACCGAGCGGCTCGGCGAGCGAGGCCATGGCCTGGGCCTCCGCCTTGCGGCAGTCGTTGAGCGTGATGCCTTCGATCCACCGATAGACGATCACGTGGTGGTCGGCATCGGCATGGACGACGTCGGGAACGGGCAGGGTGCCGTGGAGGAGCGTCAGCGTGACGAGCTCGGCTTCGAATGCATCCCTGCCGCCGGCGTAGTGCTTGACCGCGAGGACGTCCCCCTTCTCGAGGGTGACCTTGTGGATCGTGTTGGTGAGGCCGCCATCGACGCGATCGATCCTCGCGATCGGCGCACCGACCAGCGCGGTCAGCTCGTCACGGCTCACCTCGATCAGCGGGAACACACGCCCGTCGCTCATCGCCCCGATCAGTATGCCCGAACCGCCCGGGGTAGCGTGGAGGAGATGTGGTGGCCGGTGCGAATCCCCGGTGCCCGGAGCTATGGACCGACGCGGCCGGGACTCAGCGGGCGTAGTCGGAGGCGCGGGTCTCGCGCACGACGACGACGCGGACCTGGCCGGGATACGTGGCCTCGGTCTCGATCGCGCGGGCGATCTCCTTGGACATGATCATCGCGCGGGCGTCATCGATCTGATCGTTCATGACCATCACGCGGATCTCGCGGCCGGCCATGACCGCGTACGCGCGTTCGACACCCTCGAACCGCTTGCAGATCGCCTCGAGGTCATCGAGGCGCTTGATGTACGAGGCGAGCTGCTCGCGACGAGCGCCGGGGCGCGCCGCGGACAACGAGTTCGCCGCGGCGACGATGTGATCGAGGAGCGCCTGCGGCTGCGGGCCGGGGCCCTCGTCGCCGTGGTGCGAGGCGATCGCCTGGGCGACCTTCGGTGATTCGCCGTGGCGCTTCACGAACGCGGCGCCGACCTCGGCGTGCGGGCCCTCTTGCTCGTGATCGAGCGCCTTGCCGATATCGTGGAACAGGCCCGCGCGGCGCGCGAGCTTGACGTTGCCGCCGAGCTCGGCGGCGATCAGGCCGGCGAGATATCCGACCTCGACGGAGTGGAGCAGCACGTTCTGCGCATACGACTGGCGGAACTTCAGCTTGCCCAGCGCCTTCACGAGCTCGGGATGCACGCGGTGCAGGCCGAGATCGAACACGGCCTGCTCGCCGGCCTCCTTGCAGACCTTGTCGACCTCTTTCTCCGCCTTGCGAACGACCTCTTCGATCTTCGTGGGGTGGATGCGGCCGTCGGCGACGAGGGCGGAGATCGCGAGCCGCGCGACCTCGCGACGCACCGGGTTGAAGCAGGAGATCGTGATCGATTCCTGGGTGTCGTCGATGATGAGGTCGATGCCGGTCGCGGCCTCGAGCGCGCGGATGTTGCGACCCTCGCGGCCGATCAGCCGGCCCTTCATGTCATCGGACGGCAGCGGCACCACGGCGACCGTCCGCTCGTGAACGAACTCGCTCGCGAACCGCTGGATCGCGGTGGCGACGATCGTCTTCGCGCGCGAGGTGGCCTCCTTGTGGGCGTCGTCCTCGATGCGCTTGATCTCGATCGCGGCGGACGCGTAGGCGGTCGCCTTGACCTCGTCCTCGAGCTTCTTGCGGGCCTGCTCCTCGGTGAGCGAGGCGATCGCCTCGAGCTTCTTCTTGGCCTCGGTCTGTGCGGCCTCGGCCTTCTCGACCGCGACATCGGCCTGCTTGATCTTGCCGTCGACGCTCTTCTCTTTCTTCTCGAGCTCGCTGGCGCGGCGGTCGGCCTCGCGGCGCACCTTCTCGATCTCGCGCTCCTTGGCCTGCAGGCCCTCCTCGCGCTTCTGGAGCTCGGTGCGGCGACCGCGGAGCTCTTCGTCGAGATCGGTCTTGTGCTTGCGCGCGGCTTCCTTGCCCTCGACCTCGCCCTGCTTCTTGATCGCTTCGATCTCGGCCTTGGCGGCGGTGCGGATCTTGTCGGCCTCTTGTTCGGCGGCCTTGGCCGCGGCCGAGCCATCGCCCTTCGCGCGGCCGAGCCGGGTACCGACGACGAGGCCGGCGATCAGGCCGAGCGCGACGCCGGCGAGGATGAGGATGGCGTCCATGGTTACCCGACCTCGTGGGTGGCGAGCTCGGTGATGACGTAGCTCATCGGTACGTCGTGGGGATCACGCGGGAGACGATCGACGACCTGGCAGGCGAACGCGACACCGAGGCGCAGCGCGGAGGGCGCCTTCGCGAGGGTGGCGTCGTAGTAGCCACGGCCCCAGCCGACGCGACCGCCGTCGAGATCGAAGCCGAGACCGGGGATCACGAACGCGGCGATCCGCTCGAGCGCCACGGCAGGCGAATCGGCGCGAGGCTCGCGGAGGCCGAACCGACCGGCGATCAGCTCGTCGGCGCCGACCAGGTGGAACATCAGGGTGCGATCGTCGTCGAGCACCCGCGGGTAGGCGATCTCGATGCCGCGGAGCATGGCGTGCTCGGCGATCGCCGTGGTCGCGACCTCGGTTCCCTTCGCGGCGTAGAGGGCGAGGGTGTCGCCCGAGCGAAGCTTGCCGTCGAGGATCGCATTGACGGCCTGGCCGATGGCCGCACTGGCAACAGCGCGCTCGTCGGTGTGCATCGCGTCACGGCGGGCACGCAGGCTCTGCCGGGTAGCCTGCTTGCTACGCGGTCCGGAAGGCGACTGGTCAGGCACGGTCGGGAGCAAGGTAATGGCGACGCATCATAACGACGCCATCTGCCCGATCAAGCCCGCAAGCCATCGAATCGCCAGGGAAAACGGCGCGATTCAGTGCATGCCGTGCTGGTGCTGGCGCATGATGAAGTTCGCCAGCGGACGGCTCGGCTGCTCGCTGAACTTGAACGCCATGCCACCGTCGCGGACCCGCACGACCTCGGCCGACAGGTGCAACGTGGCCTCGCCAGGCACCTCGAGATCGAGCTCCGCCGACGAGCCCTCACCGAGCGAGAGATCCGCCTTGAGGAACAGGCCACTCTTCGAGAGATCCTCGACCGTGCCGTCGATCACGATGCCATCATCACAACGACACCGCGCATGGACGCGCACTGGGACCCGAACTGCTTCCCGCTTGTCCATGTGGTGAAAGCTACGTTACCGACCCACGTTCATAGAAGCAATTCCAACGATCCAATCGCGTTGCCGCACTGCGGCAGATCGCCGATTGGTCCGACCTTCACGAGCCGACCTTGCTTTCTCGGCTGCCATCCGGCAGATTGCCGCGCCGAGGGCCCATAGCTCAGTGGTAGAGCACCGGCCTTTTAAGCCGAGGGTCGAAGGTTCGAGACCTTCTGGGCTCACCCGACGAAGACCGAGACCACGACCGCGAACAAGACGAAGACGTAGACCAAGACACAGATACTGACCCCGTCGTCCAGAGGCCTAGGACGCCTGCCTTTCACGCAGGTAACACGGGTTCGAATCCCGTCGGGGTCGCTTCACTTCAAAGTCGCTCGCACGCTCGCTATCGCTCGCGGTCTCGCTCCTTTTCCGTTCGCGACCCAGCGTCCCCTCGTTCGCTTCGCTCCTCGGGTCCGCGCGTTCTCGCGTCGCTTCGCGCCGCTCGCCCGCCGACGGGATTCGCGACGCTGCGGGAACGCGAGCGCGGCTGCGCCGCTTGCTCGCTTCCGCAGGTCGTCGAATCCCACGCACCGCACTCCTCGCCATCCACCGGGCGCACCGCTCGCACCGCTCGCTCGTGCTCGTGCTCGGGCTCGCGCTCGCGCGGATCGGAGATCGTCATGAAGGCATGCAACTGCAAACCACCGGCGGTTCGCCGCACGTTCCTGGGCCTCGCCTTGCCCACGGTCGTGCTCGTGCTGCTCCCGAAGTGCCCGCTGTGTCTTGCCGCGTACGCGGCGTCGCTCGGCATCGGACTCTCGTTCTCGAGCGCGGAGACGCTCCGCACCGCGATCGCGATCGCGTGCGTCGCTGTGCTCGCGGTCGTGATCGTCCGCGGCGCGCTCCGCGCAAACGCGAGGTGAGCTCGCGCGGCCGCTCGCCGCCGGCGTGGCCGGGACGTGCTCCCGATCGCCAACGCGCATGGTCCGTGTCCGAGAGGTACAGCGCCGCGAAATCGCGTTCCTCACCGGTGGGGGCGCTTTCAGTTTTCTCACTTCAACGCGGTCTCGAGGAACCGCGCCATGCGCGGGTACATCGCCAGCAGGGTTTCGCGACGGATGCGCGAGTGGCCCTCGTTCTCGGCCAGCATGTATTCGACCTGGACCTTGCGTCTGCGTAGCGCGTGCACCATCTGGTCCGCTTCGGATTTCGGGACGCGCGGGTCGTGGAGGCCCTGGTAGATGAACAGCGGCGCGACGATCTGGTCGACGTGGCGGAGCGGTGAGATCGATTTCAGGAAGTCGGCGTCCTTCTCAGGATCGCCGAACTCGATCACCGACCACGTGGGCGTGGGCCCGTTCGCCGTGAGGAACGTGATCAGGTCCGAAAACGCGGCCATGCCGATTCCCGCGCGCCACATCTTCGGCCAATTCGTCAGCGCGAGCAGCGTCAGGTAGCCGCCGTAGCTTGCGCCGAACGCGACCAGGCGATCGCCGTCGGCCCAGGGTTGGGTCTTGATCCACCCGGTGACCGCCTCGATGTCCTTGAACGAGTCAGGGCGCCTTGGGCCATCGTCGGCATGCTCGAACGCGCTGCCGTAGCCCGTCGAGCCGCGGATGTTGGGCTCGACGATGGCGTACCCGAGCGACACGAAGAACGCGGTCGATGGGTCCCAGCGGAGCAAGGATCCGAACATCGGGCCACCGTGGAATTCGACGATCACCGGGTGCTTCTTCCCGGTCTCGCCTCGCGGGAGGTAGACGTGCGTCGGGACCTTCGTGCCGTCGAACGACGTGATCTCGGAGCTGACGAGCTCGATCTCCGGGACGCCGCTCGCCGGGCGCGTCTCGTGCCGCGGCTCAGCTCGGCCGGTCTTCGTGTCGACGATGTAGATCTCGTTCGGCGCATCCGGTGCAGACCACGACACGAGGACCTGCTTGCCGTCGGGCGAGAACCCGCCGAGCGAGCCGGATCCAGGGGGCAGCGCGGCGGTGGTGCGCTCGGCGAGCGTTCGCGTGTCGAGTAGCCGGAGCTCGCGGTGGTTGCCGACGGTCAGCATGACCGCGACCACGCCCATCTTGCCCTCCTCCATGCCGTTGACCTGGGCGTGGGCCGGCGTGAATGCGTGCCGCGCCAGCTCCTTGCCGGTCGCGAGATCGAGCGCGAGAAGCGACACTTGATCGGATCCGTCTTCGGTGGCGACCAGCACGCGCTTCCCGTCGCGGGTGAGCGCGCTGCCGAAGATGGTCATGTGACGGTCGCTCGGAAACGCCCAGCCTAGCTCGCCCGTCTCGAGATCGAGCCGCGCGATCGATTGCTGGGTGCGCGTGATGGCCTTGGAGACCAGACCGACCTTTCCATCTGGGCTGACGGCGACGAGGAGCGACTCACCGGAGTAGATCGGCTTGGGCTCGGTCACCGGCCGCGTCGACATCGAGTAGATCGTCGTCTTGGGCTTGTTCAACTTCCGGGCCGAGAACAGCAGCGTGTTCGGCCGGTTTTCCGGGATGAGCGGCCGGACTCGCTGGAGCTTCACGTCCGGCGTCAGCTCGATCAGGTCCTTGCCGTCGAGACCGACGCGGAAGAACGAGAACTGCTCGTCGAAGCCGATGTCGGCGCTGAACACGATGTCCTTGCTACCCGGCACCGTGATCGCACCGACCATCCGCTCGTTCGAGGTCACGATGCGCCTCGCCGGCCCATCGCGGTCGGCGACGTAGATCTGCGGGACGCCGTCGCGGCTCGACACGAACATCAACTGCTTGCCGTCGGCGGTGAAGCTCGGCTCGGTGTTGGTGAACGCGTCGACGAACGGCGCGAGCTTGACGGCGAGCTCGGCCTCGCGCTTCACCGCATCACCGACCGGCGTGTCGGGATCGGCGTTGACATCCGGCTCGACGACCGCAGGCGCCGCGTTGGGAACCGGCGTCGCGACGGGCCCGGTCACGGGGGAGGCCGCCGGCTCGGGGTCGTTCGAGCCACACGCCGCGATCGAGATCACCACCCACCCAGCCAGTCTCATCGCCGGACAGTACGTCATCTCGTTCCGCACGTGCTCCGCATGCGCTGGTGTGTCCATGAGGCTGCCGAGGTTGACGCCCAGCGATGAGGTAGCGCGTTCCTGCAACCCGGTGCGGGATCCGCGCTGTGTCTCGCGGCGTACGCGGCCTCGCTCGGCATCGGACTTCAGCACCTGGTCCGTGTCGAGATCTGTCCAGTCACTCCGCGAGGCCGGCGAACGGGGCTGTCCGAGATTTGTCCGAACCGCGCGTCGCAGAACTGCCAAGATCGCCGTTCCAGCAACCCCGGTGCGGGATCCGGGGATCCGGAGGCGGACCACACGATGGCTCTCATCGCGCCGTTCGGCGGCGTCCGAACCTCTGCGCGTCCATTGTGGCGAGCTCATCGGGCGACTCGGAGTAGTCGCGGATCGTGATCAGTCGCGGCAGCACCCACGAGGAAGTGCCGCGTGTGTTGATCGCGAACTCGAACCTGGTCGGCAACGACTTCGTCGGTATCGTCTCCAGCGTCGGCGTGCCATTGCCCAGGGGCGTAACTCGCGTTCACACCTGTGGTCCAAGTCCGCGACATTGCGTCATGTCCGCGTGGCCCAGAGGTTGCTGTCAGGGCGGCGTGCTTCGCCGATCTCTGCTGTGTGTCCTCGCGTTGGGTTGTCATCACGCCGAACCGTCGACAGAAGTCGACGGGGGCGGTTCCGGGGACGCAGGCGCCGAAGACGCGCCAGCGCTGATCGACGCAGCTCTCGAGGGCAAGGTCTGCAACGGCCAGCCCGCCGACCTCGCGAACCCCGCGACCGGCTGCGCGAACGTCACCTGCGATGCGTGTCCGCTCCGCGTCGGCGCGCTGGCCGCGACCTGCAGCGCGACGCACGCGTGCGACTTCACCTGCCCGGCGAACACCGTCAAGACTGCGACCGCGTGCGCCACCCCTGTCCCCGTACGCACGGTGGGCATCGACGCTGGCTTCGACCACACGTGCGCGATCACCCAGAGCGGTGGCGTCAAGTGCTGGGGCTATAATGGTGGCGGCCGGCTCGGCAATGACTCGACCGCAGACGCGCATGCGCCGGTGGCCGTCGTCGGCATCACGGACGCCGTCGCCATCACCGCAGGCGGAGGTCACTCGTGCGCGATCACCGTCACCGGGAACCTCAAGTGCTGGGGCCTGAACAGCGCGGGGCAGCTGGGAACCGGCACCTATGTCGAATCGCACGTCGCGATCGACGTGCCGGGGATGACCAAGGTCGTCTCGGTCTCCGCGGGGAACATTCACACGTGCGCGGTCACCACCGCCGGTGCCGTGAAGTGCTGGGGCTACAACGTGCACGGCGAGCTCGGCAACAACTCGGCGACGCAGTTCTTCAACACACCCGTCGACGTCGTCGGCCTCGATCACGGTGCGGTCGCGGTCGCCGCGGGCGCGATGCACACCTGTGCCGTGATGGCGACCGGCGCCGTCAAGTGCTGGGGCGACAACCGCCATGGCCAGCTCGGCAACAACTCGACCGTGGCCTCGCTCATCCCCGTCGACGTCGCGAACCTCGCGACCGCGATCGACATCGCGGTCGGCGGTGACACGTCGTTCAGCCGCAGCCACAGCTGCGTGCTGACGTCGGGGCACGGCGTGAAGTGCTGGGGCAATCACGGCTTCGGCCAGCTCGGCACCGGCGGCTTCGAGTCAGGATCCACCGTCCCGGTCGATTCGCTGCAGACCTCGGGCGTCGTCGCGATCTCTGCCGGCCCGCTCGGCATGCTCGCGGTCCGCTCCACCGGCCTCAAGGGCTGGGGCGATGGCTCGAACGGCGAGCTCGGGTCCGCGAGCTCGACCGAGGCGCTCGCGCCCGTCGACGTGCCGGGCTTCAGCGCGGGCCTCGCCGCGGCCGCGGCCGGTCGTGGTCACGCGTGCGCGCTGGCGGCGGCTGGAGGAGTGCGCTGCGTCGGGTACAACGCGAACGGCCAGCTCGGGAACAACTCCACGACCGCGACGCAGACCGCCGTCGACGTCGTCGGGCTGTAGATTCGGATTTCGGAGAAGCGCGAGAACGAACGAGAGGCTGCGATCGCAAGCGGTCGGACGCCCCGTCGTACGGACCGATCGAGGTGCGGGTGTCCTTCACCGGTGAACCCGGGCGGCTTCAACAAACCGTGCGAGATCCGCCGCATTCATGACGAACGAAGGCTGCGAACACTGCTCGGAAGCTCGAACCGATGCTCTGCCGCTGCCCGTCGACGGCGTTCGAGTCATCTCCACCGCACCACGCTCGCTTGTGCTCGGGCTCGCGCGGATCGGAGATCGTCATGAAGGCATGCAACTGCAAACCACCGGCGGTTCGCCGCACGTTCCTGGGCTTCGTCGTGCCCACGGTCGTGCTCGTGCTGCTCCCGAAGTGCCCGCTGTGTCTCGCGGCGTACGCGGCCTCGCTCGGCATCGGACTCTCCCGATCGCCAACGCGCATGGTCCGTGTCCGAGATCTGTCCGAGTCACTCCGCCAGAGGCCGGCGAACGAGGGGCTGTCCGAGATTTGTCCGAATCGCGGGTCGCAGAACTGCCAGGATCGCAGTTCCAGCAACCCCGGTGCGGGATCCGGGGAACGACGTCCTTCCCCGCCTATTCAACCGTTACGGTGATCGTCACCGAGACCGGATCTGTCGCTGCCGGACTTGCCGTGGGAGTCACCTGGACGCTGTACGTCTTCGCGTTGTTCGATGAGATGTTGTCCGTCCCGCTGCACGCCAGGAGCGAAAACGGCAGAGACACGCCCAGGACCAGGAGCACCCGGCCGATCCTGCGCCTCCGCTGGAACGCCAGCGGCAACATCAGCAGACTGAAGAGCCCCGCCACGCGAATCTTCCATGGCATCCGCGGGCGAGCATTGGCCGCGTTGGCATCGGTTGTAATCGTCACGATGGAGGTTCCCGAGCCTCCCGCCACCAGGCTGACCGAGCTGGCGGTGGCTGTCACGTCGGCCGCCGTGCCATCCGCGGACGTGACGCTGGTGGTGAAGGAAACGGTTCCGGCGTAATTGCTCGAGCTCAGCATCAGAGTTGCCGTGCTCGTGTTTCCCGGGCGCACGGAGACAGTCGTCGTGTCCGTCGCGAGCGTGTAACCGCCGGCCGCTGCGGCGACGTTTGTCAGCGCAATACTCTGCGTTGCGGTCGTCGAGTTGTCGCTGATCACGACGTTCCCGTGATCGGGCCGCGCTTGCGGCGTGAATACGATGCCCAGGACGCAGCTCGCGCCTGGGGCCAGCGTCTCTCCGCTCGCCATGCATGTGGTATCGGCCCCTCCAGCGAGTAGCCCGCCGGCGTCGTGATCTGGCTGATCACGAGCGGCGCGTTTCCCAGATTCATCACCTTGACGTTCTGCGCCGCGCTCGTGGCTCCGACCGCCGTCGTTGGAAACGTGAGCGATGGCGCATCGAAGACGTCCACCTTTCGGATGACGCCGTTCCGCGTGTCGGCGATGTAGAGGTCGCCCGTCGCATTATCCAGCCAGATGTTGGATGGT
Organism: Myxococcales bacterium; assembly: GCA_016720595.1. Lineage (GTDB taxonomy): Bacteria > Myxococcota_A > Polyangia > Haliangiales > Haliangiaceae > JABFXX01. The sequence goes on from JADKKI010000001.1 coordinate 715,253, forward strand.
CCGTTCAATTCCGCGGCGGCGGCGGGGCCCCCGTCGCCGCTATAGCCAGCGGTTCCGGTCCCGACGATCGTAGAGATGTTCCCCGTGGCTGCATTCACCACTCGCACCGCATGGTCCTTGTCATCGGAGATGTAGATGTTGCCGGCGGGATCCACGCGCACGCCAAACGGAGAGGTCAATTGCGCGCTGATGGCGGGGCCGCCGTCGCCGCTATTGCTCGAAACGCCTGGCGTGCCCACGACCGTCGCGATCGGATTCGGCGTGTATCCAGTGAGCAACGTCTTGCGAATGATGTCGTTGCCGGTGTCCGCTACGTAGATGAAGTTTGCGCCATCCATCTCCAGCCCGATCGGGCCGTTCAGGTCCGCGCTCGTGTTGTCTTCGCCGTCGCCGTTGTAGCCCGCCGTGCCGTCTCCCACCTGCGTGATCGTGAGGGAACTGGTCCGGACACGGTCCGCTGTCGATGATTCAGCTGGTCCGTGATGTGGAGGTTCTGCGCGTGACAGAACACCAGCGCCACCGGCCTGTTCAGGATGATCTGAGTCCGTAGGCATCCGTCTCCCACCGAATTGGTCGCCGTCTGGCATACGCCTGGAGGGGCGCTACCGCTCAGGTAGTATTGCCCTGCATACGTGGAGATGATCCCGGCGGTATCGACCACACGGACGACGTTGTTGATCGTGTCCGCGATGTACACGAATCCGGCCCCATCTACGACGACGTCCATCGGACCGTTCAGCTCCGCGCTCGTCGCCGAGCCGCTATCTCCTGAGTATCCTGGGCTCCCCGTCCCCGCGAACGTCGAGATGGCTCCGCTCGGCGACACTTCGAAGACCTTGTTCGCTTTCGGGTCCGCGACGTAATAGTTCCCGAAGCCATCCGCCGCGATGCCCGTGGGACCCATCAGCGGCCCGCCGCTGCCGCCAGCAAACGTGGAGATGGCGCTGGGCGCGAAACCGGCCATCGCCCGCGCGCCGTTCCCGTTGAGCGAAACGGTCACTAGTACATTCCCGGCGATATCGGAGATCACCACGGCCCCTTGCCGCCGCCCGGCGACCGTGGGCTGGAACTGCACTTCCACCGTGCACCCTCCGCCGCTCACGGAAGGACAGGTCGTGCCGCCCGCAACTGCCGTGAAGTCAAGATTGGGCGCGCCCAGCGTCAGCACCGCGGCGCTTCGAGCGTCGTTCCCGCCGGAACGTTGATGGAGAAAGCCTTTGTACCCGGCCCATTGAACCTGTATCCCGACGGCGTTGAGGTCACCTCCGCCCATGCTGGCGATGCCATGCCCACAAGACAGATCGCCGCGACTGCGGAACTCAGGAAGTGAACCCTGGAATCAGCGCGCAGAGACCTCCGTCCCATGCTGTTCGATCGCGGTCGCTCTACTGCAAGAGCCTCGCGAGCCGTGCGCCGGCGACCCACAATCGAGATCTGTGGTGGTTTCGGCGAGGTCTGGCTTGTTGTGCGCACTGCCTGTTCTCCATTCGACGGTTGGTGATTGGTATCCCCCCGGTGCAAGGAGCACTCCGACAGCGGATCTGGCGAGTGCTCGCTCCGGGAGGGCCGTTCGGTCGTCGAGAGCAACCCGTCGTCGGCGCACGCCCTGCGCGATTCGGAGACCAACGACGGCGATGTTCGCGATCTCACGTACCGGCGGCGTCGCAGACGTCACGCACAGATTGCGCCGCACCTCCGCGAGCTACAGCTTTCTCGCAGCCACGCGCGAGCGAAGATCGCCCACCGTGCGAATTCCGCTCGCACGCGAGGTGAGCTCGCGCGCCCGTCGTCGCCGCAGCGGCCGGGCCGTGCCGCGGCGTCGAACTGACGGAAGTGTGTGGCAGTGGCTACGGCCTCGTCGTTCGTAGAGGCCAGCCGCGAGCACGCGCGCCCGCAGTCGAAGTTTCGCGCCGCGATCCCTACACTAGAGCTTCGACGCCACCTCGTGGCAACTGCCGCCACCCGGGTTTGTGCAGTCGATGTTGATCGTGAAGTTGCTGACCCTCGTGAGCGCGCACGTATGGTTCGGTGCGCCAAAGATCGACAACAAGGTGGCGGTCGCGACGTTCGGATCCGCGCCCACGGCAAACGGGAAGTCATCGGGGTTCGATCCGAACGAGTCGACCTTCAGGCCATTCACGTTCTTCAGCGACCAGCCCTGGATGCCGCAGCTGTTGTCGCCGAAGTAGTTGCCGATCATCGAACCGAAGTTGCCGATGTTCGCGATGGCGGTTCCGGAGACCGTTACGTCGTAGGGGTTCTCGGCACCGGTCGTGTCGTTGTTCGGCAGGTGGAACGTGCAGGCGAACGCCCCGGCTGCGGTCGGCGTGACGGTGATGCCGATCATCGTCGAACCGCCCGCACCGACGGGCGACGCCGGCACGGTCGAGACGCTGGCCGTGCAGTTCGACGTCGAGAACGATGCAGTGCCGAGCGTGAGCGAACCGGAGCCACTGTTGTTCACCGTGTAGGTGCGCACGAACGACACGCCGGTGCTCCGGCTCCCGGCGTCGTCGGTGCTGGCGCTCGGGAACCCCGGGATGTCGATCTCGGACGGTAGACCGATGAGTCCGGTCACGCCGAACAGGTAGCCCATCGTAAAGCGGGTGTCGTTGCTGAACACGCGCAGCTGAAACGAGAACGAGCCCGTGCCCTGCGGCGTCACCGTCACGTGGAACGTGCTCGATCCGCCGGGGATGATGGTGCCACTGCCACCGCTGATGACGAGGGTGCAGTTGGTCGGCGCCGGCATTCCGGGCGAGTCCACGCCGGTGACGTCGAGGTTCGCCGCCTGCATTCCGAGATCGTGACAGTCGGCTCGATCGGCGCGGTGCTCGTGAACGTCGAGGTTCTCGGTCGTCATCGAAGGGATCGGAAGGCCCGAGTGCAACACCCGGAGGTCGGGCGCGGGGGCTGCGCTGGCCCCGCCACTCGTGGCGAACAGGAACAGGGGACCGTTCCCGGCGTCGCTGCTGATCCGGTAGGAGTGCCCGAAGGATCCGGGGGCATCGGGGGTCCATTGGATCGTGAACGTCGTCGATCCGCCAACCGGAACCGTCGTCAGCGCGGGCTGCGTGATCACGTCCACGCAGTTGTTGCAGGTCGGCATGTCGACCGCCACGCCCGACAGGGTGAGCGGCGCCGTGCCCGTGTTCCGGATCGTGTATGTCCGGCTGAACGCAACGGTGGCCGGGTGCCCGCTGCCGAGGTCGTCGCTGGTCATCGGCAGGATGTTGCCGTTGGGACCGTCGAGCGCGATCTTCGGAGTACGCCGGTGCCGCTGATCGCCAGGTCATAGAACGCCTCATCGGCATCGTTGTTCGTGATGTCGAAGTCGCAGGTGAACAAGCCCTCGGACGGCGTGACGCTGACCGTGACCATCGTCATCCCGGCCGGCGCGATGGTCCCGGCTGGAGCCATCGTCACAACGAGCGTGCAGTTCGTCATGTTGATCGGCGTCGCCGCCGTGATCGTCAGCGTGCCGTTGCCGGTGTTCGCGATCATGTAGCTCCGCGAGAACGCCAGGCCGGCGCGCACGGCGCCGACGTCGTCGGTGGATCCGTCGGGGAAGTTCGCGACGTCGATCTCGGGCGCGGTCGCGGTCCGCTGATCGTCCACGTGTACGGGTTCTCCGCGCGTCGGGGTCGGTGCTCAGCACGCTCACGTTGCACATGAACGCGCCGGCCGCAGGCGGGGTGATTTCCAGCACGAGGCTCGTCGCGCCGACGGTCTGCGGCGGCAAGGGCGTGGCAATGGGCTGCGACGTAATCGAAACGCTGCAGTTGACCAACGTGTCGATCGTGGCCTGCCCGACAGTCAGGAACGCGAGGCCGTCGTTGTCGATCCGGTAGGTCTCGGTGAACGGCACGCCGGCCGGTTTGAACGCCACGTTCTGCGTGCCGCCGTCGGCGATCGGTCCGGTGCTGCTCGGCGCGCTGATCGCGATGTCACCCGACGGTGCCGTGCCGGTCACCGTCACGCTATAGGGGTCCTCGTCGGGATCGGTGTTACGGAGATCCCACTCGCACTCGAACGCGCCCGGCGCCGTCGGGGTGACGCCGACCGTCAGCGAGCCCATCGCACCCGGAGCGAGCATCATCGGATTGGCTTGCACCAGCACCGCGCCGGTGCAGTTCACCTGGCTCGAGAACGTCGCGGTCATCAGGCTGAGGGGCCCGGTGCCAACGTTCTTCACCGTGTACTCGCGCGTGAACTGCACGCCGTGCGGATTCACGCCGGCAGCGTCGGCGCCCAGCGACGGGATCACGCCGCCGTTCGGGCCACGCACCTCGATGTCGGGCGGCGCAGGAGGCACGCACACGATCTCCTTGATGATCTCGAACACGGCGACGGAGTAGTCAGAGCCCGTCTCGTAGGCAGCGGTACGTAGGCGTGCAGTGCCGGCGCGCGTGCACTTGTAGAAGAAGCGAACAAAGCTGTCGCCGGCTGGCGCGTTGTAGGTCTCGGTTCCTTCGGGAACGAACACGCCGCCCTCGTAGATCTGATACTCGAGGATCGTCTCCCCGCGCGGATCGTTGGTCTCGTCGATGTCCAGAGTGATCGCCGCGACTGCGGAGATGGTGATCTCAGCGGTGTAGACCTTGCCGACGTCGCATTGCTCGCACTCCAGATCGAGCGTCGCCGTCGGATCGGCTGTCTTCGGGGGATCCCCGCACGCCGCGAACACGAGACCTGCCACCACCACCAAGACCGCTCCTACCATCCCTTCACGATACATCGTTCCCAGCAACTGCGGGGACTCGGTCGCATCCGTCAAAGTCCGAGGTCTGCATCGGACGCGGCAGGCATGTACTTGTCCTTCGGTGGCCACGGCCGGCTCGACCACGAAGGCTCGAACACGAACGATGAACGACGGCGCCCAGGCAAGACCGCTCCGTTGCCGGCCCCCCGCGCGTAGTCGTAGTAGACCTTCACGATCTCCTCCTTCGTGACCTGCTGCGCCGCAGGATGCGAGATGCACGCCTCCTGCCACGGGCGCACGCGCGCGAATCGTGGCTCGTCGGGCAGCTCGAAGCCCTCGTAGTACTCGAGGAACCAGAAGCGCATGAAGATCGGGGTGAACACGACCTCCGCCCACCCGAACTCCTCGAACAGGAAGATGCCGTGAGGGCTGTGGGCGACGAGGAGCGCGTCAAGCTCGGCGTAGAGCGAGAGCAGCCGGTCGCGCAGGGCATCACGCCTTCCCCCGTCCTGGTTCATCACGAGCTTGTAGCCTGCGGAGACAAAGTCTCGCTCCATGGCGCAGAGCATGTTCTCGATGGCACGGCGATACGGGTCACGTTGCGCGATGGGTCGATCCGGGAAGCAGTCTTCCAGGTACTGAAGGATGACGAGGCTCTCTCGGATGATCGCGCCGGTCTCCGTCTCGAGCAGTGGCAGCACGGTTGATCCACGCCCCTTGGCGAGCAGTTCGGGTTCGCGTGGCTTCGAGATGTCGACGACATCGAAGCGCACGTCATCGCGGTGTCCCTTCAGCGGCAAGAGGATCTCGAGGCGCTGGCCGAACGGGCATACCGGAATGTGAGACGGTCAGCATCGTAGGGTTGTACGCAGAGTCGGTGATCACCATACGACGAGAGCTGGCGCGAGGGGTGCGGAGGGCGAGGCCGGGGGAGAACGTCAGGGACCAGGGTTGGGTTGGAGTGAATGGTCATGTGAGCTCCATTTTGCTCGATGCCGGGGCGTTCGATAAACTGGAAGACCTCGGAGCGATCACGGCGTTCGTAAAGGCAGAGCTACGCAGCTTCACCGACGCTTCGTGCGCGGGCATTCCTTAGAGTGAGGAATCTGGATCGATGGGCTTGATCAGCTTGCTCGCGAGCTGCGCCGCGAGATCCCCACTACTCACGAGACGGCGAACACGTAGAACCCGGGTCCCCGCTCGACGCCGGCTGGCCCACCCGGCTTCGTCTTGACGAAGACGGTGGCGGCGATCACGGCGAGCATGAGCGCGATGAGCGCCAGGTGCTGCCGGTCCGTTGGGGCCGGAGGTTCCGCTTGTTGACGACCAAGGTACCCGGCGCAGAGGAGCGGCATGAGGCCGAGAGGGCGACATCCCGAGGTCGCCTGACCAGTGGTGGCGAACGCCATCGAGGCGTCCTCTTTCTCGTGCATCGTGAGCTCTGTCATCAGCTCGCTGTTGGACTTCGACTCGCACGTGGTGCTTACCGGCTCGCCGATCACAGCGCTTCGAGGACAGCAACGAGAACGCGACCTGACGCGAAGGCGCCTTGTTCTCGAGCCAGCGTTCGGCAAATGCTGCGTAGCCGAGCCCGCCCGCGGCCGCGATGCAGATGACGGCGATCAAGACCCGGTACATCGCCCACCGATCTTAGCTCGATCGTCGCCTACGTGCTTGCTCGGCTTCTCTCGAGGAATCGTCTAGCATCCGGCCATGCGCGACCTCGCTGGTCTGCTCGTGTGGCTCGTGGTGGGGGACTGCAGCCGCGACGCCGAAGAAGAAGCCGAGCGGGCCGTCGCTGAGCGACCAGATGGAGACCTGGCGCAAAGACGAGGGCGCGACCGACCAGTTCCAGGAGGCCGTTGCACAGGCGAGGAAGCGGCTCGACACGAGCCCCGGAGATGCCGGCGCGGTGGCAGGGGCTCTCGGACAGTTCATCGATGGGATGTCGCTGCAGCTCAACGTCGCGCTCCGGGCGGGGATGTTGCGCGAGACCGACAAGATCCCGACGAAGTCGGGCGCGCTGACGGGGCCGCAGATGCTGAAGGCGCTGGCGCGAACCAAGCGTCAGATCTCGGACCTCGCGGTCAAGGCCGGCGACAAGGCCGCGATGCTCCGGGATCGCGGTGCTGGAGCGGTCGTTCGACTGGCAGCAGCGCCTGCCGCGGCGCTCGCGGGGTTCGAGAAGGTCGGGCGCATTCGATCGGCGCTTTGGCCACGGCCACGAGCGGCGTCTCCGAGGCGACTCCGGTTTGCCAGCTCGCCGCCGAGACGCGAAAGATCGGCGGCGTGACGAACGCGACGCAGCTGAAGGTGCAGAAGCGCGCGGTCCCCTCAGCACCCGCGTTGACCGAGGTCGAAGCTCGGACGTCAGGCGGCGAAGGCGAGAGCGCGCCTGGCACCGCTGGCCGCGGCCGAGCAGAAGCGCGCCGACGACGCACATCGGGCCGCGCGCACCACCGCGGCGCCGCAAGCTGGTACGCGCCCCGGCAAGAAACCAGGCGCTGCGTCGGCAGCGGTGTCACCGGCGTGGAATGAGTCGCCGGTGTCGTCCCCGATCCAGACCGAAGAAGGCGATCCGCCCGTCGAGCCCTCACCCGAGCCCGCCGCCGAGAAAGCGCCCGCCGAGAGCGCCGCCCCGGCGCCGGAGCAGCCGCGCTGCAATCCGACGGGAGCGACCTGCGGGAACGCCAACCCGCCCGACGATCCGTGCTGCGCCGGCTCGAGCTGTGTCGATCGCTTTCAGTACAGCGATGGCGAGCAGGGCATCGGCCACTGCTCCTGAGGCCGTTCCCGACTAGCGATCGCGCGAGCCGCGCGGGTTCTCTTGCTCCTCGCGCGTGCGGCCGGTCCAGAACCCGCCGGTCCCCCAGCTCGACCCCGAGCGCTCGGGCGTTCCTCATCAACCGCGTGCGGCCGGTCCAGAACCCGCCGGTCGCCCAGTCAGAGCCAGCACCACGAACACCGTCGAGAGATCGATTGTTGGAAGCATGCTGGGTCTCATTGCACGCACAGGACCACGACATCGGTGCGTGATTTCAGGGACGTACGTATCCGGTGGCAAGTGGGGCTTTGCCCCTCGACCCTGTCACGCTGGGTCGGCAGGTTGATCCTTCGGGATCTCGCATCCCGGTGGGGGGCCCAGCACGGGTCGAATCGCCCGTGAAGAACGTGTGAAGCTGAAACCGGCCCGTCCCGGCCTTCCTGGATGCAGTGATGAGGCAGGCGTTGGTTGCGTTTGCATGGGGGCTGCTCAGGACGACGTCGCGTGCCTCCGCGCAGCCCCGCAGATCCGACGCCGACCGAACCGCCGGCCTCGACGGAGCCCACCCTGGTGCCAGCAGTGGAACCTGCCGCCGACCCTACCGTCGCCCCGATGGTTCATGGCACCGCAGCGCCGACAAGGGAGCAATCGACTGCGAAGGCGCCGCTGACTTCGGCGCAGCTCGGGTCTCCGAAATCGCCGCTCGTGGCCGGTGCACTTTCACTCGGCCTCACGACCGTTGGCATCACGCTGCTCGTGACAGCGACGGACATCGCGCCGCACTACGACGAGGGGAGCGAGTGACACGTGGCGGATCGGTGTCATCACTCGGGCGTGGTGCTGACGCTCGTCGGTCCAACGAGCGGCCACATTCACGCAGGCCACGGCTGGAACCCGGGGCTCAAGTGGCGCCTCATCAGCGGTGGCATCGCCGCGGTCACCTTGCCTCCCGCGTTCTCGCTCGCGCTCTCTGACAGCGGAGGCGGAGGCGGCGGCGGCGGCGCCGCGGCGCTCGGCATTCTCGGCTCGGCCGCCGTCGTCCTCTACAGCGGCTCGATGCTCCGAGAGATCTGGACCGCACCGGGCGCCGCTCGCCGGCACAACGAGCGCCTCGAGGAGGCTGCGTCGTTCTCGATCGCGCCCCTCCTGGGACGCGCGCCGGGCCTCGCGATCGCTGGCCGCTTCTGAGTTCCACGCCCGGCGCGGCGAGCGCCTGCGGTCCGGCAAGCGGAGCTCGCGCGGCCGTCAGCCGCCGCGGTGGCCGGGCAGGGATCCGGGATCCGGGGATCGGTTAGTGTTTTCGAAACCGCTATGACGGGAAACGGCTTCGGCTGGTGCGATGAACAGCCGACAGTCCAAGTCAGCCGCGGCTCATCCAGCGGCGCGCAGCCGTGGCACGCGTTGCTGCATAGGTCCGCATGATGAAACGACTCCCCGGCCTCCTGACCTTTGGGTGACCGGACCGGGCGACGATCGGGTGAAATCGAACGGCCCAGGGCTCCGAGTGGTTGGCGGCGTGTCAACGAGCTGACGGGACCCAGATTGTTGGTCGGCCTTCCGGGCGCTTGGCGCACCCAGACGGGCCTCGCGGCGTGGCCTGCCGATTGCGTTGAATCGCGAACCGATGTCCTCGGTCTTCGCCCTGCAACCTTCCCACAGAGCTCTCGCATGGAGCCGCGCCTTCGCCCTCGCCCTCGCAACCGCGACAGGTTGTGGGAGCATGATGGTGAACGGCATGGCCAAGGGGCGAGCGCCGCGGGCTCAGGCCGCCGTGATCCTCCTCTCGGTCGCGCTTCAGGCTGGAGTCGCGTACGCCTCGGCGAGCAAGGCAAACACCGGGATGACGGTGTGCCACCGCAGGGCGCCCGCAGATGAGAGCTTCGTCTCGGTGAAGAACGACTGCACGACGCCCACCGAGTACGCAGCCGGCGCTGTGATCTTCGGCCTCGCCGCGGCTGCCGATCTCGGGATCGCGACGTACCAGGTCGCCTCCAACAAGCAGGTGTTCGATCGTCCGAGACCGCCCTACAGCGCCGAGCGCGTGATGCTGCGGTGTGAGCAGCGTCCCGAGCGCTGGATCGCCGAGAACGCCAGTCCAGCGGAGGAACGCGCCGGTTGCCTCCGGGCGCGCGTGGAGCAACAACGGTGTGCGCTGCGGATCGAGGACCTCGCCGACCGCGTGGAGGTGCTGTCGAGGTTGCCCAACTGCCGGTAGGCCGAGCGGACGGGTTCTCCGATCAGCGGCGCTTGACCGCCGGGATCATGACGACGGCGAGCGGTTGATCCGGCGACACCACGGCAGCCGGCATCGCCGTCTCCGAGCAAACGGACGGCGTCGTCGGGAGACGTGATGGTGGCGAGCAGCTTCCTCGAGAGCTCGACCGCGCAGATCGTGACATCCTCGTCGGGTCGAGCGGTCAGCTCGCCGGTCAGATCGTCGGCCTCGAGGTGGCCCGTGAACGCGGGTGCGAGCTGCGCGGCATCCCGCTGGCCAGCGCGAAGCGTCGTGGCGTTACCGAGGCGCAGGAGCTCGCGGACGGTTCCCCTTGGTGTTCGGATGGGCTCCCGCAACACGAACGCCATCGCCGCGTCGGCGGGTTCGCGGTTTCGGAGCGGCCGATGATGTAGAGCACGCGGTTCGAGGACTGCTTCGTGGCGAGCTTGGCCTGAACCCCGGTGATCACCGGCGAGGTCACGTCGAAGTACTGGGGGCGTCCGTATCATCGGGGGAGCAGGGCGGTGATCTCGTGCTTGCGGGGATGCGCGAGAGCTTGAAGTGCCCATCTCGATCGACCGGCCCGGCATGGAGCTGCGAGGCCTTGTCTCCATAGATGTGAATCGCCACGCGTACCCGACTGAAGGTTCGCCGCCGAGCACGACGTTCCCTCGACGGTCGAGGTCGGCCCGAGCCTGAGCGTCATCGAGGGTGAGCGCCCGCCGGCAGCGGACCCTGATCGCCGTTGCTCGCCATCGCCATCTTCGAGCCCCACCAGCTCGAAGGTGCCGTCGGCCTTGGTCGTGGTCTCGACAGTCGTCGCGATCGCCAGGACCGGCGAGGACAGCTCGACGTCGTCGCCACAGCCGGGCCCGCGACGACCCTTCTCGCGTTGGCCACGGGCTTGCCGCCCCCTTGACGTTCTGCGGCTCGAACTCCGAGTCGATCAGCGCCGCTCCGCTGTACGCCGATCCGGCGTCACGGGCTTCGAGGTTCGCCGCGTCGATGTCCCCGAGCCTCCACCGGGCGCGTGCTGCGAGCGCTGCGACCCCTGCGCCGCGCCCGACCTCGCGTGCGCGGGCACGGTACCGATCGGCGAGCGCCATCACGGCATCGAGGTCTTCCGGGATCGACCGATCGAGATGGATCTTCATCAGCTCGAACGCGATGTCGGAGCTCGGCTGCCTACGACCCGCGGCGGCGTGGCGGGACAGCACGGTCTCGTAGCCGGCGATCGCATCGCCGGGCCGCCCCGCCTCGAGGGCTACGTCGGCCTGGATCGCGGCGAGCCCGGTGAGGTTCCGCGTCGCTCGGGAACTGCTTGGCGGCTTCCTCGACACGGCGGAGGGTGGCGCGCGCTCTCCGGTGGAGGTCGCGAAGGCGGCCTGGACGTGATCGGGGCGTACGCAGGGTCGAGGCCGACGCGCGCGGCGAGCAGCGCGACGGTTCGCACGCACGGTGGCTGGGTGTCGGCGGCGAGCTCGCTGTCGATCGCGTTGCCGCTGTCCTTCGCCTTCGCGAGCACCGCGAACGCACTCGAGAGTGGACCGTCGATCGTCGTCAGCAGGTGCGGCGGCTGATCGGCTTCGCATGCGCCGGGATCCACCAGCTCGTCGGTGAGTGCATCCGGGCCCGGAGCTCGATCATGAAACGCGTCGGCGATCCGTGCGAACACACCATCGAGGCACGCGAGCCGCGCACCGCGCACCTCTCGCTTGGCCTCGCACGCGGAAGCGCGCGCGGCTCGCCATCGTTCGACGTGGGGGCTTCGCGCCGGCCGTCAGCGTCACGCTGTCGGGATCGATGGCGGGCTGCGCGCAGGCCGAACTCGGGGTCGTGGCGGGCGGGAGGATCACGTAGATGACGATGCCGGTGGCTGCGAGGCCGACGCCCCTGAGCACCGCGATCGATCGGCGAGAGCTGGTGCGCTCGATCGCGTGGAGGAGCCCGTTCATCGATGGCCAGCGGTGCTTGGGATCGATCGCGAGCCCGCGGCGCAGCACCGGCCGCAACGTACGGGGCAGCGCTGCGTCGTCGAGATCCGCCGGCCCGTCGAGGACGTCCTCGCGGAGATCCTCGAGCGTGGCGCCGACGAACGGCCGCTTGCCGCTCAGCGCCTCCCACAGCGCCACGCAGAAGGCGAACTGATCGGTCGCCGGGGTCACCGCCTCGAAGCGCCACTGCTCCGGTGCCATGTACGCGGGCGTTCCGAGCAGGCTGCCGGTCTTGGTCAGGGCCGGCGCCGCGGCCGGCTGCCGCAGATCGAGCGTCGGCCGTGACGAGCGACCGTCGGCTCCTTCGGAGCGCGCGAGCCCGAAATCGGTGACCACGATCCGGCCGCTCCGGCTCCGCAGCACGTTGCTCGGCTTGAAGTCACGGTGGACCAAGCCCTCGGCGTGCGCCGCAGCGAGGCCGCGGCCCGCCGCCACGAACGCCGCGATCACGTCGCGCGGCCGCGGCCTCGTGCTCTCGAGCCACTCGCCGAGCGTCCCGCCCTCGATCAGCTCCATCGCGACGAAGTCCTCGCCGTCCGCGGTGCCGACCTCGAACACCGTGATCACGTTCGCGTGCGACAGCTTCGCCATCGCGCGGGCCTCGCGCAGCAGCCGTGCGCTCGCATCGGCATTCTTGCCGTGCAACACCTTCACCGCCACGCGCCGCTCGAGCTCGGGATCGTACGCGGCGTGCACCACGCCCATGCCGCCCTTGCCGAGCACGGACTCGAGCTCGAACCGCCCTAGCTTGGTCTGAGTGACCACCTGTGACGAGCCGGGGCCACTCGCGAGGGTCTCGGCACCCGCGGCCGGGGCTCCCGGCGCCGTCGCGGTCTGCGCGAACTCGTCGTCACGCGGCACCCGCTCAGGATACCCGGAACCCGCGCCGGTTCAGGCGCTGGGCCGACCTTAGACGACGCGGGCGCTCGGGAAGTTTGGATCGGGCAGCGGCTTCAGCGACCGCACGACCGCGTACGCCAGGGCCACGCCGATCCCGCCGCACAGGAGCGCCATGACGTACACGCTCCCCTTGTCGCCGTGACCTCTCGACGCGAGGAGGGCGCCGATGATCTCGCCGCCGATCCAGCCGAGTGCGCCGAGCGCGCCCCACGAGCCGGGGCGATGCTTCTCGCGAGCGATCTCTGCAAGCCGCTTGCAGAACTTCACGAGCACGAAGATCTCGATCATTCGCAATCCTACCTGATCCTGGAGGCGGACTCGAAGGCGAGTCGACTCACGCGCTGCACTCAGGCACGTCGAACGAGGCGGTCTGCGACAGGCCGAGGGCGGTCGCTGTCACCTCGTAGTGGCCCCCTGGTCTCGGGAAGGACGCGCGTGCAGTTGCGAAGGCTCTGGTACGCCACGCCGCGGGAGGCGTGATCGCGTACGGCACGTAGACCTCGCGCGTGCCGCGGTGCGCGAAGAAGCACACGGTCATCGAGCCGTTCACGACGGGCGTCCCCTCGACGAGCGACTCGATGCGGTCGATCGCGTCGACGACCTCGATGTCGAACGTACGGGATCCGAACGACGCGGCAGTGGCCGTGACGTGGTGCGTCGCCGCGCCTGCCGGCAGCTGGAAGTGATCCCATGCGAGGGCGGTGAGGGCGATGTTGTCGACCGCGAGCGTGCCGTCGACGAGCAGATCGGTCCACTTCGCGGCGTCCGGTCCGTTGAGCGCGAAGCGAAACGCGCTGCGCGGACTCCGTGAACGCGAGCGTGCTTGCGCTCGCGCGGCGACAGGTGACGTCGGGCAGCCCCTCGACACTCGTCACCGGCGTGGGCTCGAGCGCCCAGTCGCTCGGTTCGAGCTCGTTCGTGAGGATCGTGATCGTGGTCGTCCCCGGTGTCGGTGTCGTCGTGACGCGGAACGCGCGGTCGCCGCCCGAATCGTTGTCGAGCGTGAGCGTCGCGGGCCCGCCATCGGTGATGACGTCGAGGCCGGAGACGTCGTTGTACCGGATCGAGAGGGTGCTCGAACCGCCCGCGGCGATCGGGTTGAGGCCATAGCGCGCATCGAGGGTGGGGATCAGCGACGCGCCGACGAACGCCCGCCGCACGGGCTGGGTGGGATCGCCGACCTGGGTGCCGTTGCCGTTCGCCTCGGCGTCGACGAACGTCTGGCAACCGGCAGCACAGAGGACCAGCGACGAGAGGACAAGTGAGCGCATCTGCACCCAGCAAGACGCAATCGCCACGCCACCTCTAACGCCGCGATCCTGCACGGGGAACCGTCGGGATTCCATCACTGAAGGCGCCTCGCCGTCAGCTCCTCGCGACTCCCAACCGGGGCTCCGGCGCACCGTAGCTCGGGGCAGTAGGATCGCAGAGATGTCGGCGTATCGCCTCGCGGGTGTCTTGCGCTACGCGGCGATCCAGTTCGTCGTGCTGACGCCGATCGCGATGGTGCTCTACGCCGGTGGCACGTGGTTCGATCGATCCACGCCGCACTACCAGTTCACCGGCAACTTCCTCTCGGACCTCGGGATGACCCACGCGTTCTCGGGCCGCGCGAACTATCCGTCGTGCGCCCTGTTCGCGATCTCGCTCGCGACCGTGGGCACGTCGATCGTCGCGTTCGGCTGGACCTGGCGCGGATTCGCCTTCGAGCGCGGGCGCGCGCGGATCGCGGGCCAGGCCAGCGCCGTGTTCGCCACCCTCTCGGGGCTCGCCTTCCTCGGCGTCGCGGCAACGCCGTTCGACCGCGCGCTGGACGCGCACAACACGTTCGTGCTGGCCGGGTTCGGTCTCCTCCCGTGCTACGTCGCGACGATCACGTACGCGATGTGGAGAAACGGTGTCGGCGGGGCACGGATCGCCGCGAACCTCGCCTACCTCGCGCTCGTGATGGGTTACGTGGGGCTCGTCGTCGCCGGCCCGCGCCTCGATACGCCGAGCGGCCACATGATCCAGGTGGTGGGCCAGAAGACCGTGGCATACGGCTCGATGCTTCACGTGATCTTCCTGGTTACCACCACCCGCCGCGCGCTGCGAGACGGATCGCTTACCGGCGAGCGGCGATGACCGGCATCCGGCCCGAAGCGGACGAGGCGAGATAGGCTCCGGCGGAGCGGCCGAGTCGGAGCGATACGGTCGGGCGTGCCGGCGCGTTCACCAGGGAGCGCGAGCGCGAGCGTCGCCACAGCAGCAACATCCCGACCCCGGCGAGGCCCAGCAGGACCGCGCGGAGGATCATCGTCACGCCGACCGGAATCCCGCCGCCGACATCGAGGTGGGAGGTCGGGTAGTTGATGAGCCGCCCGGCGACGCGCGCCATCGGACGGCCGTGGCTTCGCGCGACCTCGGTGATCGCAGCGTCATAGCTGGATACGCCCGGGTGATCGGCCGTCGCGAACGCGATCGAGTCATAGCGGTGAAGTTCCGTGGTGGTGCCTCGCGCGAGCAAGCGCAACCCATGACGCGTCGTGATCGGTCCGTCGAACATCGAGACCGTGACGGCGTCGGTCGTCAGCGTCGCCGCGTAGGCGTCGACCAGCGCCGCCACCGCAGACTCGGCGACGCCGTCTCCGATCACCACCGCGACGCGGCTGCGCTCCCAGCGGTACGCGAGCTCGAGCGCGGGCCCGACGAGGCTCACCGACACCGGTGCACGCGGGTCGTCGAGGAACTGGACCTGACGATACGAGGTCGCGGCGGCCGCCCGGAGCGCCGCGTCGCGCCCGGCGAGCGTGTCGATGGCGGCCAGGGTCGCGTCGAGACCCGCGGTGAGCGTGCCCGACGAGATGCGGTTCCCGTCGCGCACCCACCGGACGTCGCGCTCGTACTGGATGCCGGGATACTGATCGGTCAGCCGGTCGATCAGCGCGTAGTCCCCCGTTGCGCGGTGGCCTTCGAACAGGCCCGTCGCCGCGGCGAGCTCGGCACCGGCGCAGATCGACATCAGCGTCGTGTGGGGACCGACGTGCGCGCGGATCCACGGGACCACGGCGGCGTCCTCGTTCTGCCAGGCCATGATGTACGGCACGACGACGAGATCCGGCGTCCGCCCGACCAGCCGGTCGTAGTCGTCGAAGCCGAGGTCGGGGAAGAAGTCGAGTGCGGCCGACGCGAACCCCGAACTCTTGAACGGCGAGAGGATCCGGCGCGGCGCGACGACGCGCACCTCGAACGCTCCGCTCGCCTCGAGGAGCTCGATCAGCGGCAGCGAATCGGTGATCTCGGTGCCGCGATTGCCGGCGACGATCACCGCGAGCCGGCGCTGGGTCGTGGGCGGGCGTGGTGCCGGTGTCGGGACGTCGCCGCGCGCGGCGGGATCGAGGGCTTCCGCGCCCTGCATCCGTGTGTACAGCGTCACGATGCCCGCGAGCGCCGGGGGCACAAGGAACGCGAACACCAGCATGGCGATGCGAAACGCCCGGCAGAACCGCGGGCAGAACATGGATCGTAGTCGCGTCATCATCGCACGACCTCGAAGTGGCCCATCATGCCGGCCGCGTGATGCTCGAGGATGTGGCAGTGGTACATCCACGTGCCGGGCCGATCGTCTGCACGGAACGCGATCGTGACGGTCTGCTTGCCCACGACGTTGACGGTGTCCTCCCAGGAGGTCGGCTCCGTCCTGACGCCGTCGAGCGCGATGACCTGGAAGAAGAAGCCGTGCAGATGGAACGGGTGGTC
Source organism: Myxococcales bacterium (assembly GCA_016720595.1). Taxonomy (GTDB): domain Bacteria; phylum Myxococcota_A; class Polyangia; order Haliangiales; family Haliangiaceae; genus JABFXX01. Next base: position 731,566 of record JADKKI010000001.1, read on the forward strand.
CATCCCGGTCTCGTTGACGATGTTCCAGATCTGGAGCTCGCCGACCTTCACCGGCGCGTCGTGGTGGTGTGTCTCGTCATTGATCAGCCAGTCGTGGCCGTGGAACGTCATGCGCGCGCCCAGCCGGACGATCCGATTCGGAGTGGCAGGTCCCGGAGGGACGAGCGGAACGACGGTCGCCAGGGTCGCTGGAATCGAGGCCACCGACGGCGCGCGCGGACCGACACGCAACGTGCCCCACTGCACCCGACGCGGCCACTTCATCATCGTGCGCCGGTACTTCAGCGACTCGATCGCGATCTCCGCGCCCTCGTCCTCGAAGGGGCCCACCGCGATCTCGACGCGGTCACCCGGCGTCAGCAGCGTCTCGGTGACGGTCATCGCGGACTCGCGCAGACCACCGTCGGCGCCGATGATGCGGAACGGGCGTCCGCCGAAGGACAGGCGCACGTACCGAGCACTGCACGCATTGACGATGCGCCACCGCTCGATCTGGCCGGCCGCGATCTCGAACGCTTGGTCGGCGCGGCCGTTGATCATCAGGACCTGGCCCTCGCGACCGCTGTGGCGATCGAAGAGCGCGGTCTTCGCGATGCGTCCCTTGCGGTCGAGCTTGAGGTCGTCGAGCACGAGCACGCGGTCGGCATCGAACGTCGGCTCGTCCGGGCCGAGCACGATCAGCGCGCCGTACAGGCCGCGCTCGATCTGCACCGTCTCGTTGGCGTGCGAGTGGTACCAGAACGTCCCGGCATCGGGGAGCACGAAGCGGTACTCGAACGTCTCGCCCGGCTGCACCAGCAGCTGCACCGACTCGGTCCCGTCCATCGACGCGGGCAGCCGCAGCCCGTGCCAGTGGATCACCGTTGGCTCCGGGAGGTCGTTCTTCAGGTGCACGACGAGCGTGTCACCGACGTAGGCGACGATCACCGGGCCGGGCACGAGGCCCTGGTATCCCCACGCCGTCACGGTGCGTCCCGGGGCGAACTCCCACTGGGTCTCGCGTGCTTCGAGGGTGACGTGCACCTCCTGCGGTTCCCGCGTCGTCGTCGTGGACGGAGTGGGACCACTCCGTGCCGCGTACAGCGACGCGAGATCCGTGGTGGCTGGAGCGGTGGGGAGCGCGACCTGGTGGCATGCCGTCTTCATGCGAGGACGACGCTGCAAGGGCTTGGCCATTACAGCCGATCGCGCAACGTCCGAAGATCCGAGGAGCGTGGGTTGAAGGCGCTGGTGTGCTCGGCCTACGCCGGACGTTCGTCCGCGTCGTGCCGGCCCCGTAGGTCGATGGCCATCGTGGGAGCAGACGTCGAGATCGGGCCGGGATTCGCCGGCCCTGGCGATGCCGCCCGTCGCGCGGCCCACCACCGGCGAGCTGCCTGCGCGTCGTACTTCGGAGCGTCCGCACAGGCGAGCAGCGCGGCTCGGAGCGCCACGGCCGAGGCAGGACGATCGTCGCGCTCCTTCGCGAGACACTGCTGGATGATCGCCTCGAGATCCGCGGGGACCGGCCTGCCCAGTCGCACGGAGGGAGCGATCGGCGGCGTGATGAGGTGCTTGCTGCACAGCTCGAGAATGGTGCCCGCCTCGAACACGTGCTGGCCGGTCACCAGGAAGTAGGCGACCGCACCGACGGCGTAGAGGTCAGCCCGTCCGTCGATCGTCTCCGGCGCGGAGATCGCCTCCGGAGACAGGTACATCGGGGTTCCGGTGACGACATTGGCCGCCACGGATTCGTTGTTCGCGTTGTCGAGGGAACGTACGAGCCCGAAGTCGACCACCTTGACGACGTCTGGTTCGTCCGCGCGCTCCGTGAGCACGATGTTCGCGGGCTTGATGTCGCGATGGATGAGGCCGAGTGCGTGCGCTTCGGCGAGCGCGCCGCTGACCTGAACGAGGATGTGGATGGCGCGCGCGGGCTCGACGGGCCCGATGGCGCGTACCAGCCGATCGAGGTCCATCCCGTCGAGGTACTCCATCACGTAGTAGAAGACGCCGTCGGCGGTGCGGCCGTAGTCGAAGATCGAGATCGTGTTGGGGTGGCGGAGCCGACTCGTGAGCTGGACCTCCCGCTCGAACCGCGCCTGGTCCTTCTCGCTGGCGCGACCTTGAGCAAGAGCTTGATCGCGGCGGGGCGCCGCAGCATCGCGTGCGTGGCGCGGTGGACCACGCCCATGCCGCCCTCGCCGAGCTTCTCCTCGAGGGTGTACTGGCCGAGCTTCCCGATCTCGAGGATCTTCGCGCGGAGGCCATAGAGCTGGCGCGAATTGGCGGCTGCGGTGACCACGGCGAACGTGCACCACATGGTCGCGAACACCTCGAAGATGTGCTGGCTGTCGACGGAGCCCACGGGCGTCCCGGTCACGAGGAAGTAGACCACCGCGGGCGTGGCACCGAGCGCGCTGATCCACAGCGTTCGCGAGAACGCGCTGGGGACGAGGATCGAGCGGCCGACCAGCGTGTACGTCATCGCGAGCATCACGGTGAGGCCGACCCCGAAGCTGAGCGACGAGGTGAAGCCGAGCAGCGAGTAGAGAACGCATTCTGCGATGGTGAAGCCCGCATCGATGATCTCGAGCGTGGGCAGGCTCAGGGGCTTTCCACGGCAGCGGATCCACATCACAAACGCGAGGGTGAGTGCGCCCGCGTGAACGAGCTCGTGATGCGCGGCATCGCCGCCGTGAACCTGACCGTGCGTCACGAGACCGACGCCCAGCGACGCGAGGCCGATCACCAGGGTGACCACGAACACCGCCCGCGCGAAGCGAGCCAGGCGATCCTGAAGATCGTGTGCGGCTTCCTCGGTGTTGGCGGGGACCGGGCTGTCGGAGTCGCTCATCGCGGCACTCAGGTAGTAACACGGCCCGGACGCCTGTCTGGCGCGTCCGGACACCTGTCCGGACAGCTGTCGCGAGCCCGGTCGTCGCCGCAGCGAGACCGAGGGCTTGCGACGGCACGGGACCTGAACGGGGTCAGCCGATGATCACCAAGACGAGCGCACAGGCCCTGGTTCTGCCGGGCACGCCGGCGCAGCTCGCATCTGCGGCGCGAAGGGCCTGCCGAGCGGTGCTACACCTCGAAAGGACAAAGCCGTGAACCAGACCCTCTACAGGCGACCACTTCCTTCGGACGCGACCGAGTTCTCCTCGCCGGCGGGTCGCCAGCTGTTTGCCGAAGCGCTCGCCGCAGGTGGCCTCGACGGCTACTTCAGGCTGGCCGAGCAGTTTCACACGCAGGCGGAACCCGAGTTCTGCGGGCTCGGCTCGCTGGTGGTCGCGCTCAACGCGCTCGCGATCGATCCGGGGCGGCTCTGGAAGGGCCCATGGCGCTGGTTCTCCGAGGAGCTCCTGGACTGTTGTGTCTCGCTCGACGAGATCCGGCGACGCGGGCTCGACCTCGATGAGGTCGCGTGCCTCGCGAGGTGCAATGGGGCCGCGGTCGACCTGTTTCGAGCGGAGACCAGCGACCTCGCGACGTGGCGGTCATCGCTGATCACCGCAGCGCGAGGGCAGGGCGTGGTGATCGCCTCGTATGATCGCGCGGGCCTCGATCAGACGGGCAGTGGGCACTTCTCGCCGATCGGCGGATACCACGCCGAGCGAGACCTGGTCCTCGTGCTCGACGTGGCGCGGTTCAAGTATCCGCCACACTGGATCTCCGCCGAGCGTCTGTGGCAGGCGATGCACGCGATCGATCCAACGACGGGTCGATCACGCGGATGGATCGCGCTGCAGCGTCGTGGCCAGGGCGTGTCGCTCGGGTTCACCCTCAGCTGCGAAGGCGAGGACCTGAAGGGGCTCGCGCGCCGGCTGTGTGCTGTGGTCGAGGAGCTCGGTCCCACGGCCGGGATCGAGGAGCTGGCCGCCGCGCTGGTTCCCGTCGCGGCACACCTCACCGTGCGCGTGCCGGAGAGCCCCGCACACCTGGCCGCGATCGGAGCGGCTCGCGATGCCGTCCGCAACCTGACCGTGTTCTCACGGGTCGAGAAGGCCGTCGGTGCCGAGCGCGCCGAGGCGGTGACGCTGCTGCTGATCGCGATCGCAGAGCGCCTGTCACCGGCACGGCGCGACGAGCTCACCAGCGTTCTCGCCGAGGCCGAACACGATGCGTCGCTCGCTGCAGAGCTCGCCAGCGTGCGCACCCAGCTCGACGCGCTGTGGGCGATCACCTCTGACGGACGGGGAAGCTGTCGTCACGGCAGCTGAAACGGCAGATACACATCGACGATCGCGCCGTCGCGCACGGTGCCGTCCCCGGATCGGATCTGCATCTGCGCGCGAGCACCCTCGCAGTTGTGTCGGTCGTCGCACCGCGTGGAGGGGCGAGAGGACAGCTCGATCGCTACGATGCGATGGGCGAGCGCTTCGAGCTCGTCCGCTGAAGATCGACGGTCGCCGTTGCGATCCGACCACAACAGCAAGGTCGCGTACGACGGATCGGCGGCGTCGATCCGCCCATCGTGGTTCGCGTCGAGCCCGGCGAGCGCCGAGAACCCTTCGCGGGCGATCCGACCGTCGGGAAGTGCGGTGCTGCTGCCGAACAGCTCGGCGCCGCTGGTGATCGCACCATCGCCATCGAGATCACGTGCGAGCCATGGGGTGGCGGCCGTGGGCCAGTCGGTCGGCATCGGCGCGCCAGGTGTGAACGCGAACTCGCCGCCGCGCTGATAGTGGACGTCGTTGCTGTCGAACACGGCGACCAGCGGTGTCGCGCCGCACAGCGTGGTGTACGCGTATTCGAGCTCTGCGGCGCTCGGCTCGTCTGGGTGCGTGCGCGGCTTCATCCCGCACAAGCGCTCGTGATAGCGCCGCTGCGCCGGGGTCAGGCTCGCATACCAGGCCTCCCACTTCGCTCGCGAGTTCGCTCGTACGAGGCTCGGTGGGGTTGGTAGGTGCAGGGGGCCGATCCCCAGGCACGCGGGGTCCGGGTCCGCGGGATGCGCACGGCACTGCCGATCGACCCACGCTCGATCACGCATCGAGAGCGCCCGGTACCAGCGCTGATACGCGGGGGCATCCTCGGTCGTGGGCGCGGAGGGAGGCGTGCCGCCACACAGGGTGGTGTACGCGTTGCGCGCACGCTGGCACTGCTTCGCGACGTACGCCCGCTGCGGGGGATCGAGCGCTGCGAGCCAGCTCGCGCGGGCGGTATCCCACGCTGCTGGATCGGCGGTCGGCGGATCGGGCGGCTCCGGCGGCCGCGGGACCCCGAGCGGTCCGATGCCGTGGCAGACATCGAGCGGCTCGGTCGCAGCGGCAGTACAGCGGCGCGTGACCTCGCGGCGATCGCCGGGTGAGAGGCCGCTACGCCAGGTCTCGAACTCGGCGGGCTCTCCGCCCTCCCAGGGAACGTCGTCGAGTGTGGTGGGTGCCGCCGGCGCGACGGCGGGATCCTCGCCGGCTGAGGCAGTTCGGGCGACCCCGACCAGTAGTAGCCCCATCACGCCGACCCTTGCGATGGTGTGGCTCCTGTGGAGGTGCGCTGTGAGGCCCATGCCCCGCCAGGACACGGTCGGGCGCGCCATGTTGCGGGCTCGTGCTCGCCGACGCTGGTGACTCGATGACGCCTGTGCGATGCAGGGGCATGAAGCGTTCGCTGCTCGCCCTCGCGGTCGCCGCCTGTAGCTCGCCCGCGACCAACGTCGCGACCACGCCCGCCGTGGCACCTGCCCGGCCGCGGTGCCCGGTCTCCAGGCGGCGCCGACGTCGCCAGCCTCATCAGCGCCGTACCACGGCGTCTATCTCGATGACCTCGATCGGAGCGTCGCTCCGTGCACTGACTTCTTCGAGTACGGCAACGGGTCCTGGCGCAAGGCCAACCCGATCCCGGCGTCGATGGCGCGCTGGAGCCGACGCTGGAAGTCGGGTGAGGACGCCGGGCCAGCTGCGCGAGATCCTCGATCAGTCGCGGCGAAGCGCGACTGGAAGACCGGCAGTGTCGAGCAGCTGATCGGCGACTTCTACGTTGCCTGTATGGACGAGGCGAAGGCCGACCAGCTGGGCGCCGGGCCGATCGTGCCGATGCTCGGCAAGATCGCGGCCATCAAGGACCGCGCAGGTGTCGTGGCGATGATCGGCGACCTCGATCGCCAGGGGATCCCCGTGCCGCTACTACTACGAGAAGCCGAGAAGCGGTTCGCCGACGCACGGGCGAAGTACGTCGTCCACGTCGCCAAGCTGCTTCCAGCTCGCCGGTGTTGCCGAGGCCGCGGCGAAGCAGAGGGCCAAGGCGACCTTCGACCCTCGAGACCAAGCTCGCGAAGGCCTCTCTCGACATGTGGCGCTGCGCGATCCGCGGCGACCGATCACAAGATGTCGGTCGGCGATCCAGAAGCTGTCGCCCGCGTTCGATTGGACGAAGTTCCTCGGCGGTGGTCACCGCCGGTGGTCCCGCTCAACGTCGAGCAGCCGACCTTCGTCAAGGAGGTCCAGCGCCAGCTGACGCGGACCTCGATCGCCGACTGGAAGAGCTACCTGGCGTTCCACCACCGATGCGATGGCGCTCCCGTTGTCGAAGCCGTTCGTCGACGAGCAGTTCGAGTTCAACGACCGGTTCCTCCAGGGCGTGCAGGAGCAGAAGCCGCGCTGGAAGCGGTGCGCCGAGCTCACCTGACGGCTGCTCGCGGCGAGGCGCTCGGTCAGAAGTACGTCGAGAAGTACTTCCCGCCGCCGGCCAAGGCGCGGATGAAGACGCTGGTCGATTACGTGCTGCTCGGGATGAAGGAGACGATCGAGCACCTCGACTGGATGACCGACGCGACTCGCGAGAAGGCGCTCGAGAAGCTCGCGACCGTCAACACCAAGATCGGCTACCCCGACAAGTGGAAGGACCTAGGCGATCCCGATCCGGGCCGACGCCATGTTCGACAACGTGATCGCCGCGAGGACCTGGAACTCGACGACGATCGCAAAGACGGTCGGCAAGCCGGTGGACCGCGGGCGCTGGGGATGACGCCGCCGACCTCGAACGCCTACTACAACCCTCGCTGACCGAGATCGTTCTCGGCCGGCATCCTGCAGCCGCCGATCTTCACGATGGATGCGGTCGATGCGATCAACTACGGCGCGATCGGCGTGATCATCGGCCACGAGATCAGCCACGGCTTCGACGACCAGGGCGCCCAGTTCGACGCGCAGGGCCGGCTCGAGAACTGGTGGTCGCCTGACGACCTCAAGGCGTTCCAGGCCAAGGGCAAGTGCATCGTCGATCAGTTCGAGAGCTACTTCATCGAGCCCGGCATCCACCACAACGGCAAGCTCGTGCTCGGCGAATCGATCGGCGACCTGGTGGCGCCAACGTCGCGTACCGCGCGTTCCAGATCGCGCAGCGGACCACACCGGCGGCGACGGTCGACGGCTTCACGCCGATCAGCAGTTCTTCATCGCGTGGGCGCAGGCCCGCGGTGATGCGATCAGGATCGAGGAGCAGCGCCGGATGGTGCAGGGCGACCCCCACCCGATCGGCAAGTTCCGGGTGATGGTCCGCTTCTCGAACATGCCCGAGTTCGCCACGGCGTTCTCGTGCAAGCCGGGCACGGCGATGGTGCGCGCCCAGCCGTGCCGCGTCTGGTGAGCGCAGAGCGTTTCCTGCGACGTCGCCATTGCAGTCCGGTGACCGGACGCTGCTGGGATGCGCGACGAACGTCGTCGTTCCGTCGGCGGAGCTGCCTCGGTGCCGCCGTGCGAAGCCACGATCTGACGACGACTACAGGCCGAGCCCGAGGAGTTCCCCCGCTGCTGACTTCTCCCGCTGGCGTGCGCGGCGAGAGGTTCGGATGAGGGAAGCGCATGTCCGCCGGGATCGGATCGCCCTGATTGCACCTCGACGATCGCATCCGTCCTGTCGGCGCGCGCTGACGATCACCGCCATCGCAGGTCGCGTGCTGGATGGCGTTGCCGATCCGGAATTGGAGATCACCTCCGACAAGCGGCCCTCGTCCCACATGCCGGTCAGGTCGCCGTCGATCTTCATCTGGACGGCCGCGTCAGGTCGTCGACGACGCGTCGAATCAACGCATCCAGATCCATCGGAGCGCGTTTCAGGCGTAGACCGCCGCCAGGGCGGGCGCGGGTCGAATCAATGACCGCTGTGATGATCATCCGCCGTCATCCTCTGAGTCGCTGTTGATGATCGGGTTGACCGTCTTGGTGTCGAGTTTCGTCAGCCGGCCGCGCGAGCAGCATCGCGGCCGCCAGGTTGATCAAACGCCAGGGGCGTACCGAGATCGTGTCCGAGCATGCCAGTGAACATCTCGCGAAACTCCGACACCTCGCGCTCGGTGGCGAGTGCGTCGGCGAGCTGATTCTCGGCGTTCTTGCGTGCGGTGATGTCGTAGAAGCAGTTGATCGCCGAGATGACCTCTCCGCGCTGGTCTCTCACCGGCCGGATGTTCACCACGACGGTGACC
>JADKKI010000002.1 GCA_016720595.1 Myxococcales bacterium
GAGCCCACCCGTCATCGGGCCGAGCTCGGGGGGCGCCACGCCGCTCGGCAGCTGCACCGTGGTCAGCCGCTCCGCCACGAGCTGGCGCGCGCGATAGAGATCGACGTCGTCGTCGAACACCACGGTCACGGCCGAGAGCCCGTAGCGCGAGGTGCTGCGGTGCTCGTCGAGGCCCGGCAGGCCGCCGAGGGCCACCTCGAGCGGACGGGTGACGCGCAGCTCCACCTCCTCGGGCGTGAGGCCTGGAGCGCGCGTGAGCACCTGGACCTGACGGCTCGTCAGATCGGGCAAAGCATCGAGCTTGAGGTTGAGGGCGGCGGCGACGCCACCGATCACCGCGAGCGTCCACGCGATCACCACGAGCCACCGCCGCTCGATCGACCAGGCGATCAGGCGATCGATCACGGCGTGCCGCCGGCGTTCCGCGCCACCACGTGGTCGCCGACCTGCAGACCACGCACCAGCGCCTCCGCGCCGGCACGGCTCAGGATCGTGACGGCCGCGCGCACCCGGCGATCGCCATCGCGACGCCAGACGAACTCGCCCGCGCCGTCACGCGCGATCGAGGAGGCCGGCACGGCGACGACATCGTCCCCCACGCGCGCCCGGATCCGCCCGGGGTCCGCCGTGGGGAGCTCGCCATCCACCTCGAGCCAGATCCGCCGGCTCCCATCGGGGCCGCGGTGAGGATCCTCACCGATCAGGTGCGCCGCGTGCGCCGGCCCGGAGAGCGGCACGAACTCGAGCGCCGCCTGGGCCGGGAACGGCACGGCGAGCTGTGCCTCGACGCGCTGGCCTCCGCTGCGCGCGATCTCGACGAGGTGCCCCCCGTCGGGCGTGCGCAGCTGACCGGCGACGGCGTCGGTCGCCACGATCGTCCCATCGATCGGTGCGCGCACGCGGCTCTTGCCGCCCGAGTCCACGAGCCCGCGTGCGCTCGCAGGGTCGAGGCCCGCGGATCGTAAGCTCGCCGCGGCGACCTCGCGTTCTCCGCGCAGCCGAGCCAGCTCGACCTCCACCGCCGAGAGGTCGCCGACGCGAGCGAGCCCATCGGCGCGCAGCGCCTCGAGCTGTGCCCGACGCTTCTCGTAGGCGGCGAGCTAATCCTGTGCGGCCAGGTAGCTGGCGGCGGTGGAGGCCAGCTCGGGGTACGCGAGCTCGACCAGCGGCACTCCGGCGGTGACGCGATCACCGGGACGCACGAGAGCCGGATCACCCGCGCGCGCGAGGCCACGGACACGAAGGCGCGGCGATCCGGATCGCCGACCACGCGGGCCGGCGCCTCGAGCAGCGGATGTGCCCCCGCGGGGCGCACGGCGACCCACGCGGCATCCACACTCGAGGCCCCTCCGGAGGCGTTCGCGGCCACGGCCGGCGGCGGAGAGGCGTCGACCCCGCCGCAGCCGACAACCGAGGCGATCCATGCGCGGCCAACGCGCGCCGGCGACAGGGCGGCTCACAGCGAACCTCCGTCCTCGAGCCAGAGCGCGAGCTGGATCCGCGCCCACGCGTGCTGGGCGCGCGCCTCGATCGCCGCGCGCCGGCCAGCGAGCGCGGCACGCTCACCGGCCAGCACCTCGAGCACCGTGGCCTCGCCGAGCTCGAACGCGCGCTTGCGTTGACGGGCGGCATCGTCGAGGGCGGGCAACAGCTCCTGATCGATCAGCGCGAGCAGCTCGCGGCCGTGCTCGATGTCGTGAATCGCGCGCCCGATCGCGATCGAGGAGCGCGCCGCGATCGCCTCGGCCTCACCGTCCTGTCGCGCGGCCTCGGCGCGCGCCTCGAGCAGCTCGCGCCGCCCGCGATCGTGCGGGAGCGTGATGCCGAGCGTGACGGCGCCGCGCCGGTCGCCGCCCGGATCGGCGAGCAGCTCTCCACCCACGATGAGCTCGTACGCGCGCGCGGTGCGGGCCTCCGCGCCACGCGTGCGCGCGCTGATCGCCGCGAGGCGGCGGGCGCGGACCTCGGGGAGGCGAGCGACCACCTCGGGGATCACTCGCTCGGGGATCACGACCTCGGGGAGGGTCGCGCCCGCGCTCCGGGGCACGCCCCGCCCGAGCGCGGCGCCGAGCTCGAACGCCGCATCGGTCCCGCGCCCCTCGGCGTCGAGCGCGGTGGCGGAGGCCTCGGCGGCGAGGGTCTTGACCTCCGCCAGCTCGAGCTGGGTGAACGCACCTGCGGCGCGCCCCCGGGTGGTGAGCTCGACGATCGACAGCGCGATCTGCAGGGCATCGCGGGCGCGGGCGCGCTCGGCGTTGGCGATCCAGCTCTGGATCCAGGCCTCGCCGATCGCGAGCCGCAGCTCGAACGAGCGTGCGCGGGCCTCGGCGATCCGCTGCGCCGTCAGCGCCGCGGCCGATGCGCGCGTCGCGCCTCGACGGTCGGTGAGTGGGATCGCCTGCTCCACGGCGATCCGGGCGCCGAACCCCTCGGGGGTCCCGACGGCGAGCTGCGGCATCACCCGGATCGCCAGGGGCGACCAGCCATGGTTGGCGGCCTCGATCGCCGCGCGTGTCAGGTCGATGCCGTGCTGTGCGCCGACTACCTCCGGCGCGGTGGCGGCGAGGCCGACAGCCTCGGGAAAGCCGATCTCGGCGGGGGGCTGGGTTGCGTGATCGGGCTCGGCCGCGAGCGGGGAGATCGTCAGGGTGGCGACCAGCACCAGTGGGATCACGACGGCGGGGCAGTGACGGAGCATGCCGACACCCTACGGAGGCACACACTGCGGTTCCTGAGACCGCGATGAGAGCATTCTCATCCCACCGCCGAGATCGCAGTTTCCGTCGAGGAATCGCTCGGTTAGCTTGACAGCGCAGGCCCCCGAGCGCCAGATCGCACGATGCACGCGTCGACGATGATCCGGCGCACCCGCGTCGAGGTCGACCTCGGCGCGGTGGTCGCGAACGCACGCGCAGTTCGTGCGCTGACCAGCGCGGAGGTCTACGCGGTGGTCAAGGCCGATGGCTATGGCCACGGTGCGGTCGCCGTCGCGCACGCGCTGACCCGCGCGAAGGCCGCGCAGGGGTTCGCGGTCAGCCTGGTCGAGGAGGGCGTCACGCTGCGCGAGGCGGGCATCACCCTGCCGGTGCTCGTGATGGGCCCGAGCCAGCACGGCGGCGAGGACGAGATGGTGATGGCCGGGCTGACGCCGGTGATCGGCTCGGCCGATGATCTCGATGCGATCGCCGCGGTCGCGCAGCGGCGCCAGCGGACGATCGAGGCGCACCTCAAGATCGACACCGGGATGGGCCGCCTCGGCGTCGAGGTCGAGCGCGCGGGCGAGCTCGCGCGGATGGCCGCCAACAACGGCGTGCAGCTGGTGGGCCTCATGACCCACTTCGCGTGCGCGGACTCCGACGATCCGGCGGACCCGCAGTCGATGACCCGCGAGCAGCTCGCGAAGTTCCAGATCGCCGATCGCGCGGTGGTCGCCGCCGGCGCGCCGATCCGGATCCGGCACGCGGCCAACAGCTCCGGCGCGCTGCTGTTCCCGGAGGCGCGCTTCGATCTCGTGCGCACTGGCATCGCGATCTATGGCAACGGCCGGTGGCCCGAGGGTGCCACCCGGATCCCGGCGATGCGCCTGGTCACCGAGGTCGCGCAGCTGCGCTCGATCACCACGGGCACCTCGATCGGCTATGGCGCCGCGTGGCGGGCGGCGCGCGACAGCCGGGTCGCCGTGCTACCCCTCGGTTATGCCGATGGCTTGCCGCGCCGCGCCTCGGGCCACGCCGAGGTCGCGATCCGCGGCAAGCGCGTGCCCCTGGTCGGACGGATCAGCATGGACATCGCGGTCGCCGACGTGACCGACGTCCCCGACATCGCCGTCGGGGATCCCGCCGTGCTGCTCGGCCGCGCGGCCGGGGGCGCCACGATCACGGTCGCCGAGTACGGCGAGTGGGCGGGGCTGTCCGAGTACGAGGTCACCTGCGGCATGAGCAAGCGCGTCCCGCGCACCTACGTCGGAGAGCCGCCGTGAGCGAAGGGGCCGACGACGAGCCGACCAAGGTGGGGCCCGCGCCCGCGCCCGCGCCTGGAGCTGCGCCTGCGCCCGCGCCCGCGCCTGCGCCGGCGCCCGCGGCCGCGGATCCCAACGCACGGACCGAGGCCGTCGAGGTCCCCAAGCCGCGCGTGTCAGTGGGCGCTGCGGTGCTCACCGGCGTGAAGGATGCGGGCGCGCCGATCGGCCGGTTCCTCGAACTCGTCGGCGGCCACCTGATCCTCACCGGGCGCGCGCTGTCGTGGCTGCCGCGACGGCCGTTCCGGATCAAGAACTACCTCGAGGCCGCCGAGTACATCGGCTTTGGCAGCCTGCCGATCGTGCTCCTGGTCGGCGCGTTCACGGGCATGGTGCTCTCGCTCCAGTCCGTGGCCGCGTTCCGCCAGCTCGGCTTCGAATCGTTCTCTGGCGCGGCCACTGGCAAGGCGCTCTCGATCGAGCTGGCGCCGGTGCTGACCTCGCTGATGCTCGCAGGGCGCGCGGGCGCGGGCATCGCCACCGAGCTCGGCACGATGCGGATCTCCGAGCAGATCGATGCGCTCGAGTCGATGGCCGTCAATCCGATCCAGTACCTCGTGTTGCCGCGCGTGATCGCGGCGATGATCGTCACGCCGATCCTGACGCTGCTGTTCTTCGTGATCGGCATGGGCGGCGCGTACTTCGTGGCCGTGATCGTCGAGGGCGTGCACCAGGGGCAGTGGATCGCGAAGCTGCAGGATCTGGTGACACCCACCGATGTGCTGCAGGGCATCATCAAGAGCGTGATCTTCGGCTTCCTGGTGGCGCTGATCGGCTGCTATCAGGGCTACAACGCCGCCGGTGGTGGCCGTGGCGTTGGCATCGGCACCACGCGCGCCGTCGTGCTCGGCTCGGTGACCACGCTGGTGCTCGATTACTTCCTGACGGACATCCTGTTGTCGGTGTTCGGCTCGGGGAAGGCGTGATGGAAACCAACCCCGCGCGCGCGAGCGAGATCATCGGCCTGTCCCCGCCGGATCAGCCGGATCCGCGCTGGCAGGTGCGCGTGCGCGGCCTGTCCAAGTCGTTCGGGCCGAACCTCGTGCTCGATAACCTCGATCTCGACATCGAGCGCGGCAAGGTCAACGTGATCCTCGGCGCATCGGGCGCGGGTAAGAGCGTCCTCATCAAGCACTTCATGTGCCTGCTGCGACCGGACAAAGGTCACATCTGGGTCGATGGCACGGACGTGCTGTCGCTCAACACACAGGACCTGTCGAAGTTCCGGCGTAAGTTCGGGCTCGTGTTCCAGTTCTCCGCGTTGTTCGATGCGCTCACGGTCGAGGAGAACTGCGCGTTCCCGCTGCGCGAGCACACCAAGAAGACCAAGGCCGAGATCAAGGACATCGTGGCGGATCGGCTCGGCTCGCTCGGCCTGCAAGGCACGCAGAAGAAGTACCCGGGCGAGCTGTCGGGCGGTATGCGCAAGCGCGTGGGCCTCGCACGCGCCCTCGTGCTCGAGCCCGAGATCCTGATGTATGACGAACCGACAACCGGGCTGGATCCCCTGGCGACCCGGAACGTCGACGAGATGATCCTCGATGCCTGCCAGCGGTATAAGGTCACCTCGGTGGTGATCTCGCATGACATGGCGTCGGTGTTCCGCATCGCGGACCGGATCGCCATGCTCAACAACAGGAAGATCCTCGAGGCCGGCCCGGCCGAGGTGATCGCGCAGAGCACCGATCCGTTCGTCTACGAGTTCCTGCGCGCCTCGGGCGTCTCCGCGATCGGCAAGCTCGCCGGGGGCGTCACGTGAAGTCGGTCTCCGCCGCGGTCCGGGTCGCGATCCTGTTCATCCTGATGGCGGTGGGTGGCTACCTGGTCTGGAAGAACCTCGGCCAGAACCCGGCGGGCAAGGACAACTACACGCTGGTCGCGAAGTTCCGCGATGCGTCGGGGCTCCCACTCGGCAGCAAGGTCGTGGTCGCCGGCATCGGGCAGGGCGAGGTCACCAAGCTGTCCGTCGAGGGGCGCTACGCGCGCGTCACGTTCAAGCTGAGCAAGAAGATCCCGGTCTACACGAGCGGCGTGGTGATCAAGAAGGCCACCTCGCTGCTCGGCGACAACTACCTCGAGATCGATCCGGGCGACGAGGTGAAGCAGCTGCCCGATGGCACCAAGCAGACGTTCACGCTGCTCGGCCCCTCGTGCGCCACCTACGACGACGACGATCCGCGGAAGGCCGATCCGTGCCGCCAGGTCCCCAACGTGATCGAGGCCACCACGCCGGATCAGCTGATGCACCGCATCGAGCAGACGCTGCCGAACGTGGATCGCGTGCTCGAGAGCGTGCGCGATCTCTCGGAGGACGTGCGCCGGATCGTCAACGGCCCGCTCCAGTCGGTGGCGACCCGCGTGGATGGCCTGGTCCAGCGCGAGGCGGGCACGGTGGCGGAGATCATCGAGCGCGCCGATCGCTCGATGCAGAAGATCGAGCAGATCGCGAGCGACCTGCGGTCGATCACCAAGGGCGCCGATCCGAAGATCGACAAGATCCTCGAGAACCTCGATCAGGCCTCGGCCGAGGCGAAGGATCTGGTCGCCACCGCGAAGGCCGAGCTCAAGACCACCGGCGATGCGCTGCGCGGCAAGCTCGACAAGCTCGACGGCGTGATCACGAACTCCGAATCGATCACCGCGAAGATCGATCAGGACAAGGGCACCCTCGGGCGCCTCGTCAACGATCCTGCGATCGCGGACAACGTCGAGCAGATCACCGATGACGCCAAGGGCTTCCTCGGCACGCTGTTCGGCCTCAAGGCCTATGTCGGGCTACGCAGCGAGTACAACGTGTTCGCTGGCCTCGCGCGGCACTACGTCACCGTCGAGCTGCACACGCGTCCCGACAAGTACTATCTGATCGAGCTCGAGAAGGGGCCGCGCGGGGACTACCCGGATGTCACGCTGACGTTCGATCCCACCGTCGATCCGAACTACTGGGTCCGCAAGAGCACGATCTCGGACTCGATCCGATTCACCTTCCAGTTCGCCAAGCGGTTCTCGTGGCTGACCTTGCGGTACGGCATCAAGGAGTCCACGGGCGGCATCGGCGCCGATGTCGATCTCAAGTGGTGGGGCCACGGCCTGCGGTTCTCGGCGGACGCGTTCGATGCCTCGTTCGACAACTACCCGCGCATCAAGCTCGCGATGGCGTACGAGATGTTCAAGCACTTCTACATCCTCGGCGGCGTCGACGAGCTGCTCAACAAGCCCGAGTACCTGCAGATCGTGAAAAGCACCTCGAATGTCCCGGTGCAGTTCGATACGTTCCGGTTCGGCCGCGATTACTTCCTCGGCGCGATGCTCCGGTTCAACGACGAGGATCTCGCCGCGCTGCTCACCGTGGGCGGCTCCGCGCTCGCCGGCGCGTCGAAGTAGCGCGCGATCAACGATCGTTGGTGATCCGCACGCGCGCGATCAGCTCGCGCAGCTCCTCGTCCTCGACGGCGGCGGCCTCGTGCACGATCTGCTCTCGGCGCGCGCCGGTGGCGGGCATCGGCGTGGGGAGCGGGGGAGGGTCGAGCCGCCGGGCGCTGGGCACCGAGGTCTGCTCGCGGCGGCTGCGCCCGGCGAGCTTGAACCGCACGTCATCGAGGAGGCGCGGCTCGCCCAGGCGCTGGATCAGGCCGGACAGCAGCTGCGCCTTCAGCATGTTGAGCTCGTGGAGCCACGCGCTGGTCGCGACCTCCACCCACAGCACGCGATCGGAGATCCCTTCGGGGCGCGTGCGCGCGGCGACCTTGGGCCCGACCAGATCCGTCCACTCGGTGAGCACGCGCTGCCCGCGGATCTCGTCGGCGAGGCCGTGGTGCTGGAGCGCGCGGCCGATCGCGGAGGCCGCGGTCTGCGTCTCGAAGGTCCGCGCCGTGCCCCGGCGAGGAGGCGGCCTCCTCACGACGCTCGAAGGCGCCGGATCAGCTCGCGGAGCCTGCGATCGCCGTCGCCGTCACGAGTGACGAAGCGCAGGCCCGAGCTGCCCGAGGGCACGTGATAGGACACGCGCCCGGTGATCTCCATCGCGCCGGCGGCCCCCGGCGGCACGACCTCGAGCGTCAGCTCGGTCTCGATCGGCAGGGGCTGCGGCGTGGTGAGGAGCGCGCCGCCCACCCCGATCTCGGAGATCGCGGAGTCGACGAAGTTCGAGCTCTGCGCCACGCGGTAGCGGACGTTCACGGAGACCGGCAGGCGGTGGTGGCGGCGGCGCGGCACATCGGTGCGCCGGCCGGAGAACACGTCGTGGAGGAACGTCAGCTTGGTCTGCTCGTCGTTGGCGAGCTCCACCGTGGCACCGGCGCGCACGCGCATCCGGGGCAGCGCCGGGCGCCAGGTCTGCACCGCGCCGCGGACCAGGACCTTGTTCGGCAGGAGGTTGGACGAGACCTCGATGATCACGGTCTGGCCGGGCTCGAGCTCATCCGTGGTGGGCACGAACACGGGCTCGCCCACCGAATCGCTCGGCGCGAGCTCGCGCCACTCGTCGGCCGTACGGATGCGGAGCTTGAGGATCACCACGGCGCGAGGACGGTACCACCTTGGCGGCCCCGACGGTCAAGGTCTACGAAACCGCAGCGCCCACACCTTGAGCAGCGCCTCCGCGAAGATCGCGCGGGACATCTTCGATTGTCCTACACGACGGTCCGCGAACAGGATCGGGGTCTCGACGAGCCGCATGCCCTTCTTGTGGGCGCGGTACTTCATCTCGATCTGGAAGCTGTAGCCATTGCTGCTGATCGTCGAGAGATCGATCGCCTCGAGGGCCGCGCGTCGCCAGCAGATGAAGCCCGCCGTGACATCGCGCACCTCGAGCCCGAGGACGCTACGTGCGTACAATCCCCCACCACGCGAGATCACCTTGCGCCCGATCCCCCAGTTCTCGGTGCCGCCACCGGGCACGTAGCGGGATCCGATGACCACATCGGCACCATCCACGGCGAGCGCGAGCATCGTGGGCAGGTACTTCGGATCGTGGCTGCCATCGGCATCCATCTCGAACAGGTACTCGTAACCGCGAGCCAGCCCCCAGCCGAACCCCTCCACGTAGGCGGTCCCGAGCCCGAGCTTGCCGGCGCGATGCATGACGTGGATCCGCGGCTCGGCGGCGGCGAGCTCGTCGAGGATCTGGCCGGTGCCATCGGGCGAGTTGTCGTCCACGAACAGCAGCTCGGTGCCGGGCAGGGCGGCGAGGAACCGGGCGGCCACGTCGCGGACGTTGTCGCGCTCGTTATAGGTCGGCACGACGATCAGCGACTGCGGCATCGGCGCGGGACGATAGCGATCCGGCGCTCGGGCCGCAACGCGCTATGCTGTGCATGGTGCGGTCCCGGCGCGCGTGGATCTACATCCTGTCGGTCGCGGCCCTGCTCGTGCCGGCGGGTGGGATCGCGTACCTGGGCGCCGTGTCGTACCGCGACGAGCGTGGGGCGATCGCGGCCCAGGATGATCGCCAGCGGCAGGCCGCCACCGGGATCGCGGCGCGGATCAGCCACGCGATCGACGATGCGCTCGACGCGGTGGACCACGCCACGGCGCTCGAGACCGAGGCCGGTCGCGCCACGGTGAACGCGCCGCTGGCCCGCTACTGGTTCTGGCTCGATCCTGAGGGCAGGCTGCGCGTGCCTCGCCCGGTGCCCGCCGCCGTGGAGCTCGGTGGCGCGCTCGACCGCGGCGCGGGGTGTGCCGCGGGCAGCCCGCTCGAGGACTGCGTACGCGAGCTCGCCACCCGGCAGGCGCGCGTGACCCGGCTCGCCGCGGCGCAGCGTGCCGAGGGTTGCCGCGGGGATGGCTGTGCCGCGAGCTGGACCGAGGCCAAGCGGCAGTACACGGCGCTCGCGCAGTTCGACGACACCGGGCCGGTCGCCCAGCTCGGCCTCGCGCGCACGCTCCAGCTCCTCGCCGACCCACGCGCGGCCGCCGCGCTCGCGGATCTCGAGCTGCGGTTCGCGGACCGGACGTTCGAGGGCGTGCCGGTCAAGCTCGTGGTGGCGATGCTGCGCGCCGAGACCGCGGGTGCAGAGGCGCTGCTCGATGTGGCCGAGGGTGTGCTGACCAATCGCTATGCGCTCGATCCGATCGTGCGCGTCGGGGTGCTCGGGCGGATCCGCCACCGCCTCGATGGAGCGCTGACCGGAGCGCAGGCACGCCGGCGAGCCGAGCTCGACGAGCGGGTGGGCCAGATCCGCAGCGAGGCGCGGGCCGCCGCCGGGCTCATCGACGAGCTGCCCGAGCTGATGCGCACGGCGGGTACGGCGTGGCACGGGCGGGTGGCCAGTCACGTGCCCACGCGGACCCTGATCTATCGCCGGCGCGCCGATGGCGGCGTGATCGGCATCTCCGTGGATGCCCCGATGCTCGAGGAGGCCGCGGGGCGCGAACCCGGAGACCTGGTGGCGAAGAATGCGCACGCGCTCGTGATCCCTTCGGGGGCGCCCGTCGTGCGCGAGCTCCGCCAGATCGTGCAGGTACCCCTCGGTGAGGCGCTTCCGCACCTGACCCTCGCGATCGTCAACCCGATCGCGGATCCGGACCCGCGCGACGAGGTGATCCGCGAGCGCTCGAAGCGCCACGTGGTGTACACGTCGGCGCTCGCGGTGGCGCTCGGCCTGGGCCTGCTCCTCATGATCCGCGGCGCGGCGCGCGCTCGCGAGCTGGCGCAGCTCAAGAGCGACTTCGTCTCCACCGTCTCGCACGAGCTGAAGACCCCGCTGACCTCGATCCGGATGTTCGCGGAGATGCTGGAGCAAGGGGTGGCGCAGGGCGATCCGGCCAAGATGGCCCGCTACCACGGGGTGATCGTCCAGGAGAGCCAGCGGCTGGGCCTCCTGATCGCCAACCTCCTCGACTACGCACAGATCGAGAAGGGCAACCGCCGCTACACGCCGAGCCGGCAGGAGCTCGCTGGCCTCGCGCGGCTCGCCGTGACCACGTTCGAGACCCTCCGCGACCCCGACGGGACGCGCAATTCGATCGAGGTCGAGGTGTCCTCCGAGGCGATGCCTGCGGAGGTCGAGGTCGATCGCGATGTGGTGGTCCAGGCGATCCTGAACCTGTTGGCCAACGCGGCGAAGTACGGCGGGGCGGAGCAGCCGATCGAGGTCACGGTCGGTGCAGATGCGACCGGTGGGTGGATCTCGGTGACCGACCACGGGCCGGGGATTCCGTCCTCGGAGCAGGCCCGGATCTTCCGCGAGTTCTATCGCTCGCCGGAGGCGTACCGGTCGGGCGTGGAGGGCACGGGTCTTGGCCTCGCGCTGGTCAAGCGGCACATCGAGGCGCTCGGAGGTACGGTCGAGGTCGCGTCGGTGGTCGGGCAGGGTGCGACGTTCACGATCCGCCTCCCGCGGATCCAGGAGCAGGTGGCATGACGAAGATCCTCGTCGTCGAGGACGATCCGTCGATCCGCATGGGGCTGGTCGATACGCTCACGGCCAAGGGCTACGAGGTCGAGGCCGTCGCGCGCGGCAGCGAGGGCGCGGAGCGGGCGATCTCGGGGCGCTTCGATCTGGTGGTGCTCGACGTGATGCTCCCCGACTTCGATGGATTCGAGGTTTGTCGCCGGATCCGGCAGAGCCCCGCGAAGGGCGTGGCGGTGATCATGCTCTCGGCGCGCGGCGCGGAGCTCGATCGAGTGCGGGGGCTCGAGCTCGGCGCGGATGACTACGTGACCAAGCCGTTCTCGCTGATGGAGCTGCTCGCACGCGTGGCCTCGGTGCTGCGACGCGCCAAGGGCGAGGCCCAGGAGCCGGTGGGGCTGGCGTTCGGTGGCATCGAGATCGATCTGATCGGGCAGACCGCCTCGCGCGCTGGCAAGCGGATCGAGCTGCCGAGCCGTGCGTTCGCGATCCTCAAGGTCTTCGCGCGGCGGCCGGGCGAGGTGGTGAGCCGCGATGTCCTCCTCGACGAGGCGTGGGGCTACGAGGACTATCCGAACACGCGCACGGTGGATAACCACCTCGTCAAGCTGCGGCGCGCACTCGAAGAGGAGCCCGAGAAGCCGCGCTGGCTCGTCACGATCCATGGCGCTGGCTACAAGCTCGATGTCTCGCGGGACTCGGTGAAGTGGACGCAGGGAGATCGGCGGTGACAACACCGTGACGACGTTTTGCACATCCGTGACGGATGACGCGCGCGGGTCGCGTACCACTGATCTCGGCGAGGTGAATGCGCCGGCATCAGAGCGGACACCCTTCGACGGGCGACGTCCTGGTGCCGGCGCAGCACCCCTCGGGCTCGTCGTCGCGCTGGTGGCGGTGCTGCTTGGGGGCTGCGGCGATCCCGAGGAGCAGCGCGTGATCACCGAGACCACACCGGCCGCAGACCGCACCGCGGCGGATCCGGCCGAGGGGATCCAGACCGAGCTCGATGGCGCGGCCCCCGCGTTCGGCGATGCCGTGCTCGCCGAGCTGACCGGCGACGAGGTGGCCGCGCGCGCCGGATTCGAGCGCGTGCTGGGCGCACCGGATTCCCCCGCGCCGCTCGCCGCGCGCGCCGCGCTGCACCTGGCGCAGCTCGAGTCCAAGGCGGGCCGGAGCGGGCACGCGCGGGAGTACTCGCTGCGGGCGAGCGCGCTGGCGCCGAACGATCCGGTGATCGTCGAAGGCGCCGCCCAGATCCGCGCCTCCGCGGTGGCGGCGAGCGGTGCGGGTGACCTGCGTGGACCTCGCCTCGGCACGCCGTTGCCCGGCGTCGCGCTCGCCACGGCGCAGGCATTCGCCGCCGCCGAGAAGGCGCTCGCGCAGGTCCACCGGCTGCGGCCGCGGCCGATCATCGAGGCGCTCTCGACCTCGATCCGCGCCAAGGAGGAGGCGACCGAGGCCGTGGTGGCCCAGTACCGCGCGATCGCCGAGGTCGGCGGGCTCGCGATGGTCGCCGGGCACTACCGGGCGGGCAGCCTGTACCACGACCTCGCGCTCGGCCTGCTGTTCGAGCTGCCGCCCGAGCTCGATCCGAACGTGGCGGCAGGGCTGCGGCGCACGCTGCGCGGGCGCGCGCTGGTCTATCTCAAGAAGGCGGCGGCCGAGTACAGGCTCGCGATCGGCACGGCGACGGTGCCCGAGGCGGAGCTGTGGCGGCTCGCGGCGGAGACCGATCTGCGCGCCGCGCAGGACGTGCTGGGCGAGGCGGGCAGGTAACGCGCTACGCTCGTGGGATGTCGCCCGTGGCGGTCTCGATCGATGGCGTGGTGGTCGAACCGGCGACCGCATCGATCAGCGTGTTCGATCGGGGCCTGCTGTTCGGGGATGGCTGCTTCGAGGTGCTGCGCACGTGGCATGGCCACGCCGTCGAGCTCGAGGCGCACCTCGATCGTCTCGGTGCGAGTGCCGCGACGCTCCAGCTGCGCATGCTCTCGCGCACCGAGCTGACGGCGGCGGTGGAGCGGACGCTCGCGGCGGCGGGGGAAGAAGGTGAGCACCGGATCCGGATCGTGGTGACCCGAGGGCCGGGCGGGCTCGCCGCGGAGACCGCCTCGCTGGGGCCCGGGCGCGCGATCGTGATCGTCGAGCCACTCGGGGCGCAGCCCACCGAGCTGAGCGCGGCGATCGTGGACTGGCCGCTCGCTCCCCGGCGCGGGCCGGCGCACAAGACGCTCGCGTACCTCGATCACGTGATCGCACGAGACCTCGCGCGTGCGGCGGGCGCCGACGAGGCGATCCGGCTCGGCGCCGATGGCCGCGCCGTGGAGGGCGCGACCAGCACGCTGTACGCGGTGCTCGCAGGCACCGTCGTCACGCCACCGCTCACGTCGGGGATCCTGCCGGGCATCGTGCGTGAGCGCGTGCTCGCTGCATGCGCGACCCTCGCGATCCCCCTGCGGGAGTCAACGCTCGCGGTGGCGGAGCTGCGGGGCGCGGACGAGATCTTCGCATCCAGCTCGCTGCGGGGCGTGGTCCCGATCACGCGGCTCGACGGTGTGCCCCGTGCGGCAGGCCCGATCACCGTCCGGATCGCCACCGCCGTCAGCGCGGCACTCGGCACGCGCGTGGGTTCGGCCGCGAGTGATCGCCGGCCCGGTTGATACGCGAGCGAGCTGCAAGGCGCGCGATTGCCCTTGGGGTATAGTCGACCGTCGATGGCCAAGGACGGCCGAGCCCTGCGTGAAGAGGCATCGGAGGCTACGGCCTCCGGTAAGTACAAACGCGCGCTCGCTGCGTACCTCGAGCTGGAGCGGATCGAGGCGCGCGATGCACAGTGGGCCAAGCGCGCCGCCGAGACCTACCGGAGGCTCGGCAACAACAAGAACGCGATCGACGCGTACGAGCGGTCCGCGGAGCGCTACGCGCAGAACGGCTTCCTGGTCCAGGCGATGGCCGTCTGCAAGCTGATCCTGCAGATCGATCCCGATCACCACGGCGCGCTCAGCCGGCTCGCGCAGATGAACGAGCAGGTCGGGGCAGGGCCCACGCGCGCCGCGGGCTACGCGGAGAACAACCCGGAGCTCCACGCCAACCCGAACGTCGCGAGGTTGCGCCGCGGCAACACACAGGCGGGGCCGGATCCCGGGGGGACAGGCCCGATGCCGGCGTTCCCCGAGCCGCGCACGCGAACCAAGACCACCAATCCGCCGATCGCCGTGCCGCGCACCAAGAGCCGGCCCGTGGCCGTCGAGCCAGGCGCACCCCTCGAGACCGTGCACCTCGCCAAGCAGGTCCCGCAGTCGCAGCTCAGCGCCCCGGGCGTCACCGTGATCCCGATCGATGACGAGGACGTCAGCATCGAGATCATCAGGAACTCCAACCCGGAGATCGAGATCGAGGACCAGGAGGAGATGACCGATGCCGAGATCGATGACGCCACGGAGCTGGCGATCGACGATCTCGAGGAGATTCCGCTGGGCGAGCCGCGCGCCGTCGGCCTCGCGGCCCAGCGCGCCCTCGCGGCCACGCCGCTGTTCGCCGGGCTGCCCAAGCAGGCCCTCGAGGCGCTGGTCGAGAACCTGACGATCGTCCCGCTCGAGACCGGCGTGGCGCTGTTCCGGGAGGGCGATCCGGGCGATGCGCTGTACGTGATCGTCGAGGGCGAGGTCGCGGTGCAGGCCGAGGGGCCGCCGCGCGTGGAGATGGCACGCCTCGGGCCAGGGTCGTTCATCGGCGAGGTGGCGCTGATGACCGATCAGCCCCGGTCCGCCACGGTGACCGCGCTCGAGCCCTCCGAGCTGCTGCGGATCGATCGCATGACGCTCTCGCGGGTGCTCGCCAACCACGGCGACGTGCTGCGTGCGGTGCTGCGGTTCGTGCGCGAGCGCCTCGTGGATCGCTGGATGCGCACGAGCCCGCTGTTCCGCCCGTTCGATGACGAGCAGCGCAACCTCCTCGCGGCGCGCTTCAAGTTCCTCGAGATCGAATCCGACACCAAGCTGCTCGCCGCGGGCGTGCGGCCCGATGGCCTGTACATCGTCCTCGCCGGCACGTACCAGGTGCAGCGCAACGGCGTCACCGTGGCGACGGTGGGCCCGGGCGAGCTGATCGGCGAGACCGCGCTGCTCTCGGGCGGCACGTTCCGCAGCGATGTCGTCGCGCGGGGCAAGGGCCTGGCCCTGTGCCTGCCGGCCGCCGACTTCCGCGAGGTGATCATGACCCACCCGCACGTGCTCGAGTACATCGGCGAGCACGCCGAGCAGAGCCGCCGCCTGCAGATCCTCTAGCGGCCGGCGACGTGGACTCGGGCACTTGCGAGTCGCACGTTGTCCAAGTTGAAACCGTCCCCTTACTTTTTGCTCGGCAGCCCGTCCACCGGGATCCCGCCCTTGGTCGGCGCCTGGTCCTTCGCGGGGACGGAGGTTTCGCCGCCGAAGAAGTTCCCGAACGGGTTCCAGCCGAACGAGGTGGCG
Organism: Myxococcales bacterium; assembly: GCA_016720595.1. Lineage (GTDB taxonomy): Bacteria > Myxococcota_A > Polyangia > Haliangiales > Haliangiaceae > JABFXX01. The sequence continues at coordinate 15,846 of JADKKI010000002.1, forward strand.
ATCAGGGCGCCGCCCAGCAGCAGGTAGACGATGCCGATCAGGAAGTGGGTGCGCCGGCCCATGGCGTATAGACCTTTACGCGCCCTGGCCCGGCGGTCCTCCTCGTCGTTTCGAAAGCCGATCCGGATCCGGTAGATACCGAAAATCACGACGAGAGCGGCGACGCCGAGGGTGAGCCAGACCGGGACTCGCATGGGCCAAGTACGTACCATTGACAGGCCCGTAATGCGTGGGCCAGAGTGCCCCGCGCTGACTTCTCGGCGCCACTCCCGCCCGCATGCATCCTCAGCCGAAGTACAAGAATTCCGCGGCGTTCTATGACGTCGATGGGACTCTGATCAAGATCAACATCGTGCATGCGTTCGCGTACTACGCGTCGCGGCATGCCTCGCTGGCCACCAGCGCCGCGAACACGGTCAAGACCGCGCTCTCGATCCCGCTGTTCTGGGCCGCCGACAAGCTGTCCCGGAAGTACTTCAACGAGATCTTCTATCGCTCGTATGAAGGCCAGAGCGAGGACCGGCTGGTCGTCCTCGCCGAGGAGCTGTTCGAGGACGTGATCAAGCCGAACATCTATCCGCGCGCCAAGGCGCTGATCGAGGAGAGCCGGCGCGCGGGCTGCCGCCAGGTGCTGCTCTCCGGCGCGCTCGACTTCACGATGAAGCCGCTCGCGCGCTACCTCGGCGTCGATGACCTGATCGCGAACCAGCTCGAGTTCGTGGACAGCTACGCCACCGGCAAGCTCCGGAAGCCGTTCGTCGCCGGCGCCACCAAGGCCGACATCATGCGCGCGTACGCCAAGCAGCACGGCATCGATCTGGCCGAGTCGTGGGCGTACTCGGACAGCTTCAGCGACTACGCCATGCTCGCCGTCGTGGGGCACCCCACCGCGTGCAACCCGGACCTGCGGCTGCGCTCGATGGCGCGCTCGTACGACTGGCCCGTCCTCGATCTCGACGAAGCTCCCGACCGAGCCTCGGCGCGTCGCCCGCAGGGGCTCGCACCGGCGGCCCCGCGTCGGCTCCGCACTGGAAAGGCTGACTAGGACCATGCGCGCGATCCGCCCCAAGACTCGTACTCACTCTCGCGAGCACATCGTCACGATCGACACCGACTCCGCGCCGCGCATCATGTTCTCGGGCGAGAACCTCCTCTGCGAGGATCTCCCCGTCGGCACGCGCGTCATCTATCCGAAGCGGCCGATGACGGGCGTCGCCAACCCGAAGGCGACGATCCGCTACGCGCTCAACCACCCCGAGGACTCGGAGCCGCTGCACGCGATGCTCCAGCCCGGCATGAAGGTCACGATCGCGGTCGATGACATCTCGATGCCGCTGCCGATCATGCGCACCCCGGACGTGCGCCAGCTGGTGCTCGAGATCGTGTGCGAGATGCTCGCCGATCACGGCGTCGACGACGTCCACATCATCATCGCGCTCGGCCTCCACCGCCGGATGCACGACTTCGAGATCAAGCGGATGGTCGGGCCCAAGGTGTGGAGCGAGTACTGGCCCGATCGCCTGTACAACCACGACGGGTGCGATCCCGACGGCATGGTGGTGCTCGGCAAGACCCACCACGGCGAGCTGGTCGAGATGAACCGCCGGGTCGCCGAGAGCGACCTGACGATCTACGTGAACCTCAACTACGTCCCGATGAACGGCGGCAGCAAGAGCATGGCCGTGGGGCTGTGCGGCTACGAGAGCCTCAAGGCGCACCACACGCCCAAGGGCATCGTCCAGTCGAACTCGTTCATGGATCCGCCGAAGAGCTACCTGTCGCAATCGTTCAAGCGCCAGGGCGAGCTGATCGAGAAGTCCCTCAAGGTGTTCCACATCGAGACGGTGCTCAACAACCGCTGCTTCGATGGGCCGCTGTCCTTCCTCATGAAGAACGAGGACGACTTCACCGAGGCCGATCGGCTGAAGTTCCAGGGCATGAAGTGGGCGCTCGACAAGCTGCCGTTCGCCGCCCGCCGCGAGATCTTCATGCGCACGCCGGCCGCGTTCGAGCTGATCGGCTGCTACGCCGGCGCCTGCGAGCCCACGCACGACCGCACGCTGTCCAAGCAGAACGAGCAGAACTGCGTCGAGGTCGATGGGCCCGCCGACATCCTGCTGCTCGGCATCCCGTACATCTCGCCGTACAACGTGAACTCGAAGGCGCTCAATCCGCTGCTCGTGCAGGTGATGGCGCTCGGCTACTTCTATCACATGTACCGGAACCAGCCGATCCTGCGGGATGGCGGGGTCCTGATCCTCACGCACCCGTGCTCGGACAAGTTCGATCCGGTGCACCACCCGAGCTACATCGAGTTCTTCAATCGCGTGCTGACGGAGACCACCGACAGCTACACGATCGAGCAGAAGTACCAGGACGAGCTCGCGTACAACCCGAGCTACATCGAGATGTACCGGCGCGGCAACGCGTACCACGGCGCCCACCCGTGCTTCATGTGGTACTGGGGCCAGCGCGGCCGCGAGAAGACGAGCCGCGTGATCGTGGTGGGCGCGGACAACGCGACCGTGCCGGCGATCATGGGCTGGGAGACCGCCGGCTCGATCGCCGAGGCGATCGCGATGGCCCGCGGCACGATGGGCCGGAGCGCGCAGATCACGATGCTCCACCACCCGCCGTACATGATCAGCGACGTGATGTGAGCCGGAGCCCTCGATGACCACCGGCAATGGCCATAGCAACGGTTCGGGTCCCAAGGGAGGCTACTTCCTCGAGACCGACCTCGCGTGGGGTGAGCACGCAACCTCGCCGCCGTGGCCGGATGCCAAGCGCGGCGAGCCATTGCCGCCGCTGCGCGCGCCGATCACCGGAAAGGCGCGTCTCGATGTCGCGCAGATCCTCGCGGGCAAGAACATCCTCCTGATCGGCACCACCGGCTTCGTCGGCAAGGTGGCGCTCTCGATGCTGCTGCACCGCTATCCCGAGATCGGGAAGGTGTTCTGCCTGGTCCGCCCTGGCGCCGGCAACACCGCGGACGAGCGGTTCTACAAGAAGGTCGCCTCCGTCGAGGTGTTCGATCCGGTTCGCGACGTCCACGGCGCCAACTACGAGGCGTTCCTGCGCACGAAGATCGTCGCGCTGCCCGGCGATATCGGCCGGCCGCTGTGCAACTTCACCGACGTCGAGTTCGCCGAGTGCGAGAAGCACGGCGGGATCCACGTCATCATCAACAGCGCCGGCCTGGTCTCGTTCGCGCCCTCGCTCGAGAGCGCGCTGCGGATCAACTCGATGGGCGCGAAGAACGTGCTCGATCTCGCACGCAAGCTTGGCGCCAAGCTCGTCCACGTCTCGACCTGCTACGTCGCCGGCCGCCGCGATGGCGATGTCTGGGAGGACGAGCCGGTCGTCGGGTACTTCCCGCGCTCGAGCGCCGTCTCGCACGACTATGGCAACGAGGACGAGCTGCTCGATCGAGACTTCGATCCCGCCGCGGAGATCGCGGACTGCCAGAAGATCATCGATCAGGCCCGCGAGCGCTCGAACGATCGCCAGCACATCTCGCAGTTCCGCGAGCGCGGCGCCGAATCCCTGCGCGAGCAGCGCCGCGATCCGGATGACGAGAACGATCTGAAGATCGCCGTCGCGCGCGAGCGCAAGGTCTGGATGAACGAGGTCCTGACCAAGCTCGGCATCGAGCGCGCCCACCACTGGGGCTGGACCAACACGTACACGTACACCAAGTCGCTCGGCGAGCAGATCATCCTCTCCGATCGCACCGTGGTCTCCACGATCGTGCGCCCGGCGGTGGTCGAGAGCTCGATCCGGTACCCGTTCCCGGGCTGGAACGAGGGCTTCAATACCACCGCGCCGCTGATGTACCTGATGCTCAAGGGGCACCGCGCGGTGCCGATGGGCAAGGACACCGCGCTCGATGTCATCCCGGTGGACTTCATCGCGGCCGGCATGCTGCTCGCCACCGCGGCGATCCTCGCCGGCGAGCACGAGCCGATCTATCAGCTCGGCGCCAGCGACGTGAACCGGATCTCGAGCAAGCGCCTCACGGAGCTGACCGGCCTCGCCGTGCGCCAGCACCACAAGGACAAGGCCGATCGCGGCGAGGACACGTTCCGCAACAACCTCCGCGCCCGGCTCGAGTCGATGCCGGTGACGTTCGAACACTTCGACAAGCTCTCGGCGCCGATGTTCAAGCGGCTCGCGGATCGGCTGATCAAGACGATCGACGAGAAGCTCCCGAAGTGGGGCGCGCCGCGGATCGAGGCGTTCGCCGAGCGTGCGCGCGAGGAGCTGCAGAAGATCTCCACGTTCACCGGCCAGGTGATCGAGCTGGTCGAGCTGTTCCGGCCGTTCACCACGGACTACGACATCGCGTTCCGCTGCGACAACATGCGGGCGCTGTGGGCGCGGGTCACGCCGGCCGATCAGGACAAGCTCCTGTGGGCGCCGCACCTCGTGGACTGGCGCAAGTACTGGCTCGACACGCACTTCCCGGGCCTCCAGCAGTGGACGTTCGGCAAGCTCGACGACGAGTTCGGCGCCAAGCCGAAGTCGGTCTACACGTACAAGTCGCTGGTCGAGATGTTCGAGGCGGCCACCAAGCTGCACCGCAACCGGATCGCGATGCGTCTCGTCCGCAAGGACGAGGACCAGGAGCCGGTGACGTACACCTACGGCCAGATCAGCGAGCTCGCCTGGCAGGGTGCCGGCGTGCTGCGCCAGCTCGGCGTCACCGCCGGCCAGCGCGTGGTGCTGATGAGCGAGAACCGGCCCGAGTGGGGCATCTCGTACTTCGCCTCGCTGCTCGCGAGCGCCACCGTGGTCCCGCTCGATCGCGAGCTGACGCTCGCCGAGGTGGTGAACCTGGTGAAGGTCTCGAGCGCACGCGTGCTCGTGATGTCGCGCAAGGTCGTGGAGCGGCTCGCCGGCGAGGCGGACATCGCGGTCCCGATCGGGGACGGCGAGGGCGATGCCACCGTGGTGTGGTCGCCGGCCCATGGCGCGTTCAACGGCTGGCTCGAGCAGCAGGGCATCGATGCCAAGGTCCTCGCGTTCGACGAGCTGCTGTCCGAGCCCGACGTCTCGGTCGGCGCGATCCAGCCCGAGGCCAAGGGCGACACGCTGGCCTCGCTGATCTTCACCTCGGGGACCACCGGCACGCCGAAGGGCGTGATGCTGTCGCACAAGAACCTGACGTCGATGACGTCGAAGCTGTCGTCGCTGTTCACGCTGTACAAGCACGACAAGCTGCTCAGCGTGCTGCCGCTGCACCACACCCTCGAGTTCTCGGCTGGCTTCCTGATGCCGCTCATGCACGGCGCCTCGATCGACTACCTCGAGGAGCTCGAGGCGGACTCGCTGGCCCGCGCACTCGAGGACGAGGGCGTGACCGGGATGGTCGGTGTCCCTGCGCTGTGGCAGCTGCTCGAGCGCAAGATCTACAAGAACGTCGCCGACGCCGGCCCGCTCGTGGAGAAGGCGTTCGAGACCATCGTCGATCTCAATCGCTCGCTGCGCGACAAGCTGCCGTGGGACTTCGGCACCGGAAAATTGCTGTTCTTCCCGGTCCACCGCAAGCTGGGCGGCCGCATGCGGCTCCTGATCAGCGGTGGTTCGGCGCTGCCGCCCGAGACGCTCAAGGCGTTCAACGGCCTCGGCTTCAACCTGTACGAGGGCTACGGCATGACCGAGTCCTCGCCGGTGCTCACCGTCACGCGCCCCGGCGAGAAGGTCCTCCCGGGCTCGGTCGGTCGGCCGCTGCCGGGCATCGACGTCAAGATCGATCAGCCCGATGCGACCGGCGTGGGCGAGGTGATCGCCAAGGGCCCGAACGTGATGTCGGGGTACTTCGAGAACCCCGAGGCCACCGCGGAGACCCTCAAGAACGGCTGGCTGCACACGGGTGACCTCGGCCGGCTCGATGCGGAGGGCAACCTCTACATCGTCGGGCGCAAGAAGGAGATGATCCTCGGCGCCTCCGGCGAGAACATCTATCCCGACGAGCTCGAGGAGCTGTATCGGGACTCGAAGTTCGTCAAGGAGCTCTCGATCGTCGGGCTGCCCGTCGGCGACGCCGGGCTCGAGACCGTGGCGGCGCTGGTGGTCCCGGACTACGAACAGGACGGGATGTCGCGCGAGGACGTGCGCGAGGCGGTGCGCGAGCACCTGAAGAAGGTCAGCAAGGCCCTGGTGCTCTACAAGCGCCCCAAGGTCGTGCACCTGTGGGATCACGATCTGCCGAAGACGGCGTCCCGCAAGGTTCGCCGCCGCGACGTGATCAAGGAGCTGCAGCGGCTCGAGCGCGCCGCCAAGGGTGGGGCCGAGGCCAAGCAGGTGTCGGCGGGCGGCGAGGCGGGTGGCACCTGGCTCCACGATCTGCTGGCCGATGTCTCGCAGAAGAAGCGCGGCGGCATCACCTCGGAGACCCGGCTCGACGAGCTCGGCTTCGATTCGCTGATGTTCACGGAGCTGTCCGTGGCGCTCGAGGCCGCGGGCGTCAACCTCCCGGATCCGCAGGAGCTGCTCGCCCTCGAGACCGTGGCCGATGTCGAGAAGCTCGTGCATCGCCTGGGCGCGAAGTCCCGCAGCGAGAAGCCCAAGCGCGATCGTCTCCGCAAGGAGCGCGAGGCCGAGGACAAGAAGGCCGACGACGACATCGACGTGCCGGCCCCGCTCGTCACGCTCGGTCGCAAGGCCCTGCGCGGCGGCATGCGCGCCCTGTACGAGCGCGTGCTCGAGACCAACATCTACGGCAAGACGCAGGTCCCGCCGTTCGGTGGCTACATCGTGGCCGCGAACCACGCGAGCCATCTCGACACCGGCCTGATCAAGTACGCGCTGGGCGAGCAGGGGGAGGCCCTGGTCGCGCTCGCCGCCAAGGACTACTTCTTCGAGGATCCGGTCCGCCGGATGTACTTCGAGAACTTCACGAACCTGGTGCCGATGGAGCGCCACGGCTCGCTCCGCGAATCGCTCCGCCTCGCCGGCGACGTGATCCGCGACGGGTACATCCTCCTGATCTTCCCCGAGGGCACGCGCAGCGAGACCGGCGTGATGACCGACTTCAAGCCCTCGCTCGGCTACCTCGCGATGACCAACAAGTGCGGCATCCTCCCGATGTACCTGTCGGGCACGTACGAGGCGATGCCGAAGGGCCGGTACCTCCCGAAGCGCGGCGAGCGGGTCGCCAGCTACATCGGGCCGTACCTGTCGTACGAGGATGTCGCGAAGCTCGCCGGCGAGCGCTCGCGGTCCGAGCAGTACCGCGCGATCACGTATCACGTCGAAGGCGTGATCCGCCGGCTCGCGCCGCGCGACCAGGCATGGACGTTGGGGGATGCGGGCACCACGCCGATGGCGGAGTGGCTCGCGGATCAGGGCAAGGCAGTACCAGAGGACGAGGCACAGACATGACCACCCCCAAGAAGCTCTCGTTTCGCGTCAGCGGCGCCCGTCTGGGCACGCTCGTTCGTCCCACCGAGACCGACACGGTCGCGCCGCTGGTCCAGCCGCTCGTCCATCCGTTGCTACGGCAGCCCCGGTTCGGCCTCCGCGTCCACACCTCGCCGATCGCGCCGCCGCCCGCGATCACGGCCGACGACTACGCCACCGCCGAGGACTACGAGTAGTGGCCAGGGTCCTCGTCACGGGCGCCACGGGCTTTCTCGGCGAGCACCTCTGCAGGGTGCTGACCGAGCAGGGGCACACCGTCCGAGGGCTGTCGCGCTCGCGCTCCGGCGTGCTCGCGGATCTCGGCGTGGAGCACGTGCGTGGTGACGTGCTGTCCGCCGAGGATCTCGATCGCGCGCTCGACGGCGTCCACGCCGTGTTCCACCTCGCCGGCGCCGTGTCGCGCGATCCGGACGATGCCCAGCGGATGATGCGGCTCCACGTGGATGGCACGCGCCGCGTGCTCGAGCGCATGAACGCCGCGAACATCCGGCGCATGGTGCTCGCGTCGACCTCGGGCACGATCGGCGTGTCCAAGGACGAGGAGATCCTCGACGAGACCGCGCCGTACGCGGAGGAGCTGGTCGCGGGCTGGCCGTACTACGCGTCGAAGATCTATCAGGAGCGGCTCGCCTTCGACCACGGCACCAAGCTCGGCATCGAGGTCGTGGCGGTCAACCCGAGCCTGCTCCTGGGGCCCGGCGATCGCCGGCTGTCCTCGACGGGCGATGTCCGCAAGTTCCTCAAGCGCCAGATCCCGACGGTGCCGGACGGCGGCATCAACTTCGTGGACGCGCGGGATGCCGCACTCGCCACCGCGAACGCGCTCGAGCACGGCCGCGCGGGCGAGCGCTACCTGCTCGGCGGTCCGAACTGGACCATGAAGGAGTTCTTCGCGCGCCTCGGCCGGGTGGCGAACGTCTCGCCGCCGCGGCTCAAGCTGCCCGCGAAGTGGAGCAAGTGGGGCGCCACGCTGATCGAGGAGCTCTATCGCCACCGCGGCAAGGAGCCGCCGGTCGATCGGATCTCGGTCGAGATGTCGGAGCACTTCTGGTGGATCGATTCCCGGAAGGCCGAGACCGAGCTGGGCTTCGCGGCGCGCGATCCACAGCTCACGCTGGTGGATACGGTCCAGTACCTCCGCCAAGGCGTGGACTCGGACCTGTGAGCTCGTCGCGCGCAGCGCGGTTCGAGGCGGGGGAGACGGTGACGGTGCTGGTCGGGAGCTGGGCGGGAGACCACGCCACCGTCGAGCACGTGGTGTGGAGCGAGAAGGATCGCTGCCACTACTTCTACCTGACGTCCGCGGTGCGCCTCGACGGCAAGAAGATGTCCCGCGGCTATCGCGCCGACGAGCTGGCCGAGGGCTACGGCGACACGCTCGGCTGACGCCTCGGCGACCTAGGCGGGGGCGGCGATCCCGACGCGCGCGGTGCCCCAGCCGATCGGCGCGGAGCGCACGAGGCGCAGCCCGGCGGCGGCGAGCTCGCGGCGGAAGCCGTGGGCGGCCCAGTCGCGTGCCGAGGGTGGCTCCGCGACGCGGAGGTACAGATCGATCAGGGTGCGCACGGGCTGGCGTGCGCTGTCGTCGAAGTCGACGAGGCCGACCATCCCGCCGGGGGCGAGCGCCGAGCGCGCGAGAGCGAGGGCCCGGGCGCGGGCCGCGGCGGGCAGCTCGTGGAGGATGTACGAGAAGATCACGCGGTCGAACCTGCCGGGCGGCTCGAACGCGAGGACGTCGCTGACGAGGAACGTCGCCTCGGGGGCGCGGACCCGCGCGCGGGCGAGCATCGGCTCCGAGCGATCCACCGACGTCACGATCGCGCCGCGATCGAGCAACAACCGCGTCATGAGGCCGGTGCCGCAGCCCAGCTCGAGCACGCGATCGCCCGGTTGCACCGACCAGGCGGCCACCACGTCGGTGCGAAACCGCGTGTCCCCGCCGAACGGCAGCAGCAGGGCTCGCGACATCAGATCGTAGAACGGCGCGAGCCGCTCGTAGATCACGTCCTCCGCGCTCATCGCAGCGACCGTACTACAGGGTGGCGAGACGCTGACGCTTGAGCGCGATCAGCTCCTGGCTCGAAGGCACGCGCGCGCGAGGGCCGGTGGGCTCCACGCCCCGCGCCTTGAACGCGGCCTTGTACGCGGCGAACGTGCCGCCGGCGTGGTGCGCGTCCATCACCGCGAGCCCGGCCTTGGACTCGCCCTGGGCGAGCATGTACTCGATCCACGCCCAGCGCGCCGAGGTGGGGCGGACCTTGACCTTGTCGTGGAGGCCCGCGGCGCGCAGGCCCTTGTCGAGCCGGGCGAGGCGCCCCTCGACGAGCGAGATGCCGGCGAACGGCGAGCCATCGAGCGGCGTGTTGCGCTTGGCCACGAACGGCGCGAGGCCATAGGCGACGCGCGGGTGGATCGCGGCGAGCTCCTTGGACAGCTGCACCAGCTCGTCGACATCGGCGTCGGTCTCGCCGGGCACGCCGAGCATCATGTAGACCTTCAGCGTGTGCAGGCGGTGCGTGGCCGCGAACTGCGCGGAGCGGATCAGATCGGAGGCCCGCGTGGAGCGCTCCACCACCCGGCGCATCCGCTCGCTCGCGCCATCCGCCGCCACGGTGAGCGTGCGATAGCCGCCGCGCGCGAGCAGCCCGACGAGCTCGTCGGTGAGCTTGTCGGCGCGCAACGACGAGATGCCGACCTCGCGCCCGCCATCCACCACATCGCGGACGATCGCGGCGATGTCGGGGTGATCGGTGACGGCCGCGCCGACCAGGCCCACGCGGCGCGTGCCCTCGGGGATGCCGGCGATGATCGTCTCGCGCGGGACGATGCGCATCCCGCCGTTGGTGGAGCGGCGCATCACGCAGTACGTGCAGCCGCGCGAGCAGCCACGCGCGGCCTCCGTCATGAACATGTCGGCGAGCTCGGTGTTCGGCGTGGCGATCACGGAGCGCGCGGGCAGCAGCGCATCGGCGACCTGCGCCACGGGCGGGATGGTCTCGCCGTGGAGATGGGGCAGGTAGTAGCCGGGCTTGCCGGCGAGCGCGGCCCACACCCGCTCGCGATCGAAGCCGAGGTCGCGCCCGATCTCCACGAGCTCGCAGATCAGCTCCTCGCCCTCGCCGAGGATCACCACGTCGAAGAATGGCGCCAGCGGGGCAGGGTTCGAGAACGTCAGCGGGCCGCCGGCGATCACCATCGGGTGGCGGCGATCGCGATCGGCGGCGAGCACGGGGATGTTGGAGCGCTCGAGGGTCTCGACCACACCGGCGATCTCGAGCTCGTAGGCGACGGAGTACGCGAGCAGCGGATAGCCGCCGACCGGCTGCCCGGTCTCGAGGGTCACGAGGCCCCGACCGGGCCCGGTGGGCGTGCCCTCGTCGGGGAGCATCGCGCGATCCGCGGCGACCCCTGGCATGCCGTGGAGGGTGCGATAGATCTGCTGGTAGCCGAGGGAGGACATCGCGGCGCGATACGGGCTCGGGTACACGAGCGCCACCCGCAGCTCCGCCTCCTTGTGCAGCGTCCCACGCTCGTCGGCGAGGAGCTCGCGGCGATCCATCACAGGCCGCAGTTCTGGAAGTTCACCTGGTGCACGCGCACCATCTTCCCGTCGACCCGGAGCCACTCCTCGATGCACATGCTGCCGGAACCATCGCACGTGCTCTGCGACAGGATGATGTCCGCGACCCGATCTCCATCGCGATCGAACCCCACGGCGGGGACCTCGTCGCTGCGGCCGCTCGGGGCGGTGAGCTGCTCCTTCGGGATCATCCGGCCCACGCGCGGGTTCAGGCCGGGATCGATGAGGCCCATCGAGCGGCCGACCATGTTGGCGAGGTCTCCGCGGAGCATCTCGGTCTTGACGCTCCACAGGCCATCGCAGCCCTTGTTGGCGCGGCCGGCGAGGGCGAACGCGGCGGTCTCGGTGATCCGGGCCTCGCCGACGATGCCGTTCTCGTCGAGCAGGGTGATGATGTCGCCGGGCTTGGGCTCGGTGCCGAAGCAGTTGCCGTTCTTGTCGGCCTGGACGTCGCAGATCCGGGGGGTGACGCTGGTGCCGCGGTGGCGCTCCACCCGGACGACCTTGCCGCGGGGGCGGACCTGCGGGTCCCCGATCGCCGGGCCTGCGATCAGGCCGACGAGGAGGACGGCGCGCAACGCCCGGGTCATGCCACCCAGCATAGCAGCTGTGCTACCCACGTCCCATGACGTCTCTTCGCTACACCGTGCGCCTCGACGCGCCCGATCGGCACCTCGCCGAGGTCTCCCTCCGGTTCGCCGCCCAGGGCGCCACGACCGACGTCACGCTGCCCTCCTGGTGCCCGGGGAGCTACCTGATCCGCGACTACGCCCGGTTCGTGCGCGATCTGACCGCCACGGGGGATGGCAAGCCGCTCTCGGTCGTCAAGCTCGACAAGGCGACCTGGCGGATCCACAGCGCCGGGGTCACGGAGCTGACCGTGCGCTACACGCTGTACGGGCACGACCTGACCGTTCGCACCAACCACATCGACGACACCCACGCGTTCCTCCACGGCCCGGCGACCTTCCTGTACCCGCCCGCTCTGCGCGCCGCGCCGATCGAGGTCGAGCTGATGGCGCCGCCGGATTGGTCGCTCACCACCGCGATGGCCTGGGGCACGGAGCGGCCCGGGGTGTTGCGCGCGGCCAACATCGACGAGCTCTACGATCACCCGATCCACCTCGGCCTCTCGCGCCAGTTCAACGTGCCCGCGAAGGTCCCGACGCGCCTCGTGATCTGGGGCGAGCGCGCGCCGGGTGGCACGTTCACCGAGAGCCGCCTCGCCGAGGATCTCGGCGCGATCGTCGACGATCACGTCGCACGGATGGGCGAGGTGCCGTTCCCGCACTACACGTTCGTGCTGATGCTCGCGCACGATGCGTATGGCGGGCTCGAGCACCGCGGCTCGTCGGTGAACCTGTTCCACCCGCACTTCGCCGCCTCGCGGAAGGCGTACGAGGGCCTGCTCGAGCTGCTCTCGCACGAGCTGTTCCACGCGTGGAACGGCAAGCGGATCGCGCCGCGCCCGCTGCTCGAGTTCGATTACACCCGCGAGGCGTACACGCCGTGCCTGTGGGTCATGGAAGGCCTGACCAGCCACTACGATCGGTTCGCGCTGCGCAGCTCGCAGCGGATCACGGCGAAGAGCTTCCTCGAGAAGATCCTCGACGACTGGACGCGCCTGATGGCCACCCCGGGTCGCGCGCACCAGAGCCTCGAGGCCAGCTCGTTCGATGCGTGGATCAAGCTCTACAAGCCCGACGAATCGAACCTCAACACCACCGTCAGCTACTACCTGAAGGGCGGGCTCGCGATGGTGGCGCTCGATCTCCACATCCGCCGCCGCACCGAAGGCGCTCGCACACTCGATGACGTGCTCCGCCTGCTGTGGACCCGCTACGGCGCGCGCGGCGAGCCGCACCCCGATGATCTGCAGGGCGTGTTCGAGGAGGCCACGGGCCTCGCGCTCGGCGAGGTGTTCGATCGCCAGATCCGCGGCACCGAGGATCCCGAGCTCGCCGAGGAGCTCCGCCACGTGGGGCTCGAGCTCCGCACGAGTGCGGATCCTGCGCAGGTGGCGGACGGCGCGCATGCGGTGTGGTTCGGCGCGACCGTCGCAGGCACCAAGGTCACCGGGGTCATGGACGGCAGCCCCGCCCAGGTCGCCGGGCTCTCACCGGGGGACGAGCTGGTGGCGCTCGATGGGTTCCGGGTGACCTCCGAGGCCGACCTGCGGAACCTCGCCGGTGCGCGCAAGCCGGGCGATCAGGTCATGGTGACCGTGTTCCGCCGGCATCGGCTCCTGGCGTTCCCCGTGGTCCTCGCGCCGGCGCCGCCCACCCGCTACGAGATCGTGGGCCTCGCGGGGCTCGCGGATTCGGGGGCTGCTGCCGCCCGGTACACCGCGTGGCTCGGGGAGTCCCACCCCGGTACACAGGTGCTGGCGACGATCACGACGACAGCGCGATGGGTCTGACCCTGCTACATTCGCCGGATGCGCTGGTTCCTCGTCGCGACGCTCCTGGCGTCGGCATGTAGCAAGAAGAGCGCGGAGGGTCTGCCACCCGCGCAGGAGTGGTCGCAGAACGGCCAGGGCGCGATGGTGCAGACCGGCCCCAACGCGATTCCTCCTCCGGCTCCGCCTCCGGGCATGTCGAACCCACGTGGTGGTGGCGGCGGGATGGCCGGTGGAAGCGATCCGCACGCGGGGCTCGGGATCGATCCCGCGGATCCCCACGCCGGCCTCGGCATCGATCCCTCGGATCCGCACGCGGGTCTCGACATGAATGGCAGCGGCGGTGGTGGCACGGATGTCACCAAGCTCGGGCTGCCGCCTCCCGATCCGAATCGCAACATCGATCCCACGCGCTACGTGAAGGGCGTGATCCACGTCCACATGAAAGCCAAGGATCGCGCGAAGGCGGGGATCCCGATCTTCATCATCGTCAAGCGCGCGGATGCTGCCGGTCAGCCCACCGGGACGCCGCTCGCCGTCGACAAGCTGGTGTGGAACAACAGCGATCTGCCGTTCGAGCTCACCGAGCAGAACGCGATGGTCGCCGGCACCGCGCTGACCGGCGACGTGATCGTCACCGCGCGCTACGATCAGGACAGCGATGCGCTGAGCAAGGAGCCCGGCGACATCGTGGGCCAGGCGAAGGTCACGCTACCGGCCGACAACGTCCAGATCTGGCTCGATACGATCCTGTAGCGGAGTTCAGAACGATCCGGACAGGCTGAGCCCACCGCCGCCGCCCGGCATCATCGCGGGCTGCACCGTGGTGGACTCGGCCGAGGTCTTCGAGCGGCCCTTCATGTACAGCAGGGCGCCGCCGACGACGAGCGCGCCGCCGACGGAGAGCAGCGCGATCTGGAGGTACTCGTCGCGCTGGCCCTCGTCCTGGTACGCGACGATGTCATCGCGCCACATCCCGGTGTTGTTCGAGATGTCATCGCTGATCTTGGCGGCCTGCGAGCCGAAGTAGAACCCGAGGCCCACGGAGACCACGCCCACGCCGGCGGCGACCAGCCCGGCGATCTTCAGGGTCTTCCCCGGATCGGCGGCCTTGGTGACGGGCGGGGGAGGCGGCGGCGGCTCGACGATCTTGGGCTCGACCTTCGGCGGCGCCTTGCACACGCCCGCGTCATCGACGGTGGTGTTGGTGAGCTGGCTCTGGAGCAGCTTGGCCTGGCCGGTGGCGTACGTGGCGAGCGGGCCAGCCGGGTCCTTCTCCAAGTACATGCAGAAGTACTTCAATGCCTCGACGGGCTTGGTCGCGAGCTGGTACTCGGCGCCGATGTTCGAGAGCAGGGTGGGCAGCGGGATGACCGCATACGCCTTCTGATAGATCTCGATCGCGGCGGCGTGGTCACCGGCCTGGCTCTTGGCGATCGCCTGCTTGACCAGATCCTGGACCGATTGCTTCTGAGCGGCCGTCGGGGGCGTGGCGTTGGGCTGGCCCCACGCCGGCCCGACGACGAGCACGGATGCGAGTACGGTCGCGACGAGGCGAGAGCTCCCCAGCATGCGACCAGGTTATCACGCCAGCTGGGCGAACAGGGGCCCGAGCTTTCCGGTGACCTCGGCGTGCAGGAAGCCGTTCGAGGCGACCAGTCCTCGTCGGTGCGCGAGCTCCGTGCGGTACGTGATCGGGCGCCCGAACAGATCCGAGAGCCGGCCACCGGCAGCCGCGAGGATGGCCTCGGGTGCGCAGGTATCCCACGCCTTGGTCTTCGCGCTCGGGTTGACGTAGAGATCGCGCACGCCCGAGGCGATCAGGCACAGCTTCACGCCGACCGAGCCGACGTTGATCTCGTCGGCGATCCCGAGCTCGGTCTTCACGCGATCGATGTCCGCCGTGCGGTGCGAGGCCGAGGCCACCAGGCGCGCCTCCGCCGCCGCGGCCACCGTGGACACGCGCAGCGGCCGCAGCTCGCCGCGATCGAGCACGTGCGCGCCACCATCCGGGGTCACGAAGAACGTGCGATCGATCGTTGGCTGGTGCACCACGCCGAGCGTGGGCACGCCATCCACCGAGAGGCCGATCATCACCGCGAAGCCATCGCCGCCGCGGATGAAGTCCTTGGTGCCATCGATCGGATCCACGAGCCACACGCGCCGCCCGGCGAGGGTCTCGATCGCCGCCGGCAGCTCCTCGGAGATCAGCGCATCCTCGGGGAACGCGGAGGTCAGCCCTTCGACGATCAGCTCGGAGGCCCGCCGATCTGCCACGGTCACCGGCTCGTCGCCGGGCTTCATCTCGACGGTGAGATCGCCGTTTCTCAGCCGCACCACCTCGGTGCCCGCGATCCGCGCGAGCTCGAGGGATCGCAGCAACTCGCGGCCGTAGGCGCCGTGCTCCCCGGGGAGCGCCATCAGTTGTGACCGCCGTGCGGCCACAGCAGCGCCTTCGCCTCGTCCACGGTGGCGACCGAGCGGCCCGACAACTTGACCAGCTCGACCGCGGAGGCGACGAGCTCGCCGTTGGACTTCGCCATCTCGCCGTTCGGCAGGTAGAAGTTGTCCTCGAGGCCGACGCGGAGATCGCCGCCGAGCGACAGCGCCGCCATCGCGAGCGGCCACTGTTCGCGGCTGATCCCGATCACCTTCCAGCGCGAGCCATCCGGCACCTGCTCGGCCTGGAACGCGAGGTGGCGCGCGGTGGCGGGGATGCCGCCGAGCACGCCCATGATGAACGAGAAGTGAAACGGCGCCTCGATCAGGCCGAGGCTCGCGAGCACCTTGTGCGAGTTGGTGTGGCCGACATCGAAGCACTCCATCTCCGGCTTGACGTTGTGCTCCTTCATCGCGCGGGCGAACGCGATGATGTCGTCGAACGAGTTGTTGAAGATGAAGTTGAACGCGAACTGCTTCTTCGCCTCGTTCCACTTCGCGTAGTTCATCGAGCCCATGTTGAGCGCGGCCACGTGCGGGCGCTGCGAGAGGTGGTTGATCCGCTCGAGCATCGGGCCGGCGCCGCCGGTCGACCAGTTGATCATCACGGGGCACCGCGCCTTGGTCTCCTCCATGATCTTCGCGAACACCGCGTTCGACCAGGTGGGCGAGCCGTCATCGTTGCGCGCGTGGATGTGCACGATCGCGGCGCCGGCCTCGTGGGCGCGACGCGCCTCCTCGGCGATCTCCACGGGTGTGTACGGGATCGCGGGGCAGTGCTTCTTGGTGGTCACGGCGCCGGTCAGCGCACAGGACAGGATCACTTTGTCGTCGGCGGGCACGGAGGGAGCCTTGCCTCTCGCCCGAGGAGAGTCAAGCGACGCACGGGTTACGTGTCGCGGCTCAGTACGGGGCGAAGTTGTACGGCTGGGTCACGTTCACCGGCGCCTTCGTGGGCTTCGGGAACTCCCAGGTCTGCATGCGCGTGGCGATGCAGCTGGCCACGCTGGGATCGACGCCGGTCGCGGTCGCCGAGACCACCTTGCCATCGCCGCCGATCGCGAGCTTCGCGACGAGGAGCCCGGCGATCGCAGGATCGACGGTGAGCTGCTTCTCGTAGCAGAAGCGGACCACGCCCACGCGGCTCATGACCACGCGGCGGACGATCTCCTGCGCGAGCCCCTTGCCCACGGTGGTCTTGCCGATGGTGACGCGCGGGCCGCCGGGCCTTCGGGCGGGCGCACCCGCGGCACCTTGCCCCGAGCCGTGCCCGGTACCGATCCCGGCCCCCGCGCCCGTGCCGGGGCTCGAGCCGCCCCCGATCCCCTGGAGCCCGCCGTCACTGCCGCCCTCGGCGGACTTGTCGGCGACCTCGCCGCCGTCATCGGGATCGATGTACGCGACCCGGTCGGGCTCGGCCGGCGTGGACGTGGCCGGCTCGGGGGCCGGGGCCGCCCCGGGAGGCGTGTTCACGATCGGCGGATACGCCGCGGAGCTCGCGGGCGAGCTCGACGACGACTTGGCGGCGCCGCCGCAGCCGACCAGGCCGACGAAGACGAGCACGTTCGCGAGGGTCCGCATGCGTAGCGAGTATCACCCGAACGCGTACGCAGGGATCTCGGAGAGCTCGGCGATCATCCGGGCGCGCGGGTGCGCCTCGACGAACGCGCGCTCGTACGGCGGCGTGCGATCCGAGGCCACGAGCCCGACCCGCGCCCCGAGCGAGAGTGGCATCGCGAGATCGAGCTCGAAGATGTCACCGATCACGACGAGGTCCGCGAACGTGGCGCCCGCGGCATCGAGGATCGCGCGGAGGATGTCGTGATACATGCGGCGGCGCAGCAGCACGGGCCGATCGAGGCCGGGGACGGCGAGCTCGGCGTCGACACCGGTCCAGGCGTCGTCGACGTCGAACTTGCGGGCATAGCCGCGCACGCGCGAGGTCAGCCACTCCACGCCCGAGGTCTCTCGATCGAGGGCCGAGACCTTGCCGGCCACCGCGTGGGTGTCCGAGTTGGTGACGATCCAGGTATCGGTGCCCGCGAGCGCGCGCAGCACCTCGCCGGCCCCGGCGCGGAACACCGGATGACCGAGCGTCTTGGCGTAGTTGTACTTGTAGAGCACCGAGCCGAGCAGCCGGCCGCGATCGGTGGGGCCGGGCAGGGCGTCGAAGCGGTCGAGGATCCGGTGCGCGATCGGCACCATGCGCAGGTAGGGATCCACGGTCGCCGGTGCGACGGCGCGGCCCATCCACAGGAACGGATGCGAGGCCGGTGCGCGCATCAGCTCCGCTTCGACCTCGTCCGCGATCGCCGCGATCTCCGGATCGCCAACCGGGCGGCCGCTCAGCGCGGCGAGATCCTCGAGGTAGCCATCGCGAAACGGACGACCCTCGGCCTCGGCGTCGGTCATCGTGCCGTCGAAGTCCAGGACGAGCACCGTCATCGCGGCGACCCTACCAGATCACTTCGAGCGCTGCTCGTACACGCCATCCCAGTCCTCCGGCGGCGGCTGCAAGGACGAGCCGCTCGCAGCGGGCCGCCATCACCTCGGCCACGGGATCGTCCCCGAGCGCCGCGAACTGCGCGCCTGCTGCGGCGAACTCGCGCGCGCGATACGCGGCCAGCGCCGTGGCGAACGTGGGATCCACGCGCGTGCCCTTGCGGCCGACCAGCTCGAACACCGGCACGGCTCCGGCGCGGCCCTTGACCCGCACGAGATCCACCTCGCGGAACACGAAGCCATCGCCGGCGGTGCGCGCGGTGGCCTCGCCGCACAGGATCGCGATCCCGTACTCCTTGGTCAACGCCTCGAGCCGCGCCGCGAGGTTCACCTGATCGCCCAGCACCGTGTAATCGAACCGCGCGGCCGAGCCCATGTTGCCCACGGCCATCGCGCCGGTGTTGATCCCGATCCCGATCGCGACGACGGGCTTCTTGCTCTTGGCCCACGTCGCGTTGAGCGCGACCAGCACCTCCTGCATGCGCAGCGCGACCTCGCACGCGCGCGCGGGGTGATCCGCGAGATCGATCGGCGCGCCCCAGATCGCCATCACGGCATCGCCGATGTACTTGTCGAGCGTGCCACCCGAGGCGAGCACGAGCTCGGTCATCGGCGTGAGGTACTCGCCGAGGAACGAGGCCAGCTGCTCGGGCGCCATGCCCTCGGAGAACAGCGAGAACCCGCGGATGTCGGAGAACAGGACCGTCAGCTCCTTGCGCTCGCCGCCGAGCTTCGCGCGCGACGGCTCCGCCAGGATCCGATCGACCACCGGGCCCGCGACGTACTGCGAGAACACGGCGCGCAGCTTGGCCTTCTCTCGCCCTTCGGTGGCGAGGCCGCCGATCGTGGCGGCGACCAGCACCAGCGTGGCGAGCACGGCGGGCAGGCCGATCGCGATCACGGTGCCCTTGGCGAACAGGATGATCGCGAGCGCGACGTACAGGCCGAGCGCCGCGATCGCGATCAGCGGCGGGATCCACGGCCGGCGGCGCACGCGCCGGAGCTGGGCCGCGCACACGCAGCCGCACAGCAGCAGCGTGGCCAGGATCGTCGCGAGGTCCCCGGTCTGGCGGATCAGCCGCCCGCCGAGCAGGTTCTCGACCAACGTCGCGTGCAGATCCACGCCATCGGCCGCGAGGTGCAGCGGGGTGATCACCTTGTCGAACGCCGCGTACGTGAAGCCGACGAACACCAGCTTGCCGGCGAGCGCCGCCTCGGGCGTGCGGTGGGCGAGGACATCGGCCGCCGAGATCCGCGGGATCCTGCCAGGGCCCAGATCGTCGAGCACGATCGAGGCGCCGTTGCTCACCGGGAGCTCCATGCCGCCGGCGTACAGCGTGCGATCGCCGATCAGGTACTTGGTGTCGCCCGGCTTGCCGAGCTCGGCCAGTACGACGGCCAGGCCGAGCGGCATGTAGAACCGGCCCCCGTACTCGGACACCAGCGGCATCCGGCGCGTCACGCCATCGTCATCGCGGATCGAGTTGATCGCGCCGGCGCCGGCCGCGCCCTTCGCGAGCTCGGGCATCGTCATCGTCACCCAGTTGCCGCTGATCGGTCGGCGCGCTCCGCCGCCGCCGGCATCGGCGACCTCGCCGTAGCGTGCGCGATCGAGCCCCACGGGCTCCGGCGCGCTCGCGACGGGCGTGTTGCCCACGAAGTTCGCGGCGAGGAACACGCGCTTCGAGCGCGCGATCGCGGCGGCCAGCAGCTCGTCGCCGCGCAGCTCCTCGACGATCGCCGCGAGCACCGACTTCGCCGGCTCGAGCTTGGCATCGGGATCGGTGGCGAGCTGCGCGTTCAGCGCCTTGACGCGCTCGGCGAGCGCCGGTTCGAGGACGATCTCGGGCGCATCGAAGAACAGATCGAGCGCGATCACCTTGGGCTGGTACGCGGTGAGCGCATCGATCAGCTTCGCGTAGCCGCGGCGGGTCTGGATCACGTCCGGGGCCTCGCTGCGGAGCTGGTCGTCGATCGCCACCACCACCACGCGATCGACGCTGGGGTCGCGCGCACCGCGCAGCTTGAACCGCGCGTCGATCGAGATCCCCTCGAGCTTGGCGATCCCGGGCAGGGTGCCGACCTTGGTGTGGACGAGGGCGAGGACCAGGGCGATCGCCGTGGCCGCGATCGCCGTCAGCAGCGGGACGTTCCGCGTGCGCTCACCCGCCATCGCGCCATCCTCGCCGAAGTTGGACAGCCACGCGGGGCGGGCAGGGCGCAAACCCACAGGTAGTTGCATCGCCACGGCGTGGGGAGCGCCACACCGGCGGCCCGGCAACTTGCCCTGACAAGTGCGCTGACACCGGGAACATCAGCCCATTTTGCGCTGGAGTGCCGTACCATGGGTCCCATGGCGAATCGCGGCGCTCTCGTCCTCTGCCTTGGCCTCGGTGCTCTGGCTGCCTGCGGCGTGGGGGACGATGGTCCGCCCTCGACCCCCGAGCCGCGGCTCTGCCAGGCCCACATGAGCCTGACCGGCTCGTTCACCCTGGGCCAGGCCCCGCCCGATCACGTGAACAACGACACCGGCAACGCGCCGGGTGACGGCCTCCCCGACATCATGGGGTGCTGGCCGGTGGGCACGTGGGCGTTCAGCGTCAGCATCACGGACAACACCTGCGCGGTGGCGCCCACCCCGCTCGCCGAGTACAAGTTCACCACCACGTTCGTCGATGATCCCGTGGAGCCGGACTACACCTACGCGGTGGTCACCCCGAGCCCCGCCACCACCAAGTCGCGGGTCAGCGTGTCGTCGGACGCCGCCGGGTGCCAGGGGACCATCGAGCTGTTCAGCGAGGACGGCAAGCAGACCTGGAACCTCCAGCCGTCTCTCACGGCGTTCAACACCAACGGGCCGCTCACCGGGTCCGGTGAATACGCCGAGTGGAAGGATGCTCAGACCTACCCATAGGGCTTGACGACCTGGTAGGGCCATGGCAAAAGGCCATTGCTCGGTCGTTTCGAGCATGACAAGTCGCTGACTTTCTTGATGCGGGGTGGAGCAGCCTGGTAGCTCGTCGGGCTCATAACCCGAAGGTCGCAGGTTCAAATCCTGCCCCCGCTACGAAGACGAAACCCGCCTCCTGCTCAGGCGGGTTTCGCATTTTCGGCTCTCTACTGGCGCGGTAGCTCGCGGCAGTTCGGAATGCCCGCAGCGCCCATGCTGCACGTGACGTCGGTGAGTGTCTCGCTCACCCCGCCGCCGCGCGTGAAGCGGTCGTGCTTGGTGACGTGCACGACGCCACGGTCGACACGCAGGTCGCCGGTCGTTGTCTCGATCCACGCCGCTCCACTCTCCTCGACCGTGCTCGCCTGGATGCAGATCGGGCCGGTCGTTCCGAGCTCGACGCCCCACCAGGCGCCGCCGATCTGAACCACCAAGGCAACACGCGCATGCGCGGAGAAGTCCGCATGCGCCGCATCGCCATGGATGAGGACCGTGACCGCATCGAACGGCGGCGCGCTGATGGCCTCGAAGTCTTCGACCTGTGGACCGTCGCCGAACAACGCGCTCGCCGATGCGAACGGCCCGCACATGTCGTGCGGTTCCGTCGACAGCGAGCTCGCGCAACCGAGCGTCGAGTCGGGCAGGTCCGTTGTCGTCGGGCGAGCCGTCCACAACGCGATGCCTGCGACTCCTGCGAGCCCCGTCATCCACCAACCTCGAGACGCGCGCAGGGTTTCGGCATGGGCCATCCGGTCTAGACGCTCGAGGGCATGCGTCGGTCTGGATGACGGCGGAATTTCGACCTCGACTTCCGTCTCCGCAAGTCGCCGGCGTGCGAGAATGGGGAGGTGACTCGGGTCTGGGGGCTCGTGATGCTTGCGGCGTGCGGAGCTCCGGACCTCGCGCCGGTCGCGGCCAGCGCCTCCGCTCCACAGCCGAGCGCACCTGCTGCACGGCCATGCCCGGAGCGCCGGTTCGCGGTCGTCGCAGGTCCGTTCGAGGTCAGCGAGACGATCGGTCGCGACGCGCTCGTGTCGCGGTGGAAGCGCGGGGGAGTTGCGGCCTCACCGGCGACGGAGGCGGCCCTCGCGCCGATCTTGGGTGCGCGTCCGCCGGTGCCGCTCGCTACGCCGCCGGAGCTCGACACCGACCATTGGGGCATCGTCCCGATCGAGGAGCTGTCGCCGGCGTGGAGCGTGGTCGCCGTCGACGGGAAGCATCCGCTCGAAGGCGACGACTCGCCGCTGGCGGTGCGGGCGTGCGATGCCGCAGGCTTCGATCGCTCGAAGCTGACCACGCTCGTGATGAGCGGAACGACCGCCCTGACGGGCGCGACCGCGGAGCACATCGATCAGTACGGGATCGCCGACGAGGTCAAAGACATCGCCCCGTTCTTCGCGAGCGCGGACCTCGCTCACGTCAGCAACGAAGTGGCGTTCGTCGAAGGTTGCAAGCCGTGGACGGGACAGCAAGCGGACGAGCTCAAGTTCTGTTCGCGCGATCGCTACATCGAGGTGCTCGCAGCGCTGCACGTCAACATCGTCGAGCTGACCGGGAGCCATCTGCTGGACTACGGACACCATTCGCTCGAGCGGACGCTCGACATGTACGAGCAGCGAGGGTGGGTTTGGTTCGGTGGCGGCCGCACGCAGCTCGAGGCAACGGCGCCACGGTTCGTGGAGGACCATGGCAACCGCCTCGCGTTCCTCGGCTGCAATCACGTGAACTGGTGGATCGATCGGATCTTCACCGGCAGTGGGGGCGCGAACTGCGACTACGCTCGGATGAGGTGGCAGATCAGCGATCTGCGCCGGCGTGGTTACACCGTGATCGCTTCGGTGCAGCATCGCGAGCTCCGGACGCACGAGCCCGACTGGGATCTCGTCGCCGATCTGCGAGGGCTCGCCGCCGCGGGCGCGGCGTTTGTCCAGGGTAGTCAGGCGCACACGGCTCATCCATGGGACGTGCACCACGGTGGGTTCGTCCACTACGGGCCGGGAAATACGCTGTTCGCGCAGTACCCCGAGTTCCAGCGCGACGCCGCGATCGACAAGCTCTACATCTACGATGGCCGGCTCCTCACCGTCTCGCGACTGCTCGTACGCTCCGAGCACGGAAGGCCGCGCCGGATGTCGGGATCCGAGCGCGCGCACT
Organism: Myxococcales bacterium; assembly: GCA_016720595.1. Lineage (GTDB taxonomy): Bacteria > Myxococcota_A > Polyangia > Haliangiales > Haliangiaceae > JABFXX01. The sequence continues at coordinate 39,294 of JADKKI010000002.1, forward strand.
TCCTCGGGCAGATGGCGGAGGCGGAGCGCGGTATCGCCGCTCCCGATCCCTGGGCGCCGGTAACGGTGACGCCCGACACACGCGAGCGTCCCGACTCGATGGTGGCTCGCGGCAAGAGCCAGAAGCTCACGATCACGGTGCCGCAGGGGTTCGATGCGAGTGCACCGAAGCACTACCGACTGATCGTCGATGTCGATCGCGTCATCGATCCGGACGACGCGGGGCTCAGGGATGCATTCGTCGTGCGCCGCAAGGCGGACATCCGGGGACGCTGGCGGGTCGCGACACCCGACGAGATCGTGGCGTTCATGAAGTCGAAGTATCCGATCGATGCGGCGCTCGTCCAGGTCGGTGATGGCGACGTGCCCGCGAGCGCGATCGCGGTGACCGCGCCGCCGCGGGCGCTCGTGGTTCGCGCGCCGCCGGTGTCGGCAGCGCTGTCGCCCGGGCAGGTGACCACGTCGAAGTCGGTCAATGGCGTCCGCTGGGTGCGGCACAAGCACCACCACGAGCTCGACTACCAGATCGACGCCAACGGCCAGCGCGTACGCTGAGGGATCTCCCGCAAGTTCGGTCCCCGCGCGCGGACTACCGCTGGAGGTGGAGGTGCGCGCCACTCCAGGCCGCGTTGCCACCGCGGCGCTCGTCGATCACCGTGATGCCGTGTGACCGCGCCGACTTCATGAAGGCGTTGACCTCCGAGGTGCTGTGGTCGCGCGTGCGCACGTCGACGGCGTGACCTGCGCGGTGCGCCCAGCCCAGGTGATGGCCGCCCGTCGTCGAGGTGACATGAAACCCGTTGGCCTGGGCGAACTGCGACAGCTCACGCCAGGTCTGCGCGCCGCCGGTGGTCGTTGCGAGTTGCTCGTTCGTGATCGTCTCGAGGTTCGGCATCACTGTTCTCCTTTTGCGTGTGACCTCGAGGTGTGCAGCCCGCGTGCCGCCGCGAAGCTCGGGGGCGATGCGTTCTCGGGTGTACGAACGAGTCGTCGAGAACTCAGTGGCACACGCGGAAGTCTGCGTGGTTCCTGGGAGCGCGAAGCTCGTCGGTCGGGTGCCGACCGCGAGAGACAGGCGATCGGGGGCAAAGACCCAGCCAGTGGGAGCAGGTCGAGCTGCCATGGGACCCGGAGAGCTCGGTCACGAAGGTGACACACGAGCGGCGCCGGCGACGACCCGGTAGGCGGTGGGCGCCAGCCCACCCGTGACCGGCCGCGCAGGCGCCGGGGGGCGCGCGAGCCTCGACGCGACTCTCGGCTGGGGGGGGGGGGGGGGGGGGGGGGGGTGGGGGGGGGGGGGGGGGGGGGGGGGGGGGGGGGGGGGGGGGGGGGGGGGGGGGGGGGGGGGGGGGGGGGGGGGGGGGGGGGGGGGGGGGGGGGTGGGGGGGGGGGGGGGGGGGGGGGGGGGGGGGGGGGGGGGGGGGGGGGGGGGGGGGGGGGGGGGGGGGGGGGGGGGGGGGGGGGGGGCGGCGTGCGGCGCGCCCGGCCGGGCGCCCCGGCGCGCCCGGGGGGGGGGGGGGGGGGGGGGGGGGGCGCGGCGGGGGCCGCCCCCCGCGGCGCGGGCCCGCTGGCGTCCCTGCCTGGGCATCGGCACGAGCGCGGTGGCCGGGGGCGGCCCGGAGTACCATCGCGCGATGGGATTCCGCTGCCGATGGCTCGCGACGCGCGGTCGCGAGCGCGACGACGTACTCGGTCGCCTGAAGTTCAAGGTCGTCGGCGAGCTGGTCGAGGAGGTCTACGACCGGGGCCTCTATGCGCTCGAGGTCGGCGACTGGCTGGTCGTGATCGGTGACGGCTTCGACCACCTGGCCGAGGTGAAGCGCGCGGAGGCTGCCCGGCTCTCCGAGGGCAGCGACGTCGTGTTCCTGTCCATGGACGACACGGCGATGACGTTCGAGCTCGCCCTGTTCAGCACCGGCAGCGAGCTGTGGTCGATCACCTATGACGGCAGCGATGGGGTCACCGCGCCGAACTTTGCCGGAGCGGTCCCGTGGGGGGCGCGCACGCTGCTCGGCAGGCTCGAGAAGGAGCAGGCCAAGGCGGGTGGTCCGAAGGCCGAGGTCGATCACATCTACGGGCTGGCGCCGACGTACGCGATGGAGCTCGTCGGGTTCCGGCACGACGAGTCTCTGGGGAGCGGCGATCACGTTCCGATCTGGCAGCTCGCTGCCAGGAGCGGCCGCTGACGCATCGGGTCGATCCGGCGACCGGTCGGGTCATGTATGCCGCGCCGAAGGGCTGCTGGTCGTCATGGCTCCTGGGAGCCCGCCGAGGAACGCCCGGGGCGGGGCGCAACGGATGCGCGAAATGATGCGGATCTCGCGACTCTAGATCCGTACCAGGGGGCCGGATCAGTGAGCTGGACGCGCAAACGATTAGACGCGTCATTGATCCAGGAGCTCCCACATGCCCATTCCCCGCGTCGTCCTAAGTCTCCTCGCCGCGAGTCTCGTTGTCTCCTCGCTCGCCGTTGCCGGCACCACCGCCACGGTCACCCTCGGCGGGAGCGTGTCGTCGACGCTCGAGATCACCTCGGTCGACACGGCCGCCGCAGGCGCGCTCGATCTCTCCGCCGGCCAGAAGATCGTCAAGGTCGCGGACATCGAGATGAGCACCAACAACGACCAGGGCCTCACGCTGGTCGCGACGTCAGGCAACCTCACCAAGGCAGGCGGTGTGTCCATCGCGTTCCAGGTCACGAGCGTCGCGGATGCGGCGTCCGCGCCGGCCGCCGGAGCGTTCACGATTCCCAGCGGTAGCGACTACAGCGCCGCCACCAGCGTCGCCGGATCGGACGTCAGCGACCTGTACATCAAGTACACCCCCGCTAGCTCGCAGGATCCAGGTGACTACGCCGGCACGATCGAGCTGACGGTCTCCGACAACTGAGGCCGCCATGCGCTCCGCGATCACCATCGCTCTCGCCGTCGCGCTGTACCTTGCGCGCGCGGAGGACCTGGCGGTCGCGGCACCTGCCATTGCGGTCTCGGCCGTCGCCGGGGCGAGCGAGCTCACGATGGACGGCGAGGGCGCGTCGACAACACATGTCGTCAAGATCGCGGATGCCACGCTCTCGACCGACGGAATCGCAGGTCTCACCGTCCGGATCACCGCGGGCTCGCTGACGAACCCAGGTGGTCACACCGCGGTGCCGTTCCAGGTCTTGCTCGTCAACCACGGCGCAGCCGCACCTGCCGAGTCCGCGTTCACGACGCCGGCAGCGGTGACGCTCGTGTGGTCGACGGCGGCCGCGGGCGCCGTCGACAAGGATCTCTACATCAAGTACAGGCCGGCGCCACTACAAGACCCCGGCGCCTACACCGGAACCATCGACTTCGAGGTCTCCGACAACTAGGACCCATGCGCACCACCCAGCTCCTCGTTCTTGCAGCGTCCATGGTCATGCTCCTTGCCGGTGAGCGAACGAGCCACGCGTATCGCTTGACGCCGATCTCACGGGTGTTCGCACCCGCGGGGTCGAACGCCACGCAGACGTTCGAGCTCGACAACAACGAGACGGATCGGATCGCGCTGACCGTCAGCGTGCAGACCCTCGCCCGCGACGAGCTCTACAACGAGACCAACCAGGATGCGGACGACGAGTTTCTGATCTATCCGCCCCAGATCATCCTGTCCCCGGGCAAGCGCCAGACCGTGCGCGTGACCTGGCTGGGCGACCCGAAGCTCGCGCGTGAGCAGACCTATCGCTTCGTGGTGAAGCAGGTGCCGATCGAGGTGCTCGAGGCGAAGTCCGGCGCGACCGCTCCGCTCGATGGCCGCGTCCGCGTGCTGCTGTCGTACCGCGGCACGCTGTTCATCCGCCCGCCGAAGGCGGCACCGCAGATCAGCCTCACCGCCGTGACGACGTACAGCCACGACTCCGGGACGACGCTCGCGCTGACGCTCATCAACGATGGCACCGCCGTTGGCCTCGTGAAGCACTGCGAGCTGACGCTCGTGTCCGCGCGCGGCCCGGTACTTGCGGTTCCCGCGACCTCGCTCGCGGTCCTCCAGAACAACCGTGTGCTCGCCGGTGGCCGCCGGCGCTACTCCGTCGCGCTTCCGGCGGGGCTCCCCCCTGGCCCGATGAAGGCGAGGAGTCAGTGCACCGTCACGCCCTGATCCTCGTCGTCCTGTGTGCGGTCACGTCGAGGGCGAGGGCCCAGCCCGTCTCCGATGAGGAGGCCTTCGCACAGGTGTTCAAGTCCAGCGCGCCGCGCGCGCGTGCCCCGGTCATGCTGCTGGTCGCGGGGGTCCGGTTCGGGATCATCATCCTCGACGTCACGCGCGATGGCTCTCCGAAGATGCCCGCCGCCGCGGTCCTCGACGCGCTCGCCACCGCCGGTGTCCGTCGCCAGGTGCGAGACCGGATCTCCGACGCTACGCGCGGGTCACGCCTGTCGCTCGAGGAGCTTCGTGCGAGCGGGCTCGACGCCACCTACGACACCGCACGCCTCGAGCTCCGGATCGCCGTCGCCGCCGAGCAGACCGAGCTGACGTCGCATCCGCTCGGTCCAGGCGCCCCGCCGGAGGCTGCGGACGCGCTGCGCCCGAACGCGACGAGTGGCTACGTCAACGTGTTCGGGCACGCCGGTGTCGGCTCGGCGGGGTATGCGCGGCTCGACTCCGCCATCAACGTTCACCGCTGGCTGCTCGAGGTGCGCGGCGACGTCGGTCAGGCCCCGATCGGTGGGCATCGCGGCGATGTCCTGTTGTCGCGCGACGTTCCCGAGCGAGCCCTGCGCTACGTGGCCGGCGACTTCGCGATCGCGACGGCCGGGCTCCAGCCCGGGTTCCCGATCCTCGGGGTCGGGGTCACGAGGAACTACACCCTGCAGCCGTACCGGGTGCTCCAGCCCGTCGGCTCCTTCGAGTTCTCTCTCGAGCGGCCGTCCGATGTCACGGTGCTGGTCAATGGCCTCCCGATCCAGACGCTCGCACTGCTGCCAGGACGACACGACGTTCGCGATCTTCCCCTCGGCGCCGGAGTCACGGACGTCGAGCTGCTGATCCGCGACGATGCCGGCGTCGAGCGCCGGCTCTCGTTCAGCGCGGTCTCCCCGAACGAGCTGCTCGCACCGGGCATCGTGCAGTTCTCGCTGGGTCTGGGATTTCCCCTGGTCTCGGACCTCGGGCTCCGTGACTATGCATGGTCCCGGCCGATCGCGTCGGGGCGCCGCCGGTGGGGCGTGAGCGATCGGCTGACGCTCGGCAGCTCGGCGGATGGGGATCTCGAACGCCAGGTGCTCGGCGCGTCGGTCGCCGTGGCGACGCATCACGGGAACCTCTCGGCCGACGTCGGCGCAAGCCACGATCTCGAGGCCGGGATGGGCATCGCCGAGTCCGTGCGCTTCGATCGCGCGAGCCCGCTCCCCGGAGGGGGCGCCGACACGTTCACGATCGCGGCCCGACACTTCTCCTCTCAGTTCCGGAGCCTGGAGAGCCTCGCGATCGACGGCCGGTTCCTCGGCGATGTCTCGATCGCGACCACGCGCCAGCTCGTCGCGGGGGTCTCGAGCGTGATCAACCTCCGGTATCAGATCGGCCGGAAGGGTTCCGATGCCTATGACTCGTCGCTCGCGATGTCGCGCACGTTCGGAGCGCTCGCGGTCGACGCGCTCGTCGGCCTCCACGCGGGGGCCGACGAGGCGCACGACATCCGGGTGTTCGTCGGGATGCGCTGGCGCGCGCAAGATCGCAGCCTGCTGCAAGGGCAGTCGCGCACCAGCACCAAACATGGCACGCGCAACGAGCTGAGGTTCACGACCGCGCGGCGACCGCAGCCGGGCGGGTTGAACATGTCGACGGCGGTCTCCGAGGACCCGACCAGCGCCGCCGCGGAGGTCTCGCTCGCGTACGCCACCAACCGCTTCACGACCTCCGGCACCGGCGCGATCGGCATGGACCGGGTCACCGATACCGGGACGACGACGGGATCGATCGACCTCGGGACCGCGATCGCGTTCGTCGGTGGCCGTACGGTGTGGACGCGTCCGATCAACGGCAGCTTCGCGATCATCGCGCCCCGGGAGGAGCTCGCCGGGCAGGAGCTCAGCATCAACGCGACGGGTGACGTCGCTGCCGCGTCCGCGAACGGCTTCGGCCCCGCGGTCATCACCAGCTTCGATCCGTATCGCGTCGGCGTGGTGCGGGTTGCCGCGCCGAACCTGCCGATCGGGATGTCGCTCGGGCCATCGAGGTACAGCGTGTTGCCCGGCTACAAGACCGGCCAGTTGCTCGAGGTCGGCGAACCCGGCACGGTGTTCGTTCGAGGCGTGATCGTTCACCCGAACGGAGAACCCGTCGGCCGCGAGGTGGGCGAGCTCGTTCCGACCCGGCGACCCGCGGCGCATCGCAACGAGGCGGACAATCGCCTCCAGTCACGTCTCGACGAGATCTCCGAGGACGCCACCCTGGGATCCGCGCCTGCGCTCGTCGTGATGACCAATCGGGCGGGCCGGTTCAGCGTGATCGGAGTGGTCCCCGGGCACTACGAGCTCCGGTTCGCCTGGGGTGCCCCGATCGTCGTCGACGTCCCGGCCGGGGTCACCGGCGTGTACACGATCGGGCTCCGCACGCTGGACGCCGCCCTTGCCCCCTGATCGAGCGTGATTCCGCCTCTTCAGCGGTCACATTCGCCCGGCGCGTTCCGTCCATGGGATGACGCGGCCCACGCCGCGATCGTATGAAGCGGCAACGAAGTTCCAGGAGCCACCCGATGCGACGCCATGCCCTCAAGATCCTTGCTCTCTCGCTGATCCTCTCCGCCGCCGCCTGTGGCGGTGCAGGGAAGACCGCTGTGCCCCGGTCACCGACCGCGGCTGCGCCGGCCAGGAAGGGCCTCCAGATCAAATTGACGACCGTGTATGTCGACGATCAGGAGAAGGCGCTGCGGTTCTATACCGAGGTCCTGGGCTTCGCGAAGAAGGACGACTTCAGCAACGGCGGATATCGCTGGATCACCGTGACCTCCGCTGCGGATCCGGATGGCACCCAGCTCCAGCTGGCACTGAACGACGACCCAGCTGGCAAGGCCTACCAGAGCGCGAAGTTCCAGCAGAACCAGCCCGCGGTGATGTTCTACACCGACGACGTCAAGGCCGACTACGAGCGCCTCAAGGCGCACGGCGCGGAGTTCACCGTGCCACCGATGGCCGTGACCGGCTCGACCATCGCGACGCTCAAGGACACCTGCGGCAACCTCATTCAGATCACCCAGCTCACGGGTTACTAGATCGGGGAGCGACACGTGAAGACCAAGACCCAGCCGAAGACCGACGGTAAACCAGCCTCCACGCTGATCAGCGAGCGGATCGCCTCGCTCGGTGACTGGCGAGGCAAGACCCTCGCGAGGATGCGCGCCCTCATCCAGGAGGCCGACCCCGAGGTCGTCGAGGAGTGGAAGTGGATGGGCACCCCGGTCTGGGAGCACGACGGCCTGATCTGCACCGGGGAGTCGTACAAGGCGGTCGTCAAGCTGACGTTCCACAAGGGCGCGTCGTTGAAGGATCCGACCAAGCTGTTCAACTCGAGCCTCGACGGGAACGCGCGCCGCGCGATCGACATCCGCGAGGGCGAGGAGGTCGACGCGAAGGCGTTCAAGGCGCTGATCCGCGCGGCGATCGCGCTCAACACCGCAGGCAAGGCCTCCAGGACCAAGCCCCAAGCGCAAGTGACCTGACGTTCGGCAGCGCCCGGGCGCGGCTACGGTTCGGCGAGCTCGGCGGCTGGGGTGTCGAGGGCGGCGATGTCGAGCGCGTCGAGCCGCGCCGGATCGGAGATCGCCTCGGCGATCGCGATGCGGCCGTCGGCGAACGTGAAGCGGAGCACGCGGGACAGCCGGCCGCGCGGTGCCAGCACGAGCCCGACGGCGCCACCGATCAGGGCAGGGGCCATGTGCTTCGCGAACCTCCCGAACGCGACGGCCCCGGAGGCCCAGGTGCGAGCGCCGCGGACCTCGCGGACGTTCCCGGCGTCGTCGGTGGCGCGGCCGACCACGTCCGGATCGAGGACCGCGATCAGGCCCTCGATGTCGCCGCCCCGCAGCGCCGCGATGAACGTCTCGACGAGGTGACGCTGGCTCGCGAGATCCGTCTCGGGTGGCGGGCTGCCCTGCACGCGCCGGCGTGCGCGGCTCGCGAGCTGGCGGGCCGCATCGGGTGAGCGCGCGACCAGGGTCGCGATCTCGTCGAAGGACACGCCGACCAGATCGTGGAGCACGAAGGCGAGGCGCTCGGCTGGGTCGAGCCGATCGAGCACCACCAGCAGTGCGAGGCCGACGGACTCGGCGAGCAGGAGCTCCTGCTTGGCGTCGCTGGCCGTGGGGCGATCGGCGAGTGGATCCAGCGGCTCCTCGCGGCGCGAGGTGCGCGTGCGCAGCATGTCGAGGCAGATCCGCGCGACCACCGTGGTCAGCCAGCCGCGCGGGGACCCGAGGTCGCTGGGATCGGCGCGCTCGAGGCGGAGCCAGGCCTCCTGCACCGCGTCGTCGGCCTCGGCGAGCGAGCCGAGCATCCGGTACGCCACGCCGCGCAAGTGGGCGCGGTGCTCCTCGAAGTCGATCGACACGACCGCGATCCTACGACGTTCGTGTCGCCCCGAGAACGACCTGCGGTTCGGGAGGCCTCGCATTTTTCGCCGCGCTGGCGAACACTGCGGCATGGCGCGCCGATGACGACCGAGGTCCTCCACACCACCGCCGGGGACATGCCGCTCGAGGTGGTCCAGCTCGAGGTCGGGGGCCGGACCTGGACGATCGGTCACACCGGGGCGGTGATCAGCCACGAGCAGGAGCGTGAGTTCCTGCTCGGCGAGAGCACGTCCGGTCGGCCCTATGGCATCGCGCTGTGGCCCGCCGCGATCGCGCTGGCGCACGAGGTCGCCTCGCGTGACCTCGCGGGGAAGCGAACCCTCGAGCTCGGCGCGGGGACCGGACTGCCGGGCATCGTGGCCGCGGCCCGCGGAGCCCGGGTGGTGCAGACAGATCGCCAGAAGCTCGTGCTGCACGTGTGCAAGCAGAACGCCGAGCGCAACGCCGTGACCACGATCGAGCACCGCATCGCGGACTGGACCGCGTGGGAGGATGCCGAGCGCTACGATCTGATCATCGGCTCGGACATCCTGTACGCGGCCGGGCTGCATGCCCCGCTGCGACGGATCTTCGAGGACAACCTCGCGCCGAACGGCGTGGTGCTGCTCGCCGATCCGTTCCGCGAGCCGAGCGTTCGCCTGCTCGAGGCGATGGAGGCGTCGGGCTGGCGCGTCACGATGGACAAGTGGACGGTCGGGGTCACGCCTCCGCCACGACCGGTCGGCGTGTTCGCCCTGACGCGCGGCTAGGTCCACCTCGGAGCTGGGAGCTCAGTGGGTCTTCTTCCAGAACTCCGGCCCGTTCCACCACAGCACCAGGTTGACGTTGGCGGTGAGCTCGCGCACGTCGCGCTTGCCGAACTCGGCGGGGATTCTCTGGTACGAGGCATCCGCCTCGACGCGCAACCACGACAGGAGCACCCCGCTGACGTGCACGCCAGCGGTGTAGTCGGCGTGATGCTTCTCGCCCATGAACGTGAACAGCGACAGCGGATCCCATGCGAGCCGGCCCGAGACCTGGACGTGTGGGATCAGGAGATGGCCGTAGGACAGGCCGATCGGCATGCCGATCCGGGACACGCTCTCCTCCGAGAGCTGCCCGGGGAGGCCCGAAAACGTCCACTCCTGCCAGTTCGCCGAAAGCTGGAACGTCAGGTCGTCCTTGCCGATGAACCAGGTCTTCGGGCGCGCCGTCAGATCGAGCTCGAAGTACGACGCGGTGGCCATCGTTCCATCCGCCATCGAGTTGTCGACGCCCTTGGTGTCGCCCCACGAGTAGCTGAGCGTCGTCAGCTTGTTCGGCACCGGCATGTGGATCTGGTACTCGTACGAGTACGAATCGCCGGGCTGCGCGCCACGGTCGAGGGCCGCCTGCTTGGCTTGCTCTCGGGCGGTGTACGCCGCCCCGGCACCGCCCGCGGTCGAGAGCAGGATGCCCGAGGTGTCGTACAGCGTGACGCTGTGCCCGGTGGTCCTGAACTTCGTCGTCCCCTCGTAGCTGGGGTCGCCGTCGATGTTGAAGGCGCCGTCGTAGCGGCCGATGGTGGTCGACTGGGTCTTCTGGCCATAGCCGATGCCGCATGCCGACGAGGCGAGGGCGAGAGCCAGGGCGATGGAGGACGCGCGCAGGGAGAGAGGAGGAATGGGAAGGCCTTTCGCGGAGATGCCGGTGGCCGGGAGACCCGCCCTCACAGCAACACGATGGATCGGGGCGGGTTGTCAGGCGGTAAGCCGGGTCAGGCCCCGTTTCCTTCCATCAGCCGCGCCGCGCGCCCCGGGGGGCGGGGGGGGGGGGGGGGCCCCCGGCCGGGGGGCGGGGGGCCCGCCCCCCCCGCGCCCCGGGGGCGGGGGGGGGGGGGGGGGGGGGGGGGGGGGGGGGGGGGGGGCCCCCGGGGGGGGGGGGGGGGGGGGGGGGGGGGGGGGGGGGGGGGGGGCGGGCGGCCGGCCCGCCGGGGGGGGGGGGGGGGGGGGGGGCGCCGGGGGGCGCGGGGGGGGGGCGGGGGGGGGCGGGGAGGGGGGCCGCGGGGCGGCGGGGGGGGGGGGGGCGGGGGGGGCGCGGGGGGGGGGGGGGCGGGGGGGCCCGCGGGGGGCCGCCGGGGCCGCCGGCCCCCGGCGGCCGCCAGGGCCCGGCGGGGGGCGGGGGCGGGGGGGGGGGGGCGGGGGCGGGCGCGGCGGGGGGGGGGGGCGGGGGCGCCCGGCCCGGGGCGGGGGGCGGGGGGGGGCGGGGGGGGGGGCGGGCCGCCTCGAGTATCGCAGGTTGTCAGCCGTAGCGGACCTGGATGTTCTCGATCAGCGCGCGCAGCGCGTGCTTCGCGCCGTCCGTGGTCGCGTGCTTGACGATCGCGTAGCCCTCGCCCTCGTAGTGCGCGCTGCGCGCCTGGCCGACCTTGGGCGTGCGCATCTCCACGAGCGCGTCCCCGCACGCCTCGATCGCCTGCGGCACGCCGGTGACCGAGACCACCCGCGCGCCCGTGCCGTGACCGCGGAAGAACGCCGAGCCGGCGGCGCAGCGGCGCGGCTTCGGGGTGAACTCGTCGAACGCGATCAGGCGCGCCCAGTCCGCGAACAGATCCGTCTCGTGCGTGATGCTCATGAGCGGCATGATGTGGACACCGGGCGGCCGCACGCCGACCTCGTTGACGAGGCAGCTGCCGTCCTGGCGCAGGAACCACTCCATGTGCGTCAGCGCGGTGCCCGCCGCCGTGGTCGCTTGATCGCCGAACAGGGCGGCGAGGGCCGCGGCGTTGATCGGGTGGAACTGGGTCCACGTGGGATCGTCCTCCTCGCGCGGCAGCAGCACGCAGTACTGGACCCACGGGGTCTCGAGCACCTCGAGCGGGGTCGGGAAGTACCGGGTCCCCGAGCGCCACACGGGCACCCCGCGGATCGTGACGGTCTCGCAGGTGTGCTCGCGCGCCTGCACGAACTCTTCCACCTGGAGAGGCTGGGTGGGCGAGGGCGGGGCGAGCGCGGCGAGCTCCTCGGCGGTCTCGATCCGATAGGTGGCGCGCGTGCCGAGGCCGGCCGGCGGCTTGACGATCACCGGATACCCGACCTGGGCGACGAACGCCGCGATCTCGCCGTGGGACCGCGCCAGGGTGCTGCGTGCGACCGGCACGTCGTGAGCGCGCAGCAGCTCCTTCATCCGATCCTTGTCGCGGAAGCCCTGCGCGGTCGCGCTGCTCAGGCCTTCGATGCCGAGCTCGTCGCGCACCGCCGCCATCGGGAGCTGGAGCTCCTCGAGCATGCCGGCGAGCCGGTCGACGGGGCCGATCGATCGGCCGAGCGCACGCACCGCGTGGGTGAGCTGCGCGTGATCCATCCAGTCCGCGATCCGGTAGTGGCCGGCCACCCGATCGCGGAGCCCGGCCGGAATCGACTCGGCGGGATCCGCGCTGACCACGCTGAACGTGAGCCCTGGAAGCTCCGCGAACGCCTTCACGTAGCGGTTGGTGTTCTCGAGGAAGCGAGGCGCGATCAGGACGACGTGCGGCAAGGCGCCACGATACGCCAGGACCCACTACGAGGCGTAGAGCTGGATCCCGGTGGCGGCGGCGATCGCCATCTCGCGGGCGATCGCCATCTCGGGATGACGGAACACGAGGTAGCCGTCCGAGAGCAGCGTAGCCTTCCAGTCGCGGCGCGGTGTGCCCGGGCGGAGCAGCGTGTCCTCGACGATGTACGGGCGATAGCGGTCGTAGAACTCGGTCAGCCCGGCGATCCCGCTGATCCGCCCCTGGCCCTGCGCGCGCTTGAACACGATCCCCACATTGTACTTGCGGAGGGTGGGGGCCTCGAAGCGCCCGTGGGTGACGACGCGCGCCCACTCGCGAAACAGATCGATGTCGCTCGTGTAGTTCATGAGATCGACGACGCAGGCGCCACCCGGGCGGCAGGCGATCTCGCCGAACACCACCTCGCCACTCGCGGTGCGGAACCACTCCATGTGGGTCATGCCGCTGCCCATGCCGAGCGCGCTCATCGCCTTGCGGCCGAGCTCGATCCCGGCGCGGATGTGCGGCTGGTCGAGATCGCGGACCGAGAGCATGATCGGCGACACCCACTCCTGCGAGCGCATCTCGAGCGCGTTCGGGAGGTACTGCGTGACGCTCTCGTAGACCGGCACGCCATCGATGCAGACGGTGTCGTACGTGTACTCCTCGCCGGCGATGAACTCCTCGCAGATCGCCTCGGCGACGTGCCGCATCTGCGGCAGGATCCGCTGCACGTCGGCGCGCGACTCCACCTTGTACGTGTCTGCGCTGCCCGCGCCGCTGATCGGCTTCACGATCGCCGGATAGCCCGTCACCTCGAGCGCGCTCCACAGATCCGCGATCGAGCGCACGCGCTGCGCCCGCGGCACCCGCAGGCCAGCAGCGGCCACACGCTCCTTCATCAGCTGCTTGTCCCGAAACCCGCGCACCGCATCCACGGACATCCCGGGCAGCCCGAGCCGTTCGTTGAGCCGCGCCGCGGTCATCACGAGCGGCTCCCAGTTCGCGAGGACGCGATCGATCGAGTGGCCCCGCACCCAGGCGTGGACGCGTGCGATCACGTCCTCCTCGTCGAGCAGCGACGGGACCTCGAGGTATCCGGTCAGGTAGCGCCGCAGCTCTGGATCGGGCGTGCCGTCGCCCACGCCGAACACCTCTGCCCCGACCTCGGCCAGCCCGCGCGTGAACTGCCGCATCTCGGGTGGGTATCTCGGCGAGAGAAACACGACGCGCATCGCGACCCACGGTAGCTCCCCTGGGGCGTTCGCGCCAAGGCCGCGGGCGGCAACTCGCGGGAAGCCCACGAGATCCAGGTGGCGCACTGTGGGCCGGCAGGCGGATCTCGCCCACGAGTGAGCCGATCTGCGCCCTGGGTCGTATGGCCTTCCGTGAGGACAAACGTGCAACGCACCTTTGCTGGGTTCGCCGTGTGCTTCGCGATCGCCGCCGGGCCGACCGAGGCCCGCGCCGGCGCTTGCGAGCCGCCATCGCCGGAGTGTCACCTCGCGAACGGGCGCAAGCTCCTGGCGAGCGATCCACACGCCGCGGCAGCGGAGCTCCTCGCGAGCTTCCGGCTCGACGAGCGGACCGACACGCTGACCCTCTACGCCTCGGCGCTGCAGGCCGATCACCAGTACGCACGCGCCCTCGAGACCTGGCAGCGGATCATCCTGTTCCGCGAGAGCGAGATCGAGGCGGCCAAGGAGGCGATGCGCGTGCCCTCGGTGCGCAAGCGCGAGGCTGCCCGCGCCGCGCGTGCCCGCGCGCAGGAGCAGAGCGAGCAGGCCGCCGCCGAGATCATGGCGCTGTGGAGCAAGGTCGCGCGGGTGCGGATCCAGCTACCAGCGGGCCAGGAGCTCGCGGTGTCCGCGGGTGGCGTGGAGGTCGATGCGACCAAGGAGGTGCTCGTCAACGCGGGGCGCGACGAGCTCGCGTTCACCCGCAAGGACGGCAGCGTGCAGCGCGTGGTGGTGGAGCTCGCCGCCGGCCAGACCAAGACCCTCGAGCCGCCACTCGAGCGGCGACCGGCGGAACCGTCCACGGCACCGCGCGTGGTCACCGAGCCCAGGCCGGCCTCGGTGGTGATCACGCCACGGCCTGCGCCCGCAGCCTCGCGCACCGTGTGGGTGCGGCGATCGCCGACGATGTCGCGCGTGGGGCTCGGCCTCGCGGCCGGAGGCGTGGTGGGCCTCGGGATCGCGAGCACGCTCGGATATCTCGCGAGCCGGGACTTCGATCGTGCGCAGGACCTCGGGTGCGACGCGAACGGCGAGTGCCCGGTGGGCCCCGCCGCCGACCGGGGCGAGCAAGCCCGCGATCGCACGCGGATCGCCCAGATCTCCGCGATCGGCGGCGGCGCGCTGCTCGTGACCGGAGCGACCTTGTGGATCCTCGGCCGCGGGAAGACGCGCCGCGCCGTCACGGACGTCACCCTCAGCGTCGGCCCGTCCTCGGTCGGGCTCGGATGGAGCCTGCGATGAGCGCTGCAACGAGAGCCTTCCTCTGCCTATCGCTCGCGGCGTGCACCCCGGAGATCGCGGCCTACAAGCCGCTCGATCTCGCGCCCGCGCGCGACCTCGACATCCTGTTCGTGATCGACGACTCGTCCGATCGCGGCAACTACGATGCGATGGCGTCGCAGCTCGACGTGCTGCAGAGCCAGCTGACCAGCGTCGATGGCCAGCTTCCGAGCCTGCACGTCGGCGTGGTCACCACGGACCTCGGGGTCAGCGGCACCAACGATCTGGTGCCGGTGGCGTCGGTGGGCAGCTGCATCGGCTTTGGTCGAGGAGGCCAGCTCCAGCCCTTCGGTGCCCAGACCACCCGGAGCTATCTCGAGGATCTCCGCGGACCGGGCGGCACGCGCACCCGCAACTTCGCGTCCGGAGATCTCGGGCGAGAGCTGCGGGCGCTCACCAACCCGAGCGTCAGCGGCGGGTGCGACTACCAGCAGCCCCTCGAGGCGATGCGCCGGGCGCTCGATCCGGAGACCAACCCCGGCTTCATTCGCCCCGGGGCGATGCTCGCGGTCGTGTTCCTCACCAACGAGGACGACTGTTCGCTCGCGACGGGCGCGCTGCTCGATCCGCGCAACGCCGCGCTGGGGCCACCGACCAAGTTCCGCTGCACCGCGCAGGGCGTGGTCTGCGATCCCGACGATCCGGGGCGTGAGGGCCGCCACGACAACTGCCGGCCCCGCGAGGGCTCCGGGTATCTCGTCGATGTCTCCGAGTACGCGACGTTCCTCGAGCAGTTCAAGGCGAACCCGCGCGACGTGGTGGTGTCGGCCGTGGCGGGCCCGCGCGACAACTTCCTCGTGCGCAACGTCGGCTCGCCGGTGCTGCAGCCGAGCTGCCAGGGCGTGGGCGGTTCGGCGTACCCGGCGGTGCGGATCGGGGCGCTGGTCGATCACTTCGGTGGCGCACTCGTCGATGGCTGCACGCAGGCGGCGGCGTACCAGCAGCTGACCGCACCGATCGTCGATCGCCAGCGGTCTTGCTTCCCGAGCCTGCGCCTCGCCGATGGCGAGGACTGCAACGTCATGGATGTCACCAGCGCGACCGCGGGCGAGGCCGAGACGGAGGTCGAGATCGAGCTCGCGCAGTGCATGCCGGGCGATGTCGGCCCGTGCTGGTACCGGTACGTGGACCCAGCGGGCTGCCCCGACGGCGACAACCTCGGGATCGCGGTCCGGCGCGGTGCGTCAGCCGCCCCGGCGGGATCGCGGATCCGCGCCCGCTGTTTCGCACCCTGAGTGGTGATCCGCGCCTGGTCCCCACACGTAGTACCCGCACGGGAGGCATCGTGAACAAGCTCACAGCACTGGCATGCATGTTGATCGCGTGTGGCGGCTCGTCCAGGCCCCACACCACGGCTCTGGCCGGCAAGGCCGCTTCGACCCCGCACAACGCGGCCCGCGGTGGTGACGCTCCCGCGCCGGCGGCCGCCACGGCCTCGCTGTTCGAGCGCCTCGGCGGCAAGCCCGCGATCATCGCGGTCACCGACGAGTTCATCGATCGCGTGGCCGCGGATGCGCGGATCAAGCATCGGTTCTTCAACACCGATCTGACCCGGCTCAAGACCTTGCTCGTCGAGCTGGTGTGCATGGCGACGGGTGGCCCGTGCAAGTACAGCGGGCAGGACATGGAGACCTCGCACGCGGGCATGGAGCTGGTGGACGAGGAGTTCACCGCGCTCGTCGAGGACCTCGCAGGCGCGCTCGACAAGTTCAAGGTGCCGGCGAAGGAGAAGGGCGAGCTGCTCGGTGCGCTCGGCCCGATGCAGCCGCAGATCGTGACGCCCAAGGATCGGCTGAAGCCTGTGCCCGACGCGGCGATCGCGAAGGCCACCAGCGTGGCCGTGAAGCTGAGCGGCGAGGCCGCCGATCTCATGCAGGCGGCGATCATCGCGGCCAAGCGCGGGCAGCGGAACTACGCCGACCAGCTGTTCTCACGCGTCGAGGCGCTCGCCGGTGCCAGGACGGTGGCCGCGGCCGCACCGACGTTCCGCGATGGCGCGCCGCCGCGGATCGAGACGCCGCTGAAGAAGATGGCCAAGGACACGCCCGCACAGCCGAAACTGGCCGGCGCCTCCGACGAGGACGATCAGGGCGTGGCGCTCCCCGCATCGCTCACCGGTTCGATCCTCGTCGACGGCAAGCCGCTCGAGGGTCTCGGCACGGTGATGCTGTTCCCGGCCAACGGCCGCGCGAAGCGCCGCACGCCGAAGCAGCGGATCGTGGAGCAGCGGGACAAGCAGTTCTCGCCGCACGTGCTCGCGGTGCCGCCGGGCTCGACCGTGGCGTTCCCGAACTTCGATGGCGTGTTCCACAACGTGTTCTCGATCTCCGAGCCGAAGAAGTTCGACATCGGCCTCTACAAGGACGGCGACACGCGCGAGGTGAAGTTCGAGAAGCCCGGCATCGTGCGCCTCGGCTGCAACATCCACGCGAAGATGGCCTCGTACATCGTCGTGGTCGATGCGCCGCACTACGTGGTGGTCGACGGCGGCAAGGCGTTCACGTTCAAGAACCTCGCGCCGGGCAAGTACAAGGTCCGCGCATGGAGCGAGAGCAGCGCCGCGCCCGCGGAGTCCGAGATCACGATCAAGGCGGGCGCGAACAGCGCCTCGTTCACGGTCAAGGGCGACGGCGAGACCGGCCCGAGCGAGGACAAGTTCGGGATGACGCGGCAGCCGATCCGCCCGGCTCCGAGGCACTAACCGGCGACCCAGCCGTGCGATGCTGTAGGCGATGATCCTGTTCATCATCGTCTACGGGTCGTACGGCATCACGTACTCGAAAGGGAGTGGTGGCGAGTTTCACTGCCCCACGTGCTCCGCGCCCCGCGCGTATCGCCACCGGCGGGTGCGCCGGTTCTTTCACGTGTTCTTCATCCCGCTGATCCCGCTCAACCTGGCCGGCGAGTACGTCGAGTGCGGCCAGTGCCGCGGGACCTACAAGCTCGGCGTCCTCGAGACATCGAAGGCGCTCGGCGCCGCCGGCCAGGCGCCGGTCGCGCCCGCGATCTCGGAAGGCCAGCGAGGGGTTCGCCGCGTGCTCGCGATGATGACCCTCGCGGATGGGCGGGTGGAGGAGGCGGAGATCGCGGCGATCGTGGAGTTCCTCTCGTACGCCGAGCGCCGCGCGGTCACCCGCGAGGAGGTGCTCGCGGAGCTCGAGGCCACGCGCCGCGAGCCGGCCGATGTCGAGGCGTACTGCCGGACGCTGATGGGGTTCCTCAACGAGCAGGGGCGCCACGACGTGCTCAAGGCGGCGCAGCTGGTCGCGAGCGCAGACGGCCACGTCGATCCCAACGAGCAGCGGTTGCTCGAGAGGATCGGGGTCGCGCTCGGCATGCGACCCGCACAGGTCTCGACCAACCTCGCCGCCGCACCGCCGCGACCGTCCGCTCCGTTCTGCGGGCAGTGTGGTGCACCCGGGCGCTGGATCGCGGAGCATCAGTGCTGGGGCTGCGACCACTGTCGCGCCGTGATCCCGCTCTAGGCGCGACGGCGCTTCGCCGGCGGTGCGGCGAGCTGGGCGATGGTGCGATCGACGGCGATCAGGAACGCGCGGATCGACTTGTCGAGCGCGGGGCGCGGCGTGTCCTCGAGCCGCGTGTGCGAGATGCCCGGGCTGCTCTGGGCAAACACCATCGCGGTCGGGACGATGTCGGCCATCTCGGCGGCATCGTGTAGCGGGCCGGACGGCAACTCGGGCGCCTTGCCGGTGACCTCCTTGACGGCGGTGCGGATGATCGACATCAGCGTCTCGTCGAACAGCCGCGGCGTGATGTGGAGGAGCGGACTCCACTCCACCGTGACGTGATGGAGCTTCGCGGCGCGCTTCGCGGCGGCCTTGGTCTCGGCGAGCATCCGCTTCAGGACCTTGGCATCGAGCGCGCGCAGATCGATCGAGATCTCCGTCGAGCCGGGCACAGCCGTCACGAAGTTGGGCTCGACCTTGACCACGCCGCAGGTGGCGACCACGCGCGTCTTCGGGGTCTTGCCCGAGTGCGCGACGCTGATGTCGCGGCAGGCGAGGGCGAACTCGGCGGCGGCGAGGAACGCATCCTTGCGGAGGTGGATCGGCGCGGCGCCGGAGTGCGCGGCCTGGCCGATGAACTTGAGGTTGTAGCGCTCGACGCCCATCGTGCCGAGCACCACGCCCACGGGCTGCTTGATCTCCTCGAGGACGGGGCCCTGCTCGATGTGCAGCTCGAGGTAGGCGACCGCATCGAGGGTCTGGAAGTACGCATGCGCCGTGCCCATGCTCTCGATCGAGACGCCGTTCTCGGCGAGCGCGGCGGGCAGGGTGATGCCCTGGCGATCGGTGAGGTGCGCGAGCTCCTTCGGTGCATCGAGGGCTCCGGCCGAGGCGGCCGAGCCGGTCAGGCTGCGTCCGAACCGCGCGCCCTCCTCGTCGGCCCAGTCGACCAGGTGGATCGTCAGGGCGGGCGTGCCCGCGGCCTTTGCGCGGCGGAGCACCTCGAGCCCGGCGAGCACGCCGAGGCAGCCATCGAGCCAGCCGCCGCCGGGGACCGAATCGAGGTGGCTGCCGATCACGAGGCTGCGCGAGGAGGCGCCGGGCAGGGTGGCCCACAGGTTCCCCGCGC
This sequence comes from Myxococcales bacterium, assembly GCA_016720595.1. GTDB lineage: Bacteria > Myxococcota_A > Polyangia > Haliangiales > Haliangiaceae > JABFXX01. Next base: position 58,491 of record JADKKI010000002.1, read on the forward strand.
CGTCGCGGTGCGGCGTGATCCCGAGCTCGGATTGGAGCTTCGCGGTGAACCAGGCACGGGTCTCGCGCCACACGGGCCCCCACGCCACGCGCTGCGCACCGCGTTCGTTGGAGGTCAGCGCGGCCAGCTCTTCGAGGTCGGCGATCACCCGGGTGGACGTCGGCTTCATGCGACGACGATCGCAGATCCGTCGGCCGGCCGCGCGGCTCGATCCGATTGATCCGATCGGTCCGATCGGCTCATCTGCGGACCATCCTCCTTGACAGGCGATGGCGCGCCGGTCGAAGCAAGGCCCCAGATGTCGAGCCGTATCATCATCAGTCCCGCGATCTTCCTGATCGCTGCCTGTGGATCCCCGTCCAAGCCCGCCGAGCCGCCGAAGGCGCTGGTGTGGAAGGACATGAACGCCGATCAGCGTCAGGCGTACATGAAGGACGTCGTGCTCCCGAAGGCCAAGGTCGTGTTCGCGGCGTTCGATCCGAAGTTCCAGACGATGGACTGCAAGACCTGCCACGGCGACGGCGTGGACGACGGCTCGTACGAGATGCCGAACCCCAAGATCAAGCCGCTCCCCAATACCGAGGCAGCGTTCATGGCCTGGCTCGGCAAGGACGCCGAGGCGGCGCGCTACACGCCGTTCATGGCGGACAAGGTCGAGCCACTGATGGGCGACCTCCTCCACATGACCGTGTTCGATCCCAAGACCATGAGCGGCGAGTTCGGGTGCAGCTCGTGTCATACGCTCGTCGATGCGGACGGCAAGATCGTCGCGCCGCCCAAGCCGGCGCACGGCCACGACCACGCGCACTGACGCGCGACGAGCCCGTGGTCACGCTACGGTGATCGAGCGCAGCGTGCTCAGTCCTTGCGCTGCTGCTGCTCGAGCCGCGCCGCACGCTCGAGCGTCTCCGCATCCGCCGCCGGGAAGTCGGCCATCTCGAACAGCGGGCGGATCTCGATCTCGCACTCGTCGGGGTGCGGGTTGGGGCTGCGCTTGACCCACTCGATGCACTCCGCGAGCGACTTGCACTGGAACACCCAGTACCCGGCGACCAGTTCCTTGGTCTCGGTGAACGGGCCGTCCACCACGCTGCGCTTGGCGCCGGTGAACCGCACGCGCGCGCCCTTCGCGCTCGCTTGCAGCCCCCCGCCATCGAGCAGCACCCCGGCCTGCTGCAGCTCCTCGTTGTACTTCATCATCGCCGCGAGCATCCCCGCCTCGGGGAGCTTGCCGGCCTCGGAATCCTTCGTCGCCTTGACCAACACCATGAACTTCATCTGCGTGCTCCTTGACCTGAGTGAATCGCGGTCTCGGGAGAGCGACGAACGAGGAGGGCCAAGATCGACATGCCGGCGCGATTTGGTTTTCGACGGCGGCAACCCTGCGAAACCACGGCGCCTCGTGCGAGGGTTCGGGGATGCGCGCGGTGATGTTTGGGGCCACGGGGATGATCGGCCAGGCGGTGCTCCGCGAAGCGTTGCTCGACCCCGAGATCACGGCTGTGCTCTCGGTAGTCCGCGCGGCCACCGGGGTCACGCACGCCAAGCTGACGGAGCTCGTCCACGCGGACTTCGGGGACTTCACCGGCGTCGCCGCAGAGCTCACCGGATATGACGCCTGCCTGTGGTGCCTGGGCGTGTCCTCGGCCGGGATGTCCGAGGCCGACTACAAGCGGATCACGTACACCACCACCGTCGCGGCTGCGAGCGTGATGGTCCGCGCGAACCCGGCGATGACGATCCTGTTCGTGACCGGCGTCGGCACGGATTCGACGGAGGCGAAGCGATCGATGTGGGCGCGGGTGAAGGGCGCCGCGGAGAACGCGCTGCTCGCGATGCCGTTCAAGGGCGCGTACATGATCCGCCCGGCGTACATCCAGCCGCGTCACGGCGTGAAGTCCAAGTCGCGGTGGACGCGCTGGGGCTACACCGCGGTGGGCTGGCTGTATCCGCTGTGGCGTGTCGTGGCCCCGGGCTACGTCCTCAGCTCGGACGAGCTCGCGCGCGCGATGCTCCACGTCGCGAAGCACGGTGCGCCCAAGGCGATCCTCGAGACCCGCGATCTCCGCGCGCTCGCTCCACCGGCCCTCACCGCGTAAGCACCTCAGTCGTCGGGGCGCATCTTCTCGCGGGCGACCGCGGCGAGGAACTGACCGGCGCCACGCACGAGGGCGAGCTTGCTGATCGGAACCCCGGCGAAGTCCTCGATCGCCACGCGGAACATCGATGGCACCTGCGGCATCACGCGCTCGACCGTCTGGCGCCGCGGCCCATAGAACCAGCGGTAGCACGCGTGGCGGATCCTCAGCTGCCAGCCGAGGTGATGCCGCTCCACGGTAGCGCGCCAGTCCGAGAACCCGAACACCTGCCGTTCGAACGCGCGCGCGAGGTAGGGGCCCGCGACCGCGCCGTACTCGATCGCCTGGCCGATGCCCTCGCCGGTGGCGATGTCGATGCCGGCCGCTTCGCCGACGAGGATCACGCGCGGGGCGGCGATCTCGACGCCGGGCTCCCAGCCGCGCTCCGCGTACTGCTTGTGGCGATAGGATCTCGGATCGAGGCCGCGCGCGGTGAGGTACGCATCGATCCGCGCCCGCACGTCATCGTGGCCGAGGTTCCGGATCACGTAGGCGCCACGGCAGACCAGCGGCTTGCCGCCAACGAGCGTCGGGAAGTCCCAGGCATAGCCGTGGAGATTCTGATCGTCGAAGTCGAACACCACCGTGTCGCGGGGTTCATCCCGGGCGACGGCCTCGGTGTCGAGCTCCACGACCTGCGCGCGGAGCTCGCTCTGGGGGAAGCCGGCTTGTCGTCGCACCACGCCGCCCACGCCATCGGCGCCGACGATCGCCTTGCACGCATAGGTCTCGCCCACGTCGGTGAGCACGCGGACGCCGTCGTCGTCGATCGCGAACGAGGTCACGCCGCAGCCATCGCGGACCTCGATGCCGCGCGCGATCGCCTGGCGGGCGAGGGCGTGATCGAACTCGACGCGACGGACGACCACGCCCAGCCCGGGCGAGCGGGTCGTGATGGTCTCGCCGCCCAGGCGCAGCGCGATCGCATCGAGCGGGACCTTGGGGCAATCCACCTCCACCCGGAGCTTCTCGAGCAGGCGGAACGCCCGCGCCCCGATCCCACCGGCGCAGATCTTCTCGCGCGGATACGTGGCCTTCTCGAGCACGACGATCGAGAGCTTGGGGGCGATCGCCTGCAGGTGCAGGGCGGTGGAGATGCCCGACGGGCCACCTCCGACGATGACGAGATCGACGTTCCGGGTCACGCGCGCGCCGAGTATGTCTCGCGCGGGTGGCGTTCGGCTATCCTCGCCCGCATGAACAGGGTCTGGGTGCTCGGACTGGTCGCTGCCTGCTTGCCGTCGCCGCAGCCGCGGGATGAGAGACCCCGCGCCTCCGGTGGCGAGCTCGTGGAGCGCCGCGTGGTGGTGAACCAGTCGCGCCCGTCGGGGTACTTCCAGACCACGACGCATGCCGATGGCTCGATCGACGCCATCTATCACGTGGTCGACAACGGCCGTGGCCCACACGTCGAGGCGCGCGTCACGCTCGCGCCCGATTGGACGATCTCCGCGTTCCGCGCCACGGGCAAGCACCTGATGGGGACCCCGGTCGCCGAGACGTTCCAGCGCGCCGGCGGTCACGTGACCTGGAACAGCCCGGAGGAGCAGGGCGAGCGCGACGTCAGCACGGCCGCGTTCTTCGTGCCGATGGCGGATCTTCCGATCGAGTTCCTGCTGGTCCCGGCGGCGATCAAGGCCGGCGGATCGCTCGCCGTCCTTCCGGGTGGCGAGGTCACCGTGGCCGAGGTCGCGACGATGACGGTCACGGCGGGCGGTCAGACCCGATCGCTGGTCGGCTACTCGATCGTCGGCCTCGGGCTCGATCCGAGCTACACGTGGTTCGATCGGGATGGCCGGTGGTTTGGCACCGCGTCGGCCTGGAGCTCCGTGGTGCCGGATGGCTGGGACAGCGCGATCGAGCCGCTGATCGCCAGGCAGCGCGAGCTCGAGCGCGCACGCGACGCCGCGCTGGCCACCCAGCACGCCACCCGCCCGGTCTCGGGCCTCGCATTCACGGACGCGCGCGTGCTCGACGTGGAGAAGGGCGTGTGGATCCCGAACCAGACGGTGCTGATCGTCGGCGACACGATCAAGGCCGTCGGCCCCACCGGCAAGGTCAAGATCCCCGAGGGAACCGACGTGCTCTCGATCGCCGGGCAGGGCCTGATCCCCGGCCTGATCGACATGCACTCGCACACGACGACCTCCGACGCGATCCTCGACATCGCGAGCGGCGTGACGACGGTGCGGGATGTCGGCAACGATCCGGACGTTCTCGACGATCTGAAGGAGCGGATCGGGGCGGGCACCGTGATCGGCCCGAACATCGTGCGGATGGGCTTCATCGAGGGCCGCAACGAGAAGGCGGCGTCGTCGAAGATCACCGCCGAGACCCCGGACGAGGCGAAGGCGGCGCTCGAGTTCTACGCGAAGCGCGGCTACGACGGGATCAAGATCTATAACTCGGTGAGGCCGGAGCTGGTCCCCCTGCTGACCGCCGATGCGCACGCGCGGAACCTGCTCGTGACCGGCCACATCCCGGTCCACATGCTGGCGAACGAGGCGGTGAAGGCGGGCTACGACGGGATCGAGCACATCAACATGCTGTTCCTGAACTTCCTCGCGACGCATGACACCGATACCCGCGACACCACGCGCTTCACGCTGGTCGGCGATCACGCCACCGAGCTCGCGCTCGACGGACCGCCGGTGCTCGAGTTCTTCGAGCTGCTGCGCCAGCACAAGACGGTCATCGACCCCACCCTCAATGCCTTCGAGGGCCTGTACGTCAGCGTGCCCGGCAAGATCCCGGTGGGGCTCGAGGAGACGGTCGCGCGGTTCCCGGTCAACGTGCGACGCGGCTTCTTGACCGGCGGCCTGCCGATGGATGCGGCCAAGCGCGCCACGTACGCCAAGGCCTGGGACCAGATCCTCGCGATGGTGAAGGCGCTGTGGGCGGCGAAGATCCACCTCGTGCTCGGCACCGACAACTTCGGCGGACTGATGTTGCACCACGAGATGGAGCTGTTCGTCCGCGCCGGCATCCCGGCGAAGGACGTGCTCCGCATGGCCACGCTCGACGCCGCCCGGGCGATGCGGCTGGACAAGCAGGTCGGCACGATCACGGTCGGCAAGCGCGCGGATCTGGTGATCGTCGATGGTGACCCTCTCGACGACATCGCGAAGATCCGCGCCACCGTGTTCACGATGCGGGCGGGCATCCTCTACAAGACCGACGCGCTGTACGGGGCGGTCGGCGTGCGGCCGTAGCACTCGCTCGGTGAGCTGGGGCTCAGTCCGCGCGCGCGGCCCGCAGGCGCTGGAGCTTCCGGTGCAGCCGCCACCGTGCGTAGCGGCTGTGGGCATTGATCCCCGCCATCGCGCCGAGCCCGAGCACGGCGATCGCCACGCTGCGGGCGCGGCCGAGCATCGTCACGAACATGCCGTGCTCGCCGCCCGCACCGAGCATGCTGTACATCGCGTAGTTGCCGCCGTCCGCGAGCCCGAGCCCGAGCGGGACCACCGACGAGATCCACGTGATCAGGACGCCCACGGACTGCACGGCGATCACCAGGGCGGCATCGAGCTCGACGCCCACCGCGAGCATGATCAGGGTCGTCGAGGTCGCGCTGAGGAGCTTGGAGATCAGGACGAACACGAGGCCCACGCGCGTGCCCGCAGTGCGGTGCTTGTGCAGCTCGCGGATGTGGCCATCGACGTCCACCAGCTTCGCTCGCCACGCGGTCGCGCGCTCCGCCGAGATCAAGCGCGAGGTACGGAGCAGGCCGACCGCGCTCGACGCCGCGCCGCGATGGATCATCACCGCGAGCGCGATCATCGCGGGGACCAGGACGGCGAGGCCACCGCCGATCATCAGCTTGACCGAGTGTGGCAGGTCGACGAGCAACAACGTGATCGGGATGCCGATCAGCATGATCGTCACGTTGAGGTAGAGGACCGCCACGTTGTGGAGGACGATCGAGGACAGCACGCGGGACCGCGGCGCGTGGCCTTCGAGCATGGTGACCTTCGTCGCCTCGCCGAGCGCACCGAGAGGCGTGAGCACGTTGATCGCCCGCCCACTGGCCTGGGCGCCGAGCACGCGGAGGAAGCTGACCATCCGAGCCTCGGGGCGCATGAACGCATGGAGCGCGGCCGCATCGCAGACCAGACCTCCCAGCTCCACGACCAGGATCACCGCGGCCCAGATCCCCACGCCGCTCAGGACGTTCCGCAGCTCGTGCCAGCTGGTGGTGCGCAGCATCCACGCGAGCGCCACGCCGCCGACGACGAGCATCAGCAGGTTGAACAGCGCGCTCCACCCGCGCTTGTCAGCGCCGGCCGGGGCATCGCCGTCGTGCTCGCTCACGTGTCGGGATGGTAGAGCAAGCAGCGTGCCGCGTCTCAGGAGCGTGCGGGATCGCGCGCGGCGCGCCGGGCGCGGACCAGCTCGCGGACGCGATCCTCGACGAAGAACCGTAGGCGCAGGCGCTGCACGCGCGCCCACACCAGGCTCGTACTCGAGGTGGCGAGGCTCTTCTTGTAGCGCACGTCGCCCGCGAGGAAGTCGTAGAGCTCGTGCCCGGCCGCGGCGGCGTGCTCGATCGCCGCGGTGTGCGCGAGGAAGCCCGGCTTCAGGTGGTTGTTCTCGAAGGAGGCCATGCCGCTCTGGTACTGGAGCACGCGACCGCGATGGACGAAGTTGTACAGCGCGCCGATCGGGCCGAGGGCGCTCGTCAGCTTGATCAGCTGGATCTCGCCGTGCGGGAACCGCTGCGTGATCAGCCGCCGGTGAAACCTGTCGAACCAAGGATCGGCGAACGCCCCGGGCTCCCCCCGTGCGATCCACTGCGCCTGGTGGAGTGCGATCAGCTCGTCATAGATCGCGAGGGCGCTGCGGAGATCGGTGGCGTGCTCCACGGTGAGGTCTCCGGCCTCGCGCTGGGCGCGCCGGATCTGCGAGCGGGTTTGACCACCGACCAGCTTGAGATATCCGCTCTCGCGGACGCGCGCGAGATCCACCTGGTGAACCGGGACCCGGCGCTCGATCCGCACGCGGTAGCCGCGGATCACCAGCTCGGAGAGGCCCCCGAAGGCATCGGCGCGCAGGGCGGGGAGGAACAGCTCGTCCCACGGGCCGGGCAACAGATCGACGAGATTGCCGATGCCGATCTCGCGGCCGACCGGGCCGTTGTGCTCGATCGTCAGGTTGTCGAGCCGCGGATTGCCGGTGACGTTGAAGTACACCGCGCGGCTGCGCACCACGTGGTGGCGTACCAGCGGAGCACGCCGGAGAAAGAACGCGGTGATCGGCTGAGCGCCGTCGCGGATCACCGCGAGGCGTGGCGCCTGGTCCCGCGGTAGACACGCGAGCCAGTTCTCCATCCACGACCACGACGTGAAGAACGAGGGCGAGGCCGGCTCGTCGAGCGCTCGCCAGATCCGCTCCGCGTCGGGGGTGTGCGGATCCAGGAGCTCGATCTGCACGGGCGGCTAGTATGCCGTCCTCGCTGCGCTCCCGCGACCTTCTTGGTCATGGGGTCGTCGTATCATCGCGCCTCCATGGCTCGTCTGACGTCCGCCGAGGTGTTCACGCCCACCTCGTACCCGAAATACACGTACGTCCCGCGAGACTCGCTGCACCACGAGCGGCTGCTCGCGGAGTGGGCGCGGAGCTCCACGCAGATCGCGTCGGTCTCGGGGCCCTCCAAGGCCGGCAAGACCGTCCTCGTGCAGCGCGTCGTCGGGCTCGGCAACCTGATCACCGTGAGCGGCGCCTCCGTGCGTGCGCCCGATCAGCTGTGGGACCGGGTGCTCGATTGGCTCGGTGAGCCGCACGTGACGGTGGCCGGCAACCAGAGCACGGAGGCCGAGGGCAGCACCAAGGAGCGCAGCGCGAACCTCGGCATGGTGGGCACCGGCGCCGGCACGCGCGCGGGCGCGAGCACCCTGGCCACCAGCGGTGAGACCTTGAGCGCCACCGCCAACCGCCGCGGGCTCCCGCAGGTGGTGGAGGAGCTGGCGGGCACCGCGTACACGCTGCTGCTCGACGACTTCCACTACATCCCCCACGCGATCCAGACCGACATTGCGCAGCAGCTGAAGGATGCGGCGAGCCGAGGCGTGCGGATCTGTGTGGCCTCGGTGCCTCATCGCGCCGACAACGTGGTGCGCGCCTTGCCGGAGCTGCGCGGGCGCGTGCTCGCGATCGATGTCGAGTACTGGATCAAGAAGGACCTGCTCGAGATCCCGCGGCTCGGCTGCGCGCACCTCGCCACGTTCATCGATGCGGAGTCACTCTCGCTGTTCGCGCGCGAGGCCGCCGGCTCGCCGCAGCTGATGCAATCGATCTGCTTGTGGATGTGCAACCAGCAGGGCATCCGGGAGACCGCGGATGCGCCACGCGAGCTCACGCTCGACGACGCCGCGCGGCGGGAGATCCTGTTCCTCACCTCGTGCTCGGTGGACTTCCGGTCGCTCGTGCGCGCGCTGATCGCAGGCCCGAAGACGCGCCCCGGCGAGCGCCAGCTGTACACGCATCGCGATGGGCGACAGGGCGACGTCTATCTGACCGTGCTGCGCGCGCTCTCGATGGATCCGCCGAAGCTCGCTCTCGAGAAGGATGAGCTCAACCGGCGTCTCGAGGACATGTGCATCGGCAAGCACCCCGATCCCGCGAGCGTGGTGCGCACGTGCCTCGCGCTCGGGCAGATCGCGCAGGGCTTCGCCGCACCTACCGGGCCGTCCCTCGAGTGGGACGATCAGGAGAGCGTGCTCGTGGTGCCCGATCCGTACCTGCTGTTCTACCTGCGGTGGTCCGGGATCCTCGAGCGCGAGGCGAACGGCGACGGTGGCTAAGCGCGGCCGGTGGCGACCGCTTCGAACTCGGTCCAACCGATCTTGCCATCACCGCTGTGATCGAGCTTCTCGATGATGCCCTTCGCCCACGCGCCCCGGGTCACTCCGTTCCCGACGCTGGCATCCTTGAGCAGGGTGCCCAGCTCGCCCTTGTCGATCGCGCCGTCGTGGTCGGCGTCGTAGTGCTCGAACGCCTTCTTGTAGTCCCCGCCGAACTGCTTGCCGACGAGCGCGCCGACCTTCGACTTGAGCTCGGCCGTGTTGCCGTCCTCCTCGAACGCCAGCTGCGACGCGCTCCGATCCGCACCGGTATCCCCATCGCCCACCGAGGGCACGTGTCCCGCCACATACCGCTCCTGCGCCGGCGCGTGGCGCGCGGTGGCGGGCGCCTCCTGGGTGGGCGCCTGCGTGGTCTGGAGGTCGGTGCGTTGTGAGCGTTCCTGCATGGGTACTCCGGGTCAGAAGTTCGGCTTTTCCTTGTGATACTTCGCGATCAGCGTCTGCAGGTACTCGGCGAGGGCGAGCACGTCGTCATCCTCGGTGGCCCGTGAGACATATACGCTGAAGATGTCGTGCCCTTCCTCGCCGCCGGGCTCGCGGAGGCGGAGCTGGACATAGCCCTCGTCCTCGTCCTTCTTGCCCTTCTTGCGATCGGGCAGCTCGAGGGCGTCGATCAGCTTCCAGACCTTGGACATTTCCTTGCGGGTCAGGTTCTTGGTGCCGAGGTCGTCCGAGGCGTCCTCGTGTGAGAACGAGGCCCACATCGACGAGCCCCGGATCCGGATCTGCCAGTCGTCACCCTCGGGCTTGTTGGAGACGAAATCGAACATCCGGCCGTTGGTCTCGCCGGTATCGACATCGCCGGCCTCGCGATCGCTCTGCGCGTACTGACCGCCGGTCTTGCAGCCGGTGATCCCGAGCGCGATCGAGAAGACCAGGGGTACGAAGATGGGCACGCACCGCACGAGCCCGATGATAGCAGCCCCCACGAGGACTTCCTCGCCTTACAGCTCGCGGCGTACCCTCGGCGCAGAAATGGCGCTCCGGTTCGGCAACCACGCTCTCGAGGCCCCCAGCGTGCTGCGTGATGGCACGCACCGTGCCGCGAGCCTCGCCGCGACCTGGAAGCGGTTCGCGCCCGCTGCCCGGCGGGCCGAGATCACGCGGATCGCGGATCTGACGGGGCTCGACACGCTCGGGATCCCGGTGTTCGCCGCGATCCGGCCGATGGGGCGGTCGCTGTCGACGCAGCAGGGCAAGGGCATCTCGGCCGACGCCGCGCGGATCAGCGCGCTCATGGAGAGCCTCGAGACCTGGACGGCCGAGCACCTCGAGCTCGACACGCTGCGGTCGTCCGCGAAGGCGCTCGGCCCGCGCGCGGTGGACGTTCGGGCGCTGCCGCGGCCGCGCGCGCGCCTCGATCGCGGTGCGCGGTGGAGCTGGGTCTCGGGCTGGGATCTGGTGGGCGATCGCGCCGTCCTCGTGCCCGAGCAAGCGGTGACGCTCGACACCACGTTCACCACGCCGCCGGTGTTCGACATCTCCTCGAACGGCCTGGCATCAGGCAACGTCCTCGTCGAGGCCGTCGTCCACGGGCTGTGCGAGGTGATCGAGCGCGATACCGAGGCGGCATGGCGGCGCGCCGGTGGGGATCGCCGGCTCGTGCTCGACACCATCACCGATCCGATCTGCCGCGACCTGATCGATCGAATCACGGCGACGGGCGCGCGCGTGTTCGTGTGGGATCTCGGCGGCGTGATCCCGGTGATCGGCTGCGCGATCATGGAGGACCCACGGGAGCCGGCGTGGCGGGCGCTCGGCTTCTACCAGGGGTTCGGTGCGCACCTCGTCCCCGAGGTGGCGATCGCGCGCGCGATCACGGAGGCCGCCCAGACTCGGCTGACGTACATCGCCGGTGGGCGTGATGACTTCTTCGCGTTCGACTATGCCCGGGCGACGGATCCCGAGCTGCTCGCGGATCTCTGGGACCGGCTCGCTGGGCCCTGCGACGAGCCGGCGGTGTTCGACGAGCTCCCCCGGTTCACGACGCGCGGCCTCGGCGAGGATCTCGAGAGGCTGGTCGAGCTCGTCGTGGAGCAGGGGGCGCGCCAGGTGATCGTCGTGGAGCTCACGCACCCGAAGCTCGCGGTCCCGGTCGCCAAGGTGATCGTCCCCGGACTCGCCACCGACGTGGAGGCGATGGGATGACCACGCTGGTCTACCTCGGGCCCACGCTGCCAGCAGCCGAGGCCGCGCGGCTCCTGCCGGGTGTCGAGGTGCATCCGCCGGTGTCCGTCGGCGACGTGTTCGGCCTGCTGCGCCGTCGCGATGTGACGCGGATCGCGATCGTCGACGGATACTTCGAGCGGATGGCCGCGGTCTGGCACAAGGAGCTGCTCCTCGCGCTCGAGCGCGGCATCGAGGTCTGGGGTGCAGCGAGCATGGGGGCGCTGCGGGCGGCGGAGCTGGCGCCGTTCGGGATGCGCGGTGTGGGGGCGATCTATCGCGCGTATGCACGCGGGCTCTACACGGCTGACGACGAGGTCGCGATCGCGCATCTCCCGGCGGAGGCGGGCTATCGCGCGGTGTCCGATGCGCTGGTCAACCTGCGAGACGGGATCGCGCGCGCACCGATGCTGTCGCCCAGGATCCGCCCGCAACTCGTGGAGCTGGCGCGCGCGCGATTCTATCGCGAGCGCAGCTGGGCGCAGCTGATCGTGGATGCGCGCGCCGCGGGCTTGCCACGGCGTCCGCTCGATGCGCTCGCGGCGTGGCCGAAGCCCGACCGCAAGGCGGCCGACGCGCGCCTGCTGCTCCGCGCGCTCGCGCGATCCGGCCCCCTCGCACCACCGTCGATCTCGGTGCCCAGGACGTGGGCGTTGCGGCAGCTCGGCCGGATCCCGCCCGCGCCGATCCGCAACCGGCGCCGACGGTGAGGCGACGGTGCGGCGCGGATGATACCGTTGTCGGGATGCGCGGCGCGGCTCTCGTCACCGGCTTGCTGGGCTTGCTCGGGCTGCTCGGCTGCAGCTTCCATGTGGGAGCCGCGGGCGATGCCGGATCGGGCAGCGACGGTGACCTGGGCGGCGAGGGCGGTGGCCCGGAGGCGGGCACGTTCTGCTACGGCACCACCCCGCTCGCGACCGTGTGCGTGAACACCCCGCCCACGGTGGATCGCGTGTTCTCGAACACGCCGATCACGACGTCGGCGGGGAGCCCGCAGTGCGCACAGCTGTCCTCCGGGAGCTCGGATGTCTGTGCGATCGTCGCGACGGGGATCACGATCCCGTTCGGGGTCACCGTGACCGCCACGAGTGCCCGACCGCTCGTCCTCGTCGCGACCAGCGGCTCGATCACGATCGCGGGCGTGCTGGATGTCGCCGCCAAGAAGGCCGGGCCGGCGGGCCCCGGCGGAGACGTCGGCTGCAACCCGGGCACGAATCCTGGTGTGGCCAACGGCGGCGGTCAGGGCGGCAGCTTCGGCTCGAACGGCGGCGACGGCGGCGATAGCAACAGCGCCAGCGATCATGGCACCCACGGCGCGATCGTCGATCCGGTGACGCTGCGGGGCGGATGCGCCGGTGCCGACGGTGGCGGCACGCCCGATTCCCGGGGCCACGGTGGCGGTGCGGTGCTCCTGGTCGCAGGGACCTCGATCTCCCTCGCCACGACCGGAGCGATCAACGCGTCGGGGGCTGCCGGTCGCGGCGCGCCCGCGGGCAAGAAGAGCGGTGGCGGTGCGGGCTCGGGAGGGCTGATCGTCCTCGATACGCCCCTGGTCGCCAACCTGGGCGCGATCTACGCCAACGGTGGTGGGGGCGGTGGCGGCAGCGGGAACGGGATGGGGTTTGACGGCTTCGATCCAGGACCGGGCGGTGGAGCCCTTGGGGGCCTCCACGGGAGCAGCGCGGGGGATGGGGGCGCAGGCTCGATCGGCGCCACCGATGGCAGCACCGGTGGGGATGGCTCGAACAGCACCGATGGCGGCGGAGGCGGCGGAGGGGGCGCGGGCATCATCGAGGTGCACCAGTTCAGCGGGGTTGTCGGCGGCGTGGTCAGTCCGCCGGCCCGGTAGGGACCGCTGGCGAGCAATCGCTGATATTCTCGTCGCTTCGATGGAAGTCGGCCTCGAAGCGCCCGTATATGGCGCCGGCCGGTTCGAGGTTCGGGGAACCCTCGGTGCCGGAGGCGCAGGCGTGGTCTACCGCGCCTTCGACAGGCAGCTGCAACGCGAGGTCGCGCTGAAGCTCCTGCGTCAGGCGAGCGGCCGCGACCTGTATCGATTCAAGCGCGAGTTCCGCGCCCTCGCCGACATCGTGCACCCCAACCTGGTCGCGCTCCACGAGCTCCACGCCTCGGGCGGCGATTGGTACTTCACGATGGAGCTGGTCGAGGGCGTGTCGTTCATCGATTGGGTGCGTCCGCCGAGGACGACCACCGGCCCGACCCGAACGCGCCAGGACATCCTCGCGTCGCCGTTCAACGAGGCGCGGCTGCGCGGCTCGCTGGTGCAGCTCGTCGATGCGCTGGTCGCGCTGCATCGGGCCGGCAAGCTGCACCGTGATCTCAAGCCATCGAACGTCCTGGTCACGGGGCAGGGCAGGCTCGCGCTGCTCGACTTCGGGCTGGTGGCGGGCATGGCCGAAGGGGATCCGGAGAAGCTCGCGGTCGGCACGCCGGTGTACATGTCGCCGGAGCAGGCCGCGGATCAACCGCTCGGCGAGGCGAGCGACTGGTACTCCGTCGGTTGCATGCTCTACGAGGCGGTGACCGGCCGGCGCCCGTTCGAGGGCGACTCCGAGCAGGTGATGACCCGCAAGCAGACGGAGATCCCACCGACCCCGGGCGCGCTCGCCACCGGGGTGCCCGCGGATCTCGCGCGCCTGTGCATGTCGATGCTTCAGCCCGTCGCGACGCTGCGCCCCACGGGCATGGCGATCCTGACCCAGCTCGGCAGTGGGCCCTCACCGACGACGCGCCGGATGTCCCGCAGCGCCCCTGCGATCAACTTCGTCGGCCGAACCGGCGAGACCGAGGAGCTGCGTCGCGCCCTCGCGGACTCGCGTCGCCACGGCGTGGCCGTGATGGTCAAGGGACGGAGCGGCATCGGCAAGAGCACGCTCGTGCGCCGGTTTCTCCGCAGCCTCGGCAGCGCCGTGTTCGCGCTCGAGGGGCGCTGCTTCGAGCGCGAGGCCGTGCCGTTCAAGATGCTCGATGGCGTGGTGGATTCGCTGACCGCCGCGGTGATGACCCTGACCACCGAGCAGATCGTCGGCCTCGTGCCACGAGAGCTCGGGGCGCTGGCCCGGCTGTTCCCGGTGACCCGCCGGATCCCACAGTTCGCGGAGCAGGTCGCCGCCAGTGTGGTGCCGCCGGATCCACAGGAGCTGCGGCGCCGCGGGTTCTCGGCGCTGCGCAGCGTGTTCTCCCGGCTGAGTCGGATCCGTCCGGTGGTGATCTTCGTCGACGACGTCCACTGGGGCGATGCCGACAGCTGCGTGTTCCTCTCGGAGCTCCTCCACAATGGCGAGCCCGGCATCCTGCTGGTGGCGGCGCACCGTCCCGAGGACTACCTCGGCGTGGTCTCGCTGCTGCTGCGCCCGCCGGGTGGGAGCACGCGGCGCGGAGATGTTCGCGAGCTCGAGGTCACCGCACTTCCCGACGAGGACGCGCTGGTCCTGGTCGCGCAGGTCGCCGAGGACTCGAGCCGCGCCGCCGAGGTCGTCGCCGCGGCCGGCGGCAATCCGCTCGCGCTCACCGAGATGGCGCGCACGCCGGGGATGGCTCCGGGCGCCAAGATGGATGACCTCGTGCGGCTCCGAGTGCAGAAGCTTCCGCTCGAGGCGCAGGCGATGCTCGCGGTGTCCGCCGTCGCGGCGCGGCCGTTGCCGGTGGAGATCGCCGCGCATGCGGCCGGCGTCGTCGGCGGTCACGACGAGGCGACCACGCTGTCGGTGGAGCGGCTCGCCACACTCCGGCAGGTGGGAGGCCAGATGATCCTCCACCCCGCGCACGACTACGTGCGCTCCGCGGTGCTCGCCAGCCTCGATACGGAGACCAAGGCCGGCTGGCACGAGGCGATCGCGCGCGCCTTCGAGGCCGTGCAGGGGCCCGATCAGCTCGACCAGCAGGCGATCGTCGAGCACTGGCTCGCCGCGGGCTATCCGGAGAATGCCGCACATCACGCGGTGGGTGCGGCGCTCAAGGCCGAGGAGGCGCTGGCGTTCCGGCGCGCGGCCGAGCTCTACCAGATCGCGCTCACGTTCGGCCCGTGGGATGCGGCCGGCCAGCGCGACCTGATGAGCCGCAAGGCGCACGCGCTGGTCTGTGCGGGGCAGCTCGACGAGGCGGCCACCGTGTACGGCCACGCGGCCCTGCTGCTCCCCGACGACGAATCGATCGATCTCGAGCGGCTCCGCGTGGAGGCGCTGCTGCGGCGCGGGAGGCTCGACGAGGCGCTGCCCGCGGCAGAGAAGCTGCTTCAGACCATCGGGATCCGGATCCCGCTGACCGCGCGCGCTTCGCGCACCAAGCTCGCGACGCAGTGGATGCAGATGAAGCTCCGTGGGCTCGATTTCACCGAGCGCGACGTCACGCAGATCCCGCCGGCAAAGCTGCTCACGACGGACGTCCTGTACTCGATCTCGAGCGGACTCGCATTCGTCGATCCGGCGCTCGGACGTGTAGTTCAGTCCGAGCTGATCAAGGCCGCGCTCGATGCGGGCGAGCCGGTGCGCGTGTGCCTCGCGCTGGCGCAGGAGGTCTGTTACGCGGCCGCGGCGGGCAGCCGCAACCGCGCTGCGGTCGAGGCGGTGGGAGCGCGGCTCAAGGCGGTGGCGGCGAAGCTCGCGGCACCGCACGTGATCGGCTTCGCCGAGACCGCCGTGGGGATCGCGGCGCACATGGGTGGGCGCTGGCGAGAGGCCCGCGAGCAGCTCGAGTCCGGGCTGGCGGCGCTGCGCGATCACGGCGCCGGCGTGCGCTGGGAGATCGACACCGGCGATACCTACTGGCTCGCGACGCTGTTCTATCTCGGCGAGTGGCGCGAGCTGGCGCGGCTCACGCAGCTGCTCCTCCGCGATGCGATCGATCGCGGCGATGCGGTGGCCCAGCAGTCGCTGCGCACCGGCCGATCGAACGCCGCCTGGCTGATCCTCGACAAGCCGGACGAGGCGCGCGCGCAGCTCGCGATCTCGATGCCGACGATCGGCGAGGGCTTCCACCTCCCGCACGCGAGCGCGCTCGTCGCCGCGGTCAACATCGATCTCTACACGGGTGACGTCGTGACGGCGCGCAAGCGGCTCGACGAGGCGTGGCCGCAGATCGAGCGGCTCGGCGTGTTGCGGCTGCAGCAGCCCCGCATCGAGCTGTCGTGTCTGCGCGCCCGGATCCTGCTCGCCGATCCGCGCAAGGAGGGATCGCTCCGCGAGGCGCGCGGGATCGGCGAGGACCTGCTCAAGGAGGGCGCGGGCTGGGCCGCGGGCCTCGGCCACCTGATCCGTGCGTCGTGTCACGCCTGGGCCGGCGATGTCGAGACCTCGCTCTCGGACCTCGACGCCGCCGAGGCGACCTTGACCCTCGCGGGCATGGCCGGTCACGTCCAGATCGTTCGGGTCTACCGTGGCCGGCTCGAAGGTGGACCTGGTCCGACCGCCCGGGCGGAGGCGGCCCGCGATTTCCTCAAGGACCTCGGGGCCATGGACCCAGATGCGGTCGCCGCCTTCCTGATGCCTTGGCCTGGGTGACGCCAGGCCCGGGTTGTACTAGTGTCGGCAGCCTTGCGAGGTGATCCGGCGTGGACCCTCGCGCGTACTTGGTGACAGCCGGCAAAACGCCGGGACGAGGGAACTAGTGTCAGACATCGCCCAACACATCGCCGTCTCGCACAAGATCCAGTTCGAGGATCTCGACTGGGAGACTGCGCGCAAGCACGGCCTGACGGAGTCGGAGATCCAGAGTCTCCACTACTTCGCGGACATCGAGAGCCAGACCGTCCACTACTTCCTCGAGGTCGCCAAGCTGAAGGTGGCGCGTGACCCCGAGCTCCTCACGTTCCTCACGATGTGGAACTACGAGGAGTACTTCCACAGCTACGCGCTGACGCGGCTGATGGAGGAGTGTGGTGTCCGCGTGCCGACGGCGACCGAGCGCGCGACCGCGATCCGCGCGAACGCGCGGTTCAAGGCCAAGTTCGAGGACTTCGCTCAGGGCGCGATCGCCATGGCGCTGCCCAAGACGTTCATCGCGCTGTGGATGTTCTGGGGCGCGCTCCAGGAGTGCCTCACCACGCAGGCGTACGAGGAGCTCGCGCGCCAGACCAAGAACCCGGTGCTCGAGGAGCTCTGCAAGCGGATCGCGAAGCAGGAGCGCCGCCACTTCGCGTACTACTTCAACCAGGCCCGCGATCGGCTCGACGGCCAGAAGTTCGCGCAGGCGTTCGTCAAGAAGATCGCCCGCGCGTTCTACGCCCCGGTGGGCGGCGGCGTGAAGACCGACGAGGACGCCGCGCGCTGCGTGGCTGGCCTGTTCCCCGGAGACAAGATCTTCGAGGTGATGGGGTACATCGAGAAGCGGCTCGCGCAGCTCCCGGGCATGGAAGGCCTCGACTGCTGCACGATCTGGGCGGCCAAGGTTCAGCCGATGCTGCCGCCCGAGACCCGCGCGAAGTCGGTCCCGCAGGCGCAGGCCGTCGCGGCCGCGTAGCGCACCGGGTCCGGAACGCCAACGGCGCGACTCCTGCGAGGGAGCGCGCCGTTTCCGCGTTTCGGAAGCTCGCGTTACATCGCGTAGCCGATGCGGAAGTAGCCCGCGGGCTCCGGATCGGAGCTGCCGCCATCGCTGTTCATGTTGCGCGCGGCGCCGAACGCCATCGCGACGTTGAGGCCCGAGTCGAACGTCCAGTGCCAGCCGAACAGGACCTCCGGGCCGACCATCTTGTAGCTCGTGCTCCCGCAGTCGATGCAGCTGTAGGCGCTGTCGCTGTTGTCGGAGGACCCGCGCGAGATCAGGCCGGGCTCGATGAACGGGCCCGAGTAGACGCGGCGGAAGTAGATCGGCGCGCTGATGCCGACCTCGTACCCGCTCTCGTTGTCGATGTTGACGATGTTCGCGTCGCCACGGATCGCGATGTTCTGGCTCACCGCGTAGCTCGCCGACAGGCCGTAGATCCCGAACATCCAGCCGATCGGGTTGGTCGCGATGTTGAGCTTCTTGTACTTGAGCAGGTAGTCGCTCCGCTCGCCGACCTTCACCAGCGAACCGTTGATGTGGGAGACGTTGTCCCACGACTCGTTCTGCGGAGCGCCGTTGGTGGCCGCGGCGACCGTCACCGGCGCGACCGTGCTCGGGCCGTACGCCTGCGGCGCCTGCTGCGGCTGCTGCACGCCGTTCGTGATCACGATCGGCGCGTTCGGGGTCACCACCACGAGCTGGTCCGTGTGCGTGACCGGGCCCTCGATGGGATCGGCGAGGGCGGGACCAGCGGAGGCAGTGACGACGGCGACGACGGCGAGGCGACGGAAGGCGTTCATGGGGAACGTCTAAAGCAGCTGCGATGCCAGCTCTGGAAGGGAGCTGCAAGTCCGCGTGACGACGGGGTTTGCCAGCATGTGCCCTGGTAACTCGCTGTCGGAGGCTGCTGGTGAGTTTGGCAGGATCGGCCATTTCCTGACATCGCTGTCGCGATCACGCCTGCCGGCTCGCTCGGGCGAGGTCAGCGCAGGACGGTCAGGGTCCGCATCGTCCCGCGGGTCACGCCGAACTGCTCGTGCACGGCGGCTCGACGCACCGCCTCCGCCGGCGCGATCGTCCCGGCGACCAGCTGGCTGTACGCCTCGAACAGCTGCCCGGTCTCGGCCGCGGTCTCGCGCACGAGCTCGAGCCGGAACCGGCGCACGCCGTTCGCCAGCAGCTCGGGCACCAGGCTCGCCGCGCTCTGCGCCTGCGCGTTGAACACGGTGTTGCGACAGCCGACGTCGACGACCACCGGGTGCACGAGCTCCACGCGATCGCGGAGCGCGACCTCGTGGTGTTCGCACGGGCGCCCGCAGGTCTTGTAGTCCTTGCCGGTGGAGAGCAGGTGCGCGTAGACGCAGTGCTCGGTGTGGAACGTGGGGATGTGGTGGTGGACGGTGACGCAGATCCGCCCGCGCGGCGCCTCGGCGAGCAGGGCGAGCAGCTGCTCGCGATCGAGGTCGTGGGCGGCGGTCAGCGTGGTCAGCCCGTGGGCGAGCACCCAGCCGCACGTGATCGAGTTGGTGACGTTGAGCGAGAAGTCGCCGTGGAGGGCGGGGCGGGCGTCCTCGGGGAGCGCGGCGAAGTACGCGAGCGAGCCCCAGCTGCGGACCAGCACGTGATCCGGCGCGAGGCGCGCGAGGTGGGCATCGATCCGCTCCTCACCCGGCTTCTGCACGCGCACCGTGGCGATGCCGACCCTGGCGCCCCGCGAGCGCGCACGCTCCACCGCCTTGCCGAGGCCGACCAGCTCCATCCAGTCGAGCTCGACCTCGCGCGCACCTGCATCGAGCACCGCGTCGAGCTGCGCATCGGTGCGGCACAGCGCGACGATGTGAGCCTGGCCCTCGAGCGCCGGCGCGGGCGAGCGCAGCGCCGCGATCTGCGAGCCGACGGCGAGCTGTCGATCGACGCGGACCACCGCGGCCTCGAGATCGGCGGTCAGCCGGCGACGCGCCTCCTTCAGCTCGGACACCGGGACGTGGAGCCCCGTCGGCAGGCCGGCGCCGTCCAGCGAGGCGAGATGGAATGATGTGCCGCCGAACCCACCAAGCTTGTCGGCGAGGACCTCGGGCGTGAGCCCGGCCCCGCGCGCGACCTGCAGCGTCGACGTGGTGGCGGCGGTCGCCTCGTGGCGGCCCGCGCGCGCGATCACGACGAGCGGCGCGCCGGCCGCGCCGCGGACCGTGAGCGTCACGCCGATCCTGCCGAGGGCACCGCGCCCGGCCTCGGCCGCCTTGTCGCCAGCGCGCGTGACCTTCGGATCCGAGCTGATCCACACGAAGTCACCGGCGCCGACCTGCGACAGATCTGGGCCCGGGTCGCCGAACCGGAGGCGATAGCCGTCCGCGATCGCGTCGACGCCGAAGATCGGTCCGCCTTGCTCGGCGAGATCGGGCCGGCCGCGATCGAACACCACGCCCATGCCGGCGCGCGGGACGAGCGCAGGCGACGCATGCGTGCGCTCGGGCGGCTCGGGGAGGGCGTGGCCACCCGTGATCGGCCGCTGCTCGGGCGCCGGGACCACGAGCACGGTGTCGCGATCGACCTTCACGACCTTGCCGAGCGGGAGCCCGCGATGGCGCGGGAACCGGCCTTCGACGAGCGACTGATGATCTGCGCCCGCGAGGAAGCCCGCCGAGATCCCACGGCTGTAGGCGACATGCAGGGATGCCGGATCGAGGGACACCTCGACCGCCGGCTCCGGTGCGGGCTCGCCGACCGCGAGCGCGGCGGCGCGGCGATACTGCGCGACGGAGGTCGCGACGTAGCTCGGCCCCTTGAGCCGGCCCTCGATCTTGAGCGAGGCGACGCCGATCTCGGCGAGCGCGGGGACGGCGTCGAGACCGACCAGGTCCTTGGGCGACAGCAGGTACTCGACCTCGCCGAGATCTCGGACGTCGCCATCGACGACCAGCTGGTAGGGGAGGCGGCAGGCCTGCGCGCACTGCCCGCGGTTGGCCGAGCGGCCACCCCACGCCTCGCTCGACAGGCACTGCCCGCTCCAGGCCACGCACAGCGCACCGTGGATGAACACCTCGAGCGGGACCGTGGAGCCCGCGGCGTACGCGCGGATCTCGTCGACCGAGAGCTCGCGCGGGACCACCACGCGGGCGAGCCCGAGCTTCGCCAGGAGGCCCACGGCGAGCGGCGACGACGCCGTCATCTGGGTCGAGGCGTGGACCTCGAGCGCGGGGCAGATCGCGCGGGCGAGCAGGGCGACCGCCGGATCCTGCACGATGATCGCGTCGGTGCCGGCGGCGGCGACCCGGCGGAGCAGCTCCTCCACCACCGGCAGCTCGGGCTCGAACACCAGTGTGTTGAGCGTGACGTAGAGCCGGGCGCCGGCGCGGTGAACCCAGGAGACGATCTCGGCGAGGCCATCACTCGGGAAGTTGACGGCGCGGGCGCGGGCGTTGAACCCATCATCGAGCCCCAGGTAGACGGCATCGGCGCCCGCGGCGAGCGCGGCCGCGAGGGCGTCGCGGTCACCCGCAGGAGCCAGGATCTCGGGGCGGCGCATGAGACTCGTCCTTCGAGGTGGCCCGATTGCTGGGGGGAACCTTTCTGGGCAGCGTTCCATACCACGTCCGGTCTGGGAATCCATCCTCTCGTCGCGCACTTGGAGCGTGTTCACCCCTTGCACTCCGGATCCGGTCCTCCTTATAAAGCCCCCTTCGAAGCGCCCGACCCCGAGGAACCTACCAATGATGTCATCTCTCTCATGGCTTGCCGGTGCAGCGAACGCTGTCGCCGGTGCGGCGGCACGGCCCCGCAGCGAAGCCCAGCTCGTGCTCCCTGACTTCAAGCAGGTGCACTTCCTGGGCACCACCGGCTGGAACATCCTGGCCCTTGGCCTGGTGGTCAGCGCGATCGGCCTGCTGTTCGGCATGGTCAAGTACCAGAAGCTCAAGAACCTGCCCGCCCACAAGGCGATGATCGAGATCAGCGAGCTGATCTACGCGACGTGCAAGACGTACCTGAAGACGCAGGCGAAGTTCATCGCCTGGCTGTGGGTGCTGATCGCCGCGGTGATCGTCGTCTACTTCGCCGCGCTCGAGGGCGTGCCGATCCCGAAGGTGATCGCGATCGCTGCGTTCAGCATCGTCGGCATCCTCGGCTCCACGATCGTCGCGTTCTTCGGCATCCGGGTGAACAACTTCGCGAACTCGCGCGCGGCGTTCGCCTCGCTGCGCGGCAAGCCGTATCCGGTCTACGCCATCCCGATCGAGGCCGGCATGTCGATCGGCACCGTGCTGATCTCGCTCGAGCTGCTGCTGATGCTCGGCATCATGCTGTTCCTCCCCGGCGACTACGCGGGTCCGTGCTTCATCGGCTTCGCGGTCGGCGAGTCGCTCGGCGCCGCGGCGCTGCGCATCGCCGGCGGTATCTTCACGAAGATCGCCGACATCGGCTCTGACCTGATGAAGATCGTCTTCAACATCAAGGAAGACGATGCGCGTAACCCCGGCGTGATCGCGGACTGCACCGGTGACAACGCCGGTGACTCGGTCGGCCCCACGGCGGACGGCTTCGAGACCTACGGCGTCACCGGCGTCGCCCTCATCACGTTCATCCTCGTCGCCCTCCCGAACATCCCGGGCATCGGCGGCGGCACGTTCCTCCCGAGCGGCGCCCCCGCGGATCCGGGCGAGTGGACGCAGACCGTCCTCCTCGTCTGGCTGTTCGCGCTGCGCATCGTCATGATCCTCGCGTCGGTCGGCAGCTACCTCGTCAACGAGGCGATCACCAAGGCTCGCTTCGCCAACGCCGACAAGATGGACTTCGAGCACCCGCTCACCGTCCTCGTGTGGATGACCTCCCTCGTGTCGGTCGCGCTGACGTTCGTCATCAGCTACCTCCTGATCGGCACCGGCGATTCGGCCCTGCCGTTCGGCCTGTGGTGGAAGCTGTCGGCCATCGTCTCGTGCGGCACGCTCGCCGGCGCGATCATCCCGGAGCTCGTCAAGGTCTTCACCTCGGTGAACTCCGGCCACGTCCGCGAGGTCGTCACGGCCTCCAAGGAAGGCGGCGCCTCGCTGAACATCCTGGCCGGCCTCACCGCCGGTAACTTCTCGGCCTACTGGATGGGTCTCGTGATCGCCGGCCTGATGGCGATCGCGTACCTGATCTCGTCCAGCCTCGGCATCGCCGACATCCTCTACGCGACCAACCTCAACGCGGGCCTCGAGATGTCGAAGTTCGCGTGCGGCGCGGCCGGCACGGTGTTCGCGTTCGGCCTGGTCGCCTTTGGCTTCCTGGGCATGGGCCCGGTCACCATCGCAGTCGATTCGTACGGTCCGGTGACGGACAACGCGCAGTCGGTGTTCGAGCTCTCGGTCATCGAGGGCAAGGCCGGCATCGAGGACGAGATCAAGAAGGACTTCGGCTTCACCCCGAACTTCCACCAGGCCAAGGCTCTCCTCGAGGAGAACGATGGCGCGGGTAACACGTTCAAGGCCACTGCCAAGCCCGTGCTGATCGGCACCGCTGTCGTCGGTGCCGCGACCATGATCTTCGCGCTCATCATGCTGGTCACCGATGGCCTCAAGGCCGAGGCGATCGGCAACCTGTCGATGATCCACCCGCCGTTCCTGCTCGGCCTGATCTGCGGCGGCGCGATCATCTACTGGTTCACCGGCGCGTCGACCCAGGCGGTCTCCACCGGCGCCTACCGCGCGGTCGAGTTCATCAAGGCGAACATCAAGCTCGACGAATCGGTGACCAAGGCCTCGGTCGAGGACTCGAACAAGGTCGTCGAGATCTGCACGCTGTACGCGCAGAAGGGCATGAAGAACATCTTCATGGTCGTGTTCTTCACGACCCTGTCGTTCGCGTGCATCGATCCGTACTTCTTCATCGGCTACCTGATCTCGATGGCGCTGTTCGGCCTGTACCAGGCGATCTTCATGGCCAACGCCGGCGGCGCCTGGGACAACGCGAAGAAGGTCGTCGAGACCGAGCTCCGCATGAAGGGCACGCCGCTCCACGACGCGACGATCGTCGGCGACACCGTCGGCGACCCGTTCAAGGACACCTCGTCGGTCGCGCTCAACCCGGTGATCAAGTTCACGACGCTGTTCGGCGTGCTCGCCGTCGGCCTCGCGCTCCAGCTCGACGAGAAGGCCGCGGGCATGCTCCACGGCAAGCTCGTCCACGCCCCGGAGCCGATGTACAACTACATCCGCTACGCGATCGCCGGCGTCTCGCTCGTGATCTCGATGTTCTTCGCCTGGCGCTCGTTCTACGGGATGCGCATCGGCGGCGCGCTGACCGAGGCAGCACCGGCAAAGACCGAGGCCAAGAAGGTCGAGCCGAAGAAGGAGTCCAAGCCCGAGCCGAAGGCCGAGCCCAAGAAGGCCGAGCCCAAGAAGGAAGAGTCCAAGAAGGAAGACTCCGACAAGGACGACGACAAGAAGGATGACAAGAAGGACGACGACAAGAAGGACAAGGACGACGACGCGTCCTGATCTGACCTAGCTCGTTCGTGACGATGGGGCGCTTCGGCGCCCCGTCGCCGTTTCGGGGGCTGCTAGAGGAACAGCGCGTCGAACGCGCCGCGCAGTCCCGCCAGCGCACCGATCGTCATCAACGCGACCGTCGCGATCGCTCGCGCCCGGAAGCCCATCCCACAGGTTGCGTGCCTCATGACCGCTACCTCTCGGTTCGTTCGCTGGTGAGATGCCCCGAGCTGCCGCGCGGTTGCGCGAGGGCGGCGGGGACGGCGATCGCGATCCCGGCGAGCAGCAGGTAGATCACGGTGACGCGGCGCAGGTGACCCCGACCGACGTGGAGCAGGCCCGCGGGGGTCACCTGTCGCTCCCGATGTCATCGGTGGTGCCGTGCGTGCGATCAGGGCCGGCGGAGCGCGCCCACAGCAGGCCGCCGCGGGTGCAGCCGGTCTGGAACGGGAGACCCCACGGATCGACCTCGACACCCTCGCCGACGTAGCTCGCCAGCTCGGCGACGGTGTCCGGGCACGTACGATCGGGGTGGTCCGCGGCCCAGCGCGGGAAGGCGACGCGCGCGAAGTCGTTCGCGAGCGTGCGTGCGAGCACGAGATCGCGGGTCTGGCTCGCGAGCTCGGCGCGGAGCTCGCGGGTGCGCGCGGCGGTGCGGCGGGTGTCGACCAGGTTGACGATCGCGACGGCGAGGAGGATGCCCGCGAACCCCGTGAGCATGCCGCCGGCGAGATACCTGCCGGTGCGGACGCTCGGGGGGCCGACATGCTGACGGAGTGCTGGGTGCATGAGCGTGGTCATCAGCAACCCGCGGACCAGGCCCGAATCCGCGCCAAGTCCGCGATGGCTGGCGCACCGCAGGACATCGCGACACGCGGGCGTGATCGCCGCCCTGCCAATCCGGCACCGCGTTCGTGCTAAGGACGCCTATGCCCGAGACGATCCGAGCCCCGCGCGGAACCACGCTGTCGTGCAAGGGGTGGCAGCAGGAGGCCGCGCTGCGGATGCTGATGAACAACCTCGATCCCGATGTCGCCGAGCGACCGGAGGATCTGGTGGTCTACGGCGGGACGGGCAAGGCCGCGCGCAGCTGGGAGGACTTCCACGTGATCGTCCGCGAGCTGCGGCGACTCGAGAACAACGAGACCTTGCTCGTGCAATCGGGGCGCGCGGTCGGCGTGTTCAAGACGCACGAGGAGGCGCCACGCGTGCTGATCGCGAACTCGAACCTGGTCGGCAAGTGGGCGACCTGGGAGCACTTCCGCGAGCTCGAGAAGCGGGGCCTGATGATGTACGGCCAGATGACGGCTGGCTCGTGGATCTACATCGGCTCGCAGGGGATCGTGCAGGGGACGTTCGAGACGTTCGCGGCAGCGGCCAAGGTCCACTACGGCGCCAACGCGGATCTGACCGGGCGCTTCGTGCTCTCGGGCGGGCTTGGTGGGATGGGCGGGGCGCAGCCGCTCGCCGCCACGATGGCGGGCGCGGTGTTCCTCGGCATCGAGATCGATCCCACGCGCGTGCAGCGCCGGCTCGAGACCCGCTACCTCGACGAGCTGGCGCCGGATCTCGAGACCGCCTTGCGCCGGGTCGAGGAGTGCAAGGCGGCGCGTCAGCCGCGCTCGATCGCGCTGATCGGGAACGCGGCGGACGTCTACGCGGAGCTGGCGCGGCGCGGCGTGACGCCGGACCTGGTCACCGATCAGACGTCGGCCCACGATCCGCTCGTCGGGTACATCCCGCAGGGGCTGACGCTCGCCGAGGCGGCCGAGCTCCGCCAGCGGGATCCCGAGGACTACGTGCGGAGGTCGCGCGCCTCGATGGCCGTGCAGGTCCGGGCGATGCTGGCGATGCAGCGCGCTGGCTCGCACGTGTTCGACTACGGCAACAACCTGCGCGCCCAGGCGGAGATCGCGGGCGTCGAGGATGCGTTCGCGTTCCCGGGCTTCGTGCCCGCGTACATTCGCCCGCTGTTCTGCGAGGGCAAGGGCCCGTTCCGCTGGGCGGCGCTGTCGGGCGATCCGGACGACATCCGCGTCACCGACGAGGCGGTGCTCGACGAGATCAAGGACGATCCGATGCTCCATCGCTGGATGAAGCTCGCGAGGGAGAAGATCGCGTTCCAGGGCCTCCCGGCGCGGATCTGCTGGCTCGGCTACGGACAGCGCCACCGCGTGGGCCTGCGGTTCAACGAGCTGGTGCGGACGGGCAAGGTCAAGGCACCGATCGTGATCGGTCGCGACCATCTGGACTGCGGCTCGGTGGCCTCGCCCAACCGCGAGACCGAGGCGATGAAGGACGGCACCGATGCGGTCGCCGACTGGGCGATCCTGAACGCGTTGCTGAACACGGCGAGCGGCGCCACCTGGGTGTCGTTCCACCACGGCGGCGGCGTGGGCATCGGCTACTCGCTCCACGCGGGGCAGGTGATCGTGGCGGACGGCACCGAGCGTGCCGCGCGCTGTCTCGAGCGCGTGCTGACCTGCGATCCGGGGATGGGCGTGATCCGGCATGCCGACGCCGGCTACGACGAGGCGATCCAGGCGGCCGAGGAGCGGGCGTGGTGATCCCGCGCCGCCGCAAGGAATGAGTCCCGTCGATGGGCGAGGGAAGCTCGCCGAGGAGCCGTTCGACGTTCAGGTCACCCGCGACAAGGTGCTGATCCACTTCCGCGGGCGGTTGGTCCGGACGCTCACGGGCGCCGACGCGGAGGAGATCCGGGTCGCGGTCGCCTCGGGCGATGTCGCGGCGGTCCAGCTCCTGGTCGCGCGCAAGACGGGGAACTTCAAGCGTGGCAACGAGCGCCGTTGATCGGGTCTTCCGCCGCCGGCGCTCGGCGACGTAAGCTGCGGCTCGCGTGAACGCTGACCTGGTGATCCGGAACGCCCGCGTGCTGACCTGCGATCCCGCGCGCGTCGGCCTGGGCATGGTGGATCGCGGGGCGATCGCGATCCGCGGCGGCGAGGTCGCGTGGGTCGGGCCCGACGCCGATCGGCCCGGCGCGACCCGGGTGGTGGATGCGGGCGGCCGGCTCGTCACGCCGGGCCTCGTCGACTGCCATACGCATGCGATCTTCGCCGGCGATCGCGCGAACGAGTTCGCGATGCGCGCCGCAGGCAGGAGCTATCTCGAGATCGCCGCGGCGGGCGGTGGCATCGGCGCCACGCTCGGGCCGACCCGGGCGGCCTCCGACGAGGCGCTGGTCGCGATGTTGCGGGGGCGGCTCGATGCCGCGCTCGCCGCGGGCACCACCACGATCGAGATCAAGAGCGGCTACGACCTGACCCTGGCCGGCGAGCAACGACTCCTGCGCTGCATCGCCGCGGCAGGGCAGCGGCCGGCGCCCCGCTGCGTGCCGACCCTGCTCGCGCACCTGGTGCCACCGGAGCGCGTGGCGGATCGCGGCGCGTTCGTGCTCGAGGTCTGCGACCAGCTGATCCCACGGGTCGCCGCCGACGAGCTCGCGACCTCGGTCGACGTGTACTGCGACGAAGGTGCGTTCACGCTCGCCGAGGCGCGCGCGATCCTCGGCGCGGCCAAGGCGGCGGGGCTCGCCGTGCGCGGGCACGTGGGGCAGTTCGCGGATCTCGGGGCCGCCGAGCTGCTCGCGGATCTCGGCGCGCTCTCGGCGGATCACCTGGAGCAGGTCTCGGACGGCGCGATCGCGCGGCTGGCCGTCGCGGGCGTGGTGGCGGTGATGCTCCCCGGGGCGTGCGTGCAGCTCCGCCTCCCCGTGCCGCCGGTCGGCAAGCTCCGCGCGGCGGGCGTACCGATGGCGATCGCCAGTGATCTCAACCCGGGCTCGAGCTACTGCGAGGAGCTCCCGCTCCAGATGTGGCTCGCCACCACCCACTACGGCATGACGGTCGAGGAGGCGTGGCTCGGGGTCACCCGGCACGCGGCGAAGGCCCTCGGGATGCCTCGCGTCGGCACCCTCGAGACAGGTGCGCACGCGGACCTGATCCTCTGGGGATGTGAGGATCCCGCGACCGTCCCCTATCGCTACGGCGCGGCGACCTCGTTGATCGAGGCCGTGTATGTCGGCGGGATCGCGCGGCATGCCACGCCTCGACCGGTCGAGACTTGACATACTAGCAATGTGATATCACTTTGCTGTCAGACCCTCCAGGAGGATGCTGATGGCGATGAAGGAGCGTGATGCGATCTCGATGTCGGGCTGGCTCGCCCTGCTGCTCGGGCTTGGCTGCCTGGGTGGCGCGATCTACCCCCTGACCATGATCCGGCAGCACCCGCTGGATCCGGCCATGTACATCCTCGCCGCGGCTGCGATCTTCATCACCGGCATCATCCTCCTCGCGGGGTGCCTCGTGATCGGCCCCAACGAGAGCCGGGTGCTGACGTTCTTCGGCCGGTACACCGGCAGCGTCAAGACCTCGGGCCTGCGCTGGGTCAATCCGTTCACCTCCAAGCGCGAGGTCTCGTTGCGTGCGCGCAACTTCGAGAGCGCGAAGATCAAGGTCAATGACATCGACGGAAACCCGATCGAGATCGGGGCCGTGATCGTGTGGCGCGTCGTCGATACGGCGCAGGCGATGTTCGACGTCGAGAGCTTCGGCGCGTACGTCCAGATCCAGGCCGAGTCCGCGGTGCGCAACCTCGCGATGCACCATCCCTACGACTCCCATGACGAGAACAAGGTCAGTCTGCGTGGGCACTCCGAGGTGGTGGCGGAGTTGCTCCGCCAGGAGGTCGACAAGCGGATCCGCGCGGCGGGTTGCGAGGTGGTCGACGCGCGGATCGCGCACCTCGCGTATGCGCCCGAGATCGCGCAGGCGATGCTCCAGCGCCAGCAGGCCGGCGCGATCATCGCCGCGCGGACGCTGATCGTCGAGGGCGCGGTCTCGATGGTCGAGATGGCGCTCGAGCAGCTCGCGAAGCGCGGGATCGTCGAGCTCGACACCGAGCGCAAGGCCGCGATGGTCTCGAACCTCCTGGTCGTGTTGTGCGGTGAACGCTCGACCCAACCGGTCGTCAACGCCGGCTCGCTCTACTGAGGCAATGTGGCCGAGCGCAAGCCGTTCCTCCTGCGCATGGATCCCACGGTGCTGGAGGCGCTCCAGAAGTGGGCGGCGGACGATCTACGCTCGCTGAACGCGCAGATCGAGTTCGTGCTGCGCGACGCACTCGCGCGAGCCGGCAAAATGCCGGGTGCCAAAAAACAGCGCGGGTGACCGATCCCGTCGTCATTTCCCGGTCCGGATGGCGGGGAGGGCCGTATAGGCTAGGCCCATGAGCACGAAGGACGACCGTGCGACCCGCGAGTTCGATCGTGATCAGCTCGCGAAGCTGGCGAGAGAGACCCGCGGCGAAGCCGCCGCGCCCGCTGTCCCGCAGGACGAGACGCCGTCCTCACCGCGGACCGCAACGGTCGACGATCCGATGACCATGGCGCTCCTCGCCGAGGTCGCCCGCAACTCGCGCACGCGGGACTTCGATCCTGCGGATGAAGAGATCACGGCAGAGCGCGAGCCCGAACCGATCGTCCATCCGAACCTGAAGCGGCGCTGACTCAGGCCAGACTGGCGAGCAGCGACCCGTCGTCGATCATCGCGCGGACCGCGACGATGTCGGGCGACAGCGGACGATCCACCATCATCGCCGGGACCTTGGCGCGGATCACCGCGTGCACGGCCTCGAGAGGAGCGGTGGTGCGCAACGGGCGGCGGAGATCCATGCCCTGCGCAGCGCACAGCAGCTCGATCGCGAGCACGGTCCGCACGTGGTCGTGGATCATCGCGAGCTTGAGCGCGGCGGTCGCGCCCATCGAGACGTGATCCTCGCGGCCTGCGCTCGACGGGATCGAGTCCACCGAGGCCGGATGCGCGAGCACCTTGTTCTCGGAGACCAGGGCGGCGGCGCTGACCTGCGCGATCATGAAACCCGAGTTGAGGCCGGAGTCCGGGGCGAGGAACGGGGGCAGCCCACTCGACAGGTGCGGATTGACCAGCTGCTCGATCCGACGCTCCGAGATGTTGGCGAGCTCGGCGACGGCGATCGCCGCGGCATCGAGAGCGATCGCGACGGGCTGTCCGTGAAAGTTGCCGCCGCTGATCATCTCGTCGCCTTCGGGGCCGTCCACGAACACGAGCGGGTTGTCTGTGGAGCTGGCCGCCTCGCGCTCGAGCACGGTGCGCGCGAATGCGAGCATGTCCCGGCTCGCGCCATGGACCTGAGGCATGCAGCGCAGCGAGTACGGATCCTGGACCTTGCCGCAGTCCTTGTGAGACTCGGCGATCTCCGAGCCCGCGAGCAGGTGACGGAGCACCGCGCCCACGGCGATCTGTCCCGGATGCGGGCGCGCGGCGACCACGCGCTCGTCGAACGCGCGGGCGGTTCCTTTGAGCGCCTCGAGCGAGAGCGCCCCGGCGACGTCCGCGATCCGGCAGGTCTCCTCGGCGTCGAGGACCGCGAGGCCGCCAACGGCGGTCATGTGCTGCGTGCCGTTCAGGAGCGTCAGGCCTTCCTTGGCCTCGAGTACCAGCGGCGGGATGTTCGCGCGAGCGAGCGCGTCGGCGGCCGGCATCGTCTGACCCTGGTACTCCGCATCGCCTTCCCCGATCATGCCGAGCGCGAGGTGCGCCAGCGGCGCGAGGTCACCCGAAGCGCCGACCGAGCCGCGCGCAGGGATCACGGGGTGGACTCCGGCGCTGAGGAGCTCGCACAGCCGCTCGCAGCACAGGGTGCGCGCACCGCTGCGCCCCGTGGACAGCACGGCGGCGCGGAGCAGCATCATCGCGCGCACTGCCTCGCGAGGAAGGGGCTGACCGACGCCCGCGGCGTGTGAGCGCACGAGGTTCTGCTGCAGCCGCGCGACCTGATCGGCCGAGATCCGGACCTCGGCCAGGGCGCCGAACCCGGTGTTGACCCCGTAGACGGCCGGGGAGGCATCCCCTCCGGCCACCACGGCGTCGACCACCTGGCGGGCACGGTCCATCCCGGCTCGCGCCCGGGTGCCGATCTCCACCCGGCGACCTCCCCGGGCGACCTGGGCGAGGACTTCGAGGGTCAGGATGTCATCACCGAGCCGAAAGGGCTGCACGGGGGATGATGTATGCGCGCCAGCAGGTCGGACGCAAGGTCCAGCGCGCGATCGTAAATGCTCGGAATGACGGTGCGCTGCGTTGACACCCCACGTCCTGTCTGGCGATCCTTGTGGCGCTTGGGCACCCCACCCGAAGACGAGCCGGGCGCAGAGGGCAGCGCGCCGGAGCCGGCCGTTCACGCGCCGTCTGCTCCCTCACAGGATCGTGTCGCCTCTCTCGCGTCGCGCATCGACGCGATGATGGACGATGACGACAACGGCGAGGTCGCGGTCACCACGGGCGAGATCTCCGTGGACCTCGCCGACATGGTGGAAGAGGAGCCGACGCGGAAGCCGCCACCGCCGGCCGCGCGTCCCGTGCCGGCGCTCCCGCCACCACCGATCCCGAACCGGCCGATCGTCGCGATCCCACCGCGCCCGCCCGGGGCAGCGATGCGCGTCCCGCCGCTCTCTGGCAAGCCGCCCGGACCACCGTCGATGCCGCGCGCGAGCGCACCGATGGCGATCCCGGTACCGCCTGCGGCCGTCGCGATCCCACTGCCAACGATCGCCGTCCCGTCATCCAAGGACCCAAGCGACGCCGATCAGGCGCAGGCCTCGGATGCGCCGGCCGCCGAGCCCCGCGCGCGCCGCGCCTCGACGGCCCCGCCGCCAACCCCGCACGCCAAGGGGAGCGAGGACTATCTGACCGCTGGCGCCGATCTCGCGGCGCTCGCCGACGGCGCCGGCGTCGAGGTCGGCACGGCAACGCCGAACATCGTGATCGATCAGCCCCTCGAGGCGAGCCTCGAGTCTCCGACGGTCATCGATCGCGCGCTCGAGGAGATCGGGGACGCCGGCAGCGAGAAGCGCGCGGAGACCGTCGCCCGCGATCTCGAGCAGACCACCGAGTCGGCCGCCGCTGCCTACCTCGCCTACGAGCTCGGCGAGCTGTACGAGCGCCGGCTCGCCGACGAGGCCCGCGCCGTGAAGGCCTACGGGCGCGCCCTCACGCTGGATCCCGCGCTGCGACCGAACCTGTGGGCGATCCGCCGCGTGTTCTATCGCCGCGGGCTGTGGCCGAACCTCGCCAAGCTGATCGGCGCCGAGGTCGAGTTTGCCCGCGATGATCTCGAGCGCGCGGATCTGCTCCTCGAGAAGGCCCGCGTGCTCGGCCAGCACATGAACGATGCGGCCGAGGCCCGCGTGGCACTCGAGGAGGCCGTCCGGATCGCGCCGCAGCATCAGGGCGCCTTGCTCGAGCTCGAGCGCATCCTCGCGCGGGCAGGGGACGCCGGCGCGCTGCTCGACGTGTGGGAGCGGCTGGCCGAGGCCGTCGAGCATCCCGCGCGCAAGATCACGTACTGGCTCGAGGTCGGTCGGATGGCCGGTGCGAGCGAATACAGTCGTGCGCAAGCGGCGTTCGAGCAGGCCGCGGCGCTCGCCGCCAGCGCCTCCGACGCCGGAGCGGCGGAGCGCGTCGCGCGCGAGCGGCTGCGCGTCGCCGAGGAGAACGGCACGCCCGCGGATGTGGCCGCCGCGATCGAAGCGCTCGCGGCGTTCCTCCTGACGAGCTTTGGGTTGGCGGGCCCCGGCGCCGAGCCCGGCCTCACACCCGAGCATGCCCCCGATCGCGCGACCTCGCTGCGGCGCGAGCTCGTCGCACTACGTCGCCGGCAGGCCCAGCTCGCACGGACCGATGCGCCCGACAAGGCGTGGGATGTGCTTCAGCAGGCGATCGCGCTCGCCCCCGGTGAGCCGCTGGTGCTCAACGATCTGACCGAGCTCGCCGAGGAGCTCGGGCGGTACGAGGATCTCGCCGAGCTCGTGCAGAGCTGGCAGGCCGTCGAGGGGGATCCCGGGCGCGCGATGGTGCTCTCGATCCGTCGCGCCGATGCGCTCCTGCGTGGCGGTCAGCGCGACCAGGCGCGCGCGCTGCTCGCCTCGCTCGAGGCCACCGCGCCCGGCTTCATCGTCCTGACCTCGGCGGCGGAGCGTGATGCGCTCGGCCGCGGCGATTCCCAGGAGCTCGCGCAGGAGCTCGCGAGGACCTATCTGACTGCCGCACAGGCGGCACAGCTCGGCACCTGGCTTGGACCGGGCCAGACCCCGAGCCCGGATCCCGGCGCCGCGGCGGCGCTGTATCTTCAGGCGGCAGAGCTCCTCGCGTACGAGGTGGGTGGCGCCGAAGCCTTCGAGGAGGCGCGCTCCGCCCTGGGCAAGGCGCTCGAGGCCGTGCCCGAGCACCCGATCGTACTCGAGGCGCTGACCGAGCTGGATGACACCACCGGCAACGTCGCGATCGCGCTCGTGCGTCTGCGCGAGACCGCATCCAAGGTCGATGGGGATGCGCGTCGCGCGCTGCTCGAGCGTGCGATCCGCCTCGCGCGCAGTCACGGTGACCTCGAAGGCGTGCTCGAGATCGAGCGCGAGCTCTCCGCGCTGGCGCCGGCGGATCTCGCCCTGCGCTGGCGCATGGAATCGACGCTCGCCCAGCTCGGGCGCGACGACGATCGTGCGCAGCTGCTGGCGGATCTCGCATCGGTCGAGCCCGACGCCACGCGGCGCGGCACCGCACTCCTGTCCGCGGCGCGCCTCCGCGAGCGTGGCGGAGCCGTCGAGGCGGCGACCGATCTCTATCGCCAGGTGCTGAGCCTGTGGCCCGAGGATGCATTCGCGCGCGAGTCGCTGATCGATCTGCTCCGCGCGCAGGAGCGCTGGGCCGAGCTGGTCACGGAGCGTCGCGCGGAGGCGCGCGTGCTGCCCGATGGCCCGGCGGCTCGACGTGCGCTCCGCGAGGCAGCGTGGGTGCTCGAGATCCGGCTCGGGGATGTCGCGTCCGCCGCAGTGGTCTACGAGGAGTGGCTCCAGCGCAGCGACAACGATCGCACCGCGCTCGAAGGCGCAGCCCGCGCGCGCGCTCAGTTCGGGGATCGCAACGGTGAGGTCACCGCACGCAAGGCGATCGCGGAGCTCGATCCGGGCGCCGAGGCACAGTGGCTCCTCGGGCGCGCGCTCGAGCGAGCAGGGCAGTTCGACGAGGCCGCCGATGTGTTCCGCGGGCTCGCGGTTCGCGAGGAGCCTTCGGTTGCCGCCACCAGCGCAGCCCTCGGCCTCGCGGATCTCGCCGCGGGGCGCGCCGATACCGTGATGCGGCTCGAGGCCACCGCCGCGCTCGCCGGCCGCACCACGGATCCACGGCTCGGCGCCGCGCTCGCCGAGGACAGCGGGTGGATGTACGCCCTCGTTCTCGAGGACTTCGAGCGCGCGGCGCAGTCGTTCGCGGCGGCGACCTCGCTCGATCCCACGCGCCGAGGGGCGCTGCTCGGGGCCGCCCTGGTGGCGTCGCGCCGATCTGATCCCACCGCGCTGTCGGCCGCATTCGACGCGCTCGCCGCGAGCATCCAGATGCCGGAGGCCGCCGCCGCGCTGCACATGCGCGCGGCCGCGATGGCCGCCGCCAGTGGAGATGCGGAGCTCGCGAACCAGCGCGTGGCCGCTGCACGAGCCGCGGCCCCCGACGACACCAGCGCACTGGTCGTCCTCGCCGAGGCCAGCGCGATCCCACAGGTCGAGACCGCACTCGACGACAAGAACGCGATCATCGATCCGTTGCTCGCACGCGCCGAGGTCCTCGAGCTTCGCTCGGCGCTCGCGGACGATCCGAACGCTCAGGCAGGATGGGAGCTCGATCGCGCGGAGGCGCTGGAGCTCGCCGGGCGGGTCCGCGAGGCCGGCACCGTCGTGGTGGCGGTCCTCAAGAGTCAACCGCACGACCTCCGGGCCCTCGAGGCGCTGCGCCGGATGGCGCGACGCACCGGCGATAACGCCACCTGGGCACAGGCCAGCTATCAGCTCGCTCGCGCGATCGGTGATGACACCGCTCGGGTCCAGCTGCTCCGCGACGCCGCCGGGGTGTTCGACAAGAGCAAGCTCGCAGACGGCCCGGCGCTCGCGCTCGCGGCGTACCGCCGGATCCTCAAGATCGATCCAGGTGCGCCCGAGCTCGATCGCCTGCTCGAGCTGCAGCGCGAGCGGGCAGACGTCAAGGGCCTCGTGATCGCCCTCACCGAGCGCCTGACGTACCTCGAGCACCAGGAGGAGGGGAACCCACTCGACATGGTCCCGCTGCTGCTCGAGCGCGCGACGGTGATGCACGGCCTCGGCGACAAGGACGCCGCGATGGCCGATCTCGACGCGCTGCTCGATCGATCGGCGCGCCACGTCGAGGCGCTGCGGTTTCGTGCGGATCTCGCGTTCAACGCGGGCGATGTGGAGGCCGCGGTCGCGCTGTGGCGCCGTTGCCTGCAGGCGGAGACTCGACCTAACCGCCGGGCCGAGGTCGAGCTGCAGCTCGCCCAGGTGCTCGCCGAGAACGTCAATGATGTCGCCGGCGCGATCGAGAACCTCGAGCGCGTCGTCGAATCGAGCCCCGAAGATCTCCCGCTGCGCGAGAGGCTGCTCGGGCTGTGTCTGCGCGCGAATGACTGGGAGCGGGCAACCCGCGAGCTCCGTCAGCTCGCGCGGCTCCGGCCCACGCCGCAGGAGAAGGCGCGCGAGGAGCTGCGCCTCGGGTTGATGCTGCGCGATCGCATGAGCGATCGCACCGCCGCGCGCCGCGCGCTCGATCGCGCTCGGACGCTCGATCCACTCAACCTCGATGTCGTCCGCGAGCTGGCGGAGCTGCTCGAGCCGCCGGCACGCTCGCAGGTGCTGAGCGCCACCGCAGGGAGCTTCCGCGCCTCGATCGTGCAGAACCCGAAGAGCGCCGTGCTCTACGAGCGGCTCGCGCAGGTGACGGCCTGGCAGAGCGACGTCGATGCACGCTGGCTCGCGCTCGTGGGCGTCGAGGCGCTCGGTACACCGTCGGTCGATCAGCGCCAGGTCCTCTCGCAGGGGCGCCAGAAGCTCGGCACGCCGACGCGGGTCAAGTTCGATGATTCGTTGCGCGCCGCGCTCCGCGGAGGTGCGTTCGGTCCGCTCGGTGAGTTCTGGCAAGCGATCGCACCGGCGGTCCAGGTCGCCACCGGCGTCGATCCGGGCAAGCTCGGCTTTGTTCGCGCGGACAAGCTCGCGGTCAAGAAGCTCGGAGACAAGTACGAGCCGCTCGCCACCGCGCTCGCATGTTTCGGCATCGACGACGTCGAGCTCTACATCAGCGGCGCTCGTGTCGGGATCGCGCGCGCGATCGCGGCCGAGACCCCGATCCTCTGCATCGGCGCCGATGTCGCGACCGCGGCGATGCCGCAGCATCGGTTCCAGCTCGGTCGCGCGGTCGCGACGCTCGCCGAGGGGATGGCCACGCTCCCGGAGCTGCGCGAAGGCGAGCTCGCGTGGACGCTGGTGGCGGCGCTGCGCGCCCTCGACCTTCCGATCCCGAGCGGCCTCGCGGACCACACCGGCGAGGATGCGACGATCGCCGAGCGAATGAAGATCCTGAAGAAGGAGCTCTCGCGAAAGCAGAAGTCGGTCGTCTCCGAGCTCGTCAAGGCGAAGAGCGCCGAGCTGGCCGACGTCGGCGAGTTCCGGAAGCAGGCGATCGCCGTGGGCAACCGGGCGGGCCTGCTGTGGTCCGGTGATCTCGCGGTGGCTCACGCTCAGCTCGACGTGGGCAAGGGCGGCAAGGCACTGGCCGACAGCCCCGCGGCGCTCGAGCTCACGGCGTGGTCGATCGGTGAGGATCATCTCAAGTTGCGCGACAGGCTCGGCGTCGCGTTGAAGGGAACGCGGTAACCATGGCGGGTCCCACCAAGCCTCCAGCGAAGGGCGCCAAGCCGTTCCTCGGCGACGACGATCTGCTCTCCGAGCTCGACGCCTGGGACCAGACGTTCGATGCCTTGCACGGCGAGGAGACCGGCGCGGTGATGCCGCAGCAAGAGGTCATGGCGTGGCCAGCGCCGACGCCTGCGCCGACGGCGCCCCCCGCACCCTCCGCGGCCGAGTTCACGGATCCGAGCCGCACCCTCGACCAGCCCGTGTTCAGCGCCGAGATCCCCGAGGTGGTGGAGCTGATCCCGGATCTGGAAGATCAGATGACGCTCGACGCGGCGATCGCAGACGACGATCCCGATTCGACGTTCGAGGTCGAGATCGAGGTGCCGATCGCGGCGCGTCGCAGCCTCGCGACGATGGCAGATACCTTCGACGCAGACCCGGCGGAGACCGACTTCTCCGACGTCGGCGCGGAGGGTGCCCCCGCAGCGCTCGGGCCGATGCTCGGCCGCCACGAGACGCTGCCACCGATGGACGATGACGGCATCGACGAAGGACAGACCCGGATCGACCTGAAGAGTGGTCCGATCCGAGCGCTGCCCTCGGATGATGACGACGATGGCGTGTTCACGTCGGCGTCTCGTCCGATCGCTGCGGCAGCGCCGGATCATGGTCCGGACGACGGTGACCTGGCGCCACCACCGGTCGCCGAGGTCCGCCGCACGCCGGCGATCGTTCGGCGTACGCCGCTCAACGTCTCGCCGGTCCCCGCCGGTCGCGACGACACGCGGGCAACGCCCGCGCACGGCGTCGATATCTCGGCATTCGCGGAGCAGACGCGGATCCAGGATCTGGGGGAGCTCCAGGCGCAGGCCGCGGCTTCCCGCCCAGCGTCCAAGACGGCACCACCACCGATCGAGGAAGACGAGTACGAGGTCGAGATCGACGCTTCGGCCGCGTCGGCGCCGGTCGCGATTCCCGAGGCGAGCGCCGATGCCGGCATCAGCCGCCGCACCGCCCACGTGGTCCGCCGCGGGGATGCACCCACCCGGCCGCCTCCGATCTCGCAGTCCATCCCGGTCACGCCCGACGACGAGCTCGCGCTCGAGATGGACGTCGACGAGCCGCCCGGCGAGCCGGAGGCCGCGCCCACGCCTGCGACCGAGGACGACTTCTCCGACGTCGCGGCCGCGGTCGGCGCCGCCGACGAGCCGCCGAGCATGCCCGCACCGCCCGCACCGTCCGCGGCGATCGGTGCGATCAAGCTGCGCCGGCAGACACCTCCACGTGGTGAGCGCGGTAGCGGCTCGCAGCCGTCCTTGAAGGGGGCGCGCAGCCCCTGCGATCACGCCGCCCGAAGGTCTCGACGACGCGCTCTCCGCTCTCGACGAGCGAGTCCCGCAGGTCGACGACGACGATGCCCGGTTCAAGCTCCCCGATCGGGCGCTGCCGACGCTCGCCGATGCCCCGAAGGCACGCGACAAGTCGGGCCCCACTCGCGCCACCTCACCCGCGCCGCTCCCGGCGGACCCCGGGCTGCCCACGCTCGCGGAACACTATCCGCGCGTCAAGACGCCGACCTCGGTGCCGCCGCTCTCGCAGCGCACGTTGATGGACATGGGCGCGCCCACGCCCTCGGCGCCTCGGCCGCAGCGGCTCGCCACCTCGATCCCGATCGAGATCGAGGAGCCAGAGGTCGAGCCACACCTCGATCTGGAAGCGGCCGTGCGCGCGTGGCCCGAGCAGACCGATCCGCTCGCGAGCACCGCGCTCGATGAAGCGGCAGCGCAATCACTCCTGGTCTACGAGCGGGAGCTGGTGACGGTCGACGACACCGCGGCGTCCGCGGCGCTTCGACTCGAGGCCGGGCGATTGTCGGAGCGGCTCGCC
This sequence comes from Myxococcales bacterium, assembly GCA_016720595.1. GTDB lineage: Bacteria > Myxococcota_A > Polyangia > Haliangiales > Haliangiaceae > JABFXX01. The sequence continues at coordinate 97,267 of JADKKI010000002.1, forward strand.
GATCCGGATCGCGCACGAGGGCACTACGACGCCGCGCTTCTCGCCGATCCACGCGCGACGGCGGCCCTCCGCGGCCTGCGGCGGCTGGCGCGTGCGAGCGGTGATCTGGTCGAGGCCGTCCAGCACCTCGACGCGGAGATCGCCGTCGCGGGTGCGCTCGAGCGGCGACCGCTCGGCCACTACCGGATCGATCTCCTGATGGCGAGCAATGATCAGGATCTCGCCCGGGTCGCGGTGGGAGAGGTCCTCGACAGCGCTCCCTCGGATGTGCGCGCGCTGCTGGCACACCTCGAGCTCGCGTTCCTCGACGGTCGAGCGGATGAGTTCGGCGCGGCCCTCGAGCAGCTCGCGCATGCGCTCACCGATCCCGAGCTGCGTGCGTCGGTCCAATCGGCACGCGGGGCGCTCGCGGCCCATCACAACGACACCGCCGGTGCCGCAGGGTGGTTCGCCGCCGCTGCTGAATCGGATCCCGCATCGCTCGCGGCGCGGATCGGTGCGATCCGCCACGCCGCCGCGCAGGTCGATGGTCCCGCGGCCGCCAGGGCGCTGATCGAGCTCGCCACCCAGATCGAGTTCACGGATCCGATCACCGCGGCCGCGGCCTCCGTGCGCGCGCAGCAGTGGGCGCAGGGTGACCTCGGCGCGCAGGCCATGACGCTCGCCACCGCGGCGGTGCCCTCCGATCCACTCGTGGCGCGGCTCGCTGCCGAGGGTGTGGCCACCGCCGATCCGGTCGCCGCGATCGCCGCGTTCGTGCACTGGGCGGAGACCGGTGCGTCGCCGATCGAACGCGCCTACGCGGCCGCACGTGCCGCCGAGCTCGATCCCGCGCGAGGCGGTGACCTGTGGGGAGCGGCGCTGCAGCTCGACCCGGGCGACGACTACGGTGCGGCGCAGCTCCGCACCTCCTACGTCGCTGCGGAGTCCACGCAAGCCGCGATCGACGTCGACCTCGCCGTCGCGACGGATCTCGATCGCGAGCGTGCGCGCCTGCGCGCCGCCTACGGGTTGATCTCGCTGGGGCAGCTCGATCAAGCGTTCGACGTGCTGAAGGCGGGCAGGGCGGCACGTCCCGGTTCGCTCGCGATCGCAGAGGCGCTCGGTGAAGCCCTCGCGGCCGCGGGCCGGTGGACCGATCGCGCGAAGCTGTTCGCCGAGCTGGCGGCAGAGCCCGGTGATCAGCTCGACAAGGATGTCGCTCAGCTGCGCAGCGCGCTCGCCTGGGAAGAGGCGGTCGGTGCAGCCGCGCAGGCCACGCCCGACGACGGCTCCTCGCAGCATCCGCAGCATCCGGACGACCTGCAGCGCGCGACGGCGGCGGCGCTCGAAGCGTGGGAGCGCGTGCTCGAGCAGGGGGCGCCGGCACCGGCCGCACATGCATCCGCGATCGTACTCGCGTCGCGGCTCGGGGATCGCGACGTGATCTCCGAGGTGCTCACCCGTGCCCAGGCCGCCGAGCGTTCGGTGGCAGGCGCGACCAGCCTCGGGATGCGTCGCGCCCGGCTGTGGGCCGCCGACGATGCAGGCCGCGCCGAGACGATCCTCCGGGAGCTCTCGCCGGGGGCCGACGATCCGCGCCGCACCGTGGCCCTGCTGGTCAGCGCCGCGCGCCAGAAGGAGCTCGCCGATGCCTGTGCAGCACTCGAGGAGCGAGCGACGCTGATCGAGGGCAAGGCCACGGCGTCCGAGGTCGCGACGTTGCGGCTCCGCGCGGCCCAGATCGCGCTCGATGCAGGCGATGCATCTCGCGCCACGGCGCTGCTCGCACGCGTCGAACAGGCGCTGCCCCAGCTCGGCGTGGTTCCGGACCTGCTCGCAGCCGCGCGTCGGCGCGCGGGAGATCGGCCCACGGCGCCGGCCCCACGCCGGAGCGATCCGGCACCGGGCGTGGCCTCGGCAGATGCGTTCGCGCGGATCGTGCGCGATGCCGATCTCGCGGCCGCCCACGGCGACGGGGCCACCGCGCTCGGGCTCTATCAGCGCGCGCTCGAGATGCGCCCCGGTGATCCGCTCGCAGCGGTTCCGCTCGTCCGGGTCGCGACCCAGCTGCGAGATCCGGCTCCGATCTCCGGCCTCGCGCTCGCGCAGCTGCGCGCCGCGGAGGAGGCGCATGACGGCGTGGCCAAGGCCACGGCGTACGAGCTGCTCGCGCATATCGACGGCGACTTCCGCAGCGATTCGGAGTCCGCGCAGGTCGCGCTCGAGAGTGCGCAGCAGGCCGACCCGTCGCGGATCGACCTCATGCACCGCCTCGAGCGGCAGTACGCGAGCTCCGACCAGCTCCCCGAGCTGTTCCGCCTGCGCAAGGCCGAGCTCGCCGTCGTTCCCGCCGAGCACGCCCGGGATCGATCGGCCCTGATGATCGACCTGGCGGGGCTCGCGAGCCGCGATCGTCGCCCCGAGGCCGAGCTCGCCGATCTCTACCGCTCGGTGATCGCGATCCAGCCCACGGCGCGGCTCGCGCTGATGCATCTCGAAGCGATCGTCCGACGCGCTGGGTTCTCCGAGGAGCTGGCCCATCTCGAGGAGCAGATCGCGGCGTACTTCGAAGGCGATCCGAAGAGCCAGGCGGCGTTCTGGACCCGAGCCGGCGAGACGCTCGCGGAGATCGGGAAGATCGACGAGGCGGTGCTGCGGTTCGGCCGCGCCGAGGCCGGCCTCCCGGGCCATGTGCCAGCACTCGAGGGCTGGCGGCAGGCCGCGCTCAAGGGCCAGCTGTGGATCGACGTCGCCGAGGCCGCGGGGCGGCAGGCGGCGGGCTCCACGGACGACAAGCAGAAGGCCGCGCTCTACCACTTCGCGGGCGTCGCGTTGATGGACAAGGCGCTGGTCGGCGAGCAGGCGATGTCGTCGTTCAAGAAGGCGCTCGAGGCCGAGCCCAAGCACCGGGACTCGTTCCTGCGGCTGCGGATCCTGCTCGAGGAAGATGCGAACCACGACGAGCTCGCGGCCTTGCTGGCGCGGCGTCTCGAGGTCGAGGAGGTCGGGCCGGCGCGGATCGAGCTGCATCGCGCACTCGCCGAGCTGCACCGGAACTTCCTCTCCGATCGGGAGACCGCAAAGGAACACTATCGGTTCATCCTCGATACCGAGCCGAACGATCTCCGCGCGCATGCAGCGATCGCCGACATCGCATGGGAGCAGGGCGCCTGGCAGGAGGCCGCCGACGCCCTGATGGCGCGCGCGCGGCTCGAGCGTGCGCCCGACGTCCTGAAGACCCTGTGCTTCCGGCTCGGCCTGATCTACGCCGATCGCCTCGTCGACATCCCGATGGCGCTCAAGGCGTTCCAGCGCGCGCTGACCTACCAGCCCGACGACGAGAACACGCTCGTGCGCCTCGCGGACCTCGCCACCCAGGCCGGTGAGTGGAAGCTCGCACTCGGCGCGTGCGAGCGGCTGGTCAAGAACGAGACGGATCCCGATCGCCGCGCGCTCCACCTCCACCGGGTGGCGAAGATCTTCAAGGACGGCTTTGGGGATGGCAAGCGAGCCGAGCGCGCGCTGAACCTCGCGCTCGACGGCGCGCCGACCAACGACGAGGCGTTGAGCCAGCTGGTGCAGTTCTACAAGGACGCCGGCGACATGACCTCGGTGCGCGTCCACCTCAATCGCGTCACCGGCACGATGCGTGCGCGCGTGGCGCAGGATCCCCAGGATGGTGTGGCGTATCGCGTGATCGCGCGGGCGATGACTGCACGCGCGAACGCCGGCGTCGACGGCAGCCGTCCGATCGCACGCGCGGCCGCAGAGCTCGCGGAGCTGCTCGGCGCGAGTGGCGAACCGGAGCAGAAGCTGCTGCAGACCTCACCGCAGCCCGATCTCGCACCGCTGCTCCGCCCCGAGGCCGACGAGGTGCTGTTCCCGCGCGGTGTTCAGGTCGAGCTCCGTCAGGTGTTCCAGCTGCTGGGCGATCGGATCCAGAAGCACGTCGGCGTGGATCTGCGCCCGTACGGCGCCACCCGCGGCGATCGCCTGCGCGCGAAGGACAACGCCACCGCGGCGGTCGCGCAGAGCGTCGCCAGCGGCCTCGGCTTCGGCGAGATCGACGTCTACATCTCGACTCGACAGCCGTGGGCGATGGTCGCCGAGCCGACGAGCCCCGTGTCGCTCGTGATCGGCGCCTCGATCGCTGCCGCAGGTGGCAACGCGATCCGGTTCGCGGCTGGAGCGGCGCTCAAGCTCGCGCAGGCCTCCCTGGCGATCCCGGCCCGGCTCCCCGCCGAGGACCTCGGCACCCTGGTGGTCGGGTTACTGCGCGTGTTCCAGCCCGAGTTCCCGGCGCCGGTGGCGCTCGACGGAGAGGCCATCGCGGCCCAGACCCAGAAGCTCAAGCGGCTGATCCCGACCAACCTGGTCAACGAGCTGAAGCCGTTCGCCCAGGCGATCGACCCGCAGCGGTTCGATCACCGTCAGCTCGCCCGGGATCTCAAGATCGCCGGCCTGCGGGCAGGTCTCGTGGCCTCGGGGTCGATCCTGGCCGGGCTCCGGGTCCTGGCGGCCCAGGCCGAGGGTGAACTCCCGAGCTTCCTGGCAGATCCTGTCGCCCAGGGGCTGATCTCGTTTGCCCTCGGTGAAGATCACGCCGTCGTCGCCCGGTAGGCCGGGTTTCAGGGGGTTGGTGAGGTGCGCTGACAGCGCCTCGACGCACCCCGCCGCGGCCCGCTCCTTGCTCTAGCTCCCTGTATCCGACAGCCATCGGATTTAGCTCGGAGGATCGTCATGCGGTTACAGCCACTCACCGGCAGCAAAGGTCTCCTGACCATGACAGCCCTGACTTGCCTGGCTACAACAGTAGCCTGCGGCGGTGGGGGCGCTCCCGAGCTTTCGGGGCTCACCGACCAGGTCGCCCAGGTCGGTACCGAGCTCAAGATCGACCTCAACGGGACCGATCCGGACGGGGACCAGCTGTCCTACAAGTTCCGGGCTCCCGACCTGACCGAGATCGCCACCCAGGCCCAGGTCACGGTCTCCCCCAGCGGCTCCGGCGTGTTCCGCTGGACCCCCCTCGCCAATGACGTCGGCGAGCACTCGTTCGACTTCACGGTCACGGATGGCGATCACGACACCACCGTGACCATCAACATCAACGTCAAGTCGGCCATCGGGTCGGCGACGTCCCCGGTGTTCCGGCAGCCGCTCGGTAGCGGCACGACCATCGACCTGACCAAGAAGAAGTGCGTGGACCTCGACATCGTGATCGAGGACCAGGACACGGCCGAGGTCACGCTCGCGATGGAGGAGCCCAAGATCGATGGCGCCACCCTCGATCAGCAGGACGGCGCCACGGCGAAGTTCAGCTGGTGCCCGACCAAGGAGCAGGAGGCCGAGCAGCGCTACACGCTGACGGTGTCCGCCGATGACGGCGACAACCCGAAGACGATCAAGAACTACCTGATCGTGCTCCGCGGCGGTGCGAGCACCAACTGCCCGGGCGCGGCCCCGGTGATCGCTCACACCCCGCAGAACGAGAGCACGATCGTGAACCTCACGGTCGATGCCACCGTGACGGACGACAAGGGCCTCAAGGAGTCCCCGCTGTTCTACTACTCGCTCACCAACCCGGGCGCGACGCCCAACCTCGGGCCCGGCGGGATGACCCAGCTCTCGACGCTCAAGCTGAGCGGCACGGCGACCAACGGTGTGTACGCGGCCGACGTCCCGAACCCGGTGGCGGGCATGCCGGCCGGTACGGTGAAGACGATCTGGTACGTGTTCGTGGCCGATGACGACGACGACCAGACCGGCAACTGCGATCACTCCACCCAGTCGCAGGTCTACTCGATGACGGTGACGTCCACCGGCTCGGCGAACCTCGGCATCTGCGCCACCTGCACCACGGACTCGCAGTGCGGCGCCGGCGACCTCTGCAGCTACGTCGGCTCGATGGGCGCGAGCTACTGCCTCCAGGCCTGCGGCTCGGGCTGCCCGACCGGCTACGCCTGCTCGGCGAGCGATGTCTACTCGGTCGACTATGCCCACGCTCGCCAGTGCGTGCCGAACAGCGGCTCCTGCCTGATGCCCACCGGCGCGTGCGTGGATGACATGAACGAAGACGACGACAACCAGACCCAGGCGTCCGCGAACGCGCTGGTCGATGGCCCGATGGTGGCTGGCACGATCGACGGCGTCAGCTGCCCCAAGCCGGTGCAGCCCGCGTCGGGCTCCAAGGCGGATGACGACTGGCGTCAGCTGAAGATCACCGCGGACACCCGTGTCGACATGTGGCTGTACGGCAACGGCGAGAGCGATCTCGACCTCCAGATCTACAACTCGAGCGGCGGCCTGGTCTCCAAGTCCACCACGCTCACCGCGGACGAGAACATCGTGAAGTGCCTCAAGCCGGCGACCTACTACGTCAAGGTCAACGGGTTCACCAACGCGCGCAGCGAGTACCTGCTCGACTACATCGCCACGGCCGAGACCTGCAACACGACGTGCACCGACGATACGCGTGAGGACGACGACACGTACAGCCAGGCGCGCGTGATCACCGGCTCGACGTACTCGTCGACCGCGAACACGACCTGTCCGAACGACGACGACTGGTACAAGGTCCACCTCATCGCGGGGAAGACGTTGACCATGGACCTCACGTTCACGCAGTCGAACTCGACCCAGGATCTCGACATCCACCTCTACAACATCGGTGGCTTCACCGACCTGTGGCCGTGCAGCGTGACCGACCCCTCGACGTGCTCCACGGCGCACGGCCAGGGCGCGGTGTCGAACGAGCACGCGACGTACACCGCGACCACGACGGGTGACTACTTCGTGGTCATCCGCGGCTACAACGGGTCGCAGAACACGTACGGCCTGAACCTCGGGATCCAGTAATGCGGGGCGCGGCCCACCTCCTGCTCGCCGGGTTGGTGCTCGGCGCGGGTGCCTGTGGGACCGCCCTCGGCCCCGACCCGGGGCTCGAGGGGCTCGCCGTCACCAAGGTCGCCCCCCAGACGATCATCCCGGGCACGAAGCTCGTCGTGAAAGGGAGCTCGTTCGTCGACCAGCAGTGGGGCGCGGCGCAGCTGCGGCTCAAGGGCAAGGCCGGCGGCCAGGACATCGACGTCAAGTGGCCAGCCACGTTCGTCGACTTCGGTACGATGACGGTCGCCGTCGATGGCGGCAAGATCGACGAGCTCGGCGGTGATGTCGACTTCGCCGGCTCCGCCACGATCGAGATCGTCGCGACCTCGGACGACAACACCTACGCCTCGGACCCGCTGACCGCCGATCTGTCGTTTCGCAACAAGCTGACCCCCGCACCGACGGGGATCGACGGTGTGGGCGTCCGGTTCGTCAACGATCAGGTCGAGATCACGGGCGATGGCTTCCTGCTCGGCGGTGACGAGGGCACGACGGTGGCCAAGCTGACCGGGTGCTTCAAGCTCAACGGCACCGGAGCCTGTACGAACCAGGCGGGGATCGAGATCCCGATGATCGCGGTGGACCCGCTGTCGCGCGCCAAGGCGACGTTCGCCTTCTCGCCGAAGATCGCGGGGATCAAGCCGGGCTCGTTCGTGGGCAAGGTCACGGTGATCAACAAGCAATCGGGTCAGGCGCCGATCATGGCGACGCCGCTCGATGTCGACTACACGCTGGTGACCGCGCAGGTGTTCAGCGTGGATCCGCCCGCCGCGAGCCTCGGCCAGTACGTGTTCGTCCACGGCGGCGGGTTCGTCGGCGGTGAGCCGGGTGCGCTGACCGAGCTCGACTTGACCGGTACGTTCAGCAAGACCGGGATGAATCCTGCGCCGGTCTCGATGACGCTGATCCCGGAGTTCGTCGAGGGCAAGCTCGTCCGCTACATCGTCAACACCGATGACGAGCTCGGGCAATCGCTCGATCTGCGTCAGGACACCGGGCAGTTCACGGGGACGATCACGCCGATCGTGTCGTACGGGGCGGATCGCGTCGGCGGCGCGGCCAAGAGCGTGTCGTTCTCGATCGCCCCGGTGAAGCAGGTGGTCTACCTGAACTTCCTCCCGGGATACATCGAGGGGCTCCGCGACTTCGGCCTCCGCGCCGTTCACACCCGGATCCGCGACCGGATCCTCGCGGTGTGCAACGAGGCCTACAAGGGCGTCAACATCGACTTCCGCACCGAGCCCCCCACCGACTACGCGTTGTTCGAGAACGTCGAGCTGGTCGGCGTGGACCCGAACGACATGGGCCTGTTCGGCTACGACAACTCGCCGGGCAAGGACAACGGCAACCTCCGGCTCTATGACCGGCTCGGCGGCGTGAACGCGCTGACCCAGCAGGATGGCTACGCCGGCTTCGGTGGCGTGTTCCTGCGCTCGCTGCTCGGGTTCTCGAAGCACCCCGGCAACCTCGCCAAGAGCGTGCCCGGCGCGGATCCCGTGTTCGACAAGATCTTCGACGAGTTCCGCGCGGACCAGGATGGTGAGCCGATCACCTCGGCGGACCTGGGCGGCGATCTGATGGCGCTGACGAGCGGCAGCGGGTGCCCCGGGAAGGACCGGCGGACCAAGGTCCAGTGCGCGATCTTCGTGCTCGGCAACCTGGTGGGTGGCACCCTCAGCCACGAGATCGGTCACTCGCTCGGCCTCGCGAACCCGTTCGCCGAAGGCTTCCACAATGCGGGTGATGCGCCGAACCGGCTGATGGACTCCGGCGGTGATCGCCCGTTCCTCGAGCGCGCGATCCTCGAAGGGCAGGGCCCCGGCGTGTTCTGCGACGACGAGTACGCCTACCTGCGGATGATCCTCCCGACTGCAAACGCGAACGACATCCAGCGCCCGGGCTGCTTCTAGGCACGCTTCCTCGCGTATGCTGGCCGCCGCATGGCTCGCGGGTCCAAATCGAAGTCCAAGCCGCGGCCGAAGCCAGCGAGCATCCCGGTCGCCGAGGTTGCCTCCCAGCCACGGCCCGACAAGCGGCGCTGGATCTACGCGGGCCTCGATCTCGCGTTCGCGGTGACCCAGGCGATCCTGATCTGGAAGGTGGTCCCGAACCGGCTGCCCTCGGCCTCGGTGCACCTGTGGACGCTGCCGATCTGCACGTTCGCGCTCAGCCTCGGGATGGTCCGCGGCGGGCGGCAGGGTTGGTGGATCGGCGTGATCGCGGGATCGGCCGCGCTGCTCTCGACGCTGCTGTTGATCCTGCGCATCGTGATCTCGGCCGCGTTCCTGTCGGGCGTCTACGGTGCGTTCGGGAAGGCGGCCGCGATGACTGCGATGATCTCCGTCGCGCTGCTCGTCGAGCTGGCGGCGCTGTTGCCGATCGTGCAGGTGAAGTACCTGATGACGCGTGCGGGTCGTCGGGCGTTCGGCGTTGGGGGCTCATGATCGCGCCCATGACCGGGCGCCGTCGCCTCGTCGCGCTCGTGCTCGTGTGGACGCTGCCGAGCTTGCTGTTCCTGACGACAGCGGCGTTCGTCTACACGAAGTTCCGGATCCCCCAGCCGGTGCGGCTCGATGCGGCCGATCGCACCGCCGTCACCACCTCGCTGCGCGCCGCGCTGCTCGACACCACCGCGGTGCCATGCGGCGTGGATCGCCCGATCGCAGAGACCCTGTCGGTCACCGTGTGGTCGAAGGGACGGGCGTTGACCCGGGTGGATGGCCACGGCGCGACCGTGGGGGCGGCCACCGACGATGCGGCGCAGAAGCTCCGTACGGCGGGGCCCGTGCGGGCGATGCCACTGGCCGATCGCGAGGAGGCCCGGCTACAAGTGGACGTGGTCACGGGCGCGGCGCCGCTCGGTGGGATCGAGCGCTACGCGGTGCCGGGGATCGCGGAGATGCTCGCGATCAATCCAGGCATCGAAGGCATCGGGGCCGAGATCAACGGCACCGAGGTCGTGCTCCTGCCCAACGAGCTGGTCGCGGCCAAGGTTCTCGCGGCGAAGCGGCCCTCGAATGCGCTCCCCGACTTCGCGATGGGGATCGATCTCGCGCGGATCGGCGCGCTGCTCTCGGCGCGCGCCGGGCTGACCACGGCGATCGCACCGGAGGAGCTGTTCCGGTTCCGCACCGATACCTTCGTCGAGGCTCCGCAGTCGATGCGCCCCGCCGCCCCGATCCAGCTCTACCGGGGGAATCCAGCGCCACCACCGCTCTCGGCCAAGACGCTACGTGCGGCCGCCCTCGCGGGTGGCAAGTTCCTGGTCGGACACCTCGCGGCGAACGGTCGCTATGTCTACGAGCACGATCTCTCGACCGGGCAGCAGACCGATCCGATCCGCTCGGGCAACTACAGCATGCCGAGACACGCGGGCACGACGTACTTCCTGGCCGAGCTCTACCGGATCACGAAGGAGGAGTGGTTGCGCGAGCCGATCGAGCGCGCGTTCCGTCACCTCGCGGAGCTGCTCGCCACCGGCAAGTGCGGCAGCAAGCTGCCCGACGGCACGGAGATCGATTGCGTGCTCGACCGCAACGAGCAGATCGCGCAGCTCGGTTCGACGGCGCTCGCCGTGGTGGCGCTCGCCGAGTATCAGCGAGCCACCGGTGACGCGACCTACCTGCCGCTCGCGACCAAGTTCACCGCGTTCCTCCTGTTCATGCAGCGCGAAGATGGCTCGTTCCGTCACCTCTACGATCCCAAGACCCAGCAGCCCGATGATAAAGCGGAGCTCCTGTACTACTCGGGCGAAGCGTCCCTGGCGCTCGCGCGCATGTACGTGGTGACCAAGGACGAGCGCTACGTGAAGGCCGCCAACAAGGGCCTCGCGTGGCTGGTCCACTGGTACGACTTCTTCATGGGCGGCTTCTTCTACGGCGAGGAGCACTGGACCTGCATCGCGGCCGAGGCGGCGTGGCCCAGCGCGAACGACCCGGACTACATGGACTTCTGCCACGGCTACGGCGCGTTCCTCCGCGCACAGCAGCCGGTGCCCGGTGAGCATCCCGATCAGGACGACTTCGCCGGCGCCTACAACGTGACCTCGTTCGTGCCGCCCTATAACACTCCGGCGGGATCCCGCACCGAGGCGATGATCTCCTCGTACCTCCTGGGGAAGCACCACGGGACGCCGGATCCCGCGGTCCGGGCCCAGATCTCCGCAGCGCTCCAGTACGCGCTCGGTCAGCAGATCCGGCCCGAGAGCGACTTCAACGTCGTCGGGGACGGCCTGGGTGGGATGCCTGGGAGCCCGATCGACCGCAACGTGCGGATCGACTTCGTCCAGCACGTCTGCTCCGCGATGATCCGGGCCTCCGAGTGGATCGACGAGCCTTAGTGATTCCGGCCGCTTCCCTGGTATGATGGAGCCGCGGTGGCAGACGACAAGCGGACACAGATGGGGCAGACCGGGCCCCTGCGCGCGACCAGCAGTACGCCGGCGCAGGCGACCTCCAATCCGACGCCCGCGCCGATCACGGCGAACCCGACGCCCGCGCCGACCACGGCGAACCCGACGCCCGCACCGCAGTCACAGGGCTCGCTGCCGACCTCGATCCTTCCGGATCACGGCGCCGGCGCGGGGATGTCCACCTCGTACCTCCCGAACCAGACCGATCCGTTGGTCGGCGCGACCATGGCCGGTCGCTACCACATCATCAAGAAGCTCGGCGAGGGCGGCATGGGCGCCGTCTACCTCGCCACGCACAACCTGCTCGAGAAGCAGGTCGCGCTCAAGGTTCTCCACGGTGAGTTCGCGCGCAAGGCGGACCTGGTCGAGCGCTTCATGCAGGAGGCGAAGTCGGCCTCGCGGATTCGACACGAGAACGTGATCGACATCAGTGACTTCGGCACCACCGACGACGGCCTCGTGTTCTTCGCGATGGAGCTGCTGAAGGGCCACGATCTGCACGAGGAGATCGCGCGCGCGCGGCTCGCCGGGCAGCTCCTCCCGTGGGCGCGGAGCAAGAAGATCTTCCTGCAGATCTGCGCGGCGCTGCAGGCCGCCCACGCGCACGGCATCATCCATCGCGATCTGAAGCCCGAGAACGTCTACCTGGTCGAGTTCCTCGGCGAGCCGGACTTCGTGAAGCTCCTCGATTTCGGCATCGCGAAGCTCACCGAGGTCGACGAGGGTGGTCGCAAGCTGACCAAGACCGGCATGCTGTTCGGCACGCCCGAGTACATGTCGCCGGAGCAGGCGCGGGGCGAGAACGTCGACCACCGCGTCGATGTCTATGCGATGGGCTGCATCCTGTTCCAGCTGGTGACCGGGCGCGTGCCGTTCGAGGCCGACAACTTCATGGGCGTGCTCAGCCTGCACCTCACCGAGCCGCCGCCCGCGATCCCGCCCGAGGTGTTCGATCGGATCGGCGCTCCGCGCGAGCTCGCCGGGGTGATCGATCGTGCGCTGCTGAAGGATCGGAACCAGCGCTGGAGCTCGATCGAGGAGCTCGCGAATGCGGTGCGGCGCGTGTGCGGAGATCCGATCACGAGCTCGACCACCGGGATGCCGGCCGCAGCACCGCTGACGGGTGTCCACGCCGGCGTTCAGGCACCCACGAACACCACCCAGTCCCGCCAGCGTACGCAGTGGACCGGGAGCCTGTCCGTCCCGCAGGAGGATGACAAGCCGCGCCAGAAATCGAAGCTGCCGCTGATCCTCGGCGCGGTGATCGTCCTCGGTGGTGGCGCCGCCGCTGCGTTCTTCGCGATGAAGGGCGGAGGCGGTGGCGGCGCGGGCTCGGGCAGCGACATCGCGAGCAACGGCACGGCTTCCGGCGTCGGACCGGGGACCGCGGGCTCGGCGACCGTGCCACCGCCCGATGCTGCCGTGATCACGCCGACGCCCGCACCCGATGCGGCGATCGTGCTGCCGCCGCCGCCGGCGAGCATCACGTTCAAGCTCGACTCCGTCCCACGCGGCGCCGAGGTCACCAACGTCACGACCGGCAAGAAGTACAGCTCGACGCCGGTGACCCTGAACATCAAGGGCTCGCACGACACGCTGACGTTCCAGCTGCACAAGCCCGGCTATGGGGACGTGATCTTCGATCTCACGCCGGATCAGGACGGCACGTTCACCGCGAAGCTCGAGAAGGGCGCGAGCACCGCCGTGCGGCAGACGGTGCCGGGCAAGAACACGGGCTCGAACGGTGCGGTCACCAAGCCCGACACCGGCAGCGCTGGATCGGCGACCAAGCCACCGCCGGATACGGGCAGTGCCGGCTCGGCGAGCAAGCCGCCCGATCACACCAAGCCGCCCGAAGAAGACGACTGCCCGGAGCTGCCGTGCGCCCCGAAGAAGATCATCCCGGGCCTGCGCGAAGGCAGTGCTGCGGGTAGCGGCTCCGGCGGATGAGCATGCGCGTGGCGCCCCGTAGCGGACGCGCGAGCGTCGGCCGGGCAACTGGGCCAGCGATCGAGCTCGCCTATGACGTGTTCGGCGACCGAGGTCGGCCGCTGGTGCTGATCATGGGCATCGGTGCCCAGCGGGTGTTCTGGGACGATGCGCTGTGCCAGCAGTTCGTGGAGGCGGGCTTTCACGTGGTGCGGTTCGATCACCGCGACATCGGCGAATCGACGCGGCTCGATGCGCCCGTCCCGCGGCCGGGCAGGGCGCTCGCGCTGCGCATGCTGGGCGTGGTCCCGACGCCGCCGTACACGCTCTCCGACATGGCCAGCGACGTCGCGAACCTGATCGTGGGGCTCGGCTTCGGGAGCGCGCACGTCGTCGGGGCCTCGCTCGGCGGGATGGTGGCGCAGCACCTCGCGATCGAGCACCCGGAGCTGGTGCGCTCGATGACCTCGATCATGTCCACGCCTGGCGGTCGGCGCTACCTGCCGCAGCCGCACGCCCTGAAGGCGCTGTTCATGCCGCCGCCGAAGACCGCCGAGGAGGCCGGGCGATCGGTCGAGACCATGTTCCGCGCGATCGGCAGCACGGCGTGGGAGCCGGATGGGGCGCGGCTCCGCAAGATCGGCGAGCTCGCGCATGCGCGCGGGCTGTCTCCCCGGGGCTTCCTCCGTCACTTCGCCGCCGTGCTGGGCACCGCGGATCGACGTCCAAAGTTGCGCTCCACGCAGGTCCCGACGCTCGTGATCCACGGCAGCCGCGATCCGATGTTCCCGCTCCGCGCGGGGCGTGATCTCGTGAACATGATGCCGCACGCGACCTGGCTCCCGATCACGGGCATGGGCCACGACTTACCGGCGCCGATGTGGCCCGTGCTGGTGGCCGCGATCCGCCGTCATGCAGAGCGCGCCGAAGCGCGTGCTAGGGTCTGAACGTGCAAGCCCAGGTATCTGGGTCGCGTAGCAGCGCGAAGGTGTTGCGATGGTCACAAGCGCGGGTGCCGAAATGGTAGCCGGAGGGGCCTTAAAAGCCCCGGCCCGAGAGGGCGTGCGGGTTCGAGTCCCGCCCTGCGCACTCATCTTCGTCGACGCCGCCGGTTGAGCCCACGATGCGTTGGCTGCAGCGCGTGGCAGTTCGGGCACAGGATCCGGAGGTTCTCGATCCGGTTGTCGTCGCGATCGCCGTTCGTGTGGTCGAGCTCGAGTGGAAGGCGTCCATCGGTTGCACGCTGCGCCCACCCACAGAGCTCGCACCGCGGTTCCTTCAGACCCTCGCGAAATAGCCGAAGCTTGAGCCTGTGGGTCGGCGTCCACCGCCCGGCGACGAGCAGCTGGACCAGAGGAAGATGGTGCGAAGGCCGGAACGTGAGCCCGACGTTCCATCCCCTGCCGGTCATGTGAGACGTGTCGAGGCCGAGGTCCGCAATCCGACGACGGACATGCTCGAAGTTGCCGCCAGCGGGAACCAGGCCGAGCGCGCGAATCACGCGGGAGAGACTCCGCTCCGCAGCGACCGCGCGGCGTAGCTCCTCGTCAGTCCACCGCCGCCTCCGGTCGCGGAGCGGTAGGAAGTGCGATGTGTCGACGTCCAGCTGGCATGCGCGGCGCTGAACGCCCCTGAGAACGGCGTTCGACCCGAGCCGTTCCGCGACCTCGCGATAGCTGCGCGAGACGGCGATGGCTTCGCGAAGCTGCACGTCTGTCCATCGACGCTTTCGACTCCAGGTCACGCCATCAGATAGCGCGGTGGTCTGACGCTCCGACCTTGGCCGCGCTGTCCGAAGACCGGACAGCTACTGCGTGTGGACGACGTGCGCGAGCAGCTCGCCCGCGAGGTAGTGCGAGCCCTTCGCGGGCCAGCGCTTGCCATGGCGCAGGTACGTGTTGACGACCTTGGCCTGCGCATCTCGCCGCGTCGTCGGGCGGGTGGGATCCACGAAGCCGCGGCGGATCACGCCGTTGCCGACGTAGAGGTACTCGGTGACGCCGCGGTCGTCGCGCGCGATCACGATCGCGAGGAGGTCAGCCTCCGCGTCGCTGGTGGCGTGGTCGAACACGAGGAGATCGCCGGGCAGGGCCAGCGCGGTCGGATCGGCAAGCCGGCCGGCCGGCTCGGCCCAGGCCACCAGCTCGGCGCCGGTCGTCGCCTCCACGGTTCGGCCGAGGGCGTGGGCCCAGCCGAGCGCCACGCCGGCAGGATCGCGCGGATCGCGTACGCCGACGAGCGCGCGCAGCCCCGGGGTTTCGCGGATGGTGGGGAGTGCCGTGCCCGCGGGGAGCCGGTGCGGCGCGGGGAGCGCGGCGCGCGCCTCGGGCTGGGCGGTGGCTTGCGCCACGATCGCTTCGGCGGCGGCCGCCGAGGCCTCGCGGATCACCGGCGCGGACACCACGCGGATGCCGGCGGCCTCGCGGTTGGCGAGCGCCGGGCGGGCAGGGCGCTCGATCGGATCACCGCGGAGCGGGGCGCGTGGGACCTCGGCGGTGCCGAGCATCGGCGAGGTGAACCGGTACGGGCGCGCACGCGTGCCGCAGCCTGCGCCGAGCATGGCTGCCAGCGCGGCAGCCAGGGCGACGGAGGTCAGGGCGAGGCGCACGAGGCGAGGATCCCGCGCCGGTCTCCGGGGAGCCAGTTTTCGGTCGGTCACCGACGAGGCGCGTGCTAGAACGCCTCCGTGACGGTCTCGTTCCTGGAGCTGTTCAAGCGGCGCGTGCTGCCGATCGCGTTCATCTGCGGGATGGCCGTGCTGATCCAGAAGACCTGCAACGGGCAGACGCGCACCCACGCCACGATCGTGCTCGATCTCGGCGCGGCGGCATCCACGGTCCGATCGATCGATGCGGAGCTGATCGTCGGCGGTGACTCGAACGCCCAGTTCCACCGCAAGGCGCTGCCGGATCTCGCGATCGGGCCATGTCAGTTCGAGGTGTCGATGCCGGCAGATGACGGCGAGCTGACCATCGACGTCGACCTCGGGCTCGGCAAGACGAAGCACCTGGTGCGTCGGATCCACGCGAGCGAAGGCGCGACCATCCAGATCCCGCTCGGTCCCGAGCTCGCGAACTGATCAGCGCCGCAGGCGGACGACCGTCTCGATCTGCGCGGTCCCGGGCATCAGATCGAACGGCTCGATCACGTCGGGGGCGTACCCATGCGCGGCGAGCGCCAGCAGATCCTTGCCGAGCGCCTCCGGTCCGCAGCTGACGTAGATCACCATCGGTGCGGCGAGCGCGTGCAATAGCTCGCGCGTGCCCTCCGAGAGGCCCTTGCGCGGCGGATTGACCACGACGACGTCGGGGCTCGCACCGAGCTGGGCGCGGAGATCTCCCGGGAGGTCTCCGGCGTCGCCGGCGAGCGCCGTGAGCGGCAGGCCCGCGCGCTCGGCGGCGCGCCGCAGCTGCGAGACCGCGTCGCGATCGATCTCCACGGCCACCACGGTGGCGCCCGCGCGTGCCAGGTGGAGTCCGATGCCGCCGAGTCCGGCGAATAGATCGATGGCGCGCGTCGCCGGCGTGACGCTGGCGAGCTCCGCGACTCGCGCGTACATCGCGGCGGCCTGGGCGCGATTGACCTGCACGAACTCGCCGGCGCCCACCTCCACCGGAACACCAGCGAGCTCCTCCATCAGATGCCCGTGGCCGATCAGGACCTTGGCGCTCGATCCCGCCGGCACGATCGCACCATCACGACGATCGTTCTCGATCGCGACGAGCCCGCGGACGGCGGGATGGCCGGCGAGGCTGTTGGCCACCTGCTCGAGCTTCGCGCGCGACGTCCCCGAGGCGACGATCAGCGCGACCATCACATCGCCGGCGGCCTCGCGGATGATCACGTAGCGGAGCTCTCCGCTACGCACCCGCTCGTCGTACGCCGTGAGCTTCGCGCCCTCCGCGGCGCCGCGCACCCAGGTCGCGATCTCGTCGATCACGGGTGCCACCACGCGGCAGCCGAGGGTGTCGATCACGTGGTGGCTGCGTGGGGCATAGGCGCCGAGCACGAGCTTGTCATCGGCGGTACGCCCGGCGACGTACTTGCCCTTGTTGCGATAACCGGTGATCTGCGGCGATGCGCGGACGGGCGCCACCGTCACGCCGCGCGTCTCGATCGCGAGCACGTCGGCGAGCGCGAGCTCCACCCGCCGCCGCTTCGCGACCAGCTGGGCGGGATACGCGAGGTGCTGCCAGGTGCAGCCTCCGCACCGCCCGAACGCTGGGCACGCCGGTGGGACGCGATCACGGCTCGACGGGCCGAGGCGCCGCACCACGTGACCCCACGCCTCGGCCTTGTGGGGGCTCAGGTGATCGATCGCGACCTCGGCGCGCTCGCCCGGGAGCAGGTTCGGGACGTGGACCACCCGATTCGTCGTCGGACCGACGCCTGCGCCCGCATCGTCGAGCTCCGTGGCCTCGACCTCGCACCGGTTGCTCTTCATCGAGTTCCAGGGCATTACCACGAGACGCCCGCCCGCGGTCTGGCCGCGAACCCTCCGGCGCGTCCGCGGCTCTAACCGGTGTCATGACCCTCCACATCGCCCTCGCCATCCTGCTCGGCGCGCTCGCCGGGCTCGCGTTCCACCGGTTCGTCGGGTGTCGCAGCGGGGCATGTCCGATCTGGGCGAATCCCATCAGCTCCGGGATCTATGGCGCGCTCCTGGGCTTTTTGCTCGGCACCGGGGCCTGATGACGCCGCCCTCCGTCGATCCGGCGCTCGCGGGCCTCCTCGTGGAGCCGCCTACGCGGATCCCCTGGTACCTGCGCGTCGGCCTGTGGTGGGCGCGCCGGGCAACGGGGAAGGAGCCGCTCCCGGGGCGGCTGCTCGCGCACTTTCCGCGTGGCGCGGTCGCCGCGGGGCTGTTCGAGCTCGGCGCCGCACACGCGCCCCGTCACCTTGGAGGCAGGGAGCTCGCGACCGCGAGGCTCGTGGCCAGCGCCACGGCGGGGTGCCCGTTCTGCATCGACATGAACGCCGCGGGTCACGCCGAGTCCGGGCTCTCGATGGCCGAGCTGACGATGTTGCTCCAGCTCGATGTGGAACGCTGGCACGAGCTCGGACCTCGCGAGCACGCCGCGGCGCGGTATGCACGATCCCTGTCTTCGACGCCGGTCGTGGTGCCCGGAGACCTCGCGCAGCTGCTTCCGCAGGTGTACACGAGCCGCGAGATCGTGGTGCTGGCGACCACGATCGCCCAGGTCAACTACTGGGCGCGGTTCTGCAACGGCCTCGGCGTCCCAGCCGCCGGGTTCTTCGACGAGCGAGCGTGCCCCCTTCCGGTCGCGCGAGAGGCGCCTGCCCGATGAGCTTCTACGCGAAACACATCTTGCCGTACTTGATCGAGAAGGCGGGGCGGAGCCACGCGATCCTCGACGAGCGACGGCGCTGGGTTCCACGCGCCCATGGCGAGGTCCTCGAGATCGGCGTCGGGTCGGGGCTCAACCTCGCGTTCTACGATCCTGCCCGAGCGCGCAAGGTCACGGCGCTCGATCCGTCGGCGCCGCTCCTGGCTCGCGCTGCACCTCGCGCACGCGCTGCGAGCGTCCCGGTCGAGCTCGTGGAGGGAGATGCCGAGCGGCTGCCATTTGCCGACGCGAGCTTCGACTCCGCGGTGATGACGTACACGCTGTGCAGCATCGCCCACCCCGAGCGCGCGCTCGCCGAGCTCCGGCGGGTGCTCCGTCCGGAGGGGGAGCTACTGTTCGTGGAGCACGGGCTCTCCGACGATCCGGCCACCCGGCGCTGGCAACGCCGCATGACCCCCTTGTGGAAGCGGGTGTCCGGGAACTGTCACCTCGATCGCGATGCGGGCGCCCTGATCCGCGCGGCGGGCTTTCGCTCGGACGATCTGACCGCGGGCGCGACCGCCGGTGCGAGCTGGCTCAGCTTCACCTACCAGGGCACTGCACACGCAAACGCCGGCTGAGCCGCGCCCGGACGGTTGCCCTACCGCTGCGGCCCAAACGTAGTATCACCTGCGGATGCCCGCCTCCGGTCCCCTCGTCGTCGCAGCCCTGTCGGGCGGCGTCGACAGTGCGACGGCGGCCGCGCTGCTGGTGGAGCAGGGGTATCGCGTCGTCGGCATGACCATGCGCCTGTATGACGCGCGTGGCACCGCTGCATCGTCCGGCGGCCGGTGCTGCGGTCCGCGCGACGTGGAGGATGCCCGCGCGGTGTCCGCGCACCTCGGCATTCCGTTCTACGTGGTCGATCTCAGCGCGGAGTTCACCGCGGCAGTGGTGGAGGACTTCGTCGAGGCGTATCTGGCCGGCGAGACGCCGAACCCGTGCGTGAAGTGCAACCAGCACATCAAGTTCACGCCGCTCCTCGAGCGCGCGCGCGCGATCGGTGCCGATGTGCTGGTGACGGGCCACTACGCACAGATCGTCGATGACGGAGCCGAGGTCAGCCTGCGGCGCGGCGTCGATGCCGGGAAGGACCAGTCGTACTTCCTGTTCTCGATGCCCGCGGCAGAGCTGCCGCACGTGCGGTTTCCGCTCGGCGGCATGACGAAGGACGAGGTTCGCGCCCACGCCCTCCGGCTCGGTCTGCCCAATGCGCGGAAGCCCGAGTCGCAGGAGATCTGCTTTGTCCCGGATGGTGACTACGCAGGGTTCGTCTCGGCGCAGGCGCTGAAGCGCGGGCGCTCGTTGCCTGCCGCCGGCGCGATCGTCGACGCGGGTGGTGTGGTCCTCGGCCGGCACGAAGGCACGCATCGGTTCACGCTCGGGCAGCACCGCGGGCTCGGGAACCTGAGCACGAAGGACAAGCTGTACGTCACATCGATCGATCCCGCGCGTGCCGAGGTCACCGTCGGGCCGAAGGTCGACGCCGAGCGCAGCGAGCTCGTGATCCGCGATCTGCGCTGGCTCGCCACGCCCCGCACCTCGCTCACCGCCAGCGTGCAGGTCAGGCATCGGGGAGCCCCGATCGCCGCGGAGATCACGTTCGAGGGGGACCGCGCACACGTGCGCCTGTCCGAGACCACGGTCGCCGCGCAGGGCCAGGCCGCCGTGATCTACGACGGGGACCGCGTCATCGCGGGCGGGTGGTTGGCGTCCCCAGCAGGGCCTTGATCTCCGGGATCGCGACGTAGGCGGCACGCCACGTGGGATCGATCAGCGCGTCGTGCTTGCGCTTCGCCGACAGCCGGCCGCGCTCGCGCACGATCGCGGCGCGCTCGTGCTCGTGGTTCGCGAGGAGGACCTCGTGGCATGCCATGTAGACCTCCTCTTCGGAGCCCTCGAGGACCTTCTGCTGATCGAGCATCGCGAGGGCACGGTTCGCGAGCTCGATGGCCTCGGGCAGCCGGCCACCGATCCGCGCGACGGCGAGCGCGTGGCGTGCGGTGCCCTGGATGGCGTAGCCGACGAGCGTGGCCTGGTGCGCGACGGCGGTGCCGTCGGCCGCGTCCTCGATCGCCGCGGCGAGCGCGCCACGGCGGAGCTGTGCGCCGGCCCGCGCGACGAGGGCGTTGGCCTCGAGGTAGCGGGCGCCCAACCGGCGTGACTCGCCGAGCGCTTCGTCGAGCATGTGCATCCCTTGCTGGCCCCCGCGCCGGAGATCGCAGATGCCCGCGTAGATCATGCAGTCGGTGCGGCTCCAGCGGGACTGCGTGCGAGACAGGATCTCGATCGCCTCGGCGAAGGTGCCCGCGGCCTGGTCGTAGAGCCCGACCTCGAGCTGGATGATGCCGGCGACGCTGAGGGCATCGCCCTCGCGTCCACGATCGCCATAGCGCTGACAGAGCTCGAGCGAGCGGCGTGCCGAGGTCATCGCGGTGGTGAAGTTACCGAGGCACATCTCGATCACGGCGACGTGATTGGTGACGATCCGCTCGAGCCACGGATCTCCGGTCTTGTCGATCAGCGCCACCACCGGCTTGTACGCATCGCGCGCGGCCGGGTAGTGGGCCCGCATCAGGTGGATCCGTCCGCGGCCGATCATCGCGGCCATCTCGTCGGTGAGCGCGCCGATCCGGTGGAACAGCTCGCGCGCATGCGTCACCACGACGAGAGCCTCGTCGTAGCGGCCGAGCCTCTCGAGGATCTCGCTGCGGATCCGGAGGGCCTCACCACGCAGCCGATCGTCGCCGGCCGCGATCGCGTGATCCTCCGCCACCATCGTGGCCACGCTGGCGTTCGCGTAGTCCCCCCACCGCAGCATCCGCTGCGATCGCCGGATCGCCACGTCCGCGAGCCGCGACGGGTCGCCCTCGCAGAGCCGCTGCAGATCGTCGAGATCCCCCGGATCGGACTGCAGGTCGCCCTGGAGCCGGTGCGCCTCCTCGCGCCCGGCGAGGGCCTCGCGCCGGCGCGCCCGCGACGTCTGCGTCGGTGGCGCGGCGCCGAGCTCGCGCTCGAGGACGAGGGTCCGGGTGAAGCAGCCGATCGCGGCGGAGGCATCCGAGGCGGTGAGCGCGAGCCTGCCGGCGCGCAGCCAGAACGCCGCGGCCCCGGCGGGCTCGCCACCGCGCTCGAGGTGCTCGGCGATCACGGCGGGCGGCTCCTCGCGCCCCGCGAAGAACCGCGATGCGAGCAACCGGCCAACGCGCGCGTGACTCTCGCGCTGCGCGCGTGCCGACAGGGACTCGTAGACCACCTCGCGGACGAGCCCGCGCGCGAAGTGCAGGTCACCCTCGGTGGCGCTCCCCGCGCTCGCGGTGCGCACGAGGAACCCGGCCTCCACCAGCTCGTCGAGCTCGGCGTGCAGCGATTCCTCGTCGAGCAGCTCCTCGAGGATCCGGATCCGGATCGAGCCCCCCAGGACCGCCGCGAACCGCAGCGCGGTCTTGGCCTTGGCGCTCAGCCGATCGATGCGCGCGGCCACCACGTCTCGGGCGGAGGCCGGGACCTCGCCGCCGGCCTCCCGCACGGCCTGTGCGAGCTCCTCGATGAACAGCGGGTTCCCACCACCACGGGCGAGCACCGCGGCGATGTTGAGCGGGGTCGCTGCCTCGCCAAGGCGCTCCGCGACCAGCGCGCGCAGCTCGCCACCGACCAGGTCTCCGATCGTCAACACCACATCGACGGCCGGTGGTGCGGGACCCTCGGGGCGCGTGGTCAACACGAGCAGCTCGGGCCCCGCGGCCGGCACCGCGAGCGTGTGCCGGAGGACCTCGAGGCTCGCACTGTCGGCGAGGTGCACGTCCTCGATGATCGTCAGCTGCGGGCGAGTGCGATCGGCCATCGTCGAGCGAAACGCGGCGAGGCCCGCCGAGATCCGGGGCCGCAGGTCCGCGACCTCGGGTGCGCCGACGCTCACGCCATCACGAAGCTCCATCGCGCGATCGAGATCGAGGGCGACCTCGCGTGCGCGCTCGGTGGAGATGCCTGCCTTGCCCATCAGGTGCAACAGGCGCTGAGCGACCTGCTGGCGGGCGGCACGCCCACGCGCGGGCGGTAACCCGAGCGCGGCCTGGTAGAGATCGATCACCAGCGCGAACGGCGCCAGGTGGTGAGCCGGGCTCGCGCCCGTCGAGGTCACGCGCGTCGGTGTGCCGCTGGCGAGCCGGCGCGCCACCATCTCGGCGATCAGGCGGCTCTTGCCGGTGCCCGCAGCGCCGCTGACCATCACGACGAGCCGGCGATCCGCCGCGATCGCCCGCTGGTACCAGACCTCGAGCTCCATCAGCTGCGCCGTCCGCCCGATGAACTTGCCGCCGCGCTCGAGCAGCTCGCGGTCGCGCTCGTCGAAGCTCCGCGGGCCGACCACCTCGATCACCTTGCTGCGACGTGCGATCCGGCGCGACGAGGGGACCTCGCGGAGCGCGTAGAGCCCACTGGTCAGCCGCCCGGTGGTGCCAACGAACAGCGGCCGATCGGGAGCGGCCTCGTGGGCGAGGGCGAACGCCTCCTCGGATGCATCGGCGGGGATCCGCGCCGCGGCCTCGGGCGTGGAGCTCGTGGGCACGCCGGTCCGCGCCCCGACGCGCAGGACGATGCTCCCACTCGACCCTCCGTCGCCGGTGAGCGCGATCATCCCCGTGCCCGGCTCGGAGGCATCGCGCGCCATCGCCGCAGCATCGAGCGCCCAGCCCATGGCGATCGCCACGTCGTCCTCGCCGGCGACCTCGAGGCCGAACGCGATCATCAGGCGATCATCCTCCTGCGCG
Organism: Myxococcales bacterium; assembly: GCA_016720595.1. Taxonomy (GTDB): domain Bacteria; phylum Myxococcota_A; class Polyangia; order Haliangiales; family Haliangiaceae; genus JABFXX01. The sequence continues at coordinate 120,591 of JADKKI010000002.1, forward strand.
GTCACCACGCCGCCGCGCTGATAGGCGAGCTCGGCGAGGCTGCGCGTCAGGGGGCGGAGGACTTCGGGCGGCGCTCCCGAGAGCAGGCCGGCGACGACGACGGTGCGCCGGCGCTCCGCCAGCACGCCCGCCGCGAGCGCTCCCAGATCGTCATCGATCGGCTCGTCGACCAGACCGTCTTGCTGTGCCGCGACGGCGTTCTCGGCCTCCACCTCGAGGCTGTCGTAGCTCGTGTCCTCTGGAGCCCCGGCGAGGGGATAGCTGTGGTGGGTGGCGTCGTCGTCGAAGCGGAGCGCGGACGGCGCCTGGCCGGGCGCGAGCTGCAGGGCCTCGTACGAGGGCCGCACGAACGCATCCGTGGGCACGGTGGGCTCGCGATTCTGGAAGCTCGCGAAGTTCGGATCATCGGGGAGTGCATCGGCGAGGCGGCCGACGCCCGCGACGGTGCCCTCGTGCCCCCAGCGCGTGGAGGTCGCGGTGGGCTCGAGGTAGCGCGGTCCGGTTCCGCTGACGGTGGCATCCGGCCGCGGCGGCGCCGCCACGGCCGTGGCCGTGGCCTCGTAGCGCGAGACCGCGGTGGTGCTCGGCTCCTTACCCTCGAACCGCTGCACACCGGTCGACGTCGCGGCGCGTGCCAGTCGCTGCGCATCCGTGCTGGTCGCGGCGTCGCCGAACTGCGGATCGGAGAATCCGGGCGTGCCTTCGCCGAAGTCTCCGCCGGGTGCGGGGACGTTCGCGAGCGACTGCGTGATCGAGCGTGCCGAGGGCCTCATCGGTGCTCCGCTCATCGAGCTCGACGCCGTGGTCGGCTTGGGGACGCTGACCGACGTCACCTCGGGCTGCCACGGGATCGCCGTCGTGCTCGGCCGGGTGTCGAGGTCGGCGAGCCAGGTCGCCAGGGCACGCGCGCCCGCGGCCATCGCGCTGCGCGTACAAGCCTGCCCGAGATCCGCGGCGGTCCCGCGGGCCGTGGGCTCGCGCGACAGCGCCAACGCGACCGCATCGGCGATCTCCTTGGGCACCTTGGCGTTGAGGCGATCGATCCGCGGCGGATGCGTGGTGCGGACCGCCTCGAGGATCGCCTTCAGGTTGGGGCCACGGTAGAGCGGCAGGCCCGTGAACAGCTCCCACGCGATGATGCCGAGCGCGAACACGTCGGCCCCGGCCGTGGGTGGCTCGCCGAGGGTCTGCTCGGGCGCCATGTAGCGCGGCTTGCCGCGCAAGCGCCGGCGCTCGAGGGCGGAGGCGAACGAGGCGCGAGCGATGCCGAAATCGAGGATCTTCACGTAGCCATCGGTCGACAGCATCACGTTCGACGGAGAGACGTCGCAGTGCACGATGCCGAGCGTGCCGCCGTAGCCATCGGTCTTGCGGTGCGCGTAGTCGAGCCCCGCCGCGACCTCCGAGATGATGTACGCCGCCACCGGGATCGGAGGCATCAAGTCGCGGGACACCGCCTGGCCCATCGAGGTCCGCAGGTCCTTGCCCTCGATCAGCTCCATCGCCAGGAACAGCTCGCCATCGGCCTTTCCGAAATCGAACACCTGGACGATGTTGCGATGCGTCAGCTCGACGGCGATGCGCGCTTCGTCGATGAAGCTGCGGATGAACCGGCCCTCGCGCGCCGAGTTGGGGAGGATCCGCTTGAGCGCCTGGACCTTCTCGAACCCGGCGATGCCGACGGTCTTGACCTTGTAAACCTCGGCCATCCCGCCCTGCGCGATCTTCTCGAGGACGTGATACTTCCCGAAGCGCTCGCGCAGCGCGTCCACGGCTCCAAGGGTACCATGGGTCGTGCCCGACTACGCAGAGCTGGAGACCGTGCTCGGTCACACCTTCCGCGAGCGCGCGCTGCTCGAGCAGGCGCTCCGGCACGCGAGCTGGTGCAACGAGCAGCCGCAGGCCGGCTCCGAGGCCAAACTCGAGGACAACGAGCGCCTGGAGTTTCTCGGAGACGCCGTGCTCGACCTGGTGGTCGGCCATCACCTGATGACCCGATACCCGCAGCTTCGGGAAGGGGAGCTGAGCGTGACCCGCGCCCAGGTGGTCAGCGAGGCTGGCCTCAGCGAAGTGGCAGCGCAGCTGGGCCTCGGTCAGTGGCTGATGCTGGGCAAGGGCGAGGAGAAGAGCGGCGGGCGCACCAAGCCGTCGATCCTCGCCGATGCGTTCGAGGCGATCCTCGCGGCGGTGTATCTCGACGGCGGGTTCAACGCAGCGCAGGACATGGTGTCCCGCCTCCTCGCGCAGCGGATCGAGACCGTCGAGTTCAAGGGCTTCTACGACTTCAAGACCCGGCTCCAGGAGACCTCGCAGGCGCGGCTCCGCGCCACGCCGACGTATCGGGTGGTGCAGGAGCAGGGCCCCGATCACGACAAGCGGTTCGTCGTCGCTGTCACCATCGGGGAGGAGGAGTGGGCGAGGGCGGTGGGCAGGTCCAAGAAGGAGGCCGAGCAGATGGCCGCCGCCGAGGCGCACTTCCGGCTCGAGGGTTCGGACGTGGGGATCCGCCCGAAGAAGAAGTGAGGGGTTCTCCGTCGGGTGCGGGAACCAGCGCGGTCTTCAGCCCGCGCGGCGCGTGCGGGTCAGCGCCAGGACGTCCTCGCGGGTCGGCATTGCCGCCCATGGACCGAGCTCGCGCAGCGACAGTGATGCGGCGGCTGCGCCGAGCTCCATGCAGCGGTGGAACGGCAGCTCGCTGAGCAGCGCGGCGGCGAATGCGCCGTGGAACACGGAGCCTGCCCCGTAGCTGTCGAGGAGCTCCTCGGAGGCGAACGCCGGGCAACGCACGAGCGCCGTGCCGTGCCGGCCGATCGCACCTTGCTCGCCGAGCGTGATGACGACGGCGCGTGGCCCCAGGCCGATCAGCTCGTCGAGGGCATCGGTGAGCTCCCCGCGCGGAGCGAGCTCGCTCGCCTCGCGCTCGCTGGCGATCAGGATGTCGCACATCGAGATCAGATCCGAGGTGCCCTCGCGCAGCTCGCTGACATCGAAGATCACCGGCAGCTTCGCCTTGCGTGCGGCCTCGGCGACGATCAGCTGGTCGCGCGGCTCGCTGCCATCGATCAGCAGCGCCGCCGCGCCGTTCAGTGCGGCCGCGGCGTCCACCGGGATCGGCTCACCGCGGTCTCCGCGGTAGTGCGCACGGAGCTTGCCGTCTCCTGCCACCGTGACGAGATCACAAGCACTGGTTCCCACCGCACGCAGGAGCTCGGTCTCGATCCCGGCGTCGCGGAGCGCCGACCTGGCGAGCTGGCCGAGCAGATCGGCGCCGTGCGATCCGACCGCGCGGGCACGGCACCCGAGCTGGAGCGCGGCGCGGAGAGCGACGGCCACGCCCGGTGCAGGTGCGGTGGCGAGCGCGGCGAGCTCGGAGCTCGCTCCGTCGACACTGGGCAGGTTCGGCCCGAGGCCCGAGATCGCGACCCCGATCCGGCCCAGCCCGACCACGAGGGGCGCTTTCACCCGCCCATCATAACCCAGGCGGACCCAGCCAATCCTGGGGGGCGTGCTGCAACGTACGGAAATCCCGTCAGCCGTGGTCCCGCCGGGCGCCGAGAAAGCGCCGGCGACATCCAACGTTGTGGGTGGTAGCGTGCCCAACGTCGTGTCCAGGCAACGATCTTCCCCAGGGGACGGTCCTACGGCTGATCCGCCTGCCGACCGTGCGGATCGGATCTCGGGGGAGCTCGTGAGCGATCTGGCCGAAACCGCACCCATCGTCCCATCACCGCTCCTCGCAGAGCCACGGCCACGTGTCGCGGCGGCGCTCGCGGATGACGCCCAGCTGATCGCCGCCTGCCGGCGCGGCGAGGCGCGGGCGATGGAGATGCTCTACCACCAGTACAAGCGCCGCGTGTTCGGCATGGCCCACCGCATCGTCGGCGCCTCCGATGCCGAGGAGGTCGCGCAGGAGGTGTTCGTGCGCGTGTTTCGCGCGCTCGTGAACTTCCGTGGCGACTCGGCGCTCTCGACGTGGATCTATCGCCTGACGGTCAATGCTTCGCTCTCGCACCTCGCGAAGCGCGGTCGCCGGCAGGAGGTCTCCGACGAGGGGCTGTCCGAGCTCCCGGCACCGCCCGCGATCGAGCGAGACTCCGGGCTCGCCGCGCGGATCGAGACCGCGCTCCAGCAGCTCCCCGCGGGCTACCGCGCGATCCTCGTCCTGCACGACGTCGAGGGGCTGTCCCACGAGGAGTGCGCCGCGATCCTCGAGTGCCGGGTCGGGACCTGCAAGTCCCAACTCCACAAGGCGCGCGCTCGGATGCGCGACCTCTTGGGCCCGGAGATCCGCGAGGCCTCGACGCCCAAGGAGCGGGCATGACCTGCGATCGCGTACGTCGCGACCTCACCGCCTACCTCGACGGCGATCTCGAGGGTGCGGACGGCTCCCTCGTGCGCGGCCACCTCCGCGAGTGCGCCGCGTGCCGCGAGGTCGCGAGCGAGGAGGCCGTGCTCCGCGATCGCCTTCGACAGCTCCCGCCGATGGATCCACCGGCGAGCCTGTGGGCAGGCGTCCAGGCTCAGCTCGCGGCTGCCGAGGTCGCGGACGCGAAGCGCCCCGCCTGGCGTCGCGCGCTGGCACGCTGGGCACCCGCTGCGCCCCGGTTCGCCGCCGGGACGTTGATCGCGGCCGCCGCTGCCGGTGCCCTGTGGTGGCGCGCGCATCGCGGCGCCCACGATGGTGCGGACAATGACGCTCCGATGATCCCCGCCAAGCAGCTCGCCACATCGCCCGCGCCCGCGCCGATCACGCCGTCGCCGATCACGCCATCGCCGATCTCGCCGGCTCCGGTCCCGTCGGGGCCAGCCAGCGATGTCACGGCCGACCTGGCCGGTGAGACTGCGCGGGTGACCGCGAGTTACGGCGATGCCGCCGAGGAGCTCCTGGCGCTCGCCACCGAGGCACGTCGGCAGTGGTCGAACGAGCGCAAGGAGGCCTTCGATGCGCGGATCGCGGATCTGCGCGGGCTGGTCGAGCGTGCGCCCGAAGGCCGCCCGCGGCAGCGCGCATGGCGCGAGCTGATCCGCTACCTCCAGGGCGCCGTGGTGCGCGACGAGATCGCGCTCGCGGGAGGCGGGCGATGATCGGCCCGATGATTCGCCCGACCACGGTCGCCGTCGTGGCGCTACTGCTGAGCGCGGGCACGGCGATCGCGGATCCCGCGCCCGGTGCGGCGAAGGGCCTGGTCGAGCACTCGCGCCTCGAGGTCGCGCCCGGCGGGCGCCCGATCAAGCAGCTGACGATCGAGAACCCGCTCGGGGACGTCAAGATCGAGGGCTACGACGGGCAGTCGATCATGATCGAGACCCGCAAGCAGGCGCCCGACGAGGACGCCCTCGATCGGCTCCGCGTGTCCTTGATCCCCAACCCCGATGGCACCGTGCGGATCCTCACCACCGCGGACGGCGGCAAGGAGGTGCGGCCGTTGTCGCGCAGCGCCGTCCGGATCGACCTCATCATCCGGGCGCCGCGTGATGCGCGGATCGATGCCGCGGTCAGCGCCGGTTCGCTCGAGGTCATCAACATGGATGCCGGTGGCGATCTGGATACCAGCTCGGGCCCGATCTCGGTCCGCAACGTCGCCGGCGGTCTCATGACCCACAGCATCTCGGGCCCGACGTCACTCACGCAGGTGTTCGGCTCGGTCGATGCGCAGACCTTGTCCTCCGATCTCGATCTCGACACGATCGGCGGCGAGCGGCTCGTCGCCTCGGCGAACCACGGCAAGATCGCAGGGCGCCGCGTCCGCGCGCGCGACGTCGAGCTGACCACCACGGATGGCAAGATCTCGCTCGAGGCCGAGTCGTCCCTGCGAGGTCGCATCGTGATCTCGAGCTTGCGTGGCGACGTGGACGTCAAGCTCCGGCGCCACGGCGTGGTCGTCGTCCGTGCCCGCGGCCCCAAGCTCAATCTCGGATCGACGATGGCCGCGGCCAAGCCGGGGAAGGATGGCTGGGTCGAGGGGCAGCTCGGCGGCTGGAAGCCCTCCGCCCAGGCGGCGATCGTGGAGTTGCGGTCGAGCTACGGCACGGTGCAGTTCGCCGTGATCGAGTAAGCCCAAACCCGCGATCCGGCTCGCCGCCCCCCGGGAAGCGCGGTAGGCTCAAACTCGATGGATGACCCCGCGCCACCGCGTGTACACGAGTACGCCGAGCAGGTGGTCACCTACGTCCAGCGCGCGCTCGGGGTCAAGCTCGAGTACGACAGCGACACGCTGCCCATCCTCGATCACTACCTCCGCACCGTGCAGGAGACCGCTGCGACGGCCCAGCCGGCGACGCTCCAGCTCGTGATCGTCACCGCAGGCGCCTACTTCGGTGAGGTCGTGCGGCGCCGGCTCGGGGGGCGCTGGGAGCTCGGCCCGGAGGACATCGAGTGGCGCATGGTGCTGCCCACGGGGCTCAACTTCGCGCCCGCAGGGTTCGCGGCCGCGGCGATCGCGCAGGCGGATCTCGACGACGTGGACTCCGAGCTCGATGCGCCGCCCAGGATGAAGACGCACGTCCAGCAGGCGTTGCAGCGGATGGGCGAGGTCTCCGTCGACGACTACTACTCGCTGTGCGGTCGGCTCGACACGCTCGAGCACATCCACGAGGTGCTGGTCGCGGTCGCGGCGCAGATGATGGGGAACGTCGAGGACGAGGTCCCCGAGACCGTGACCGACGAGCCGAGCGGCAGCGTTAACTTGCAGCACGGCCTCCGCGGTTTTCCGACCTTGAGGTAACCCTGCCAAACGGCTATGCCTCTGGGATGGCCAGGGGGACCTCGCGCGCACCGTCGCAAAACGCCTATCGCGGCTCGATCGGCCGCACGCAGACCACGATGGTGCATGTCACCGGCCCTCGCGGTGATCTGATCGCGGCGCAGGTCTACACGACGATCGATGCGGTCAGCGATCCCGAGCTGGTGGATCGCCTGCACTCCGAAGATCCGAGCCGGGCGCTCAACGTCGTTCACGCCGAGGGCAACGAGCCCGTGCGCGTCACCGTGCCGGTCGTCTACCACGACCCGGCCGCCGAGCTGATGGTGCTGGTGCTGGCCGACGCGTATCGCCACACCGAGCTCGACGAGCGGATCCGCCTGCTGCAGCGGCTCAAGGCCGACGAGGCCCCGATCCCCGCCTACGCCAAGGAGTTCGCGGTGGTCTACGGCTCGGCCGGGCTGCGCGCGTATCTCGAGCGCCGGGCGCAGGAGGCCCTCGAGGCCGCGCGCACCGCCGAGGTCGGGCGCGAGGTCGATCGCCGACGAGCCGACGTGATGAGCCGCGAGGCCGAGCTCGATCGCCTGAAGGGCGAGTCCGACAAGCGGGCCCGCGACATCGAGCGCCGCGGCAACGAGCTCGAGGCCGCTCGTGGCGACCTCGAGCGCAACCGCCAGGAGCTCGAGCGTACGCGGATCGAGATCGAGCGGCTCAAGAGCGAGGCGAGGAACCTCGTGATCGCCGCCGCTCGTCAACCCGCACCCGAGCCGGCGGCCCTCGCTCCAGCGCCGACGCACGAGCCGGCGATGCTCGCCTCGGCGCCTGCACCCGAGCCCGCCGAGCTGGTCGGCGAGCGGACCGCGATCGGGCCGGCGCCGACGGCACAAGACGAAGGGCTGACCCGCCCGGTGGAGCTGTCGGAGCTCGACGAGATCGAGACCAGCCTGCAGAACGTCGCGCTCGCGAGCGCCGAGCCGGCACCGCGGCGGGCGGACAGCGAGGGCTTCGAGTCGGCCTCGACCGGGGTCACCGACGTCGAGAAGCTCCAGACTGCGGCGGCGAGCGCCGTCAACGGGCACGCCGCGCCGAGCCCCGCGCCGCTCGAGTTCGACGAGGAGACCACGGGATCGGCGATCGTCCCCCAGGGCTCCGATCCGTTGACCACCGAGACCAAGGAGCTCCCGCTCGATGTGGTCACCGATGGCTGGCTCGACAAGGCGGCCGCGCGTGACAGCTCGAGCCTCTATGCCGATCCACTGGTCGGCGTGCGGCTCGCGCTGGTCGCTGGTGAGCAGCTGGCGCGCGGCCTCGGCGGCATGCTGGATGTGCGCGTGCTCCTGCACCGCACGCGCGCGTACCCGCTGGTCACGCTCGTGATCGGGCCGCCCGCGGCGCTCCGCGTGACGAGCACCACCCAGCTCGCCGTGATCCCGCTCGACATCGCGGTGGATCAACATCGGGCCGTACTGACCGCGCTGTCGCGCCGGTTCGAGCTGATCACCGACGTGGTCGTCCGCAACCGTGCGATCCGCCGCGTGCGGTTGACCGCGCCGCTCGCCGACAACGTGGGGTACATCCTGCGCGCCGCGGACGATCACCTGCGCGCCCTGACCTCGTCAGGGGAGGGCGTGCCGAGCTTCGACGCCGCGCGAGACCTGGTCGCCGGCGCCGGCTTCGATCTGCTCGGTGCTGACCACCAGGATGCCGGCGAGTTCCGCGACGACAAGCTCGCGCAGCTCGAGACCGCCCAGCACCTGCGGCGCGCGATCGCGATGGCGCGCCGCTTCGCGCGGCCGTCCCGCGAGGACTACCTCGTGTGTACGCGCGGCTTCCCGTTACCGCGCTGGCGAGAGCTCCGGCGGCATGTGCTCGAGAGCGCCGTGGCGTGGGGGCTGTGGATGGGGCCCGAGCTCGCACAGGTCGCAGTCAGTGAGGGGCTCGCGCGGTCCCGACGCGATCTGGTGGTCCGCCTCGATCACGGCTTCGAGAAGCTCAAGCGGCATGCCAGCGCGTTCGATATCGACGAGGAGGCCGCCGAGGACAACTACAAGGCGCTGTCCGAGGAGGCCCGCGCGCTGGGTGTCGAGCTCACGCGCTCCGGCAAGGGTGGCCAGACGTTCACCAGCGAAGAGGTCAGCTCGATCTCCGGTGCGATCGGCGGCACGCCCCCCAAGGGGACGCCGAAGCCGAAGACCACGGACGAGCTGATCGCAGAGCTCGACGATCGCGCGCTGCGCGTGAGCGCCGCGATCGCCCTGTGTGACCGCGCCGAGGCCCGCGCCGCGGCGCCGGTGATCGCCTCGGTCGGCAAGCTGAGCCGCGCAGAGGCCGTCCGGGTACTCGGGATGAGCGTGAAGTTCGGGGATGCCGCGACCCGCCCGCTGATGGAGGGGCTGGCGAGCAGCAAGGGGTTCCTGCGTCACGGCTGTGCGCTCGCGCTCGCGCTGCTGCGCACCGAGGACGGGACGCAAGCGGTGATCGATCTACTGCTGAACGAGCCCACCGAGATCTGGCGCGAGGTCGCACGCGCGATCGGTCAGGTCGGCCCCACCGGGCTGATGCCGCTCGCCTCGAACTACGGCCGCCTCGGGGACCGCGCCACGCCGCAACACTCCGAGCGCGTGGCCTGGGCGATGGCCCACATCGCGGTGCGCGGCGGCAAGGCCGCGGTCGAGACGATGGCCGGCGGGGCGAGTGTCGTGGCGCCGGTGGCCCGGCACGCTCTCGAGCTGCACGCGTCGGCGGCCAAGGATCAGACCAGCGTCCGCCCGGGCGCCAATGGCTCGCAGGCCGGGCGCGATGTCACCGTGAACCGCGCCTTCTCGCGGCGGTTCTTCGAGGCACTGGAGCAGGGGCTGCCGGATGCGGCGCAGGCAGGGCTCGACGATCTCGATGCCTCGAGCCCGATGGAGCTGCTCGACGAGTCCGACCTCATCGATGACGAGGAGATCGACGAGGCCGAGCTCGACGAGTCCGACCTGATCTCGACCTGAGGTCCGGGGGGCCGCCACCCCTGGAACCGACGCGACCCGGCCGAGAAAGCCCTGACATCGGTTCCCCCCGAAGTCAGAACAGTTCAGGTAGAATCCAAGAGTCGTAATGCGGATCGGCATCTTCTCTGACGTGCACGCGAACATCGAAGCGATGAGCGCCGTCGCGGATGCGTTCAAATCCGAGCGCATCGACAAGTACGTCTGCATCGGCGACGTCGTCGGATACGGGGCCTCGCCGAACGAGTGCTGCGACCTGATTCGCAAGCTCGCCTCGTTCACCATCCTCGGCAACCACGACGCCGCGGTCGCCGGCCGGATGGACTACTCCTACTACTACGACGCCGCTCGCCAGGCGCTCGATCTCCACGCCCGCCAGCTCTCGAGCGAGAACATGGCGTGGCTGAAGAACCTGCCGTACGAAGTACGTGAGGGTGACGTCACGTTCTGTCACGGCTCGCCGATCAACCTCGAGGAGTTCGAGTACATCTTCTCGGTCGAGCAGGCCACGCGCTGTCTCGACATCTGGGACGATCTTGGATCGGTCACGTTCATCGGCCACTCGCACCTCTGCAAGTCGTTCGCGCTGACCCGCGAGGAGGTGTTCGAGGTGGTGGCGACCAAGTTCGTGATCCGCCCCGAGCACCGGTACATCATCTCGGTGGGCTCGGTCGGTCAGCCGCGGGATTACGACAACCGCGCCAGCTACACGATCTACGACACGGACGAGCGGACCTTCGAGTTCAAGCGCGTCGCGTACGACATCGACAGCGCCGCACAGAAGATCTTCCAGGCCGAGCTCGAGCGAAACTTCGGCAACCGGTTGTTCCTCGGCGTCTAACCATCCCGGCCAACCACGTGGCAACGCTCCAGCCGATCGAGATGTTCGACGCCGTGGCGAGCCTCCGGCGGGAGCACTTCCTCGGCCGCTTCCCGCATCCGTTCCTCGTCCATGCGACCGGAGAGCTGCAGAAGCTCGATCCCACGCGCCGCGATGATCTGACCTCCGATCGGCTCGTGCTCGAGGGGCCGCGCAAGGCCCTCCACGAGGCCATGCTGGTCGCGCCGCTGGTCCCGCGGGATCTCGATAACGATCGCATCACGATCGGGGTGGCCACGGTGTGCGACATCGTGCTCGACGACGCTTCGATCTCGAAGCGCCACGCGTGGTTCGAGCCCGTCGACGCGGACAGCTGGCGCCTCCACGATGCGGACTCCTCGGCAGGGACGCAGCTCAACAGCGAGCCCGTGCTCCCCGGATCGCCGGTCAGCCTGACCTCGGGCGACCGGATCATGCTCGGCTACGTCGAGCTGATGTTCCTCACGCCCGACAGCTTCTACGACCTGGTCCGCGGCCTGTTCGCGAACACCGCCTCGGCCGCGCGCGGTTAGCGATCGGCGCGGACGGCGGACTGCGCGAACGACATCCCGCTGTGGATCGCCGTGTCGTACTCCTCCGTGCCGATCACCGCATCGCGATACATCGCGCGGAGGATCGTGTTCACCCGCTCGGCAGAGTCCGGATCGAGGCCACCCGCGCGGCGCACGCGGCGGCTCATCGAGGCGGGCTCCGACGTGATCGCCGCGAGGAAGGCCCCCTGGCGCACCGTCAGATCGCGCGGGGAGGCGTTGAACCAGTACTTCGCGGCAGCCCCGATGCCGAACACGTGCGGCCCCAGCTCGATGATGTTCAGGTAGCGGGTCAGGATCTGCTTCTTGTCGAGCCGGGCCTCGAGCCGCCAGGTCAGGATCGCCTCCTGGACCTTGCGGTCGAACGTGCGGCGGTAGCTGAGGAAGGCGTTCTTCACCAGCTGCTGGCTGATCGTCGATCCGCCCCGGGCGAGTCGGCGCTCTCGGAGATCGATCTCGAGGCTGCGCGCGATCTGCTGGAGATCGAAGCCGTGGTGATCCCAGAACCGCCCGTCCTCGGCGGAGACGAAGGCGCTGCGCACGCGGGCAGGGATCCGATCGTAGTTGTACCAGGTCAGCTCGCCGGGCCCGACCTTGCCGTGGGAGCCGTCTGCGAACTGGTGATCACTCGCGACCGTGAGTGACATGACATCCGCGGCCGGAGGCTCCGACAGCGCACGGCAATCTCCGTCGAGCGCAGTGGTCAGGGTCGTGCCATCGCCCACCGGGGCGGCGAGATCGATCGCGAGACGGGCGGTGCCTCCGAGGTTTCCAGCGAGGACCATGCCGTCGAGCGGGCCCCGGACCTGCGAGGGCAGCGCGGCGAGTAGATCCGCACACGGCGCCGACGCCATCGCGACATCGACTTGCCCCGACATCAACGCCCCGCGGCGCAACCAGCCCGAGGCCTTGGCGGAGATGGCGCCCATCTGGAAGCCGAGCTCCGTGATCGTGATCGCCTCGGGCGACACGGCGAGCGTGGCCTTGACGGCGGCACCTACCGGCATCGGCTCACCCGCGATCGACTTGTGATCGATCACCACGCCGTCGAACGCGCCGTCCGCCGCCAGCTCGAGCGTCTTGCCCTGCTGGTGGAGGTGAACGGAGCCGGTCGCGCGCGCGGTCTCGAGATCCACCCCTCGCGGGGCCACGGCGCCCAGCGCGCGCAGCGGAATCCGGTCGCCGCGGAGCGTGACGGTGAGGTCCTTCGGCGACACCTCGAGCGCGATCGGCCGCGCGATCCCTCCATCGTCGATCGCGGCGTGAACCTCGAGCGAGCCGCCCGCCGCGAGCCGGCCGGCCGCGACCTCCCGCAACTCGAGAGCTCTCCCACCGGCGGTCACGGTACCGGTACCGCCGACGGCGAGGACGCGGCGAAACTTGAGGTGCGGAAGCCCGAGCTCGGCCGCGCTGCGGGCGAACGCGAGCGAGACATCGATCGGGCCGGTGGCGCCGTGAACGTGGACGCCGGCCGTGATCACGCGGACTCCACCGGCATCGGGAACCAGCTCCACACCATCCGCGGACAGCTCGCCGAGGCCGGCGATCCGCGCGGTCAGCGATCCTTCGCTGACCACGATGCGGCGGAGGCGGCCACCCGAACCGCCGGGCGCGCGGCCCCGCCCGAGCATCCGACGTGCGAGCCGCGCGAGATCGGAGTCACCGTCGGCGGAGGCCTCGACCGTCACGCGCGGCCGCGCCACGCGGATCTCGTCCGCGTGGAGATCGCCAGCGAGCAGCGACTCGAGCGAGACCGAGGCCTCGATGGCATCGGCCGCCACCAGATCGCCAAGGGCGATGTCGGTGATCCGGATCGAGCCGGTCAGATCCGCATCTACGCTCCCGATCCGCGCCGGCACGCCACCGGCCGCACCGAGATGCTCCGCCAGCGCATCGGTGTGCGCGTGGACCAGCATGCGCGCGCCGAGCGGCACGCCGATGGCGAACACGGTGGTCGCGATCAGGATCCCGCGGTCGCGCCGTGCCGGGGGGAAGAACATCAGTGGTGTTCGAGGCCCGGTTGCTCGTCGCGACGATCGTCGCCGACGTACCCGCGCTGGAGGATCCGGCGCTCGCCGCGCCCACGACGGGTGGCGAGGGTGGCGCCGGCGAGGATCTGCTCGCACAGCTCGCCGAACGAGATCCCCGCGGCCTCGGCGATCTTCGGGAGGAGGCTCGTCGGCGTCAGACCGGGCACGGTGTTGACCTCGAGGAGGAACTCGTTCCCGGAGTCCGAGACCATCATGTCCACGCGGGTGGCTCCGCGGCAGCCGAGCGCGAGGTGTGCGCGCAGCGCCTGCGCAAGGACCCCGCGATAGCGCTCGGGCGACAGCCGGGGCGGCACGAAGTATTCGGTGGCGCCCTTGGTGTACTTGTTCGCGTAGTCATAGAAGCCAGCGCGTGGCGCGATCTCGACGGCGCCGATCGCGCGGTCGTCGATGATCGCCACGGAGACCTCCTTGCCGATGATGAAGCGCTCGACGAGGATCTCGTCATCGAAGCACAGCGCCTTCTCCACCGCCGGCCCGAGCTCGCCGAGCGAGGCGCAGACGGTGACTCCGACGGAGCTGCCCTCGCGGATCGGCTTCACCACGCACGGGAAGCCGAAGTCGCCGTGGACCCCTTCGAGGTCGTTCGCGTCGGCCGCGGTCAGCGAGTAGTACGCGGGGGTCGGCAGGTTGTGGAGCCGGAATAGCTCCTTGGCCTTGCCCTTGTGCATCGCGAGGGCCGACGACAGGACATCTGACCCCGTGTAGGGGATGCCGAGGGTCTCGAGCATGCCCTGGATACAGCCATCCTCGCCCCAGCGGCCGTGGAGGGCGATGAACGCCACGTCGACCTTCTCCTGGCGGAGTGCGACGTCGACGTCGCGGTCGACATAGATCGGGATCGCGTCGTGACCGCGCGCCTGGAGGGCCGCGAGCACCGCCTCGCCCGTGCGCAGGGACACCTCGCGCTCACTCGACAAGCCCCCGAGCAACACACCGATCTTGCGGGACTGCATCACTTCGCTCCTTGTTCCTCTGTCGACGAGAACGCTCAGCCATCCCGTCGTCATTCCGACGCTACGGGCCCCGTGGCACCGGGGCAAATTTTGGGCGCCTTGACGGGGTTTCGGCCCCAAGGTACTCAAGCCCCCGATGCCGAAAGCCCCTGAAGACACCGCCGCCGACGCCAAGAAGTCGTCGAAGAAAGCCCCCGCCAAGAAGCCGGTGGCCAAGAAGCCGGTCGAGGTCAAGAAGGCGGCCAAGGCCCCCAAGGGCTCCGGGCAGAGCGCCAAGCCCGTCGCCAAGAAGCCCACGAAGAAGGGCCCCGCGAGCGAGGTCGTCGAGGCTCCGGAGACCGTCTCGGTCGAGGTCAAAGACGCCAGCGCGATCGAAGACGCCGAGGTGATCGCGGAGACCCCCGCCGACGCTGCGGCCATGGAGGCCGACGGAGATCTCCCCGAGCTGACGCCGGAGGAGCAGGAGCTCCAGGCGATCTACGGGGACGATCTCGCCAAGCCGGCCACCGCGCACGCCGAATATTCCGACCAGAAGACCGCCGACGAGGATCGGCCGATGCTGCCCGAGATCAACGCTCGCGAGGAGCGTAAGGCCCAGTGGCAGGATCGCCGCGATCGTCGTCGCAACCGCCGCGAGGATCGGGAGCAGCAGCGCAACCAGCGTCGCGAACAGCGTCAGGGCTCCGGGGCAGGGCAGGGTCAGCAGGGGCAGGGCGGATCCGGAGGCGGTGGCCCGCGTCCGCCGCAGCACCAGGGTGGTGGCGAGCCCCGCGCCCCGCAGCACCAGGGTGGTGGCGGAGATCGTCAGCTCCAGCCGCGCCCCGATCACCGTCCGCTCCAGCCACCGGTCCAGGTGGTGGGTCGCGATGATGATCCGCTGGCGCGCGTCGGCACGCCGCTCGGCGATGCCGCGGCCACGGTGTTCGCGCAGCTGCGCAACGGTCAGCCGCTCCCGGTCCGGCAGCTCGCGGCGATGATGCGCAAGCGCAACCTCGTCGAGACCGATCCGGATCAGCTCGCGCCGCAGCTCAAGGCCGAGCTCCTCGGTGACGAGCGTAGCTACCGCACCCTCGGCCTGCGGCCGCGCATCGTGTATCGGGGCCGCGATCTGTTCGCCCCGGGCCCCGTGGCGATGAGCCAGACCGCGGAGGCCGAGGCCGCGATGGCATCGGCGCTGTCGCGCCTCGCGGGCGCCACACACCGCGCCCTCGCCATGCGGATCGCCAAGGCCAGCGGCGCCGGCTTCGAGCGCCTGATCCACGCGTACCTGGTCGCCGCGGGCTACCGCGAGATCGCCTGGGTGAAGCGGACCGGTGGGATCAGCTACGCACAGGCCACCGCCCCCGGCATCGGGCGCACGGTGCTGATCAGCGCGCGCTCCGGCAACGAGCCGATCGATCGCCGCGGCATCGGCGAGCTGCGGGTCGGCGTGGAGGCAAAGAACCTGGTCGCCGGGATCCTGTTCTCGGCGCCGGAGCTGTCGGAGGACGCAGAGAAGGAGCTCGAGCGCGCCGGTCGATCGATCGCCGTGATCTGCGGCGATCAACTGGTCGCTGCGTTGATCGCGACCGGCGTCGGCGTGGTCAGCTCGGCCGCGCCCCTGCACTTCGTCGACGATCAGCTGCTCGACGAGCTGCTCGCGGGCTGATGGCCATCACCTGGCACTGGCTCGGGCGCGCCGGCTATCGCCGCGTGCTCGCGGATCAGCTCGCGGCACGCGAGCGGGTCTGGGCCGGTGGTGACGGTGTGGTGCTCCTGTGCGAGCACCCACCGGTGATCACGCTCGGTCGCTCGGCCGAGCCCTCGAACGTGCTCGCCTCGCCGGAGGCGCTGATCGCGGCGGGGGTCACGGTCGAGACGATCGAGCGCGGCGGCGACGTCACGTATCACGGCCCCGGACAGCTGATGATCTATCCGATCGTGAGGCTGCGCCGCGGCGTGGTCGAGTTCCTCGAGCGGGTAGCAGGCGCGATCGTCGACGCCGCCGCGGCGCTCGATGCTCCCGGCGCGGCGTGGCAACGGAACCCTGCAGGCGTGTGGAAGGATTCGGCGAAGCTCGCCGCCTGCGGGATCCACGTCGCGCGCGGCGTGAGCGTGCATGGCTTCGCTCTCGATGTCTCCACGCCGCGCGAGGCGTGGGCGCGGATCCGGCCATGCGGCCTTGCCTCTCCACAGGTCTCGCTCGCGGCATTACGCGGCGCTCCGATCGGCGTCGATCGCGTCGCGATCGAGGTCGGTCCACGCGTGGTGACAGCGCTGTCCGCAGGTGGTTAACTGGCCCCCGGTATGGCGCCGTCGCGGATCATCGTCCTGTACAACAGTGACTACGACGCCGAGCCGAGCATCGATGCAGCCTCGGTCGCCGACTCGGCACGGTCGATCCAGCACGCCCTGACCGCCTCTGGCTGCGAGGTCGAGCTGATCGGCCTGCATGGGCTCGAGGTGTTCGGGGTGCTGACCCGCCTCCGGGCCTCGGCGCCGGATCTGGTGTTCAACCTGTGCGAGTCGATGGCGGGCGACCCGCGGAACGAGCCGACGTTCGCGGGGCTGCTCGATCTGTTCGGCCTGCGCTACACCGGCGCGGATCTGCCGGCGCTCGCCGCGTGTCTCCACAAGCGGCGCAGCAAGGACCTCATGGTCGGCCGTGGCATCCCCACGCCGCCGCACCGGTTCCTTAGCAAGCTCGCCGATCTCGCCGATCCGTCGCTCGATGCCCTCGACTACCCGTGGTTCCTGAAGCTCTCCCACGAGGATGCGTCGATCGGGATCACCGAGGAGAACCTCGTTCGCACGCCCGCCGAGTTGCGCGCCCGCGCCGCCGCCATGATCCAGGAGTACGAACAGCCCGTGCTCGCCGAGCGCTACGTCGATGGGCTCGAGATCAACGTCACCTTGATCGGCAATGGCGACGAGCTCGAGGTGCTGCCGCTGCACGAGATCGATTTCGGAGCGATGCCGGCGGGCCGGCCGCGGATCGTCAGCTATGCGGCGAAGTGGGAGGAGAGCCACGTCGACTACGCGGGCACCAAGCCGGTGCCACTGCGCGACGCCAACCCTGCGCTGGTGGCGGCGTGCGAGCAGGTCGCGCGTGACGCCTGGGATGCCCACGGGCTCCGGGACTATGCCCGCGTCGACCTGCGCGTCGACCAGGCAGGCCAGCCGTGGGTGATCGACGTCAATCCGAACCCCGACATCTCGCCCGACGCAGGCGTCGCGCGCTCGGCCGCCGCCGCCGGGATGAGCTACGACGCGCTGATCATGAAGCTGGCCGCGATCGCGATGCGCCGCCGCTAGGGCCGCGTCAGTCCTCCGCGTCGTCGTCCTCGCCCGCGTGCCGACGGAGCTTCTTCTGGAGCCCGAACCGCGAGAGGCCGAGCAGCCGCGCCGCGACGGTCTGGTTGCCCTTCGCGCGCCCCATCGCCGCCGTGATGTACGCCTGCTCGGTGGCGGTGAGGGCGGGCTTGAGGCGGAGGTCATCGCCGACGGCTGGGCCGTGATGGCTCGGGGCGCGCTGCCGCCGACGCGATGGCCTCGGGGAGATCACCGATGTCGATCACCTCTCCACCCATCGCGACGCCGCGCGCGAGCGCGTTCTCGAGCTCGCGGACGTTGCCGGGCCAGCGGTGCTGCGAGAGCGCGCGCAGGGCGTTCCGCGTGAGGCGGGGCAGGGGACGACCGGCGGTCAGGTGTGCGAGCAGATGCTCGACGAGCAGCGGGAGATCGCCTTCGCGGTCGCGGAGCGGCGGCACGGCGATCAAGATCACCTCGAGCCGGAACCGGAGATCCTCGCGGAACCGGCCCGCGGCGGCGAGCTCGGCGAGCGTGTGCTGGCTGGCGGCGATCACCCGGACGTCGACCTTGTGGGTGGTGGTGTCGCCCACGCGACGGATCATCCCGTCCTGGAGCACGCGGAGCAGCTTGGCCTGCATGGCCGGACTGGTGTCCGCGATCTCGTCGAGGAACAGCGTGCCACCGTCGGCCACCTCGAACAGGCCCCGTCGATCGCGCTCCGCGCCGGTGAACGCGCCGCGCACGTGGCCGAACAGCTCGCTCTCGAGCAGCTGCTCGGGGACGGCGCTGCAGTTGATCGCCACGAACGCGCCGGCCTTGCGTGGCCCAGCATCGTGGAGCGCGCGCGACCAGCTCCTTGCCCGTGCCGCTCTCGCCCGCGATCACCACCGGCAAGGCGGTGTGTGCGGCGCGATCGATCACGTCGAGCATGCGGACCACCGCCGGCGAGCGGCCGATGATCTTCTCGTAGCGATTCCGGAGCCGATCGCGATCCGGAAGGTCCGCCCTGACGCGGACCAGCTCGGCGTCCTTGTCCGCGAGCTCCGCCGACAGGCGACCGTTGAGCTCGTCCACCGCGCGCGTGGTGGTGCGCAGGTCATCCGTCAGGCGCGCGTTCTCGATCGCGATCGCGGCGATGTCCGCGAGCTCACCGAGGACGGTCGCGGCAGCATCGTCGAACGCGCCGCCGCGCAGCCGGTGGTCCACGTAGATGCATCCGGTGATCACGCCGCGCTGCCGGAGGGGCACGGCGAGCACGGAGCGCAGGCGCAGCGCCGCCACCGAGGCCGCCATCCCGAACCGCTCGTCGATCCCGGCATCGACGGTGACCACCGGCTCACCGGTCTGCGCGGCGCGCTCGGCGATCGAGCGGCTCACCGTGGTCGGGCCGGTGCCCTCGAGATCGCCGGCCGAGAAGTTCCGGGCCACCACGGCCGCCAGCTCGCCGTCGGCCTGGCGCAGCAGGAGGAAGCCTCGCTCGGCCGACGTGATCTCGATCGCGGTGTCGATCACGTCGTCGAGGATGCGGGTGACGCTCGCCTCCGTGTTGAGGCGACGAGACAAGGTGAGGAGGCGGCGGAGGTGGCCATGCTCCGCCGACGCTCGCGGGTCGCGCTCGCGGCCTGGCAAGGGTGGCGTCCCGGGGAGGCGCGCGAGATCCGGATCGGCGTCCAGGGCGGCGCGGAACGCGGGCGCCGTCGCGGCCACGATCGCGGCGTGCGCGGCCCGCGCGCGCTCGGTCTCGGCGAGCGCGAGGCCGGCGTCCCGCGCACGCTGTGCGAGCGCGGCGGCCACGGCGTGCGCACGGAAGGCGCGCTCGAGCCGGTCCGCCTCGGCGGCGCGTGCGGCGACCTCCGCGCACCCCACGGCGAGCGCTCGCACCTGCTCGGCGCCGAGGGCCCCGTCGACGAGAGCGAGCTTGCCGCGCGCGAGCGTCCACCGATCGCGATCGTCTGCGTTCGTACACATCGCCTCGACGGAGGCGTGGTCCCCATCGCGATGCCCGGCCTCGGCGAGCGCGATGTGCGCGCTGAGCAGAGCGTTGGAATCCCCGCGCTCCGCGCCGATCGCGAGCGCCTCGCGATAGCTCCGCACCGCACCGCCGTCGTCGCCGAGCCGCCGCCGTGCATCTCCGAGCACGAGGAGCGCGAAGGCACGCAGGTGTGGCGCCCCCTCGGCGCGCGAGAGCGCTGCCTCCGCCGCGAGGCGTGCCTCGTCGATCTGGCCCACGGCGAGCAGGGCGTTGCCACGGTTGAGCTCGGCGGCGCACAGCTCGGTGGTGGCGCCGAGATCCGCGAACACCCGCCCCGCGGCCGCGAGGCGCGGCAGGGCCTCGCTCGCGCGGCCTCGCTCGGCGAGCACGGTGCCGAGGTTGAGCTCCGCCACGGCGGCGGCATGGAGCTCGCCGACCTCGCCGAGCCGGCGCGCGGCCTCGCGGTAGCGATCGCTCGCGAGGCCGAGCTGGCCGCGTTGCTGCGCCACCATGCCGCGCAGCGAGCTGGCACGTCCGACGGTGGCGGTGTCGCCCGCTGCGCTCGCATCGAGCTCGAGCGCCGCGAACGCGGCATCCGCCGCATCGAGCTCACCGAGGTAGAGGGCCGCCAGCCCGGCGGCTTCGGCACGCAGCCCGATCAGCGGGCCCGCCGTGGCGATCGCGCGCGCCTCCTCGTAGCGCGATCGCGTGACGAGCAGCCGGGCGTACGTCCCGGCGGCCTCGGCGTGATCCGGATGGGTGCGATAGATCGCCGCGAGCGTGGCCTCGGCGGTGTCGAGCTCGCCGGCCCGCTGGGCTGCGCGCGCGATCACCAGCTGCGCGGCGACCGGGTCGGCGCCGGCCGTCGCCGCCTGACGTGCGAGCGCGGTGGCCTCGCGGTGCGCGCCGGTGGCCGCGGCGGCCCGTGCGGCGAGCAGGCCCGCGCGTGCGGGGAGCGAGGGGATGGCGCGCCGCGCGAGTCCGAGTGCGTGTTCGGCGCGCCCGCGTGCGAGCAGCTGCTCCGCGACGCTGCACGCGAGCTCCCCGCGCGAGGCGTCCAGCGGGGCGCGCTCGAGGAGCGGTGCGATCCAGGTCGGCGCCACCTCCGCCGGCGAGAGCTCCAGGGCCGTGAGGGCGATCGCGGCGAGGGTCGCGAGTGCGCCGGCGCCGATCAGGGTCTCCAGCGCCTCCAGGGTCGCGCGCTCGATCGCGAGCTCCTCGCCGTGTCGCCGGACGAGGCCCGCGCGCTCGAGCTCGGCGATCTCTGCGAGGCCGAGCGGCGTCTTGCTGCTCTCGGCGCGCGACGTCGCGAGGACCCGATCGATCCTCGCTCGGCCACCCCAGGCCGCGATCGCGGCGGCGATCCTGCGCGGTCCTGCGGCGAGTGCGCGGAGCTGGCGTCCGCGGAGCTCCGCGGTGCCGCTGGTGGTGCGCGCCGACCATTCGACGCCGAGGGGATCCTTCTCGCTCGCGATCGAGCGAACGAGCTCGATCGCGGTCAAGGCCAGGCCACCACTGGTGGTGCGAAGCCCGTGCGCCCACGCCTTGCTCGGCGCTGCTCCGAGCATCGTGGTGGCGAGTGCTGCGATGCCGTCGTCATCGAGCAACGGCGCGGTCTGGATCGCCACCCCGGCACGCGGCACCGGCGCTCGATCGGAGAGCACGACGACGGCCCGCTCACCCGGCGCGCGGACCAGCGCCGCGACGAGGTCCGCGGCGCGCGGATCGTCGGCGAGCTCGATCACGATCAGCTCCGGCGCACGGCGGGCCGCACGGGCCACGCGCTCCACCCAGCTCGCGGCATTCGCGCTCGTCCTCACCCCGAGCGTGACGGCGAGCTCGTCGAGCGTGCCCGCGCTGACGCCGCCGGAGCGTTGTCGCGCCACCTGCGCGAGCTGCCACGTCCGCACGGCAGCATCGACGAGCTGGCGCCCGCCTGCGGCGGCGATGCCGACGACGGAGATCACGGCGACACCATCGCCCTGCAGCGCCCGACCGATCGCCTCGATCACCGGGGCCGCGCCATGCCATGTCGCGGGTGCGGGCGGCGGACCTACCTTGGGACGTGCACGGCGTGCCGAACCTGGAGCGATGGCAGGTGCGAGCTGATCGAGCTCGTCGAGCACCGCGAGCGCAGAGGCCGGGCGCGCGTCGACGTCACGCGCGACCAGGCGCTGGATCAGATCCGCCAGCGGCGCGGGGACACCGGGGAGCGAGCGCGGTGGGGCGCCCCCGAGGATCCGCTGCGCGAGCTCTCCGAGCGTGGCGCCCTCGAACAGCGGCCGGCCGGTGACGATCCGGATCACGGTCGCGCCCAGGCCGTAGAGATCACCGCGTGGCTCGACGTGGCCGGCCAGCGCCTCGGGAGCCATGTACGCGGGCGTCCCGCGGGCGCCCGTGCCGCTCGCGAGCCCCAGATCGACGAGCACGTGCGGCCGCTCTCCGCTCGCGAGGAGTACGTTCTGTGGCGCGACATCGCCGTGGACCAGGCCGGCCGCGTGGATCGTCGCGAGCGCACCGGCGAGATCCGCGAGCAGGGCCCACACCGCTGGACCGACGTCGGCATCCCAGGCGACGCGGTCACCGCGCAGCCCGTCGATCCAGTCGGCGACGAAGAACGGAGAGCTGGCGGCGAACTCGCACCCGAAGGCAGTCACGGCCTCGTGGAGACGGCCAACCTCGTACACGCGTGGCAGGGACGGGTGGCGGAGCTTCGCGAGCTGCTCGAACTCGTCGAGGAGCATCGCCTCGTTCGGACCCGGCGGGACGATCTTGAGCGCGCGCTGCGTGTGCTGGCCCTGGGTATCGGCCACGCGCAGCACCCGACCGAACGACCCACGACCGACCAGCTCGACGATCCGGTAGCGATCGAGGATTTGGGGTTCCGGGCTGGAGGGCGCGACCACACCCCATGTCAACGAGATTGGCAGGCCCTGTCAACAGGATTGACAGAGGCCGATCCGCCCGTCGAGAACCAGGAGGCTCGTGGAGGCGCGTGTTATCGTTGGCACGTGCCGGACGACGAACGGACGCGCCGTCGTCTCTCGGATGCGACGAAGGGTCGGATCGCCGATCTCGCGTCCGGCTGGACGGTCGAGTCGGAGCCCGAGCCCGAGTCCGTGCCGAGTCGCCCCCCGCTGGCGGCCAAGGCCACTCCCGCTGCGCCACCCGTCGCCGTCGTGACGCCAGCAGCACCCGACGCTCCGACACCACGCAAGAAGCAGAAGACCCTCCCACCGCCGCCGCCTGGGTCCGAAGCGCGACGTGCGCTCGAGACCGCGATCATCGAGGCCAAGGAAGGGAACGCGGCCAGCGAGAGCGCGGTGCCCCACCCGGTGACCCCGGTGAAGACCGCACCCTCGACGCCGCCACCACCACCGCCACGGGCGGGCGCGAAGCCCACACAGCCGCCCCCGATCCCGTCGGCCGCACGGACCAAGCCACCGACGCGCCCTCCCGGCCCGCCCGGCGACAAGGGCACCGGCCCACGCGCCGCCATGCCTCCGCTGCCGCCGACCGCGCCTCCGGTCGCGCCGTATACGTCGTCCCCGCCAGGCGCCGTGCCACGCGCGAGCCGCGAGGAAGCGCAGCTCGTCAACGACACCAGTGACACCGGCCTCGCCGTGCCGGTCGGCGAGTTCGAGGACGGCGCGACGCTGCTCGAGAAGGACAAGCTGAAGATCGCCCACTCGCAGACGACCATCAAGCGCGACGTCTCCAACTCGATCTTGAACGTCGCCGAGGCGCCGCTGACGGTGGTCAAGCCGACCCCCGTCGAGGTGCTCCTCACCGAGAGCGCCGAGCACGGCCGCGGCGATCCCACGAGCATCGATCCTCAGACCGTGAAGTTCGAGCGTGGCGATCCGACCAACATCGGTCGTCCCGATGCGACGCTGGCATCGACGCCGCCCGCCGGTGTCCACACCGCCGCGGGGCGGCTGCGGACCGTCGCCCAGCTGCGGCGCCAGCGCGGGCTGTTCGGTGACGTCCGCTACGTGTCGACGGCGATGTTCGGCGTCCGGCGCGCCCGCCAGGAGCTGATCGAGCTCGAGACCAAGCAGGCCACGCGGCAGGCCGAGCGCCGTCGCTACCTCCTCACGCTCGGTCGTACCGCGGTGACCAGCGACTTCGATCATCCCGCGCTCGGGCCCGCGCGCGAGCAGCTCGGTGGCGTCGAGGAGGAGCGCGGTCGTCACCACGGCCAGGTCGTCGCCGCGGACCAGGAGCTGCAGCGCGTGAAGCGGGACCGTGAGGTCGCCGCCAAGCAGTACGCCACCGATATCTCGGCCATCGACGCGGAGCTCGCCGAGATCGCGAAGCGGCTCGAGCCGCTGCTCAAGGAGCAGGTCGCGGTGACCAAGAAGGGCGCCGCACAGCGCGAGCAGCTAAGGCGCGTGGAGCGGCAGATCGCCGAGACCACGGCGAGCCTCGTCTCGGTGAAGGGGCCCAAGCAAGATCCCGCCGCGATCCAGGCGGAGCTCGCCACGCTCAAGGCCGACAAGGTCGCGGTTCAGCGCGACGAGCCCGTGATCGCCGCCGAGCTCGATGCGTTGAACCCGCGGATCGCGGGGCTCGAATCGAAGCGCGGCGAATCGCAGAAGCGCCGCACCGATCTGGTCAAGGCCGAGGAGGACGATCAGCGCCGGGCCGAGGAGCTACTCGCGGCGATCGGCGCGAAGCGCAAGGTGATGGACCGTGCGGCCAGCGATGCCGAGGTCCTGCGCGACAAGATCTTGTTCGACCTCGGGGAACGCCTGTACGTGGATCGCCCCGACGAGCTGTCGTCGCAGATGAGCCCGATCGACTCGATCGACGTCGAGTTCGGGGAGGCTGACCGCCGCGTGATGGAGCTGCGGGAGATCCTGTCGTCGATCGACAAGGCCAAGCTGTGGCGCGGGATCGCGATGATCGTGCTGGTGGTCGGCGCGCTCGGGGCGGCGACCTGGTGGCTGGTCTACATGCTCGCGTAGCTAACCGAGCATGCGATCGATGTGACCGATGGCGGCCAGCGACAGCACCACCCGCAGCGCGCCGAGCAAGAAGCCGAGCATCCCCAGGGTGATCGCTGCCGCGCCCCCCAGGCGGGCGAACCCCGACGCCGAGCTCTGGCGGTAGCCCACCCAGCCGAGGCCAATGGCCGCCAGGCCGAGCCCCAGGGCCAGGTAGAGCCCCGGCGTGGGCACCGCAGCCGCGATCAGGGCGCCGAACGCGAGGGCGAGGGCGAGCCGCTGCATGGACCGACGCTACCGGGGGAGGGCGAACCGGGCCAGTTTCGTGCTACACGAGCCCGCCATGCCCGACGCCAAGGCCGACGACGTCCGTGCAGGGTTCTGCGCCATCGTCGGACTACCCAACGTGGGTAAGTCGACGCTGCTGAACCAGATCCTCGGCAGGCACCTGGTGGCGGTCTCGTCCAAGCCGCAGACCACCCGGGATCGGATCCTCGGCGTCCATCAGATCGAGCTGCCGGGCGAGACCCCGGCGCGCGCGCAGATCGCCTATGTCGACACGCCCGGCATCCAGGACGGCAAGGGCCCGCTGCGGCGCTACATGCGAGATGCCTCGGTCGCCGCGGCCAACGATGCCGATGTGGTGCTGCTCCTCGTCGATGGCCTCGATCGGCGCGGCCGGATGCCCGATCGCCTGAACGATGCAGACGCGGCCTCGCTCGCCCAGGCCACGCGAGAGCACCCGCTGATCGTCGCGATCAACAAGGTCGACAAGATGGCCAAGCCGGATCTGCTCCCGGTGATCGAGGCGTGGGCGCGGTGGAAGCACGGGCTCGAGGTCGTGCCGATCAGCGCGTCTACGGGCGAGAACCTGCCGGCGCTCGAGCGCGCGATCGCGCATCAGCTCCCCCCCGGACCTCAGCTGTTCCCCGACGAGATGGTCACCGATCGGACGACGCAGTTCATCGCGCAGGAGATCATCCGCGAGCAGCTGTATCACCAGCTCGGCAAGGAGCTGCCGTACGCGTGTGCGGTCCAGATCGAGACCTGGAACGAGAAGGGCAAGCACGAGCTCATGATCGGCGCGGTGATCGTCGTCGAGCGTGACTCGCAGAAGCCGATCGTCGTCGGCCGCGGCGGGTCGAGGATCCGCGAGCTCGGCATCGCCGCGCGGGCTGCCGTCGGTGCGGCGCTCGGCAAGACGGTGCACCTGACGCTGTTCGTCAAGGTGATCGGCGAGTGGAGCCACGCGGAGAACGAGCTGCGTCGCCTCGGCTATGGCGGCGAAGGCGAGGGCGCATGAGCACGAAGTCCGTTCCCCTCCTGGCCGTCGTCGGCCGCCCGAACGTCGGCAAGTCGACGCTGTTCAATCGTCTGGTCGGCGGGCGCCCCGCGCTCGTCCACGACACGCCGGGGCTGACCCGCGATCGCCGCTACGGCGAGGCGGACTATTTCGGCAAGCCGCTCCGCATCGTCGACACCGGCGGTCTCGATCCCGAGGCCCAGCGCGAGGTGATCGGCGCCGGCATTCACCGGCAGGCGCTGCGCGCGATCGGCGAGGCCGATGCGCTGCTCCTGGTGGTCGATGGCCGCGCCGGCCTCACCGCGATCGATCACGATCTCGCCAAGCAGCTCCGCGAGACCGGCAAGCTCGTGTTCCTCGCGGTCAACAAGATCGATCACGCGGTCCGCGAGGACCTGGTCCACGAGTTCCACCAGCTCGGCCTCGGCCAGCCGTTCTCGATCTCCGCGGCGCACGGCCGCGGCATCGATGCGCTGCTCGATGCGATCACCGAGGCCGTGTCGCCGAGCCCGGAACGCGGCGAGCCAGCAGGTGACGAGGATCGTGACAGCGACGACGACGGCGACATCTTCGACGTCCTCCCCGACGACGACGTCGACCCCGAGGCCGAGACCCCGGTGGTCGAGGAGCCCAAGCGCCCGCTGCGCGTGGCGTTCGTCGGTCGCCCCAACGCGGGCAAGTCGTCGCTCACCAACCGGCTCCTCGGCGAGGAGCGCTCGCTGGTGCACGACGTGGCGGGCACCACGATGGATCCCGTCGACACGCCGTTCACGATCGGTGGGCGCGAGTACGCGCTGATCGACACCGCCGGGATCCGTCGCAAGGCGAAGATCGAGGAGGAGATCGAGAAGATCGCCGTCTCGATGGCGATCGGTCAGGTCGATCGTGCCGATGTCGTGGTCCTCGTGATCGATGCCGAGCTCGGCCCCGCCGAGCAGGATGCGCGGATCGCCGGCATGGTCGAGGAGGCCGGGCGTGGCCTCGTGATCGCGCTCAACAAGTCCGACCGGATCTCCGGCGAGACCGCCAAGGGCCGGCTCCGCGAGCTCACCGACGAGACCTTCCACTTCCTGACCTGGGCGCCGGTGACGCTGCTATCCGCGCAGCGCGGTGATGGCGTCGATCGGCTGCTCGATCTCGTCGATCAGGTGGCCGCGGAGCATCGCAAGCGGATCCCGACCGCCCAGCTCAACCGGTTCTTCGCCGAGGTGATCGAGGAGATGCCGCCGCCGCTGCACAACGGCCGCTCGATCAAGATCAACTACATCACGCAGGCGCGCGCCCGGCCGCCGACCTTCGTCCTGTGGGCGAGCGCCCCGGAGGGCCTCGCTCACTCGTACAAGCGGTTCATCACGAACCGCCTCCGCGAGCGCTACGGCTTCCGCGGGTCGCCGATCCGGATCGCCGTCAAGGCGAAGAAGGACCGGCACGATAAGCAGTAGCTCACGGCGTGATGGTGATCGCGCCTGCCGTCGGCGTGAACGCATTGCCGACCTCGCCGTTGACGGCGCGCATCGGATCGTAGCCAGCCTGCCACGGCAGGTTGACGGCCATCCCCGTCAGCACCTGCTTCCACGACTGCGTCCCTGACAGCACGCCCACGACGTAGTTCGCGCTCGCCTGGCCCATGCCCTGCCAGTACGCGGGCAGGCCGTTGACCACGACGTCGAGCTTCTCGCTGCCCCGCGGGTGCATCGCGAGGAAGTCCTCGTCGTAGTAGTTGAACGACAGGCAGCTGTTGAACAGCAGCACCTGGTAGCGGTCCGGGAAGTTCGCGCCCGAGTACTCCCACGGCTCGAGCGGGCCGTGGCCGAAGTGGCTGTGGCCGGTATAGGCGAACACGTCGCTGTGCCAGAACGCCTCGAGGTAGCGCCAGCGCGCGCGCTGCCGGATCTCGGGCGAGCCATCCTCCCAGCCGTGCCAGGTGCGGATCTCGACGGTCATCTGCCGTTCGACGCCATTGCGCTTCACGCGGACCGGCATCGACCACACGATCCAGCGCTCGCTGAACGCGGCCACCACCTGGCGGAGCAGCTCGGCGCGCTTCGCCGCGTTGGTGCCGACGGCGGCCGGGAAGCCGGTGTTGTCGACGACCCAGCGCTCGACATCGGCCCAGGTCACGTTGGGGATCGTCTGGCCATCGATGGTGAAGTCGAGCAACCACGCACTCGGGTTGGTCTCGGTCACGCGCAGCGCGGGCAGCTTGGTCCGCAGCTCGCGCTGGAACCGGAGGTACTCGACGAGCCCGGAGTCCTTGGGATCGGCCTCGTCGTGATCGACACCGAAGAACGCATAGACGGAGACCTTGGTCCGCGAGGGATCCCCCGCGAAGCCCCACAGCTGATCGTGCTCCGGCCAGGCGGTCGGCGCCGCGACCACCGGGGTGAGGATCGCGCGCGTCGCGAGGAACCGGCGGCCTGCATCGGCCTGACCGACCTGCGTGGTCGGATCCGCGAGCTGCGTCTTCTCGCTGTTGATCGCGTTCTGCTCGGCCACGATCCGCGTCTTGCACGCGGCGCGCTTCGGCGCGTAGTGGTACCAGAGCGAGTCGGCGTCGGTCGCCTCGTCGACACACGCGGGCTGGAGCTCCGCGGAGCGCGCGAGGTAGTCACCGTAGAGCAGCGTGAGATCGACCGGACCGCTCGGGAGCTGGGTGCGCTCGACCAGGGCCTGATCTCGATAGTGGTACCGCACGCGCTCGAGCTCGCCGCCGCCGCGGATCGTCAGGCGCGTCCGGGTCAGCTGCATCGTGGCGAGGTTCCGCACGGCATCGCGATCGGCGATCCCGATCCCCTGCTCGCGGAGGGCCCCCAGGGCGCTCTTCAGCTGGCGGTGGATCGCGTCCTTGGCGACCGCATCGGTGGCGCCCGGGGCGACATCGACGAAGGCGTCGAAGTCGATCACGTGCTCCACGCCATCCACCGAGGTCAGGTCATCGGGGGTCGCGCTCTCGTCGCCCGGTGCCACGCAGGCGCTGACGAGGGAGGCGAGGGAGGCGAGGAGGATTCCAAGGGAGGATCGTCGACCAACCGAAGCGTGCTTCACGGGCCGCGCCTGTAGCAGGGGCCGCACCAGCCACGGCATGAACGAATCTCAGCGGTTGGCCGAGGGATCCCACAGCGACGTTGCGGATCGCCACGCGGCACCGGCAACACCAGTGACCAGCGGTTCTAGAAGAAACCCCAGCGCGTGGTGCCGCGGACGCCGAGGGTGAACACCGTCAGGTCGCCGCCGAAGCTGGCGAGGCGGGCCTCGAAACCATAGGAGTGCTGCCGGCTGGCGAGGATGTCGATGCCGCCGCCGACCGCCAGCACCAGATCGAGCCCGCGATCGATCGGGCCGCCCCCGGTGCCGATCGCCCCGAGGCCGCCGAAGGCGTAGGGGACGTACTTGAGCACGTCGAACCGGAACACCACCCCCGCGTCGACGAGGCCAGCATAGGACGTGGCGGACTGATCCTTGCCTTCCCCACCATAGAACAGCCCGCCCGCGAGCTCCGCCCGGAGGCCGAGATCCGAGCCGATCATGTGCTCGTAGGTCACCGCGACGGCGCCCCCGACGTCAGGGCTGACCGCGACCGGGGCCATGCTCCCGGTCGCCGGCTTGATGCTGGTGCTGAACGTGGCCCACCCGACGCCCACGGACAGGGCACGCTCGCTGTCCGCCCACGCGGTCCCACCCCCGGCAACGAGGGCTGTGACGCTCGCGAGCCCCGCAACGGCGACCGCAAGGGGGCGGGGGAGGGTGCGCATGTTCCTCAGGGATTGTAGGCAACTCTGGCGCCAGATCCGCGGTCCAAGGGTGCGAATTGACGTGGTACCGATCGCGGTGCTACATCCGCCCCCGATCTCATGGCCGACAAGAACGACTCCTCCAAAGCTGCGTCGGTCCCAGGCGTCACCCCGAAAGCGGTGCACGTCGGGGGCGAGTCGCTCGTTGATCGCATCGTTCCGCACATCAAGAAGATCCTCGTCATGGTCATCGTGGTGGCCGTCGTGATCTCCGGCATCCTCGTGGTGCGCTGGCGCGGCGAGGTGAAGAAAGAGAAGTCGACGAACCTGCTCGTGCAGGTGCTCGAGACGGCACGCCGCCCGGTCGGTCCCGAGACGCCGGAGCTCCCGGGTGTGACGCCGCCCAAGGCCAAGGAGCCGAAGTTCCCCACCCAGAAGGATCGCGCCGAGGCCGTGCTGGCCACGCTGGCGAGCACCGGCGCGAACGCCGTGGCGTCGTACCGTGGCGCGCTGCTGCTCGACGCGGGCAAGGTCGACGAGGCGATCACCGCGTATCGCAGCGGGATCACCGCCAAGGATCTCGAGGGTGTGATGTGCCGCGAGGGTCTCGGGATCGCGCTCGAGACCAAGGCGCTCGCCGAGAAGGACGCGGGCTCCCGGCAGAAGTTGCTGGAGGAGGCGCTCGCCACCTTCACCACGATGCAGCCCGACGAGAACGGCCCACGCCGCGCGTACGCGCTGTATCACCAGGGTCGCCTGCAGCAGACGCTCGGCAAGATCGCCGAGGCGAAGGCCACGTTCGAGAAGGCCAAGCCGCTCGCGCTCCTCGCCGAGCCGGTGACCCAGGATGCCCGCACCAACAACTCCCTGCTCTCCGCCATGATCGAGCGTCGCCTGTCGACGATGTGACCGTGACCAACCTCCGCACGATCTCCTTGTTCGCGGTCGCCGCCCTCACCGGCGGTGCGTGCGTGCGCGTGCCCACCAACCGGGCCGACGCGATGCGCGCCGAGCCTCGCGAGGCGCTCGGCGAGGATCGCCTGAGCCTGCACTGGAAGTTCGTGACCGCGGATCGGCTCACCGAGGTCTCCCCGCAGGAGTTCGCTCAGTCCGCGGTCTATGCCGACACCGTGTACACGGGCTCGGCCGGCGGCTGGTTCTATGCGCTGAAGTCGTCCAATGGCAGCGTGCGCTGGCGCAAGAAGGTCGGCGCCGTGTCGAGCGCACCGCTCGTCGTCGGGACCAACCTCTACCTCGGCACCAGCGACGGGATCCTGCTCGCGCTCGATGCCCAGACCGGGCTCGAGAAGTGGCGGTACCAGAGCCGCGGCCCGATCTCGCAGACGCCGGTGACGACCTCCGAGCTGGTGCTGTTCTCGAACGAGGCGGATCAGGTCGTCGCGGTCGATGCGGTCACCGGCAAGTTCAAGTGGCAGTACAAGACCGAGACGCCCGAGGAGTACACGCTCCGCGGCCACGCCGGTGTCGCCGTCGATGGCGAGCTGATCTACACCGGCTTCTCCAACGGCACGATGGTCGCGCTCCGTCGGGACACCGGCTCCGTTGCCTGGTCGACGTCGCTCAAGGCCGAGGCGGATCGCTTCATGGACGTGGACGCCACGCCGCTCGTGATGGGCGATCGGGTGTACGCGTCGTCGTCCTCGGGCGGGGTCTACGCGCTCGACAAGACCACCGGCCTCATCCGCTGGCGCGTGCCGTTCTGGGATGCGCGGATGCCGAGCTCCACGGGCAACGTCGGTGGCCTCGCCAGCGATGGCAAGATGCTCTACGTCAGCGTCGCCGATCTCGGTACCTACGCGATCGATCTCGCAGGCAACGTGGTGTGGCGGGTGGGCGCGAAGGACGGCGGCGAGCCGGCTGCGCCCGTCGTGTTCTCCGAGCTCCTGGTCTATTCGCTGGCCAAGGACGGGATGTTCATCGCCGACCGCAAGACCGGCGAGACCCTCGAGTACTTCGATCCGGGTGACGGCATCTCGGCGGCGCCCACGATCACCGGCGATGGCCGGCTGTTCGTGATGTCGAACCGCGGCATCCTGTACGCGTTCGATCTCGATTGACCTTCGCAACGCATCCGCGTTGCTGCGCGCCCCACGTTCGTGGGGCTTGCATTGAGCTGCTACCGGAACTCGGTCAGAGCGGATCGACGAACGGCAGGCCCGGCCGCGCGATCAGGTAGCCCTGCAGCAGGTCGCAGCCGAGATCCACGAGGACCTGGGCCTCCGCGTCGGTCTCCACGCCCTCGCCGATCACGGTGATGCCCTGGTCGCGACACAGATCAGTGACCGAGCGGATCAGCCGCTGCTTCATCGGGTGCTGATCGACGTCGCGGACGAGCGACATGTCGAGCTTCACCAGATCGCAGTCGAGCAGGGTGAACGTCCCCATGCGCGCGTGCCCACCACCGAGATCATCGATCGCGATCCGATAGCCGAGCTCGCGCAGCTCCGCGACCCGGTAGCGCAGGTCGATCTGGCCCTCGAGCGAGGTCCGCTCCGTGATCTCGAGGATCACGCGTGACGAGATCTTCGACAGCGGTGCGAACGCCGAGGTCAGCTGCTTGTCGAACAGATCGAGCAGGTGGAGGTTGATGAACACGACCCCGCGCTCCGCGGGGGCCTCGGCGAACACCTTGGCGCTTTGCGCACGGACCGCGCGGCCCAGCGTGGGGATCCGCTCGAGACGCTCGGCAGCGTCGAGGATCGCGCCCGGGTGGGGCAGGGACTTGTCAGTGGAGCGAAGCAGGGCCTCGTAGCCAAACCGTGCACGCGTGCTCGCGTGAACGATCGGCTGGAAGTGCATCGTCATCGCCGCGAGGCAGCGATCGAGCTTGTCCTCGAGAGCGCGGAGCTGGTTCGGATGATCGACCTCGTACAGTGGCATCGGATTTGTGCCACTCGCGAACTGTTGATCGACCGGAGCCTTGACGGCATCCGCGGGCTTCGGCGCCGTCGGAATCGGCGGGAGTCGAACACCATCTGGACGCCGATCGGAGGACACGCTCTCCATCGTACACATCCACGACGGCGCCGGCCAATCGGTTTCCACCGCTGTTCTAGCGCACGATGTACGCAGAATCGTACGCGGATCAGCAGAGGCGGCGGAGGTGCTCCCGGAACTCGGCGACCACCAGCGAGGCCGGGTGCTTGTCGAGCTCGCTGCTGATCAGGTCATCGACGATCGGCAGATCGAGCACGAGGCGGTAGAGCATCATGCAGGCCCGCATCGACAGCGGGATGAACCGCGCCTCGCCCTGGAGGACCACGTTCGACGATGCCGGCGTGGACCAGGCGATGGTCAGGTTGGCCGGGTCGTACTTGTAGTTGAGCGTGTACCCGAGCGAGCCGCGCTCGAGCTTCCGGGTGAACGCGACCTGGTCGGGCCGGCCCTCAGGGGTCCGCCGGGTTACCCGGGCGGTCTGGACGATCGGCAGCCACCGTGGGATCTCCACGGCGTCTGAGAACACCTCGTACGCCACACCCGCCCCGACAGTGAGAGTCGTCGAAACCTCGCTCGAGAGCGGGGAGATCGAAGGAGCGAATGCGAGTGCGGTGGCCATTGGATACGTCCTTTCCGAGCTGACATCTCCATGAGCAACCGCGATACCAGGTGTTCGGCACCAGGTTACGCACAGTTGAACTGGGTTCTGCATGCTCCAGCCCGGCGAATGCAGTAGCCGTTAGCTAGGTCGGTGTCCGCTAACTCCGGTCCCCAGTCATTGCCCCACCTGGGTGGCACATCGTCGAACTCCCACGCAACTCCATGGCCCGCACCGAGGATTCGCGATCCTTTGGGGGGCACGACCGGCGTCTTGCAGCGACGTCTTGGCTTGCCGGTGCGCCCGCGGGTCGGAGCAGCGCCAGTCGCCAGGGGATCACCGCGAGGTGATCTCGGCGCTACGGCGTGGAGGGCGGGGCGAGCACGTAGAGATCGGAGGCGTCGGAGTTGGTCGAGTACGTCAGGAGCTCGCCATCCGCCGACAGCGCGACCGAGTAGTAGTAGGGGTGCTGCTCGGGAACGATCCGTGCCCAGCCCGTCCGCACGCCGGTGGCGACCTCGATCCGCTCGACCTCGATCGCGTCGTCCTTCTGATGGCTCACGAAGACCGCCGCCCCATCGGCCGTGAACCCCAGCGGACGCTCGCGGACGACGCCCTCGATCGACCGCACCAGGCTGCCATCGCTCCGTACCAGCTCGATCCCTCCGCGAACCCGGACCACCGCGAGGAGCTGGCCGTCGGGCGAGATCGGGTGCAGCCCTTCAGGGGGCGCGACCGGCAGTGGTTGCGGTGGCACCGCCGGCTCACCGGGATCGAACCGCCACAGCTTCATCGCACCCGACGCATCCGCCCCGCGCACCACCCCGAACTTCCCCGACCACGCCACGGCGATCCGATCTCCCGCGTCGAGCGTGGCGAGCTGGCCGGGCGCGAACGTCACCGGCGTGCCGATGCCCGTCGGGACCCGCGACAGCCGAGGTGGTGACCCGCCGACCACGAGTGCTGCGCTGCCATCCGGCATCAGCGCCGAGCGCATGCCGTGTGCGATCAAGGTCGCCGGCTGATCGGCGCGTCTCATGAACTGCGGATAGCCATCCGAGGTGTGGCCGGTATCGGACTCCTCGGAGAACCCGAGTGACTGGCCATCCGCCGACATCGATTCGACCTCGCTGGAATCGAACCAGGCGACATCCTTGAACGGCCCACCGCGCGGACCGGTGAACATCTTGAGCCGCAGATCCGAAGGGGCCACGAGGATCTTCTGCGCGCGGACGTCCACCAGCACGAGGCGCGTGACCGAGTTCAGCACCGTCCGCTGATGACCATCGCGATCGAGCGCGAAGATCGTCGTTCCATTGGACCACCACAGCTCGGTGCCATCCGGCGACCAC
The DNA here is from genome assembly GCA_016720595.1 of Myxococcales bacterium. Taxonomy (GTDB): domain Bacteria; phylum Myxococcota_A; class Polyangia; order Haliangiales; family Haliangiaceae; genus JABFXX01. Next base: position 154,850 of record JADKKI010000002.1, read on the forward strand.
GCGGTGCCTTCGATCCCGGTCTGCTCCGACGACCTGGCGAGCTGCCTGCCGGCGGGATCGAGGATCAGCACGTGCCCACCGGTATCGGCGCTGCCGGGGTGCTCGACGACGCCGACCAGCTCGCCCGACGGTGCCACGCGGAGCAGGTCGAGACGCTCCGTGCTCCGCTTCGCGATCACGGTGCCGATCGGCAGCTCGAGCGTCTGGTTCGCGCGGATCACGGCGAGGCGCTCGCCATCCGGCAGCCACGCCGCCGCGGTCACCCGATCGGTCAACGGCCGCGGACCGGCACCCTCGACCACACGGGACAGCGTGCCACCGGCCCCCGGGAGATCGTCGGACAGCACCGCCAGCTCGCCCTTGGCGGAGATGTCGACCAGGCGGCCCGTGATCCCGATCGGGAGGATCGAAGGGTTGGCGAGCTGCGAGCGCACGATCTGCTCCTTGCCGTCGCGGAGCGTGGTGTAGAGCGCGCTCTTGCCATCGGGGGCGAGCCGCGCGTCCCACTTCGATTGCGAGTGATAGGTGACGCGCTCGTACGTCGGGCCACCCTCGACCACCGTCGGCCACGACGGCGTCAGCCCCGGCCGCTTCGCGGAGACCTTGCCGATCAGGACGCCGGCGAGCACGCCGACGATGCCGACCGCGCCGGTGACCGCGATCCACGCGCGCGAAGGTCCCTGGATGTGCCGCGGCGGCTCCGGGTCCCGGATCGTGTGAGCCGGCACCGATTCGGATTCGAGCCCGACGCGGCTGATCCGCGCGATCGGATCCGTGGAGGCGTCGAGCTCGTCGAGCGCGAACGCGAGATCCGTCGCCGACTGAAACCGCGCATCGGGGCGCTTCTCGAGACAGCGCATCACCACCCGGGCGATCGCCTTGGTCGCGCCCTTCGGAGGATCGGGGGTGGTCTTCAGGATCGCGTACGATTCCTCGACGGCGCTATCGGAGGCGAACGCCCGCCGTCCGCAGATCATCTCGTAGAGCACCACGCCAAGCGCGAAGATGTCGGTGCGCTCGTCGAGCTTGCCGCCGTCGAGCTGCTCGGGAGCCATGTACCCCGGGGTGCCGATCACCATCCCGGTGTCCTGCGTGGTCGGCGTGATCGTGGGCTCGTTGCCGATGTCGACCGCGGGCATCTCGCTCGTGGCGCGGCGCAGCTTGGCGATCCCGAAATCGAGGATCTTGGTGCGGCCCTCGGTGGTCAGGAAGATGTTGTCGGGCTTGACGTCGCGGTGGACCACGCCCGCGTCGTGTGCCGCGGCGAGCCCTCGCGCCACATCGCGGGCGATCTGGATCGCCGAGCGTAGCGGGACGCGCCCGCGGGCGAGGCGTTCGCGGAGGGATTCTCCGTCGAGGAGCTCGGTGACGAGGAACGGCGTGCCCTCGTGCTCGCCGACGTCGTACAGGGTCAGGAGGTTCGGGTGATTGAGCGCACCGATCGTCCGGGCCTCTCGCTCGAACCGGCGGAGGTGCTCGCCCTTGGCGAACGGCAGGACCTTGATCGCGACCTTGCGCCCGAGCCGCGAGTCATCCGCGCGATACACGACGCCCATGCCTCCGGCGCCGATCGCGTGATCGATCTCGTATGGCCCGAGCCGGGTGCCGGTGGCGAGCTTCATTCCCGACGTCCAGTGTACCGTGACTGGGTACACACTGTGTGAGCACCCACATCCCACCCACCGACGGTCGACAGGTGATAGCGTGGAGGTCTGGGGCCACTCGGATCGATCGGGGATCGAGCCGGTACCAAATGGTGAATCACATGGTTCAGCGTTGCTTGTTCGTCTTGGCGCTCGTCGTCATGGGCGCGTGCTTCTCGCCGTCCTTTCAGGATGGCCAGATCACCTGTGGTCCGGGCGACCAGTGCCCGCCGGGGCTCGATTGCGTCGCCGGGGTCTGCCGCTCGGGCAGCGGCTCGGGCGACGGCGGCTCGACGTTCCCGCTGACGGTGAGCTCCGGCGGCAACGGCTCCGGCATCGTGACGTCGCTCCCCACGGGGATCAGCTGCGGCGGCGACTGCATGGAGGCCTACGCCGCAGGCACCAGCGTCACGCTGACCGCCACCCCGAGCGCTGACTCGACGTTCGTCGGATGGAGCGGCGCGTGTAGCGGCAACGGCACGTGCACGATCACGGTGAGCGCGGCGACCAGCGTCACCGCCAACTTCGCGCTCCAGTACTCGCTCGTGGTCGCCCTCGGCGGCAACGGCAGCGGTTTTGTCACCTCGAATCCCACCGGCATCAGCTGCGGCACCGACTGCAGCGAGGCCTACAACCCGAACACGATGGTGGTGCTGACCGCACTGGCGGTCAACGGCTCCACGTTCGACGGCTGGACCGGCGGCGGCTGTACGGGGAGTGGCACCTGCACGGTGACCCTCGACGCGGCCAAGATGGTCACCGCGACGTTCTTCTTGACCAAGCACAGCCTCACCGTGACCACCGCCGGGAACGGCGCGGCTCGGTGGACTCGGCGCCCACCGGCATCGCGTGCGGGACGGATTGCTCGGAGGCCTACGACTTCAACACCAACGTCATGCTGACGGCGACGCCGGCCACCGGCTCGACGTTCACCGGCTGGTCCGGCGGCGGCTGCACCGGCACCGCGGCCTGCATGGTGCCGATGACCACGGCGACCACCGTGACGGCGACGTTCACGCTGACGACCCACACGCTGACGGTCACCAAGAACGGCAACGGCGCGGGGACCGTGACGTCGAGCCCGATCGGCATCAGCTGCGGCGTGGACTGCTCGGAGGCCTACGACTACAACACGACGGTCACGCTCAGCGCAGCGCCGACCACCGGCTCGGTGTTCACGGGATGGACGGGCGGCGGCTGTAACGGGACCGGCACGTGCGTGGTGACGATGACGGCCGCTGCATCGGTGATGGCGACGTTCACGCTCACCACGCCGACGCTCACCGTGGCGAAGGCGGGCAACGGGGCAGGGATGGTCAGCTCGAATCCGCTCGGCATCGATTGCGGCGCCGACTGCAGTGAAGCGGTCAACTACGGGACCTCCGTGATGCTGACCGCCGCGCCCGCGGTCGGCTCGGTGTTCGGCGGCTGGTCGGGCGGCGGATGCAGCGGCACCGGCGCGTGCACCACGACGGTCACCGCGGCAACCACGGTCACCGCGACGTTCACGCTGACCACGCACCTGTTCACGGCGATCAAGAACGGCACCGGTCAGGGCTCGGTCGATGCGCCCGGCATCACGTGCGGCGCGGACTGCACCGAGCTCTACGACTACGGCACGGACGTGACGTTGACCGCATCGCCCGCCGCCGGCTCGACGTTCGCCGGCTGGACCGGCAGCGGCTGCAGCGGCACCGGCTCGTGCTCGGTCTCGGTCACGATGGCGGGGAGCGTGACCGCGACGTTCACGCTGACCACCCACCAGCTCACGGTGGCGCAGGCCGGCAACGGCTCGGGCGTCGTCTCGTCGAGCCCCGCGGGCATCCTCTGCGGCGTCGACTGCACGGAGATCTACGGCTTCGGCACGCCGGTGACGCTGACCGCGACGCCCGACGCAGGCTCGGTGTTCAGCGGCTGGTCGGGTGGTGGCTGTAGCGGTCTCGGCGCCTGCCTCGTCACGATCAGCAGCGCGGCGACGGTCACCGCGACCTTCACGTTGACCACCCAGACCCTGCTCGTGACGGCCAACGGCCCCGGCACGGTGACCCGCGCCCGCCGCCATCAACTGCCTGGGGACTGCAGCGATCCGTACAACTACGGCACCGTGGTCACGCTGAGCGCGAGCGCGAACGCGGGCTCGAGCTTCACGGGCTGGTCGGGCGGTGGCTGCAGCGGCACCGGTACGTGCATCGTCACGATGACCGCGGCCACCAGCGTCACCGCCGACTTCGTGGTGGGGTCGAACTCGATGACGGTGACCAAGGCCGGTAACGGCACGGGCACCGTGACCTCGAACCCGGCGGGCATCAACTGCGGCGCGGACTGCTCGGAGAACTTCCTCAACGGGACGATGGTCACGCTCACCGCGACGCCGGCCACCGGCTCGGTGTTCTCCGGCTGGTCCGGCGGTGGCTGCAGCGGCGTCGGGACCTGCATGGTGACGGTCGGCGCGGCCGTGACGATCACGGCGACGTTCACGCTCACGGTTCACACGCTCAGCGTGAGCCCTGCCGGCAATGGTGCGGGCACCGTCACCTCAGCGCCGGCGGGCATCACCTGCGGCGTGGACTGCAGCGAACCGTACGACTACGGCACCACGGTGACGCTGACCGCGAGCGCGAACGCGGGCTCGACCTTCACCGGCTGGAGCGGCGGCGGCTGCAGCGGCACCGGCACCTGCGTGGTGGCGATCACCGCCGCGACCACCGTGACGCCGACCTTCGATCTGCTGCAGTACCAGCTCTCGGTGACCAAGAACGGCAACGGCGCGGGCGCCGTGACCTCGAACCCGGTGGGGATCAACTGCGGAGCGGATTGCGGCGAGCTCTACAACAGCGGCACCACGGTGACGCTGACCGCCAACCCCGCGCTCGGCTCGACATTCACGGGCTGGTCGGGCAGCGGCTGCAGCGGCACGGGCACCTGCGTGGTGACCGTCACCGCCGCGAGCGCGGTCACGGCCACGTTCACGCTGACCACGCACCAGCTCGCGGTGACGCTGGCCGGGCCTGCCGGTGGCGGCTCGGTGGCCTCGGTGCCAGCCGGCATCAGCTGCCCGGGCGATTGCAGCGAGCTCTACAACTACGGCACGGATGTGACGCTGTCCGCGACGCCGGCACTCGGCTTCGTGTTCAACGGCTGGTCCGGTGGCGGCTGCGTCGGAACCGGCCAGTGCAACATCAACGTGACCGCGGCGACCGGCGTGACGGCGACCTTCGCCGTCGCGACCTATGCACTGACCGTCAACCTGGCCGGCAACGGTTCAGGCTCGGTGGGATCCGCGCCGGCGGGGATCAACTGCGGCGCGAACTGCAGCGCGCTGTTCAACTACAACACGGCGGTCACGCTCACGCCGACGCCTGCCGCGGGCAGCGTGTTCACCGGCTGGGCGGGTGCCTGTACAGGCAATGGCGCGTGCGTGGTGACGATCACCGCCGCAGCCTCGGTCACCGCGACGTTCACGCTGACCACCCATCAGCTGACCGTGACCAAGACCGGCACGGGCACCGGCGGCATCACCTCGAGCCCGGTCGGGATCAGCTGCGGCGCTGATTGCAACGAGCTCTACAACTACAACACCTCGGTCGTGTTGACGGCGACGCCGGCTCTCGGCTCGTCGTTCGCGGGCTGGACGGGTGCCTGCACCGGCATGGGGCCGTGCACGGTCCTCATGATCGCGGCGAAGTCGGCCAACGCGCGCTTCGACGTGATCCCGCCGAACTACGTGTTCGTGACGTCGAGCAGTCACAGCGGCAACCTCGGCGGCCTCGCCGGCGCCGACGCGACATGCCAGGCAGAGGCGCAGGCGGCGAGCCTGCCCGGGACGTACCGGGCGTACCTCTCGACCTCGACGATCAATGCGCCCGCGCGCCTCGGATCTGCGAGCGGCTGGATCCGTGCCGATGGCAAGCCCGTCGCGGACAAGGTCTCGGACCTGGTCGCCGGCCACCTGTTCTATCCGATCCTGATGGACGCGGATAAGAACCCGGTTCCCGAGGGCATCTACGGCATCACCGCGACCACCGCCGGTGGCACCTATCACAGCACCTACGGCAACTGCATGGACTACACCTCGGTGCAGGCCCAGGTGTTCGGCGGCTATCCGACCACGAACAGCGGCCTGTTCAGCGGGTTCGCCGCGCCGAGCTGCGCGCTCATGACCTTCCGGATCTACTGCTTCGGCATCGACAACCAGGCGGTCGTCAAGCCGCCGGTGGTGAGCGCCCGCAGGGCGTTCGTGTCATCGCCGTGGGCTCCGACGACCAACGGCGGGCTCGCCGCGGCCGATGCGGTGTGCACGACGGACGCGACGGCCGCGGGTCTCCCCGGCACCTACAAGGCCCTGCTGGCCTCGGTCGGGGCCACGGCGATCTCGCGGTTCAACACCGCCGGTGGGCAGCTGCCGTGGGCGCGTCCCGATCAGACCTTGATGACGGTGACACCAGGCGCGCTCGCGGGGGCGCTGACCTACCTCGAGGCATCCCCCCACAGCAACGCCGCCAACACGCAGTTCTTCGGACAGGTGTTCCTGTGGACTGGCGCACCGGATCTCGTCACGGCCGGAACCGCGACCACCACCTGCAACAGCTGGAACGATCCCAGCGGAACGGCCCGGATCGGCCTCGCCGGGTATTCGCGGATCGCGGACTGGTTCGGCGCCACGTCGGGGGTCAACTGCAACACCGCGAGCGTCAGGCATGTGTGTCTGCAGGAGTGATCATGGGACGCACCTTGAAAACAGCTCGAAACCCGGGACCCGTGCGTTACGCTGAGAGGGGCCATGCGGCGTTGTCGTAAGTGCAGGAAGGAGTGGCCGGATGAGATGACCGCCTGTCCGGATGACGGCTGGTCGTTCACGGTCGAGGTCGATGCCACGTACCACCCACCGGTGACGGCTGGAGGCAGCGCTGCGCTCGCGGTGTCGCCAGCGCTCGCGCCGGACGAGCCACCGCCGTCGAGCGACCTGTTGCCCGGTGCGCAGGTCGGCGAGTACATCGTCGACAAGAAGATCGGTGAGGGCGGCATGGGCGCGGTGTACTCCGCGACCCACCCGATGATCGGCAAGCGTGCGGCGATCAAGGTGATCAGCACCGCGCTCGGAACCGATGCCTCAGCGGTCAACCGCTTCGTGCAGGAGGCTCGATCGGTCAACCAGATCGGACACCCCAACATCGTCGACGTGTTCGCGTTCGGCGAGCTCCCCGACGGCCGCAACTACTTCGTGATGGAGTATCTGCAGGGCGAGAGCCTTGCCGATCGGATCCAGCGCGTGGAGATGCCACTCGGCGAGGCGATCGAGATCCTCGATCAGGTGGCCGATGCGCTCGAGGCGGCGCACGAGAAGCAGATCGTTCATCGCGACCTCAAGCCCGACAACGTCTACCTGGCCGCCGTGCGTGGCGGTCGTACGCTGGTCAAGCTGCTCGACTTCGGCATCGCGAAGCTGTCGGCGCCCGAAGGTCCGGGCAGTGGCGGCATCCAGAAGACCCGCACCGGGATGATGATGGGGACCCCGGGCTACCTCTCGCCCGAGCAGGCGCGCGGCAAGAACGTCGATCACCGCACCGACATCTACGCACTCGGCTGCATGGTGTTCGAGATCGTCTGTGGCCGGCTGCCGTTCATCGCCGACAACGCGATGGACATCGTGCTGATGCACATGACCGCACCCCCGGTGCGCGCCAGCTCGGTGTGGCCCGAGATCCCAGCGCCGCTCGACGACCTGATCGCCCGGATGCTCGAGAAGGACGCCGCGGCGCGCCCCTCGTTGACCGAAGTTCGGGCGGTGTTCTCGGAGCTGGTCCAGAGCGGGCTGGTCACCCTCAACAACGGGCGTGGCGTCGCGTTCGGCTCCGGGATCAGCAGGATGCAGACACCGGCCGGTGGGCTACCGCGCCCGGCCACGCACAACGCACTCGCGCTCGGCACTCAGCCGGCCTCGCCGCGCCCCGACACCAGCCCGCCCGGGGGTGTGGCCACGACGATGCCGCCGCCGTCGAGCGCTGCGGGATCCACCGGCTCCAAGAAGGGGGTGGTGTTCGCGATCGTCGCCGTCGTCGTCGTGCTCGGTGGCGTGGGTGCGTTCTTCGCCTTGAAAGGTGGCGAGGAGCCCGCGGAGAAGGCGCCGATCGCTACCGCGCCACCGCCGAAGCCAGAGCCGCCGAAGATCCGCCGAAGAGATCCGCCGAAGACCGTCGAACCGCCGAAGACCGTCGAGCCGCCGAAGATGGTCGAGCCGCCGAAGACCGTCGAGCCCCCCAAGCCTGCGGTGCTCCAGATCGCGATCAGCGTCGACAAGGCGGTCGTCCTGGTCGATGGCAAGGCGATCGAGGTGACCGGGCGGACCGCCAAGGCCGCGGTCGACACGGAGGGGCCGCACACGGTGAGCGTCACCGCCGCCGGTCGCGAGCCGTTCGAGACCACGATCGAGACCAAGGCCGGTGAGACGCAGAAGCTGGTCGCCAAGCTCGAGCGCGCTCGGGGCGGCGCGAAGAAGCCGCCCGTGATCAGCGGCAAGCAGCCGACCGTGCCCAGCGGGAAGCCGACCGGCACGCCCACCGGCACTCCGACCGGCACGCCCACGAACACGACGACGCCCCCGCCGGTCGACACCACGAAGAAGGGACCTGACGTGAAGAAGGACGCAACCATGGATCCGTTTGCGGAGGGTGGAAAGTGAGCCGGCTGGTCGCGGGATCACTCGCCGCGTTGCTGGTCGCCACGTCGGTGGCCCGTGGCCAGGCGCCCGCGCCGCCGGCGCCCGACGCCAAGCCCGACGTCAAGCCCGATGGGCTCACCGACGATCAGAAGCGCGCGCAGGCCAAGACGCTCTACGAGCAGGGGCTCAGCGCCTACAACCTCGGGAACTTCGACGCCGCGATCAGCTCGTTCTCCGAGGCCTATGCGATCTCGCAGGCGCCCGGGCTGCTGTTCAACATCGCCCAGTCGCACCGCCTGAAGAAGGACTACGAGAAGGCGACGTACTTCTACACCACGTACCTGCGTCTCAAGCCCGACGCGCCGAACCGCGCGGACGTCGAGGCGCGGCTCGAGGAGATGCAGAAGCTGATCGACGAGCAGAAGAAGATGGAGCGGCGCCCGCCGGAGGGCACGGTCACGCCCGACGGCAACGGAGGCCAGGGCAACCAGGCCAAGCCACTGCCGACCGTGGGCCCGATCGACAAGCCGAGCGATCCCGACGCCGGCCGCAACGCACAGACGCTGATGACCGCTGGCCTCGCCACGGGCGGTGCCGGGGTGGCGCTGGTGATCACGGGCTTCGTGTTCGGTTCGCTCGCGCGCTCCGCCGAGAAGGATCTCAACGCCCTCAGCACGAACATGGGGACCTGGACGCAGGCCCAGCAGGACCGCTACGACGCGGGCAAGCGAAACAACACGATCGCGATCATCTCGTTCATCGCGGGTGGTGCGGCGGTCGCCACGGGTGGCGCCCTCTACGTGCTCGGCACCATGAAGAAGAAGCACGCCACCGTCGCGATCAACCCGACGCGCGGTGGATCGACGGTCGCGGTCGGCTGGTCGTTCTGAGCTGACGCCAGGTCACGGCGCGAACGGATCGATCGTTCCGTCCTTGCCGTACTTCGACGCCGCGGATCCGGATCCAGCTCCGGCGCCGTTCGGCGCCGCCCCGGAACCAGTACCCGGCGCGACCTGTGTGGTCCTCGGCTTGCGCTCGAGCCGCACCACGATTGTTCCCGAGGATCCCGAGACGTCGATGGCCTGCTCGACGGTGATCCGCCCGGCGGCGCTGACGACCAGCCGGTGAGGGCCATCCGCGAGGGCGACCTTCGCGCGGCCGCTCGTTGTCGGGACCGCCGCACCGTCGACCTCGATGATCGCCGTTGGAACGTTCGCGGTGATCGTCACGTCGCGCTGCTGTGCGGGCGCGTCGACGGTCGGGGCATCCACGGTCGGGGCATCCGCGGTCACCGTGGCGAGCGTCTGGGAGGTCGCCGCGTCGGTTGCGATCCGCGGCGCGGCGTCCGCAGGGGGCGTACTCGAGGCGAGCGCCGCATCGCCGGTGGGCGCGGTGCGGTGCTGGCTCGTCAGCCCGATCACGATCGCGACGGCGGGCACCATCAGCGCGACGCCGACGATCGTGATCGCCAGCCCACGTCGCGAGCGTCTCGGGGACGCGGGCGTGCGGGCGGCGCCTGCCGGATCGAACGAGATGCCTGTGGGTGCCTCGCTCGGTGAGTTCGCGCGACGGCGGCCGCCGTCGGATTCGGGGAGGATGGTGGGGGCGATCGGGGCGTTCGGGGCTCGGGGCGCCTCGGCGGGCAGCGGGCGTGGCTGGGACGGTGGCGTGCGGCCCTCGTTGTCACCACGTCGCCGTGCGAGGTCGGAGCGAAACGTCGCCGCACTTCCAGGCTCGATCTGGATGAGCCCCGACGCGACCAGCTCGGCAAACACCTCGCGCACGCGGACGAGCGACGGGCGACGGTCTGGATCCTTGTCGAGCATCTCCAGGAGGAGCTTCTCGAGCAGCAGCGGGATGTCGGGTTTGAACTCGCTCGGCCGCGGTGGTGGCGAGGAGATGTGCATCAGCACGATGTCCATCGGGCTCTCCGCCATGAACGGCATCCGTCCGGTGATCATCTCGAACATCATCACGCCGAGCGCGTAGATGTCGGTGCGGTGGTCGACGTTCCGGCCGCGCGCCTGCTCGGGCGAGAGGTAACCCGGGGTGCCCATGATCATCCCCGTGCTCGTCTTCGCGACGCCACCATCGCCGGCGACCAGCTTCGCGATCCCGAAATCGAGCAGCTTCACGTGGATGAACCCGCCGCGCACCGACGACAGGAACACGTTGTCGGGCTTGAGATCGCGGTGGACGATCTGGCTTCCGTGCGCCGCCTCCAGGGCCCCGGCGATCTCGTCGAGGATCTGTACCGCATCGGCGATCGTGAGGAACGTGCGCGACAGGCGCGCGCGCAGACTCTCGCCCTGCAGGTACTCCATCACGAAGTAGTTGCGGCCGTCGGGGAGCGTCCCGAAGGCGAACACGTCGACGATGTTGGGGTGTCCGATCTGATTGACCGAGCGCGCCTCCTGCACGAACCGCTGCACCACCACGGGATCCGCGCCGAGATCGACGGCGATGACCTTGATCGCTGCGCGCTTGCCGATCAGCGGATGCGTGGCCGAGTAGACCACCCCCATGCCGCCCTCACCGATCTTCTTGTCGATCACGTACTCGCCCACGTGCGTGCCGCTCGGGAGCTCGCCGCCGGGAACGTAGCGTGGTGCCCCGAGCCCGACGGCGGTCCCGGCCACGGTCGGCTGCGGGTTCGCACCGGTGATCGCCGCCGATGACGCGGTGGGGCTCGGCTGCATCGCGGGTGGCGCCTTGAGGTCGGCTGCCGTCGCGACGCCGAGGATCGTCTGCTTCGCCGAAGCGGCCGTCGGCGTCGCGACTGCCGGAGCCGGTGCCGCACGTGCCACCGGCGCGGGGGCGGCGGAGCCGAGGACGCGCGTGCTCATCGCCGAGTCGGGCCCGTCGAGGCCCCCGATCCCCGAGACCGGATCGTCGACGGGCGCATCGGGGACCGACATCTGTTGCGCCGAGGGCCGAGCGCCGCTCGCGAACCGCGACAGCGCCGCGCCGAGAGCGCCGACGTCCTGATACCGCTTCGCCGGATCCTTCTCGAGACACTTCGCGATCACCGCGAAGAACGCGGGTGGCACCTCGGGCAGCGCCGGAGGCTCGTCGCGGGTGATCGCGAGCGCGAACTCGGCGAAGTTGTCGGCCTTGAACGGCAGCCGCCCGGAGACCAGCTTGTAGAGGATCACGCCGAGTGACCACACGTCGGTCCGGGCGTCGACGCTCTTGCTCGAACGAAACTGCTCGGGCGACATGAACCCGGGCGACCCGACGACGTTCGACGTGCCGGTCAACCTGACCTCGTTCTCGCCGGTCGGAGCCTTGGCGACGCCGAAGTCGAGGACCTTCACGAGCGGGGTTCCGTCCGCGCGTCGGATCAGGAACAGGTTTCCGGGCTTGAGATCTCGATGGATGATGCCGGCCGCGTGAGCCTCCGCGAGGCCGGTGCAGGCCTGCGCGATGTACAGCGCCGCCGTCGACACATCGAGCACGCGCACCTTGGACAGGCGCGCGAGATCGGTGCCCGTCAGCAGCTCCATCACGATGTACGGCAGGCCGTCATCGACCCCGAAGTCCGAGACCCGGCAGATGTGCTCGCTCTTCAGGTGCGCCGAGGCCTGCGCCTCGCGACGAAACCTCGCGATCGCCGTCGGATCGGCGGCCATCTCGGTGGCGAGAAACTTGAGCGCGACCCGGGTCCCCAGGTGCAGGTGGATCGCCTCGACCACGAGGCCCATTCCGCCCCGGCCGATCACGCGCTCGACGCGGTACTTGCCCGCTACGAGCGTGCCCGGCTGCATCACCTCCAATGTATCACCGCCTATCGCGAGTCGGAGGCCGCTGCCGTGAACACCCCACGTGCCATCAGGGAGCGCTCCGCCGCCGCGCGCTCCGTGTAGATCTTCGCCCGGAGCGCGGCGATCACCCGATCGGAGGGCAGGGCGGTCGCCGCCAGCTCGACCAGATGAGAGGCGAGGGCGAGGTCCCCGGCGGCGGCGAGCTGCTCGGCCCTCGCCGCGAGGACGCCGGCGCCACCGGCCAGCGCCGCGAGCTCCTGGGCGAGCGCGACCTCGCGCGCAGGCTTCAGGTGCGCCGGGTTGCCGTCCCACCAGCCGCCGTAGAGGCGGTACAGGTTGCGCACGATGAACTCGGGTTCGTCGTAGATCGGGGACAGGTAGGGCCGGGCGAGCAACTCGGGTGGCGCGACCACCTCGGCGAGGATCTGGTCGAGCCGCGCACCCCGATTCATCAGCGTGATCACCTGATCGACGAGGGACTCGAGGAAGCTCGCGGTGTCGTCGAGCGCGCGATGCACGGCGGCGGCACCCCAGATCGGAACGCCGTGGCCGGGCGCCAGGACCTCCCCGCCGAGCGCATCCATCGCGCGCAGCGCCGCCGCCCACTCGCGCGGGAACCGCTGCACCTTCTGCGGATTGCCGCAGTTCGGCGAGGCCCAGATGAACAGGTCGCCCGCACACACCACGCCCGCGTCGGGGACCCACACCCAGAGATGATCGTCGGTCTCGCCGAGCGCGTGGCTGAGCTCGAACCTGCGCCCTCCGACGTCGAGCGATCGGCGATCGACCACCAGCTCGTCCGGCGCACGGAACGTGTGGGGAAACTCCGCGCCGGTCTGGAACTGCCGCCGGTTGATCGCGTGGTTCCAGCCCCGGGTCAGCGCATACCGCTCGAACCGACGGGGCACGGCCTCGTGCGCGATCACGTGGATCGGGCGGCCGGTGGGCTCGCGCTCGTAGAGCTCCACGCCGAAGCAATGATCGACGTGCCCGTGGGTCCACACCGCCGTGTGGACGGGGTCGGTGGTCAGCTTGCGCAGCACCACGCGCGTGGGCTCGGCCAGCACGAAGCTCCCGGTATCGATGAGCACCAGCCCGGCATCGGTGGCAAACGCCGTGACGTTCGCGAAGCTCGAGACGAACACGCTGCCAGGGGCGAGGGCCTCGGCCACGAACCGGGGCGCCATCGGCTGCGCGCGATCGATCGAGGCGGTTCCGCTCAGCAGCTCGTCGGACAGCTCGCGCAGGCTCGGCATCGGCCTACCGTAATGCAAGAAGGCCCCGTCAGGCGTCGTCGTCCAGATCCGCTGGCGAGTCGTCCTCGGCGTCGGGCTCCGGAGCGGGTTCCGTCACCGCGGCGAGCGCACCCCGGATCACCAGGCCGCGATAGTCTTCCCGCGCGCCTGCCGCGAACAGCGCGCGCGCGAACGGCGACGCGGCTGCGGGGGCACCATCGATCACCTCGATCGCCAGCTCGCGGCGGCGCGCCTTCGCCGCGATTCGCCGCAGCCCCACCGCGAGCGCGAGCTCGATCGTCTCGTCGGGTAGCGGTGCCGTGGTGAACCGCTTCGCCTTGGGCTCGAGCCACACGGCGAGGGCGCCGTCGACGAGGATCGCGGTGGCGCCGATGCGGCGCGCAGGCCGTGCATTCGGATCACGCAGCTCGGGCCACGGCAGGGCGCTGCCCCAGGCGTTGGCCGGATCGGTGGCGGCCAGCACGTCGACCCGTGCAGCCTGACCGCGCGGCGGCTCGCGCAACCGATCGATCGCGCCGGGCCAGGCGAACTGCGCGCTCTCGAGCCCCTCGACGAAGTAGCCCCGGCGCACCGTGCCCGCATCCTCCATCGCGCGCAGCACGTCGCCCACCGCGGTGAACCCGCCGGCGAGCTCGTCGGCGCGTGCGGTGGCGCGCCCGGCGAAGCCCCAGCGCTCGAGGAGCGCGGTCGCGATCGCGTGGGCCCGTGCCGTGGCCGTGGGCGGCACCCCGAGCGAGCTGACCAGCGACCACCGGCCGCCGAACGTGGCGTGTGCGTTGGCCCGACGGGCGGTCGGAGCCGCGAGGGAGCGCAGCGGCGCGAACGTGTCGTTGGTGACCACGCCGGCCCACACCAGGTCCCACAGCGCACCGGTCACCTCTGCGCGCGAGGCCTTCGCCGCCAGCTCGATCGCGACGAGGAACGAGGCCCCGGTGGCGCGGAGGTGCGCCTCGATCGCGGCGTGGACCGGTGACGGCTGCGCCACCGGCTGCGGATCGGGCGCAAGCGCGAGCGCACGATCGCGCCGCAGCAGCACCACGCGCCCGTCCTTGGTGCCGAGTGCGCCTGCGCCGACCCACACCAGCTCGCCCGCGGCGCCGAGCTCGTCGAGCATGCGTGGGTGGTAGTCGAGGATGCGCGCAGGGAGGATCCGCTGCTCGAGCTCGCTGAACGACAGCGCCACGCCTTCGAGGCGGCGGATCGCATCGCGCAGCGCTCCGACGCCGCGGCGCGGTTGATCGAGGCCGTGCCAGCGCGGCACGAACGCGGCGAACGCCCGCGCGTCGACCGGCGCGACCTGTGCCCGCAGCTTGGCGAGCGTGCGGCGCCGGAGCTGGCGCAGCACCTCCGGGTCGCACGAGTCCTCGCGGGTGCCGCCGGGACGGAGCTGGCCACGCACGAGCTGCCCGCGCGCCTCGAGCAAGGCGAGCACCGGCTCGAGCTGTGCCGGCGGCAGGCCCCAGCGCGCGGCCGGGGCGTCGGCGGTGAACGGCCCGTGGGTCCGGGCATGGCGCGCCACCAGGGATTCGAGCGAGCCAGTCGTGGGCTCGAGCAGCGCGGCCGGGAGACCCGCGGGCAGCTGCACGCCGAGTCCGTCGCGGTAGCGCGCGGCGTCCTCGGCGGCGAGAAATCGATCGACGCCCGCGATCTGGACCGCCGCGATCCGCCGGCTCGCGAGCAACGTGCGCAGCGACCCGTCGAGGTCGGGGGCGACACACCGCGCCGCGAGCTCGTCGCGGGAGAGGTCGCCGAGGCGGCGGAGGAGGTCGTGGAGCTCGTCCGTGTCTCGCGCCTTGCGCTCCTCCACGAGCTGCTGCAGCTCCGCCTCGACGTCGGCGAGGACGTCCGCATCGAGGAGATCGCGCAGCTCGCCGCCGCCGATCAGCTCGCGCAGGAGGCCGCGATCGAGCGTGAGCGCTTGCGCCTTGCGCTCGGCGATCGGCGCATCGCCCTCGTAGAGGAACGCGGCCACGTAGTCGAACACCAGCGACCTGGCGAACGGAGACGCGGCTTCGGTGATCGCCGGTTCGATCCGGATCGCGCGAGAGCGGAGCTGACGGAGCACGTCCACCAGGGCCGGCACGTCGAAGATGTCGCGCAGCACCTCGCGATAGGTCTCGAGCGTGATCGGGAACGCGGGGAACCGGAGCGCCACGCTCATCAGCTGCTGCGCCCGCAGGCGTTGCGCCCACAGCGGCGTGCGCTGACCGGGGCGCCGACGGGGCAGCAGCAGCGCGCGTGCGGCGTTCTCGCGGAAGTGGCTCGCGAACACGCTGCTGCGCGCCAGCTCGTCGACCAGCGCGTTCTCCACCTCGTCGGGATCGGGGACCAGCTGATCATCGGTCGGCATCCGATCGCCATCGGCGAACCGCAGCGCGATGCCATCGTCCGTCCACAGCGGATGCACCGGATATCCGAGCTCGCCCTCGAGCTGCTTGGCGAGGACGAGCGCCCACGGCGCGTGGACGCGGCTGCCGAACGGCGACAGGATGCACACCCGCACGTCGCCGAGTTCGTCGCGGAACCGCTCGATCGTGATCGCGCGATCGGTGGGCACGCTGCCGGTCTGGGCGCGCTGATCGGCGAGATAGCCGATCAGGTTGTCGGTGGCGTGAGCATCGAGCTTGTAGTCCTCGGCCAGCCACGCGCGCGCCGCGCCGGCATCGCCCGCGAGCCGCGTATCGAGCTCGCGGCAGAACGCGCCGAGCGCTCGTCCGAGCTCGACGGGCCGCCCTGGACCTTCCCCGCGCCAGAACGGCATCTTCCCGGGCTCGCCCGGGGCCGGCGTCACGATCACGCGATCGCGCGTGATGTCCTCGATTCGCCAGGTCGTCGCACCGAGGATGAACGTCTCGCCTTTGCGGCTCTCTGCGACCATCTCCTCGTCGAGCTCGCCGACCCGTGGCCCGCCCACGCCCGCGTGCACGGCGTAGGTGCCGCGATCCGGAATCGTGCCGCCCGAGATCACGCTCAGCAGGCGCGCGCCCTTGCGGCCGACCAGCACATCGGTCTGCCGGTCCCAGGTCAGCCGCGGGCGCAGCTCCGCGAACTCGTCCGAGGGATAGCGCCCCGCGAGCATGTCGAGCACGCCCGTCAGAGCGGCCCGCGAGAGCTCGCGATAGCTCGCCGCCCGGCGGATCACGCGCTCGAGCTCCGCGACCGGCCAGGGATCCACGGCCACCATCGCCACGATCTGCTGCGCGAGCACGTCGAGGGCGCTGTCGGGGACGCGGATCGCCTCGACCTCGCCATCGAGGATCTTGCGCGCGATCACCGTGGCCTCGAGCAGGTCGCCGCGGAACTTCGGCAGGATGCGGCCGATGCTCGTCCCGCCGACCTGATGACCGGCACGCCCGATCCGCTGGAGCCCGCGCGACGCCGCGCCCGGCGATTCGACCTGGACCACCAGATCGACGATGCCCATGTCGATGCCGAGCTCGAGCGAGCTGGTGGCGACGATGGCCCGAAGCCGGCCCGCCTTGAGCGCCTCCTCGATGTCCTGGCGCTGATGGCGCGCGACCGATCCATGATGCGCGCGGACCAGCTCGGTGCCCTCCGGCACCACACCGGTCGCGATCGCGAGCTCGCTGAGCTGCTGACTCACGCGCTCTGCGAGCCGGCGCGAGTTGACGAACACGATGGTCTGCCGGTGCGCGAGGATCAGCTCCAGCAGGCGCTGGTGGATCAGCGGCCACATCCCGCCGCCGTCTCGGCCGGCGGTGCCCGGGTTGTCCATCTCGGGGGCAGGGACGATGATCTGGAGATCGAGCGCCGGGCGGGCGCTGGCATCCACGATCTCGACCGGACGGTCCCCTCCCAGATATCGAGCCACTTCCGTAAGTGGACGTTGGGTGGCGGACAGGCCGATCCGCTGCGGATCTGGGTTGCCGGCCGCGGTCACGAGGTGGCTGAGTCGCTCGAGCGAGAGCGCGAGGTGAATCCCGCGCTTGGTGGGCGCGAGCGCGTGGATCTCGTCGACGATGATGGTGTCCACGCAGGTCAGCCGCTCGCGCTGGCGACCGGCGAGCATGAGGTAGAGCGACTCGGGCGTGGTGATCAGGATCTGGCCGGGATCCTTGCGCTGTCGCTCGCGGTCCTTCGGCGAGGTGTCGCCGGTGCGCACGTCGACCCGGATCTGGGTGGCCGCGCCGAGCCGCTGGAGCCCCGCGAGCGGCGCCCGCAGGTTGCGCTCCACGTCGTACGCGAGCGCCTTGATCGGCGAGACATAGACCACCCGGGTGCCGGCGGCTGCCGGCGCCTCGGCGAGCCGATCGAGGCACCACAGGAACGCCGCGAGCGTCTTGCCGCTGCCGGTGGGCGCGAGCATCAGCGTGTGCTGGCCTCCGGCGATCTGGGCCCAGCCGCGGATCTGAACCGGCGTGGCGCCGGGGAAGCTCTGCGCGAACCAGGCCCGGGTCGCGGCGCCGAACAGCGCCAGGGGATCAGCGGCCACGGGCGACCTTAGCGCAGCCGCGGCACAGCGGAGCGAGAGCTACCCGCGCCGTACGAACCGCGGCGTCATCAGCCACTCCAGGAACTGACCAACCCCGAGATCGAGCGCCCGGGACAGCCGGGCCGAGACGTGCTCGGAACCGGGCAGGTGGTTGGTCCCCGTGTCGATCACGTTGGCGTCCGAGCTGCCGGGCGGCCGGATCCAGATCCCATACGGCCACGGCTGGGCATCACCATGCGGGCCTGGATCGATCACCACCGCCGCGGACGGCTGCCCGGTGACGCCGCGATAGGTCTGCGCCGCGCGGGCCGGCGGTGTCCACGGCTCGACCTCGATGGTCTTGCTGGGCCCGAGCGGGATCCGGACCTTGGCGCCGGGCGCCGGCGCAGGGTTCGCCATCGCCAACCCGGACATCAGCATCAGGACGCCGAACAGCCGCATGTTCGAGCAACCAGACCCCAGCGCCCGGAATTCCCGGGGTTACACACCCTGGAGTTGACATAACACTGATTCTGCGACGTGACTCCTGAATCAAAGGGGCACCCGCCCGGGGGCCGATCCTGTACTACCGAAGGCATGGGCATGTTCGACGACCGCAGCCGCCTGCCAGCCGTGCCGTCCAGCTTGGACGGGCGGACTTGGCCAAAGTTCTCCGACCTTGCTTCCTGGCTTCCTGGCTTTGATCTCTGGGCGCGCCCGGATCAAGCCGCCCCGACCAAGATCAGTTCGGGACGTTCTGCAAGCCGCTCTTCCGATCGACGACGCCGCCGTTGTGGTCTTCGGCCGGGTTGGTCTGCGGTGCGCTCGGTGCGCTCGGTGCGCTCTTCCACACGCGGCAGCGCCCTGGCGGTTCGATGCTGACTTATCGAAGTGCTGGGCGAACTTGGCGGGCTACTGGTGCTGCTGCGAGCCGAGCCGGTTGCCGAGCCGCGCGATCTCTTCCGCGGTGAGCCCGCTCGCCGCCTCGATCGTCACGCTCGCGGCCTGCCCGGTCCCGATCTCTGCCGCAGCGATCTCGAGGATCCCGTCGGCGTCCATCGTGAAGCTGACCTCGACCTTGGTCTGCCCACGCGGCGCCGCCCGCAGATCGCCGAGCACGAACCGGCCGAGCCGGCGGTTGCGCGACGCGGCGTCGTGCTCGCCTTGATAGATCTCGATCGCGACGAACGTCTGGTTGTCCTCGGTCGTCGCGAATACCTTCTTGGCGCGCGTGGGAATGCTGGTGTTCGCGGAGATCACGACCGACATCTTGTCGCCCGCGACCTTCACGCCCATGTTGTGCGGCGTCACGTCGAGGAGCACCACCTCCTGGAGCTCGCCGCCCATGATCCCGGAGTGCACCGCGGCGCCCATCGCGACGATCTCGTCGGGGTTGACGCCCTTGCTCGGCGGCTTGCCGAAGATCGAGACCGCCCGCTCCTGGACCGCCGGCATCCGCGACATGCCGCCGACCAGCAGCACCTGATCGATGTCGGCCGGCGTGCAGTGCGCATCCGCGAGCGCCCTCGTGCACGGCGCCTCGAGCCGATCGAGCAGCGCCTTGCAGGCCCGCTCGAGCTGGCCGCGATCGATCTCGCGCATCAGGTGGATCGGACCCGCGGAGCCCGCCGCGATGAACGGCAGGTTGACGTCGGTGGTCATCGCGGACGACAGCTCGATCTTCGCCCGCTCCGCGGCCTCCTTGAGCCGCTGCAGTGCGACCGAGTCCGTGCGCAGGTTCATCCCATGCTCGGCCTGAAAGTCATCGGCGAGCAGATCGATGATCACGCGGTCGAAGTCGTCGCCGCCGAGCGTGGTGTCGCCGTAGGTGGCGAGCACCTCGAACACCCCGTTCTCGATCGCGAGGATCGAGATATCGAACGTGCCGCCGCCCAGATCGAACACGGCGAGCCGCTGGTTGTGCTGATGGTGGACACCGTATGCGAGCGCCGCCGCCGTCGGCTCGTTGAGGATCGCGCGAACCGTGAGGCCGGCGATCGCCCCGGCGTCCTTGGTCGCCTGGCGCTGGACGTCATCGAAGTACGCGGGGACCGTGACCACCGCCTCGGTGATCGTCTCGCCGATGTAGTCCTCCGCCACGCGCTTCATCTTCGCGAGCACGTGCGCGGAGATCTCCTGGGGAGACCGCGGAGTGCCCGCGATGTCGACCCAGGCATCGCCGTTCTTCGCGGCGACGATCGTGTACGGCAGCCGGGTCGCGACGTCCTGGATGTTCCGTTCCTGCGCCTTGCGCCCGATCAACCGCTTCGCCCCGAACACGGTGCGCTGCGGGTTGGTCACCATCTGCCGCTTGCTCGCGGCGCCGACGACGACATCACCATCCGCGTTCCACGACACCATCGATGGTGTCGTTCGCCCGCCTTCCTGGTTATGGATGACGGTCGCCTCGCCGCCTTCGAGCACCGCCACACACGAGTTGGTGGTGCCTAGATCAATCCCGATGACGCGGCCCATCGCTCAACGACCAGTATACCTATCTTCGGCCCCTGATCAGCTCGGTGAGCGCGGTCTTGGCGAGCTGGAGCCCGGGATCGAGCATCAGCGCCTCGTTGAGCTCGACGCGAGCCTCGTCGATCCGCTTGTCCTGTTGCGCCGCCCGCCCCTTCGCGTAGGCGAGCAGCGACTTGTAGCGCGTCGATTGCGGTGCCCGGGCCACCAGCGTCTCGAGCGCGACCCGCGCCGCAGCGAGCTGGTCCTGTGCAAATAGCTCGAAGATCGGGGCCAGCTCGCGCTCGACGGGTGCCGCCGTCGTCGGCCGTGCGGGACCGGAAGCAGGCGCCGAACCGGGCCCGGTTGGAGCCAGCGGGCGTGCGCCGGACTGGGTCCCTGCGCGCACCACCGACGGTGGCTGCGGTGATGGCGCCGCGAGCCGAGTTGGCGGCGAAGGCTGGCCGGGGCGGCTCGGAGCCGCTGGGCGCATCGGCAACGGCTGGGTGGTCTGATGCTCGCCGGTCCGCACGGCGGGCGGATTCGGTCGGAGCCCGGCGCTCGGCGTTCCCGGGCCAGACATTCCTGGGCGCGTGGTCCCCGTGCGCGTGGTTGGCGTGGTCGGCGTGATTGGCGTCGTTGGCCCTGCGCCCGAGCGCGGGACCACCGGAGATGGCGCGGTCGGCGGCCGCGGAGGCTGAGGGCTGGTCGGTGGTCGAAACCCGCCAGTCCCCGTCGCGCCACCCTGTGGCCTGTCCGGCTGGGTCTGCGCGGGCTGGGGGTGGGCCTGGGTGGATCCCGTCCCCGACGGTCCGCGTGTCACGACCGGGATCGCACTGCCTGGACGTGGAGCGGGCGGCTTCACCGCCGGGCGCGCGAGGTTCTCGTGCGCCGCGCGCAGCATCAAGAACACCTCGTTCGCGAGCCGCTGGATGTCGTTCGCCATCCGCCCGAACCGGGCCGGATGAAATTGCTTGGTCCTCGTCAGGAACGCGCTGCGGATGTCGGCCGCTGTCGCGCTCGGGATCAACCCCAGCGCTTCGTACGGATCACGACTCAGCAGGTCCTGCATGTCGAGCAAGGCCTGGCGCGCACGCAGCTCTTCGTTCCCCACCAGCTGTTGATCGTATCGAGATCCGTGGACGGACGCCATCCCACGATTGGTCAGGCTCACTTCGACTGGATCGCAGGCGGCGGGACCTGGGCCTGCGGCGCCACCTTGGGCGCCATCTGGGCATCCCCTTGTGGTTTCGCGTTGTTAGACTTTGGCTGCTGGGGTGGCGGGTTCGCCTGCTGGGGCGGCGGGTTCGCTTGCTGGGCCGGCGCGTTGGGCTCGGGATCGGGCAACGCCTGTTGCTTTCCGCCCTTGGTCGGCGCGGTCTTGGTGAGCGACTGGACCGGGGCGGCCTTGCTCGGCTTGACCTTGTTCGACGTCTGGATGTCGACCGGCGGTGCGGGCTTCTTCTGCGGCGCCTTGGTGTTCTGCGGCTTCGTGTTCTGGGCCTTCTGATTCAGGTCGTCGAGCTGCTTGGTGTCGATCGGCGGCTCGGGCACCGTCCGCTGTGCGCCCGAGTCTTTCTTGCCGGCGTCGTAGCTGTTGTCGAGCGAGTCGTTGATGTTCGACTTCGACAGGTTCGACTTCGAGAGGTCTGGGCGGCCGACCGGCGCCATCGTCTCCCGTGCGTCGGTGAGGCCGCGATCCATGCGGGTCAGCGCCTGCGCGGCCTCGAGCTCCGACGACACGATCACGCAGTGGCCTTCCTTGAAGTCCACACCGACCCGCTCGCGCCGCAGGACCAGGCCATCGGTCTGCGGATCGTACTGGTACTCGAGCTTGTGCGGGATGTGGCACGCCGGGTCGTACGGCGCGCGTTGATCCACCACCTCCTCGGTGGCACCGAACGCCACTCCCCCCTCGCTCGGCAGCAGCTCGTAGTGGCGGAAGAACTCCGGCTTGCCACCCACGCGATCGAGCTTGGAGACCTCGACCCGCTCGCCGGATCGCTTGAACTGGCGAAGCTCCCTGCTCGGCAGCAGCCACACGCCCTCGAAGCCGACGATCGGCGCGAGCTGGAACACCGGCAGTGTGCTGTCGGTGTCGGGCGCGAGTCCCCGGTGACGCGCGCTCGCGTACCCCGGCTTGCGGACCTCGAACGCGAGCTCCGCGCCGGGTGACAGATCGAGCGTCGCCGGGGTGCGCCCGATGAACTCGTTCGCGCGGTAGACGTCGGCGCCCGCCGGCACCGACATGATCTCCACGCGCACCCGGCCGGCGATCGGTGACGCCGACGGCCGCTGGGCACCTTCCGTGGTGCTCCGCTTGTCCGCGCGAATCACCAGCACCGCGGCGACCGAGACGCCCAGCACGCCGAGGCCCGCGGCTGCGGGGAGCCACGCCCGCCTGCTCGGCGCGTGGCGAGCGGGCTTGCTGGCAACTCCACCGGCGAGCTCGCGGAGCGCCGCCACCATCTCGCGCCCCGTCGGGAACCGCGCATCGGGATCCTTGGCCATCGCGCGCGCGACCACCGGATCGAACTTCGAGCTGGTGGCGATGCCGCCCTTGGTGGACAGCGCCGGGACCTTCGCCCGGAAGTGCTGCTCCATCATCTTCGGCAGCGTCGGCGCGGCGAACGGGAGGCTCCCGCTGAGCATCTCGAACGCCATCACCCCGAGCGAGTACCGATCCGAGGCAGGCCCTGCCCCATCCGCACTCCACTGCTCGGGGGCCATGTAGCCCGGGGTGCCGAGCCACGTGCCCTGACCGGTCAGCATCGAGGCCGGCGGCGCGGTGTCATCGAGCGACAGCAGCTTGGCCAGCCCGAAATCGAGCACGAAGACCTTGTTCCCGGCCCCGAGCATCACGTTGTCGGGCTTGAGATCGCGGTGCACCACACCGCGCGTGTGGGCGGCATCGAGCGCACCGGCGATCTGGTCGAGGATCTCGAGTGCGGTCGCGATCTCGAGCGGCCCCTCCGAGAGCGCCTTGCGCAGGGACCGGCCCTCCACGAGGTCCATCACCAGGTAGAGGCGCCCGTCGTCGAGCCGCCCGAACGAGAAGATGTCGATCACGTTCGGGTGATCGATCTGGTTGACCGCGCGCGCCTCGCGCTTGAACCGCTCCGCGCCGTCCTTGCTCGCCGCGACCTCCTGCTTGAGGATCTTGATCGCGACCTTCTTGCCGATCACCGGCTGCACGCCGGCATACACCTCGCCCATCGCCCCAGCCCCGAGGAACCGATCGATCACGTACTCCCCGACCGGCGTCCCCGGCGCAAGGCGCTCGCCCGCCTGGGTGTCCTGCTTGGGGGCGGACACCAGGGTTGGGCTATGCGCGAGCGGGCTGCTCTCCGCCATGGGCCCTCATCGTAGCAGTGAGACACGGCCCGGGCCGGCCGGTTTCTCCGGAGATGTCGCAGGGGGGGCGCTGGTGCCCACACCGAGGAGCCTCCGGATCAGCGTGAGCGTCTCGGGGTCGACCGCACGGACCCGACGAGCGATCCGACCACTGCGGTCGATCACCAGGAGCAGCGGGATCCGCCCGGCGCCGAGCTGGTCGGAGAACACGAGCTCCGGATCGAGGGCGATCGGATACTCGATGCCCAGGGCGCGAGCTTGCGCGAGGGCGGCGCTCGCTGATTCGCCCACGTTGACGCCGACCACGATCAGGCCTTGGCCAGCGAACGCGGCGGCGAGCCTGCCGATCTGCGGGATCGTGCGGGTGCACTCCGCGCACCAGCTCGCCCAGAAATCGAGGACGACGACCTTCCCGCGGTAGCGCTCCGCGACGACGAACGCGGTCGAATCGGGATCCTGCAGCCGTGCCGCGGCGGGGAGCGCAACGGGCGGAGGGATCGACGGCGCACATGCGCTCGCCAGCACGACGCCGAGCACGAGTGCGCTTCGTGCGCGGCTCACAGCACCCGCCCGATGCTCAGCGTCACGGCCGTGATCCGCAGGTCGTTGCTCCGCGAGTACCGGAGGACCTCCGCGGAGGCCGACCACGCACGCAGCGGGCCCCGGCCCTTGATGCTGGTCAGCTGCAACGACCACTCGTGGGCGCGGAACGCCGCGAGGTCCGAGTCTGCCGTCCGCGGTGCCTTGATGTCGAAGCCGGGCTCGAGCACGGTGGCGAAGAATCGCGGGCTGGTCTGATCGTGGAACCGGTACGCCGCGCGGACATACAACCAGGACGCCAGGTACTGGTACGCCGCTCCCTCGACGGTGTGGGCGTGGATCCCGAAGTCGTCGCGGTAGTACCGATAGGCGAGCCGCGCCGTCGTCCGCGTGAGGGGGACGTGCTGCGCGAGGTTCGCCGTCATCGCGTGACGTGTCCGATCGCGCGGCAGCACCTCGTCGGTGAAGTTGCCATCGGCCTTGACGACGGCGTTCCACGGCGTCTCGAGCGTGCCGTGCTGACGTGTCACGCCATAGCTGCCGTCGAGCGTGGTCGTCGGCGACAGCAGCTGGGACGCCGTGAGGCTGGCACCCACCGTCGTCCGCACCGTCTTCCCGAGGTAGTTCCCCACGTGGTCGCGGTTGTCGAACCCGTCGACGGTGACCGAGCCGCTGATCCCGATCGTCGCGTTGTCGTCCGCGAGCCGGCGGCGATAGCCGAGACCGAGCGTCCCGCCCGACAGCGGCTCTTCGAAGTGCGCCGAGATCCGCGTCGAGACGGTGCCGTGGTCGTCGATCCGGATCGCCGAACGAACGTCGATGTCGACGGCGAGGTTCCTCCGTGAGGCGGACGACGTCGCGTCCACCGCGTCCGGAGAGGCGGCGGTGATGGCATCGACCGGCACGACGATCTCGTGGGTGACTCGTGCGCTCTGCCGGACGCGGACCAACGCCGAGGGCTGGACCACGTACATCCGTTCGCTTCCCGGCACCCCGACATTGCTGGTGTCCTGCGACTGGTATCCGTGGCCACGCTGGTCGAGGTACGTGGTGCGCAGCTGGACGTCCTCGATCCGCCATCCCACGGCGTCCCCGAGGATGGCCTCGTCACTCGGCGTGCCGGGACCTCCGTCCGCCCGAGCGCTGGCGGCAACACCGAGCATCAGCGCGACCGCGAGCGCGCCTGGCCGGCTAGTTCGCACAGCCACATCCGCCGCCGGCCGGCTCGCCGTCGCCACCCGCGGCGCCCTCGCGCGTGCCGTGGACCTTCGCATGGGCACGATCCCGGAGGACGTCCTCGTCAGGCTGCATCGTCGGGTCGGCCA
This sequence comes from Myxococcales bacterium, assembly GCA_016720595.1. GTDB lineage: Bacteria > Myxococcota_A > Polyangia > Haliangiales > Haliangiaceae > JABFXX01. Next base: position 180,270 of record JADKKI010000002.1, read on the forward strand.
GGTGCTCGCGGCGGTTGCGAGGCACGATCCGGCACGCGGAGACCGCGAGGATCGCGATCAACAGGAGCGCGCGGTACTTCATCGCACGCATCCTACGCCGCGCCGTCTGGCGGTCCTGCGACGGCCCGCCAAGGACGACCGTGGATCGGCCTGACGCCGCGCCAAAACTGATCTAGCATCCCGGACGCATGTCCGCGATAGCAGCCCTGCCCGCGACCGGGTCGCCGTATCACCCGCGCCGCCAAGAGGTCCGCCGCGCGGAGATGGTCGTCGAGGGGCACGCGCTCGCGAACGTCGTCCTCGGCGGCTACGTCCTCGGGCCCGCGCTCGGCACCGCGCCGGTGGTGATCATCGTCGGCGGGATCACGGCATCCCCGTTCCCGTTCGGAGATGCCGCCACCGCGACGGATCCGTGGTGGCCGGCGCTCCACGGCGCCGAGTTGATCGATCCGACCACGATGACCGTGCTGTGCCCGTGCTGGCCCGGGAATGGTTCGACCTGGGAAGGGTTCGACGACGGCGCCATCCCTGCCCTGTCGGCGCTCGGCCTCGCAGATCTGATCGCCGCGTGGCTCGAAGGCCTCGGCTGCACCACGCCCGCGACCTACCTCGGCGCGAGCCTCGGCGGCCTCGTCGGCATCGCGTTCGCGGCGCGGCACCCGAACCGGTGTGCGCGACTCGTCACGATCAGCGCCGGCCTCCGTCCGGACGGCTGGGGCACCGCCACCCGCCACCTCCAGCGGGAGCTGGTGAAGGATGGGCAGCGCTCCGGCGACGTCGCCACCGGGATGGCGCGCGCCCGCCAGCTCGGGATGCTGACGTATCGCGGTCGTGACGAGCTCGACACGCGATTCGGCGTGCTGGTGCCCGGTCTCGCGCTGCCACCCGTCGCGGCGTACCTCGATCACCACGGTGCGCGGTTCGCCGCGAAGTTCCCGGTGCGGACGTTCCTCCTGCTCAGCGAGGCGATCGACCGGTGTCGGTTCGGCGCCGATCCGATCGCCGTGCGCGCCGAGCTCGCGCGCGTCACCGCCGAGGTGGTGGTGATCGGCGTGCCCGGTGATCTGCTGTTCCCGTATCACCTGCAGCACGAGCTGTATCGCGAGCTCCAGGCCGTGGGCGCGACCTGCTCGCTGTGGAAGCTCGATTCGGAGTTCGGTCACGATGCGTTCCTCGCGGATCAGGATCGGCTCGCCAGCCTGCTCCGCGATGCCGGTGTGTTCGCGAAGACCACGCCGAAGGCCCGGTTCGAGGGCGTGGGTGCGCGTCCGCTCCGCGAGATCCGGATCGGGATGATCGGATGCGGCGTGGTGGGCGGCGGCGTCCTCGAGCTACTCGATCGCCAGGCCAGCGCGTGTGCCGAGCGCTACGGCGTACGGTTCCGGGTCACCCGCCTCGCCGTGCGCGATCCGAGCAAGCCGCGCGGCGCGCTGGCGGCCGGCATCCCGGTCACCACCCGGCCCCTCGAGCTGGTCGCCGATCCGGAGGTCGACGTGATCGTCGAGGTCGCCGGCGGTCACGCAGTCGAGCCCGCCGTCACGGCCGCGCTCGCGGCCGGCAAGCCGGTGGTCACCGCGAACAAGGCGCTGCTCGCGAAGAAGCTCGCCGAGCTCGGCGTGCTCGCGCAGCGCACCGGCACGCCGCTCCTGTGCGAGGCCGCGGCCGCGGCGGCGATCCCGATCATCCGGCACCTCTCGCACCGCGCCGACGAGGTCGACAGCCTGATGGCGATCGTCAACGGCACCTGCAACTACATCATCACGCGCATGGAGCAGGAGGAGCTCACGCTCGATCAGGCGATCGTCGAGGCGCAGGCCAAGGGCTTCGCGGAGGCCGATCCGTCGGCCGATCTGCTCGGGCTCGACGCCGCCGCGAAGCTCTCGATCCTCGCGTATCGCGCGTTCGGCGCCTGGATCCCACCGGACGCCCTGAGTGTGCGCGGCATCGGCGAGCTGTGGCCCGCCGACTGTGATCTCGCGCTCGCGATGGGGTTCCGGATCCGGCTGATCGCGCACGCCGCGCGCTCCTCGACGGGCCTGGTCGCCGCGGTCGAGCCCTTGCTGCTCCCCGAGTGGCACCTGCTCGCCTCGGTCGAGGAGGAGTACAACGCCGTCTACCTGAGAAACGCCGCCTCCGGAGACCTCAGCCTGTTCGGCAAGGGCGCGGGCGCGCTCCCCACCGCGACGGCCGTGCTCGGCGACCTCATCGATCTCGCGCAGGACAACTCCGTGCAGTGGCCCGAGCCTCGTCGCGTGACGCCGGTGGCGCAGCCCGCGCGCCGACACTACGTGCGCGTGACCGCAGAGCCGCACCCAGGGCTGCAGCGCAAGATCGACTCGCTGATCCGCCGGGGCGGGCTCAGCGTGCAGAACCACGCTTCGCGCGGCGAGCCGCTGGTCGCGCACCACGGCTTCGTGATCTCGCCGAGCGATGACGCACAGATCATCACCGTGGTCGAACAGCTCCGCGAGCTCGGTCGCGTGGAGCAGACCCTCTGGCTCGGGATCTCCGAATGAAGGCGTGGCTCGATCCGGCCACCTGCCCCGAGGAGCGGCCGCCGCTCGCCGCCATGAGCGCGGCGACCCGCGAGCTGCACGAGGCGCTCGATGCGCACGCGCGCGCCGAGGGCGTGGCGTGGCTCCACCCCGAGCGCCGCACGATCCAGCGCGACCTCCTCGGCTCTCCCAACGTCGTCGCCTGGCAGGAGGCCAAGGCCGCGTTCCTGATCGCCGGCGACGGCGCATGGTCCGAGCTCCCGCACCTCTACGCCCGCTATGGCACCCCGGGCACCACGGAGCTGATCCAGGCGCTGCGCGGGATCGAAGGCGCGACGTGCGCGGTCGTCACCGATTGCGGGATGCAGGCCACGGCGCTGGTCGCCGATGCGCTGCTCACTCCGCACACGCACGCGGTCGTGCTCCGGCAGATCTACAACAAGGCGCGGACGTACTTCGAGTGGGTCGCCAAGCGCGTCGGGGCGACCTTGACGTTCGTCGATGACGGCGATCTACCGGGGGTCGCGGCGGCGATCCGGCCCGAGACCCGCTTCGTGTTCGCCGAGACGTTCACCAATCCACTGATGCGCGCGCAAGACATCGCCGGGCTCAAGCGCGCATGCGGGCGCGCGAAGCTCGTCGTCGACGGAACGATCGCCACGCCGTGGGCGTTCCGTCAGCCCCTGCTCGCCCAGGGCGCGGACGTGGTGGTCGGCAGCTTGACCAAGGCGCTCGGCGGCCAGGACACCGCGCTCGGCGGCTACGTCGCCACCAACGACACCGAGCTCGGCAACCAGCTGATGGACCTGATCGCGATGCGCGGTGGGATCCTCGACGACGAGCGTGCCCGACGGATCGCCGCCGGGCTGCCCGCCGCCGCCCTGGCCCATGCGCGCCGGTGCGCCTCGGCCGCCCGGATTGCCACGTTCCTCGCGCACCATCCTGGGATCGAGCGCGTGTTCCACCCATCGCTCCCCGATCACCCAGACGCCGCCGTGATCGCGCGCGACTACGTGCGCCACGGCGCGATCGTGTCGTTTCGCGTGCGCGACGCGGACGAGCTCGGCCATCGCCACTTCGCGGACGTGCTCGTGTCGTGCGGCGTGCCTCGCTATGCACTGTCGTTCGATGGGCTCCCGACCAAGGTCAACCATCACAAGACGGTCTCGGAGTACTTCACGCCCGCAGATCAGGTCGCGCGTGCAGGCATCGATCGGCTGATCCGCCTCGGCGTGGGCATCGAGGAGCCGGACGACGTGATCGCCTGCCTCAACTGGACGCTCCATCACGCCGCACGCGTGACCACGGCGGAGCTCGACGCCTGGCGGGCGCAGCGCGCGCTCGAGCTCGGGCTGCGCTGACCGCACGGTCCGCGTCAGGGCGCGAGGCGCGCGATCGCCGCGGTGGCCTGGGGCGCACGAGGCGAGCTCGGGAACCGTTCGAGGAGCGCCCGATACCGCCGCACCGCACCGGCCGCGTCGTGATCTCGCTCGCTCGCGATCGCGCTCCAGTACAGCGCGTCCTCGGCGACCACGTCGTCGGTGGCGAGCTCGAAGGCCGCGATCGCGTCGGCGTTGTGCCCGGCGCGCAGCGCCTCCCAGCCGGTGCGGAACGCCGCGAGCGAATCCTCGCGGCTCGCGTTGCGATCCCAGGTCATGCCGGCCTCGATCACCACGCGCTTGCCGGCGACCGTGATCTCCGCCGAGCCGGCGAACACCGAGACCTGCGCGATCACGCCGCGCTTTGCCACCACCTGGATCCGCCCGCCGCGAACCCCGACCGCCGTATCACCGGTGACGACGGTCGCCGGCCGCGTGCCCACGGTGTCGATCGTCAGCTCGCCCCGGGTGAGCGTCACCAGATCGCGCTCGCCCTGCCCGTCGCGCGCGAACTCGCCGCTACCGCCGACGCGCGCCTTCGCGAGCTGCGCGGGTGCGCGCGCCGGCTCGATCGGCACGGGGGCCGGCGACTCCGGCGTCACGCGCGCGGGCTGTGGGATCGGCGTGATCTGGGGTCGCGGCGGAGCCAGCGGTGTGGGCGTGGCGATCGGCTGGGCGGTGGGTGTGTGGCGGCCGGGCACGAACGCGATGGTCAGGGCGATCGCCGCCACGGCGAGGCCGATCGCCACGAGTGGGAACAGCCTGCCGCGCCGCGGCCGCGCCGGCAGCTGGTCCGCCCGCGCGAGGATCTCCGCGGCGAGCGCCTCTCGGTGTGCTCGCGGGAGGGGTGCATCCGGAAGCTGCTGCACGAGGACCCGCATTGCCCGCTGATCCTCGAGAGCCGCCTGACACGCCGTACAGCCTGCTGCGTGCGCGAGGATCACGGCGTCATCCGAGCTCACCGCCTCGGCGAGCGTCTCGGGTGCTGGACACTTCACGTGCCACCGCCGAGCTGGGCGCGCAGCGCCTGGCGGGCCTCGAACACCCGGCGCCACAGCGTGCCGACCGGGATCCCGAGCGCCGCCGCGGCCTCCTGACCACGCTCGCCCTCGAGATCGACGAGCACCAGCGCTGCACGAAGGTCGTGGGGCAACGCCTCGATCGCGCCCGGCAGGCGAGCGGTCAGCATCGGATCCGACATCCCGCGCGCCGGGGCGGGCCCCTGCTCGGCGACGATCTCGAGGGCGCGCTTGCGCCGGATCTCGGTGCGCGCATAGCCGCGGACCTGGTTGCTCGCGATGCCGAACAGCCAGCCGCGCACGTGCCCGCCGCGGAACTTCGCCGCGCTCTGGAAGGCCGCGAGGAATGTGGCCTGGACCAGATCATCCACGGAGTCCTGATCGCTACCGCGCATGCGCCGCACGAAGCGATGCACCGCATCGACGTAGCGTTCGAACAGGAGTGCGCGCGCTGCGCGATCGTTCGTGGCGCACGCCGCGACCAGGCCCTCGTCCGTGAGATCGGCGACGCGCGCCTCGGGATGGAGGCGGATCAGCTGTCCGCGCTCGCGGGTCACAGCTCGTACCGCAGGCTCCCGAACACCGTGACAAGGACCTCCTTGCGCTGGATCCCGGGGTTGACCGAGTCCGACGCAAAGGACTCGTTGGCCCAGGAGATCACCGGCCCGAGCCCGAGCCCCCAGGAGTCGCCGAGCCGCCGGGTCACGAGGCCCGTGGCCTCGCCGACGAGAAACGTCGCGTCGTCGTCGTAGCTGGTGAAGCCCCCGTTGCCCTGCGCCTGGGCCCACACGTTCGCGCGCGTGTGGATGGCACCGAGCCCGAGGGCGGCTCGCAGCTCCCACCTGCCCCAGCGCGCGGTACGCCCGAGCTGCGCGAGCACCTGCGTGTCGGTCGTGGTCAGCGTGCCGAAGCTCCAGCTGGCCGATTGCATCAAGTCGAGGTGGTGTTCGGAGTACGACAGCGCGGCTCCGAGCTTCCACGCGCCGACGTTCGCGAGCTCCACCTCGCCGCGAAACCCGCCGCCCTCGTTGTCGGGCTGGACGATCATCCCGAGCGAGATCCACTTGCCAGCGTGGGAACGGTGCGGTGCCGCAGAGGCGACCACGCCGGCCGTGCCGGGAGGACCGACGCGCAGCGGATCCACGATCACCGTGAGCGGAGCGCTCGGCGCGGGGGTGGGCTCCGCGGGGAGCGGGGGCGCCGTCCAATCATCGGCGACCCAGCTCGCGACGAGGACGCCCGCGGACTGTGCATCGGGGACCAGCCGCTCGTGGATTCGCCCGTCGGGGCGTTGGGCCAGCAGGTACAGCCCACCATCGGTGGGGACCACCCGGAGCTCGATCGAGGAGGAGCAACGAGGCTCCGCCCGCAGCCACTGCTCGATCACGTAGCGCACCTCGTCGGGAGCTCGCACGAAGGTCACCCCGCACATCTCGGCGCGGGGGGCCGGTTGTGCGAACGCGGGTGGTGCGACAAGCACGACGGCGGTGGTGAGCAGCAGGCGGCGCATGGATCTCCTCGAGAAAGAACTCGCCGACCGGCGGTTGCCTACGTACCGCAACGTTACCGCAGCGCAACCGCCGGTCGACGAGTGAGTTGCCTCCTCTTGGTTGCCGCAGCCCGAATTTTCATCGCCAGATCCGTACGTGAATCGTACCGATCTGCGGGGGCGCCATCCCCCGAAGCCCGATCAGTGCGGCTTGCGATCGCGCCGGGGGCTCCACACACCGTTGACCCGGACCAGCACGGTGCTCTCCTGGAGCCCTTCGTCCTGGCGGTGGCGGACCGCGAGCTCGATCGATCCCCAGCGCAGCGCCTGGTAGCGCACGCCCCAACCCGCGACCCATTCGAGGTTCACGGCGTCGGGAGCGAGCTTGGGGACCCACATCACATCGCCGAGCACCGAGGTCTTGGGATACGGCGCGGGTGTCCACTCGAAGCCGCCGAACGGGCGCACGGTCGGGCCGAGCGAGACCTGCCCGTAGCCGCCGTCCGTGATCGAGGCGCCGAGGTGGAGCCGCACGGGGCCGAGCACGCGACTGCCCACGAGGTACGCGTCCGTGACGCGCGCCCCGCCGAAGGTGTGGCCACGCGCCGCGAACGTGTTGCGAAGCCCGAGGACCACGGCGGGCATGCCGGGAAACCAGGCGTCCTCGCGGGCGCCGAGCCGGAACGCCGCGCGCCCGAGCCACAGCGCATCACCCTTGAGGTCGCCGTCGCATGCCGTGCAGCCGCGCACGTCGGTGTCGGTGCCCAGCTCGATGCTCGCGATCCCCAGGCCGTAGGCCAGCGTGATGCTGCCATCGCCGCGCCGATCGATCCCCGCCGTCCCCACCACCCCGCCCTGCGCGGGGAGCCACGCGGTCGGTGCGGTCAGCACGCGCCCGAGCGCGGGCTCTGCAGCCGCCTGTCGCGCCGGGACGAGCCCCAGCACGACGAGCACAGCGGAGATGGTGACGAGGCGGTTCACGGTGGGCTTGCTTGGGAGATCCGGAGGGAACCGACTACTTCAAGCTATCGACGGCGCGGCGCAGCGCCCACGACGTGAACGTGACCTGGCCGAAGATCTGCGCGTCGAGCAAGTTCGCCGAGGCGATATCGGGCACGCGGACGCCGGACTCGAGATTCATGAAGTCGGCCACTGCGTAGCGCACGCCCCACGACAACGTCGGGCGGAGCTTGATCTTGTCGGCGTCGTCGGTGCAGTGGTAGCAGAACTCCGGAGACCACCCGAGATCGACGAGGATCTGCGAGCGCGGCAGCGGCCGCACCTCGATGCCACCGAACGCGCGCAGCTGGTTCCGCGTCGGCCCATCGTGGAACGTCAGCTCGCGGCGCTCCTCGGATCCGAAGTCGAGCTGCCCTTCCACGGAGGCATCCCAGAACGCGCCACCGATGTGGATCGCCGCGTTCTTGCCGAGGTGCTTGCTCATGACGAGCGTGAGCTCGGCGATCCGCGTCTTGAAGCCATCGTGGTTGCGCTCGAACGACTTGCGGAACCCGAGGGTCACACCCGGTTGCTCCTGGAACAGCCGGTCCTCCGCGAGGCCGAGCCGGAACGAGGCGGTCACGTACGGCTGGATCCGATCGACCTGCTTGTCGAGCCCGTTGTCGCGCTCGCGCACGGCATCGGTGGTGGCGAGTCCGAACTCGGCGACGTCACCGAGACCGACCCGAGAGTCCGAGGTCACGCCGCCGCCGGTATCGATCGAGGTCCGCGAGTACAGCACCGCCGCGGGGAGCAGCCAGCCGGTCGGCGTGGTCAGCACCTCGGGCATGTTGATCGGTCCATGGGGCGTCACGTGATGCTTCGGGGTCTCGACGGCCGGTTGATTCGCGTATGGATCCGCCGGCTGATCTGGCGGCATCGTCAGCGGCGCGTCGACGGGCGCGCCGTCGCTGCCGATCTGTGCGCCACTGCCGGCGGCATCGCTACCCGAGCCGCCGCTGCCGGCTCCTGCAGGATCGGCCTGGGGTGGTTGTGCCCGGGCGATCGCGGCGGTGATGAGCACCGTCGTGAGGATGAGACCACTGATTCGCTTCATGACTGACTCCTCGGCGCGCCCGCGCGCTAATCGCAGAACACCCCGGCGGCGCGGCAGGCAAGCGCGCCCCAGGGAACGAACACCTCGGCACCGAGCCGGATGTCCCATTGCACGACCGCGTCAGGCCCGGTGGCCGGCGCGGCGTTCGCAACTTCGAGCTGATAGCCGATGCTCCCGTCGATGATGACCGAAGGGATGATCGCCCACCGCATCCCGAGCCGGCCGAGGAGGCCGTACCCGATGGTCGGCACGAGCTCGCTGCCCGGCGTCCAGTGGAACTGCGGCGCGAGGGCGATCTCGCCGACGATCCGCGCCGACGGGTTCATGCGGATGTCGTAGCCGGCGGTCGGCAGGTACAGCGTCTTCTTCACCGGCGACGCTTCCTGCGCTCCGGTCAGCGTGATCTTCGCGCTCGAGATCCGGGTGCCGCCGTGCAAGGTGAGCCAGTCGAACGCGGTGAACCGCCAGCGGCCCACGATGTAGAGGTCGGTGACCTGCTCGATCACGTCGGTGCCGCCGAAGACTTCGGTGCGCGGCACGCCGAGCCGGAACGCGACGCCGAACACCGGGACGTTCGGGTACTCGGGGATCGGGATCTTGACCTGCACGCCCACGCCGGGCAGCGGTGCGTTGACGCCGGTGACGCTGATCGCGGCGCTGTGGCGATACTCGAGCTGCGCGAGATCACCGAAGCCGAGCGCGAGGACTCCCGCCGAGGTCAGGAGCCCGGTCTCCTGGAGCAGGCTGCCATCGCCGGAGATGCTCAGCATGTATGCGCCGATCACATCTGCCGTCGGCATCGCGAACAGCCGCGAGGTCTGGAACGGCCCGCGCATGATCTGGGTCGTCGTGTGGTCGGCCTTGCGGGCCGGCCCTGCGCCCTCCTCGATCGGGTCCGCTGCGGGGGCCGCGATCGGGTCCGCTGCCGGAGCCGCGATCGGGTCCGCTGCCGCCGCGCGGGTCAGCGCGAGCGCCGCGAGCATCGAGACCAGTGGTCGGACCATCTGTCTCTGTTGTGCGTCCTCCCCACGTGAACTGGCCACGTGGGTGCCGTGAGATCCGCGTGATCGCCGAACGCTGCCGTACGCCAGATGGCAAACACCGGCGCAACCTGGCGAGACCGTGGGGAGTTAGATCGGCGTGAACGGTCACCTGTGGTGGCAGATCCGGGTACGGTGGCGCTGTGGCCGAGCCGGCGCGCACCAGCAGACTCGCGTCGCAGACCAAGCGGCGGCTATGGGGCGCGGCCTCCACCGACGAGGAAGCCCGCGCGGCGCTGCAGGCGCGGCTCAACGTCTACTCGAAGATCATGTTCTGGGCGTTCGTCGCCCTGATCGTGTTCCTGACGCTGACGTACCGGTTCGTCCTCGACAAGACCCCGGTGCTGTGGACCTACGTGTTCGCCGGCGCGACGATGCTGCTCGCGGTGATGGCCGTGATCTGGCGCGTCGTGCTGGTGCGCCGCAAGCTCACGCTCGAGGGGATGTTCGGGATCGATCTCGCGTACGCGATCACGATCGGCCTCGCGCTCGGTGCAGCGGCCGCGGCGCAGTACGACTTTCCGCCCGCCGGTTACACCTCGATCATCTTCTCCGGATACAACGTGTTCATGCGTGCGCTCGTGGTGCCGAGCAGCCCGCGGCGCACCGCGATCATGTCGAGTGTCACGATGCTTCCGGTGGTGCTCGCCGGCGTGATCCTCGGCAGCACCGGCCACCAGGATCCGAACCTCCCACCGATCGCGACCATCGTCGGGGGCTTCATGCTCGCCGTGATCTCGATCGTGATCGCCTCGACCGGGTCCGGCATCATCTACGGCCTCCGCCAGGCGGCCACCGAGGCGGCGCAGCTCGGCGCGTACACGCTCGGCCGTCAGATCGGTCAGGGCGGCATGGGCCAGGTGTATCGCGCGCAGCACCGTCTCCTGGTGCGTCCCACCGCGGTGAAGATGCTGCGCCCCGAGCTCGGCACCGAGAACCTCGATCGCTTCGAGCGGGAGGTTCAGGAGATGAGCCAGCTCACGCACCCGAACACCGTCGCCGTCTATGACTACGGCCGCAGCGACGAGGGCGTCTTCTACTACGCGATGGAGTACCTCGCCGGCATCGATCTCGATCAGCTCGTACGGCGCTACCGATCGCAGCCAGCGGGCCGGGTGATCCACATCCTCACGCAGGTGTGCGGCGCGCTACAGGAAGCGCATGATCGCAAGCTGATCCATCGCGACATCAAGCCGGCGAACATCATCCTGTGCGAGCGCGGTGGCGTGCCCGACGTCGCGAAGGTCGTCGACTTCGGCCTGGTCAAGGACTTCACCCACAGCGACGGTCAATCGACCCAGGTCGTCCTCGGCACGCCGGCGTACATCGCGCCGGAGCAGCTCACCGATCCTGCCCTCGTCAGCCCGCGCTCGGATCTCTATGCGCTCGGCTGCGTGGGCTACTTCCTGCTCACCGGCCGCAAGGTGTTCGAGGGCAAGACCGACATCGATCTGTGCCTCCAGCACATCACCAAGCAGCCGACCCCACCGAGCGAGGTCACGAGCGCGCCGATCCCACGTGGCCTCGAGCTCGCGATCCTGCGGTGCCTCGAGAAGGCCCCGAGCGCGCGCTTCGCTTCGGCGGCCGAGCTGGCGGCGGCCCTCGACGAGATCCCACGCGTGGCCGGATGGACCACTGCAGACGCGCGCGCGTGGTGGGACGAGTTCCGGGCGCAGCCGGAGGATCCGAAGATCACCGATCAGCCCACGGTCACGATGAACGTCGACCTCGGGAAGCACCAGGCCAAGCCGCCAACGTGAGGAACCCGTGAACGGGGGTGCCGCGGGCCGGGGGAGGCCCTATCCCTGAGCGGTGAAGGGACCCGCGATGACCTCACCCGCTCGCAACGCATGGCTCATCGCGCGGCTCGCCGGTGCTGGCGGCGTCGCGACCGTGGCGATCCTGTTCCTGTCCTCGTGGGCGCTCGCGATCCTGATCGGCGGCGTGACGATCGTCGCGGTCGCGATCGATGGCTGGCTGATGTCGCGGTGGAAGTCCGATCAGGTCGCCATCGATCCCAGCAGCAACTCCAGCCCCACCCCCGCGACCAAGCTCACCGTCGATCTGTTCCGCCACCGGCGCTGACGGGACTCGACAGGTAGTACCCGCGACCGGGCGCCACCGCGAGCAGGCTCTCCACGCCGAGCTCGCCGAGCTGTGCACGCAGGCGACGCACCACCTGCCGCACGTTCTCCTCGTTCGCGTACTTCGACTGGAACGGGAGATCACGGGCGAGCTGCTTGGTGGCCACGCAGCCGCGCACCGCCGAGGGCGAGTCCGCCTCCTCGATCGCCTTGGCGCACAGCGAGCGCAGCAGCTGGAACTCCAGCGGCGGGAGACCGCGATCGGTCCACGCCTCCGTGCCCGCCGCACGGCTGAGCAACGAGCCACCCGTGGTGGGATCGCTCGCGCCGACCAGGCACAGCTCGACGCTGCCCTGCCCGGTGAGGAACCGCACGAGCCCGCCAGCGATGCTGCCGGTCGCCATCGAAGGCGGCGAGGTCGGCTCGTGAACGACCTCGGTCAGGAACCACAGCGCGACATCACCGATCTTGAGGATGGCGCGCGCCGGCATCGGCACGCGGCCCTGGACGCGCGCACCGTCCACGTACGTGCCATTGCGGCTGCCCAGATCTCGGACGTTCCAGCCGTTCTCGATCTGCTTGAGCTCGGCGTGCTCGCGCGAGACCGAGGTCGCCAGGATCACGAGCTCGCCCTCCTGGTTGCGACCGATGCCGGTCTTGGCGGCGATCGCGTGCGCCACGCCAAACCCGTCGACCATCCACGCCTCCGCCTCGGTGGCCTCGACCGTCGAGCGGAGGTGATCGGCGATCAGGCCGTCACAAGGCGTGACCTCTTGCGCGCAGGCGCGGCACAACGCACCCACCTCCAGTCCTGCACCACAGCACAAGCACCCCATCACCCTGCATCGAACCACCAAGCTCCGGCGGCGGCAAGGCCCTGGTCAGTACCAGGAGCGGATCCCGAGCAAATACCGCAGGGCCCCGACCGGCTCGGTCTCGAGCCCGATCGTGGCGAGCCAGTCGCCCGGATCCGCGATGCTCCTCGTATACGAAGCCACGACCCGCACGCCGATCATGTAGCGCGTGGATCCTCTGGGCGTGCGGAACAGGTTCCACGGGGCGAGATAGCCGTAGGCGAGCTGCCCGGTCAGGTGGTCACGGTTCCCTCCCGCCCGGAGCGCCAGGACGCCCTGCCCGTCGTAGAAGAACATGTCGATCTTCTTCGGGATCGCCTGCACGACGAGCTCGCCGCCGGCGACCACATCGTGGAGACCCCGGACCTCGAGCCACGGGCCGATCCGGAGGTTGCCGTGGAGGCCCGCGCCGATCGTCATCTCGCCACCGAGTGCCACCTCGTAGGCCGAGTCCTGCCCCCTGCGCTCGGGTGGTGGCGTGGTGGCGCGCGGGACCGCGACGACCTCGTGGGGGGCGAGCCCGATCGCGAGCCTGAACCAGGTCGACCACTCGACCGCAGGTCGCGCGTCCTCGGGCTCGTCCGCTGGAGGCGGCGGGGGTGGAGGTCTTACGAGCAGGTTGTCCGCGACGGCGGCCCCTGCAGGGGCGAGCACCGCCGCGAGGACGAGCAGGGAAGCGGACCAGCGCACGTGGCTCCAACGCACCACCGCGCCGAACGATCCAAAGCACTGCAACTCGATCCCAAGCGGCCCCAGTCGCGGGGTGTCCCCGACGGCACGGGCTCGCGTCGAGGCGTCGTTGCTTAGAAGAACACGCTGAGGTGGAGGTCGAACCGGTTGGCGACGCCGGGGCTGGTCCCGCGGTACAGCGTCTTCCAGTACAGGTACTCCGCGCCGAGCTGGAGCGACGATTTCGGCTTGTAGCGGATCGCCGCGTACGCCGTGCCGTTGCCCGAGCGCTCGCCGGTCATCACGTCGTCGCCGCGCACGAAGTCGCCCGAGCCACCGAGGGCCACCACGTGCTTTCGCGTCGGCGCGAGCGCGACCTCGAGCCAGCCGCCGATCGAGTGGACCGCGCGCTTGCTCATCGGGTTCGCGCCCTGCCCCACCCCGCCGCCGATGTCGGAGGCGTTGGTGCCGCCATAGAACTCGCCGCTCCACGTGACGAACGGGCTCGGCACCTGGAGGTGCGCGCCGATCGACCGCGAGGGATAGCGCGTGCCGTCCGCGAGCTCCTCGCGCGCGACGTGCCCCCACAGGCCGAGCAGGATCACCTGCCCGCGCCGCATCGGCTGCCGCAGCTCGATCAGGCCCTGGAGCATGGGCGTACCTGCGGCCATCCCATCCACCTGACCGTCGCCATCGAGATCGCGTTGATCGAGAGATCCGGACGCCGCAGCCGCCACCGCGACGCGCACGTTGTCGATCGGGAGCGCGGACAGCCGGAGCTGGGGCCGCCGATCGCCCGTGTTGCCGGCGAACAGCAGCTGGGTGTCATTCTGGACGGTGGGAGACAGCGGCGAGATCAGGTCCCAGGTCTGGCCCGCGAGGATCTCGAACTTGTGCCGCACGGTGATCGTCGCGTACGCGTGGCGAAGCCGGATCACGTTGGTCCCGGTCCCTCCGCCGAAATCGATCTCCACCTTGCCCTCGCCGAGGTAGTGCCCGCGCTCGTCGAGCTGCCACTCGTCGATCCCGAGGCCGATCTGAGACAGCCGCGGGGTCATCGTCAGCTCGCCATCGAGCCGCCCCGTGCTGGGCTCGTTCTCCACGAACAACGGCGCGTGGATGTCCGACATCCGCGAATCGTCGGCGAGGATGTCGAGCCGGGCGGATCCATAGACCGAGAGCGGCGGCGCCTCGTCCTCATCGGCGGTCGCCGTCATGGGCACCAGAGGGACGAGCACCGCGAGGGCGAGACAAGGCTTCCGCATGGGGCGCAAACGCGCTGCCCCCGCGAACGATCCAAGGAAAACAGATCGTGGGTGTCCCCGGAGCGTACACATCACCGGCCGCCCGGTTCGTACGGGGCGCCACGGTTTCCGCGTGCCTGACGGCGTACGAGGTGGACTCACGATTTGTCAGGGCGATAATTCCGGCCACCCTGAAGGATCCGTGAGGCGGTGCCGGTGCTTAGGTGCTTGCGTCGGCCCCGGAATTCCGGGAGCCTGATCCCGCGTGGCTGTCCTCGTGCAAGGTGAAGTGCGCGACCGGCCGTGGGGGCAGACCCTCGGGGCGCTGGGATTGCGTGGGCTCACGGGGCAGCTGACGCTGCGCGCCGAGGACAGGGACTATGCGATCGCGTTCGATCTCGGCGGCGTGATCGGCGCGTGGTCGGCCAATGCCGCGGACTCCGCACCGCGCGTCGCGCTGACCAACCACCTGCTGTCGTCGTCGCAGGTCGCGGCGATCGCACGCCGGATCGCGGCCCAGCCGGAGCGCGACGAGGTCGAGGTCGTCGCCGAGATGGCGCGCCTGACCCCGGAGCAGGTGGAGACGCTCCGCGAGAAGCTGGTGGCGCAGCGTGCTGCCCGGACATTCTCTGTCGATGTCGGCGAGTTCACCGTCGAGGACGAGGTCACGATCCCGGTCATCCCGGGGCCCGGCCTCGACATCCGCACGGTGGTCTACCTCGGCGCGCGCATGAACCTCTCCGAGCAGCGGCTCACGAACGGCATCCGACACTTCGGCGCGTACTTCCAGCTCAAGGCCGATGCGATCGAGGTGCTCGATCGGTTTGGCTTCACCGATGCGGAGCGCACCGTGCTGGTCGAGCTGCGCGCAGGCACCAGCCTCTACGAGCTCGAGGCCGCACATCGCGACATCGATCCACGCATGGTGCAGGCCGTCGTCTATGCGCTGTTTGCCTGCGGTGCGTGCGACGTGTCCGAGGCCCCGGCGATGCCGCGTGCGGCCACGCTGCCCGCCGTCCAGCCTCCCAAGCGCGCGCCGAGCGCACCACTGCGGGCCCCCAGCGCGCCGCCGGCGGAGGCGCCGCCCTATCCCCAGCCCGAGCCGGCACCCTACGGCCCGTTCGTTTCCCGGACCGCGACCCAGGACCCGTACCCGACGCGTACGCCGACGCCCGGCCTCGCCGATCCACGTGCTCCTCGGATCCCCACGGAGAATCCGTTTCCGGTGCGGAGCCCCACGCCGCCCAAGGCCGGCCGCCCCGGCACCGAGAACCCGTTCCCGATGCGCACGCCGACCCCACCGATCTCCGGACAGGTCGAGCAGGACGACTGGCGCCGCCCGATCTCCGGGCCCGATCGCGCGGGCACCGAGAACCCGTTCCCGATGCGCACGCCGACCCCACCGATCTCCGGACAGGTCGAGCAGGACGACTGGCGCCGCCCGATCTCCGGGCCCGATCGCGCGGGCACCGAGAACCCGTTCCCGCTGCGCACGCCGACTCCGCCGGCGATCGGTCGAACGTCGACGGAGAATCCGTTTCCGGTTCGGATGCCGACGCCGCCGGTGCAGTCGCGCACGCCCACCGACAACCCGTTCCCCGCGCGGATGCCGACCCCGCCCGTACAATCGCGCACGGTCAGTGGGGGGGCACGCCCGGTCAACGGGCCCGACGAGGCCGGCGTGCCACGCAATCGCGGCGGCGGGACCACACCAACACGAACCACCACGCCCCTCGCGATCGATCCGCTCAATCCGCCGACCAACCGCACACCTCGGCCCGGCGGTGCGCCGCCGAGCTCTCGGACCACGAGCGAGCAGCCCTTGCGCACCCCGACCGCGGATCCCGTGGTCGCCCGCGCGCCCAGCGATGGAGCGCCGCGCCAGCCCCGCACTCCGACCGGGGCGCCCGCGATCGCGCGGACCAGCACGGCGCGCAAGACCGCGGCGCTGGTCGCCGCACGGTTGATCGTCCTCGAACAAGGGGCCGATTACTTCGCCTTGCTGGGCGTGCCCTGGGATGCACCGATCGAGCTGGTCCGGTCGACGTACCTGAACCTGGTCAGACAGCTCCACCCCGACAAGCTCGCGGAGCTCGATGTCGATGATCCGGCGGGCAACGCGACACGCCTGTTCGCAGCGATGGGCAACGCGTTCTCGGTGCTGACCGATCCGGTCCGCCGCGAGGAGTATGTCGCGTCGATCTCCGGGGGCGAACCCACTGCACCGCGGACCACGACGGCCGACGAGCTCGCACGCGCCCCGGCGATGGAGGCGTTCCGCAAGGGCGAGGCCGCGCTTCGCCGGGACGAGCCCCACGAGGCGATCGCGCACTTCCAGCGCGCCGTCGAGCTCGCGCCTCAAGATGTCGACATGCACGCGATGCACGCCTGGGCGCAGTTCTGTGCGTCGACCGAGAAGGAGAAGACCGCGGTCGAGACGCGCCGCTACCTCGAGCGCGCGATCAACAAGTCCCCGAAGCCGGTCGCCGCGCGGTTCCTGCTCGGCCGTGTCGAACGGATGCTCGGCCGCGACCGTGAGGCCCTCCGCCACTTTCAGATCGTCCTCGAGATCCAGGCCTCGCACGCCGAGGCGAGGAGCGAGGTCCGGGCGATCGAGGCCCGCCTGTCGGGCAACGCGAAGAAGCGTTGAGATCCGCCCTGTTCCTCCGCCTGTTCTTCGGCTGATCTGCTCGTGACTTCGCGCACGGGGACGAGATCGGTTCGGTGACGGTTTTGACTTCATCCGGCGGCGGCCTCGTGTACGTTCCGTGGCCTCATGCGCAACCTCGCTAGCTTTGCTCTCATCCTCGGTCTCGCCGCGTGCGGCGGCACGGATCCCTCCGCCAGCGGCGTGTTCCCCGCGGCCGGCTTTCTCGGGCGCCACGTCCGCGTCGAGATCTCCGGCGATGCCACCGAGTGGGGCGCGAGCTCCAAGGTGAACTTCGGTGAGGGCGTCACGGTCGATTCAGTGACCGTCGCCAGCCCCACCGCCCTGTTCGCCGACATCACGATCGCCCCCACCGCTCCGCTCGGCCTGCGCGACGTCGTCGTCACCGGCGGCGACAACGTCACCCTGAAGCAGGCGTTCGAGATCGCGTCGCCGATCACCGTCACCGTCCGCGGCACCGCCGCGCAGGGCGCGATCGCGGTCGTCGACATCGTGAACCACGACTTCGACACGCCGTTCGACACCTCCACCACCGGCGACGGCTTCTTCAGCCCGCTGGTCTACACCGGCGTCACCGCCACGGCCGGCACCGGGACCCGCCTCCAGATCGCCAGCGTCTCGCCCTACGGGATGCAGGCAGATCTGCTGATCGATATCGACGCCGCGAGCGGCCCGCTCAACATCGAGAGCGGCCCCACGGGCGCGGCCACGCAGTTCCCGCTCGGCGCGAACATCGAGATCGCGGCGCGCACCGCGATGCCGCTCACCGCGGGCACCCCGACCACCGCCACGGCGGCCAAGGGCTACGAGTCCTTCCTCTACGAGTTCACCCCCGCGATGTTCCCGGCGCTCGCGCGGTTCCAGGCCTCGACCTCGGGCATGGGCTCTCCGAGCATCGCGGTGCTTCCGGCGAGCGGCCACTTCGCGGATCTCCTCGGCACGGGCGCCGATCAGCGCCAGGTCGCGAAGGCCTCCGGCAAGTTCTACGCGGTGCTGTTCGACCTCAGCGGCGAGTCTGGCGGCTACTCGATCAAGGCGGGCAGCGCGCTCCTGACGGTCGCCGCTGATACCGAGCCGGGCAACAGCACCTCCGCGGGCGCGATCGCCTGCACCCTGCCCTGCCTCGTCGAGAACGCGCAGCTCGCCACCAAGACGGACGAGGACTGGTTCAAGTTCACCTCCGGCGCCAACGATGCCGGCAAGAAGGTCCGGATCCGCACCCTGCCCGGCGATGACTTCACCGACACCCGCGTGGATCTCCAGCTCGCGACCAACAACTCGACGGTCGGCGGCCCGAGCAGCGACAGCGGCTATCACGAGAACTTCCTCTCGGCGGTGATCGCCGCGACCACCGGCTACCAGGTGCGGATCTATGCCTCGCCCGAGTGGGCGGACGATACCCAGACGCACTACGACGCGCTGATCTATCTCGAGTAGACGGCCTCGCCGCGATGGCCGCCGAGGTCGATCCCAACGTCGAGCTCCTCCCGGACGTCCCGATCGCGGGCCCGGAGGAGGATCTGTTCTCGCGCTCGGCGGTCGCCACCCGGCTCGGCGAGCTCGCGATCGCCGCCCCGGTCACGGCGCCGCGGCTCGTCGCGCTCACCGGCGATGGTGGCGCCGGCAAGTCCTCCGTGCTGCGGATGGTCACCGCTCGGCTCGGCGCAGAGGCAGGGCTCGCGCTCCTCGCATTCGATGCCACGAGCATGCCCACGGCCGCCGCGGTCACGGCCACCCTCGCCACGGAGCTCGGACGGATGTTCGAGGCGCTCGGCGTGGTCGAGGCCTCGGACAAGATCCGCAACACGCTGACCAGCTACGGCGGCATCGTCTCGGGGATCGCGAAGCTCGCGGGCGTCAAGGTCGACGTCGCCGGGGCACTCGAGCGGTCGGCGGAGTCACTGCGTGCGGAGATCGCGCAGAACCTCGAGCAGCTCGGCAAGCGGCTGGTGATCGTGATCGATCACCTCGATCGCCTCCCGGCCGCGGAGCTCGGCGGCGTGTTGACGGCGCTGCGCATGTACGCCGCGATCCCGTACGCGTCGATCGTGATCGCGATCGATCGGCGCACCACGGCGCTCCGCGACGCCACCGCGCTCGGCGCCGACCCCACCGCGTTCGAGCGGCTCGTCCAGGTCGAGCTGGCGCTCCCCGCTCCGGATCGCATGCTGCTGGCGCGCGTCCTCGGCGGCGGCCTGGACCGGATCTCCACGCGGACGGGCCGCGATCTCGATGCCGCGCTGCCGCTGTTCGATCCCGACGGGGGGCTGGCCCTCGCGTTGATCGAGACGCCCCGGGATGCCAAGCGTGCCGCGAATGCGCTGGCCGCCGCACTGCCGCTCGCCTCACCCGATGCCGACCTCCCGGCGCTGACCCTCGAGATCGTGCTGCGGACGCTGGTCCCCGAGATCGATGCGGCTCGGCTCGCCGCCCGCGACCGGATCACCGACAAGCAGGCGCTCTTCGCCGAGCTCGCCGATGGAGTTACCGTGGTGCGCCGGGCCCACGCCGCCCGTGCGGCGCTGCGGTGGCTCGTGATCCCGTAGGCTGTGCCCGGAGCCGCTCAGCTGCGCGGCGCGATGTGCAGTGCGTGGTGCGTGGCGCCGATGCACTTGTCCATGATCACCGTCAGCCCGGCGGCGGTGGCCTTGGTCGCTGCCACCTCACTCGTGACGCCGAGCTGGAGCCACAGCGCCTTCGCGCCGGCGGCGATCGCCTCGTCCGCGATCGCGGGCGTGTCCTCCGAGCGGCGGAACACGTCGACGATGTCGATCGGCTCGGCGATCTCGGCGAGCGAGGCCACGGCGCGTTGACCGTGGACCGACGTCTCGCGCGGGTTCACCGGGATCACGTGATAACCGGCCTTCAGGAGCTGCTCGAAGATCCGGTACGACGGCTTCTCGGGGTTCGACGACGCGCCGACCATGGCGATCGTCTTCGCCGTGGTGAGGATCTCGCGGAGCTGCTGATCACCCGGGTTCGTGTGGCTCATCGGAGCGCCTCTTCCAGGTCGTCCATCGCCTCGCCGCAGTACACGGCGAGCCGCTGGAGGTGGGGGACGGTGTCGCGGCAGCCGGTGAACCCGAAGCCCACGCTGCCCGCGTAGCTGTTGCAGGTGATGTTCAAGGCCTGGCCGTGCACGGGGATCGACATCGGGTACGCCGCCTCGAGGCGCGCGCCGCGGAAGTACCGGGCCTCCTCGGGGCCAGGGACGTTCGAGATCACGACATTGAAGGTCGGCCGGACGTGCCCCGCCGTCGAAGGGATCATCTGCAGCATCGACGGCGCCGTGAGCAGCGCGCTGTACGACAGGATCGCGGCCTTCGACATCCCCTGGAGCTGTGACTTCGCGTGCATCGTCGACGCGACGATCGTCTGGATCCGCTTGGCCGGATCGGCGACGTCGGTCGCGAGCGAGGCGAGGATCGCGCCGACCGCGTTGCCGCCGCCCTCGTCATCCTTCGCGCGCACGGCCACCGGGACCATCGCGACCAGCGGCGCCGACGGCAGGGCATCGTGCTCGATGAGGTACTTGCGCAGGCTCCCCGCCGAGAGCGCGAGGATCACGTCGTTGAGCGTACCGCCGACGGCCTTCGCGACCGCTCGGAGCCGCGCGGTCTCCAGCTTCTGCGTCGCGAACCGGCGGCTCTTGCTGATCCGTGCGTTCAGGATGCAGCGCGGTGCCTCGAGCGGCGACACCAGCTCGTGATCGCCGGCGCGCCGCGAGCGCACGATGTTCATCAGCGCCTTCGCCACGGTCTTGCTCGCGCCGTACTGCGTCCGGACGGCCGCGAGGAGCTCCGGGAACAGCACGCCCTCCGGCTCGGCCTTGTCGTGGTCCTTCGGCTTGTCCTCCCGCGGCGGCCGGATCTTTGGCGGCACCGAGAAGAACAGCGGGTGCGTGCGATCGTTCGGATCGGTCGAGAGCGCATTCGAGAGCACGCGCATCGCGGAGAACCCATCGACGAGCGAGTGGTGAACCTTCACGTACAGCGCGAACCGGCCACCCTCGAGCCCCTCGATCAGGTGCGCCTCCCAGGGCGGGCGATGGAAGTCCACCGGGTACCCGTGGAGACGCGAGACCAGGATGCCCAGCTCGCGCTCGTCGCCCGGTGTGGGCAGCGCGGACCGGCGCACGTGGTACTCGCGATCGATGTTGTCCTCCTCGATCCACGACTGCAGCGGGTTGCGCAGCAGATCGGGCGAGCGGAGCCGCAGGTTCCACGGCGCGTGCACCGGCGCCTCGCGGACCTCGTCCATCAGGTCACGCAGATGATCGGGGGCCGTGCCGGGCGCCGGGGTGAACGGCAGGAGCCCGGCGACGTGCATCATCGTCTCCCGTGACTCGCCGTAGAGGAACATCGCGTCACTCGGCGACAATCGCTTCCCGCTCACGGGATCGATCCTACTCCGATGCCGGCGGCCGCGCCTCGATCGGGGCTACAGTTCCCGACCGTGATCGACCTCTGCCCGTGTGGCTCTGGCCAGGTAGACGCCGCGTGCTGCGGCCGGTTCCATGCGGGCGCGCCGGCGCCCACCGCCGTGGCGCTGATGCGATCGCGGTACAGCGCGTACGTGCGCGGCCTGATCGACTACGTGGTCGCCACCCATGACGCCGCGAGCCGCGACCAGATCGATCGGGCGGCCGCCACCGCCTGGTCGCAGGACACCACGTGGCAGGGCCTCGAGATCGTCGCCACCGAGCGCGGCGGGGAGCCCGACGACTCCGGCATCGTCGAGTTCATCGCCCGTGGCATCACCAAGGGCGTCCCGTTCGCCCAGCACGAGCGCTCACGGTTCCGCAAGGTGGAGGGCCGCTGGTACTACGTCGATGGCGCGATCCGCGCGCGGGCCGCGGCCACGCCTGGGCGCAACGACCTCTGCCCGTGCGGCAGCGGCAAGAAGTACAAGCGCTGCCACGGCTGACGGCTCAGTCGTAGAGCCGGGTCAGCGGCTGCTCGAACAGCTCGGCCCACAGCGCAGCGGCGGCGGACCGCAGCTCGACGGTGGTGCGGATCGAGAGCGGGCCGACCAGCGCCGCGAGGCGATCGCGATCGATCTCGCCGCCGTGGACCACCGGGCCCTTCGACTCGATCCCGAGCTGCCGCGCGAGCCCCTCGACCACCACGACGGCGACGTACGCCTCCTCGATCCGAGGCCCGCCGCGACGGAAGGCGTGGCGCGCGAGGCTCCACAGCGTGAGCTGCGGCAGCCACGTGTCGCTCGCGATCTGACTCACGTACCCGGAGAGCTCGTAGCGCGCTCGCACCGCGAACTCCTCGTTCTTCCGCTCCGAAAGGATCCGCGCCAGCGGCAGCGGATATGCGAGCGTCTCCGCCTTGTCGAGCTTGTGCTGCGCCTCGTGGTGCCGCACCGAGGCCACCACGAGCTGTCGGGTCCGCGCGGTCGCGCGCTCGGCGGACTGCACGTCGGTGTACAGCGCGCTCAGGAGCTCGCGCCGGATCGCCGCACCCGCCGCCACCGACAGCGAGCGACCGCGCGTGCGCGCCCAGCTGTCATCTCCGAGCTGGAACGGTGCACCGACCAGGACGGGCAGCACCTGTGTGGCGAGCTTGTGATCGATCGCATCGAGCAGCACCACGGGATCCTCGAGCTCCTCGGAGGTCAGGCCGAGCAGCGCCGCGCCACCGCCGATCGTGTCGAGGCGGCGAAGATCGAGCACGCGAACCTGGGCATCGTTCGCCTTCACGAACCCGACGGTCTCGATCCGGTACGTGAAGATGCCCTGGCGACGCCTCGGGTGCTCGCCCAGCATCTCCGGGTCGACGTAGTAGCCGAGCTCGACCGCCGCGAGCTGATCCGACACCACATCGATCCGTGCGCGGAGCTCGGTCGAGGTCTCGCCCCACGCGCGGTCACCCGGCGTGAGCACGATCCACTGCTCGAGCGTGGCGAGCATCTCGGTCCAGGCGCCGCCGAGTGCGGGGCCGTGCGCTGCCATCGCCGGCTCGGCGCGCAGGGAGGCGAGCATCGCGGCTCGCTTGCCCTCGTCGATCGGCGCCCCGTGCATGATCGCCGCACTGGTCAGCACGAGCGCCGGGAAGTTCTGGCCGAGGATCCGCTCGATCTCCGGATCGCGCCGCGGCGCCCCACCCTCGCGGAACACGCCGATCGCGGGAGGTGGTGTGGGCCGCTCGTACGCATACGGCTTGGGCGGGCCCTTGACCACGAACGCCGTTGCCGCGGCGACCGTGGTCGCGGTCGCGAACGCGATCGCGCCGGCGACGATGGTCGCGATCGGCCAGGTCGTCGGCGCCGCGAGCTCGTGGGTCTCGTGTGCCGCGGCGACCTTCATCGGATCTGTCAGATCCACGCGCTCGCGCCGCACGATCAACGCCGCGGCGCGGAGCACGTGCCGCACAGCCGCCGGATCGGTGTAGTCGGTGACGCCGGTCGCGAGCGCCGCCTCGAGCAGCGCCGCCTCGAGCAGCCGGCGTGCACGCCCGCGCAGGATCCAGTCGATCTGCGCCAGGGACGTCCGGGCGACGTTGTCGTCCGCGGCCTCGATCGCGGACGCGAGGGCGGCGAGCACGTGACGTCGAACCACGATTGAGGGACACCGGGGTTTGGCCGCGGTTCCCGTGATTGTCACGATTTCGTAGCGGGCCGAGGTAGGGCCATGTACCCGGAACAGGCCGGGTTCAGGGATGAACGATGTCGGCCTGCGCGGGGATGACGTTGCCGCCGAGGTCCCGGCACGGGGTCGACACCCCGTTCTCGTCCTTGCAGGCCGTGGTCGCGCACGCATAGGGCGTGGCCTGCGCAGCCTTCGGCCCGATGAACATCGGGTTGATCCGCCAGCTATCGCCCTCGTTGTAGTAGGCCTGGCACATCAGCTCCTTCTTGTTCCGGTTGAGCACGAACTTGTAGGTCGCGTCGCGGAGGAACTCGATGTCGGTGTCGGAGTCGCCTGCGGCGAAGTACTGCCGCTTGCCATCGGGGCGGCGGCGCATCGCGTTCGCGGTGGTGTCGCCGTAGATCACCTTGTTGATGAAGCAGCGCTTGCCCTGGATGTACGTGATCATCTGCTGCTGGTCATCGGCGATCGCCCCACAGCCCTCGAACTTGTAGGTCAGCTTTCCGGCGCCATCGGTCATCGAGCGGATGCCGATCACGTGACTCGGATCGACGCCCGCCTGCATCGACACCGCGGCGATCGCATCCTGCGGCGACGCGGTGATGATCCACACGTCGTACCCGCGGCTCTTGGCCGCCGTGATCAGGTCCTTGCTCTGCGGATAGATCCGCAGCCAGGCGTTGAGCCCGGTCGTGGTGCCGATCGTCTGCGTCGTGCCCTCGGCCGCCGCCAGCTGCGGAGTCACCGCCGCCACCATGAACTGCTGGAGCTCCGCGTGCGTGTAGCCCGCCATCAGCTGCGCGGTCCACGCGTACGAGGGCTCGATCCAGCGCGTGTTGTGGCCCGCGAACGCGACCGCGCCCGCCTTGGTCACGCTGTTGACGTACACGCTCAGGATCTCGTCGACGCAGGCGGTGTTGCTGGCCGGCAGCGGATCGCCCGCCGCGACGGTGGTCCCGCAGGCGGCGCTGAGCGCCGTGGCGGCCGCATCGGTGAGGTACGCGCTGGTCTGCTTCCAGTCCTGGTTCGGCGGCTGGCGGACCTTGCTGTTTGCGATCAGGTAGAACGTGATCGCATCGCCGAAGTCGTTCTTGCTGATCGTGTTGTCCCAGTCGAGCGTCACGACCGGCTTGTGCGCGGCGTCGTAGCCGGCGGACTTGCACCCGGCCGCGTCGAACCATGCGGTCAGGTCGGTCTTGTTCGCGCCGAACCACGCGAGCTGCGGATCGAACGCCGTGGGCTGCACCTGGCACTTGTCGATCGGCGTGACCGGCGCATCGGGCGGCGGATCGATGACCGCGGCGTCGGGCTGGAGGGAGGCCCCATCGTCGCCGCACGCGGCGCCGAACAGGGCGGTAGAGAACAGGAGGGAGGATGACAGGAGGATCTTGACGGTCTGCATTCCCCACGAATGCGCCACCTCCTCGTGAGGGCGACATGACCACCGCGTGATCAACGCGTGAGCCGGGGAATCGTCAGCTCGGATCTCAGGAGCGCCTCGATCGCGAGGAGTACCGCGGCTCCTCGGCGCGGTTGAGGCCCATCCGTGCGACGCCCATGCGTTCACCGGCCAATCTGCGGTAGTGTGGGCTTTGGGACGATTGCCCAGGATCGTAGCTTGACGAAGCCCGGGCCCAACCGTGATGGGGCCTGGAGGCCTCGTACTCGGAGGGATGATTTGCGGGGACTGCAGAGGTGGTACGAGGATCTCTTCGAGCACTCGCTTGATGGAGTGCTCATCACCCGCATCGACGGCACGATCGTGCGCGCCAACCCGGCGGCGTGCCGTGCCCTGGGTTGCAGTGAGGTGGAGCTCTGCCAGATCGGCCTCCACGGACTGGTCGAGCCGGGGACACCGTGGGGGGATCTTATCGCGCAGCGGGTGGAGGGGGTACCGCTCGCCGTCGAGCTGACCTTCCGCCCACCCCGCGGCGAGCCCGTGCCCGCCGAGGTCACCCTCGGGCGCGTGCCCCCGACCGAGGGCCCTGCGCTCGACTACGTCATCCTGCGCGACCTGCGCGAGCGCCGTCGCGCGGAGTCCGCTCTGCGCGCCACGAACCGCGCCCTCCAACTGCTGACGAAGTGCAACGAGGCCGTCCTCCACGCCACCACCGAGGAGGCGCTCTTCGACGCGGTCTGCCAGATCATGGTCGACGGGGGCGGCTACCGGATGTGCTGGCTTGGCCTGGCGGAGCACGACGCCGCGCGCACCGTGCGACCGGTGGCGCACGCGGGGCAGTACCAGGGCTACGTCGACGCCATGCGCTTCGAGTGGTCCGACGGTCCCTTCGGCGGCGGCCCCATTGGCCGGGCGATCCGCAGCGGTCAACCGGTGGTGGGCCACGACTTCACGCTCGACGAGAACCTTCGCCCGTGGGCGGCAGAGGCCCTCGCCAGGGGGTATCGCTCGGCGACCGCGCTCCCCATCGTTTACGAGGGCGAACCCATCGGCGCGATCACCATGTACACAAGCGAGGTCGACTCCTTCGACGAGCCCGAACTGGCGCTGCTCAGCGACCTGGCGCGCAACGTCGCCTTCGGCATCAAGGGCCTTCGTCAGCGCGCGGCCCGCGTTGCCGCCGAGCATGCGCGCGAGGAGCTGGTGGTGGCGCTCGCGGCCGAGAAGGATCGGCTGGCGGTGGCCGTGGAGCAGGCGCGCGCCCGGACGGCCGAGCTGGAGGCGGTCCTCGACGCGGTGCCGGCCGGCGTGTTCATCGCCCGCGGACGCGAGGCGCGGCACGTCTCCGCGAACCGCTTTGGCGCGCAGCTCCTTCGGCAACCGCAGGGCGCCAACGTGGCCAAGGGCGCGCCGAACGGCGAAGGCTCGGCGAACCTCACGATCATGCGAGGGGGCGTCGAGGTGGCGCCCGCCGACCTGCCCGGACGGGTCGCCGCCGAGCGCGGCGTGGTGGTGTCGGACTACGAGTTCGCGGTCGTCTTCCGCGACGGCAGCGTCCGTCACCTTCTGGGGGGCGCCTCGCCGCTGCGCGACGCCCAGGGCGAGCTCATCGGCTCCGTCGGCGCCTACGTGGACGTGACCGCCCGGAGAGAGGCGGAGGAGGCGCACCGGCGCAGCGAGGCGCTCCTCGCGGCCATCCGCGACAACGCGCCCGATCCGATCTTCCTCAAGGACACCGAGGGGCGCTGGCTCTTCGCCAACCCGGCTTCGCTCCGGGCGATGGGCAAGACCCTCGAGGAGGTGCTCGGCAGGACCGATGCGGAGATCTTCGTCGATCAGGCCGCGGCCAAGGCGATCAGTGACGCCGACCGTCGGGTGATGCGGTCGGGGGTCACGGAGGCGGTCGAGGAGGTCGTGCCCACGCCCAATGGCAACCGAATCTTCCTCTCCACCAAGGCGCCCTTCCGTGATGCCGCCGGCCGGGTCGTGGGCCTCATCGGCTGCGCCACCGACGTCACCGAGCGCAAGGTCGCCGAGGCCAGCCGCGAGCGACTGGTCACCGCGATCGAGCAGGCCGCCGAGGTGGTGGTGGTCACCGACCTGCAAGGCAACATCGAGTACGCCAACCCCGCCTTCGAGCGGGTCACGGGATACACCCGCGCCGAGGCCCTCGGTCACAACCCGCGGCTCCTCAAGAGCGGCCAGCACGACGCAGCGTTCTACCGCGTGCTGTGGGACACGATCAGCAGCGGGCAGACCTGGCGCGGCCGCCTCGTCAACAAGCACAAGAGCGGCCGGCTCTACACCGAGGAGGCCTCGCTCTCGCCGGTGCGCGACGCGAGCGGGCGGATCACCAGCTACGTCGCCGTCAAGCGCGACATCACCCGCGACCTCGACCTCGAGAGCCAGCTGCTCCAGTCGCAGAAGATGGAGGGCATCGGTCGCCTCGCGGGAGGCATCGCCCACGACTTCAATAATCTCCTCTCCGTGATCCTCGGCTACGCGACCTTCGTCAGCGAGTCACTCCCCGAGGGTGACCCGCTGCGCGAGGACGTGCGCGAGATCGAACTCGCCGCCGAGCGCGCCGCGTCGCTCACCCGGCAGATCCTCGCGTTCAGCCGCAAGCAGGTGCTGGAGCCGGTGGCGCTCGACATCAACCGGCTCCTCGGCGAGATGGAGAAGATGCTCCGGCGGGTGATCGGCGAGGACGTCCGCCTGGCGCTGCTGCCCGATCCGGGCTTGGGCTGGGTGTTCGCCGACCCGAGCCAGCTCGATCAGGTGATGATGAACCTCGCCGTCAACGCGCGCGACGCCATGCCGCGTGGGGGCACGCTCACGATCTCCACGGCCAACGTGGAGCACGACGCCGACTACCTCGCGCGCCGCGCGGGCAGTGTGGCGGGACCCCACGTGCGGATAACGGTCACCGACTCGGGGACGGGCATGGATGCGACGACCATGGCGCACATCTTCGAGCCGTTCTTCACCACCAAGGGGGTCGGGCGCGGCACCGGCCTGGGGCTCTCAACCGTCTACGGAATCGTCAAGCAGAGCCATGGCTACATCTCGGTCGCCAGCTCTCCGGGGAACGGCACCACCTTCGAGATCGACCTCCCCCGCCACGAGGGCGCGCTGCCGAGTGTCGGCAAGGCGCCCAGCCGCGAGGGCACCGTGGTCGCCACCGAGACCGTGCTGGTGGTCGACGACGATGACAGCGTGCGAAATCTGACCCACCGCATCCTCTCGGGCGCGGGTTACACGGTTCTCACGGCGGCCAACGGCGGCGAGGCGCTCCTGCTCAGCGAGCAGCACGCAGGCCCCATCGACCTGGTCTTGACCGACGTCGTGATGCCGCTCCTCGGCGGCCGCGAGCTGGCCAAGCGGCTGTTCACCCTCCGCCCCGGTATCCGAACGCTGTACATGTCCGGCTACTCGGATGACGCCATCGTCCACCACGGCATGATCGACGGGCACGCGCCCTTTCTGGGCAAGCCCTTCAGCGCACACGACCTGCTGCAGAAGACGCGCGAGGCGCTCGACTCGCCGCTCGGCCCCGTGCCACCCGCCTGATCGTCCGACCAGGGGCAGCCACCGTCGCTGCAGAGGCGAGGTGTGAAGATTCTCGTGATCCCTGCAGGTCTCGAACCTGCGGCCTGTGCTTTAGGAAAGCACCGCTCTGATCCAACTGAGCTAAGGGATCGGGAGGGCAGACTCTGCCCGAGGCGCCTCCGATCCGCAAGCGCTCCGCGGGAAGCCCCTGCCCCGGCGCGGAGTTAGCGCTGGCCCCTCAGAACGTCCTGCCGTGCGAGACCATCACGATCCGGGCACCACCAGCGTCGAGTCGGGTGGTCACGTCGGCCGCAGCGAGCTCGTCCTGATAGCGATCCGCGCGCCGCGCCGCGAAGATGTCGAAGCCGAGCGTCAGGCCCGCCTCGATCGCGACGCCGTAACCCACGCCCTCGAGCCTCTTGCGATCGGTTCGATGGCCGATGCCCGCCATCGTGAGCCCGCCGGCGATCAGCACGACCTCCACGATCTTCAACGCGGTGAACGTGGTGGCGACGCCCTTCATGCGGGTGCGCTCGGTCGCGACGAACCCGGCCGGATCGGTTCCGATCTGATCGGTGAACTGGGTGATCCGCCGACGCGACGCCACGTTGACGAAGATCCCCGCTGCCACGTGCACGACCCCGAACCCGAGCAACGGGTAGGACATCCCCCGCGCGAGATCGCCACCCTCGCGATGCAGGAGGCCACCCGCTGCGAGACCGGCGGCACCCATGCCGACGAGCACGAGCCCACCCCGCTTCTCGCCGGAGAAGTAGTCCTCCATCGCGGTCTGCGTGCGGGCCGGATCAGGGTCCGCGTGCGCCACAGATCCGATCATCAGGATCGCGAGCGCGAAGGCGGCCTGCTGCCTCGCCGCAGCATCGCTGTGTACGGGCGTTCACGATCCTCACCGCGTTGCACCCGCAAAAGTCAGCACTGCTCAGAACGGTGGAGCTAGCCGCCCTACATCGTCACCATGCAACGCTGCGCCGCAACTGGGAGGCTCTATGAACAAGAAGTTTCTGTTTCTGGCAGCAGCACTCGGCGGTTCGTTGGTCGCATGTGCGGACGACTCGGACCAGACCATCAACGATCACGAGGTCGCCGGCGTTCAGGAGCCCGGATCGAGCACCGTCCATCGCGGCTGCGCGACGATCGAGCCGACGGCGCTCGAGCGCGATGCGATCGAGGCCCGCATTGCCTCGCTCGATGACACCGCCACGCTCACCGCCTCCCACGTGATCCCCGTGTACGTGCACCGGATCCACGCTTCGGACGGCACCGGCGGCGCGGTCTCGACCCAGCAGCTGAACGATCAGCTCGCGATCCTCAACGCCGCGTACGCGAGCTCGGGCTTCTCGTTCTCGCTGTCCACGGTGGACGATACGAACAACTCGACCTGGTACACGTCGAGCGGTGGCGCCTCGGAGACCGCGATGAAGACCGCGCTTCGCAAGGGCGGCTCGAACGCGCTGAACTTCTACACCAACAACATGGGCGGCGGCCTGCTCGGCTGGGCGACGTTCCCGTCGAGCTACACGAGCCAGCCCAAGCTCGATGGCGTGGTGATCCTGTTCTCGTCGCTGCCCGGCGGCACCGCCGCGCCCTACAACCTCGGCGACACCGCGACCCACGAGGTCGGTCACTGGATGGGCCTCTACCACACGTTCCAGGGCGGCTGCTCGAAGTCCAACGATGGCGTGTCCGACACGCCCGCGGAGAAGTCGGCAGCGTTCGGATGCCCGGTCAACCGCGATACCTGCGTCGGCAGCCGGTATCCGGGGCTCGACCCGATCCGGAACTTCATGGACTACACGGACGACGCCTGCATGAACACGTTCAGCGCGGGCCAGGACACGCGGATGAACCAGATGTGGACCAGCTACCGGTAGCTCGCTCTCAGCGGTCCGACCGATTCGAGATCCGCACTCCCGGCTGTCCGAAACTATCTTCGGTGGTTTGGTAGGGCCCCCCTCTACTGCTCTAGTATCGAGTGTATGGGGGATGACGCCACGGTCGGGGGGCGTTACGCGCTGGACGGACGTCTGGGCGAGGGCGGGATGGGCCAGGTGTATCGCGCTCGCCACCTGCAGCTCGGAAAAGCGTTCGCGCTGAAGATCATCTCGCCGGCGTTCGCGCTGGATTCGGCAGCGCGTGCACGGTTCAACGAGGAGGCGAAGCTCGCGAGCGAGATCTCGCACCCGAACATCGTGTCGGTCGTCGACTTCGGCGAGGACTCGCAGTTCGGCGCCTACATGGTGATGGAGCTCGTCGAGGGCGAGCCGCTGATCAACGAGGGCGCGGCCCCGTGGTCGGTGCGTCGCGCCTGCGACATCCTCGGCCAGATCGCCGACGCCCTCGACCACATCCACCGGCGCGGCATCGTCCACGGGGACGTCAAGGCCGACAACATCATGCTGACGGGCGAGACCGACAGCGCGAGCAGCGGTGCGCGGCGGCGGCGCGTCGCACGGCTCCTCGATTTCGGCCTCGCGCGCCGGCCCGGCGGTGAGGATGAAGAGGAGGTCAACGGCAGCCCCCACTACCTCGCGCCCGAGCGTGCCGCGGGTGGCCCGCCCAGCGTCGCGGCGGATGTCTACGCCCTCGGCGTCCTCGCGTACCTGATGCTCACGGGCTCGCTGCCGTTCGACGGCAACGTGGTCGAGATCCTGATGGCGCACATCAACCAGCCGCCGCAGTCGCCCTCGCTCCGCCGAGGTGAGGACATCGACGAGGCACTCGAGGCGCTGGTGCTGCGTGCGATGGCGAAGGATCCGGCGCATCGCCACGGCTCGGCGGCCGCGTTCCGCTACGAGCTCAACACGGTCATGGACATGCTCGACATGGGGCGCCGGCGCCGTGCGAGCGGGACGATCAAGCCCGAGAGTCCCCGCGAGGCCACCGTGATCGCGGCGTTCGATCGTTCGCGTGTCCCGCAGGCGCTGATCTCGATCGACGGTCGGATCGAGTTCTCGAACAAGGCGTTCTGCCGGCTGCTCGGGCAGGACGAGGGCGTGGACGGACTCAACGTGTCCGAGACCACGCTGAACGGCGTGGTCCCGGGCCTGATGCGCGCCGTGCGCTCGGCGCACGTCGACGGCAAGCCCTGCGAACGCCGCGCCCGGGTGTTCCGCGGTGACAACAAGCCCGCGCTCGAGCTCACGTTGTGGTTCTGCCCGTTGCCGCTCCCCGGCACCGAGATCCACCTGATGATCCGCGTCGAAGAAGAAGACGCAAAGCGCCGTAGCCGCGACAGCGACAGCGGCAGCTACTGAGCTCGGTCTACTTGCCGCCGTCGTTCAGGTGCCCGAGGCAGTCCTGGAGCGGAGCGCACTCGGTCTCGGCCTTCAGGCAGACCTCGAGAACGCGGACCTGTCGCGATGACATCGGCACCTTGCATGCCTTCTTCGCCTCGTCCGTGTTCTTACGGAGGATGTCGGGCGCGGTGTCCTTGTCGAGCTCGGCCTTGCTGATCTTGCCGGCCGCGACGTCCGCCTTGGCCTCGTCGACCGCGCACTGCGTGAGGCGCGGAGCGAGCTCGTCACACGAGAGGTCACGTCGCTTCTCGATCGGCGTGCGGGTGTCCTGCACCACGCCCTTGGGCTCGCCACTCCCCTCCCCGCCTCCGCCCTTCGGGGTCTGCTTGCCGCCGCATGCGGCGAGCGTCACGATCACGACGATGCTAGCGAAGCTCCTCATCACCATGGGGACACGTCCTCGGGTCGTGGGTTGCGCGTGCGCGATCAGTGCTTGAGGGCGTCGCCCTCGGTGCCTTCATCGTCGAGCTTCGGCATGCAGTTGGCCTCGAGATCGGCGAGCGTGGGCGCGCTCGCGATGCACGCCGCGCCCTTCGCCGGATCCTTCGCGCACTCCGCGAGCACCATCGCGGTGTTGTCGGCCACGGCCTCCTCAACACGCTTGGGCTCCTTGGCCTGGGCCTCGGCGCGATAGAGCTGCTCGACCTTGGCGCGCGCGCCATCGCAACCGCCGGCCGGCGGGGTCACCGCGGAGCCCGATCCCGCCGTCCCACTCCCACTGCCACCACCGGTCTTGGTCGCCTTGCTGGGGCACGCACACGCGACGATGGTCACCAGCAGGACCGCGATCACCCGTTTCATCCCGCGGAGCCTACCACCACGCGAAAGCCTTCGAGCGTCCACGGCGGCGCAGCGATCCGGCCCCGATCGGTCAGATCGAGGTGCATCGGCGTGATGCTGTTCCAGCCGCGGGCGATCGCCACGCAGTCGGTGCCTTCCACGTCGTCGTGCCCCGCAGGCCCGCCGCCGACCCAGTAGTACGGACGTCCGCGCGGATCCTTGCGCTCCGCGACATCGTCCTCGTAGAGCCGCCGCCCGAGCGTGGTCCACTGGTACTCGTCCCCGCCCGTCCCCGGCAGGTTGACGTTCAGCACGGTGCCGCGCGGCATCGGCTCGGCGACCGCGGCACGAACCACCGCCGCCGCGAAGTCGATCGCCGCATCGACCTGCGTGGCGCGCGGCGCCAGCGAGCAGGCGATCCCAGCGGCGCCGCGCAGGGCCCCCTCGACCGCGGCGGCCACGGTTCCGGAGTAGAAGACGTCCGAGCCGAGGTTGAAGCCATCGTTGACGCCCGAGACCACGACGTCGGGCTTCCGGTCGCACAGCTTCATGATCGCCAGGTACACGCAGTCCACCGGCGTGCCGGAGAGCGAATACCGCCGGGGGCGGACCTCGGTCAGGCGCAGCGGCTTGTGCAGCGTGATCGCGTGCGAGGCCGCGGAGCGCTGCCGCTCCGGCGCAACCACCAGGACGTCGGCGAACGCCTCACACCTCGATGCGAGGGCCTCGAGGTGTGGGGCCTCGATGCCATCGTCGTTCGAGCAGAGGACCAGGGGGCGCGCCATAAATAAAGTGGCCGATCGCTGGGGGCGATCGGCCGGAAACTTGGTCGAGGCGACAGGATTCGAACCTGCGACCCCCAGACCCCCAGTCTGGTGCGCTACCAGGCTGCGCTACGCCTCGATTTCAGAGGGGTAGTGGTTACTCCATCCACACCGAGCCTGCAAGCGCCCGGGGGAACTCAGACCGGCGGAAGGCCGTTGAGGATGTTCTTCAGCACCTGGCTCGGCTTGAACGTGAGGACGCGACGGGCCGGGATCAGGATCGGCACCGCGCGCTGCGGATCGCGGCCCATCCGGTCCTTCTTGTCGCGTACGACGAAGTTGCCGAATCCGCTGATCTTGATCTTCTCGCCGCGCTCCAGCGTCTCCTTGACGACGTTGAACACGGTCTCGACGATCTCCGCCGCTTCCTTCTTCGAGAACCCACCCACCTTCTCGTAGACCGCCTCGATGATGTCCGCCTTCGTCATGCGTGCCATGGTCCCTAGACGCTACACGACTCCCGCGCCGGCCGGCAACTAACACCGTGAAATGTCACGGCGATCCCCGTTAGCCCAATGGACGCTTGGGGGAAAAAGGGGTCTGACCCCTGTTACAGCCGCTTGAGCGCCTGGACCCCGCCGCAGTTGGGGTTCGCGCAGAACGAGGTGAACGCCTGGATCTCGGAGTCCGCTGGCGCATCGGGGAACCGGACCCGCGCCATGACGCTCGGCGGGTCGAAGCACTCGCTCGCCCCGCACTTGTCGCACGGCGTGATCTGCCACTCGAGGCGCTCGCGGAGGTAGTCGTCGTTGACGTGCAGCGGATGCGGCATGCCGGCCACGCTCAGCAGCTTGATCCGGTCCCCCTTCTTCACGCTCTCGAGCGTGTGCGGACCGTTGAGCAGCTCGCCGACGTAGACGAAGTGACTCTTCTCGAGGCCGTGCGCGCCGGTGACCGGCCGCGTGGGTGCGCGATCGATCCGCTGCACGCGGACCCAGCACAGCTCGGGGCCGCGCCGCATCCGCCGCGGATCACCGTCGTGCACCAGCACCTGGATGTCGTCGGGGAACTGCGGATGGAACTTGCCGGCGAGGTGAGGATCCGTGCGCCACGGCGCGTTCGCGGTTGGCTGCGGCCCGAACGAGGTGAGCCAGCTCGGCTGCGAGGGCAGCTTGCGCGCCGTGATCTCGTCGTCGGTGAGCTCGCGCAGGTTGGTCTGCGGCGACAGGCGCACGGTGCGCGACGGCATCGTCGCGAGCTGGCGAGACTCGCTCTCGAGCCCACCTTTCGCCGACGGGCCGGCGTGTTGATCGAGATAGACGAAGGCGACGATCGGCTCCTCGGGGAGCCGCTCGATCATCACCCAGCGACCGAACGGGAACGCCATCGCCGCGAGCCTACAACGCTACGGGTGAGAGAACGCCGGCGTGGACAGCGGCGTTCCAGTCATCATCACCACGCCGTTGATCCGGATCCGGCCCACGCCCCCACCACCACCGCTGCCGCCGCGCACCATCGTGGCCGAGACGCCGCCGGCCCCGCTCACGGCATTGACCGTCGCGGTCGCCCCGACACCTTCGCTCTGTGTCGGGCTTCCGCCCGGTGCGCCGGTGAGGGTGCAGCCGCCGCCCTGACCGCCGAGCCCGCTCTGGGCCGGCGATCCGCCGTTGCCGCCACCGCCGCCGTTCGCACACAGCTTGCCGTTCGCGAGCAGGATCGACGGCGCCTCGAGGAGGATCGCGCCGCCGGAGCCACCACCGCCGGCGCCCACGCCCATCATGTTCGACATCAGCACCCCGGCGCCCCCGCCGCCCGGAGCGCGGATCTCCCCCCACCGAGATCGAGGTGCGCGCCGAGATCTGGAGCGCACCACCGCCCCAGCCACCTGGCAACCCGTTCGCCCCGCGGGCCCCTCCGTCTCCACCCGGACACCCCGGGTGCAACGGGCTCAACCGCTCGGGCCCGACGCCGCCCGAGATCATGCCCCCCGGGCCCCCGTTCGCGCCAGCCGCCACCGGGTTCGCCCCGGTGTTCGAGCCACCGGCACCACCCGCGGCACCTACCGTGGCCATGCTGTTCGGCCCGTAGCTACCGCCGCCACCGCCGCCCGCCCCGCCCGTCATCCCGGTTGGCGATGACCCCATCCCGGTCTGTCCGGCGGTCGGGCACACCGTCATATCCATGACCGGGGACACGTCGATCACGCCATCGACCACGACCTGCCCGTTCACCAGGATCACGAGCGGTCGCTTGCCCATGACCGAGAAGGTCGCACCGGCCGGGATCGCGAGCAGCCCGAGCCTGAGGAGCGCGACGTGCGGCAGCTGTGCGGTCGCCTCCGTCTGGGGAACGTCCGCGAGCGTGACGCCGCCGATCGGGCCTGCGCCGTTCGCGATCGTGAGCAGGTCCGTGTCGACCAGCACTCGATCGGTCGTGGCCACCGTCAGGTTGAAGTTGACGCTCTGCGCGTTGAGCGCACAAGCGTCGACGTTCGTCGTCACCGGCCAGCCGCACGATGTGTCGACCGAAACGTCCGCGATCGAGCCGTCCCCGCCTGCCACGCAGCGATCACCCTTCGCGAGCGCGCACATGTGGTCGTTGTTGCAGGTCAGCCCGTTGGGGCACGCCTGGTCGTTGCACGCGTAGATGCACGGCTCGATCGAGGGCGAATAACATCCCGCGAGCGCTCCGACGATCGCGACCCCACCGAGCCAAGGTGCTTTCACCCCTCCAGGATAGCGAATCCCGCGCCGCGGGGTGGTGATGTTTCCCACCGAACGATCGACCGTCGGCTCAGCGCCGCTGCGCCGGCAGGTTCTCGATCAGCCGCGAGACGATCGCCTCGTGGGCCTTGTCGAGCTCCGCATCGGTCAAGGTGCGGTCGGGCGAGCGGTACAGGATCGACCACAGCATGCTCTTCATGCCCTCGCCGAGTTTGGGGTCGCGATAGTCCTCGAGGAGACGCACCGCCGAGACCAGCGGCTCGCCGACGGTGGCGATCACCTCCTCGATGCGCGAGGCGGGGATCGCCGCGCCGAGCAGCAGCGAGACATCGCGTGACGAGCCTGGGAACCGGACGATCGGCTGCATCTGCGCCGGCGCCGCGAGCGGGAGCTTCGTGAGATCCAGATCGAACGCGAACACCGGCGCGTCCACGCCGAGCCGCTTGCGGACCTCGGGGTGCACCTCGCCGAACCAGCCGATCACGGTGCCACCGACCACCAGCTCCCCGGCGACGCCCGGGTGGAGGTACGGGATCGTGTGGGTCGCGCGCGCCTGGATCTCGACGTTCCCCGCGACCGCGCGGATCGCGGCCAGTGCGAACGCCTTGGCATCGAACACGTCCCACGGCGTACCCGCGCCGATCTGCCCGGGCCGCTTGCCGGCGAGCACCGCGGCGGCCCACAGCGGTTCGTCGGCGAGCTCGCGCAGCGGGCGCTCCGCCGCGCCCTCCCCGCGCCGCAGGAACACGCTCCCGACCTCGCACAGGGCGACGTCGGGCCGGCCGTGGCTCGTGTTCCGTGCGATCGCCGCCAGCAGGTTCGGCAGCAGCGACGTACGCATCACCGCCTGATCGAGGCTCATCGGGTTCCGGATCGCGATCGGCTGCGCGCGCCGATCCGAGCCGGCCACGCCGAGCGCGTTGCAGCGCTCCGCGGACTGGAACGCATAGGTGATCGCCTCGTCGAGCCCGGCCGCGGTCAACGCGAGCCGCGCCGTGTCACCACGATCTGCTGCGCGGACCCCAGGAGCCTGGCGCAGGATCGGCAAGCTCGACGGCACCGTCTCGTAGCCGACGATGCGGAGGATCTCCTCGATCACGTCGACCTCGCGCGCGATGTCCGAGCGCGCCGACGGCGGCGTGACCTCGAGCACCGCGTCCGTCCCGCCGACCGTGCAGCCCAGACGCTCGAGCGCATCGCGGCAGGTGCTCGTCGCGAGCGCGACGCCGGAGACCATGCGCACCCTCGCCATCCGCACACTCAACGTGGGCGACACCCGGCGCTGCGGATAGGCGTCGACGGCAGTGCCGGCGACCTTGCCGCCGCCGACCTGACACAGCAGGCGCGC
This sequence comes from Myxococcales bacterium, assembly GCA_016720595.1. Classification (GTDB taxonomy): domain Bacteria; phylum Myxococcota_A; class Polyangia; order Haliangiales; family Haliangiaceae; genus JABFXX01. The sequence goes on from JADKKI010000002.1 coordinate 217,745, forward strand.
CGCGCGTGCAGACGCCAGCTCGGCGAGCTCGGGATCGATGCCGCGCTCGAAGCGATGCGAGGCCTCGGAGTGCAGGCCGAGCCGCCGCGCCGTCCTGCGGATCAGGATCGGCTTGAAGCTCGCGCTCTCGAGCAGCACGCGCGTGGTCTTGGCCGTCACCTCCGAGTCGAGGCCGCCCATCACGCCGGCGAGCGCGATGCCCTTGGCGCCATCGCGGATCATCAGATCGCCGGGGATCAGCGTCCGCTTGACGCCGTCGAGCGTGGTGAACTCCTCGCCGTCGCTCGCGTGCGAGATCGCCACGGTGCCCGAGCCGAGCGTGTCCGCATCGAACGCGTGCAGCGGCTGGCCGAGCTCGAACATGACGTAGTTCGTGACGTCGACGAGGTTCGAGATCGAGCGCACGCCCACCGCGCGAAGCCGCTGGGCGATCTTCCGCGCGAGCGCCGAGCTCCCGGGCCCCACCGTGACGCCCTCGATCGTGCGTGCGATGTACCGCGGGCACGCGTCGGGATCGGCGATCGCGATCTCGGTCTGGCGTGCGGCCGGCGGACCGGCGAACGGCGCGAGATCGATCTCCGGCAGCACGAGCCGGCCGCGCAGGATCGCCACCAGCTCGCGCGCCACGCCGAGGTGTCCCAGCACGTCGCCGCGATTCGCGGGCGCGTTGACCTCGAGCATCCAGTCATCGAGCCCGAGCGCGACCTGCGCCGGAGCGCCGAGCGGGGTGCGATCGTCCTCGGGCAGGACGATGATGCCCGCGTGATCGTCGCCGAGGCCGAGCTCGTCCTCGGCGCACAGCATGCCGGGCGAGACGATGCCCTTCACCGGCTTGGCCGACAGCGTGAGCCCGCCGGGCAGCGTGGCGCCGATCTGAGCCCACAGGACCTTCCGGCCCGGGGCGGGCACGTTGGGCGCGCCACACACCACCTGGGTCACGGCGCCGCCGCGATCGGTGATCACGTCGACCAGCGTCAGCTTGTCGGCCTGCGGGTGTGGCTGCTTGGCCACCACCTCGGCGACCACCACGCCCGTGAACCCCGCACCGAGGTTGGTCATCCCCTCGATCTCGAGGCCGCCACGGGTCAGGGCCTTCGCGCCTTCCTCCACGGTCGGCTGCGTGTCGAGATCGCACAGCTCGAGGAGCCAGCTCCACAGGACCTTCATCAGAACTGCTCCAGGAAGCGAACGTCGCCTTCGTAGTAGTACTTGATGTCGTTCACGCCGTGGCGAAGCATGGCCATCCGCTCGAGGCCCATGCCGAACGCGAACCCGGTGTACTTCTCGCTGTCGATCTTGCAGTGCGCGAACACGTCCGGATCGACGACGCCCGCGCCGCCGATCTCGATCCAGCCCGTGCCCTTGCACAGGCGACAGCCGCTGCCGCCGCAGAAGCTGCACTGCATGTCGACCTCGGCGCCCGGCTCGACGAACGGGAAGTAGCTCGGGCGCAGCCGCACCGTCAGGTCCTTCTGGAAGAACCGCGTCACGAAGTGGATCAGCACGCCCTTCAGATCCGCGAACGAGATCCCTTCGTCGACGGCGAGGCCCTCGATCTGCGTGAACATCGGCGAGTGCGTCGGATCGTCATCGCGGCGATAGACGTGCCCGGGCGCGATGATCCGGATCGGTGGGGTCTGCGTCAGCATCGTGCGGACCTGCACCGGCGACGTGTGCGTACGCAGCACGATGTCTTCGGACAGATAGAACGTGTCCTGCATGTCACGCGCGGGGTGATCCTTCGGGATCGCGAGCGCCTCGAACGTGTGCCAGTCGGTCTCGATCTGCGGGCCATCGGCGACCACGAAGCCGAGCTCGGAGAAGATCTGCACGGCCTCGAGCCGGACCTGGGTGAGCAGGTGGAGGTGCCCGCGCGGGGCCGGGCGCGCCGGCAGCGAGACATCGACCACCCGCGAGAGATCGGCCTTCGCGACCGCGTCGGCGAGCTCCCCGAGGCGGCGCGAGACCTGGTCCTCGATCGTCTGCTTGACCTTGTTGACGGCGGCGCCGACCAGCGGCCGGTCCGCAGGCGGGAGCTTGGACAGCTCCTTCATCACCTCGGAGACCTTGCCCTTCTTGCCGAGGAACTGGGCCTGGGTCGCGCGGATCGCCTGCTCGTCGACGAGCGGCTGGATCAAGGCGAGGAACTCGTCGGCGAGCTTGTCGAGGTTCGCGATCAGATCACTGGCGCTCATGAGCTCCTCAAGTACCGTCTCGCGCGCTCGGCGCACGAAACGCAAAAAACGGCGACTCTTGCGAGCCGCCGTCATTCAAGCAGAACAACCGGGTCGCTACGCGCTGGCGATCGCCTTAAAGGCGACCGGGTCGCTGATCGCGATCTCGGCGAGCATCTTGCGGTTGAGCTCGATGCCCGCGCCGCCGATCTTGCCCATCAGCTTCGAGTACGTGGCGCCGAGGCCGCGAGCGGCCGCGTTGATGCGCTGGATCCACAGCGAGCGGAAGTCCCGCTTGCGGACCTTGCGCGACCGGTACATGTGCATCCAGGCGTGCTGGACCGCCTCGTTGGCGATCGCGTGGCAGCTGTTGCGCTTACCGCGGTAGCCGCTGGCCGCCTTCAGGATGCGGTTGCGACGACGGCGAGCTTTGAATCCTCGTTTGGCGCGGGGCATAGCACTAGTCCTTGTACGGCAGCAGGAGCGCGATCTGGTGGTGGTGCGCGTCCGGGACGTACGCGCCGGTGCGGGCCTGGCGCTTACGCTTCTGGCTGCGATTCGTCAGCAAGTGGCGCTTGTACGCGTGACCGAACTTGAACTTGCCGGTAGCCGTGCGCTTGAAACGCTTCTTGGCACCGGAATGAGTCTTGACCTTGGGCATAGGCAACTTCCACAGAACGGAGGTGGCACTTATGCCCCAGTTATTCGGCCCGGACAAGCCCTTTCAGACCGGTTCTGGGTCCGGGACGCACGTTGGATCGCCAATTTCGCTCCGGTGCCGATCCACGGTGCCCGGTTCAGGACCGCGTAACTGCCCAGACCGCCGCTCCGGACCTGACCGAGGGGCGTTCAGGGCGCGAGCGCGCGCGCCGCGGCGTCGAGCAGCGGCTTCGGCGTCACCGGCTTGCCGGTCGCCTGCTGCATCCAGAGATCCGGGAGGATGTTGCCGATCCGGCACACCCGCTCGAACTCCGTCGCGAACGTCGCCTTGTCCTTGCCCGCGACGTGCTCCTCGACCTGGAACGCGATCATGTGCCCGACGACATAGTTGAACAGGTAGAGCGGCGACGTGATGGTGTGGCTGTAGATCCCGAGCAGGTGCAGGCCCTTCGCGCCGAGGATCGGCGCGTAGTAGCGATCCCAGGTCTCGGCGGCGATCCGCCCCGTGGCCTCGCGGAGCTCCGCCGCGGTGGCCTGCGGGTGGTCGTAGAGCCAGTGCCAGACATCGATCTCGACGAGCGCCGAGCCCGCGATCTCTCGGGTGTTCCAGAAGTCGGCGAGCACGCGCCGCTTCTCGGCATCGCCCTTGGGCCGCGGCTTCCCGAGCAGCTCGAGGGCGCGGGCCTGGAACAGGAACGCGAGCGCCTCGGTGAACGCGGTGTTCGGCACGCCCTGCAGGAGCGTGTGGTCGATGTCGTAGAGCGAGAACGTCTGCTCGACGTTGTGGCCGAGCTCGTGGATCGCGATGTTGTAGCCCTTGTAGACCATCCCGCCCGGCTCGATGCGCGTGCGGAGATGGGCCTTGTCGGTGCGCCGCTGCGCCTCCATCGCGTGCCCGGCGCCGCGTGATGGATCGACGGTGATGTGCTCGGCGAGGTACTTCGCGCGCGCCGGAGCGAACCCGAGATCGCGGAGGATCCGCGGGATGTCGGCCTCGAACTTCGCCGCCGTCGGATAGCGCTTGCGGGTCACCACATCGAGATCGCCCTCGGCGGTCGAGCCGGCGGCGAAGTCGAACCACAGGTCGTGCGGCTCGAGTGGGCGGCCGAGCTGCTTCTCGATCTGCTTCGCCGCATCCTTGGCCAGCGTGGACTCGAGGATCTCCACGAGCATCGCCCGCACGCGGACCTCGGGCAGCTCGGCAGCCGTGAACGCCCGATCGAGCTTGGTCGGCGCGAGTGGAGAGACTCGATCCACCGCGCGGGCCGCCTTGAAGTGGGCGATCACGCGCTCGAACCGTGCATCGGGCTCGCGCGCGTCGGAGGGCGCCGTGGGGCGATCCTTCGGTGCGTCCGCCTCGACCGTCCCGGCGGCCGCGACGGTCACCTGGTTCGTGACCGGATCCCAGTCGAGCCGCGGGTTGTCGATCACCGCGCGCGGGATGGTCTGCGTGACGATGCGGTCCATCACCGCCGCGATCGTGCGCTGCTTCGCGAGGCCATCGGCGTCGGCGTAGTTCGCCTTGAGCTCGTCGCGCAGGTTCCAGTGCGTGATCAGGTGCTTGTTCTGCGGAAACCGGCGCTTCCCGTCGGTGCCGAGCACGTGGTGCATCCACAGGTAGTAGCCGGCGATGTACTGATCGCCCGCGACCTCGGCGCTGCTGACACCCGCGGCGAGATCGCCCGGGATCCGCGACTCCACCATCCGGGTCAGCCGCAGCTCGGCCCAGGTGCGGCGGCTGTAGCTCGCGGCGTCGCGGATCCGATCCGCGAGCGTCGTCAGCGGGAAGTTCAGGAGCACGGTGAAGCCGACCTTCGAGCCGAACAGATCGTCCACCAGGTGCGCGCTCGCGTCGTAGCCCGCGAGCAGCTCGTCCACGGGCAGCGCGGGGCCGGTGTCGACCTCGGTGCCCCAGCGCACCGTGCGGCCGAGCTCCTGGAAGTGACCCCGGATCTGCTCGATGGTCGCCTCCAGCCGCGCGAACAGCGCATCGCGCGCCGCCGGCTCGGCCACGAACTGCGCGAGGCAGAACGCGACCAGGTCACCATCGGTCGTGCGCCACATCGTGGCCACCTGATCGACGCCGCGCTCGATCCGATCTTTCGACGCCGCCCCGAACTTCTCGACGAGCTTCGCCTTGGCGGTGGCGATGGTCTCCGGCATCACCGCGATCGGGCGCTCCCCGTGCGACGACAGCTCCGCCGGCGGCACGGGATCGGGGACCACCGGAGGCGGCGGCGTCACCACCAGCTGCGCGGGTGGATCGACGGGCACGACCGTCTGTCCGGGACCCGAGTGGCCCGGGCAGCCGGCGAGGAACAACGTTACGACGAGGGTACGCGTGAGCACGGGGAGGTCATATCACCGACTCCCTGACTCATTGCCGTGGGACTCACGCTACTGCGGCAGCTACGGGGTCGCGTCGTCCGTGGCCGGAGCCGCGGCGTCGTCGTCCTCGTCGCTGTCATCGACGTCGGCGTTGATCTGATCCTCGTCCAGATCATCATCGTCGTCATCGATCTCGTTGGCCGACGGGGCCTGCTTGCCCGGCTGGTCCTTCTTCACGGCCTGCGCCGCCTGCGCCTGCGCAGCCTGGGCCTTCTTGGCCTCCTGCGCCTTGCGGACCACGCCCGGCTTGGGCGCGATCACCATGATCATGCGGCGGCCTTCCATGTTCGGCGTCGCCTCGACGGTGGCGATGTCCGCGCACAGCTCGACCACGCGATTGAGCACGTTCATGCCGGTCTTCGGGTGCGTGATCTCGCGACCACGGAACACGACGGCCAGACGGACCTTGTTCCCACCCTCGAGGAAGCGCCGGACATGCTTCACCTTGAAGGCCATGTCGTGCTCTTCCGTCTTGGGACGGAACTTGATCTCCTTGGTCTCGACGGTCGAGGCGCGCTTGCGTGCCTGCTGCTTCTTCTTCGCTTCCTCGTACTTGTACTTGCCGTAGTCCATGATCCGGCAGACGGGAGGAAACGCGCGCGGGGAGATCTCGACCAGGTCGAGCCCCTTCTCCTCGGCGAGGCGCAGCGCCTCGTGCGTCGGCATGATGCCGAGCTGCTCTTCCTCGAGGATGACCCGGATCTCCGGGACGCGAATGCGGTGGTTGATGCGGAGCCCCGCTTCGGGGCGGCGACGATCAAAACGTCCGGGCGGTCGACCGTTCATGGACGAGTTCCGGGAGCGACGTCAGTCATGGACATGTGGCTTGGCAATCTCCTCTGCGTGCGCAGGCGGAGGTTGTACCCCGTGTCCCGAGGGGTTGGGAGCGGTTTCGGCCCGGAACCGACCGTGAAAACGTTCTGGGGTTCTGGGAAGCTGGCGACACGGCCAGACCGTGCCGCACGCTATGTGCTCTCCCAGCATAGTGAATGGAGAAGCGGAACCTGAGTCGGGAATCCTGGGGATTCGGACTTACTTCTCGGTGGCAGGCAGGACCTTGTCGGCGCCGGCGCTCAGCACCGAGCCGAAGTTCCCCATCGCCATGTTGCCCATCGCGCCGATCTCGAACCCAGCCTTGGTCGCGCGGCTGTTGCCCTCGGCGAACCGCTCGACCTGCGAGTTCTTGGCGTCGGTGCCGTGGAGCAGGCCAGCGGTCGCGCCGCCCGCGAAGTTCTTGGTCCCCTGCCAGGCGTTGGAGACCGACTCACCGAACCCGGCGCCGCCGGAGACGGAGGTCAGCTCCGCGGAATCGATCGATACGAGCTGGGACGAGACGGTGGTGTTGGTGTGCATCCCCAGCTCTCGTGCACGGGCGGTGCCGGCGGCACGACGTGCAGCCTCGCGGAGTTAGCGAGGATCGCGGCCCGGCGATTGTCTTTCCCGGGTTACGCGCTGGTGGGGCCGGTCAGCGCAGGCCGGCGAGGTAGCACACGCCATCGATCGTCACGAGCTGGTACTCGCCGCCGAGGTGGCCGACCGTGAGCGCATCGAGCCGCGCCCCGCGGGTGGTGTGCGTCCCCTCCGCGAACAGGTTCGCGATCCCGGCCCGCTCGACGGCGCCGCCGGCGGCATCGAGCAGCGGATCGAGCTCGGCCTGATCGTGCGCCGAGCAGATCGACATCGGGGTCTCCGGGATCATCGGGAGCAGCGTGAGGACGACGGCCGCCGCGACGTTGACGCTCGTGACACCCGCGTGGCCGCTGGTGACGAACACGATCGACCCCGTCGGCATCACGGCGATCGTGCCCGGGAACCGCGAGAGCGCCTTGGCCACCAGCTCGCGCCACGCGATCAGCGTGAGGGGCGTCAGCTCCGGCCGCGGCGCCGTGAGCACCACCGACATCTTGGGGACCGTTGGCGACGGCACCGTCGGAGGCTCGCGCCTCCGGACCTTGCGGGGCGGGAACACCGGGATGTCGGCGGGGTCGATCGCGTCGAGTGCCGCGATCAGCGCGGCGCCATCCGCAGGGCGCCCGGGTGCGAGCTTGTGGAGGCACGCGTGGATCAGCTCGACCAGCGGCTCGGGCAAGCCGGGGACGAACGTGTCGATCGAGGGTGGGTCCGCGACGATCAGCTTGGCCTGGATCGCGAGCTGGCTATCCCCATCGAACGCCGCCACGCCCGCGAGCGCCTCGTACAGCACGCAGCCGAACGAGAACACGTCGGCGCGCGCATCGAGATCGCGGACCGCACACGCCTGCTCCGGCGACATGTAGCCCACCGTGCCGACCACCGCGCCCGCGTGCGTGCGCTGGATCTGATCGCCGATCACCCGGGCCATGCCGAAATCGATCACGAACCAGTCGTCGCCCGCGCCGAGGAGGTTGCTCGGCTTGACGTCGCGATGGATCACCCCGAACCGGTGTGCCTCGGCGAGCGCGGACGCGAGCTGGCGCGCCATCCCCACGGCCTCGCGCGGCGTCAGCCCCGCCGTGTCGAGGCGGCGGCGCAGCGTGATCCCCTCCACCCAGCGCTCGACCAGGTAGTGCGAGCTGCCGCTGGTGCCGAAGTCGAGGAACCGCGCGACGTGCGGGTGATCGATGGTGCGCAGGATCGCGGCCTCGAGGCGGAGCCGCTCCACGAACTCGACGGGCGCATCCTCGACGAGCTTGATCGCCACGGCATCCCCGAGCACGCGATCGCGCCCCTGGAACACGGCGCCCGCGTCGCGCTTGGCGACCTGGCGAACCACCTCGTACCGTTCACCGATCACATCACCGGCCTGCATGGTCCTCCCCCATCCTATCGCGACCGGCGCCGGATCAGCGACGGTAGAGGCCGAACGCCATGCAGTCCTCGCGCACGCCATCGAGCTCGAGCCAGCCGGTCTTGGCGGCGGTGTCGATCACGAGGCTCGCCGTCTGCTTCGCGCCGCGGAACCGATAGGTGTACCGATCGCCCCCGCCGGGCACGGCCTCGCCGTAGAGGCGGGCGACCGGGTTCTCGACGTCGAGGTCGTAGTTGCGCGGCAGCGACTCGTCGTGGAGCCCGAGCTGCAGCGCGATCGCGTTGCTCGGCTTGTCCTGGCAGCCGACCTCGACGTACGCCATCCGCTTCGCGGTCGAGCACACCGCGATCGTGTCATCGGGCAGCGCGCGGCACATGTCCTCCACGCCGTGGACCCAGCCGCTGGTCGCCACCCACTGCGGCCCCTTGAGCTGATCGATCGAGGGCTCGTCGACCGAGCCGGTGTCCCACGTGCACGTGACCTCGCCCTCGAGACAGCCCTTCGAGCTCGCGAGGATCGGCACCGGCACCGCTGCGCGGCTCGCATCGCCGGGCCGCGCGAGCGACCACGCGGTGCCGCCGACCACGCGCTTGCCGCCGCTCACGGTCTGCTCGGCGGCGAGCACGATCACGCGGGTGGGCAGATCGCAGAGGAACGTCGCGGGGTGGAACCCCTCGCGATCGCGGAACCCGATCAGGGCGAGCGGCGAGATCCGGTAGGGATCGATCGCGGGTCGGACCGGCACCGGCAATGCGCTGGTCGGCGGCGCGCCGGCGGTGCAGGCCTCCACGGCGTCGAGCCGGGGCGGCTCGTTGACCGTGGGCGGCTGGGGGGACTTGCAGGCCGGGAAAAAAAACCGGGGGAGCGGCCGCCCCCCGACCCCGGCGGCACCGCGGGGCCCCGCCGACCCCGCCCATCGCCGCGGGCCCCCCCGGCGCCCGGGAATTCCCCCCCCACCCCCCCCCGCACAACCCCCCCCCCACCCCCCCCCCCCCTCCCTGCACACCCCCCCCCCCCCCGAGGGCGTGGGCCCCCCGGCCCCCCCCCGGCCCCCACCCCCGGCACCCCGGGGCCCCGGGGCGCCCGCCCCTGTGGGTCGGGAGGTCAGGTGCATCGGGTTACCCGAAACGAAAATCGGCCGGCGCCTCGTCAGCAACCGGCCGTCTTCATTCGCTTCGTCTCGTAGGCACATGCGGGATTGAACCGCAGACCCCCACCGTGTCAAGGTGATGCTCTCCCACTGAGCTATGTGCCTTTAGGGGCATTTCAAGTACGCGATCGATCCGGCCGCGTCAAGCCAGAGGTCGGCCCAAGGTCCACCCAAGGTCGAGGCGATCTGCCGCGGGAGTGTGCAAGCCGTGGCGGGGACCGAGTGACGGGCGCGTCAGACCAGGTTGGCCAATGTCGGTTGCCGGATCTCCCAGAACCGGCGTAGACTTGTGCAGTTAGACAACCTTATCGGGTCAAACAAGGTCCGATGAACGTAGGGGGCACTGCATGACACTGTTGTCATGGCGGCGCTAGCGAGTCCACGTTGATCCAGGTCGGCCAGGTCCTCGACAAGTACGAGTTGCTCGAACGTGTCGGGCAAGGCGGGATGGCCATTGTCTATCGTGGCCTCGATCGGTCGCTGAAGCGCGTGGTCGCGATCAAGGTCCTGCACAAGCACCTCGCTGATTACCAGGAGGCGCGCGACCGGTTCGAGCGCGAGGCGCAGGCCGTGGCCAAGCTGCGCCACGAGAACATCCTCGAGATCTTCGACTACGCCGCCCGGCCAGACTCCGAGGCGTACATCGTCACCGAGTTCATCGACGGCCAGACCCTCAAGCAGGTGATCACGGACCGGCCGATCGCGTTCCCGGAGATCGGCGCGATGCTGATCCTGCAGGTCGGCCGCGCCCTCGCCCACGCGCACGCCGGCGGCATCCTGCACCGCGACGTGAAGCCCGAGAACATCATGATCCGCACCGACGGGGTCGTGAAGCTGATGGACTTCGGGATCTCGCACATGGTCGATCTCGAGCGCCTGACCGTCACCGGCCAGCTGCTCGGCTCGCCGGCGTACATGGCACCCGAGCACGTCGAGGGCCGCCCGCTCGATTTCCGCACCGATGTGTTCGCGCTCGGCATCGTGCTCTATCAGCTGTGCGTGGGCCGGCTGCCGTTCGAGGGCAAGAACCCGCACGAGGTGCTGAAGCGGATCGCGGACTGCAAGTTCATCGATCCGCGCACGGCCAATCCGCGGATCGGCAATCGGCTCGGCCGGATCATCCTGCGCGCGATGGCGGCGGCGCCTGCGGATCGCTATCCCGCGATCGGCGAGATGGTGCTCGCACTCGAGGCGTATCTCGAGGAGAGCGGCCTCCCCACCGACAAGATCCCCGCGGAGCTCGCACGGTACTTCTCGGCGCCCGCGTCGTACGAGCAGGCGCTCGAGGATCGGCTGATCGATCACCTCACGCGCCGCGGGCAGAAGCTGCTCGCAGCTGACGATCGCCCGGGCGCGCTCGACGTGTTCGATCGGGTGCTCACGATCGATTCCGACAACGAGCACGTGATCGCGATCCTCGATGGCATCAACCGTCGGATCCGGATGCGCGCGGTCGGGCTCGGCGTGCTGGCCGCGCTGGTGATCAGCGGCGGCGCGTACATGATCCATCGCAAGGCCGAACCGCCGGGCACCGACGTCCCTCCCCCACCTGACCGCTCGACCCAGGTCAGCTACGGCGCGAACACGCTGATCGGTCACGACGATCCACCGCCCGCGATCGACGCCGCGGTGGTCGCGATCGAGCCCGATGCGACGACGGGTGCGATCGGCCCGGGGTCGAATGGCCTGGCTGGCCGCCCGCCGCTGCTCACGGACGCGGGCGTGGTCGCGGTCAACGAGCCGAAGGAGCTCAGCGTGCGGGTCTCGCCCGAGCGCGGCTCCGAGGTCAACTTCGGCGACGGGATCTGGGTCCCCGTCACGCCGGAGGATGGCCGGGTGGCCCGCGGGATCGATCACGATGTCACCGTTCGCGTCCGCAACGAGTGCTGCAAGACCGCCGAGCAGACCGCGAAGTACGGTCAGGCCGAGCTCGCGTTCCAGCTCGACTACAAGAACGGCGGCATCATCGCGCAGTGCGACCTGCCGGATGTCAGCGTGCGGATCGAGGACAAGCCGGCGGCGGTGGGTGAGAAGGCCACCGTGTTCTTCGAGAACACGTTCGCCGTGAAGAAGGTCGCGATCGAGTGGACCACCAGGACCAAGACCTGGAACGACAAGGTCACCGTGCAGGCGGGGCAGACCATCGAGGTGAAGTGCGTACCCCCGCCCTGATCGCGATCGTGCTGATCGCCTCCACGGCGGCGGCGACGCCCAGCCAGGACCTCGAGCGCGGTCGCAAGACCTTCCGCACGAAGGACTGGCAGTCGGCGATCGAGGTGATCAACCCCCTGCTCTATCCCGACGTGGTCCTCCGGGAGGAGGACGCGATCGAGGCCCACGTGCTGATCGGCGCCGCGAGCTTCGAGCTCGGCAACAGCGACCGCGCGGTCAACGAGTTCACCCGTGCGCTCCAGCTCGATCCGGATCGGTCGATCGGCAACCTGATGTTCTCCGACGGCGCGGTCCGGCTGTTCGATCGCACCAAGGAGGAGGTCCACGTCCGCCTGGAGCACGAGGCCGAGAAGAAGAAGCTCGCCCTCCAGGCCGAGGCGCTCGAGGCCTACCGCAAGAGCCTGCACGTCTACGAGGCGCGGCCGTTCTACCTGAACTTCATCCCGTTCGGCCTCGCGCAGTTCACGCAGGGCCGCAACGGCATGGGCACCGTGATGGCGATCGGGCAGACCAGCACGTTCCTCGCGAGCGCCGGCATCTTCGGCTACCTGGTCGGGACCTACGGGTTCCAGAGCAATGCCGTGCCGCTGACCTCGGGCCCCACGGTGCGCCGCCTCCAGCAGATCGAGATCGGCACCGGCATCGGGTTCTTCGCGTTCTATGCGTGGGGCGTCTACGACGCGATCCGGCACCACAAGGCGCGGCAGCAGGTGGAGGGCGATGACTCGCTGATCCCGCCGGAGCTGCTCGATCCATCGAAGGCCAAGAAGCCTCCGCCGAAGAAGACCTCGTTTCGCGATCGCCTACAGCTCGGACCGATGCTGACGCCGCAGGGCTTCGGCATCGGGATCGGATGGGAGAACTAGCATGCCGTCACTTCGCCTCGCCGCCCCGGGTCATCCGCCGATGGTCTACAGCCTGCACCCGGACAAGAAGCTGACCTCGATCGGGTCCGGCCCCGACAACGACATCGTGCTGCCCGATCCGCTCGTGCAGGATGGCTTCGCGATCCGGTTCGACGGCCAGATCTACACGGTGCTGGCGCTCAAGAAGACGGACTTCGTCGTCAACGGCAAGAAGCGCGGCAAGCACAAGCTGACCCACGACGATCGGATCGTGATCGGCAGCTGCGAGCTGCGGTTCGTGATGCTCGACGAGCAGGCCCCCACCGCCGAGGAGGCCGGCGAGACGATCGCCGACATCGACGCGTACACCAAGCTCTACGAGTTCTCCGAGCGCCTGATCCACCAGCGGGACCTCGGCGAGCTGCTCGATGCGCTGATGGACGCGGTCGTGGAGATCACGAACGCCGACAAGGGCTTCCTCGTGCTGCTCGAGGGCGAGACGGTGGACGTGAAAGTTGCCCGCAACGTCAACAAGGAGAACATCGCGGACGCCGTGAGCCAGCTCTCCGATTCGATCATCGCGAAGGTCATCCGCACGCGGAAGCCGGTGATCGTCTCCGACGCCCTGCGCGACGACGAGTTCGCTGCCGCGAAGAGCGTGATGCAGCTCAAGGTCTCGAGCGTGATCTGTGTGCCGCTGCTCGATCGCGGGCGGCTGCTCGGCTTGATCTATGTCGGCAACGATTCGATCCGGGACCTGTTCCAGCACGACACGCTGCGCGTGCTCAGCATCTTCGCCTCGCAGGCCTCGCTGATCGTGGCCAACGCCCTGCTCCTCAACGAGCTCAAGGTCGACAACAAGCGCCTGAACGATCGCCTCGAGCAGTACCGGTTTGGCGAGATCGTGGGCACCTCGCCGCCGATGCAGGCGGTGTTCCGCAAGGTCGAGAAGATCAGCGGAACGGACATCTCCGTGATGATCACGGGCGAGACCGGCACCGGCAAGGAGCTGATCGCGCGCGAGATCCACAATCGATCGCCGCGCGCGCAGAAGCCGTTCGTCACGATCAACTGCGGCGCGATTCCCGAGAACCTGCTCGAGAGCGAGCTGTTCGGTCACGTCAAGGGCGCGTTCACCGGCGCCGTCGCGAACAAGCTCGGCAAGTTCCAGGCGGCCGATGGCGGCACGCTGTTCCTCGACGAGATCGGCGAGATGCCGATCGAGCTGCAGGTCAAGCTGCTGCGCGCGATCCAGGAGAAGGTCGTGTATCGCGTGGGTGACACGCGGCCCGAGACCGTGGACATCCGGATCCTCGCCGCGACCAACCGCGAGCTCGAGAAGGAGATCGCGGCGGGACGGTTCCGCGAGGATCTCTACTACCGGCTCAACGTGGTCAACGTCGAGCTCCCTCCCCTGCGCGTCCGCGGCGACGACGTGCTCGTGATCGCGCGCTACCTGATCTCGCGGTACTCGCGCGAGTACGACGCCAAGGTGAAGGGCCTGTCCCCGAACGCCGCGGTCGGCATCCGCAAGCACAGCTGGCCCGGCAACATCCGCGAGCTCGAGAACCGGATCAAGAAGGCGATCGTGCTGTGCGAATCGAGCGTGATCGGCCCGGATGATCTCGGCCTCACCGGCGACGTGCTGCCGCAGATCCTGACCCTCGCGGAGGCCAAGGATAAGTTCCAGCGCGACTACATCAACGAGATCCTCTCACTCAACAACGGCAACCGGACCAAGACGGCCCGCGATCTCGGCGTCGATCCGCGCACCGTGTTCCGCCACCTCGAGAAGGAGTCCGATGATCCGAACGCCGATGCGTCGGATCCCGCTGTGACCTAGGCACGTTGGACCGCCATACACCCATGACGCGAATGTCCGAACCCCACGCCGTTGCCAGCGGCGAGATCACGCGTATCTACGCGGGAACACAGGGGCACGTGCCAGTGGCGCACGGGGTGCATGAGGTCTGGTGGCTTGTGGTCCGCATGCTGTTCGCCGGTTCGCTCGTGCTGGGAGGCTGCGTGATCCCGCCGTCCCTGTCGGTGGGCAACGAGGACGCCGGCGTGAACTCGCCTCCGGCGATCCTCGCGGTCCGCACCGATCAGCAGGAGCTCCCCGAGCCCGGTCCGGTGATCTTCGATCGCGGCCCGACCGCGGGCCTGGTCAGCGCCACGCTGCTCGACACCGATCTCGAGGACACGCTGTACGTCCACGTGTTCGTCGACTACACGGTGGCCGATCCGAAGCCGCCCCGCGTGACCTGCACGGCCCCACCGCCCACGCCGCGCACGGCGCAGCGCTCGGTGAGCTGCAACATGACGCCGCTGTGCCAGGTCGGTGAGGTCGGGCTCGCCGACCCGCTCGACATGACGATCGTCGTGTTCGATCGCGAGCCGCTCGAATCGGGCACGCCCGCGTATCAGGCGATGCCGCCGGGCGGCCTCAAGACCAGCTTGTTCTACTTCCTCAAGTGCCAGGAGCCGACGCAGTGACCCGGATCGCGTTCGGCCTCGGGCTCGCCGGCATCGCAGGTACCCTGGCGGGTTGCCTCGACGTGCCGTCGGGGCCGCCTGCGGAGTGCACGAGCAACAGCGACTGCGACACCGCCAACGGCGAGATCTGCGCCGAGGGCACGTGCTACGGCAACCCGCCCGACGGCATGTACGCCGTCGTGATCTCGCCGCCTGCCAGCCGCAAGGATCTCGTGCCGCGCGAGCTGACGATGCCGTCGATCGCGGACGATGGTTGGATCGAGGATCTCGCGCTCGAGAAGCCGAGCGTGTTCACCGGTCGGGTCGAGGCGCTGTGCGTGGCGCCGATGACCTGCGATCGCAGCGCGCTCGCCACCACGATCACGATCACCCGGCCGTCCTCGTTCCGCGGCGGGCCGGCGTTCAAGGTCGTCGCCGATTCGACGGCGAGCGCCGATCCCAGTGGGCCGTCGTTCGAGATCGCGCTGCCCAAGACGGGCGCCAGCGATCAGGCCTACGTGGTGACGGTGCTGCCCACCGGGCGCGGCGACGAGCCCCAAGGCGGCGGCATGAGCCCCGCCGAGCTGTTCCCGCCGGCGCGGTTCACGCTGCTCGCCAAGGACAACTCCGTCACCAAGGCGATCCAGCTCGGCGGTCCCAGTCTGCCGACCATCGACGGCACCGTGCTGTCGGCGGTCGGCGGAGGGCTCTCGCACTATCGCGTGGTCGCGCTCGGTCGCTGGGAAGCCGGCGCGCCGGCCACCGAGGTCTCGACCGTCGACTACACGGGCGCCGACGGCAAGTTCCGCCTGATCCTCTCGGAGAACCTGGTCGGCCCTGTCGAGCTGGTCGCCAAGCCGGCGCCCAATGGTGCGGCCGCGCCCACGCTGCACGCGTTCAGCGTGGCCTCCAACGCCTCGTCGCAGCAGCAGCTCGTGCAGCCGGCGAACCTCGGCCAGGTCAAGACGTACACGTTCCCGATCAAGGGCGTGGACGGCTCGGGCGCGATCGCCGGCGTGCGCGGTGCGCGCGTCAAGGTCACCGCAACGATCGCCGGCCCGGTCACCGGCCAGACCTCGGCCACGTTCGCCGCCGAGGGCACGACGGATGACAGCGGCAACGTCCAGATCCCGCTGCTCGATGGCTACGGGATCACCGAGGTCTACAAGCTCGAGGTCGTGCCGCCCGCCAGCTCGAACATGGGCGTGGTGTTCGATGCACCGCTCGCCGTGTCGTCGGCCGCCACGCCGTTGCTCCTGCCCACCCGGATCGCGCTGCGCGGTCACGTGGTGGACTTCAACGGCCAGCCGCTGAAGGACGTCTCGGTCACGGCGCGGCCATCGCTGCGGTTCACCTGGACGTTCGACGATGCGCCCCAGGCGTTCGTGTCCGCGATCCCCGCGGCCACGACCCTGACGCCCGAGACCGGCGAGTTCGCCCTCTGGGTGGATCCGACGATCGATGGGCTGTGGGGCCACTACGACCTCGCCTTCGAGCCCGCCAGCAAGGCCCGCGCGCCGAGCTGGATCGAGGGCGACATCGAGATCCCCCGCGATCCGAGCAAGACCACGGTCTCGGTGGACGAGGTCCGGCTGCCCGATTCGGCCGCCGTCCGCGGCACGGTCAAGGACCCGCTGGGTGTCGAGGTCGAGGGTGCCGAGGTGAAGATCTTCCGGCTGGCCGGCAGCCTGGCGCTCTGTACCGAGGTCCGAAACGCCCCCGCGAGCTGTCCCATCCCCGCGGTTCTTCAGGGCCGGGGCGATTCCGACCCGGCCGGCATCGTCCGTCTGACCCTGCCCCGCTGCCCTTGGGCTGGCCCTCTGACGGTCCTTGACCCGATGGCCCGCGCCGACTAAGGTCTGCGCGAAATCACGGGTTAGCGAAAGTAATGGTCACCGAACACGGAGCTCGACACGGCGCGGACCACGGTCCGCAGCGCGAGCTCTGCCTCGGGGCGGATCCATGGAGCAGCCACGGACGACGTCGTCGCGTGCCTGCGAATCTCCAGGACCTCCAGCCCCGACCAGCGCTCCGACTGGACGATCTCGGAGAGCATCAACACGCCAAGGTCCTACGAGATGACGAACGAAACCGCGCCACACGAGAACGGTGTGGCGGATCAGGCCGCGATTGCGGCGCTCACGGCTGCTGAGACCGTCTCCGCAACTACCACCGAAGCCCCGATCGAAACGCCGCCGAAGCTCCCCAGCTTCGACGACCTCGGCCTTCACCCCGACATCAAGCAGGCGCTTGATGAGATGGGCTACTTCCACCCGACCGCGGTGCAGACCGCCGTCTATGGACCGGTCAGCCTGGGCAAGGACCTCATGGTCCAATCCCGCACCGGTACCGGCAAGACCACGGCCTTCGGCCTGCCGATCCTGTCGAAGATCGTCCCCACGCACCGCCAGCCCCAGGCGCTGATCCTCGCGCCCACGCGCGAGCTCGCCCTGCAGGTCGCCCGCGAGCTGACCAACATCGGCAAGCACCGCGGCTTGCTGGTCGAGCCGATCTACGGCGGCGCGCCGATCGGCAAGCAGATCTCGAACCTCAAGAACGGCGTCCACGTGGTCGTCGGAACGCCGGGCCGCGTGCTCGACCTGATCGGTCGTGGCTCGCTCGACACCAAGGCGATCAACACGTTCGTGCTCGACGAGTGCGACGAGATGCTCTCGATGGGCTTCCTCGAGGACATCGAGCGCGTCGTCAAGGCGCTGCCGGAGAAGAAGCAGACGCTGCTGTTCTCCGCGACGATGCCCGACGAAGTAACGCGCTACTCGCGCCGTCACATGGTCGCGCCGGAGCAGATCTCGCTGTCGCGCGACAGCATCTCGGTCTCGGACATCCACCACGCGTACTACATCGTGAGTGGCATCGCCCGCGGCCGCGACCTCCTCAAGATCATCTACGCCGAGGAGCCGGAGAGCGCGATCATCTTCTGCAACATGCGCGACGAGACCACGGCGGTCGCGAAGTACCTGCAGAAGCAGGGCCTCGACGCCGAGCCATTGTCGAGCGATCTGTCGCAGGACGCTCGCGAGCGCGTGATGAACCGGATGAAGGCCAAGAACCTTCGCTTCCTGTGCGCCACCGACGTCGCCGCCCGCGGCATCGACATCTCGAACCTCTCGCACGTGATCAACTACTCGGTGCCCGAGTCGCCCGAGGTCTACGTGCACCGCACCGGCCGCACCGGTCGCGCCGGCAAGAAGGGCACCGCCCTCTCGATGGTCGGCCCGCGCGAGCTCGGCAACTTCCGCTACGTGCGCCTGACCTTCGGCCTCAAGCCGGAGGAGCGCCTGCTGCCGAAGGACTCGATCTTCGAGGGCAAGCTCAAGGTACCGCTGCCGCCGATCGGGCTCCCGCAGCCGCCTGACCCGGTCCAGATCCTGATCCGTGGCGTGCAGCTGTCGCCCACCGGTCCGTCGGATCTCGAGATGAAGATCTTCGAGAAGCTGTACTCGACCGCGAACGGCAAGAAGGTCCTCGCGACCCTGGTCGCCGAGCGCCTCGACAAGATCTCCACGCGCAACAAGCCCCGCGAGCGGCCGGCGCGCGTCGAGAGCGATGCAGGTGCCCATGGTGCAAGCGATGAGCGTCCGCGCAGCTTCGACAGGCCCGAAGGCGATCGTGATCGTGGCCCGCGCCGCGATGACCGTGGCCCGCGCCCCGAAGGCGACCGTGGTCCGCGCCGCTTCGATCGCGATGATCGTGGTCCGCGCCCCGAGGGCGACCGTGGTCCGCGCCGCTTCGATCGCGATGATCGTGGCCCGCGCCCCGAAGGGGCCCCGCGCCCCGAAGGTGACGGCGAGCGTACGCGCCGGTTCGAGCGCGATGGCAATGGCCCGCGCTTCGACGGTCCGCGCCCGGAAGGCGCCCCGCGTCCCGAAGGCGCCCCGCGCGCCGAGGGTGACGCGCGTCCCGAGGGTGAGCGCAGCGCTCGCCCCGAGGGTGACCGTGGCCCGCGCCCCGAGGGGGATCGCGAGCGCCGCCCGTGGCGTGACCGCGACGACCGCGGCCCGCGCCCCGAGGGCGAGGATCGTCCGCGCCGCTTCGATCGCGACCGTGGTGGCCGCGACGACCGTGGCCGCGACGATCGCGGTGACCGCCCCGACCGTGGTGACCGTCCCGAGCATGCGCACGCTGCCGTGACCGCGCCGGTGGGTGCCACCGATGTGGCGCCGACGGCCCCGACGGCTGCTGTCGAGGGCGCTGGCGCTGCCCCCGCGGCGACCGCCGAGGTCCGCACGGATCGTCCCGCGGGTGACCGCGAGCGGCGCCCCTGGCGCGATCGCGATGACCGTGGTGGACGTGATCGGGATCGCGGTGGCCGTGACGGCGGACGTGGTCGCGATCGCGACCGCGCCCCGGAGCAGCGCGCCGAGGAGCCCGCTCGCAACGAGACCCTGCCGCTGGTGACCGAGGCTCCGCCGGAGGTTGCTCCGGTGGCCGAGCCCGTGGTCGCCACGAAGGTCGATGACGTGGCCCGCGCCGCGGTCGAGCGCGCGGATCGCGCCCCTGCCGACAAGAAGGGCGGCAAGCGCGACAAGAAGGCCGAGCCCACCGCGGAGACCCGCGAGTTCTGGGAGACCTGGGCCGAGGAGAAGTCGACCCGTCCCGAGCCCGTCGCTGCTGCCCCGGCAGCTGCTGCGAGCGCGGACGAGCCGGCCGCCGAGCGCTCGGAGCGCGGTGGTCGTGGCCGTGACCGCGGTGGTCGGGGTCGCGGCGCCGACAAGGGCCGTGCTGACAAGCGCGGCGCGAAGGCCAATGCCCCGGCGGAGAAGTCGGCGGAGACGTCGGACGCCAAGCCGGCGAAGGCGGCTCCGGCGGCTGCCACGGCGGCCGATGCGGGCCAGGCGCGGCTGTTCATCAGCCTCGGCAAGAAGCACGGCGTGTCGGCCGACGATCTGCGCGGCCTGCTCGCGGGGCCGCTCGGTGGCGACAAGGCGCGGATCGGCTCGGTGAGCCTCCGTGATTCGCACGCGCACGTGCGCGTCCCCGAGGATGCGGTCGATGCGATCATCGCCGGCGTCCACGGCAAGAAGCACAACGAGCACGACGTCACGGTCGAGCGCGCGCGCGCGTGAACCGGACCTGCGCGCTGGTGCTCGTGCTCACCGCTTGCGGTGAGCCGGCACCGGCCGCGGTCGATGCGGTGGTTGCGCCGGATGCAGCGAGTGGGTCGGAAGACGCGCTCGATGCTCCGGCGTGCGTGCTTCCGGATCCACCTGCCACCTGCGATCCGAGCGCACACCCGCTCCCCAACCCGGCGTGCCTCGCGGAGGAGCCTGGCACCGGGGGCTGTCCCGCGGGGATGGTCCGGATCGATACGTTCTGCATCGACCGCTACGAGGCCACCCTCGACGGCGTGTCGCCGTACTGGAGTCCCGGCGCCACGCCTCCCGCGGCGCACGCGCGCAAGGACGCGGTGCCGCAGGCGTACGTCTCCGGAACCCAAGCAGCGGCGAGCTGCGCGGCGGCGGGCAAGCGGCTGTGTACCGATGCCGAGTGGCTGCGGGCGTGCCGCGGTCCGGCGCAGACCACCTATCCGTATGGCAACACGCGGATGCCGGGCGTCTGTAACGACGCGCGCGCGACACATCCGGCGGTCGAGTACTTCGGCACCACGGATCCGGTGATCTACTCGATGCTCGGACATCCGTGCCTCGACCAGCTCCCGGCCTCGCTCGATCGCGCGGGCGCGAACCCGGGCTGTGTCACCGCCGAGGGCGTGTTCGACATGATGGGCAACCTCCACGAGTGGACGGCGGCGAGCGCAGGCACGTTTCGCGGCGGCTTCTATGTCGACACGGTCCTGAACGGCAACGGCTGCCTGTACGCGACGACCGCGCACGACGCGACCTACGCGGACTACTCGACGGGCTTTCGCTGCTGTCAGTGACCCCCGTTATCGTGGGGGATGCTCTGCGGCTGCGCGCGTGATCAGCTGTGCTCGCGCTGCAACGACGATGCGTTCGCGCAGCTGCGTGGAGTGGCCGCGTGCCGCGGCGAGGTGTGGGCGATGGATGTGGCGCGGCGGTTCGCGATCATGAAGCCGTGGCCCACGTTCGAGGGCCGCGCCGCGGAGCTCGCGCGCACCAAGGTCCACGATCTCGCGAGCGACCCTGCCCTCGTCGACCGGCTCGCGCGCGAGCTCGCGCACTGGGCCGCGCGCTGGTGGGGCCGGCGCGATCCGGCCATGACCTAACGCGAGGCGAGCCAGGCGCGCGTGGCCGCCGCGGCAGCATCGAGCGTCTTCAGCATCTCGGCCACGATCGCGCGCTCGACCTTGGGGCCGATCAGGCGGACCTCCACGGTGACCTGACCGCTGTACTGGCGCACGGTGCTGGTGCCATCGGCGGTCACCTTGCACGTCGCACGGACTCGCGCGCGTCCACCGAGCACCGCCGGGCGCACATCGATCTCGAGGTAGTCGTTCGCCTTGGTCCACAGCACGACCTCGTGGCACTCGAGACCGCCTCCGAGCAGCGGCCGCACGTACGCGGGGATCTTGCGCCGCGGATAGACCATGCACTCGCACCGGTAGTGCTGCGCGTCGCTCTCACGCCCGAGGAAGTCGCGCCGCTCGATGTCGGCGACCTTGTCCTGGAGCTGCTGGTGCGTCGGCGTGGTCATCGCCGCGAGCAACTCGTGCGGGGCGATATCGGGGAACACGTGGGTGATCTCGTACGGCGTCACGTCGCCGTAGAGTATCGCGCAGTTGGCCGTGTAACCGACGGCAACGAGCGGCGTAGGTACGGCATGACCAAGCTGCTCGCCGTCGTCGCCTTGCTGACCCTCGCCGTGGCCCCCGCGTTCGCGGAGCCGGCGCGTCCGATCCGCACCGCGAAGCCGAGCGACGAGGTGCTGCGCAAGGAGCTGACGACGTTCCAGTACTACGTCACGCAGCAGAGCGGCACCGAGGCGCCGTTCGAGAACGCCTACTGGAACCAGCACGCCGCCGGCATCTACGTCGACCTGACCACCGGGCAGCCGCTGTTCAGCTCGCTCGACAAGTTCGATTCAGGCACCGGATGGCCGAGCTTCTTCCGCACGATCGGCGGCGTGGTGGCGAAGCACGACGCATCGCACGGCCAGGATCGCACCGAGGTCCGCTCGGCGATCGGGGATGCGCACCTCGGCCACGTGTTCACCGATGGCCCCAAGCCCACGGGCCTGCGGTACTGCATCAACTCGGCCTCGCTCCGGTTCGTGCCCGTGGCCGAGCTCGATGCGCAGGGCTACGGCGCGTACAAGGCACGGTTCGCGAAGTAATCCTGACCAACCGCTGTCAGGTTATCCCTGGGGAGCTTTCTCCCTGCCCGATCGAGCGCAACCCGCTGCCTTGACACCTGAACATCCGCTCCGTACGGTGTCGGCCCATGGCTCGTAGTGGACTCGGTCCCGGTCGTCACGAACCTCAGCGCGAGCCCGACAACATCGTCGTCGAGGGTGCCCGCGAGCACAACCTGGTGGTCGATCGGCTCGAGCTGCCGAAGCACCGCCTGGTGGTGATCACGGGCCCGTCGGGATCGGGCAAGTCGAGCCTCGCGTTCGACACGCTGTATGCCGAGGGCCAGCGCAGGTACGTCGAGTCGCTGTCGGCCTATGCGCGGCAGTTCCTCGGCCAGATGGAGAAGCCGAAGTACGAGCGGATCCGCGGCCTGTCCCCCACGATCGCGATCCAGCAGAAGAGCGCGTCGAGTAACCCGCGCTCCACGGTCGGCACGATCACCGAGATCTACGACTACCTCCGCGTGCTCTACGCGCGCGCTGGCGAGCAGCGGTGTCACCAGTGCGGCGGGCCGGTGGGTGCGCGCACCGCGGGCGAGGTCGTGGACGAGCTGGCCGCGCTGCCCGACAAGACGTCCGTCACCCTGCTCGCGCCGAAGGCCGAGAACCGCAAGGGCGAGTTCCGCGAGCTGTTCGCCGAGCTGCGCAAGGCGGGGTTCGTGCGCGTCCGGATCGACGGCATGATCGTCCGTCTCGAGGATGTCGAGGCGCTCGAGAAGCAGAAGAAGCACTCGATCGAGCTAGTCGTCGATCGGATCACGATCAACGACAAGGACAAGGGTCGGCTCAACGACTCCGTCGAGACCGCGCTCCGCGAGGGCAAGGGCAAGCTGATGGTCGAGGTCGCGGGCGAGAAGGTCCCGCGGATGTACTCGGAGGACAACGCGTGCCCGAAGTGCGGCGTCGGCTTCCCGGAGCTGTCGCCGCAGAGCTTCTCGTTCAACTCCCCGCTCGGCATGTGCGTGGACTGCAACGGCCTCGGCGAGCGCCAGGCGGCAGATCCGGACCTCATCGTCCCCGATCAGACGCGCTCGATCCGCGAGGGTGCGGTCGCGGTGTGGGGCGAATCGATCGCGAAGGACTCGGGCTGGACCACGAACATCGTCAAGGCGCTCGCGAAGGCGTTCAAGATCGATCTCGACAAGCCGTGGAACAAGCTCGGCGAGAAGCAGCGCGACATCTTGATGTACGGCACCGGCGACAAGCGGGTCACCGTGGCCTGGGAGGGCCGGCACTCCACCGGCGAGTGGGCGATGCGGTTCGAGGGCATCCTCGCGCAGCTCGAGCGGCGGCATCGCGAGAGCTCCTCGGAGCGCACGCGCACGCACTACGAGCAGTTCTTCCGCGCCATCCCGTGCGCCACGTGCCATGGCACGCGCCTGCGGCCCGAATCGCGCTCGGTGTTCGTCAACGAGAAGCCGATCATCGACGTCACCGGCATGACGGTGAAGCAGGCGTACGAGTTCATCGCCACGATGAAGCTCACCGGCTCGCGCGCGCAGATCGCCGGTGAGGTGCTGAAGGAGATCAAGGCGCGGCTGACGTTCCTGCTCGATGTCGGCCTCGATTACCTCACGCTCCACCGCGCGGCAGGCACGCTCTCGGGCGGTGAGGCGCAGCGGATCCGGCTGGCCTCGCAGCTCGGCAGCGAGCTCTCGGGCGTGCTGTACGTGCTCGACGAGCCCTCGATCGGCCTGCACCAGCGCGACAACGAGCGGCTGATCAAGACCCTCCACCGCCTCCGCGACCTCGGCAACACCGTGCTGGTCGTCGAGCACGACGAGGCCACGATCGAGGCGGCGGACTGGGTGGTGGACTTCGGTCCCGGCGCGGGGCGGCACGGTGGGCGGGTCGTCGCCGAGGGCACACCCGAGGACGTCAAGAAGGTCGAGGCGTCGATCACCGGCCGGTACCTCTCGGGCACCGAGCGGATCGAGGTCCCGGCACAGCGCCGGGCTCCCACCAGCTGGGTCAAGCTGACCGGCGCCAAGGAGCACAACCTCAAGAACGTCACCGTCGAGATTCCGCTCGGCGTGATGGTCGCCGTCACCGGCGTCTCGGGCGCCGGGAAGTCATCGCTGATCAACGCCACGCTGCAGCCCGCGCTCAACCGCATGCTGCACCGCGCGCTCGATCGCGTGGGTCCCTACGAGTCCCTCACCGGCCTCGGCAAGGTCGACAAGTGCATCGTGATCGATCAGCAGCCGATCGGCCGAACCCCGCGCTCGAACGCGGCGACGTACACCAAGGCGTTCGACATGATCCGCGAGATGTACGCGCAGATGCCCGTGGCGAAGACCTATGGCTATCAGGCCGGGCGGTTCTCGTTCAACGTCTCGGCGAAGCAAGGTGGCGGGCGTTGCGAATCCTGTGAGGGCGCCGGCGTCCGCGAGGTCGAGATGCACTTCCTGCCGAACGTGTTCGTCACGTGCGAGGTGTGCAAGGGCAAGCGCTACAACGACGCGACGCTGCGCGTGACGTACAAGGACAAGAACATCGCCGAGATGCTCGACACGCCGATCGACGAGGCGGCCGTCCTGTTCCAGCACCACAAGCAGCTGTCCCGGATCATGAACACGCTGGTCGAGGTCGGCCTCGGGTATCTCTCGCTCGGGCAGCCGGCGACCACGCTGTCCGGTGGCGAGGCGCAACGCGTGAAGCTCGCCCGCGAGCTCGCGCGCGTGCAGACCGGCCGCACGCTGTACCTCCTCGACGAGCCGACCACGGGCCTCCATTTCGGTGACGTCAAGAAGCTGCTCGAGGTGCTCGGCCGCCTCGTCGAGGGCGGCAACACGGTGCTCGTGATCGAGCACAACCTCGACGTGATCAAGACGGCGGACTGGATCATCGACCTCGGCCCCGAGGGCGGTGCCGCGGGTGGTGAGGTGATCGCGGTGGGCACGCCCGAACAGGTCGCGCAGAACCCGCGTAGCTACACCGGGCAGTTCGTGAAGCCCTTGCTCGAGCGCGCGCGGCGGAACCCGCGTGCGAGCGGTGGCGGGGCCAGCGAGAAGCGCTCGGCGAAGGCGCGCGACGCCTCGGCCACGGCGTAACGCCGAGCCCATCCCAGCCACGCGACAACACTGCGTTCGCGCCAACGCCCCGATGACCTCGCGCAGCGACGCGATACCGCGGGTTCGACACCGTACGAGCGAGATCGCAGGGCGTCCCCACGACCTCGCTCAGGCGCGCGACGTCACTTGTGGACGCCGTTGGCCGGCGCCGTCAGGTCGACGTAGGCGTCCGACGTGCCCACCGAGGCAGCCGCGCCGTTGGCCTGCGTGTTCGCTGCGGGCGTGGCCGCCATCCGCGCCAGCAGGACGTCGGCGAGGTTCGAGCGTCCGTCGCCGAGCTGGACGTCGGGCACGAGCTTGAGCCCCGCGTTGCCGACGATCGACGCGATCTGGATCGCCGTGAAGCTCGCGTCACCGAGCGCACTGCGGCCCGCCAGGTAGCTCGCTGCGACGGCTCCACCGCGCGCACGCTCCGCCTCCGCGGTCGCATCGCCGCGCATGCGCGTCGCGTCCGCCTCGGCCTCGGCCGAGAGCCGGGTCGCATCGGCCGCCGCAGCCGCACCCACGCGCGCCACCTCGGCATCCGCCGAAGCACGTACGCGTGACGCCTCCGCCTGGCCGCGCGCCACCGCGACCTGAGCCTCCGCGTTCTTGGTGTGGATCAGCACCTGCTGCTCGCTACGCACCACCTCGGCCTGCATGTTGGCCGCGGCGGTCTCGCGCTCGAGCATCTGCCGGCGCATCTGCGTCTCGCGCTGCACGTCATACGTGCGCTGCAGCTCGTCAGCGATCTTGCGATCGGTCTGCGTCTTCATCAGCTCTGCGGGAGGCGAGATGTCACCGATCAGCGCATCGATGCAGTCGACGTCGTACGCCGCCACCGCCGCGCGGATGTGCAGGTACGCCTCGCGCTGCCGCGCCGTCCGGGCCGAAAGGAACTCCAGCACGCTCACCTCCTGGGCAGAGTTACGGAAGTAGTTACCGACCGTCGGCTGCAGCACGTGATCGACCAGGTTCTGCATCGAGCCGACGCGAGAGATCACGCGCGGGGCATTCTTCATGCCGACGTGGATGATCGCCGCGACATCGAGGTTGAACGAGAAGCCGTCCCGCGAGCGCACGGTGATCGAGTCGAGGCCCGCGTCATAGCTGTGGGTCTCCGAGCGCTGCGCCCAGTTGAGGACGATGTTCGTGGTCGGCACGAGCTCGACCTTCATCGCGCGCACGTTCAGCGGGTGCTTGCCCGGCAGGAGCGGCTCGACCCACACGCCCTTGCGGCCACGCTCGACCAGGTCGCCGTGCGCGAAGCCGTCTCCGGATACATCGATGTGGTCACCACCGACGTAGCTGACGACCACGCCGACGTAGCCGATCGGGATCTCGGTGAGCGGGACGAGCTCGACCGAGACGAACCACGGGTTGAGGTTCCACGCGCCCGACAGGATCACGTCCTCCTGCAGGCCACGGCAGCCGCCGGCCTCGATGAACAGCTGGCCGCTCTGGAAGCTGTCGTGACCCGACACGATCGGGCCCGCGAGATCACCCGCGGGGATCGGGTGCCCATCGAGGGCGGTGACGATGCCGACGCGATCGGACGGGATCCGGAACACCGCGAGCTGATCCGGCGTCAGGCCAAACGCCGTCGAGCGACGGGCGGTGACCACGTCGAACAGCGCCGGGTTGATCCGGTACTTGCCAGCC
This sequence comes from Myxococcales bacterium, assembly GCA_016720595.1. Lineage (GTDB taxonomy): Bacteria > Myxococcota_A > Polyangia > Haliangiales > Haliangiaceae > JABFXX01. The sequence continues at coordinate 244,405 of JADKKI010000002.1, forward strand.
GTGATGATGCCGAGCTGACGGCCCTTCTCGCCTCCGTTGTCGAGGAAGGCGACCGCGTCCTGGAAGTTGTCGCAATCGGTCACGCGGCCGAGCACGCGCTCGGACGGGATCGAGGCGCCGTCCTTGGCGACCACGACGGCGATCTCGCCGGGCGGAACGTCGACCAGCGGGACCTTCGAGACCTTGTACTTCCACGACCACAGCGGGAAGTGCCATCCCGGCGGCAAGAGGCGCGCCTGGAAGCCAGCTTCGCTGTGGGTGGCGATGATCCGGCCGGGGGGAAGTGCGCGACCATAGCGGCGCACGACGAGCCCGGACTCTTGCTCGCCGATCACGACGACGCCAAACACGATCGAGAACAGCAGCAGCGCTGCCGAGCCGACCCCGATGGCGAGGAACAGGGTTTGAGTGGTCATAGACGATCCGTCCTTTCGCAGTGGGAAAGCTGCACGCAGCAGGCCGTCGCAACCCATCGAGATCACTGGCCCTAGCGGACGCCGTCCCGCAACCCACTACGGAATTGCGTAGTACACTACGGCATGTCGATCGCCCTGCTCGGGACCCCACTCGCCCCCGTCCGTCGCAAGGCACTGATCGCCGCCGGTCACGAGCTGGTCACGCCCCAGCGTGCCGAGCTCCGCGTGCATGTCGGCGCTCGGCCGCCCGCGCGCGCTCCGCGAGCGCCGTGGGTGTGGGCCACGCCCTCCCCGGTCGCGCCTGCCGACGCCGCACTCGCGGTCCTCGCGGGGGCCTACGATGTCGTGGCGGTCGATGATGCTCTGCCGGCGACGCTCGGGCGACGGCTCGCCGAGCTCCGGGTGACGCGTGAACCAGGGCCGCCGCCGGTCGGCTTCGTGGCCGAGAGCGAGGCCGCCAAGCGCGTGGTGGCGGAGCTCGACCGCGCCGCACGGACCTCGATGGCGGTGCTCCTCACCGGCGAGACCGGGAGCGGCAAGGATCTGGCGGCCCGCCACCTCCACGCGCGCTCGGGCCGCACCGGCGATCTCGTCCCGATCAACTGCGCCGCGGTCCCGAACGAGCTGATCGAGGGCGAGCTGTTCGGCTACGTGCGTGGCGCCTTCTCCGGCGCGGTCAGCGACTACGACGGCCAGCTCCGCGCTGCGAGCCACGGCACCGTGTTCCTCGACGAGGTCGACGACACGCCGAAGACCCTGCAGATCAAGCTGCTGCGCGTGCTCGAGGATCACGTGGTCAGCCGGCTCGGCGAGAACGCCTGGCGCGAGGTCGACTTCCGCGTGGTCGCCGCCACCAACCGGGACCTCGACGAGCTGGTCCGACGCGGCGAGTTCGGCGCGGACCTCTACCAGCGCCTCGCGATCGTGCGGATCGAGCTCCCGCCCCTGCGCGACCGGCTCGAGGACATTCCGGAGCTCGCCGCCCACCTGATCGCGCGGTTCTATCGTGAGGAGCCGCGCGCCCCTCACCGGGTCACCACCGTCACGCCCGCCGCCCTCGCTGCCCTCCAGCGCTACCCGTGGCCGGGCAACGTCCGCGAGCTCCGCAACGTGGTGTTCCAGGCCCTCGTGCACAAGCGCGCGGGCGACGATCTCCTCCTCTCGGACCTCGCCGAGCACGTCATCCGCGGCGCCCCGACCGATCGCCGCACCACGCCCGGCACCCTGATCGACCGTGGCGCGATCGCGAAGCTCCTCGACGAAGGCCGCATGAACCTCCGCTCGCTCCGTGACGACCTCGAACGCACCGCCCTCGAGCTCGCCGTGGCTCGCAGCGGCGGCAGCCCCGCACGGATCGCGCGCCTCCTGGGCGAGGTCGGGCGCGGCGCGTCGCGGGACCCCGCGGGTACGGTGCGCGCCATGCTGCGGCGGTACGGAATGGGGACGGTTTCAACTTGAGCAACTTGCGACGCGCAAGCGTGTGAAACCCCGTCGGACGCATGTCCGCCCGCCGGACAGCCAACCAGCCCCACCCCCCTCTCGGCTTGGGTCTCATGGGTTCTTGGTGCTCCGCTCGGTGACGTGGTGGCTGGGCCAGCCACTTCGCGGTTCACGAGTACGGGGGAGCACCGTGCCCCAGGCCTCACGTGAATTCAGGTGCTTGGGGATCGCAAGTTGCTCAAGTTGAAACCGTCCCCAACTCCGAGCTCGTGAACGCGAGCACGCGATCGATGGTGGCCGCACCTGTCGCGAGCATCACGAGGCGATCGAAGCCGAGCGCGATGCCGGCCGATGGCGGGAGGCCCTCCGCGAGGGCGGCGAGGAGCTTCTCGTCGATCGGGTAGACGGGGCGACCGCGCTCCCGCCGGATCCGCTGGTCGTCCTCGAAGCGAGCGCGCTGCTCGACGGGGTCGGTGAGTTCGCCGAAGGCGTTCGCGAGCTCGATGCCGCCGACGTACGCCTCGAAGCGAAGGGCGGTGAGCGGATCGGTTGGCTTGCGCCTCGCCAGGGCGGCGAGCGGCGCCGGCCAGTCCTCGAGGATCAGCGGGGACGGGAGGTCGGCGATCGCGGGCTCGACCTTCGCGAGGAACGCCGCGAAGAAGGCATCGTCCCAGGCGATGTCTTCGGGCACGTCCACACCCGCGAGTCGGACCTTGCGCGCGAGCTCGGCCGCAGACTCGTCGCCGACCAGCTCGATGCCGGCCCAGCGCCGGAGCGCCTCGCGCACGGTCATCCGCGGCCATGGCGGCGTGACGTCGATCGAGCGGCTGCCGAGCTTGACCACCGAGCTCTGCGACACCGCACGGACCACCGTGTGCACGAGGGACTCGGTGTCCTGGATGATCGCCTCGAGGTCCGCGTACGCGCGATACCACTCGACCATCGTGAACTCGCTCGAGTGATGCGGCCCCTCCTCGCCCGCCCGGAAGCACTTGCAGACCTGGTAGATCCGCTCGAAGCCACCTGCGAGCAACCGCTTCATCTGGTACTCGGGCGAGGTGATCAGGTAGCCACCACCGGCCGCGACGGCATCGAGGTGGATCTCGAGCCCAGGGCTCGGCACCAGGAGCGGGGTCTCGACCTCCACGAACTCACGTGCCGCGAAGAACGCGCGGAGCGCGGCGAGCGCCTTCGCGCGACCATGCAGCGCCTCGATCCTGGGCCGAGGCAGCCGCGCGACCTCGGTGGTCGGTTCGGGGTAGTCACCCGCGTCGTACGCGCGGACAACACTCAGGTCGTCGATCAGATCACCAGCGCGCCAGCCCGGCTGCGCCGCGACATGCGTCTCGCCCCGCTCGCTGCGGATGATCGCGATGCCGCCGTTGACCGCGAGGACGCGGCCGCGGGCACTCACTGCTTGTTGACGCGCTCGACGTACTCGTGCGTGCGCGTGTCGACCTTGATCGTGTCACCGACGCGGATGAACAACGGCACCATCACCTCGGCGCCGGTCTCGACCGTGGCGGGCTTCTGAACGTTGCCGCTGGTGTCGCCCTTCACGCCGGGCTCCGACGCCGTGATCTCGAGGAACACGAAGGTCGGCAGCGTGACGTCGATCGCCCGCTCGTTGAAGAACAGCACCGTGCACGGCAGGTTGTCCTTCATCAGATTCGCGGCCTTGCCGACCATCTCGGCGCTGACCGAGACCTGCTCGTAGTTCGTCTGGTCCATGAGGACGAGATCGCCGGCCTCCTTGTAGAGGAACTGCATCTCGCGCTGGTCGACGTTCGCAGGCTCCAGCTTCTCACCCGAGCGAATGTTCATCTCCTTGGTCTTGCCGTTGAGGAGGTTCTTGAACACCGTGCGCGTGAACGCTGCTCCCTTGCCGGGCTTCACGAACTGGAACTCGATGATGGTCCAGGGATTCCCGTCCATCAGTACCTTGAGGCCCTTGCGAATATCGGACGTGTCGTACATGGCTGGGGACGTTTACCCCGTGCCGTCCGGGCCTGTCAAACCCAGACTCTCGACGAGCGGGAACCCACTTGCCGCGACGCCCACCCTGGGGGATAAGGTCCCCCCGTGGACGCAACGGCGCACTACCGGCACCTGCTGCAGCTCGGGCGGGAGGAGTTCCTGGCCTCCTCCGCACCGGCCGTGCTCGTCCGCTATCGCTCGGTCCACGACAGCGCCGACGGCGGGGCCGCCACCCTGACGCTCGATCAGGACGAGGACGAGCCGGCGGAGACCATCGAGGAGACCCTGCCCCACGGCAAGGACTTCGCGGTCCGGGAGGACATGGATCTCGAGGTCTACCCCCTGGCCAAGAAGCCCGGCGCCTCGTTCCCCGATCGGATCACGATCGGGCGCACCCCCAACAACGACATCGTGATCGTCGATCACTCGGTGTCCCGGCTGCACGCGTATGTCCGCCTCGACGGCAAGACCTGGACCGTCGCCGACGCCGGATCGAAGAACGGCAGCTGGCTCGACCGCAGCGCCCTCGACGCCCGCAAGGAGCGCCGCCTCGCATCGAAGTCCATCCTCCGCGTCGGGGACGTTGATCTGACGTTCTTCCTCGCGGCCGATCTGTTCACCGCGCTCGGAGGTCTGTGATGGCGGTCGGCGAATGGGACGAGCGCGTGCTCTGCCCCGATGGCGGATGCGTGGGCGTGATCGGTGCCGACGGCCTGTGCAAGGTGTGCGGGCGCGCGGCCACCAACTGGGGCAACGAGCGCGACCGCGGACTCCAGGCCGACGCGGCGGACGACGACGAGGACGAGGATCTGGACGACGAGGATGACGACGACGATTACGAGGACGACGACTCCGACGATCCGGACGACGACGATGACGACGACGGCGAGGACGACGACCCAGGTCCGCTCGATGCCCTCGATCCCTCGACGCCGTCGCTGATCGGCGCACCCGCCGAGTGGAACGAGCGCCGCCTGTGCAAAGACGGCGCATGCATCGGCGTGATCGGTCCGGACGGCATCTGCAAGGTCTGCGGCAAGCCCGCCGGCCGCGGCACGGCCGCAGCTCCCGCCGCGCCCGCCGGCAAGCCCCCCGCCGGGGTCACGGCAGACGATGCCGAAGGCGACGATGCCGAGGGCGACGACGACGAGGGCGACGACGACGAGGGCGACGACGATGACGACGACGACGAGCTGGCTGCCGCCGCTGCCGATCTCGCTGCCGTTGCCTCTCCCGACGCCGTCGCGAAGCTCCCGACCGCCGAAGACCTGGAGCGCAAGCTGTGCCCGGACGGCGCCTGCGTCGGGGTGATCGGGGCCGACGGGCACTGCAAGCTGTGCGGGAAGGCCGCCGCGTGACCACGCGTCCGACGACCACACGTGCCGTGATCGTCGGCGCCGGTGGTCTCGGCGGTCCGATCGCGCTTGCCCTCGGCGCTGCGGGCATCGAGCTCACGATCATCGATGACGATCGGGTCGAGCTCTCGAACCTCCATCGCCAGATCCAGTTCACCGACGCAGATCTGGGCACGCCGAAGGCGACCCGGCTCGCCGAGATGATCGTCGCCCACGGCGGGGCTGCCCGCGGCATCGTCGCGAGGTGGACGGCGTCCCGCGCCGACGAGCTTGGTGGCGACGCCGACCTGATCGTCGATGGCAGTGACGACCCCGAGACCAAGTTCGCGATCTCGGACTGGGCGGTCGCCAACGGTCGCTGCTACGTGATCGCCGCGGCGCTGCGCTACGGCGGCAACGTGTTCGCCGGCGTCCCCGGCGTCGGTTGCTACCGCTGCCTGTTCGAGGCACCCGTCGACGCTCCGAGCTGCGCCGACGCAGGCGTCCTCGGCCCGATCGTCGGCGCGATCGGTGGCGTCGCTGCGGCCCTGGCGCTCGGCCTCGTGTCCGGCGACCGGACCTATGCCGGCGCCCTGCTTGCCTTCGATGATCTCCGCAAGGTCGCCGAGCCGCGCGTCGTTCGATTCGCGGCCCGTCCCGACTGTCCGGCGTGCATGCGCGCGCCGATCTCCCCCCTGGCGACCGCGCCCGTGCGCGTCGCGGAGCACTCCTGATGCCCAGCATTCGTGTCCCCAGCGCCCTGCGGTCGTTCACCGGCGGCGCCTCCGATGTCGAGATCACCGCGAGCACCGTGCGAGATGCCCTGACCGCACTCGAGCAGAAGCACCCCGGCATCGGCGCGAAGATCCTCCGCGAGGATGGCACCGTGAAGCCGTTCATCCGGGTGTTCGTGGGTCCCGATGACATCGGTGATCTCGGCGGCCTCGACGCGAAGGTCAGCGAGCGCGACGAGATCTCGATCGTCCCCGCGATCGCCGGAGGCTAGCGGCATGCGCGACGATCAGGTTCGGCGCTATGCGCGCCACATCCTGCTCCCCGATGTCGGGGGCATCGGGCAGACCGCCCTCCTGACCGCCACGGCGCATGTCGAGGTCGGAGGCGATCGCGCCCCCGCACCGAGCGATCCGGTGGCCGAGCTGATCGCCGCGACCTACCTCGCCGCGGGCGGCGTCGGCTGCCTCGCAGTCGGCGGCGCCGATCGAGAGCAGCTCGCCGAGCTCGCCGCACACGGTCCCGACACCCGGATCGTGAGCTCCTCCGACGGCCGCCCGGTCGTGCTGTCTCCCTGCCCGCCCTGGTGGCCCACGGCCCCCGGCGACGAGCGCGCCCTCGCGTTCTGGCGCGGCGGGATCGCGGCGACGCGCTGGATGGCGGACCTCACGCGCCGGTGACGCCGATCGTGATCCCCGACGAGGTTCGCGCATGGGTCTACGCGCACGCCCTCGCCACGTTCCCGGAGGAGTGCTGCGGGTACCTCACCGGTCCGCGCGCTGGCGACCGGGTCGACACCGCGGTCGCGTGCCGGAACGCCCAGGTGGATGGGGATCATCCGGTCGCCCCGTACCGCAGCGCGGACACCGGCTTCGTGATCGCGGGCGCCGAGCTCCTCAGGTTCGCCCGCGCGTTCGACACCGACCAGCCTCCGCGCGTGGTCTACCACTCGCACACCAACGGCCGCGCGTACTTCTCGGAGATCGATCGGCAGATGGCGGACGGGCCGAGCTATCCCGTCCAGCACCTCGTGATCGGCGTCGTCGCCGGCGCGATCACCGAGCTCGCCCAGTTCGCGTGGTCGGAGGCCGAGCGGGATCACGTCGAGATCGCGAGGTGGCAGCCATGAAGCTCGGGATCGTGCTGGCGACGCGCGCTGATCTCGTGACCGCCGCCGCCCTCGCGCACGCGGCCCGGCGCGCTCGCCACGAGGTCGCACTGTTCGCGATGGATGCCGGCGTTCACGCGCTCGCCGCCGAGCCCGCGATCGCCACGGCCCTCCTCGACGACGACTGCGAGCTCACCGCGTGTTCGAACTCGGCCGTCGGGCTCGAGCTCGTCGACGGCATCGTCCGCGGGAGCCAGGACGATCACGCCGCGGTGCTCGCGACCAGTGACCGCGTGGTCGCGCTCACATGATCCTCATCATCTGCACCACCCGCGATCCGCACCGCCAGGCGGAGGCGCTGCGCGCTGCGCTCGGCGTGACCCTGCGTGGGGCGCGTGTCGAGGTCGCCGTGACGCTGCCGCTCCTGACGCCACTCGCCCAGCGCGCAGCCGACACCTTGTGCTCGTTCGGGCACGTGATCGGCGTCGATCCCGCAGAGGCGATCGATCGCGCCACCGCGGTGGAGGTGTGGACGTGAGGACCGTGCTCCACCTCGTCCGACCCACCGCTACCCCAGCGAGGGTGGCCGAGCGCGACTGGGTGGTGTATCTCCAGGCAACCGAGCTCGTGCTCGCGCCTTCGGCGCACGCGGCTCCGCTCCCGCCCGGCCCCATCACCCATGACCAGCTCGTCGCCCTCAGCTTCGCCGCCGATCTCGTCATCACCTGGTGACGCCGTCGACCTCCCACTCGATCTGTCACTGGATCTCCGCGGCGAGGTCTGCCCCTTCACGTTCGTGCGGACCAAGCTCGCGCTCGAGGCGCTGCCGCTCGGCGCCACCCTGCGCGTGATCGTGGACCATGAACCGGCGAGCCGGAACCTCCCGCGGAGCGCCACCGAATGGGGCCAGGAGGTCCTCGGCGTGGCCCTGCTCCCCGACCAGACCTGGACGATCGACCTCCGCAAGCGAGTGCGCTAGGGTCCAAGGCGATGTCCAAGCTCGAAACGCTCCGCACGACCCTCACCGGCTACAGCCAGGTCGTCGTCGCGTTCTCGGGAGGCGTCGACTCCGCGTTCCTCCTGAAGGTCGCGGCCGAGGTGCTCGGCGATCGCTGTCACGCCGTGACCGCGGTGTCCCAGACGATGGCGCGCTCGGAGATCGCGGATGCGATCGCCCTCGCTCAGGAGCTCGGCCTCGGCGCCCGGCACCGCGTGGTCGAGTCCCACGAGTTGCTGGTCCCCGGCTTCGCCGACAACCCCACCCACCGCTGCGCGCTGTGCAAGACCGAGCTGATGGACATCGCGGCCCCCGTGGCCGCAGCCCTCGGCGGCGCGGCGATCGCGCTCGGCACCAACCTCGACGATCTGGGTGATGTCCGCCCCGGCATCGCGGCGGCCCAGGTGCGCGGCGCGAAGATGCCCCTGGTCGAGGCGCAGCTCTCGAAGCCCGAAGTCCGCGCCCTGTCGCGCGAGCTCGGCCTGCGGACCTGGGACAAGCCGCAGCTCGCGTGCCTGTCCTCGCGGTTTCCGTACGGCACGCAGATCACCGAAGATCGCCTGCGCCGGGTCGACGAGTTCGAGGATGGGCTGCGCGCACTCGGGTTTCGCCAGCTCCGCGTGCGCTTCCACGACACCATCGCCCGTCTCGAGATCGAGACCAGCGAGCTGCCGCAGATCGTCGCCCCGGGCGTCCGCGAGGCGATCGTCGCGCTCGGCAAGCGCCTCGGCTTCTCGTACGTCGCCCTCGATCTCGCCGGGTTCCGCTCGGGCTCGCTCAACGAGGTGCTCCCGGCCGAGACCCTGATCCAGCTCCGCGGGCGTCCGTCGTGATCCGCGCGGCGGCCCTCGCGATCCTCCTCGCGTCGACCGTCGCCGGTGCCGATCAGGGAGTGGTCAAGAAGGATCGCGAGCGCGCCACGAAGTCCACCAAGCACGGCCCCTCCCCGGTGCCAGGGACCCGGCCGGTGAGGCTCCTCAACCTCTACAACCAGTGGACGCACGAGTGGCTCGCCGTCGAACCCGATCGGCCACCGGGTCCCGACACGGTCGATCGCTTCCTCCGCGATCACTTCACGAACGAGTCCACCAAGATGGAGCCGCGCTTGATCGGGATGGTGGCCGCGGCGGCGCAGAAGTTCCGCAGCGACACCGCGATCGTGGTCTCCGCCTTCCGCCACCCCAAGTACAACCTGATCCTCCGCAAGAAGGGCCATCAGGTCGCGCGCGACAGCCAGCACACGCATGGCGATGCGATCGACTTCTTCATCCCGAACATCCCGACGATGACGCTCCACGCCTGGGCGAAGGACCAGCAGATCGGCGGCGTCGGGCTGTATCTCGAGAGTGGCTTCGTGCACATGGACACCGGGCGCGTCCGTTACTGGTCCGGAGAATGACCGACGAGCCACCGCCGAGCGGCTCCGGGCGGACGCTGGCCGCCGAGCCGAGCCGCCCCGGGACCGAGCCCACCGTCGCGGCGGCGCCGAGCGGGAGCGAGCCCACCGTCGCGGCAGCGCCGAGCGGGAGCGAGCGGACGATCGCCGCGCCCGCGCCTGGCTCCAACCCGGGCTCGATGCCGACCATCGCGGAGACCACACTCACGCCGACGTCCGATCTGGTCCGGCGCGCGGCAGGTGCCAGCCCCTCGCGACCGGGCTCGGGGCTCCGGCCGAAATCCGATAGCCAGACGCGCTCCGTCGGCGAGGAGATGCAGGCGGCCTCGATCGAGAAGTTCGGCCGCGTCGGCCACGATCGCTTCGAGATGCTGGACGAGCTCGCCCGCGGCGGCCTCGGCCGCGTGTTCCGCGCGCGCGATCCACGGACCAACCGGATCGTCGCGATCAAGGAGGTGCTCCGCCCGCAGTCCGACATCATCGTCCGGTTCGCGCGCGAGGCCCTGGTCACCGCGAACCTCCAGCACCCAGCGATCGTCCCGGTGTACGAGGTCGGGCGGTGGGACACCGGCGAGCCGTTCTACGCGATGAAGCTCGTGCAGGGCCGGACCCTCGACGATCTGATCTTCGAGGGCAAGACGCTCGAGGCGCGGATGGGGCTGGTCCCGCACCTGATCGATGTCGCCGATGCACTCGCGTACGCGCACAGCGAGCGCGTCATCCACCGCGATCTCAAGCCCGCGAACGTGCTGGTCGGCGCGTACGGCGAGACCGTGGTGATCGACTGGGGCCTCGCCAAGAACATGGCCACCGGCGAGGAGCTCGACGCCTTGCCGACCGCGACCACGATCCCACCCGACACCACGGACACGGTGGTCGGCGCGGTCCTCGGCACGCCCGCGTACATGCCGCCGGAGCAGGCGATCGGCGAGAAGGTCGACGAGCACGCGGACGTCTACGCGATCGGCGCGATCCTCTACCACGTCCTCACCGGCGTCCGGCCGTACCGGCAGGCGCGCACGATCGACGAGCTCCTCCAGCTCGTCTCCACCCAGCCGCCCCAGCCGATCATCGAGCTCGCGCCGGAGGCGCCGGCGGAGCTGATCGCGATCGTCGAGAAGGCGATGGCGCGCCGCCCCACCGATCGGTACGCCACCGCCCAGGGCCTCGCGCACGATCTCCGGGCGTTCCAGGCCGGCAAGCTGGTCGGGGCCCACCGCTACACGGGGTGGCAGCTCGTGCGTCGCTGGGTGTCGAAGCATCGCGGCATGGTGCTGACCGCGGCGATCGCGCTCGGCATCCTGATCACCGTGGGCTCGATCGGCGTGTGGCGGATCGCTCGAGAGCGCGACATCGCGCGCCGCGAGCGCACCGAGGCGCAGACCCAGCGCGAGACCGCAGAGCGGCGGTACGCCGACAGCCTCGAAGAGCTCGGGCGTCAGGCGGTGAATGCGCGGAGCCCCGACAAGGCGCTCCCGCTCCTGGATCGCGCGGCCACCACACGGAAGGGCAGCTCGCCCACCCTCGACATCTTGATCAACGTGGCGCGCTCGGCGTACGCGGGCCTCGTCGGCATCGCCCCGCCGCATGCGCGCGGCACCACGTCCGCGGGTCTCGCCCATGGCGGGAGCTGGGTGGTGTCCACGGGGAGCGACGGCGCACTTCGCGCGTGGGACCTCGTCGCCAATCGCGAGGTCTGGTCCATCCAGGGCGCACGGCTCGGCGCGGTCTCACCCGACGGGCGATCCATCCTCGGCGTCGACGAGACCGGGCGCCTGTCCGTGTTCGCCGCGGACGACGGCAAGCTGCTCCACGAGTGGCGTCCCGATCCCACCGCCAGCACCGACGTCGCCTCGATCTTGACCTGGGCACCCGACGGCTCGCACTTCGCGGCCGCCACGCCCGCCGGACGCGTGTTCCTCGGCGCCGCCACCTCGTCGACCCTCGCGTCACTCGATCCTCACAAGGCCGTGGTGTGGACCGTGGCGTTCTCGCCCGACGGTGCACTGTTCGCGACGGCGGGCGATGACGGCGTGACGATGGTCCGCGAGGCCGCGACCGGCAAGACGATCGCCGCGCTGGTAGAGGACCCGATCGCCAAGGTCGCGAGTGTTCAGTGGCTCGATGCGAATCAGCTGGTCGCAGGTGACGACAAGGGGCTCGCCCGCGTCTGGGACGTGCGCGCGCACCGGGTGGTCCGGACCCTGCGCCAGACCGGCGACATCTACGGAATGGTGCTCGGCACCGGCGCGCCGCGCTGGCTCGCGACGTTCGGCGCCAGCCTCGCGGTCACCGTGTGGAACGTGGACACCGGCACGGAGCTCGCGAAGCTCGGCGGGCACGAGGTGGGGGTCGACGTGGCCGCCGCCGCGAACGGCCTCCTGGTCACCACCGACGAGACGGGCAACACCTTCGTGTGGTCACCGCTCACCGGGGACCGGATCCAAGCGCTGCCCAACGAGGGCACGATCCAGGGCGTCTCGGTCGCCGGTGATCGCGTCGTGGTGTTCGGGAACACGCGCCAGCGCGTCTGGCAGGTCGCAGCGGATCGAAGCATGCGTCGCCTGGTTGGCCACACGGCCCGGGTTCGCGATCTCACGTGGTCCGCCGATGGCCGCACCGTGTGGTCGGCCTCGCACGACGGCACGGTGCGCGGGGTGGAGCTCGCCACGGGCAAGGCCACCGTGCTCGGCACTGGTGGGTTCGTCGAGCCGACGTTCCTGGTGACCCCGACGACGCCGTTACCAACCAACCCGCACGGGATGCGCTCGTTGCGGCTCTCGCCGGATGGGAAGTTCGTCGCGACCGCAGCCGAGGATGGCGGGCTCATCCTGTGGGACCTCGAGAACACGGCCCACCAGATCAAGCTCACCGGTCACACCGGGCGAGTTCGCCGCCTCGTGTTCACCCAAGATCAACACACGGCGTACTCCGTCGGCGACACCACGCTCCGCGCCTGGGACCTCGCGACGGGCAAGCAGCGTGCTTCCGTGGAGCTCGGATCCACGGGCTGGGACGTGGCGCTCCTCGCCAAGGACGGCGTGGTCGTCACCCAAGACGAGGCGCGGCCTCTCAACAACGTTCGGCTGTGGCGGGCCGCCGACCTGCATCCTCTCCCGTCGGGCACGATCTACACGCGTACCTACGACCTGCCGACCGGCGACGAGCACCTCCTCGTCGGGACCGACAACGAGATCGACGTCGTGGCCGCCACCGGCGAGGCCACCGCGCGCATCGCGTTCACCAACCCGCTCGCCGCATCGATCGTCGGCGGCAAGCTCGTGGTCGCAGGCGCCGCGGGCTTCCTCGGCCTCTACACGTGGCCCGCCCTCAAGGAGATCCGGTCCTGGCTCGCCGGCTCGTTCGTCACCAACGTCCGGTTCCGGCCCGATGGCGCGATCGTCGCCACCGTCGGAGACCGGCGCGTGCGGTTGTGGGATCCCGTCTCGGGCCGGCTCCTCACCGAGCTCGAGCTCCCCGCGATCCTCACGCAGCTCGCGTGGTCGCCGGATGGTACGCACCTCGCGATCGCCGGTGGCTCGGGAACGATCTGGGTCTGGGACCTGACCCCGAGCGATCCGGGCTCGCTCGGCGACTTCCTCCGCTGCGCGGTGCCGTGGGAGCTCCAGGATACGGTGGTCGTGGCACGGACGTTCGATCCCGCGAGCTGCGCCGTCCTGTCCAAGTAACCGCTATGCTCGGCGGATGTCGACGTGGGCCTGGATCGGCATCGGTGTGCTCGCGTTCCTCGTGATCGTGGCGATCCACGATCTGACGCAGAAGAAGCACGCCATCCTGCGGAACTTCCCGATCGTCGGGCACTTCCGCTACTGGCTCGAGGCGATCGGCCCCGAGTTGCGGCAGTACATCGTCACGCAGAACGACGAGGAGCGGCCGTTCTCGCGCGATCAGCGGCGCTGGGTCTATTCGTCGTCGAAGAAGGAGAACAACTACTTCGCCTTCGGCACCGACAACGACATCGAGCGCCCGGGCTACATCCTGGTGCGCCACAGCGCGTTCCCGATCCACACCCCGCATGCCGGCGAGCCCGGCTACAACGGCGAGTTCCCCCTGCCCTGCGTGCGCGTCCTCGGCGGCGTGCGCGGCCGCAAGCACGCGTTCCGTCCGAGCTCGATCATCAACACCTCGGCGATGAGCTACGGCTCGCTGTCGCCGGCGGCGGTCGAGGCGATCAACCGCGGCGTCGCGCTCTCCGGTGCGCTCCAGAACACCGGCGAGGGCGGGATCAGCGACTACCATCGCAAGGGCGGCGAGATCATCTGGCAGATCGGGACCGGCTATTTCGGCTGTCGCGACGAGCAAGGCCGGTTCTCGATGGAGCGCATGCTCGAGAGCGTGGCCTCCGCGAAGGTCAAGGCGATCGAGATCAAGCTCTCGCAAGGAGCCAAGCCCGGCCTCGGCGGTGTCCTGCCCGCCGCGAAGATCACCCCCGAGATCGCCCGGATCCGCGGCATCCCGATGGGCAAGGACTGCATCAGCCCGGCGAACCACCGCGAGTTCTCCGATGTCTCGAGCATGCTCGACTTCATCGAGAAGATCGCGGACGCGACGGGCCTCCCCGTCGGGATCAAGTCCGCGGTCGGCGACCTCGGGTTCTGGCGAGATCTCGCGAAGCAGATCGGCACCACCAAGCGCGCCCCGGACTTCGTCACGATCGATGGCGGCGAAGGCGGCACGGGTGCGGCGCCGCTGGTGTTCACCGATCACGTCGCCATGCCGTTCAAGCTCGGCTTCACGCAGGTCTATCGCGAGTTCGCCGAGGCCGGTGTGCAGCACGAGGTGGTGTTCATCGGCTCGGGCAAGCTCGGCTTCCCGGAGTCGAGCCTGCTCGCGCTCGCCCTCGGCTGCGATCTCGTCAACGTGGCGCGCGAGGCGATGATGTCGATCGGCTGCATCCAGGCGCAGCGCTGCCACACCGGTCACTGCCCCACTGGCGTGGCCACGCAGAACCGCTGGCTGATGCGCGGCCTCGATCCGACGCTCAAGTCCGCGCGCCTCGCGAACTACCTGGCCACGCTCCGCAAGGACCTCGTCCACCTCGCGCACGCCACGGGCCACACGCATCCATCGCTGGTGCCTCTCGATGCGCTCGAGCTCGTCGACAGCAACACGCACACGCGCTCGGCGCGCGACGCATATGGCTACCAACCCGGCTGGGGCCTGCCGCCCGAGGCCGAGATCCGGGCGATGCGCGCGGCGTGAGCGCCTGATCCCGACACGATTCGGTTGCCGGACACGCGAGTTTGGGTGTCTAACCGCGCCGTATGGCTGGCAGTGACGTCCTCGTCTGGCTCGACATGGAGATGACCGGGCTCGACCCCGCCCGCGAGCGGATCATCGAGGTCGCGACGATCCTGACCGATGGGCAGCTGACCGAGATCGCGGTCGGCCCCGACCTCGTGATCCACCAGGCCGAGGACGTCCTCGCCGGGATGGACGACTGGAACAAGAAGCACCACGGCGCCTCCGGGCTCATCGATCGGGTCAAGGCCTCGACGGTGACCGACGCCGATGCCGAGGCGGCCACGCTCGAGTTCATCAAGGCGCACGTGGGCGCCAAGGACCGCCCGGTGCTCGCCGGCAACTCGATCCACCAGGACCGCCGGTTCATCCGCCGCTACATGCCGGCGCTCGACACGCGCCTGCACTACCGGATGGTCGACGTCTCCACGATCAAGGAGCTGGCCCGCCGCTGGTTCCCGCAGATCATCGCGAAGCAGCCGTCCAAGAACGAGACGCACCGCGCCCTCGACGACATCCGCGAGTCGATCGACGAGCTCCGGTTCTACCGGGCCCACGTGTTCACGGCGCCGCCAGCCCCCACTGCCCCGGCCACGCCGCCTCCAGCCGCCGGCTAGTCGAGCTGCCACCCGGGCCTAACTGTCCGGCCGGACAGGCGATCGGCGCCCCGAATCCGGGCATGTCCGTTGCTCCTTCCGTGGGGCATGCGCAAGACCGCCCTGTTCGCCGCGACCGCCCTGTCCGCCAGCCTGTTCGGCGCCTGTGCCGATTCCGCGCCGGGGGAGGATCCCGAGGACAGCGTGTTCGTCGACGACTCCAAGGCCGACGACTTCTTCAGCGCGTCTGCGATCGAGTACCTCCTGCAGGGCAAGTCGACCGTCGTCCTCGATGCGAGCTTCGCGACCAAGACCCAGACCGAGCGCGACGCCGCCGCCAAGAAGCTGGTCGGCCTCAAGCAGCTCGCGATCGCCTGGTTCATCACCCAGTACTTCGTGGACAAGGAAGAGGACGAGGCCAACCACGAGTTCGGCGGCTTCGGTGGCATGGCCAAGGGCGGCGCATTTCAGGATCTCGCGATCACCGCGCGCGCCGACAAGCTGACCTACGACTTCACGTTCAAGCAGCTCGCCGCCGGCGGCAAGAACCTGACCTCGAAGCTGCCGATCCGGATCGCTGGCGGCAAGCAGGTGTTCGATCTCGAGGTCGGCCGGCCGAGCAACGACGAGATGGCCAAGCTCGAGACCAACAGCGAGTGGTATCGCCAGGCGCCGTGGACGTCGTGGGACCCGAGCAAGGTCACCGATGCCCAGAAAGAGAAGATCACGTTCGAGATCAGCAAGGAGAAGGCCTCGACCGATGGCTTCTTCGACCTCGCCCGCCTCACCGCGGACGGCAAGCTCGACATCGACGTCTACTTCGGGTGGGACTATCACTCGGACTACCACCTCAAGCACTCCAAGGAGTTCATGACCTGGCTCAAGGGCCAGGGGTTCTCGGCGCCGGCAGCCAGCTGGGATGCGCTGACCCGCAACTCCGGCGCGTTCAAGCGCACCGTCAAGGCCGACACCAAGACCGTCAGCGTCGAGGTCCGGATCCTGTTCGGCAAGCCCGGCACCGAGACCGATCCGGACACCGACGCCGGCGGCAAGATCCTCGAGGACGAGGCCCGCAAGTCGCTCGCCACCCGCGATGTCGTCGTCTACTCGGGGCACTCCGGCCCGTTCTATGGCTTCGCGCTCGCGAACTGGCGCAAGACCTCCGAGGGTGACCTCGACGATGCCGACATGCGCGTCATCGACATGCCGTCGGACAAGTACCAGGTGATCCTCGCCGAGGGCTGCGACACGTACCAGATCGGCGAGGCCTTCAAGGAGAACCCGCACAAGCTCGGCAAGAACGTCGACATCATCACGACCACGTCGTTCTCCAACGCCTCCACCCCGGCCGCCGTCGAGGACTTCATCTCGGCGCTGCTCGCCCGCGACACCGCGAACCGCCTCCGCCCGCAGCCGGTCTCCACGCTCCTGACCAAGCTCGACTCCGAGTCCTGGGGCTTCACCACGATGTACGGGATGCACGGGATCGACGACAACCCGAAGCTCGTGCCGTTCGCCAAGACCTCCACGTTCGGCAAGACCTGCTCGGCCAACTCCGACTGCGGCGGTCCCGGCAATCTTTGCGTCTCTGCGGCCGGGGGGAAGAAGTGCACGGCGGCCTGCACCGACACGTCGGGTTGCGGCACCGGCTACTCCTGCAAGGCCGTCGCGAGCTCGTCCACCAGCACGATCTACGGAAAGGCCTGCGCCAAGAACTAGAAGCGCCGACGGGTCTTGCTACGATGTTCTTCGTGAGGTCGTCATGAAGGACACGCTCGTGATGATCATGGCCGGCGGCAAGGGCTCGCGCCTGGGCCCGCTGACCATCCACCGCTCGAAGCCCGGCGTGCCCTTCGCGGGGCGGTACCGGATCATCGACTTCGTCCTGTCGAACTTCGTGAACTCCGGCTACCGCCGGATCTACGTGCTCACGCAGTACATGTCGTCGAGCCTGATCAAGCACCTGTCGCGCAACTGGCGCCTCAGCGGGTTCGGCGAGTACATCGAGGTCGTCCCGGCGCAGATGCGGCTCGGCGAGTTCTGGTACCGGGGCACCGCGGACGCCGTCTACCAGAACCTCAACCTGGTCCGCGACGCCCAGGCCGCGCACGTCGCCGTGTTCGGCGGTGACCACGTCTACAAGTTCGATGTCGAGCAGATGGAGACCGCTCACCGGGACCTCCAGAGTGATCTGACGGTCGCGGCCTTCCCGGTGCCCACCGCGGAGGCGAGTGGGTTCGGCATCATCGACGTCGACGCCAACGGCCGGATCGTCGGGTTCGTCGAGAAGCCGAAGCATCCGCCCGAGATGCCCGGCCGTCCCGGTTGGTCCCTGGTCTCGATGGGCAACTACATCTTTCGCCGCGAGGTGCTCGAGCGCGTGCTCGTCGACGATGGCGGCATCCCGAGCTCGCGCCACGACTTTGGCCGCGACATCATTCCGCGCCTGCTCGCGGAGGGCGCGCGGGTCCACGTCTACGACTTCGCCGCGAATCACATCCCCGGCGAGCCGGAGGGTGCGGGGCCGTACTGGCGCGACGTCGGGACGATCGACAGCTACTTCACCTCGAACATGGAGCTGCGTGCGCGGGTCCCCGCGCTCGATCTCTACAACCGCAAGTGGCGGATCCGCAGCGCGCAGCGCGACTACCCGCCCGCTCGGTTCGTGCGCGCCGGAGAGGGCTTCGGCCCGGCCGAGGTCGACGACAGCCTGATCTGCGAGGGCTCGATCGTGGCCTCGGCCTCCGTCCGCGAGACGGTGCTCAGCTACGACTGCTTCGTCCACGCCGGCGCGGAGGTCAGCGATTCGGTGATCCTCTCGGGCTGTGACATCGGCAAGGGCGCGCGGCTCCGTCGCGTCCTCCTCGACAAGAACTGCAAGATCGAGCCGGGCTGCGTCATCGGCGAAGATCTCGAAGCAGATCGCGCACGGTTCCCGTTCGTCACCGAGTCCGGGATCATCGTGGTGCCCAAGGGCACGGTGGTCCCCGCGAAGGGGCCGTTCGTCCTCGCGAACGATGTCGCGGAGCTCCTGGGCAACGAACCCGAGCTCACGGCGCAGCTGCGTCCCGGAACGTTCGTCGTGTCGGGGCAGAGCCGCCACAGCTACGAGTCCGCCGGTCCTCGCTTCAAGAAGTTCGCGGGCACCGAGCCGAGATAGGGCTCGCGTGCGCGTCGTCCACGTCGCCAGCGAGGTCGCGCCGTTCGCTCAATCGGGCGGCCTCGCCGACGTCGTCTCCGGCCTCCCGGCCGCGCAGGCGGAGGATCACGGGCTCACCGTCGGCGTGATCGTGCCGATGTATCGCGGCGTCGCAGGCCGGCTCGCGCAGGCCGGGATCACGCTCGAGCCTGGTGTGTCGCTCTCGCTGGAGGTCGGCGTCCACAAGCTCACGGCGGCGCTGCGGATCGCGAGGGTCGGCCGCGTCCGCTATGGGTTCGTCGAGTGTGCCGCGCTCTATGATCGCCCGGGCACGATGTACGGCCCCGGCGGCGCGGGGGAGTGGCACGACAACCACCTGCGGTTCGCCGCGCTCGGCAAGGCCGCCATCGTCGGTGCATCGGCGCTGCTCGACGGGCCTGCCGATGTCGTGCACGTCCACGACTGGCAGGGCGCGCCGGCCGCGATCTATGCGCGGATGGCGCCCTCGCCACCCGCGATCATCGCCACGATCCACAACCTCGCCTACCGGGGCATCTTCCCGAAGCTCGTCATGGAGGAGCTCGCCCTGCCGTGGTCGCTGTTCACGCCGCAGCAGCTCGAGTTCTACGACCAGGTCAGCTTCTTGAAGGGTGGGCTCGCCGCCGCCGACGTCGTCACCACAGTGAGCCCGAGCTACGCGCAGGAGATCCTCACGCCGGAGCGCGGCGAGGCGCTCGATGGCTTCCTGCGCTGGGACGTCAAGCGCGTGATCGGGATCGTCAACGGGATCGACGCACGCGCCTGGGATCCGATGCACGACGCGGCGCTGGCCGCGCCGTTCTCGCACCGAGACCTCGCGGGCCGCGCGATCGATCGTGCGGCGATCCTCGCCGAGGTCGGGATCCCGGCGACCGATGATCCGGTGATCGGCGTGATCGCCCGCATGACCGGCCAGAAGGGGCTCGATCTCGTGGCCGATGTCGTGCCCGAGCTCGCCGCACTCGGCGCGCGCATGATCGTGCTCGGCGCCGGTGAGCCGGAGCTCGAAGGCAGGTTCCGCTGGCTCGCGGAGCAGTTCTCGCAGCATCTCGCGGTGCGGATCGGCTTCGACGTCGGGCTCGCACGACGGATCTACGCCGGCACGGATCTGTTCGTGATGCCCTCGCGCTTCGAGCCGTGTGGCCTCGGTCAGCTCTACGCGATGCGCTACGGCTCGATCCCGGTCGTGCATGCGGTCGGTGGCCTTCGCGACACCGTCACCGACGGTGTGACGGGGATCCGCTTCACGCGCGCAGACGTCGCTTCGTTGCGCGGCGCGATCGCTCGTGGCGTGGCACTGCATCGCACGCGCACGACGTTCACCGCGCTACAGCGTGCGGCGATGCAGCGTGACTCGTCGTGGATGACGCCCGCGCTCGAGTACGTGCAGCTCTATCGCTCGCTGCGCGCGTGACGTTTCGCGCTCGGGTGCCGCAGATTGCTGCACCCAAGGTGACGCACCAACGTCACTTCCGAGGCGAAATGGTCGCACCTGCGTCCGACGTTCGGACGCTGGCGTCCGAGCCACGGACGTCCATGTCCGATGTGCGGACGGGCACGTCCGGGGGACGGACCCTGTGCGCCCATGCCCGGTCCGGAGCACGGACGTCTGACGCAGTGCGGTGTGGGTACCCCTGTCGATAACCCCCGGGATCGGACGAGTTGTTCACAACCCAATTCGTACCTAACCCTGCGAATCACAAGGTTCCCATCGCCCCTGCGGAGGAGCTGTGAACAAGTTGTGATCCCGGGTCTGGGCGGCGTGGCGGGAGCGACGCCGGGTCAACTACTTACGCGCCGTGTCACGAGACATCGGCGGTCCACCTACATGTGGCGGGGCTCACCGTACTCCGGATCCTGAACCAGCATCTGAACCCCGCCCAGCGCTGCCAGCCGACCCGGCCTTGAGCCCAGCGAGCGCTGTACAGGCCTCTGCGTCCTTCTGGTCGCATGCACGTGTCAACAGCTTGGTCCCGAGCGCCAC
Source organism: Myxococcales bacterium (assembly GCA_016720595.1). Taxonomy (GTDB): domain Bacteria; phylum Myxococcota_A; class Polyangia; order Haliangiales; family Haliangiaceae; genus JABFXX01. The sequence continues at coordinate 264,825 of JADKKI010000002.1, forward strand.
GTCCTGAGCGACGCCCACGCCCTGTACGCGCATCGCTCCGAGCACGCGGCAGGCGATCGGATCGTTCGCCCGACAACCGCGATCGAGCCATACGCTCGCCGCCGTGGTGCTGGTGGGGAGGCCTTTGCCCTCGAGATACGCCACGCCCATGTGCCGGCAGGCCACGCCATCACCGTCGTCGCAGCCCTTCTTGTAGTGCGGGACGGAGTCCTTGACCTGACCGCGCGCGAGGTCGAGATCGCCGGCGTTCGTGCACGCGTAGGGCGCCCCGCCCTGGCATGCGGTGTCGAGGAGCTTGGCCGCGCGGTCCTGATCGGCTGCCACACCGTGACCGTCGCGCAGCATGAGGCCGAGGTTCCTGCACGCGAGCTTGTAGCCGCCGTCGCAGGCCTTCTGGTAGAGGTCCACCCCCTTGGCGATGTCCTTCTCGACGCCGACGCCCTCGACGAGGGCGAGCGCGACCTGATTGCACGCGGCGAGGTTCCCACCGTTGCAGCTCTGCCCGAACAACGCGGTCGACCGGCGGAGGTCCTGCTTCACGCCGACGCCCTCCGTGTACATGATCGCCAGGCTGCGGCAGGCCTCGAGATCGCCGGCGACGCACTTCTTGTCGTAGCTCGCGGCGAGGGTCGCGGTGTCCAGCGTCGGAGATCCCGATCCGGATCCCGTTCCGGATCCCGATCCGGATCCCGCGTCCTTGTTGCCACCACACCCGCTCGCGAGCACGCACGCGACGATCAAGGCTCGGTGAGCTGGCACGGCACGGCGTCGTATCACAGGTCACCCACGAAGAACCGGACCCGCTCGTAGACGTGCTCCGTCTGCTGGAGCGACGCCTGGGGGAGCAGCGCGTACCCGACGAGGATCGCCGCGCCGATCGCGAGTGCGATCGCGAGACCGCGCCAGTGCGCCGCCCGATACAGCGCCACCCCGAGCGAGCCCGCGCAGATCGCGAAGTACGGCAGCACGCCGAGGACGCCCGTGATCCCGAGCGCCGAGCCCAGGCTCGGGACGACCAGATCATCGCCGAGCATGCGAAACGAGACCTCGACCAGCGGGTTCTTCAGGTTGTCGGGCCAGTACGGGAACGTCACCGTCGACACGCAATAGATCACGACCGCGACGACGATCGTGCTCGCTGCGATCCCGAGCACGATCGGCCGCGGCTTCCACGCCTGGAGCTGTGCGGCGACCAGCGGCAGCGTGAACGGCAGCATCGCGGTGATGTAGCGCGGGCCCACGCCCCACCCGCCGCGCCAGAAGTTGATCGACGAGATGAACAGCACGTAGATCACGATCGCGGCCACCGCGGTCGCGACCACACCCCGCTCGCCCTTCTTGAACAGCGTCACCGCACCGGGCCCGGCGACCAGGACCCACGGCATCAGCGTGATGAGGCCGTTGTCGGGCTGCAGCATCGAGCCCCAGAACGCCTCCCACCGCAGCTTCGTGATCCCGAGGAACCCCTGCTGGTGGAAGTTCGCGAACGTCGTCGACGCGTCGTAGCCCGTGCGGAACGGACGCCCGAAGGCGAGCGTGTGATAGGTCAGGAGGATCCCGATCGGGATCGCGGCACCGAGCGCGGCCGCTCCGAGCAGCTTGGCGATCTCCGCCCGTGGCCAGCTCCGGATCCGGACGATCACGAGGACCGCGACCGGCACCGCGCCGAACACCGCCTGGTAGTCGACGAGCAGCGCCGCACCCGCGAGCGCCCCAGCCGCTCCCATCGCCAGCACACCGCGCTTTCGCTCCGTGACCTCGATCGCGAGGATCCACGAGGAGCCCACGCAGACCGCGCCGAGCTGGTGCGAGAAGAACAGCACCGAGTACGTCATCGCCATCGAGCCGAGCGCGTAGCCGACGAGCACCAGGCGCCGCACGCCCGGATCAGGCGCGAACCGGGCCAGGAACCCCCACAGCAACCACAGAAACAGCAGCGTGGGCACCATGCCGGCGACGAACCGGCACAGCCACAGCGACGCCGCGAGCCCGGGCTCGCCCGCGACCAGCTTGACCGCCTCGTAGGCCGGCACCGCAAGCATCGACGACCCTGGCGCCTTGTTGGAGTACAGGTGACCGAACGCTGGCGAGACATCGACGGTCGCGCCCCACCGGTTGACGCCGGTATCGATCTGGAACGTGTGCTCGTTCGCCATCGCCTGGGTCAGGTAGACCCGGGGCAGCTCGTTGGCGCTGCGGATCTTCGGGAAATACGGGAACACGTAGAGGTAGGCCGCGGCGATCGCGATCAGCCACCACGGAGCGCGGGCCAGAAGGTTCCTGACGGGCACGTGTTCGAGGAACGTGATACCACCGGATCGTTCGTGTTGCCCTACCGCAGCGTGCGTGACGCCGCGATCGCCGATGTCGGGCGTGCGATCACGATGGCGCTCGGCGGCGCACTGGCGTTCGCGCCGATCGAGTACGCCCTCACGCTCTACACCTACGCCGGGCACAGCTCGCTCGCAGGCAAGGTCCAGCTCGCGGCCCTGGTCGCGACGCTGTCACTGGTGTTGTGGCTGGTGCTCGTGCTCGCCACTTCGGGCCTGCTGGTCGCCACCCGCCTGGTCCGGGCGCAGCTCACCGGCGACGGCCGCGATCCCGGCTGGTTCGTCGCCGCGCCTGTCGACGACGGGATCCGCACCGGGGTGCCGCGGGTGTGGGCCGCCGTGCTGACCGCCGTGATCGCCGGCTTCCTGATCCAGCGCGGCGCGGTGTGGGCGATCCTCAACTACAAGGAGGCGCAGCTCACGGGCCTCCTGATCGGTGCGATGGGGATCGTCGCGATCGGTCTCGGCGCCCTGCTCTATCGTGCCTGCGTGGTGGCGGCCACCGTGGGCGCGCGGGCCCTCGCGCCCATGCTCCGTGGTGCCAACCCCGTGGGGCGATGGCGCGCGGCGGGCTGCTCGCTCGCGGCGCTCGTCCTCGGAGCGCTCGCGGCCACGTGGTTCGCGCTCCCGCAGAGTCGCTCGGTCCTCCCGCTCCGGCTGGTGGGCTCCACGCTCGTGGTGCTCCTCGGGATGGGGTTCGGCGCGCTCGTCCATCCGCGCCTACCTCGGGTGCGCGCGCGCAGGACCGCCTTGGCGATCGCGGCCGCGTCGACGGTGCTGTGCACCACGACGTTTCTGTGGTGGGGGGCCGACCTCGAGGCCAAGTACATGGCGATCACCGGCTCGCCCGCGCTCGACAAGCTGATCGGCGTGGTCCGCACCGCGAACGACTTCGATCGCGATGGGTTTGGCACCGTCCTCGGTGAGGCCGACTGCGCCCCGTTCGATCCGGCCATCAATCGCGGGGCGATCGACAAGCCGGACGACGGCATCGATCAGAACTGCGACGGTCACGACTTCACGATGGCCTCGCTCGCGGTGCCCAACACACCGACGATCCCGGTCCCGCCCGAGTTCCGGCGCCCCTGGAACATCCTGCTTCTCACGATCGATACGGTCCGCTACGACCACACCTCGTTCGGCGGCTACGGGACGGGGCCCCGTCAGCGAGACACCACGCCGCGGCTCGCCGAGCTGGTAAAGCGCTCGACGTCGTTCACCTGGACGCAGGCGCCGTCGGCCGGGACCATGGCCTCGATCCCGGCGATCCTGACCTCGAAGTACTTCCACTCGGGCATCGCCCTCGACGAGACCAACCCGAAGGGCACGCCGCCCCGGATCAAGCCCGAGAACACCACACTGCCCGAGATCATGAAGCGCGGCGGGTACCACACCGGCGTGATCGGCTCGCACGACTGGTGGAACGATTGGGGGCTGCAGCAGGGCGTGGACGACTACGACAACTCGATCGGCAAGACACCCGATGCCTTCCGCGTGGCCGCCGACAAGGTCACCGATCACATCCTCGCGTGGGTCTCGCAGCAGCAGGGGCGCAAGTGGTTCATGTGGGCCCACTACATCGATCCCCACGGCCGCTACGTCGCGCACCCGGACGTCGTCGACTACGGCTCCAAGGACGAAGACCTCTATGACTCCGAGCTCAAGTGGACCGATCAGGAGGTGGGGCGCTTGCTCGACGAGCTCCGCCGGCTACCGAGCTTCCAGAACACGATCATCATCGTGACGAGCGATCACGGCGAGAGCATGGCCGAGCACTCGGTGCCGCTCGGGACGCACGGCACGGCGCTCTACCGCGAGCTCTTGCACGTGCCGATGATCTGGTACATCCCCGACAACGTCGCCCGAGAGGTCGCCGGAACGACGACGAACCTCGACATCGTCCCGACGGTCGCGGAGCTGTGCGGGATCGACGTCCACGATCTCTCGTTCGAGGGAAAGAGCCTGGTCACCCAGCTGTTCTCGGGCCGCGCCGATCACGATCGGATCGTGTTCTCGGAGACCAACGCGCCTGGCAAGCAACGCGCCGCGATCAACGAGGACTGGAAGCTGATCTACTACGTCAACACCAACGTCTACGAGCTGTTCGATCTGAAGCAGGATCCGTGGGAGCACGCGAACCTCGCGATGGCCAAGCCACCGGCGCTCGCGACGATGCAGGCGGCGCTGCAGAACTGGATGGATCGCGTGATGTACGCGCGCGATGCGAACTTCAACCAGGCCTACCGCTACCTCGCGGACGTGATCTCGAATGACCCACCCCCGGTGACGACCTCCGACCAGAGCCTCGCCGGCGGCGCGATCACCATCGCCGGGATCGGACCTGCCATCGGCAAGCCGTTCGCCCCCGGCGCCCCGACCGACCTCCACGTCTATTTCACCGTGGTGCAGCCGACCACCCGGAACCTCAAGTTCCAGATCGTGCTGTGGCCCAAGACGGCGTCGATCACCGATCCGGTCCCTGGGGAGGCCATGCGCTCGGCGATTCGCAGCACGGCTGACGGGACCTTCCCGACCATGCGCTGGAAGGCCGGCGACCACGTCCGGGACCGGTTCACCGTGAGCATCCCCACGGCGTGGCACGGCGAGCTCGTGGTGGGCCTGGTCGCCGTGGACGCCGCGGGCTCGGATTCAGAGCACCCCACCGGCCAGACCCCCTCCAACGACCCCACCATCGCCATCCTCGGTGTCCTACCTCTGGTGCCCCCAGCGGGAAGCCCAGCGCCCTCCCCACCGTAGTAAGCTGTAGCCATGCGGCCGATCTACAACCTCGCAAGCGTGTTCGCGGACCAGATCCGGACCGCGGAGACCGAGGGCAGCCGTGTCTACGAGCCGCTGATCGGTCTCGTCACGGACAACAAGGACCCGAGCAAGCTCGGACGCGTCAAGGTCAAGCTGCCGATCCTCCACAAGGAGGAGTCCACGTTCTGGTGCCCGATCATCATGCTCGGTGCGGGCAAGAACCGCGGCTGGTTCTACATCCCGGAGCCCGATGACGAGGTGCTCGTGATGTTCGAGCACGGCGATCAGGATCACCCGCTGATCGTGGGTGCGCTGTGGAATGGCAAGGACAAGCCTGCCGACAAGAACCCTGGCTCGAACCCGCGCCGGCTGATCAAGTCCCGCGCTGGCTCGAAGATCACGTTCGATGACGAGAAAGAGCAGCTGATCATCGAGGACGGCACCGGCTGCGGGATCATCACGCTCGACGCGAAGGCCAACAAGATCATCATCGAGGCCAAGAAGGGCGATGTCTGCTTCCAGTCGCCCAAGGGCGAGATGCAGGTGTTCGCCCAGGAAGCCGAGTTCACCGCGAAGCAGAACGTCGAGATCCACGCGGGCACCACGATGGCCTGGGGCACGGACGCCAAGGCGACGGTCAAGGGTCAGTCGGTCACGTGGTCCGGCTCGAAGTCGAACGACAACTGCGGCAGCTCGCAGATGCCCGCCGCACCCAGCCCGTCCCCGCAGGACGTCGCTGATCCGTACGGCTCGTAGTCGCCCCGGCGCTGACGGCCTGGCTGGTCGCGACGCAGCGGCGCGAGCGGCCAGCCGATCGTCTACTGACCCATCGCGAACGAATCGCTCGACGGCGCCTTGGGGCCGTGCGGCTCCTTCACCGAGGCCGGCTTGGCGTCGGGCGACGGGTTCGTCCCGCGACGGATGTACTCGGTCACCGGCTTGTAGGTGACCGTCCACTTGTTGGTCTTCACGACCTTGCCGTCCTTGTAGAACCGGCGGAACCGTTCGAGCTTGTAGCCATCGAAGCCAGCCTGGTCGAGGCTGGTCTGATCGAGCGCGACCTCGTCGTCGAGGCGCTCTTCGGTGGTGAACGGGGAGGTCTCGATGACCTTGCGCTCGAACACGACCTTGTCGAACGGACGCTTGCGTCCGAGGATCTCGACCTTGGCCTCGCCATTCGCGACCACGTAGCGCAGCGCGACCGGGAAGTCGTACGGGTTCTTCAGCTTGAGGTCGGTATCGGGCCACACCACGGTCGCGTCGAACCCGAGCGGCGTGTACGCGCTCGGGCGCGAGTGGTTCGTGGTCTTGACGATGTCGAGGCCGGCGAAGAACGCCGCGCCGAACAGCGTGGTCGAGATCTGGCAGGTGCCGCCCGCCAGGCCATCGACCATCTCGCCGGCCGTGATCACGTGCGCGATCTTGTAGCCCATCTTCTGCGAGCGCTCGCCGACCGTGGCGTTGAACGACCACTCCTCGCCGGGCTTCATCACGTATCCGTTGACCTTGCTCGCGGCGAGCTTGAGGTTGAAGTTGCGATCGCGATCGGTGACCGGAAACTTGGTCTCGTAGTGACCGAGGACCTGCGAGATGTCGTCGATGCCGAGGTTCGCCTTCGTGACCGTCGCCGGCACCGGCACGTCGATCAGATCGATCGTCGCCGCGCCCTGGCGTGCGGCCGCCTCGATCCGCGGCAGCGAGCCCCAGACATCGAGCCCCTGGCCCGGCGCATCGTTCTGGATCTGCTTCGCCTCGAGATCGAGGTACGCGTTGATCGGTGCGCGATCGTAGGCCGCCTTCAGCTCGAGGAGCCGCGCGACCGCCTTGTCACGATCGAGGCGCACCGGGATCGAGCCCTTCGCGCCGAGCGTGGTGACCTCGGACGGTGACGACACGGGCGACCGACCCGCCTCATCGGGATCGACCTGAACGCCGAGCTCTGCCCAGGTCACCGCGACGGCGTGGCCTGCGAGCTTCACGCTGACCTTGCCGCCGAGGAATGCCTCGAGAGCGCCCGACGCGGTCACCGGCTTGCCCGCCGTGGCCTTCGCTGCTTCGGCGCCAGGCACTCGTTCCGTGGTCGCGGCCTGCGCGGAGCTCTTGGTGCCGAGCACGTAGTAGCCACCGATCAGGCCGGCGGCCACGACGAGCATGCCGCCGGCGAGGCCGAACAGAACGGCGCCATGTTGCTTTGCGCGAGTGCCAGTGGGCTTGGTCATCGATTCCTTCCTCTTCTTATCACGAGAGGCAGCAGATCCAGGAGTTTGCAGCTCGCGGGCCACACTCGATCGCAGCGACCGGGCCGAGTTGGAAGGCGCGTGTCTGGGCGTCCACGTTCGCTGTGGCCGAGCGGACACGCCGGTTTGACAGGTGGGGTGCCAGGCTGCACCATGCACGGGTGAGCTCGCTCGTGCAGCGCAACAAGGTGGTTGCCAAGCGGAAAGGTGCGCTGGCCGTGGTAGCCGCTGGGGGCGCCGTCGCAGCCGGTGTCGTCATCGCGCCGGTCGCCGGGATCGTCGCCGCCGCGGGTGCCGTGTACCTGGGCTGGGACTGGCTGACGTTCCGGATCAAGAACGGCATGCGATTCTAGCCAGCGGACCGTGACGACGACGGAGGGATTCGCAGCCGGGCTCGTCGGCATCGTCCTCGATGGGCGCTACCGCCTGGACGCCGTGCTCGGTGAAGGTGGCATGGGCTCGGTGTTCCGGGCGCAGCACCTCGAGATGGACCGCAAGGTCGCCATCAAGCTGCTGAAGCCCCACCTGACCACGGATGCGGGTGCGCTCCAGCGGTTCGCCCGTGAGGCAAGGGCGACGCTGAAGGTCGACTCCCCTCACGCCGTGAAGGTCCAGGACTTCGGCGTGACGCCGCAGAACGACTACTACATGGTGCTCGAGTACCTCGACGGTCGCACCGTCCAGCGCGAGCTCGAGATCGACGGCCCGTTCGCGCCCGCGCGGGTGCTGCACATCGCGCAGCAGGCGCTCCACGCGCTCGGTGCCGCGCACCGCAGCGGGCTCGTTCACCGCGACATCAAGCCCGACAACATCCTGCTGATGCGCGTCGACGACGATCCGGACTACACGAAGCTGCTCGACTTCGGCGTCGCCAAGCTGATGGAGGGCGCCCCGACCTCGGATCGATCCCGGTTCGCACTGACCCAGGCCGGGATGGTGTTCGGGACGCCCGAGTTCATGTCGCCGGAGCAAGCCTGCGGGCATTCGCTCGATGGCCGCAGCGACCTCTACTCACTGGGCGCGACGATGTTCGCGATGCTCACCGGCTGCGCGCTGTTCGAAGGCAAGACCGCGATCGAGCTGCTCACCCATCACGCCCGCACGCCCCCTCCCCACCTGGCGGCTCTGGTGCCAGAGCTCGAGCAGTACCCACGGCTCGACGACGTGCTCCAGAAGTGCCTCTCCAAGCATCGCGATCAGCGTCCGAAGACCGCCGAGGACATGGTGGCGCTCCTCGCTGACCTCGAGCTCTACGTCAGTCGCGGAGGGGCCGCGGCGCGCACCAACAAGGGCCTCAGATCGTCGCCCGAGGCAACGTCGCTGGCCTCGTCGTCGTTCGTGAAGGCACTGCCGCCCGAGCTCGTCGATCCCGGCGAGACGTTGCTGCCCGCGCAGCTCGTCGCCGCCGCCGCCGACGCGGTCGCCAGCGCCGCGGTCACTCTTCCCAGGCCACCGTCGCCGCCGTCGCCGTCGTCGTCGGGCGCGGTCGCCGCCCTCGGCGAGACCGGGCTCTCGCCGGCCCTGCAATCACGGCGCGGCCTCTACCTCACCGTCGGCGCCTTGATCGTCGTCGCGATGATCGGGGTGACGATCGCGATCGCGATGAAGAAGTCGGGATCCGGCACCACCGCCGCGCCGGCCGATGCGGCGGTGATCGGCGCGATCGCCTCCGATGGCGGGGTCGCACCGCTCGATGCGCCCGTACCCTTCGATGCGTCCGTACCCGAGGACGCGGCCGGTCCCCGCGCCATCGATGCAGGCACCGGGGGCACGCACGTGCAGCCTCCCCGCGTGAACCCCGCGGCGGAGCACCTGCGCGCCGCAGAGGATGCGCTCCGGCAAAACAACCGGCTGCGGCAGCTCGCGGAGGCCGACCTCGCACTGAAGGCGGATCCGCGCAACGTGCGGGCGAAGTATTTGCTCGCGGATGCCCTCATCAAGGGTGGTGATCTCGACCGAGGTTGCGCGTACTTACGCGGGCTCGGGAGGAATCCACTGGCGACTGCCCGGGCCACGGCCGCGAACTGTCCACCATAGGGCTGGGCCGATTGATTCCCAGGGGGCCCACCCCTATTCTAGCGGTCTGGCAATGGGGGCTGCTCGTCGATGACTGCGGTTGGAACCACGTCGGGAACCCACGCCACGCATGCGAGCGGTGCGCGCCTGCAGCCGGGCTTTCAGCTCGGTGAGTATCGAGTCGGTCAGCCGCTGTGGCCGCTGCGGATCGCCGATGCCTACAAGGCGGAAGGGCCCAAGGGCCCCGCGACGATCTACGTGATCCACGCGAAGATCTCCTCGAACCCCACCGTCCGCGATCAGATCGTCGCGGGCACGCGCGCCGCCGCTGCCTTGCCCGAGCACAAGCACCTGGTGCGCACGCTCGCGGCCGGTCTCACCGGCGACATCCTGTGGATCGCGACCGAGGATCTCGAAGGCTCGCTGGTCAAGGACCTCCTCCAGAAGAAGCGGATGGGGAGCGCGCGCGCGGGCAACGCGGGCCTCGGCACGCGCGCCACCGGCAACCTCGTCGTCGGCGTCGCCGCGGCGCTGGGCGACGTCCACCATGGTGCCCTCGCCGACGAATCGATCGTCGTCAATCGTGCGGGCCGCGTCCGCGTGATCGATCTCGCGCTCGGCGCCGGGACGATCGCCGCGATGACCGCGGGCCTCGTCCCCCACGACAGCTCGGTGGCACCCGAGGTGCTCGCCGGTGGAGCTCCGAGCGGGCCGGGCGATGTCTACAGCATCGGGGCGCTGCTCTACGAGTGTCTCGTGGGTGCGCCGCTCGAGCGTGGCGGTCCGCGCCCCTCCGAGGTGGTCCAGGGCGTCAACTCGCAGATCGATGACCTGGTGGCGCGTGCATGCCACAAGGATCCCGACAAGCGGTTCGGGCGTGCGGATGTCCTCGGCGAGGTGGTCGGCGAGGCGCTCAACAAGGGCGGCGCGATGATGACCTCGGCCGTGCCGACGCTGTCGACGGCTCCGTCGCTCGGCGAGCAGCAGGTCAGCCTGGCGGCCGAGCTCGCGACCGCCGCGGCCTCGGGCTCGATGAACGCGGCGACCACCGTGGATCGCGCGCTCGCGACCGCGCTCGCGGACTCCAACGAGAAGTGGCTGATCAGCAAGGGCAAGCTCGACTACGGCCCGTTCTCGCTCGCCGACGTGATCGCGCAGATCGAGAAGGGCGAGATCGTCGCGGGCAACATCATCATGGACAAGGACAGCGGCGCTCGGGTCGACGTCGGGACCCACGCGCTGCTCGGGCCGATGGTCGATCAGGCGCGTCAGCGGATCGACGATGCGCGCCGCGCACAGGCCGAGGTCGCCGTGCAGAGCCGCGACAAGAAGAAGGGCGTCGCGCTCTACGCCACGATCGGCCTCGGCGTCCTCGGCGCAGCGGTCGCCGTGTACTTCATCATCAGCGCGGTCCGCGGCGACGAGGCCGCGAAGAAGGTCGCCGGGATCGAGAAGGTCGATGGCGCTTCGCTCAACGTGAAGGTCACGATGCCCAAGGCGCCTGCCAAGCGCCCCGGCGGGCACCGGCCCGGAGGTGGAGGCAATCGCCCTGGCGGCGGGAGCTACACCAAGGGCAGCGAGGACATGTCGCTCGACATGAGCGACGAGGATGATGGCGGCGGCTCGAGCACGCTCGACATGGGCACCGTCTACAACGTGTACTCGCACTTCGGTGGGCAGCTCGGCGGCTGCCTCCAGCGCACGGGCGCCGGCTCGGCAAGCATCGGGATCATCATCGACGGCCCCTCCGGCCGCGTCACGTTCGTGAAGGTCGATGGCAAGCAAGGCGGCGCGACCTGGGCCTGTCTCAACGGCGTGCTGCGGGGCATGAAGTTCCCGACGCTCAAGAGTGGCCGGACGCGCGCCGAATTCGACATTGGAATCTAGGTAGGCAATGGCGGAGGGGTCGAGCTCGACGCTGTCTGGACCTGATGGCCCGGTCCCGCAGCGATCACTGTCGTCGCTGCGCGCGCCGACCAACGGTCCGCGCAGCGAGCTCGCGAAGGTGATCCCGCGCAGGCCCCGCGTCAGCTGGTGGCTGGGCATGCTGTTCGCCTTCGCCTTCGCGCTGCTCGCAACACCCACGATCACCGCGGATCGCTGGCTCGCCTCGCTGGGAGCGGGCGCCGTCAAGGACAAGCACATCGCGGCGGTGACCGTGCGCGTGCCGGCGTTCTCCGGGTTCGACATCGAGGACCGCCACATCGGCAACGGCGGGATCCTGATCGCGCGTGGTCAGGAGGCGAACGCCGACGACGAACGCAACGCGCGGGCGCTGCTCGAGGCGGCCCCACACGGCGTGTTGCCTTACGTGGCGATGTTCCTCCTCGCGTTCGTGTTCGCCGCGATCTTCACGCACCACATGCGGCGGTCCACGCGCGGGCGCCTGGTCCGCGTCCAGGTGGTCAGCCTGGTCACGCTCGCGATGCTCGCCATCGCGGTGAAGGTCATGTTGCTGACCACCTCGATCAGCACGCTCGTGGTCCCGGTGGCGCTGCTGTCGATGATCCCGACCCTCGCGCTCGATCGGATCGTCGGGCTGGCGACCGGCGTGCTCGGCGCGCTGCTGGTGGCGCTGCTCGGGCCGTTCGATGTCGGGGTCGCGATCCTGATGCTCGTCCAGACCGCGGTCGCGGGTCTCGTGGTGGCGGAACAGCCCAAGGATCGGGTCCGTGCCGTCCTCACCGCCGGTGCGGTCACCACGCTGTTCACCGCGGCGACGTTGGTCCTGCTGACCTACCTGACCACGGGCCGGCTACCCGCGCTCCGCGATCCGCTGCACTCGGCGTGGTTCGCCGCGGCGCTCGGGCCCGCGATCGCGACCGTGCTCGCGATGCCCCTCCTGCCGCTCTACCAGATGCTGGTCGGTGAGATCACGCGCGGCAAGCTGATCGAGCTCGAGGACCTCTCGAACCCGCTGCTCCGCCAGATCGCCGAGAGATCGCCAGGAACGTGGCAGCACAGCCTGATGATGGCGAACATGGCCGAGATCGCGGCGAACGCGATCGGCGCGAGCGGCCGGCTCGTGCGCGTCGGCGCCTACTATCACGATCTCGGGAAGTCCCTGCAGCCGAAGTACTTCATCGAGAACCTCGAGCCTGGCGAGACCAGCCCCCACGACCAGCTGCCGCCCGAGGTCAGCTGCGACGCGATCTTCGCGCACGTCACCGAGGGCATCGTGACCGCGCGCAAGGCGGGCTTGCACGAGCGGATCGTCGACTTCATGCACATGCACCACGGCAACGGGGTGCTCGAGTACTTCTGGGGCAAGACCAAGGAGCAGGGGAACCCCAAGGGGTTCTCGATCGAGCAGTTCCGCTACCCGGGGCACCCACCGCAGAGCCGTGAGACCGCGATCCTCGCGATCTGCGACGCGGTGGAGGCCGCGAGCAGGACGTTGAAGAAGCCCGACGCGCAATCGATCGATTCGCTCGTCCAGCGCATCGTGTACGGCAAGCTCCACCTCGGCCAGCTCGACGAGTCCGGCCTCTCGATGAGCGATCTGCGCAGGATCAGCGATTCGCTGCGCGAGACCATCCGGCACGCCAATCACGGCCGGATCGAGTACCCGTGGCAGAAGGCACAGCAGGATGCGAGCGCGAGCAAGGACGCGCAGGAGCCGGTGTCCACGAGTCCACGGCTCGACTCGCTCGATCGCAGCCCGGCGCGGCGGGAGACCACCGTCAAGCCCGACCCCGCCACGGCCTCGAGTACGGGCCAGACCACGACCAACGAGGTCGCACTCGCGGCCACCGCCGATATCCGGCACCCCGACGCCAAGCCCGAGAGCGCGATCGATCCGGCGATCCTCGCGACCGCGCCCGCGCTCCCTGCCCCGCCCTCGGTCCCACAGACCAAGCCCGGCATCATGCCGGTGAAGCTGTCTCCCGAGGACACCAACCGGCGACGACGATCGTCTGCGCCGCCGTTCGATCCGATCCGCGGCGGAAAGCCACCGACGCAGCCACCGGTCACCGCACCCGCGGCGCCACCGAACGCTTCACCGAACGCCCCTGCGAACGACGCACCGATCGAGCTGACCAAGCCGGTCCGCCGCGACAGCGAGCCGCCCGCGCAGGTCACGCGCCGACCGAACACCCAGCCGCCGCTGCTCGAGGCGTTGATGCCGTCACGACGCGGGGGCACGCAGCCGCCGCCCGAGGCGGTGATCACGCCGGCCACGTTCGGCGATCAGGCACCGGCCGCACGGAAGCGCGCCGCCACCCTGCCGCCGACCCCGATCCGCCGCGCTCCCACCGTGCCACCGCCGAGCGTGCCGGGGCGACGCGCGCCGACCGTCCCGCCGTACGAGCCCAGGACCGCCGGGCCGCCGCTGCGGGGGGATCTCGATGCCGCGATCACGAACCCGCCGCCGCTGCGCGGTGCGCCCTCACCGATCCATCGCCTGCCCGCGTTCATGATCGACGAGCGCCCGACCCGCACGCCCCACGAGGACGTGACGATGCCGGCGGGCAAGCTCGACGCACACGAGCTGGCAGACGACGCGCGCATCACGGGGCAGCGTCGCGCCGTGAGCGCCTCGGAGGCCGCGGGCGATGACGAGGCGCGGAGGACCCAGCCGTCGATCCCCGCTGTCGAAGATGCCGGTCGCACGGAGCCGTCGATGCAGCGCTTCGAGCTGCCACTCCAGGCGCCGCCCGCATCATCTCCGTCGATCAAGCCTCCTCCCCCACCCCCGAAGGCCCTGACACCGGGCCTCGCGGCGCGGATCGACGCGGCGATCGTTGGCGACGAGTGGGGCACCGAGACGCCGATCCGGGCGCCCAGCCCCGCCGAGCTGCGCGCGCTGCTCGGCCAGCCCGACCCGACGAAGCAGCAATCGCTCGACGAGATCGAGCGTCTCCACGCCGAGAGCCAGGCCCACGCGCAGGCCGAAGAGGACGCTCGCCCGGAGATCTTCACGCGCCGTGCGCCGATGCCGACCTCCGAGGTGGACGACGATGACATCGAGGCGGCGATCGAGGTCGCCCCGCCCGCTCGCCGCAAGACGACGACCTCGGTGGCCGTGGCCAAGCCCAAGAAAGCGGAATGACCGCGGGGATTGCGCGCACGAGTCGCGGGATCCACGCGATCACCGCACTCGCGATCGTCGCAGGCTGTGGCTCCCCGCCTCCGCCGCGCACCCCGAGCGCTGCGGTCCGCACCGAGATCCAGGCGGCCGAGACCGCGGAGCGGGCACGGCAGCACGACGTCGCTCGTAGCCACTATCAGCGTGCCGTGGCCCAGGCCAAGGACCCGCCGAGCATCAGCTTCGCGCGGCGCGAATATGCCGAGACCTTGATCAGCTGGGGCGAGATCCCCGAAGCGATCGCGCAGCTCGAGGGAGCCGTTGCCGCACGCCCCGACGATGCCGCCGCGTGGCACGACCTCGGGATCCTGCGGCACAACCAGGGCGACGACGTCCGCGCGCTCGCGGCGCTCGAGCATGCCCGGGACGCGAGTCCGCGGGATCCGCGCCCGCGCGTCGCGCTCGCCGCCCTGCGCTGGAGCCGCGGCGACCGTGCGGGCGCCAGCACCGAGTACCGCGCCCTGCTCGAGCTCGACCTGCCCGATCGCCTCCGCGACAAGGTGAAGTGGGCCCTGGCCGAGCTGGCGAAGCCCCACCCGTGAGGCATACTCGACGGTGATGAAGCGGTTGGCCGCCGGTCTCGCACTCTCGCTCGGGCTCTCCGCCGGGGCGCCTCGCACCGCGGCAGCATGGACCTTCGACTGGGCGGGCCACGTCGAGGTCGATGCCGAGAACCTGCAGAGTGATGATCCGGCGAAGCGCCTCGAGGCGATCATCGAGCTCGCCAAGTACGATGTCGCGCTGACGCAGGCCCACCTGATCCGGGCGCTCGCAGACGACGACGAGAAGGTCCGGCACCAGGCCGCGAAGGCGCTCGGTCAGGGCGGTGCCGTGGCTGCGGTCCCGATCATGATCGAGTGGCTCGGTGATCAGTCGGCGCAGACCAAGGCGGTCGCTGCCGAGGCGCTGGGCGACATCGGCGGCGTCGATGCCACCGCCGCCCTGATCCGCTCGCTCGGCGATCCGGAAGCGCTGGTCCGCCAGCGCGCCGTCAAGGCGCTGGGCACGATCGGCAAGAAGGGCAACCTCAACGTGGTGATCGCCCTGATCCCGCGGCTCGAGGATCCGAAGCCCGAGGTCAAGAACGCCACGATCCAACAGCTCGAGGAGCTCGGCGACAAGCGCGCCGTGATCCCGCTGGTCGCCAAGTTCGGCGAGACCGCACGAGAGACGCGCCGGTTGGCCGTTCGCGCGGTGGGCAAGCTCGGTGATCCGTCGGCGGTGCCTGCCCTGACCCGGCTGCTCGGCGATCTCGACGAGGAGGTCCGCACGGCCGCGGTCGGCTCACTCGGATCGCTCGGCGCGGTGGATGCGATCGACGCACTCACCGAGCAGCTCTCCGGCCCGAGCGATACGTACCGCGCGAAGGTCGCGTACTCGCTCGGCCAGATCGCCGCCACCCCGAAGGCCGGCAAGGCCGGCGAAGATGCGATGCGCACGCTGGTGGTGAACCTCGCGCAGTCGCAGCAGCGGCAGGGTTCGCGAGAGGCGCTCCGGGTCGCCGGCAAGGCCTCGGTGCCGGCGCTCGTGGAGCACCTGCAGGGGCGGATCGCCGGTGATCCTGCCACTGCGGTCGCGCTGCTCGCCGAGGTCGGCGATCCCCGAGCCACCGCCACCCTCGCTGCCGAGCTCGAGCGCGGGCGGGTGGCGATGCCTCTGGTGCTCCGTGCGCTCGGCGCCACGGGAGACCCAGCCGCGCTGGTGCCCGTGCTCGGTGCACTGTCGAGCAAGGATGCGGCGATCCGGCTCGCGGCGATGGAGGCGTTGCGTCCGCTGATCGGCAGCGATGCGCGCGCCGGCGACGTCCTGATGGAGCACCTCGCCGATGAGGATCTCGAGGTCCGCGTGCTGGCGGCCGAGTACCTCGGGCTGCTCAAGATCACCGCCGCCGGCCCCAAGCTGATCTCGCTCGCCGGTGCAGGCAATCCTTCACGCCTGCGTGCAGCGGCGATCGATGCGCTCGGCGCCATCGCACGCCCCGAGGCGACCAAGGCGCTGCTCGACGTGCTCCGCGAAGGGCCGACCGAGCTCCATCGCTCCGCGGCGACCGCGCTCAGCTACATTGGCGACCCCACCGCGATCGCGGCGCTGGTGAGTCAGGCGCAGTCCGATCGGGGACCGACCCGTCACGAGGCCGTCCGCGCACTCGGCTCGACCCTGCGAGGCCGTCCCGATCCTGCGGCGCGCAAGCTGCTCCGTCAGCTCGCGCTCGATGGCAGCGTCAAGGTCAGCCTCGCGGCGATCGCGGGGCTCGCGGCGGCCAAGGATGTCGGCGATGCGCCGTTCCTCCGTACGCTCGTCGACCAGGCCGCGGCAGATCGACGGCGAGCGGCAGCGTGGGCGCTCGGCGAGCTCCACGATCTCGGTGCGATCGAGACGCTTGGCGAAGGCCTGTCGAGCAAGGATGATCGGTTCGTCGCCGACGCGGCCTGGGCACTCGGCGAGATCGTGGCGAACAATCCGAAGGACAAGGCGGCGGCGCCCACAGCGCAGCGCTTCCTCTACCTCGCCAAGCACGGGGGCTGGGCCGCCGCGATCAACGGCGCCGGCGGTCTCGCGCGCCTGTTGTGGGCCACGCCACGGGAGGCGCGGGTCGCGGTGCTCGGCACGAACGGCAAGCAGGCGCTGGCTGCACTCGCGTTCCACAAGTCGCGGCTCGTGCGGATCAACGTGGCCCACGCGCTGGCGAGCTTCTCCGGCGACGACGAGGCGACCAAGATCCTCGCGCAGCTGCTCCGCGATGACCCGAGCCAGCACACGCGGATCGCCGCCGCGCATGCGCTCGCCCGCGTCGGCGGTGCGAAGGCGACCGCGGCCCTCAAGCTCGCCGAGAGTGACAGCGATCCGGAGATCAAGTCCGCCGCTCGCGCGGGGGCGTCCCCGATCCCCGCCCGCGACGAGTGGCGGCTGTTCTACGTGGTCGACGCGAGCGCCGATGACGCCCCGGTCCGCCAGGAGCCGTACTTCGTGCACACTCCGGACGAGCTGGTGTGGGCGACCTACACCGATGCGCGCGGAGAGCTCGCCAGCGAGCACATCCCAGGCGGCGATTCGACAGCGTCGGCAGCCTCACGCGAAGCCGAGTACTGAGCTACCACCGTCGGTTCGCGGATCGAGTATCGTCCCGCCATGGGCTTCCTCGACAAGGTGAAGGCGTTCACGGGTGGCAAGAACATGGCGAAGGTCACCATCCCGATCATCGAGCGTCAGCCATCGGAGACGGCGACGTTCCCGGTGACCGACTCGGTGCTCAAGGGCACGATGGTGATCGAGGCGCAGCAGGCGTGCACCTTGCTCGCCACCAAGTACGAGCTCTGGCTGTACATCGCGGCCAGCCCCGGTGATGCGACCGGCACGCCGAACCTCGTCGTGCAGGCCAAGGATCCGGATCCGAACACCAGCTACTCGGACGACTGCCTGAAGATGCCGTGCGATCTCACGGCCGGTCAGGTGATCACCCAGCCGTGGATGGTCATGGATGTCGACCTCGCGAAGATCTTGCAGAAGAACGGCTACAGCGAGCCGCAGGAGGCGATCGGCGACGGCCGCGTCCGCCTCGTCGTGAAGTGCATCGCGGACGTGAAGGGCTCGCCGTTCGATCCCTCCGCCGAGGTCAACGTCACGCTCACGGCGTAGGACGGATCAGGCGGCGCGCTTGATCCCGTAGTCCTTCGCGGCGAAGCCGGCGAGCTCGGTCTCGAGGACGCGGCGCGCGCGGAACAGCCGCGACATCACCGTACCGATCGGGACGTGGAGCGCATCGGCGATGTCCTTGTACTTCTCGCCGCGGAGGTCCGCGCGCTCGACCACATCGCGATACTCGGGGCCCAGGCGATCGAGGGCCGACTTGACCTCGTCGCACAGCTCGTCCTCCACCAGCGTCTCCTCGAGGTCATCGGTGCGGTCCTGATCCCGACCGTAGAGGGCGATCAGGGCGTCGCCCGGGCGCTCGGTCGCGAACTTCTGGTGCCGGCGGCGCTTGCGATAGCCGTTGATGAACGCGTTGGTCAGGATGCGGAACAGCCAGGCGCGGAGGTTCGAGCCGGTCTGGAAGCTGTCCCACGCGCACATCGCGCGGAGCAGCGTCTCCTGCACGAGATCCTTGGCGGTGTCCGGGTCGCGGCAGATTCGCATCGCCACCCCGAACAGCTCCTGCTGGTGCGGGATGCACGCGAGCTCGAAGGCGGTGTGGGGTGAGGCCTTCGCGGTCTCGTTCGGACCGACAACCCGGAGCGTTCGACCGACCGGCGTGGCGGCGGGACGGACCATGCGGGAAGAGGACGGAACGCTGGAGACCGGCTGGCTGTTCTTCGAACGCGACATGCCCTGACCAAAAGCACCCCCCGTGCCACGGTCAACCCATGGAAACTCCAGCCTGTTCTTGGACGCGAGGGCGTGGAGACACAGCGCGCGTCTCAAGGCGGACGCGAGATCGCTCCCGGACAGCGCGAGTGGGACATCATCCGACATACGTGGTCACCTGTGGATCCGGACGTCACTCCGGATCGCGCAGTCGCATTTGCGCGCGCCTGGTCGGCGCTCAGCGGGCGAGCTGCGCCATCACCGAGGCGATGGCGATCCCGAGATCCGCCGACACCGCACCACGTCCGTGCACCGCGTCGAGCCGCTCACCCGCACGTCCATGCACGAACACGCCCGCGCGCGCCGCATCGGCGGCCGCGAGGCCCTGAGCGAGCAGGCCACCGATCACCCCAGCCAGCACATCGCCGCTGCCGCCCGTGGCGAGCGCCGGGCTGCCCGTCGGGTTGATCGCGCAGTGATCATCGCCGAGCGTGCCGTCGCAGACGATCGTGCGTGCCCCCTTGAGGACGACGACAGCGCGCGTGGTCACCGCGAGCGCACGCGCCGCCGCCAGCCGATCACCCTCGAGATCCTTGGCGCTGATCCCGAGCAGCCGCGCGGCCTCGCCGGGATGCGGCGTGATCACGATCGGCCCGGCGGCGCGAGCGAGCACACCCGGATCGGAGGCCACGAGGTTGAGCGCGTCGGCATCGAGCACGGCGGCGATGCCTGCCGCCAGCACCTCGGTCAACCAGGCACGTGCCTCCTCGCTCTGGCCGAGGCCGCAGCCGATCACCACGGCGTCCTTGCCGGCGAGCAACGCGGCGATCGAGCCGGAGACGGCGCGGGTCATCACCGAGTCCGGCGCCGTGAGATCGTCCCCGCCGGCCGCCGCGAGCGTGGACAGCCCGGCTCCCGCGCGCAGCGCCGCAGCGGCCGCGAGCCGCCCTGCCCCACGCATCCCAGGCGAGCCGCCGATGATCACTGCGTGGCCCCGCGTGCCCTTGTGATCGAGCACGTCCTGCGATGGCAGCCAGCGCCTCACATCGGCCTCTTCGACGAGCCCGGCGCGGATTGTGGCCGTCGCGACCACGCCGGCCGGGACCCCGATGTCTGCGACCTCGAGCTCACCGCAGTGCGAGAACCCGGGTGCGCTGACCAGCGCGACCTTGTGCGCGGCCATCGTGACTGTATGGTGCGCGTCGACCACCGCACCGGAGACCCGACCGGTGTCACTGTCGAGCCCCGACGGAATATCGACGGCGATCCGGTGGCGCGCACGGTTGATCGCTCCCACCACCTGCGCGAGGTGCCCCTCGATCGGGCGCACCGGCCCGATCCCGAACAAGGCATCGACGCACACCTCGGCTCCGGCGATCATCGGCGCGAGCTCCACGAGATCGTCGGGCGTGGCGATCATCCGCACCACACCACCGGCGCGCTCGAGGATCGCGAGGTGCGTGGCGGCATCGCCCCGGATCACGGCGCGCGGCACGGCGAGGTACGCGACGGCATCGATCCCCTGATCGCGCAGCACGCGCGCGACCACGAAGCCATCCCCGCCGTTGTTGCCCGGCCCGCACACGACGGCGACGTGACCGTTCCGTTGCAGCGCACGGACCACCGCGCTGGCGACGGCACGCCCGGCGGTCTCCATCAGGGTCAACGCCGGCAAGCCGACGTCCTCGATCGTCGAGCGATCGAGCGCCCGCATCTCCTCCGCAGTGACCACCGGCAACACGCCGGAAGCGTACCCTACGCGCGGCAGCTCTTCGCGAGCTCTGCCGTGATCTGCTCCGCCCAGCCCTGGATCTGGACCTGGTCCATGCCCTCGATCATGACGCGGACCTTGCTCTCGGTACCGCTGTAACGGACCAGCACGCGGCCGTCGTCTCCGAGCTGGCGTTCGATGTCCTTGATCATGCTCTGGACGGCCGGCAGCTGATCGAGCGGGACCTTCTTCTCGACCGCGCTGTTGATCAGCACCTGCGGCGTGCGAGTCATGACCTGCACGAGCTCGGACAGCGGCTTCTGCTCGCGCACCATGATCGCGAGCACGTGCAGCGCGGCGACGATGCCATCCCCGGTGGTGGCGTGATCGAGGAACACGAGGTGGCCAGACTGCTCGCCGCCCAGGTTGTACCCGTGCTTGCGCATCTCCTCCACGACGTAGCGATCGCCGACCTGCGTGCGCACCACGTGGCCACCGGCCCCGCGGATCGCGCGCTCGAGCCCGATGTTCGACATCACGGTGGTCACCAGCGTCTGCTTGACCAGCCGGTTCTGCTTGAGCATCCGGGTGGCACACAGCGCCATCACCGCATCACCGTCGACGATCGCCCCGTGCTCGTCGCACAGCACGAGGCGATCGGCATCGCCGTCGAACGCGATCCCGATGTGCGCCTCGTGATTCTTGACGGCCTCGGCCATCGTCTGCGGATGCAGCGCACCGGCGCGGGCGTTGATGTTCTTGCCGTTGGGGTTGGTGTGGATCGCGATGACCTGCGCGCCGAGCTCCTCGAACACGGCTGGGCCCACGCGATACGCGGCGCCATTGGCACCGTCGACGACGATCCGCAGCCCATCGAGGGTGAGCTCACTGGGGAACGTGGCCTTGCAGTACACGACGTAGCGGCCGCGCGAATCCTCGATCTTTCGCGAGTAGCCGATGTCGGCCGGCGCGGCGCGCTGCGCATCGAGCTCGGGCGACGCCATCAGGGCCTCCATCTCCGCCTCGACGTGATCCGGCAGCTTGTAGCCATCGCGCGCGAACACCTTGATCCCGTTGTCCTCGAACGGGTTGTGCGAAGCCGAGATCACCACGCCGGCGTCACAGCGCATCGACGACGTGATGAACGCGATGCCGGGCGTCGGCAGTGGGCCGGTCAGCCAGACATCGGCTCCCATCGCGACGATGCCGGCCGCGAGGGCCGACTCGAACATGTAGCCCGACAGCCGGGTGTCCTTGCCGATCACGATCCGGGTGTGCCGGCCGGGCTGCCGCAGCCGCGCCGCGATCGCCATCCCCAGGCGCATCACCGTGGCACTGGTCATCGGCTCGAGGTTCGCGACCCCACGCATGCCGTCGGTGCCGAACAGAGTACGACCGTTGCTCATCGCCAACGTTGGTAGCACGCAAGCCCCCGGCCAGGCGGCTCCGGTGGTGAGGAGGACGCGAGGGAGGCTACTTGATGGGCGCGATCTTGACGCGCTCCGGAGAGATCCGGACGCCGACACCCGGCGGCAAGCCTTCGATCATGACCTCCCCCTCCCGGGCCTTGTCGGTCGCCGTGATCCGGACCACCGGCGTCATCGCGCCCTTGGTCTTCTCGACGGCCAGCAGGGCACCGGTCAGCGTGACCTCGACCTGGCGCGGGCTGATCCTCCACTTGGCCGGGTCGACACCCTCCCCCTTCACCGCGACCGCGACGTCGGGGATCTTTCGGGTCACCAGCTCCTCGTCGATCTGGATGTGGATGGTCACGGAGTCCGCCCCCACCACCTCGATCCCGTCGGGAGGCACCAGCTGCGCGGGCGTGGCGAAGGTCTCGGTGCGGCTCTCGAGGCTGATCTCGCGCGTGCGCACGCTGGTCAGAGCCGCGATCAGCTTCTCGGCGCCGCGGACCTTCACCGTCGGGGGAGACGGCTTGATCTCGAGAGCGATGTACCCGTGCTGGGGGCGCCCCGCGATCGCCGGCAGCACCTCGACGAGCTTCTCGGTGCGCTTGTCGAACGCGACGCGCATCGACCGGGGGCTGATCGAGGCGATCGAGACCCCGGCCGGCGCCTGCACCATGTCGGGCGTGATCGCGATCTCACCGTTCGGGGCGTTGCGGAGATCGATGCTGATCCGCCCGAGCTCCTTCTCGTCGAACTTGCGGAGCCGGCGCCACGGTCCCTTGATCGTGACCTTGACCTCCTCGATCCGCTCGCTGACCAGGACCCGATCGTCTGGCAGCGAGTAGGCCACCGGAACGCGCACCGTGATCTCCCGGGCCTTGTCATCGTTGACGAGGAGGAACACCGTGACGGCGAGCACCATCGACAGGAACTTGAGCCCGAGGTTCTCCGCGAACGCGCCGTGCAACCAGCGCCGGATCGCGCCCTTCTCGGGTGGCGGCGGGGCCGCTGCCGGCGACTGCATGTCCGGCCCCAGGGACGGCGCCCGGCTCGAACGAGCGGGTGCGCGCCCGAGCGTGCCGATGGTCTGGCTGCGCTGCCTCACGGTGCGGCCTCCAGCGGGGTGCTGGCAGGCGTGGGGTCGACGCGCGGCTCGGCGATGCTGGCGAGTGCCTTGCCCACCTCGGCGGCTGCCTCGGCCTCCTCGGCCATGACGTCGGTGGCGTGCCCACCCGCGAACAGGCCGACCAGTGCGCGGCGCAGGATCACCGGCTCGAGATCGCGAGCGATCGAGCCCTTGAAGCACAGCGAGATCTCGCCCCGCTCCTCCGAGACCACGACCACGACCGCATCGGTGTCCTCGGTGATCCCGAGCGCGGCGCGGTGGCGGGTGCCGAACTCGGGGCCGAGGTCGGTCGCCTTGGACAACGGGAGGAGCGCACGCGCGAGCTCGATCCGGTGGCTCTTGCCGATCACGACCGCACCGTCGTGGAGCTCGTTGTCGCGGACCGGCACGAACAGCGCGACCAGGAGCTGGCGGGTCAGGATGCCGTCGACGCGCGTCGCATCGTCCACGAACTCTTCGAGGGCCGCGTCGCGCTCGAACACCACGATGGCGCCCATCCGGGCGCGGGCGAGCTGGGCCACCGCAGCGACGACCTCGTCGACGATCTGGCTGGTCTCCTGCTTGCGCCCGAACGGCATCATGCTCTGGCCGAGCCGGCCCAGGGCGCGGCGGATGTCGGCCTGGAACACGACGATGATCAGGATGATGAAGTACGAGATGAAGTTATCGAGCAGCCACGAGACGGTGGACAGCTCGATGCGCTCCGCGACGAAGAACGCCGCTCCGACCAGGACGATGCCGACCACCATCTGGGCGGCGCGGGTGCCCCGGATCGTGAGCAGCAGGCGATAGATCAGGTAGTAGACCAGCGCCACATCGACCACCGTCGTGGCGACGGAGGCGACGGTCAGGGTGGAGATGAACTCCTTGAGCGACGCGGTCATGGCTGCCAGCGCGCCGCCCCAGTGCCTGGATCGCGACGCCCTACAATTTGGTGTACACCGCGAGAGCCGCTCTGAGCAACGCAACGTTGTGGGCTCGCACCACGAGAGCGCCGGCCCGCGCGGCGCCGAGACACGCCGCGACCGAGGCGACATCGAGGGCGAGCGGGTCTGCGGCCTGCGCTTCGGGTAGCAGCTTGCGCAAGAACCGCTTCCGGCTTGGCCCGACGACGACGGGCCGACCGAGCTCTCGGCCGAGGTCCCCGGCGTGGCGGATCAGGTCGAGGTTGCCCTCGGGGTCGGAGCCCTTGCCGAAGCCAAGCCCCGGGTCCACCCACGTGTGCTCGCGTACGGTTTCGGAGAAGGTTGCTAGCCGGTCCGCGAGCTCGGCGGCGACCCTCCGCCAGCCCACGGGCGCCTCCGCGGTGAACACCTCGGCGAGCGTCCGGCCACGCAGGTGACCCGCGATGTAGGTGACCCCGCCGCCGGCCACCAGCGTGTTCATGGTCGCGGCCATGTCGGGATCGAACAGCCCGCCCGAGACGTCGTTGACGATGCTCGCCCCGACGTCGACGGCGGCTTGCGCGACCGCGGCCTTCGTGGTGTCCACCGAGACCCGGAGGCCGGCGGCGACCAGCCGGCGGATCACGGGCAGGACCCGCGCGAGCTCGTCCTCGAGCGGCACCGGGGCCGCATGAGGGTTCGTGGCCTCGCCACCGACGTCCACCAGGTCAGCGCCCTGGGCGGCCAGCTCGAGGCCGCGCGCCACGGCGGCGGCTTCGTCCAGGAACTCACCACCGTCCGAGAACGAATCGGGGGTGACGTTGACCACACCCATCACCAGCACCACGCGGCCCGACAAGCCGGGCATCGGTGGAATGGTCATGGGTGGGGGGCCGGGTCAGGCCGGGTCAGCTGGGTCAGGCCGGTTCGGGCGACGGCGTCTTCTTGCCGAGCGGCGGCAGGATCGGGGCGCGCTTCGCCTTGTCCTCGGCCTCGGCTGCCGCGGCCGCCTCGGCCTTCTTCTTCTGGATCGGCAGCGGACGATCGAGCTTCTCGCCTCGCAGCAGCGAATCGATGTCCACGCCGTCGAGCGTCTCGTACTCGAGCAGCGCCTCGGAGATCATCTCGAGCTCCGAACGGTGCTCGGTGAGGATCGTGGTGGCCCGGGAGTACTGGGTGGTCACGATGCGGCGGATCTCGGCGTCGATGCGCTTCGCCGTGTCCTCGCTGAGCGTGGAGCCGCTGGAGAAGTCCCGCCCGAGGAAGACCTCTTGCTTGCCCGACGAGAAGTTGAGCGGGCCAAACTCCTCGCTCATCCCCCACTCGGTCACCATCGACCGGGCGAGCTCGGTGGCTCGCTCGATGTCGTTGCCGGCGCCGGTGGTCTTGTGCGCGAACACGATCTCTTCGGCGACCCGGCCACCCATCAGGATGGCGATCTGGTTGGTCGCGAACTCGGCCGTCATGTTGAGACGATCCTCGGGCGGCAGCTGCTGGGTGACGCCCAGGGCGCGGCCACGCGGGATGATCGTCACCTTGTGCACCGGATCCGCCTGGTCCCCACCGGGGCCGGCGACGAACCGAGCGACGAGCACGTGACCCGCCTCGTGGACGGCGGTGGTGCGCTTCTCCTTGTCCGAGATGAACATCGAGCGGCGCTCGGCGCCCATCAGGACCTTGTCCTTGGCGTCCTCAAAGTCCTCCATCTCGACCTTGTCCTTGTCGCGGCGGGCCGCGATCAGGGCGGCCTCGTTGACGAGGAACTCGAGGTCGGCGCCGGAGAACCCGGGGGTGCTACGGGCGATCACCTCGAGGTCGACGCCCTGGATCGGGACCTTGCGGGTGTGCACGGCGAGGATGCCCATGCGGCCACGCAGATCGGGGCGCGGGACGACGATCCGGCGATCGAACCGACCCGGGCGCAGGAGCGCGGGATCGAGGACGTCGGGGCGGTTGGTGGCGGCGATGATGATGACGCCGTCGTTGGACTCGAAGCCGTCCATCTCGACGAGCAGCTGGTTCAGGGTCTGCTCGCGCTCGTCGTGACCGCCGCCGAGCCCGGCGCCGCGGTGGCGACCGACCGCATCGATCTCGTCGATGAAGATGATGCACGGGGCGTTCTTCTTGCCCTGCTCGAACAGGTCACGGACGCGGCTCGCGCCGACGCCGACGAACATCTCGACGAAGTCCGAGCCGCTGATCGAGAAGAACGGGACACCGGCCTCGCCGGCGATCGCGCGAGCCAGCAGGGTCTTGCCGGTGCCCGGCGAGCCCATCATCAGGACGCCCTTCGGGATCCGGCCGCCGAGCCGGGTGAACTTCTTCGGATCCTTCAGGAACGCGATGATCTCCTCGACCTCGTCCTTGGCCTCCTCGATCCCGGCGACGTCCTTGAACGTGACGCGGTTCTGGTGGTCCGAGAGGAGCTTGGCCTTGGACTTACCAAAGCTCATCGCCTTGCCGCCGCCCGACTGGAGCTGGCGCATGAACAAGAAGAAGATCCCGACGAGCAGCAGCATCGGCAGCCACCACACGAGCACCTGCGGCCAGATGCTCGAGTCGTCCTTGGACTTCACGTTGTACGAGATGCCGGCCTCGTAGATATCCTTCGTGATCGTGCCGGGGAACTCGGCGTAGACGACCCGCTTCACCTGGTCGTTCTTCATCGTGACGACATACCGAGCGTCGTCATGACCACGTGGCTCGACCTTGATGCTCTCGATCTTGCTCGCCTCTTCCTTGTTCGCGAGCTGGCCCCGGAACGCGGTGACGTCGAGCTCCTTCTCCTTGCTCGAGCTGTCCGTGAACATCGAATAGATGCTCACGAACATGAGGATCAGGATCGCCCAGATCAGGATGGTCTTATGGGATTGGCGCAACGAAAAACCCGCGGGTCAGAGGGACTTGCCCACTAGCATGGAGCCTTTGGGGGGACTTGCAAAGGCGAAATCTCTCGAAAAGCTCCCGTACTTTCAGGCGGGTTTCGGCACGACCTCGGGGGATTCGTCGAATGCGAGTCCGAGATGTTCTGCCCAGACGATCTCGGCATCCGTCGTTCGCACACACACCCGGACAGCGGCGCGCTCCGCCCTCGGGACCTTCGCGTCGGCGAGGAGGTCTGACAGCTTCCGCGACCTGCCCCGCAGCCGAGCCGGCTTCATGCGATCGCCGGGCTCCCAGACCCGGACCAGGTAAGGGCCGGCTGGGGGGCGGAGGGTCGGCGCGGCGGGCGCGGTCGCGGCGAGCGCCAGCCGATCGTACGAGCGGACGACGCGGCCGCCCGGCACGTCGACGGAGATCTCGCCATGCGCCGGTCGGAGCACCAGGGCCTCGAGCTGCTCGAGGTGGACGGCGTCGTGATCGAGGTCTGCCGCCTCGAGCGCCCGCGCGAGGGCACGCTTGCGGACCGCGGCCGGCTTTTGCGCGAGCGCCGGGCAATCGATCGGGAACCGGGAGAACGGCGCGGCGAGGCCGTCGATCACCTCGAGCCACTCACCGGTGCTCGCGGCGAGCCGGACCAGCGCACCATCGAGCTGCGGATTCTCGCGGCGAAGCTGCGGGAGCAGATCCGCGCGCATCCGCACCCGTGCGAGGCGGAGGTCCTCGTTCATCGGATCGGCAGCGATCGGCAGACCGTGCCGGGTGACGTAGTCGTCGATCGAGGTCCGGGGCAGCGCCAGCAGGGGCCGCACGAACCGGCCGCGGGTGGCGGGGATCCCGACGAGGCCCGCGGGCCCCGTGCCCCGCACGATCCGCATCAGCACAGTCTCGGCCTGGTCGCGTGCGGTGTGGCCCAGGAACACGGCCAGGAGGCCGAGCTCGTCGGCGATCGCCTCGAGCGCCGCGTACCGCGCATCACGAGCGGCGGCCTCGACGGAGGCACGGTCCTCGACGTCGACGCCGCGGACCACCGCCGTCGCGCCCTGCTCGATCGCCCACGCCGCGACGCCCTCGGCGACCGTACCGCTGCCGGGCTGCAGGCGATGATCGATCGAGATCACGACGACGTCTGCCGCCCCCGCCGCGGCGATCGTCGCGTGAGCCAGCGAGATCGAGTCCGCGCCGCCCGAGCAGGCCACCCCGTAGCGCCCTCGCCCGACCCGCCCGATCGCGGCGTTGACCGCGGCGAGTACGGGATCTACGGGGGCCGTGCTAGTCATGCACCCCGACCTTACCCCGATGGCCGACAACGATCCCCCAGCCGGCGCTCCGCCGGGCGCTCACCTCGCTCGCCTCCGGGCGCAGCTGGCGGGGCCGCGCGGGTATCGCCGGATCGATGCGCTGCTGTCCTCCGAGGACGCGCCGGCGGCCGTCGCCGCGCTGACCCCGAACGAGGTGTTCGAGCTGGTGCACGAGGTCGGCTTCGAGGACGCGCAGCCGCTGCTCGAGCTCGTGACCCCCGCCCAGTACCAGGGCTGCTTCGATCTCGAGGGCTGGCAGAAGGACGAGCTCGAGGTCGTTCCGCTCAAGCCGTGGCTCGCATCCCTGATGGAGACCGGCTTCGAGAAGGTCGGCGAGGTGTGGGGCGCGCTCGATGCGGAGCTGCGTGCGCTGATCCTGCAGCGGCAGGTCCGGATCTGGGACGTCTCGCTCGGCGAGGAGCCCGAGGAAGACAATGACAATCCGATCATGGCCACGCCGGATCGGTTCTTCATGATCGAGCTCAAGGGCGATGACGACACCCAGCGGCTGATCCAGCACCTGGTCGAGGATCTGTACCGCGCCGATGCGGATCTCGCCCGGCACACGATCATGTCTGCCCGCTCCGAGCCGCCCGCCGAGCTCGAGGAGCAGAGCTATCGCTGGCGCTCCGCGCGCCTCGCGGACCTCGGCTACGTGGACTTCTACGATGCCCTCGATCTGTTCCGTCCGCTCGATGCCGACAAGGTCCAGATCGGCGAAGGCACGCAGGACAACATCGCGGCTGAGGAGTCGCGCCTCCCGCTGGTGGTCGCCGAGGAGGTGCTCGGCCGCAGCTTCCTCGCGCGGGCGATCGGATCGATCGACGACCCGGTGATCGCCGAGCGCATCGAGGCCGCGCTGATGGTGCTCGTCAACAAGGTGCTCGCGGCCGGCCGCGCCAAGCCCGGCCAGGGCGAGGTGTTGCGGCGGGGCGCCCTGTACGCGACCGCGACCTTGTCGCTCGGCCTCGAGACGATCTCGCGCGCCGACCTCGGGCGCGCACGGGATGCCCTGCGCACGATCTCGCTGCAGCGGATGTTCCGCGTCGGCTACACGGTGACGACCAAGGTCGCGCGGCTCGCGCAGGCGCTGGCAGCGCGCTCGATCACCGCCGGCTCGCCCGCGAAGGAGCTGGTCGCCGGGCTGTGCTCGCCACGCCCGCTGTTCTCGCGCGCCGCCGACGAGCCTTCGATCCCGGGGATGCGCCCGTTCGAGTCCACCGCGGATCTGCGCCGCGCGGGCGAGATCCTCGCCGGGTTGACCCTGCGGATCGCCCTGGTCGAGGGCCTGGGGGTCGATGTGCTCGCGATGGGCCAGGCACCGGAGCCGCGGCCCAGCCTCGACGATCACATCCGCACCGCGCTGGTCCGCGCCGTGGTGGGTGGAGAGCTGCGCGGCCAGGCGCTGTCCCAGGCGGAGCTGACCACGCTGCGCGACCGCGGCATGCACGAAGGCATGCTCACGCCCGCCGCGCGCAAGGCCGGTCACGATGCGGTGCGGACACGCCTCGGCGCGGCGCAGCTGACGGCGTCCGTGGGGGTGCTCGAGAAGCTCGTAGATGGCTGGCTGTTCGAGCTCGATGCGATCCTCGGCGGCGTCAAGGACGCCCAGATCGATCCGCGGTTCGTCGAGGGCCTGCTCGTCGAAGTGCGCCGTAGCTGATCCCGCCCGAGGACGAACGAGCCGCGGCAAGCGGCGGCGATCGGGCTGTGGTAACGCATTCGGGTCGTGTCCGATCAAGCTCTTCCCTCCACGGGGCCCACCGCCTCGGCCTACCGCGCCGGGATGGCCACCGGCCTCGGTGTCGTCCTCTGCGCCGGCCTGATCCTCGGGATCGTCGACGTGTTCCACACCGGCGGTGGCGTCGGGTTCGCACCCGCGCTGCTCGGGCTGTGGGCGTTGATCGCCCTGCCGTTCGCCGTGTTCGTCGGGATCGTCCTCGGCGCGGGAAACGCACAGTGGGGCACCGGCTGGATCCGGCGCTGGTTCGGCAAGCTGGTCGAAGATCCCGAGCTCGATCGCTCCGTCTACGCCGCGCTCTACACGGCGGTCGTGCTGTCGGCGATCCTCGCGGTCGCGATCGCGATCCTCTCGCTCGGCCTGGTCGCCGAGGTCCAGCGCAAGCCTGTCGGCGCGATGATCCTCGGCGGCGTGGTGATCGGCATCCTGCCGATGTTCGTGTTCGGGGCGCTGCCGCTCTATCGAGGCATCCGGTTCGCGAACAAGGTCCCCTGGACCTGGTTCGCGGGGCCCGCGGCCGTCGCAACGATCGGCGCCGCGCTCAAGCTCGGCACGTGGGCCGGTGCGGCCACGCTGATCGGCCTCGGAGCGCTGCGCGTGCAGCCCGTCGCGAAGCTGTCCCGCGTCCTGCTCGCACTCGTGGTGCCGCCGCTCGCCTTCGCGATCGTGGGCCCGAAGCTCATCACCCGGCGGATCGATCTCGATTGGGAGGCGCTCAACCTGTGGTCGCTGATCATGCCCGCGCTGTTGCCGGTGGTCGCGATCGCGATCGGGGTCGTGGCCTTCGGCCCGCTCGGCAAGCTGCGCGAGCGCATCCCTTCGCGCGGCGTGCTCGCGGTGGGCGGGGCGCTGCTCGCGGCCGTGTTGCCGCTGCTCTCTCTCCGGAGCCCATCTGTCGAGACCCAGACCGCCGTCACCGAGCGCTCGTTCATCGGCTCACGCCTGGTCGCCGTGCTGCGCAAGCTCCTCGATCGCGATCACGACGGGTACTCCGCGTTCTTCGGCGGCCCCGACTGCGATGACCATGACGCGGCGATCCACCCCGGGGCGACCGAGATCCCCGGCAACGGCAAGGACGACAACTGCGTCGGCGGCGACGCCAAGCTCGAGGCCGCCACGCCACCGCCGGCCACGCCGACGGATGCCGGCGTGCCCGCCGCACCGGCGCTGACCGGCGGCAAGAACGTCCTCGTGATCTTCATCGACACCCTGCGCTATGACCGCCTCGGGATCTCGGGCTACCAGCGTGACGGCAAGTCGCTGACGCCGCGGATCGATGCGTTCGCGAAGGAATCGGTGGTGTTCGACAAGGCGTTCGCCCAGGCCCCGAACACGCCGCGCTCGGTGCCCTCGTTCCTGACCTCGCGCTATCCGTCGCAGGTCAAGGTCGACAAGGTGTTCAAGGCGTACCCCAGTGTCCTCGACGACAACGACACCCTGTTCGAGGCGATGAAGGGCGCCGGGTTCGCAACGCTCGGCGAGAGCTCGCACTTCTACTTCTGCGATCGGAAGAAGTATCCGGACACCTGCAGCGATGTCGTGAGCTGGATGAACAGCAACATCACGCAGGGCACGGACGCGTGGGACAACACCGGTGCAGAGAACATCCCGGGCTCCAATCACGACATCGCGGGCCCACGGATCGTGAAGAAGACGCTCACCAAGCTCGACGAGCTGGCGACCAGCAACCAGAAGTTCGCGATGCTCGTCCACCTGTTCGAGCCGCACTCCACGTACATGGAGCACAAGGGCTTCGAGATCACGGAGAAGGGCTCGGCGTCGCTGGCGCAGAAGTACGACTACGAGATCGCGTTCGAGGACGCGCTGGTCGGCGAGCTCCTCGACCACCTCGAGAAGTCCGGCCTCGCCAAGACCACGACCGTCGTGCTGATGGCCGATCACGGCGAGGCGTTCGGCGTGCACAAGTTCGCGGGCGAGCAGATGTACTTCCATGGCCAGACCCTCTATCGCGAACTGATCCACGTGCCCCTGATGTTCCGCGTGCCGGGTGCCGCGCCGCGGATCGCGCACGACGTGGTCCAGCTGGTCGATCTCGCACCGACGATCACCGCGTTGTTCGGCGTCCCTGCTCCGGCGAGCTGGGTCGGCCGCAGCCTGGTGCCCGCGCTGGCGAACCAGCCGCTCGAGCCCAGGCCCGCGTACTCCGAGCTGCTACGCGCCCCGGACTGGGACCACGAGGGCAAGTCGATGGTCACGGCCGATGGCAAGCGCCACGTGTTCTTCCGGATCAGCGACTCGCGCTGGGAGATCTACGATCTCGACGCCGATCCGGACGAGAAGACCAACCTCGCCGACTCCGATCCGAAGGCCAAGGAGCTGGAGGATCAGCTCGCCGGATGGATCGAGGGCCCGCTGGCGGCAGGAGCATCGAAGTGAGCAGCAAGACCGAGTATCGGAACCCGACGCCCACGGTCGACATGTTGATCGAGCTCGAGGGTCGCCCCGGCGAGCTGGTGTTCATCGAGCGCGGCAACGAGCCCAAGGGCTTCGCGCTCCCGGGAGGCTTCGTCGACGAGGGCGAGTGGATCGCGGACGCGGCGATCCGCGAGGCCAAGGAGGAGACCGAGCTCGACGTCACGATCGTCGAGCTGTTCCACGTGTACTCGGACCCATCGCGGGATCCGCGCAAGCACACGGTGTCGACGGTGTTCATCGGCACTGCGCGCGGCACGCCGCAGGGGAGTGACGACGCCGTCCGCGCGATCGTGTGCCGACCCGATGCCCTCCCCGGCCCACTCGTGTTCGACCACGCCACGATCGTCGCCGACTACGTCGCGTACAAGCAGCGCGGCGTGCGGCCTCCCGCCCGCCGCTAGCCCGCGCTCAGCGCGGCGAGGCCAGCGCGGCGACCGAGGCGCGACCCACGGCCGGATCCGGATCCCCGGCAAGGCCGACGAGCTCGGCGACCAGGCTCGCGCGGCGCGGATCATCGGGGCCGATCGCCTCGAGGATCGCGGCGCGGACGGCGATATCGCGCGCGTTCCAGCGCGAGGCGACCCACATCCGCGCGACCCGGGCGACGGTGGGTGTGCGTCGATACGCGGCGACAGCGGCGGTGGCGTCGGTCGGATCATCGACGTCACGGTCGACGTGCACCGGCGTGGCGACCTGGCGACGCCGCTCGATCAGCGCGAGGACCTGGGCGTCGCGGCCGAGCGCGCGGCTCGCACTGATCGCCACATCGAGGGCGGGGCCGATCATCTCGGGACCGGCGAGATCGATCGCCGACCGCGCCGCCTCGAGAGCGTGGACATGCCGGCCGACGCCATCGAGCGCGCGCGCCAGGCTGACCCACACGACCGCCGGGTCTCCGGACGCGGCGGCCGCTGCGGTGGCGTGGATCAGCGCGGCATCGGGATCGTTCGCGCGTGCCATCGCCAGCGCCAGGCCAGCGACGAACGACGGCTCGGAGCTCGCATCCACCGCGGCCTGCCAGGCGGCGCGCGCGCGCGCCGGATCGCCCAGCAGATCGAACAGCGCCCCGAGCGACGCCAGCACGGGCGCGGGGTCGACCGCCTCGGCGACGGCGTCCGCGGCGAGCCGATCCGCGCGGCTCGGGATCGTGCGATACGCGGACACCAGCTGTGCGACCGGGAGCGCGGCGTGGTGCCTCGCGTGGAGATAGGCCCCGAGCGCCGCGGCGACGGGATCCGGGAACGTGATCGGTGGCGCCGGCTCGACGACCCGGAGCAAGGCGACGCCCTCGGGACGCGCTTCGAGTGATCCGAGGGCCGCGCGGATCTGAGCCGTGGATTCGCCGTCGAGCACGCGCCCCGCCGCGACCACCAGCCGCTCCTGCGGGCGCAGCGCTGCGAGCTCCGCATCCGCGATGCCCTTGTCTCGCTTCCCGGAGAGCCGGGCAGCGGCTGCGCGCGCGAAGGGTGCGATCGAGCCGCCCGGCGCCGTGCGCAGATCGACGCGCAGCGCCACCAGCTCCCCCCACCCGTCCTGGCCCCGCAGAGCCGGTCCGAGCGACAGCGCCATCCAGCTCGCCACATCGACCTCGCCGCCCGCCGTCGAGACGGGAGCCTCGAGGAGCGCGGCTGCTGCCGCAGGATCGTCGAGCACGTCCCGTGGGCCGCAGACACGCGCGAATCTGCAGCGCTCCGGGCCGACGAGCGCCGCCGTCGCGGGCGGCGGCAGATCGATCGGGGTCCACCACGCCAGAGCGCGCAGGTAGGCGTCATGGAGCGGTCCGCCGGGGGCGCTCGTCGTGGCGGCGTAGTCGCGCAGCGCCTCGAACGCGGCGCGCCGCGCACCGTGGTCCCACAGCCACACGCCCCACAACCCGCGATCGCGCGGCACCGGCTGCGGCTTGGCGCCGAGCCAGCTCGGGTCTGCCTGCGTCGATCCGGCCAGAACGGCGAGGGCCGCCTGCCCCTTCGCGCGCTGCTTCGCGTCGACGTGCCGCAGCTCCCCGAGCGCGACGGCGGCGCGCGCCTGCTCCAGCTCGCGCGGATCGATCGCCGCGCCGTGGCTCCGGGCGCGCGTGAGGTCGTCGAGCGCGGAGGCCGCTCCCCGGGCGAGCCGCGCCCGGCCGCGCGCCGCGAGCAGTCGCGCGAACCGCACCTCGTCATCCGGATGCCACCGGGTGCCGAGCGGCCCGCCGATCCGGATCACCGCCTCGAGCTCCGCGAGCGCCTGAGCGGGTCGCTTCGCGTCGTCGGCGAGCCGCGCCAGCGCGAGGTGGAGCTGGACGTCGCGCGGATCGCTCTGCAGCGCGACCTCGAGATCTTGCCGCGCGATCAGCGCACCCTTGGCCTTCACGAGCGCCCCCACGTCGAGGGGCCGTGGCGCGCGGACGCAGCCGACCGCGAGGCCTGCGAGCAACACGGCGCTCACCTGCGCACGACCGGGCACGCCGCATCTTGGCCCGCCGCTCGACGCCTCGCAATTGCCAGCCGGACGAACGTCAGATGACCGTGGCGCGATCGATCCGAGCGCGCTCGTCGGCCACTGCCCGCCCCAGGTCGGGCGCGACCGCCAGCCGATCCGCGATCACCTCGGCGGCCACGTAGGCGGCCTGCGCGGCAGGGTCGTGCCAGAGCGCCCACGGCGGCACGCCGGCGATCGCCGTCCCCGACACCTCGCCCCGCTCGACGGCCGCCAGGGCACGAGCGAGCTGCACGCGCCGGGCACGCGCGCGCGTCGCGATCGGGACCGCGTGCTCGAGATCTCGCGCGATCAGCGAGGCGACGGCCTCGTCGAGGACGCGCGGCAGCCCGCCGCCGACCAGCAGGTTGCCCACGCCGTGTCCGAGCTCGTGCATCACCGCGAACCGCGCGGCACGCGAGGTCGCCCGCGGCGGGACGACCACGTGCACCTCGCGCCCGGGCACCACCACGAAGGCGCGCGGCCGGACCTCGGCCCGCACGATCGTCAGCTCGCCAGGCACCCGATGACGCTCGACCAACGTGCGCCAGATCTCGTCGACGTCGAACGCACGATCCTCGTCGGCCGACCAACCCTCCAGCGGCCCTGGCAGCTCGGCCGGATCCGGATCGTCCGCGCCGTGCAGGAGCTGCAATACGCTCCGCGCCGGACGACCGAACCGCGCGTTCGCGACCGCATCCCGCGCCGCGACCAGCGCCTCGTACGTCGCCCAGGTCGGGGCCGCCGCCCGCGCCGCCGAGACGCCAGCATCCCGCTCGATGACGATCGGCGCCACCACGCGAAGCAGCGCGATCCCACGCTCGGCCAGCTCGGGATGCGCAAGCGCACGCCGCCCGATCGACGCCGTCGATGCGCGCCCCGCGAGATCAGGTGCGGCCGGCGCCGGCGTCCCCGTCGCGTAGGCCCGCGCGAACGCACGCATGTGGACGGGCAGCTCCACGGCGAGCTGCGCCTCCACGCGATCGAGTGCGAGCTCGACCTCGAGGAGGTTGCACGGGGCCTCGCCCATCGCTTCAGCCGCGCGTCGGCTGCACGCCGAGGCGCTCGAGCTCGGCCATCACGAGCTTGAGGTCGCTCCAGGCCTCGCGCTTCTTGTCGGGCTCGCGGAGCAAGTACGCAGGGTGAAACGTGGGCATGACCTTCACGCCATGACGATCGTGGAACGCGCCGCGCAGGGCGCTGATCGGCGCATCCACACCGAGCAGCTGGTTCGCCGCGGGCCGCCCGAGCGCGACGATGATCCGCGGTGCGACCGAGGCGATCTGCGCCTTCAGGAACGGCATGCACTGCTCGAGCTCGTCGGGCTGCGGGTTGCGATTGCCCGGGGGGCGGCACTTGGTGGTGTTCGCGATGTACACGCTCTGCCGCGACCACCCCATCGCCTCGATCATCTTGTCGAGCAGCTCGCCCGCCGGGCCGACGAACGGCTCGCCCCGTCGATCTTCTTGCTCGCCCGGTGCCTCACCGACGAACATCAGGGGAGCATCCTCCGCGCCCACCCCGAACACGATCGAGCGCCGCGTCGTGTGCAGCTTGCACCGCGTGCAGTCCCCGAGCTCGGCGCGGATCTGGGACAGCGTGCGCCGGCCATGCGTGCCCGGTGCCTCGTCGCCCCCATCGATGACCTCCGGTGCGGCGTCCTCCGGCCCGACGACGGGGCGCGCGGTCAGCCTGCCGGGCGCCGCCCACGCCCCGAGGGCGGAGTGACGTCGGAGCTGCCCGCGGAGCTGCCCGGCGAGCGCCAGGAGCTCGTCCGCCAGCTCGTCATCGGGCGTGCTATCCATGAAGCCGGTATGCCACTAGTCGCCCGGATCCCTCAATCCAAACCGAACGCCTTGTCGGTGGCCCTGTCGGTGGCGTTGCTCGCCCTCGTGCTCGCCCTGGCCGGGTGCAAGAAGCACGAGCCCGGGCCCGAGGGTGACATCCTGGAGACGCTGCGGGCGCCGACGGTGGCGGGGGCCGCGTTCGATCCGCACACGCTGCGCGGCAAGCCGTCGCTCGTGCTGTTCGTCAGCCCCACGTGTCCGCACTGCGTCGAGGAGCTCCCGGCGGCGCAGAAGGCCGCGCGCGCGGCGGACGCCAACCTCGTGGCCGTATTCATCGTCGGCAAGGCCGAGAATGCCAAGGGCGTCCTCGAGCACACGAAGTTCGAGGGCACGGCCCTGATCGACGACGGCACGCTACGCCGGCGGTACGGGGTCCGCAGCGTCCCGTACACGCTCGTCCTCGGCGCGGATGGCCGCGCACGCGAGCAGTTCCATGGCGGTCAGGGCGAAGCGACGCTGTCTGACGCGATCGCCGACGCGCGCTGACTACTTGTCCGGATCGGACCTGGTGGCCGAGGCGTCCGCGGTCCCCTCGGGGAACGTCAGGTACGCGTAGTACATCCCATCGGGCTCGGCCTTCGTGGTCAGCGCCCCGGCACGGGCATCCTTGGGGTTCTTGAACTTGATCCGGACCTCGACGCCTGCCGGATGAGCGGCCTTGTCCTTGGTCGCCCGCGCCGCACGAACCGCCCGCGCGGTGATCCCCGATAAGGGGTTATCGAAGAACCGCGTATCGACCTGCCGCCAGGTGTTCGGGCCCATCCGCTGGAGCATGAGGTGGACCACCAGGGTCGATCCCTCGAGCTGCTGGCTGGTCTCGAACGCACCGGGCGACTGGAAGAACAGCTGCGCTCCGCCGTTCTTGGCCTCGAAGCCGATCCACGACAGCGTCCCCTTCGACGGGGCTCGCTTTCCCTTGGGGTTGTCGGGCTTCTGCCCTGGGATCACCCCTCCATAGTCCCCTTCCTTGTGCGGAGCCTTGGTGTCGGCGACGGCCGGCCCCGTGAGGACGTACATCAATGCCAGGGCGATCACACGACGCATGGCAAGATCGTACGGGGCCGGGCCGGGGTGCGCAAATTCGCGGGGATTTATGTATATGGTCCCCCCATGAAGCGAACCCTCGGTCTCCTCGTGTTCCTGGCGGCGTGCGGTACGAACGGCAGCGCCGCGGACGATTTCATCGGCACGTGGACCTACAACGCGGGCTCCACGAGCACGCTCGATTGTCCCGACAACAGCCTCGATAACACGACGATGGAGACCGGGACGTTCCAGATCGCCGAGGGCACCACCTCGGACTTCATCGTGGTCCCGCAGTCGGGCGACAAGTGCCCGGCGCAGAAGTTCGACGTCAGCGGCAAGGTCGCGACGATCGTCACGGGCCAGGTCTGCATGTACACCGAGAACACCACCAACGGCACGGTGATGGTGAGCGGTGCGTACGCCACCGGCACGTACACGCTCAGCGCCGACAAGAAGACCGTCAGCGGCTCGCAGACCGGCTCGGTCACGTTCACGGGCTCCGCAGCGACGATCACCTGCAGCGTCAGCGGCTCGGTGAGCGCGACCAAGGTCGGCAACTAACCACATCGGGGTGCCGCACAATGCGGCAGGCGGCCTGCTCGCGCGCGCACTATAGTTGTCCCCGATGCGCCAGGTCCGCGGCGTCCTGTTCCTCGACTACGTGAAGATGGTGCGCACCTTCAAGGGTGACACCATCGATCCCTATCTCGGCGACGACGAGATCCGGCACCTCGCGCTGCGGATCGATCCGAACGCCTGGTACCCGATGTCCGTGTTCGAGAAGCTCGGCGTCGCGATCCTCGCCACGGTCGCGCGCGGCGAGCTGTTCCCCGTGCAGCTGTGGGGCCGCTACTCCGCCGAGCAGCTCCACAAGGCCTACCCCACGCTGCTCGAGCCCAAGCACCCGGTGGAGACGCTGCGCCGGTTCCACGTCCTCCGCCAGACGTTCTTCGACTTCGAGGCGTTGACCGTCCCGTCGATCCACGACGGTGAGGCGCAGATCACGATCAACTACTACATGGGCGAGCAGGCCGAGGAGGCGGCGTCGTATCAGGCCCTCGGGTTCTTCGAGGGCCTCCTCGAGCTCGCCGGCGCCAAGGATCTCCGCGGCGAGTTCCGGTCCCGGGCGTGGAAGGGCGATCCGCGCTCGCTGCTCGTCATGCGCTGGACGGAGCCGGATCGCTGAGCGCGATCGGATCCGCAGCCACACCCATCAGCGCCGTGCGCGCCTCGCCGACCAGGAACAGCGAACCCGCGATCACGATCAGATCGCCGTGCTCGCCCGCGGCGCCGAGAGCGCTCGACAGATCTGGCGCCGCCTCGACCGGGATCCCCGGATGGACCTCGCGGACCACGCTGACCAGCGCCCCGGGATCGAGCGACCGATCCTGCTGGTAGCGCGTGGCGATCACGTAGCTCGCCTGCGCGACCAGCTGCGCGACCAGCGCCCGCACATCCTTGTCGGCGGACACCGCGATGATCATCACGATCCGGCGCTCCGGCAGCTCGCGCAGGAGCGCATCGAGGGTGGCTGCACCGTCGGGATTGTGCGCACCATCGAGGATCACCTCGGGCTCCCCATCGAGCCACTCGAACCGGCCCGGGTGCTGCACGCGCTCGAGCGCCGCAGCGCGCGCCACCGGCGGGACCTTCACCACGCCGAGCGTCTCGAGCTGATCGAGCGCCGCGAGCGCCGCCGCCGCGTTGCGCCGCTGGTGCACCCCCGACAGCGAGAGCGGAGGAACATGATCGATCGCATCCCAGTCGAGCCGGGTGATCGTGGCCACCCCTGCCCGCTCGGCGGCGGCGAGCAGCACGGGCGTCGCGGCCGGATCTCCCGAGCGGCTGAGCACCACGTGCTGGCCCGCCTTGAAGATGCCCGCTTTCTCGGCGGCGATCGCGGCGATCGTCGAGCCGAGGATCGCCTCGTGATCGAGTGCGATCCCGGTGATCACGGCGATCGGGGCATCGACGACGTTGGTCGCGTCGAGCCGCCCACCGAGCCCGACCTCGAGCACCGTGACCTCCACCTGTGCCGCGGCGATCGCCACGAAGGCGATCGCGGTCAGCTGCTCGAAGAACGTCAGCTCGTCCCCGCCTGCCGCCGACACCTCCGCGGCGGCCGCGACGAACGCGGCCTCGGTGATCATCTCGCCGCCGATCACGATCCGCTCGCGGACCGTGGACAGGTGCGGGGACGTGTACGACGCGACCTTCACGCCCCCCGCGGCGACGAGCGCGGCGAGCATCGCCACCGTCGAACCCTTGCCATTGGTCCCACCGACGTGGACCACCGTGCCGAGCCTTCGATCGGGAGCGCCGAGCTTGTCGAGCAACGCGCGCATCCGCTCGAGGCCGAGGACGATCCCGAACCGCCGTGCCGCGAATAGCCTGCCGAGCAGCTCGGCGTACGCCCGCGTGGGGTGAAGCGACATCGTCAGTCAGTGGCCGGGATCTCGGACTCGTCGAGCACCGCGCCGGTGCGGCGCTCCGGGTGCCGGCCGCGCTCGAACCAGCGCAGCGTGCGCTCGAGCGTCGACTTCATATCCTTGCGCGAGACGACCATGTCGACCATGCCGTGCTCGAGCAGGAACTCCGAGCGCTGGAAGCCGGGCGGGAGCTGCTGGCGGATCGTCTGCTCGATCACGCGCGGACCGGCGAACCCGATCAGGGCATCTGGCTCGGCGATGATCAGGTCACCCAGCATCGCGACCGAGGCCGCGACGCCACCGGTGGTGGGGTGCAGGAGGACCGCGATGTACGGGACCTTGGCCTCGCGCAGGCGCGACCGCGCGGCCGACGTCTTCGCCATCTGCATGAGGGACAGCACACCCTCCTGCATCCGAGCGCCGCCCGACGCGCAGAACATGATCGCAGGACGGCGAAGCGCGACCGACCGCTCGAACTGCCGCGCGATCTTCTCGCCGACCACCGAGCCCATCGACCCGCCCATGAACTCGAACACGAAGAACCCGGCCTCGACCGGGATCCCGCCGACGGTGGCCGAGCCGGCGCGATACGCGTCGCCCGGGCCGACCTTGCGCATCGCGGACTTCACCTGGTCGACGTACTTCTTGCCGTCCACGCGGAACCCCAGCGGGTCCCCGCTCTCGAGGGTGCGGTCGTGCTCCTGCCAGGTCCCCGGGTCGATCGAGATCGCGATCCGCCCCTCGGTCGGCATCCGGAAGTGGTGATTGCAGCTCGTACAGACCCGGGCGTTGTCGTCCAGATCCGCTTCGTAGAGGGTGGCGTTGCAGCGCTCGCACTTCGTCCAGATCCCCTTGGGGACTGACTTTTTCGGCTGCTCGACGATCCCTTGAGTACGCGACCACCAGG
Organism: Myxococcales bacterium; assembly: GCA_016720595.1. Taxonomy (GTDB): domain Bacteria; phylum Myxococcota_A; class Polyangia; order Haliangiales; family Haliangiaceae; genus JABFXX01. The sequence continues at coordinate 305,713 of JADKKI010000002.1, forward strand.
CCATGGAGGCGTGCTGAATACCAGGGAACCCACCCCCGGTAAAGGCGATCTCGGAAGTCCGCGAAACCGGGACAAATTGCGTACAATGCTCTCGCGGGGCTCGGTCAAACCTAGTACACAGCTCCATCACTGCGAAAACGCTGAGGTCGCGATGTCTTCGATCCTTGTCGTCCATGAAATCAGCACGGAGCGCGAAGAGATCGTCCGTGCACTCGAGGGTGAGGGGTTCACGGTCGTCCAGGCGCCTTCGGCCGCCGAGGCCGTGAAAGAGATCTGGGGTGGTTCGTTCCTGGTCGCGATCATCTCCACGCTCCTGACCGGGACCACCAGCGCCTCGCTCCAGCAGCAGCTGAAGCAGATGGCCCCCGAGATCGAGACCCTGATCCATGCCAAGAACGACGAGCTGCCCAAGCTCGTCCGCAAGGTCATCCAGATCCGCGACGGCGAAGCCGCGGCCTGACGGCGACCCGACGGTAGTAGACCGCGGTCAGGTAGCGCCGAACCGATCCTTCAGGTTCAGGAACTCGAGGAACTCGAGCAGCCGACCGACCTCGGGGACGATGAAGCCATCGCCCTCGATGCCGGCGTCTTCGGCCATCAGCACGAGCCGCGCCGCGCGCAGGCGATCGACGACCTCGATCACCTCGTGCACCGGCAGGCCGACCCGCGTCGCCACGTCCTCGATCCGCTTGGGGACCAGGATCGCGCTGCCGTGCGTGGCGTGGGTCCCGGCCAGCGCGAGCTGCTCGTCGGCCATGTGGCGGAGGCACTGCACGACCCGGTGATTCGGCGTGGGCAGGAGCAGGAGCTCGATGTGCTGGTTCGCGCTCTCGAGCCGTGTGGCCAGCGCCTTGATGATCCGTAGCGCGATCTCGGGACGGGCGCGCATCATCGCCTCGAACGTCTTGCCCTCGATCACGAGCAGCCGCGCCTTGGTCTTGCAGACCGCCGTCGCGGACCTCGGTCGACCGTTCAGGATCGCCATCTCGCCGAAGAACTCGCCTGGTGGGAGGATCGCGAGCACGCGCTCGGTCTCTCCGACCTGACGGCGAATCTCGACCTCGCCCGTCTGGACGACGTACATGTAATCGCCAGGCTGTCCCTCTTCGAACAGCACACTCCCCGCGGGAAAGTCCCGGGCGAACCGCTCCAGCGCGTCGTTCACGCCTCCGACTATCTCATGGTTGCGTGGCGAAGGAGATGCAGGAGCGCGCGTCCTCCGACTCGGGTCACCCGGCGCTGGTCCTCGGGCAGCACCACCTCGTCGCAGGTCAGGCCGAGCTTGACCGCGCGGACCAGCATCTCCACGTCCCAGCCGCTGCCCCGATCACTCATCCCCAGGGCGATCAGCGCGGGGAACCGCAGAGCACGCACCGGACCGACCCCGGACCACTTGTGGCGGTACACGGTCTCGATCGCCCGGGTGACCATCTTCTCGCCGAGGTTCTTCCGTCCGGGCTCGGTCCCGAGCACGAGCTCGACGCTGCGCTCCGCGATCGGCGCGACCAGCGCGAGCAAGGCCCCCGCCGCGACCGGCCGATCGCCCGGGATGAACACGATCACATCGGGCACGCGTGGCAGCGACGAGAAGTGCGCCTGTGCCCGCAGGCACGCGGCCCCGTAGCCACCGCTCGGTTCGCGCAGGACCAGCGCGCCAGCATCGCGCGCGATCTCGGCGCTGCGGTCACTCGAGTCCCGATCGACCACGACCACGGATCGCAGCATCCGGTGCGGCAGACCTGCCAGCAGCAGGGGGAGGCTGGCGGCGTGATCGCGCGTCGGAACGACGACGTCGATCAACGGCATCCGCGGCATTGCGTCGAGCATACGCCGCGGTGGGCGGCGTGTGTGGTAAGCACGCGGCGATGGCGATCACGTACAAGGATGCAGGGGTCGACATCGACGCCGGGAACGCCCTGGTCGACCGGATCAAGCCGCTTGCCAAGGCGACGATGCGGCCCGAGGTCCTGGGCGGTATCGGTGGGTTCGCGGCCCTGTGCCGGCTCCCCACCGCGTATCAGGAGCCGATCCTGGTCAGCGGGACGGACGGCGTGGGGACCAAGCTCAAGACGGCCTTCGCGTCGGGCCGCCACGACACCATCGGCATCGATCTGGTCGCCATGTGCGTCAATGACGTGCTGGTGACCGGGGCCGAGCCGCTGTTCTTCCTCGACTACTTCGCCACCGGGGCGCTCTCGGTCGAGACCGCCGCGACCGTGATCGCCGGGATCGCCGAGGGCTGCAAGCAGAGTGGCTGTGCGCTCGTCGGCGGCGAGACCGCGGAGCTCCCAGGCCTGTACCACGGCAGCGACTACGACCTCGCCGGCTTCTGCGTCGGCGTCGTCGAGCGCTCCGAGATCCGGCCACGCGGCGATCTCCGCGAGGGTGACGTGGTGATCGGATTGCCGTCCGCGGGTCTCCACTCGAACGGCCATTCGCTCGCCCGCAAGGTCGTGTTCGAGACGCTCGGCCTCGCGCTCGATGCCCGGCCCGCGCTGCTGGGTGGCTCGAGCGTCGCCGACGAGATGATCCGCCCGACGATCATCTATGCCCCGGCATTCGCGAAGCTGCGCGAGGCCAAGCTGCCGTGGAAGGCCGCCGCACACATCACCGGCGGTGGCCTCGTCGAGAACCCGCCCCGGATCTTCGCCGACGACGCCCTCGCCGTCGAGCTCGACCCGAGGACGTGGGAGGTACCCGCGATCCTCAAGCTGATCGCGAGTGCCGGCGTGGACGAGCACGAGATGCGCCGCACGTTCAACGGTGGGCTCGGCATGATCATCGTCGTCGCCCCCGAGGCCGCCGAGCGCACGGTCGCGTTGCTCGCACCTCACGCAGCGCGGGTCGTCGGGAAGCTCGTGCCGCGCAACGGTGGAGAGGCCTCGCGGTTCCTGGCATGAAGCTCGGCGTCCTGGTCAGCGGGAACGGTACGAACCTCCAGGCGCTGATCGACGCGCAGGCCGACGGCAAGCTCGCCCCGGGGGAGCTCGCGATCGTGATCTCTAACAACCCGGAGGCCCCTGCCCTCGCCCGCGCGACCGCGGCCAAGTTGCCAGCCGAGGTCGTCGATCATCGCGGCCTCGAGCGTCCCGAGTTCGAGGACCGGATGCTCGCACTCCTCGCCGCGCAGGGAGTCGAGGGCGTGATCCTCGCCGGCTTCATGCGCGTGCTGTCTCCGCACTTCATCGAGCGGTTCCCGCTGCGTATCCTCAACACGCATCCGTCGCTGCTCCCCGCGTTCCCCGGCCGCGATGCGGTGGGCCAGGCGCTCGCGCATGGCGTGAAGGTCACCGGCGTCACCATCCACTTCGTCGACACCAGCCTCGACGGCGGCCCGATCATCGCGCAGGACCCGGTGCCCGTGTTCGAAGGCGATGACGCGGACCGGCTGCACTCGCGGATCCAGTCCGCCGAGCATCGCCTGCTCCCCGAGGTGGTCCAGCGCTTGGCGGCGGGCAAGCTGTCGTGCCAAGGTCGGACCGTCCGCCGTGCCGAGTAACTCGTACGACCTCGTCGTCCTCGGCGACGACCTCGCCGCCTTGGTGTGCGCCACACTGTGCGCCCGCCGCGGGCTGCGAACGCTCGTCCTCGGCGACGATCGGCCGGCGCGGTACCAGCTCGGCCCGCACAAGCTGCCGATCGAGCCGATGCTGTGGCCGATGGCGGCCGGGTCGGCGGCCGATCGCGTGCTGAAGGAGTTGCACGGCGAGCTCGCCCTTCGCCGCAAGCTGCGCGAGCCGAAGATCGCGGCCCAGATCGTGGCGCCGGATCTGCGGATCGATCTGGGCGCCGATCGGCTCGTCGGTGAGCTCGAGCGCGAGCTCGGCAAGGAGGCCGCCGCCCTCTGGATCCAGCGCTGGGACCGTGGCAGCGAGCTCGCGCGTGCGCTCGATCCCATGCTCGGGAGCGAGCACGCGTTCCCCGGCGTCGGGTTCTTCGAGCGTCGCGAGGTTGCCAAGCTCGCCGAGCGCGCCGTCGCCGACGCGAGCACCTGGTGGACCGAAGCGCAGACCTCCGCCACGCACGCGTTTCAGATCTGGCAGCACCTCGCCGCGATCGCGATGCGCCACCCGAACGCAGGGCCGCTCTCGATCGCGCGCGCCGTCGATGCCTGGCGCACCGGCCCGTCTCCGTTGCGCGGCGATGGCGACGCGATCCGCGAGCTGCTCGTCGAGAAGCTGACCACCGCTGGCGGTGAGGTGCGTGCGGGCCGGGTGACCGAGCTCGGTGTGTCCTGGGGCAAGCTGTCGAGCCTCACGCTCTCGAACGGAGACGAGCTCGGCGCCACGCAGGTGGTCGCGAGCCGCCCCCCGGCGGAGCTCGCCGAGCTCCTCGGCAAGAAGGCCCCCAAGCGGCTGACCGAGCTCGCGGCGGGCATGAAGATCATCGGCTATCGCTACACGCTGAACATCGTGATCGACGAGGCCGGGCTCCCCGAGCACATGGCCCCGACGGTGGCCGTGGTCGCCGCCCCCGACAAGGACCCGGTGAGCGACGCGGCGTTCTCGATCCACCTCGGCGAGGCCGACGACACCGGGCGCGTGATCGCGACGATCGCTGCCGTGCTGCCCAGCGACGGGCCGATCGATCCGGATCGCATGGTCTCGAAGTGCATGGCGCTCCGCACCGGGCTGTGGAAGCGGCTCGGCGACGTGATGCCGTTCTTCGAGCGCCACCTCGTGCTCGCACACTCGCCGTTCGAGGCCACCCCACCACAGGTCCCGGGTGGCCGCGGCAGCTACGACGTACCGCGAAACCTCCCGCTCGCGATGATCCCGGTGTGGGCGGCCACCGCGCCGGCGTCCGCGATCGATCACGCAACCGGCGGCACGCTGACCTATCCGACGGGCCTCAAGAACCTCACGCTGACCGGCGAGCAGGTGCTGCCGGGCCTCGGCACGGAAGGTGCGCTGGCCTCGGGCTGGAGCGCCGCGAAGGTCGCGTGCGCGATCGCCGGGAAGAAGAAGGACTACCTCCGCGACGAGGTGGTCGGCGCGGCGGGCTAACGGCGAGCAGCTCCGCGTTGACGAGCCGCCTCTACAGGCGCGGCACGCCGAGCTGATCGGCGATCGCCTCGTCGCTGACCACGAGCACGGCTGGATCAGTCCCGAGCTCGAGGATCTCGCCCACACCGACGCGGAGCATCGGCGCCGCGCCGCGGGCACGGGCCTCGACGAACAGCTCCGCGGGATCGGTGTCGTCGTGTGCGGCGAGGATCGCGCCACCCACGGCCCCGAGGTACCTCTCCGCGAGCTCGGCCAGCGGCCCCTCGGCCACCACCACACACGGGCCGAGCAGTGCGACCTGCCCCGGCTCGCCGACCATCGTGCCACTGGTGACCGGGAGCTCGTCGAGCGCGCGCTGCACGGGGGCGGCGAGCAACACCCGCGACTCGACGTAGCGCGCGAGGCCTCGGGCTGCGAGCTGGCCGGTACCGAGCGCCTCCTCCCACCGCCGTCCGAGCACCCGCGCGACGTCGACGGGGGCAGCCCCACGCTCGCCGCCGAGGTGCGCGCCATAGAGAAGTGCGAGGGCCGGTACGAGCCACGGCACCAGCTCGAAGCGTGCGGCCAGCGTGTCGAGCGCAGCCACACTCGGCGCGCCGCGCTCGACCGAGCCGGCCGTGACCGCGCGGGCCCAGGTCACCACTTCATCGCGCCACGACGGTCGTGGATCGAGCCACGGCATCGCCGCGTCCTGCTCGGCGCGCGGCTGCGAGGCGCGCATCTTGTCGCGCCAGGCGCTGAACTTCTCGGACAGGTTCTGGGCCGTCGTGGGCTTCGCGGCCGTGGCCTGCGCGACGCGTGCGACCGGCGCCGCTGCGCTCGGCGGGCGGAACAGCGAAGGCGCGGCGGCGATCGGTGGCGCGACCGCTGCGGGTGCCGGCGGTGGGCTCACCGCCGGAGTCGCCACGGCCGGATCTGGATCGTCGCCTCCGAGCGTCGACCGCACGCGCGCGGGCTCGGGCTCGGCCACCTCGTCGAAGAGGCCGGCGGGCGGTGCGGTGACCTGGGTCTCGTTCTCGACGTTCTGGCCGTCGAGCTGGACGACGGCGACCGCCCGGTGCGCCTGAGCCGCGAGCACCCCGACCAGACGGCCGATCACGAGCCCCGCCGAGGCCGTGCGATCGATCCCCTCGGGCCCGAGCACGCGCAGCCGCGTGCGGCCGTCGAGGTCCACGACGTAGAGCTTGCCGGTGTCCGCACCGACGCAGACCACCAGGTCGCTGCGCGGGTGACCGGTGATCTGCGCGATCGGCTCGGGGAGCTCGTGGGTCTTCGGCTGGCCGCGGTTGACCAGGGGGATGACATCGATCCGTGTGGGATCGCTCTGCGTCATCATCCACACCACGCGATCGCTACCGCCGACGGCGGTGATGATCGCCGGCTTCGGGAGGCGCAGGCGCCGCTTCGGCATGCGGCTCTGCGGGTCCCACTCCTCGATCGAGCCCGCCAGCGCGACGACGAAGTTGGCCGCTGCCGCGCCGGCCGTCACCGGCACCGCACGCGCTGGGAACTGATACGGGGTCAGGTGGGTGTCGGTCGCGGTCAGCACCGCGGCCCCGACCGCGCCGACGGCCAGCGCGTGAGCCCCGACGCTCGCGACCAACCGCATCGGCGCCTCGAGACGGATCTCGGAGATCGTTCGCGGCCCGTGCGGATCGATCAGGTGGACGGTGCTGTGCGCGGCGTAGCGAGAGAGGACGAGGAGGCGCGGCGGCGCTCCGACCCACGCGACCTCGCTGGCGCCCGCCTCCGGATCGATCCCGACCTCGGCGAACGGCGCGGCGCCCGGCAACTCGAGGATGACCGCTCGCGAGGCCTCCGAGACCACCGCGAGCGTGCCGTCACCCGCGATCGCGACGCGCGGGCGATCGCCGGGCGAGAACCTCGGAGCCTCGGAGGTAGAGCGAGCAACCACGCCCAGATCGTATCACCGCGTAGGCGCGGGCGTCAGGCGGAGGACCATGCACGCCTTGTCGGGCTTGCCGAACGGCGGCAGGTCGTCGCGCGCGTCGTCGCCGAGCTTCACGCAGGCGGCCCCCGTCCCGCAGTCACCGTCGGAGTCGCACGACTTCGTACAGTGCCCCGCGGACACCACCTGGTCGGCCCCACGAAGCTCGTGCTGCAGGCAGTAGAACGACTTGCACCCGATCGAGTACGAGCACGTGTCCCCGTACGGCCCCATGCCGAACACGTTCCAGGCCACGAGGGCGCCTCCTCCGAGCATGACCAGCCCGACGACGACGGTGCCGATCCGACTGAGGAGCTTCTTCACGTCGGTTCAGGTCACGGGGGACGGCGGCATCTGGACCGGTGACGCCGACGGTGGCGCCGGACCAGGCCCCTGCTTGAACGGCGCGATCAGCGGATCGACGACGTTGTTCGCGGTGGGCGCGGCATGCTCGAACAGCGAGCGATCGATCTCCTGACCACCCACGGCCTCGTCAGCACCATCGAGGATCTTGCTCTTCAGCGTGCGCTGGCCACCCTGCACGGCGAGGTACGACCGCTCGAACATCTCGTCGAGGTGCTGCTGGGAGTCCGCGAACGAGGTATCGAGGTGCTCGGCCGCCTGGATGATCGTGTTCGCGATCTGCTGCGCGTTGCTCGGGTTCGCGCGGATCTCGCTCGCGAGGCTCCCGAACCCCTTCATGTCCTCCTTGGTCTTCTCGACGTGCTCCTTGAAGGCATCGACGATCGACTTCGACTCGCGGCTCGCCGGATCCGAGAAGAACGAGTTGTTGCGGACCACGCGGTCGCCCTGGGCGTCCTTGCCGGTGTGGTTGGTCAGCGCGATCTTGAACTGGTTCCGGTAGTCCTCGGCCTTGGTGCTGAGCTGGGTGACCAGATCGTCTCCCGAGCCGGCGACGTAGTCCGCCGCCGCTTGCAGCTGCCCGGCCTGCGACTCGGCCTCGGCGTCGGCGGCGGCGTGGTCCTCGTGATCGGCTCCACCCTGCTCGTCCTGCTGCGGACCCGCCGCATCCGGCTGGCTCGCGTCGGGCGTCGGGGCCATCGACATCTGCGGATCGACGGACTGGTTCTGGTCGTCGCTGCCGCCGCCACCACCACCGCCAGCACCGGCGGTGTCGTTCATCAGGATCGACTGTTGAGTCTCCTGCTGCTTGGCGAGCAACGCATCCATCTTCGCCTTCTCGTCGGCCTCGTGCTTCAAGCGAGCCCGCTCGGCGTGGGCCGCAGCGTGGACCTGCGCGATGAACGACTGTGCGTGCGCCTTCTCCTGCTGGAGCTGCTGCTCGAACGTGGTCACGTCGCCCATGAACTGATCGGCGTCGGTGATGTTGCGATCGCACTCACCGATCGCATCGGCAGCGCCCTGCGCCTCCTTCGAGGCATCACCGGCGAGCTTGATCTGCTTCTGCTGGACCTGGCCGGCCTTCGCATCGGCACCCTGCGCGACCCCGGACGCCGCACCCTGCTGCCGGCGCAGCGCGCCCGCGTAGTCCTTCAGATCGCCCATCGACACGCCGCAGAGGCCCTTCAGGATCAGCGACGCGATCTTCTCCTGGATCCAGCCGAAGATCTGGGCGGCCTTGTTCTTCGCCCAGCGCTTCAACGCGCCGAGGATGCGATCCCAGAAGCCGCGCGACTCGGGCTCCGGCAGATCGACCGCCGCGCGATCGTTGGCCGCGCCCTTCGCCTCGCCCTGCTTCTGCTCGCCCTTGTTCGCTGACGCATTCGTCTCGCCGGCGTGACTCGCGTTGCCTTGCGCGTCCTTCGCGGTGGCCTGGCTCGCGGTCTGGTGGGTCGCCGCCTGCTCCTTGCGCAGCTTGGCGTACTCGTTATACCGGCCGTAGATCGCGAGGGTATCGACCGCCTTCTGCTTGCCCTCGATCTGGGCCTTGCGGAACTCGACCGCGACCTTCCGCATGTAACCGAAGTCGTGCGTCGCCTTGTCGAACTCGGGCATCAGCGACGGCCAGTACGGCAGCGCCTCCGCCCCGCCCTCGTCGGCCGCATCCACGCTCGGCGCGGGTGCAGGCGGGGGCTCTGCGGGAGCTGGCGTCTTCGCGGTGTCGGCCATGCCTGGCACCGCCTGCGGCGCGACTGCGGCGGGCCCCGCGGCACTCGGCGTCGGCGACGCGGTGGGCGTCGGTGCCGACATCATCGGCGGCGGCGTGGCGGCCGTCGGCGTCGGCGCCGGCGTCGGCGTCGTCGGAGCGGGCGTCGCGGGCTTGCTGGTCGGGGCCGGAGCGCTCTGCTTGGGGGCCGGGGCAGCGCGCTGGGTGATGCCGGAGAGCATGCTGCGGGTCTGCGCCCCGATGCTCGAGTTGCGCTTGCCGCCCTGCACGAAGTTATGGAAGTCCGCCTGCTGGTTGCGGCGATCCTCGGTCGCGATCTCGTCGTAGATGCCGTGGCCACCGCGGCCTGCCGCGTTGCCCTTGGCGCTCCGCTTGTCGAACTTCAGGGGGTCCCGGAGGTTCGTCTTCTCCGCGCCCTTCCACCACGCGTCGGACTCCTTGACATGAAGCGCTTCGAGCACCGGGGCGCTCGCGTCCCAGATGTTCGAGCCGACGTCGTGCCAGTTCTCGTACTCCTGGTGGGGCCGGCCGCCCGAGGCGATGCCCGAGATCTCCTTCTCGTGCAGCTTGTTCATCTTGCGCGCCTGGTCGAGCTGCGAGAGCTCGACGTTGAGCGCCCCGAGTCGCGCCTCCTCCTCGGCGGAGCGCTTCGTGTTCTTCATCAGCGCCTTGCGCTCTTCATCCTGCGCGCGCTGCGAAGTCTCGAGCTCCCACCGCTTGGTGCGGGACTCGTTGAGCGTGTTCATGTGCCGATCACGCGAACCCACGCCGTCGATTCCCGGCGTGTTGTCGCGGAACTCCTCGTTGTGCCGATCGACGCGGCCCTGCTTCATCTCGGCGAGCTTGTCGGCCGAGAGGCGCTTCTTCTCGGAAGTATCGAACGCGGTCTGGTGCTGACCCTCGACCTTCGCCTTCTGCTTCGCGATGAACTCCTTCTCGGCGTCCTTCGAGCGAATGTGGTCCGGGTTGTCCCGCTGACGCTGCCGGAGCTCGCGCTTCCAGCGCTCTTCCTCGAGGTGGGCGGCATCGCGCATGCCGTCCTTCATCACGGCCTCGCGGGTCTGCTGCTCCGAGCGCTCCGCGGCCTTCGCCATGTTCTTGCCGAACGTCGTGTTCTGGCCGAGGTTGCCGACCCACTTGCCGGACTTCTCGCCCCACGCACCGACCTTGGCCTCGATGTCGAACTTCTCGGCGAACGCGCCGGAGGTGACGCCGAACTTCTCGGCCTTGCGCATCCCCTTGGCCCATCCGGAGTCGCTCTTCGAGTAGCGATCCATCAGCCGTTCCTGGACCTTCTCGATCGTCGCGGGGGCGCTCTTGAAGGCCTTGACGAGCTTCGTGTTGTTGACCCAGTCCTTGGCCTTCGCGAGCTTGCCGACGTCCTTCCACTCGCCGCCGACGCGGCGCGCTCCGGCCCCACCGAAGCCGAGCTTGCGCGCGATCTTCGTCGCGAAGTGCTTCACGTTGCCGGACAGCTTGAGCGTGACGCGGCCGATCGCGGCCTTCGCCCGCTTCATGAGCGACGCGATGATGCCCTTCGAAGAGCCCATCAGGCCCTTCATGAACTTCGGGCCGAACACCATCGCCATGTTGATGAAGCCGCTGGCGGTGTCGTTCGCCTCGGTGATCATCAAGTCCGCCGTGGCGGCCTTCTCTTCGGCCGATGCGCCCGAGGCGATCTGCTTCGCGAGCACCACGCCGTTGAGGCCGGTGAGCACCGCGGACAGCACGAACGCGATCGCATCGCAGATCATGCCGACGACGTTCAGGATCCGCGCGATGCCCGAGACCGCAGTACCGATCGGCGGGAAGATCATGCCGAGCAGACCGACGACGGTCAGGACCATGCCGAGCTTGCCGCAGATGCTGCCGACGATCGAGCACACGCTCTTGATCGCCGACAGGCCCTGCATGACCTTGCCGAGGATCCCGTGGACCTTCGCGTACGGGTTGTTCGCCCACACCGCGCTGACGTCCTTGCCGACGCCGAGCGCGTTGGACACTGTCGCGATCGTCTGCTCCACCGCACCGCCCTGCGCGATGTAGACATCGAGCGAGCCGTTGAAGCCGGAGGCGATGTCGCCCATCTGCTTGATGCGACCGAGCATCGCAGTGGGCTCGGGGCTCTTGGGCGCGTACGCGTTCAGCACGCCATCGAGCTGCGCATCGTTCGACGTTCCGCCGAGCTGCGCGCCGAGCGCGGCGGGCATCCCGCCCGGCGCCGCGCCCTTGCCGCCCGGACCACCACCCTTGCCTGCCGGTGCGTGCTTGGGACCCGCGGGGCCCGCGCCGCCAGCCTTGGCGCCCGGCGCGCCGCCCTTGTCGCCAGCGACGTGGGGCGTGTTGACCTGCGGATGTGCAGCGGGACCAGGCTTCGGAGGCGAGCCCGCATCGGGCGGCGCATCCTTCGAGTTCTTCGAGATCTCGTTCTGGAACTCGCCATGCTTCGCCTGCACCTGCGAGGACTCGGAGGAGTGCTTGGCGTCGACCTCGCCCTGCTGCCCGCGCAACCAACCGAGCAGACCACCGGTCTGCAGCGATTGTTCGACACGAGCGATGATCGCCGCGTCCGCCGACTGCGCTGGGTCAGCGCCTGTCGTCGTCGCGTACTTCTGGATCGCAGCTTGAGGATTCGGACCTGGGCCCGGAGCGCTCGCCATGGTGGATATCTTACGGAAATCGCAGGGCGTTTACCCCCGGCGAACCGTAGGAGATTCACGCCCTCAACTAGCTGGGATCGCTGGGCTTCTTTGCCGCGATCTCGCTGGCGAGCCGGTTTGCCCGATCGACGTCCGCCACGATCTTCGCGAACCGCTCCTCGCCGACCTGGTCCCGGAGCCGGACCAGCTGCGGCCGGAACAGGGGTGCCGTGTCCGACTTGGTGGCGGCGGACAGCGCGTGGTTACTCTCCGCGATGGTCCGGAACGCGGATACGTGGTCGCCAGATCGCGAGTACAGCTCGGCCATGATCCCGACCGCCGCAACGAACTGGGTGCCGTTCCCCTCGGCCGCTGCCGCACGCGCGAGCTCGAGCACCCGATCGATCGCACCGGCCGTCTTGCCCGCCTCCGCCAGGCTGCCTGCCTGCGCGATCAACGCGGCGTGATGCAGCTCCGTGAGCCCGTGCTCGAGGGCGCGATCGCGCGCGATCTGAACGACACGCGCGGCCTCCTCGGCCCCGATCGGCGTACCGGCGTCCACGAGGACACCGGCCAGCGCGAGCCGCGCCTCGACCTCGTCGGCCGGCGACTTCGCCTCGGCGGCGAGCTTGACCAGGGCACGCAGCGCATGTGCGGCCTGAGTGGCATCCCCGATCGACATCGCGAACGTCGCCAGCAGCTGCCGTCCGGTGAACAGACTATCGGCGTGACGAGGATCCCCGGCGAGCTCGTCGATCAGCTCGCGGAGTGGATCGAACGCACGGCGATCTGGTGGATCGTCGTGAATCGCGACCTCGGCGATCGCGAGGGCGACCTCGATCGTGACATCGCGCCACGGCACCGAGCCATCATCGAGATCCGGGAGCTTCCCCGACGCAGCGATCAAGGTCTGTCGCGCGAGGTCGCGCTGGTTGCGACGCACCGCCACGCGGCACGCGCGGATCGCCGCGAGCAGCTTCAGCGGCGCGGTGGTGGCGTGATCCGCCGCGGCATCGAGCGCACCGTCGGCTCCCTCCCAGTCGGTCTCCACCATCTTGACCAGCGCGAGGCGCAGCATCAAGCGCGCCCGCAGGTCGCCATCGTCCACGCGATCTAGCAAGATCGCTGCGGCATCGATCGCCGCGCGTGCGGGGGCGATGCGATGCCCGAGGATCGGCTCCCTCTCCGCGCCATCCACGGCGCGTGCCGCGTTCGCTGCGTCGTCGTTGCTCACGCGCCCGAACGTACCAGAGGTCAGCCCAAGGTCAGGTAGACTAACGGCGATGGACGGCAGAGGCTTCGTCCGGCTCGCGCAGCTGCGAGCACGGATCGCGACGCTCGCGCGGGGCGGGCGGTTCGAGCTCGCGGGCAAGCTGCTCCACGAGCTGACCCGCGCCGATCTCGCGCTCGGGCTGCCGGCCGATAGTCTCCTGCGCGCACGGCAGGCCGCGGCCCTCGCCGAGGAACAGGGTGGCGATACCGCGGGCCCGCTGATCGTCCTCGCCGCCACGTTGCTCGCGACCGACGAGCACACGGGTGCCCTCGAGGCCTGCACCGCGGCGCTCGATCGAGCGACGCCGTCGGAGCGAACCCGGATCGAAGCCCTCGCACGCCTGGTGGGCGGCGCCGCCCAGCGCCGCGCCGGCCGGCTTCGCGAGGCCCGCGCCCTGCTCGATGGAGCTCGGGGCGCCGCGGCGCGGATCGGTGAGTCCGCCCTCGCCGGGCTCGCGTTGTGCGAGCTCGCGCGCGTCGATCTCGCCGAGGGCCAGCCGGCTGCCGCCGCCACGTGCTTTGATTTCGGCGCCGAGTTCTTCCGTCGCGCGGGCCAGCCCGATCGCGCGGTCGAGGCCGACGTGCTCGCGGTCACCGCATGGTCGGCGGCCGGTGCGCTCGACGCCGCGACCGAGCGTGCACCGCGGGCCGCAGATGCCGCGCGCAAGGCGAACCGGCCCGAGCTCACCGCCGTGATCGACGGCTCCCTCGCCGAGCTGATGCTCCGGCACGCACCCGCAGCTGCCGCCGAGGCGTGCGCCCTGGCCGCCGAGAGTGCACAGGCGCTGCCCGATCAGGTCACGAGCCGCGAGCTGGTCGCCGAGGCGAGGCTGCGCCAGGTCCGCGCGAGCCAGGATCCGATCGATCGAGCGCGCCACCTCGAGGCGGGCATCGACGTCGCCCTCACGCTCGAGAGCTCGCGCGCCGGCGATCGCCTCGGCGCGCTGCTGGTGGCCCTCGTCGACGATCGGGTCGCCGGCCGTCCCGTGGCCGATTCCGAGCTGCAACGCCTGAGTGTCGCGATCGCCTCGCTCGGCGATCAGGAGCTGTCCGAGATGGCCCGCGGCATCGTGGCCGAGCTCAGGGCGGGCTAGGATGGCGGCGATGGTCACCAGCGCGGATGCGCGCCCGGGATACGACGATGCCAGCGAGCACCTCGCCGACTGGAGCGAGCTGTTCGCGCGGCTGATCGATCGCATGGTCCGGATGAAGGCGAAGGCACCGCGCGGCACGCCGGTGCTCTCCGAGCATGATCGGGCGAAGCTGATCGCCGACGACCCTGCCCTCGCCGAGCTCGACCGCGCGGTCGACGTGCACGGACGAGAGATCGCCGCGCGCGCTCGCTTCGCGCGCCGTCTTGGCGTCCCGCTGCCTCTCGAGATCCTCCGCGAACGGTTCGCGCTGGCCCCGGTGGACCTCGACATCCTGGGGGTGCTCGCGACGATCGAACGCGGCACGGCGTTCAATCCGTACACCGCGGCGCAGAGCGACCCGATGCAGGCCGACGTCGCCTTCGTGGTGGCGCTCCTCGCGAACAGCGAAGCGCCGCTGCCCGGCGAGATCCGCCTGCGGTTCTCGCCCGACTCCCCATTGATCGCCCACGGGCTCGTCGAGCTCTCGATCGGTGCGGGCTGGGCCGCCGAGCCGCCGCTGGTCTACAAGCGCGTCCGCCTCTCCGATCGCGTCCTCGACTTCATCGAAGGCGCCGGCGTGCCGCCACCCTCGATCCTCGGTGCGGCAGGCTCGTTCGTCGCGCAGCCGATGCCCGCGTCGGATGTCCTGCTCCCCGATCCGGCGTTGATCGAGCAGGTCGCGCGCGCCCTCGCCCGTGCGGATCAACTCGTCGAGCTGGTCGGCGCTCCCGGCGTGGGGCGCAAGTCGGTGATCGGCGCGGCCGCCCGTCAGCTCGGCCGCTCCATGCTCGTGGTCAACATGAGCGAGGTGCCCGTCGATGCGCGCGCGCTCACCACGATCCTGAAGCCGCTGATCCGCGAGGCGCACCTGCAGGATGCCGTGCTCGTGCTCGAGAATGCGCACGAGTACGGCGATGGCGAAGGCCAGGCGCAGATCTTCCAGACCCTCAGCGAGCTGGTCCGCAGGGTCCGCACGCCGCTCGCCATCGTGGTCGAGCGATCGCCCAAGTGGGTGACGCGCGCGGGTCGGGTCGCGATGCGGTTCGACATGCCGTTCCCGACGCCCGAGGTCCAGCGCCGGCTGTGGGTCCGGCACCTCCCGCCGGGCCTGCGCCTCGGGTCCGACACCTCGCTGGAGTCACTGGTCAAGAAGTACTCGGCGACCGGTGCGTCGATCAAGGAGGCATGCGAGGAGCTCGGGCGCCTCGATGTGGTGCATCAGCGCGGCGGCATCGCGAGCGAGAAGCACATCATCGATGTGGTGCGGACGCGCCTCGCGCATCGGCTGACCTCGCTCGCGAGCGTGGTGCGCACCACGCTGGAGTGGTCCGACGTGATCCTCCCGGACGAGGTGCTCGGACCGGTGTTCGAGTTCCTGAACTATGCCGCGCACCGCGCGAAGATCTTCGAGGACTGGGGCTTCGATCGGAAGTTGCCGTACGGCCGCGGCCTGTCCGCGCTGTTCGCCGGCCCACCCGGCACCGGCAAGACCATGATCTGCTCGCTCCTCGCGAAGGAGCTCGGGCTCGAGCTCTATCGGATCGATCTCTCGCAGGTGGTCAACAAGTACATCGGCGAGACCGAGAAGAACCTCGGCCGCGTGTTCGACGAGGCCGCGCGCGGCCAGGTGATGCTGCTGTTCGACGAGGCGGACTCGCTGTTCGCGAAGCGCACCGAGGTCAAGTCGAGCCACGATCGCTATGCCAATCTCGAGGTCAACTACCTCCTGCAGCGGATGGAGTCGCACGAGGGCGTGGTCGTGATGACGACCAACGCCGAGACCGCGATCGATCCCGCCTTCCGTCGCCGGATCCGGTTCCGGATCCGGTTCCCTGCGCCCGACGAGCAGCAACGGCTCCAGCTGTGGCAGGGCATGATGCCCAAGGAGGCCCACGTGGCCGCGAACCTCGACCTGCGCGTGATCGCGCAGAAGTTTCCGCTCGCCGGCGGCAACATCATGAACGCGCTGGTCCGCGCCGCCACCGCCGCTCAGGCGGAGGGGCTCGCGATCCAGCAACACCACCTGCACCGCGCCGCCGAGCTCGAATACGCGGAGATGGGATTCCTCGCATGACGTTCACAAGCCGCGCCGCCGTCCGCCGTGCCCTCGCCCAGCTCCCCGATGCCGCGCGCACACCGCTGGCGGCACCTCTCGCGACCCAGGCTGGCGCTGGGCCGATCTCACCCGACGAGGTGATCGAGCTGCTCTCGACCTACCTGCTCGATCCGCGGACCGGAGCGATCCTCGCCACCACCGACGAGCGCGCCGAGTGGCTGGCCGCACCGCTGTTCACCTGGGTCGGACCGGGCAACGCCGCCCCCGTCGACGATCAGGTCGCGGCCTTGATCGTGGCGCCCGTGCTCGGGCGCGGCGGGGTCCTGTCGCCGCTCGTCACCAAGCACCGGTTCGCCCCGCGCGCGGATGACCTCGTCGCGCTGTCGGTGGCGGCCCTCGATCTTCCTGCGCAGGCCGCGGCGCTCGAGCAGCTGTTCGGAGAGCCGGGGCCGGAGCCCGAGACCCTCGCCCTCTCGATCGTCCAGTGCGGTCGGGTCCTGGCGTGGGCGCCCCACCTGCTCGAGTGGCCGATCGCCGAGCACGTGGTCACGGCGCTGCTCGCGCTCCTCGACCCTTCGCGCCCAGCTCCGCTACTCGACGCGGTGGCGCGCGCGCTGGGCCCGATCGCCTCCCGGCCCGGCCCGCTCGCGCAGCGGGTCCGGACCGCCGCGAAGGCTGGCCTCGACGCTGCCGCCACGGCCAAGCCCACGTCGTTCTCCGCGCAGGTCGCCGCGATCGGCAAGCATCGCGTGGTGCCCGACAAGTACCTCGAGCTGCCGCGACGAGAGGTCGCCTCGGCGTGCGCGTACATCCTCGGGTTCGCCTCGCCGCTCGATCGCGAGGGGTTCATCGCGCACCGCGCGATCGTGATCGATCGCCCCGACGCGAGCGCGCTCTCGGGGCCGTTCGTCGACGGCCTGGTCGCCGCGGGCCATGTCCCCGCGATCTCGGAGCTGGTGGGGAGCATGTTGACGAGCGAGGACGGCGACGTCGGTCTCGCGCTCGCCCTCGCCGCCCGCCTCCCGCTCGATCCGATCGGTCCGCTCCTGGTCGAGCAGCTCGATTCCCCGAGCGATCTGCGCCGCGCCGTGGCGATCGGCGCGATCGAGATGCTCGAGACCACAGAGGACGCCGATGTCGAGGCCGCCCTCGCGCAGCGCCTGTCGGATCCCTCCCCCGAGGTCTGCGCGGCCGCCGTGCGTACCCTGCTCGCGCGCGGCCGGCGAGACATCGTCGCGAAGCACAGCGCGCGCGAGGCCAACCCGCTGCGTCGCGCCGTGGTGCTCGCAGGCCTGGGCGAGCTGACGGTGCCCGTGGTCGGCGAGATCGTTCGCGATGGCATCGCGGGGTTGCCGTCCCAGCGTGCCGACGAAGACGAGGACGATCCGCCGTCGCAGCTGACCCAGCTGCTCGCCGAGAGCCTGCTGTGCACGGTGACGGGCATCGACGTCGCAGCCGATCTGATCGGCGGCGTACCCGATGCCGCCGGCCTGCTCGCCCTGGCATCGCTGCCGTTCGCCGATCGCGACATCGGCGTGCTCGCACCACCGCTCGCCCGGGCGCACCTCGCGCAGGTCACCACCACGATCGGCGGTGCGATGGATGGCGACGACGAGCTCGCCGCGCTCGCGCTCTACCTGATGGCCCGGATCTCCGCCGGGGACGAGGTGATCGCGAACCTCGTCGCGAGCGCGCTCACCGCGAGCGATGGCTATGCCGGCAACCTGATCGCCGCGCTCGGCGAGGTGCGCGTGGCCAACGAACAGACGGCCGCCGCGCTCGCGCCGTTCGTGGATCCCGAGCAGGCGATCGGCGGGCGGGTGATCGCCGCCGCGGTGTGCGGGCGCGCCTTGCCGCCAGACCACCCAGCCTGGGCGCACGTCCGCGAGCTGCTCGAGCTCGGCACGATCGCGCGCGCGTCGGCGTGGTCGGCGCTGCGCGATCGCGCGCGTCGCAACCCGTAGGGTCGCTGGTCAGCCTGCTGGCGGCTGTTGCTGCGGCCACGGCGGATACGGCGGCGCCGGGGGCGTCCGCTTCGCGCCGGCGACCAGCGCCGTGATCACGACCACGATCCCGGTGGCGAGGAACTCGAGGTGCTCGGGATCCATCATTCCGCGGCTCCGGCTCACCGCACCGCGCCCGCCATAGCTCTCGGTGTAGGTCACGATCACGGGCCACACGAACGGCTTCACCAGCATCAGGCCGCCGATCACGAGGCCGAGACCGAGCGCGACCTTGCGCTGCTCGCCGAACTTCCAGAACGATGCGGCGAGCGCGGCCATGAAGCCGGCGATCGGCGGATCGGTGAACGACAGCTGGCCCGTGCCCTCGTTGTTCGGATCGGACTGGTTGAGCAGGCAGCGCGACAGGAAGTAGATCGACGCACCGGTGAGGATGACGCCGAGGATCAGCCCGAACTTCGCGGCTGGTTGCGGGTGCTTCTGCTTCCAGCCCTGCAGCGCGCTCCCTGCGAACAGGAGCACGAGCAAGGCGGCGGTCCCGAGCAACATTGGGATCATCGCCTCGGGCGGCAACTTGATGCGCACGCCGAGCACGGCGGTCAGGATGTCAGTCATCGAGGGGCTCTCCTATGACCCGATCGTCGTCCGAGGGCACCGCCGGGATCAAGCGGGCCGCCCCGTGATAGGTGAGCTCCACCGTCGCCCGCCAGGTCGGGGCTCCGATCTGATCGCCCAGCCCGGCCCCCAGGCGAACCCCGATCGTGAAGCTCTCGCGTGGCCGGGTGACCACCCCGAGCCGAGCCTCGGCGGGAGAAGGACCGCTCGAGCCGCCGACCTCGTCTCCGAGGATCCCGACCAGCTCGCCCGTCAGCTTGACCTGATCGGCCACGCACCACAGCGGATGGATCGGTGGGATCGGGACCGCCACGCCCACCGCACCATGCAGCTCGTCTCCGACGACCTTGTCGGCGAGCATCACCTCCGCGCCGCGCAGCCGGATCCCACCGCTCGCGGCGAGGACGATCCCTGCCGGCAACCGGAACCGGGCGATCAGGTTCCACGCGAGGCCCCAGGATGGCTCGCCCGCGAGATCGCCATCGTCACCCGTGGGGAGGGAGAGCTCCGCGCGCACGAACGCATCGGCATGGCGGGTGGTGACCACGCGGACCCGGCCACCCACGCGCAGGTCGCCGGGGACCCAGCGATCGAGCGCACGGTCGTCGCCGAGGATCACCAGGCGATCGCCGGTCTGATGCGAGAGCGGGAGGCGCGCATCGATCACCGCGGTATCCCCGAGTCCGAGCGCGCCACCGAGGGCGAACGTCTCGCGCCGCGCGACGGGATGCGCGGTGCCCGCGCTCGATCGCAGCGTGATCGGCGCATCGAGGTACCCGAACGACAGCGCCGCGGCCCAGCCCTCCACCGGCGCGCCGGCATCGAAGCCGAACTCGCTGCGCCCCGGCGGCGCCGCCTCGCGATCGACCTCGATCGCGGCCGGGGTGTCACGTGGGGTGTCCGCGGCGACCGGCGACGACGCCCACCACGTGGTCGCGCAGCTTGCGGCGACGAGCCCGCCCAGGGCGCGCATCACGCGCTGGCCCCGAGCCGCGAGCCGAGCTCGTAGACCCGGGCGGCCGGCATGTGGCGATACCGCGTGACCTGGACGCGGAGCTGGGCCACGTGATCGATCACGTCGCGGCGCGTGGCGCCCTTCGCGAGCATCGCGCGCGCACGCTCGACGATCGCCGCTCGTGCGGCCTTCGGGTGGTAGATGAACGTGCGCCCGAACCGGACCTCGCCGCCCACGCCGATCAGGCGCAACTCGGCGACATCCCCGACCTCGACGCCGTGGAGGGCGCGCTGCTCGTCGACGTGGAACACCGCGCCGCCGAGCAGATCGAGCAGCTGGATCGCGCCCTTCCCGAGCGCGCGGACCTCGAACAGGCTGCGCTGCGAGGTCACGAGCGCCCGCATCGCCTCGGCGCGCGGATCGCTTGCCGGCAGCTCGCGATAGCTCAACGCCGCGAGCGGCACCGCATGCCCCGCCGCCACCCGCTCGACGACGAACCACTCGATGAAGGCAGAGCTCCAGGCCTCCCACAGCTCGTCATCCTGGTGAACCTTGCCGCGGCGCTCCTCGTACTCGCGCCGCGCGGTGGACGCAGCCTCCACATCGCCGGTGTGCCGCGCGTACAGCTCCTCGGTGACCTGGTCGAGGAGCGCGGCCGGGCCGGGCATCAGTGCGCCTTCGTCATCAGATCGCGAAACCGCGCGAACAGGTAGCTCGCGTCGTGCGGCCCCGGGCTCGACTCTGGGTGGTACTGCACGCTGAAGATCGGCTTGCCCGCGACGGCGATCCCCTCGTTCGAGTGATCGAACAGGTTCTCGTGCGTGACGTGGACGCCCGATGGCAGCGTGGTCGGATCGACGACGAAGCCGTGGTTCTGGGCCGTGATCTCGACCTTGCCGGTGGTCTTGTCGAGCACCGGGTGATTGCCACCATGGTGACCGAACGGCAGCTTCAAGGTCTTCGCCCCGAGGGCGAGCCCGAGGATCTGATGCCCGAGACAGATGCCGAACACCGGCTTGCCGCTCGCGCAGAGCTCCTTGGTGGCAGCCACGGCATAGGTCACCGCGGCCGGGTCACCCGGGCCGTTGGACAGGAAGTAGCCATCCGCGCCGGCGGCGAGCGCCTCGCTCGCGGGGGTGGTGGCCGGGACCACCGTCACGCGGCAGCCGATGTCGCGCAGCTGGCGGAGGATGTTCTCCTTGATCCCGAAGTCGTACGCGACGACGTGAAGGCTGACCGGCGGCGTGGGGATCGCGCGGCCGTCATCGATCGCCTGCCAGCTCGGCTCGGTCCAGTCGTAGCGCTTCGCACACGTCACGCGCGGGACGAGGTCCAGCCCGTCCATCTTCGGGGCGGCGCGCACGCGCTCGAGTACCGCCTCGACCTCGGTGACGTGTGGCGTGATCGCGCCGCGCATCGCGCCTTGATCGCGCAGCACCCGGGTCAGCGCCCGCGTGTCGATGCCCTCGATGCCGGGGACGCCGGTTTCGTCGAGCCAGTGCGGCAGCGTGTCCTCGGAGCGCCAGCTCGCCGGGATCGGGGACAGCTCGCGGATCGCGAACCCCGCACACGCCACCCGGCGCGCCTCGGTATCGGCATGATTGACGCCCACGTTCCCGATCTGGGTCGCGGTCATCACCACGATCTGACCGCAGTACGAGGGATCCGAGAGGATCTCCTGATAGCCAGTGATCGAGGTATTGAACACCACCTCGCCGATCGATTCGCGGCGGGCGCCGAACCCCAGGCCCTTGAACACCCGACCGTTCTCGAGCACGAGTGCGACCGGCCAACGCGGAGGAGTGGTCACCGGAACCTCCCATCGAGATCGAACACCACGCGGCCCTCGAGGAGCGTGAGGACGGCCCGCCCCGCGAGCGTCTGCCCGAGGAACGGCGTGTTCTTCGACTTGCTGGCGAGCCCCTCGGAGCTGATCGTCACCGGACGCTCGGGATCGATCACGCAGAGGTCCGCGACGGCGCCGATGGCGAGCGAGCCACCCGGGAGCCCGAAGGCCCGCGCCGGCGAGCTGGTGAGCGCCGCGATCGCGCGCTTCTCGTCGAGCGATCCCATCCGCACGAAGTCGAGGATCAACGGGAGCGCGGTCTCGAGCCCGAGCATGCCCGGCGCCGCGCACTCGAACTCCACGTCCTTCTCGACGGGCGAGTGCGGTGCATGGTCGGTCGCGATGCAGTCGATCGTGCCGTCGGCGAGCGCCTCGAGCAGCGCCTCCTGGTCCGCGGCGGTCCGCAGCGGAGGCATGACCTTGGTGCGCGTGTCGTAGTGGCTGCACGCCTCGTCGGTGAGCGCGAGGTGGTGCGGCGTGACCTCGCAGGTGACGTTGAGCCCGCGGCGCTTGGCATCGCGGACCAGCGCCACGGTGCGCGCGGTGGAGACGTGTGCGACGTGGTACCGAGCCCCCGTCCACTCGACGATCTCGAGATCCCGCGCCACCATCGCGCTCTCGGCGCACGCCGGCTGACCCTTGATGCCGATCCGCGTGGACACGGCGCCCTCGTTCATCGCCCCACCCTCGCTGAGGTCGAGGTCCTCGGCGTGCTGGACCACCGGGAGATCGAACGTGCGTGCGTACTCGAAGGCCCGGCGCATCAGGCCCGAGTTCATCACCGGCCGGCCGTCATCGGAGATCGCGACGATGCCGCCCTCCTTCATGTCCGCGATGTCGGCGAGGATCTTGCCCTCGAGCCCCTGCGTGATCGCCCCGATCGGCTTGACGCGGACGGCGCCGACCTCGCGTGCGCGCCGCACGATCAGCTCGGTCACGGTGCGCTGGTCGTTGACCGGGCGCGTGTTCGGCATGCAGCAGATCGTGGTGAACCCACCCGAGGCCGCGGCCCGGGTCCCGGTCTCGATGTCCTCCTTGTATTCCTGACCGGGCTCGCGCAGGTGCACGTGCAGGTCGATCAGGCCCGGCACGACCCACAGGTCCTTGACGTCGACGATCCGTCCGCCGACCAGGCCGCGTCCGATCTCGACGATCCGGCCGCCCGCGATCCGCACATCTGCGGCGTGATCGGTGAACCGGGCGGCCCCACCGGCGGGAGCAGTGAAGACCCGGCCGCCGCGTAAGACCAGATCGCCGGGATCCATCGGGTCGGGTCTTACCATATTCGGGTGGTCGTGACCGAGCCCCCACCCGGGCCGATCTCCGAGGGAAACTCACGACTCCGGAGGGTTACCAGCCGCAGATCGACGTGCCGGCCTGCTTGAGCGCATCGACCGCCTGGCGGCAGCCCGCCTCCAGCGCGGTCCGGGCGGCCTCGGGCATCGCGCTCATGTTGCTCCAGCCGGACTTCATGGCATCGAACCCCTGCCTGAGCGCGTCACGGGAGGCCTGTGGAAGCTTGTCGCAGGACCCGAGCCTGTTGATCAGCGTCTCGTACTCGACGCAGGCCGTCGGCCACGTCGTATCCACCAGGACGCCCCGGTCGACGAGGTCATCGGGCTCCGGGTCTGCGAACGGATCGGCGTCGATGGCGGCGTCGGATGGCACCATCGGCGGGCGCGCCGCGAACGCCTTCATCTCCGCCTCGAGCGCTCGGCGCTGGTACTCCGGCAGCTGGCCCACACAACGCTGCATCTCGTTGTCGCTGCTCACCCGCCCCAGGCAGCGCACGACGTCGGCCGACCAGCCGTCCGCCGTGCAGCGATGGAGGGTCAGCGCTCGGACTGCATCGGGCGCCCCGTCCCCGTACCGGCTGACCAGGAAGTCCGCCGCCGCCGCGACAGCATGGGCGACCGCGTCCTCACAGCCACGCTCGTTCGCGAGCTTCTCCTGCTCCTCACCGTACTTCTCGAGCCGGTCGCGGTCTGCCAGCGCACCGTCGGTGGGCCCGCGCGAGGTCACGAGGACGCCCACGAATGTGCCGGCGATCGCCGCCGCCGCCAGCGCGAACAGTGCCTTGGCCGGGAGCACGCCTCGACTATGACACGAGCAGCCGGCGCACCGCCGCAACCAGCTCGCCGCGCGGCACGTCGAGCTCCTTGACGGCCGCACCCTCGCGCAGATCCTTGAGCTTGACCACCCCCGCCTCCTGCTCGCGCGACCCGACGAGGATCGCGATCGGGACCCGCGCACGATCAGCGTACTTGAGCTGCTTGCCGAGCTTGTCGTCGCCCGCGTAGACCTCGACGTTCCAGCCCGCCGCGCGCAGCTCGGTGGCGATCGCCGCATAGGTCGCGGACAGGGCCGACTCGACCGACAGCACGAGTGCCTGCGCGATGCTCGGCGCCTGCGCACCGATCACGTTCATCTCGAGCAGCTGAGAGAACAGGCGCGTGGCACCGATCGAGATCCCCACGCCGGGGAGCTTCGACTTCGTGTAGTGCCCGGCGAGGTTCTCGTAGCGCCCACCGGAGCAGATGCTGCCGAGCCGCGGGTAGGCATCGAGGAACGTCTCGTAGACGGTGCCCGTGTAGTAGTCGAGACCGCGCGCGATCGAGAGATCGATCTTGAGCTGTGCGGCCGGGACACCGAGCGCGATGGTGCCCTCGTAGACCTTGCGGAGCTCGGCGAGGCCCTCGGCGAACCGCGCGACGTGCTCGTGGCTGGCGAGGGCCTCGAGCGTCCCCGCGCCGCCATCGCTCCCTCGCATCAACGCCACCAGCTGCGCCGCGGCGGCGTCCTGGCCGGGCTTGACCTTCGCGATCAGTGCCGTGACCTCGTCGTCGGTCTGCTTCCCGAGGCGATCCACCTCGTGGAGCACGGCGGTGTGGTGCTCGGCGTCCCAGCCGAACGCCTCGAGCAGCCCGCGCAGCAGCTTGCGGTTGTTGATCCGGATCGTGAACGCGCCGAACGCGAGCTCCGCGAAGATGCCGTGGATGATCGCCGGCAGCTCGGCGTCGTACGCGAGGGGCAGTGTGTCCTTGCCGATCACGTCGATGTCGCACTGATAGAACTCGCGGTAGCGGCCCTTCTGATTGCGCTCACCGCGGTACACGCGCTGGATCTGGTAGCGCCGGAACGGAAAGTTGAGGTGGTGCTCGTGCTCCGCGACGTAGCGCGCGAGCGGCACGGTGAGATCGAAGCGGAGGGCCAGCTCGGGCGCCTTGCCCTCCTTGATCGCCCCGGTCGACTGGACGAAGTAGACTTGCTTCTCGGTCTCACCGCCGGTCTTGGTCAGGAGCACGTCCGCCACTTCGAACGCGGGGGTCTCGACGGGCAGGAACCCGAACCGCTCGAAGCCGCGCCGGATCGTATCCAGCATGCGCTGGAACGCGATCTGCTGCGGCGGCAAGAGCTCGAGCACGCCGGGTGGGGTGCGGGGCTGGATCGGCATCGGGCGCTCCTTTTAGCACGCGCGTCACGCACCCGCCGGGGCCGGAGCCTCGGTCTTGACCACACGCGCCCCGAGTCGCCCGACGAGCATCGCGAACGCCGCCGCGAGGTCATGGGCGTCCCGACCCTCCAGCGTGACCAGCACCTTGAAGTCCTTCTCCGAGAACCGCGGGTAGCTGCCGATCTTGACCTGCGGGTGCGCGGCGACGACGGCATCGAGATCATCCGCGATCGCACCTTCATCCGCATCGATGTAGACGCGCGCGATGGTCACCGGCTCGGTCCGGAACCGGTCGCGGATGTCGACGAACTTCCGCCGGAACAGCGCCGGCACGCCGGGCAGGACGTAGACGTTTCCCACGCACACCACCGGCCACACCTGATCCTTGCCGTAGACCAGCTCCGCGCTCGCCGGCACATCGGCGAGGCGCAGGTTCGGCTCGGACAGCTTCGCGCCCCAGTACGCGCGCACGCGCTGCTCGAGCTCGGGTTGCCGGACGATCGTGGTGTCGAACGCGCGTGCGATCGCGACCATCGTGACGTCATCGTGCGTCGGGCCCACGCCGCCCGAGGTGAACACGTGATCGAAGCGAGCGGAGAGCTCGCGCACCGTGGCCACGATGTCGTCGAGCTCGTCGGGGATCACGACGATCCGCTTCAGATCCACGCCCAGCCCACGCAGCTCGCCGATCAGGAACGCGGCGTTCTCCTCGACGAACTTCCCGCTGAGGATCTCGTCCCCGATGATGGCGATGCCGGCGGTCGGCACGCCTAGCGTCTCAGCGTGCGCACGACGACCACGGCGGCCGCGAGCAGGAGGCCGATGCCGGCAAAGCCGATCCACGCGAGCGAGCGCTCGTCGCTGCCGTCCGCGGCGGGGCTCGGGGCCGGCGCGATCGAGGGAGCACCTCCGCCGGCACCGCCCGGGATCGGTGGGGCAGCCGCGGTGGCGGGCACGGGCGGGAGCTCGTCGGGGCCTTCGGTCCAGGTGGTGGTCTCGATCGTCGTCCCATCGGCGCGCACGCCCGTGATCTCGACCCGGTTGCCGGTCAGCGTGACGCGCAGGTAGTGATAGACGCGCTCGTACTTCTTGGTCGCCTCGGCGTCGAGTGCCTCGGGGCGCGGACGGCGGGCATAGAGCGGCGCGCCGCCACCCCCGGAGACGAAGTAGCGGATCCCGTTGTGCTCGGCGCGCTCGTAGACGTGATCGTGACCCGAGAACACCGCGGTGACGTTGTACTTCTCGAACAGCGGGGTCCAGCGCTCCCGCAGATCGCGATTTCCGCCGTGCAGCGAGATCGAGAACGGCGGGTGATGCATCACGCAGAACACGTGCTTGATCTGCGGATCCTGTCGCGCCGAGATCAGCTCCCGCTCGATCCAGGCCGTCTGATCCGTGAGCGCGAAGCTGTACTCGTTGGAATCGAGGATCAGGAACCGCGAGGTCGCGTAGGTGAACGCGTAGTAGCGCTCGGTCTCGCCGCCGTTCTCGGGGACCGAGAAGTACGAGCGGTAGGTGTCGGCCGTCCGGCCCCTGCCCTGGCGATCGTGGTTGCCGAGCGCCGGGAAGTAGACGTTGTCCCGCATCATCGGGTTCTCGACCTCGAAGAACTGCTGCCACTGATCCTGACGGTGGCCCTCGTCGACCATGTCGCCGGTGCCGAGCACGAAGTCTGGAACCTCCTGCGACATCCGCTCGATCACGCGGCGGTGCGCATCGGTTCCGTAGCGGGTGTCGCCGAACACCGTGAACGTGATCGGCACATCGGCGCCGAGCTCGGGGGCGGTCGCGAACTCACCGGTCCACGAGCCGCCCGCGGCCTCGACCTTGTAGCGATAGCGCGACGCAGGGGACAGCCCGGTGATCGTCGCCTCGGCGATCCGCCCGGCCTCCACGTCCTGCTTCCGCGCCCCGCCCGGACCCTCGATCGACAGGACGGCAGGTGCCGGGGTCTCGAGCTGCCACATCACCGTGATCGAGCGCGGCGCGAGGTCCTGGAGGTACGGTCCCTTCAGCATCACCGGCACCGCGGGGGCGGCAGGCGCGCCGGCGGCAACGCCGGGCAACGCCAGCGCGACCATCAGCACGCAGGCAGACACGAACCTCACCCACCGAGGATACGGGCCACCGACGGGGGGCCGCAAGATCCCGACGGCCTCAGCGATAGCGGATGGCGGCGAGCGTGCCGACCAGATCCCGCGCCGACTCCCGCGTGTAGCCATGCTTGGTGGTCAGGGTCTCGAGTGCGGCCTGGGCGCGCAGCCGCGGCTCGGCCGCCAGGCTGGCCTCGTTCCCCGACAGCAGCATCACCAGGTCCGTGATCCCCTTGGCGATCGTCTTCTTGTGCTTCTCGAAGTAGGCGTCGCGCAGCTTGCGGAGCAGGTCGGCGAAGATGTCCGACATCACCGGCTTCTGACCCTTGTGGTCGAGGGACCACGCGCCGATCTTCGCGATCAGGCCCTGGCGGAAGTCGTCGGGCCGGCCGGTGACCTCGAGGGTCTTCTCGACCTCCTTCATCATCCCCTCGTCGGGATCGTCCATCCGGCCGGTCTGCGGGTTGCGGACCTTCTCCTTCTTGATCGCATTCATCACGTGCGTCAGGTAGCGCTCGAACACGCGCGCGTACTCGGACTCCTCGACGAGGCCGACCGCCGCACGGACCTCGTCGTCGATCCGATCGAACAGCCGCCCACGCGCCACGTCTGCGAGCTTCTTGTGGTCGTGATAGCCGGTCGCCTGCACGTCCTGCCGGAGGAACTCGTAGAGGCTGGTCTGCTTGCAGAGCTCGAGGATCTCCTCGAGGACCACCAGCGGCGAGACATAGGCATAGCGCGTGGAGGTGGCCGCGGCGAGCAGCACGGTCTGCATCTCGCGCGGGGATGCACCGACGCGGCCCTCGTAGATCGGGTACGTGTCGGACTCGTGCCACAGCTCCTTGATCTGCGCCGAGAGCTCGCGCGCGCGATCCGGGGCGATGTCATCCGGCACCTTGCCAGACGAGTAGAGCTCGGCCTTGTCGAGCGGAGTGAGCTTGCCGATCGTCTCGGCGAGCGTGGACGGGAACCGCTCGATCTGCGGCTTGCGCATCCGCGACAGCACGGCCCACAGCGCGGCGACGTACGCCGTGTGGGGGGCGATGTGACGCTGGCTCGCGGCCTCCTGGAGCCGGGCCTGGTACAGGCCCTCCTCGTGACGGACGTCGAGGATGAACGGCACGCGGACCAGCTCGATGCGGCCCTTGAAGCTCTGGAAGTCCGGAATCTCCCGGAACGCGGAGAGGTGGATGTCGTTCGAGGACCCGATGAACGCGAGGTCGAGGAACAGCGTCGCGCTGGTCATCGAGAGCGCGGCGCGCTCGACCGTGGTCAGCAGATACTTGTAGTGCTCGAGCGGCCGCTTGAGCAGATCGTCGAACTCGATGATGCCGCGGTTGGCGCCGACGATCTCTCCACCGAACTCGTGCAGAGACACCGACTGGAGTGACGGCGGCAGCGAGCTGAGCGTGCGATCTGCGGTGACCTGGCGCTCGGTGGCATCGACGGAGAGCTGCGGCTCGACGGTGACCCAGCCGGTGCGATAGCGATGCGAGATCTCGAACCGCTCGATCCGGATGTGGCGAAGCACCTGGATGTAGTCACCCTGGTAGCTCGCGAGCAGCGCATCGTAGATCGCCCGGTTCTTCGGCGAGAGCGTGCCACCGCGCAGGTAGTCGCTGACGTTGAACGCGGCCGACTTGATCGAGGGCCCGAGCAGCTGCTCGATCAGCTTCCAGCGATCTTCGATCGGGACCAGCAGCAGCGGGTGATCTCGCAGCTCGTCGCCGAGCCGCGCATCGACCTGATCGTCGGAGAGATAGGCGAACGAATCGAGGGAATCGGTGGCCGCGCCGCCCACCCCGCCGAACCCGATGCCACCCTTGGTGCTCTTGGTGGAGGGGAAGATCCACGAGAACCGGTAGAGGGCGCCCTCGTCGAGCGTCGAGTAGTGCTCGAGCCCACGGCCGAGGCAGCGGATGAACGTGGACTTCGCCGAGCCGTTGGGGCCATGGAGGAGGATCAGCTTGTTCGGCCGGCCATCCTGGACGAACGACCGCATCACGCCGTAGACGGCGTTCTGGACGTGCTCTTGCCCGAACAGCCGGTCCTCGCCCTTGGCCCAGGGCGCGTCGAACATGTGGAAGTGCCGGACCTCGCCCCACGGATACTTCACCTGGGAGCTACCGAAGTGGTCGAACGCGTCGACGATGTACTGCGCCGCCGACCTCAGCTGGCGGGTCGGTTCCGAGACCACCAGGTCGAGGTACTCCGCGAAGGACAGCACGCGCCGGTTGCGCGTGAAGTCATCGCGCACGCTGTCGCCAAGACCGCGCAGCAGATCCTTCACCACCGGGGCCAGGTCCGTGTCCGCCATCGCGACGACGGTATCACCGGGTCGTCAGGCGTTCACTTCGCGGCGACGAGGATCGCGATCGTTTCCTTCTTCGGGAGGCAGCTGTCCTTGTCACAGACCGCGAACTTGAACGTGCCGTTGATCGTGTAACTGCCGCTCTTCGCGGCGGTGAGCTTCACGCCGATCAGCAGCTGCTGCTCCTCGAGCACGTCGGCGTCGCCCTTCGCCTTGTCCATCCCGCCGGCCTTGAACTCGGTCTTGGCGAGGGTCACCCCGGCGGGCGCCTCGAGGGTGAGCTTGATCGGAAACTCGGTGTTGACGTGGTAACCCGAGCCGGGCGTCACGGTGATCTTCGCGGTGGCCTCGGCGCCCGCCTTCGCATCGGCCGGGGGCTCCACGGCGAGCTTGCCTTCCTCGGCGCGGAGCTTGCCCGTGTCGTCGCCACCGCCCTTGGCGGGATTGGCTCCCTCGGGAACGCCCTTGCCCATGCCCGGCGGAGCCACGTCATTGCCCGTCGGGACCTTCACGACATCGGCCTTCGCCGGGTCACCGGAGCCGTTGTCCTTGGGGGTGGACTTCGAGCAGTTGACGCCGAGTAGCAGGGCGGCGATGGCGGCAGGGGCAAGCAGCAGGCGCGACATGCTGGGATGATAGCGGATCTCCGGCAGATCGCACGCAGGTGGGACATGTACCCCTGGCTGGATCTCGACGGTGCAGGGTACGCTGGAGGTGCCGGTGAGAAGGGCTCAACAGCTCGGCCGTTACCATTTGCTCGATCGCATCGCGTTCGGTGGCATGGCGGAGATCTATCGCGCGAAGACGTTCGACGCGCACGGCACACCCCACCTGGTCGCAGTCAAGCGCGTGCTCGCGCACCTCGCCGAGGATGACGACTTCATCCAGATGCTCGTCGACGAGGCGAAGATCGCCAGCGTGTTGCGGCACGGCAACATCGCCCGCGTGTACGAGTTCGCGCGAGCGCACGGCGAGTACTTCATCGCGATGGAGCATGTCGACGGCAAGGACATGCGCACCGTGCTCGAGAGGTGCCGCACCAAGAAGAAGCCGATCCCACCCGAGCACGCCGCCTATATCGGCGCCGAGGTCGGGGCCGCGCTCCACGCCGCGCACTCCGCGGTGGACTCGCGCGGCCGCCCGCTGCGGATCATCCATCGTGATGTCTCGCCGTCGAACATCATCTGCAGCTACGCCGGCGAGGTGAAGCTGTGCGACTTCGGCATCGCGAAGGCTACGCTCTCCAAGGTCCACACCAAGACCGGCGTGATCAAGGGCAAGGTCAAGTACATGAGCCCCGAGCAGGCGCTCGGCCGCAAGCTCGATCACCGTAGCGACGTGTTCTCGATGGGCTCGTGCCTGTACGAGATGCTGACCCGGATCCCGCCGTTCACGGCGACCAACGAGATGGACCTGCTGATCAAGGTCCGTGACGCGAAGTACCGGCCGGTCAGCGAGCTGACCCCCGGCATTCCCAACGAGCTCGAGCAGATCACGGATCGCTGCCTGACCCGCTCGCGAGCGAACCGCTACCAGACGGCGGCCGAGGCCGAGGGCGATCTGCGCGTGTTCCTGCGCAAGTTCATGCCGAACTATTCGCGCAGCCACCTCGGTCGGTTCATCCGTAAGATGTTCGCGATCGAGATCGAGCGCGAGCTGCGCATGCTCGAGGAGTACGTGATGACCGACGACGTCAGCGATGACGTCGGCGAGAGCCTCATGCTCCGCGACGAGGACTTCGAGCCGCCCGAGGTCCCGTTCCAGCCGAAGCCCACCTCGGTCAGCATCATCGCCGCGCGCGAATACACGTCGGGCTCACGCTCGAGCGACAGCGAGCACGATGACTTCTCGGGTGACTCGAACTTCACCACGATGCCGAAGATGGACCGGCACGAGGACATCCATCAGCAGAACACGCTGATCCTCGACAACGGTCGTGGCCGGAACATGCCGCCGGTGGATCCTCGCCAGCGTCCCCGGCAAGCCGCCAAGCAGCCGCCCCCCGCGCCACGTGGTACGGGCCGCGGGCAGCCGCCTGCGCAGCCGATCTACGATGACGACCTGCACTCCGCACCGACGATGATCATCGACATCGGCCGGATGCGCGGGCGCGGCCGCTAGGCCCTCAGCGCACGTCGATCGACAGGCCGAGCACCTCGTCACCTGCGCGGACCGTGGCGCGCGTCGCGCCGCGGAGCTCGTCCTTGGCCGCGGAGACCTCGACCTCCCCCGTGGGGCAGTCGCGCAGCCGGAACTCGCCGGCGGCGTCCGTGGTGCCCTCGACCGTGGCGCCGCCCGCAGCTCGGACGGTCACGGTGGCACCGACGACGCGCTGTCCGCGCGCATCGCGCACCGTGCCGCCGACCAGTGCGCCTCGCGCCAGCTCGATCCGGACGTCGCGCACGGTGGTGCCGCCCGGGGTCCGGGCCGCGGTGACGTCGACACTGCGGGTCGTGGGGAGATAGCCCGGCAGCTTGAGCGCGAGCTTCCACGCGCCCGGATCGAGCGGGCCGAGCTTGAACCTCCCGACCTTGTCGGTGGTGGCCTCCGCGGTGGTACCCGCGGGCCCGGTCGCGCCGACCACGATGCTGGTCAGCGGCGCGCCGCTCGAGGCCTCGATCACGGCACCCTCGATCGCTCCGCCCAGTGGTAGCCGCAACCGCACGCGCTGCTTGCCATCGCTGGCGACGACATCGAGATCCCGCGTCGGATAGTCGGGATGCCGGATCCGGATCTTGAGCGGCCCCACGGGCAGCTGATCCAGCGAGAACGTGCCGTCCGTGCCGACCACGGCATGTCGCCCATCGGCCGATCCGCCGATCACCTCGATCGTGGCCGCAGCGACGGGTGCGCCGCTCGTATCGTCGAGCGTCCCGGCGAGCACGGCATCCGCGAGGACGAGTACGAGATCCTCCTTCTGCTCCGCCGCCGTGGCGCCCTTCACGGGCGGGAGCTCGAGCGCGCGATTGGCATCGCCATGGCCGTACGCGCTCGCGTGGAGCTCCACCTTGCCACTCACGGGCCCCAGCCGATACGCGCCGTCCTCGTCGGTGAACGCGTCCATCGGTGCGCCGACCTCGGGACGCAACGTGACCTGCGCGCCGATCACGGGCACGCCGTGCTGGTCCGAGACCTTGCCGAGGACGAACGTCCCCGGCGACAGCACGATGTCGACCTTGGTCAACGTCTGCCCGGCGTCGAGCGTGAGGTCCTTGGACCGCCCCTCCGCATAGCCTGTCGCGACAGCGAGTACGGAGAGCTTGCCGCGTGCGAGGCCGCGGATCCGGTAGACGCCATCGGTGCCGGTGGTCCAGACCGCGGCGTGCGACGGCTCGACGGCGAGTGGCGGCGGCTCACCTGCCATGCCGACGGCGATCGGATCCACCACCGCCGACACCGCGGTCTGCGCGCCCGGTGGTGGCAACGGCGGGATCGGGCCGACGGTCACTCCGAGCTCGCCACGCGCGATGAACTGCGGATCGGTGGTCGTCGTGCCGGGACCGACGGCGAGCGGTGCCGCCATCCGCCCGCTGAACCTCCGGAGCTTGTCCTGATCGACCGCGGCGGAGGTCTCGACCGGGTTCGCACCTCCGGTCAGAGCGCGCACGGTAGCTCCGGCGATCGGCTTGCCGTCCGCATCGACGACCTTGCCCTCGACCGTCGCTCCCCGGCTGAGTGCGAGCTCCGGGATGCCCTGCCCGGCCTCGATCTCCACGCCGCCCGGGCTCAGGTAGCCCGGTGTGAAGGCATCCGCGATCCACTTCCCGTTCGGGACGCCCTCGATCTTGAACACGCCGTCATCGCCGCTGCGCGCGTAGCGCGGTGCCTGGTCATCGCCGGACGGCCGCAGCTCGATCGCCGCGACCAGGCCCGTGCCCTCGTCGCGATCGATCACCCGCCCGATCACGATCGCCGCCGCCTCGAGACGCAGCTCGACCGGCGCGAACGGGCCGGCCCCGAGCCGGCTCACCCGCACCGCGCGCGCCGCGAGCGAACCCTGCCACGCGAACAGCTGAAAGCGGCCTTCGGGCAGGTTCCCGAACGTGAACTTCCCGGCGGCGTCCGTCTTCTGATCGAGCTGGCCGCCGATCGCGTCACCACGGACGGCGACGTTGACGTTCGCCGCGGGTTTGCCACCGTCGGTGACCACGCCTTCGATCCCGACCTGACGGGACACGATGATCCGCGTCGCATCGGAGGGCACCGGGACGTACCGCACCTCGGCCGGCAGGAGCCCGGCACCGATCACGCGCACCCGGTACCGCCCGGGATCGAGGCCCTCGACCACGAACCGCCCATCGATCCCGGTCGGCGTCGCGACGAGCACCGTCGCCTTGATCGAGGTGCCCGCGGCATCGGCAGCCGCGGCATCGACCGGGGTCGAGACGCCGGCATCCAGGCCGCGCGGTACGGGTGCGAGCGCGCGATCCGCCGCGCCCTTCTCGAGCTCCGCGCTGACCTCGGCGCCGGCGACAGGGAGCCCGGCGCCGTCGATCACGAAGCCGGTGAGCCGCACGCCGGTCGCGGGCAGGCCCGGGAGACCCGGCCCTTCGGGCGCGCGGATCGCTGCGCCGCCCCCATCGTGCTTGTCGTCGGCGACCACCGCTGTTGCTGCGCGATGCCTGCCCTTCGCCACCAGGACCGCACCGACGATCACGAGTACCGCCACCCCCGCGAGCACGGCGATCCGGACACCGCGCCGCGAACGCACGGCGGTCCCCGAGCCGGTCGCGGGCGGAGCGGACTCGGCGGCGTCCGAGAGCTTCGCCCGATCCGTGGCCGGCGCGTCCGCGACCGGGGCCTCCGGCGGCGGAGCCTCCGCGGCCGGCGGGTCCTCGCTCATGGCCCAACAGTAGCGCGTTCCGGGGTACGCTTTCCGCGTGGCGACCCCCTCCCAACTGTTTGCCAACCAGCGCGAGACCAACCTGTCGTCGACGATCGCGCTCGTCGAGGTCGTGCTATCGGAGCTGGGGCACCCCGCCGTCCTCGCCCGGATCAAGGATCCGACTGCCCTCCACGCCTGGCAGATCCCCAAGGGCTCGGCGCTGACCCGCGTGATGCTCCTGAACCGCACGGAGTTCACTCACCTCCGCGTCTCCGCGGTCGTGATGACCTGTGATGCCAAGGTCGATCGGCCCGCGCTCCACGCACACCTGCTCGCCCTCAACGCCACGCTCTCGGGCGCGGCGTTCGCCACCGAGGTGACCGCGTCCTCGTGCTCAGCGAGCGCTCCACGCTCGATCTCGACAAGAGCGAAGTGATCGAGATCATCAAGCGGGTGAGCACCTGCGCTGACGAGCACGACGACCTCCTGGTCGCCCGGTTCGGCGGCGCGCTCGGCGTCGCGTAGCAGCTCGGCCCGGCCGGCCGCTACTTGAGATCGCGACCGCGCGGACCTTCGTCGAGCGCGATCGAGGTCACCACGTTCGGACACACCGTCAGCTCGCCGACATCGCGGACCATGCGGCCGCGCGAGTCGTACATCTTGGCATCGGACATCACCGCGAACTCCACCGGGCCGGTGGTGGGCTGACAGGATGCGAGGGTGCCCGTGATCCGAGCTCCGGTGTCGTACTCGATCGTGACGCGGTGGCTGATCAGGTCGTGCAGCTTCGAGTAGTTCGGCATGCCCGGAGGCTATATCACGGTCAATTGCCCCAGGGGTCGCTGGAGGCAGGGACCCGCTCGCGTGTGGGGCCCGAGCCCTCGACCACCTTGCCGCTCAGCTGCTGGTTGCGATCGATCGTGTACTCGATCTGCGCCGTCGATCCGTCGTTGGCGCTGACCCGGCACCGGAACACGGCCCCCGCGACCCCCACCGGGATCTCGGGATCGCACGTCATCTCGGTGATGCCCTTCTTCGCGAGCTGCCCCATCAGGTCCGCGGCCATCACCTCGCCGCTGATCACGGTGCGCTTCTGCGACAGGAACACGGCCCCCGCGGCGGCGGCCCCGATGAAGGCAAGGGTCGCGAAGGTCTTCACCATGCAAAGATGATAGCGGATCTCTGATACACACGCCCTCGTGACCTCCGCCCGCCCGCCGAAGCTCCGCAAGCAGCGGTTCGCCACCGACGCCGACATCGAGATCAAGGGCGGCTACACCGCCTCCGATGCGCCCACCACCGAGGCGCCACCGGCCGGGGAGTTCCCGTACACGCGCGGGGTGCAGGCCACGATGTATCGCGGCCAGCTCTGGACGATGCGCCAGTACGCCGGGTTCGGCACGGCGGCGGAGTCCAACCGCCGATACAAGTACCTGCTCGCCCAGGGCGGCAAGGGGCTGTCCGTCGCCTTCGATCTGCCGACCCAGATGGGCCGCGACTCGGATCACCCGATGGCCCGCGGCGAGGTCGGCCGCGTGGGCGTGGCGATCGACTCGATCGAGGACATGCGGGTGCTGTTCGACGGCATCCCGCTCGCGGACGTCTCGACCTCGATGACGATCAACGCCACCGCCGCGACCTTGCTCGCCCTCTACATCGCCGTCGGCGAGGAGCAAGGCACGCCCGCGGCGCAGCTCCGTGGCACGATCCAGAACGACATCCTGAAGGAGTACATCGCGCGCGGCACGTACATCTATCCACCCGCCGGATCGATGCGCCTGATCACCGACACGTTCACGTACTGCGCCGCCCATGTGCCGCAGTGGAACACCGTCTCGATCAGCGGCTATCACATCCGCGAGGCGGGTTCGGATGCGGTCCAGGAGGTCGCGTTCACGCTCGCGAACGGCATCGCCTACGTCGAGGCCGCGATCGCCGCCGGGCTCGACGTGGACGACTTCGCGCCACGGCTCTCGTTCTTCTTCAACGTCCACAACAACTTCCTCGAAGAGGTCTCGAAGTTCCGCGCGGCGCGCGCGCTGTGGGCGCGGATCATGCGCGATCGGTTCGGCGCGAAGAACCCGAAGAGCCAGATGCTCCGGTTCCACAGCCAGACCGCTGGTGTGACGCTGCAGGCGCAGCAGCCGCTGGTCAACATCGCGCGCGTGACGCTCCAGGCGCTGGCCTCCGTCCTCGGTGGCACGCAGAGCCTCCACACCAACAGCTATGACGAGGCGCTCGGCCTGCCTACCGAAGAGGCCGCGCGGATCGCCCTGCGGACCCAGCAGGTGATCGGCAACGAGTCCGGCGTGGCCGACTTCATCGACCCCCTCGGCGGCTCGTGGGCGGTGGAGGCGATGACCGCGGAGATCGAGAAGCGGGTCGGCGAGTACTTCGCCAAGCTCGAGCAGCTCGGCGGCATGGTCAAGGCGATCGAGCAGGGCTATCCCCAGCGCGAGATCGAGCGTCGCGCTTACGAGCACCAGCGCGCCGTCGAGCGCAACGAGCGCATCGTGGTCGGCGTCAACGAGTTCGTGATGACCGAGGAGACCGAGGTCCCGGTGGCGACCATCGATCCCGAGCTCGAAGGCGAGCAGGTCCGCCGCCTCACCGCACTCCGGGGGCGGCGCAACGCGGCCGAGCACGCGCGGGCGCTGAAGGCTCTCGACGATGCAGCTGCGGCCACGGGGAACCTGGTCGAGCCGATCGTCGGCGCGGTCAAGGCCTCGGCCACTGTCGGAGAGATCGCGGACGTGCTCCGCGCACGATTCGGCGAGTACCGTCCCGCGGGCTGAGCGCATACTCGGCCCATGAGGCTCGCGCACGCTCTCGGGGTCGCCCTGCTCGCCCTGCCCTCGGTCGCCGCCGCACAGACCTACGAGATCCAGCCGTCCGATGACCTGTTCATGCGGCTGAAGAACCTCACCGCCGGCGACCAGGTGATCGTCCACGCGGGGACGTACACCTCGACGGGGCTCCTCCAGGTGACCTGGGCCGGCACGCCGACCGCCGGCATCTACGTCATGGCTGCCCCGGGGGAGCGGCCGATCATCGTCGGCATCCCGAGCCAGAACGTGATCGATCTGAGCGGCAGCTACTTCTCGTTCAAGGGCTTCGAGCTCCGCGGCGGTAGCCACGGCGTGCGGCTCGGAACGAGCGACCACGGATCTCTCGAGGATCTGGTGCTCCACGATCTGGGCGACGTCGGCATCTCCTGCAACCGGCCCGGGCAGGACTGCTCCCAGATGACGATCAAGCACAACGAGATCTACGCCACCGGCACCGCCGGCACTGGCGAGGGCATGTACCTCGGCGGCAACGACGCGACGAACATCTTCCGGGACTCGCTCGTCGAGAGAAACTACATCCACGACCTCGGCGGCAGCCAGGGCGACGGCATCGAGGTCAAGACCGGCGCGTCAGGCGTGATCGTGCGCGAC
This sequence comes from Myxococcales bacterium, assembly GCA_016720595.1. Taxonomy (GTDB): domain Bacteria; phylum Myxococcota_A; class Polyangia; order Haliangiales; family Haliangiaceae; genus JABFXX01. Next base: position 343,356 of record JADKKI010000002.1, read on the forward strand.
AACGTGATCGTCCGTGCCAAGTACCCGGCGATCACGATGTACGGCTTCGCGGGCACCGGGATGCCGAACACGGTCGAGCGCAACCTGGTGTGGACCACTGTCGACAACGGCATCCAGATCGTCGGCCAGGTGATCGTTCGCAACAACATCATCCTCGGCGCGGGCACCAACGGCATCCAATCCAAGGCGAGCCAGGGTCAGACCCCGCACGACCTGGTGATCGCCCACAACACGATCATCGGCTCGACGGGCCCGTGCCTCAAGGCCAACGACTGGGCCACAGCCCCGAACCAGCTCGTCACCAACAACGCGCTGTACTGCGACAGCGGCACGGCGATCGATCTCAACGGCGGCGCGCCGAACGCGCAGGTGTTCGGCAACGCGGGTCTCGGCACCAGCAACGCCGCATCGGGGTTCCGCCAGGGCGGCACGCTCGCCGCGGACCTCGGCCCCGCCCCCAAGGTGTATCCGCCCGCCGGCTCGTCGCTGATCAACGCCGGCGACCAGGCCCACACGGTGCTCGAGGACTTCAACGGCACGCCGCGCGCCGACGGCATGCCCGACGTCGGCGCGTACGAGCGGACGTCGAACACCAACCCCGGCTGGGATCCCGGCGAGGGCTTCAAGACCGAGACCCCGGTCAACGGCCCCGACAACACCATGGTCCCCGGCGATGATCTGGTGCCCGGCGACAAGGCCACGGGCTGCTGCAACACGAGCACGCCCGGCGCCAGCGCGCTGCTGGTCGGGCTCGTCGCGGCCGTCCTCGGCCGGCGGCGCCGCCGCCCGTAGCTCAGATCGTCGTCGGTGCGACGACCGGCGCCTCGACCTTGGCCGGCGCCTCGACCTTCGCCGGCGGCTCGGCGTCCTGCGCGGGCTCGTCGTCGACCTCCGGCGCCTCGACCTTCGCCGGGGTGGCCGGCGCCTCGACGTCCTCGACCGGCTCCACCACGTCCTCGGGCATCGGCTCCGCGGTCTCGTAGGTCTTCTCCACGACGGGGGACTCCTCGACCTTCGCGGTCTTCACGACCACGAGGGTATCGACACCCTCCAGCCGCTTGCGGCTCGCCTTGGCCTCGAGCGAGCCGAGCTTGCCGCCGCTCTCGAACGCGGCGCGCGCCTCGTCGAGCTGATCCTGGTGCTCGTACGCCGTGCCGAGGTTGTTGAACATGTAGCCCGTGGCGTCCTTCTTCTGCACGGCGACCTCGAGCGCCTCGACGGCCTCGACGTAGTCCTTGCGCTGCAGGTGCGTGTAGCCGAGGTTGTTCCACGCCCACACGTTGTCCGGATCGAGCTCGGTGGCCTGGCGGAACGCGACGACCGCCTTGTCGTAGTCGTAGCGGGCGAGCTCGGCGCGGCCGAGCGTGTTGAACGCCTGGCTCGAGTCCGGCGCGAGCTTGACCGCCTTGTTCGCGGCGCGGATCGCGAGGCCGCGCTCGCCCATCGCGATGTAGAGGCGCGCGAGCTCGATGTGCGGCGCGGCCGACTTCTTGTCGAGCTTCGCGGCGGCCTCGAGCACCTCCTTGGCGCGGGCGTGCTCGCCCTTCGCGGACAGCGCCTTGCCGAGCGCGAGTGCGTCGGAGAACTTCTCTGGAATCTGCAGCGGCTCGTCGGGCGTGACGATCGCCTCGGGAACCTTGTCCTCGATCGCGACCGGCGCAGAGACCTTCGGTTGCTCGGGCGTCATCACGGGGAGCTGGCTCGAGCCCTCCCCGCTCGACGACGCAGTCGAGCCTTCATGGCCACCGCCACACGCGGCGAGCGGAGAAACAACGAGGACGGTGAACAGGAGAGCGCGGAGAGACTTCATTGGATGACCCCGTCTGCGCCGGAGTCACAGCATCGGCCGTGCCACGGTCCACACCCGGGCGGCGCGCGGAGTTGTGGGCGCGTGTGGGTGCGCGGACACGAGGCGCGTCGCCGGTTTGTGCCACGCGAATGGAACGGTGTTGCCGGCGGGGCCGGGGGGGCGGGGGCCGCGCCGTGCGCCGGGCGTCGCGGAGGGGGCCCCCCCGGGCGCCGGGGGGCCGCCGCCCCCCCCCGCGGCCCCCCCCGGCCCCGGGCCCCCCCCCCCGCCCCCCCCCCCCCCCCGGCCCCCGGGCCCCCCCCCGGGGCCGCGCCGGGCCGCCGGGGGGGCCCCCCCCCGGGCGGGCCCCCCCCCCCCCCCCCCGCCCCGCCCCCCCCCCCCCCGGCCCCCCCCGGGCCCCCCCGGCGCCCCCGCCCCCCCCGCCGCCGCCCCCCCCCCCCCCCCCCCCCGCCCCCCCCCCCCTGTCCCCCCCCCCCCCCCCCCCCACCCCCCCCCCCCCCCCCCCCCCCCCCCCCCCCCCCCCCCCCCCCCCCCCCCCCCCCCCCCCCCCCCCCCCCCGCGCCCCCCCCCCCCCCCCCCCCCCCCCCCCCCCCCCCCCCCCCCCCCCCCCCCCCCCCCGCCCCCCCCCCCCCCCCCCCCCCCCCCCCCCCCCCCCCCCCCCCCCCCCCCCCCCGGGCCCCCCCCCCCCCCCCCTCCCCCCCCCCCCCCTGCCCCCCCCCCCCGGCCCCCCCCCGCCCGGCCCCCGCCCCCCCCCCCCCCCCCCCCCCCCCCCCCCCCCCCCCCCCCCCCCCGGCGGCCGCCCCCCCCCCCCCCCCCCCCCCCCCGGCCCCCCGCGGCCCCCCCCCCCCCCCCCCCCCCCCCCCCCCCCCCCCCCCCCCCCCGCGCCCGGCCCCCTCGCGCCCCCCCCCCGCCCCCCCCGCCCCCCCCCCCCCCCCCCCCCGCACCCCCCCCCCCCCCCCCCCCCCCCCCCCCCCCCCCCCCCCCCCCCCCCCCCCCCCCCCCCCCCCCCCCCCCCCCCCCCCCCCCCCCCCCCCCCCCCCCCCCCCCCCCCCCCCCCCCCCCCCCCCCCCCCCCCCCCCCCCCCCCCCCCCCCCCCCCCCCCCCCCCCCCCCCCCCCCCCCCCCCCCCCCCCCCCCCCCCCCCCCCCCCCCCCCCCCCCGCCCCCCCCCCCCCCCCCCCCCCCCCCCCCCCCGGTCCTGGGGCCCCCGCCCGCGGCCCCCCCCCCCCGGCCCCGGCCCGGGCCCCCGGCCCCCCCCCCGGGCGCCCCCGGGGGGGCCCCCGCCCCCTCCCCCCCCCCCCCCCCCCCCCCCCCCCCCCGCCTCCCCCCCCGGGCGCCCCCCCCCCCCCCCCCCCCCCCCCCCCCCCCCCCCCCCCCCCCCCCCCCCCCCCCCCGCCCCCCCCCCCCCCCCCCCGCCCCCCCCCCCCCCCCCCCCCCGTCCCCCCCCCCCTCCCCCCCCGCCCCCCCCCCGGCCCCGCCCCCCCGCCCGCCCCCTTCCCCCCGTTTTTCTGCCCCCCCCCGCCCCCCCCCCGGGGGGCCCCCCCCCCCCCCCCCCCGGGGGCCCCCCCCCCCCCCCCCCGGCCCCCCCGGGGGCCGCGGCGGGGCCGCGCCCGCTCCCCCCCCGCCCCCGCCCGGGGGCCCCCCCCCCCCCCCCCCCCCCCGGGCCCCGCCGCCGGGGGCGGCCCCCCCCCCCCCCCCCCCGCGCCCGGGGCCCGCGGCCCCCCCCCCCCCCCCGGGCCCCGCCCGCCCCCCGTCCCCCCCCCCCGGCGGCCCGGGCCCCGCGCCCCCCGCGGGGGGGGCCGGCCCGCCCCCGGCCGCCCCCCCGCCGGGCCCCCCCCCCCCGCGCCCCCCCCCCCCCCCCCCCCCGCCCCCCCCCCCCCCGCGCGGCCCCCCCCCGGGCCGGCGGGGCCCCCCCCCCCGGGGGGCCGCCCGCGGGCGGGGGGCGGGGGGGGGCCCCCCCGCCCCCCCCCCCCCCCCCCCCCGCCGCCCCCGCGGCGCGCCGGGGCCCCCCCGGGGGCCGGGCGCGCCGCCGGGGGGGGGGGGGGCGGGCCCCGGGGGGCGGGGGGGGCGGGCCTCCCGGGGGGGGCCGGCGCCGCCCCGGGGCCGGCGGCGCCCCCCCGCGGCCCCGCGGCGCCCCGCCCGGGGGCCCCCCCGCCGCCGGGCCGCCCCGCCCCCCCCCCGGGCCCCCCCGCCCGCCCTCCCCCTTCTTTCCCCCCCCCCGCCCCCCCCTTTCCCCCCGGCGCCCCCCCCCCCCCGGGGGGGGGCCGCTGGCGCCCCCCCAGATCCCACGATACCCCGAGTCGCGCCGGCGAGCGCCCCCTACGGCAGGTGGATCTGGCCGGCGGCGCCGCCGGTCTGCGCGTGGCATCCGCTGGTGTTGCAGGCGCCATTGGTGACCTGCGCGGTCATCTTGGTGCCGTACGGGCAGGAGCTCGCCATCACCACGGCCGGAAAGGCGATCGGCTGAGCGGTGAAGAAGTTTCCGTCAGCCTGCACCACGACGTCGACCGTGCGATTCGCGGAGTCCTTGATCGTGATCGTCGCTCCGGCGTAGCCGGTGTTATTGAACGCGCCGGTGTACAGCGTGCCGGCCAGTGTGAAGCCGTGGTTGTGGCAGCTGTCGAGACAGTTGCGACCGGTGTTGTGATGACCGTCCGCATAGCCGGTCACCGGCTGCCGGCAATCGGCCGCTGGCCCCTGGCCCGGCGGTGCATCGACCCACATCGGGCCGCTACCACGCCCATCGGTCATCGCATCGCTACCGCCGCCACTGGACGGACCACCCGTGTCCCCGACGTTGCAGGCCGCGATCAGACAGAACGGGAGCAACGCGCGGAAGGTCACAGCCCGGCGTGGCCCTTGATGTGGACCACGGCGTCGAGCTTGCCGGTCGGCACGGGCGTGCCGGCGCGCACCACCACCGTGGAGCCGACCAGCACGTTGAACGGGGTCTTGAACGTGCTCATGATGTTGACGAGCTCGGCCTTGCCGTTGGCGTTGAACGCGATGTTCTCGGGCTTGGTCGTGGTCGTCCCGGCGGGAACCGGCGCGATCGTCCCGATCGCCTTGGCCTGCGGATCCTTGGGGTCCATCACCGACATCGGCGCGACGTAGATGATCATCTCGGGGGTCGCGACGTTGAGCGTGTTCTGGGTGACCTCGTAGGTCACGCTGTCGATCGTCACCTTGATCACCGGCTCGTCGTTGATCGACTTGAGCTCGGGCTTCTCGGTCAGCAGATTGATCGGCTGGTACAGGCTGACATCGAGCGACAGATCACAGGTGTGCGACGACGCATTGCAGGTCCCCGTGCACCCCATCTGACACGCCTGCTGCGCGGCCGAGGCGCAGACCGTGGGCTGTGCGGAGCAGTTGGTCCCGAGCAGCAGATCGGCCTGCTGCTGGTTCACCTGCCAGCCGGTGGCGTCGATCGTGAAGTTCTTGTCGGGCAGCGTGAGATCGAAGTTGGTGACGTCGGAGCTGATCAGCCCACAGCCACTCGCGGCCAGGGTGACGAGCAGAGTGGACACGCGCATCGCTAGGTTAATCATAGGAACTCCCCGTACGGACGGGTCCATGATAGCACCCGCACCGACGGTGAACTCAACTTTGGAGCGGTGCGTGACGGTCGCTACACCGCACTCCACCTCACCTAACCTACAGCGCTTCGATCAGCTGCTCGGCGACGGTCCACGGGTCGGTCTGGTGGTCCACCACGGCCTGCGCGATCTCCGCGAGGCCACCACGGGCGGCCATCGCCTTGGCGGCGCGATCCGCGAGGAGTGCACGAACCAGCTCCGCGAGGTGAGCCTGCGCACGCGCCACCGAGCGCGCGGCGGCCGTGGGCCCCTGCCAGCTACGCATGCGGTGTGCTTCGACGGCCTGTGCGAGCTCGCGGATCCCCGAGCCATCCGCGGTGCCCTTGGTCGCGATCGTGCGGACGATCTCGACGTCCTTCCGCTCCCCATGCGCACGTAGATCGAGCATGTGCATCAGATCGCGCTCGGTACGGTCCGCGCCCTCGCGATCCGCCTTGTTGACCACCAGTACGTCCGCGATCTCGAGCAGACCGCTCTTGATCGCCTGGATGTCATCGCCCAGGCCCGGGACAGTGACCACCACCGTGGTGTGCGCGGCCTTCATCACGTCCACCTCGTCCTGGCCCACGCCGACCGTCTCGATCAGGACGCGATCGAAGCCCATCGCATCGAGGACGTGCGCCACATCGAACGTCGACCGCGACAGCCCACCCAGGTGACCGCGAGTCGCGAGGCTGCGGATGAACACGCCGGGATCGAGGGCATGGCGCTGCATGCGGATCCGATCGCCCAGGATCGCGCCGCCCGAGAACGGCGAGGTCGGATCGACGCACACCACGCCCACCTTCTCGCCTGCTGCTCGGTAATGGGCGATCAACGCATCGACCACGGTCGATTTGCCGGCGCCCGGGTTACCGGTGATCCCGACGAGATACGCCTTGCCGGTGTGGGGGAACAACGCCTTCAAGGTGTCGAGAGCACCTGGACGCCGATCGTCGAGATCGCGCATCAGGCGCGCCGCGGTCCGGACGTCACCAGCGAGAATGGCAGCGATCGGCCCGGTCGGAGCCGTGGGAGCGGTATCGGTCATGGCTTCTTGAACCGTTGTTCGGGGCCGGCCGGAGTGTAGAGCTGGAGCGCGCGCACATCGGAGCTCGCCGTGAAGCTGTGCTTGGTCGCCGGAGGGACCTGGACCACGCTGGTCGCCGTCACCGCGAGCTGGACACCAGCCACGGTCATCGTGCCGCTACCGGCGAGGACGTAGAGCAGCTCGGACTCGTTGGCGTGGACGTGCTCGGGAACCGAGACGCCGTTCGCCAGCGTCAGGATCTCGGCCGAGAATGCCGGCTGGCTGGTGAGGGAAGGCTCGGCGTAGATCAGCGCCGGGCCATATTGCTTGGCCTTTGCCTGGGGCAGGAGCTGTGCACCGATCGGCGCGGACCTCACGGCGTCGAGCGGCGGGGTGGGCAGCGCACCAGCGCGGGCCGAGCCTTCGCGCCCACCGGGGAACATCACGAGCACCGCGTGGACATCCGTGGTCCCTGCCAGGATCTCTCGCGCCCCGCCCTTCGGTACGTAGGCCATGTCACCCGCCGCGACCTGGCGCTTCCCCTGCGCACCGACCGCGCCGACCGTCGCGGGCCCGAGGAAGTACCAGAGCTCGTTGCGCTCTGCGGTGCGCATCCCCGTCGATCCGCCGGCGGCCACCGCGAGCTCGAACATCGACGCCGCATCGTTGGCGGTGTTGTTCTCGTCGAGGAGCACGGCGACCGAGACCTTGCCCTGCCCGCTCCAGGCGACCAGCTTGCGATCGATCACGCTCTGCCCATCGGGGGCGCGGAACCGGAACGGCAGCTGGATCGACTGCCCGTACAGCGGCGGCGCCCATGGATAGTTCGTGAGCACGGCGACGAGGCAGCTCGCGAGCCGGGGATTGCGCGCGGTGTCCTCGACCAGGCCGACGATCGTCGCGCCCGCGGCGGGGCCTCCGATGTCGATCTGTGCCTTGAGCTCGCCCTCGATGTCGAACCGCTCCGTGGCCGCCGCCGCCCAGCAGCCCTGCGCGGCCTCGTCGAGCTCGTTCATCGCCTTCTGGATCGCCGCGAGCTTCTCGTCATCGGTCGCCGAGGGCGCATCGGCCGGCGCCGCGCTCCCGACCGCACTCCCCCCCGTAGGCTTGGTGGGTGCCGGCGTCGACCGTGGGCATGCGGCCAGGACCAGGGCCACGACCGCGGCGCACGGCCGCGCCCGACGGAGCGCGGACATCAGGCGACCTTGGGACGCAGGACCGTCTCGACCCAATCGATGATCTCGTTCGTGCTCGCGCCCGGCGTGAAGATCTTCGCCACACCCATCGCCGTCAGCTTCGGCAGATCGTCCTTCGGCACGATCCCGCCGCCGAACACCACACAGTCGCCCACGCCGCGCGCCTTGAGCGCGGCGATCACCGCCGGGAACAGGGTCATGTGGGCACCCGACATGATCGAGAGGCCCACCGCGTCCACGGCCTCCTGGACCGCCGCCGCCGCGATCATCTCGGGCGTCTGGTGGAGCCCGGTGTAGACCACCTCGTAGCCGGCGTCGGCGAGCGCGCGCGCGACGACCTTGGCCCCGCGATCGTGACCGTCGAGGCCGGGCTTGGCGACGAGGATACGGAGCTTGCGCGGCGTCTCGGACATGCCGCGGTTGTCGCCTAGCTGGCCGCCCGAGGCAAGCCCTGCGCTCACGGGCCGCGCAGGAGGTTCCGCGCGATCACGAGGCGCTGGATCTCGCTAGTACCCTCGTAGATCCGGGTCGCCCGCACATCGCGCAGTGCTCGCTCGATCGGGAAGTCACGGACGTAGCCATACCCGCCGTGAATCTGGAGGCAGTGGTCGCAGATCTTCCACGCATGCTCCGTGGAGAACAGCTTCGCCATGGCGGCGAGTTGCGAGAACGGCTGCTTCGCCTCCTTGGCCGCGGCCGCCCGCAAGGTCATCAGCGTGCCCGCATCGAGCCAGGTAGCGGCATCCGCGAGCATCATCGCGATCGCCTGGTGCTTGATGATCGGCTGGCCGAAGGTCTGGCGCTCGCCTGCATAGCGGATCGTCTGTTCGAGCGCGCCCCGCGCGATGCCGATCGCCTGGGACGAGATGCCGATCCGGCCCCCATCGAGCGCCTGCATCGCCAGCGAGAAGCCGCGCCCCACACCGGCCAGGATCTGATCCTCTCCGACCTCCACGCCGTCGAGCACGAGCTGCGCGGTGGACGAGCCATGTAGCCCGAGCTTGTCCTCGAGGCGCGCCACCGTGAGCCCCTTGGCGTCTCCCGGCACGATGAACGCCGTGATGCCGTTGTGCTTGGCCGCCACGTCGGTGACCGCCCAGACCACCAGCGCCCCCGCGCGATCGCCGCTCGTGATCCACTGCTTCGCGCCGGTCAGCCGCCAGGTCCCGCCCCGCTTCTCCGCCGTGGTCCGCATCGCCGCCGCGTCGCTTCCGGACTCCGGCTCGCTCAGCGCGAAGGCGCCGCACACCAGCTCGCCGTTGACCAGGCGCGGCACCCACTGGCGCGCGACCTCGGGGCGGGCGTTCGTGGCGATCAGCTCGGCGACCATGTTCGACACCGAGACCGCGACGGCCACGGACGCATCACCGCGTCCGAGCTCCATCATCGCGAGCGAGTACGCGATCGGCCCCATCCCGGCCCCGCCGAGCGCCTCGGGCACGGCCACGCCCAGGAGGCCGAGCTCCGCGAGCTCCGCGAGCTCTTGCAGCGGGAACTCGCCGGAGACGTCCCGTGCGGCCGCCTTGGGGGCAAGCAGGCGCTCTGCAGCGTCGCGTGCGGTGCGCTGCACCAGCAGCTGCTCCTCGGTCAGCGAGAAGTCCATCTCACGCTGAATCAACCACAGCTGAGACGGCGCGCCAAGCTCAGTGCGTGCGGTACTTGATCGCGAGCTTGGCGACGATGCCCTTGGGGTCAGGGAGGCGCCAGCCGAGTGCCGCCTTCTCTGCGCAATCTCCCCACGCGTCGTCGATCGGGCTCTTGGCCGATGCGAAGCCCACCGACTGGGCCTTGCCTGCCGGGCCGACATAGACCGTGACCGTGACGTCCGACGGTGCGGGGACCTTCCCCTTGGCGCACGCGTCGAGCTTCACGGTCTGCCCACCGACCGCCTTCAGGCCCTTGTCCTCTTCCCAGCTGATGAGCTTGCCCTTGGCGGTGAAGTCGAGCGGGACCGAGAAATCCGCATCGCCCCCCACGGGCTTTCCGAAGGTCGCCGACCGCGCGACCTCGAGCAGGCACTTCTCGATCGGCCAGGCACCGAGGTCGCTCTCCGCGAGCTTGACCTGGGTCACCGTACCGTCCTTCTTGATGTCCCACGTGAGCACCACGTGGCCGCCGAGCCAGCGCCGCTTGTTGAGCTTGGACATGTAGCAGTCCGTCAGCTCCTCGTTGTGCGGCGACAGCCCGGCCTCGATCACCGAGAGCTCCATGTGGCCGCGGGCGTTGACGATCGTCACGCCTTCTTCCTCGCTGGGCTCCTCGACCGGCACGCGCGTCAGCGGCTTGGCCGAGACCTCGGTCACCGGCTTCTCCGTGGGAGCCGCCTTGCCGCCACACGCCCCGACGTACAGCATGGGTCCGAGCAGCAGCAGGCGTCGCATCACATCGCCTCGAACGCGTAGGTGTGCGAGGTGGGGTATGCCTTGGGCAGCTGCGGGAACTGGATGCTCTTGACGTGTCCGATCACGCACGCCTCGAGCGCCTTCGACTCGAGCGAGGCCTTGATCACCTTGATCGGATCCGCCTTGCCGCCGGGCGTGATCGTGATGTCGAGCGTGATCTTGCCGTGGGAGTTCTTCGGCAGCTCCTGGTTGTCGACCGCCACCGCGAGGCAGCGCGACATGATCCCCGCCTTGCGGTTCAGGAGCTGCTCGATCTCGTCCATCTTCTCGGGCGTCACCATCGAGCCACTCTGATCGGGCGCATCGGTGTGCGGCCCACCCAAGGTCCCGGCGCTCTCGTCCTGGGGCGTCGTCGTGCCCTTCTTGCCACCACACGCCGCCAACGCGGCGAACACCACTGCACCGAGAAGCGCTTGCTTGCCCATCGTCATCCACCTTTCGACAAGTGACCCGCGATCACCAAACGCTGGATCTCGCTCGTACCTTCATAGATCTCCGTGATCTTGGCATCCCGGAAGTGCCGCTCCATCGGGTACTCGGTGACATAGCCGTTGCCACCGAAGATCTGGATCCCCTCGCGCGCGGCCTTGTTCGCGACATCGGAGGCGAACAGCTTCGCCATCGCGGCCTCCTTGCCATAGGGCTGCTTCGCGTCCTTCAGGTACGCGGCGCGGAGGGTCAGGAGCCGCGCCGCATCGATCTCGGTCGCCATGTCGGCGAGCTTGAACTGGATCGCCTGGTGCTGCGCGATCGGCTTTCCGAACGTGCGCCGCTGCTGTGCATAGGCGAGCGAATCCTCGAGCGCCGCGCGCGCGATGCCGAGAGCCTGCGCCGCGATGCCGATCCGGCCGCCGTCGAGGGTGGACATCGCGACCTTGAAGCCGCCGCCCACGGTGCCGAGCATGTGCGCCTCGGACAGCCGCACATCATCGAGGAAGATCTGGCTCGACTTGCTGCCGCGGATGCCGAGCTTGTCGTCGGCCTGACCGACGCGCACGCCCTTGGTCTTCATCGGCAGGATGAACGCGGTGATGCCTTTGTGGCCCGCCGCCTTGTCGTTCATCGTGAACAGCACGCAGACATCGGCGACCGGACCGTTCGTGATCCAGTTCTTGGTGCCGTTGATCACCCAGTCGTCGCCCTGCTTCTCGGCCGTGGTCTTCTGCGCTGCCGCGTCGGATCCTGCCTCGGGCTCGCTGAGCGCGAAGCAGCCGAGCAGCTTGCCGCTCGCGAGCGGGGTCAGCCATTCGCGCTTCTGGGCCTCGCTGCCGAACCGATAGATCGGATCACAGACCAGCGAGTTATTGACGCTCATGATCACGCCGGTGGAGGCACACGCACGGGACACCTCCTCCATCGCGAGCGCGTACGAGACGTGATCGAGCCCGGACCCGCCGTACTCCTCGGGCACCGCGATGCCGAGGAACCCGAGCTCGGCCATGCGCTTAACCAGCTCCGCAGGGTGCCGGTGCTCGCGATCGATCTCCGCGGCCTTGGGGAGGACCTCGTTGGTGGCGAACTCGCGCGCGGTGGTCTGGACGGCGAGTTGATCTTCGGTGGGCGTGAAGTTCACGGCTATTGTCCTTTGAACACGGGCTTACGCTTCGCGATGAACGCCGCCATCCCCTCGCGCTGATCGGCGGTGCCGAACAGCAGACCAAAGCTCCGCTGCTCGAGCGCGAGCGCCTGATCGAGCGGCGCCGACTGCCCCTCGTGGACCAGGCGCTTGACCTCGGCCACGGCGAGCGGCCCGTTCGCCGCGATCCGCAGCGCCACCTCGGTCACCTTGGCCATCAGCTCCGCGTGCGGCCACACCGCGTCGACGAGGCCGATCCGCAGCGCCTCGGCTGCGGTGATCCGGTCGCCGGTCATGCACAGCTCCTTGCACTTCGCCACGCCGACCCGGCGGGCGAGCCGCTGCGTGCCACCGAAGCCGGGGATCACGCCGAGGGCAACCTCGGGCTGCCCCAGCTTGGCCTTGTCCGAGGCGTAGATGAAGTCGCAGGCGAGCGCGAGCTCGCACCCGCCGCCGAGCGCGAAGCCGTTGACCGCCGCGATCCACGGCTTCTCGGAGCTCTCGATCGCGTCGCCGAGCGCACCGCCCATCTCGGAGAACGCGCGCGCCTGGACCGGCGTCATGTCGACCATCTCGGCGATGTCCGCACCGGCAACGAAGGCCTTGTCGCCGGCACCGGTGAGGATCACCACGCGAATGTCCGTCGAGATCTCGAGCTCGCCCGCGGCGTGCGCGAGCTCGCCGATCACGTTGCTCGACAGCGCGTTGAGGGCGGCCTCGCGCGTGATGGTCACCGTCGCGATCGGACCATCGATGCTGATCTTCAAGGTCTCGAAGCTGTCGTAGCTCATGCTTTCTTTTGCCCCTGCGAGTCGTACTCGTAGAATCCGCGCGCGACCTTCTTGCCCAGCCAGCCCGCGGCCACGTACTGGCGCAGCAGCGGGCACGGACGGTACTTGTCGTCGCCCAGCTCGCGGTGCAGCACCTCGGCGATCGCGAGGCAGGTATCGAGGCCGATCAGATCGGCGAGCTCAAGCGGGCCCATCGGATGGTTGAGGCCGAGGCGCACGCCGGTGTCGATGTCGGCGGCGGTGCCGAGGCCCTCGTAGAGGCCGTAGCAGGCCTCGTTGAGCAGCGGCAGCAGCATCCGGTTGACGATGAAGCCCGGGATGTCCCGCGCGCCGATCGTGGTCTTACCGAACCGCTTCGCGAGCTCCATCACGGTGTCGACGGTGCCCTGGCTCGTGGGCAGCCCGCGCACGATCTCGACGAGCTTCATCAGCGGCACGGGATTCATGAAGTGCATCCCGACCACACGATCTGGCCGGCCGCTCGACGCGGCGATCTTCGTGATCGAGATCGAGGACGTGTTCGACGCGAGGATCGCCTCGTCCTTGCACACCTCGCCGAGGCTCTTGAAGATCGCGAGCTTGAGCTCTTCGCGCTCGGGTGCCGCCTCGATCACCACGTCGCACTCGGCGAGGTCGGAGTGAACGTTCCCCGCCTTCAGGTGCGCGAGCGTGGCATCGCGCGCGCCACCCTCCATCTTCCCCTTCTCGACGAGCCGATCGAGCTGCTTCTTGATCTTACCGATCCCGGCCTGCGCGAAGTCAGGCGCGGCATCGACGATGATCACGTCGAGGCCGGACTGCGCCGCGACCTGCGCGATGCCCTGCCCCATCTGGCCGGCGCCGAGGACGCCAAGCTTCTTGACCTCCATCACGGACGCTCGACGAGGAGAGCGATGCCTTCGCCGCCACCGATGCACAGCGATGCACCGCCGCGCTGGACGTTCTTGGCCGCCATGGCGTGAAGCAACGTGACCAGGATGCGCGTGCCCGAGGCGCCGATCGGGTGACCGAGCGCCACCGCGCCGCCCCACACGTTGACCTTGTTCGCGTCGAGGCCGAGCCCCTGGTTGTTGACGAGCGAGACCACGCTGAACGCCTCGTTGATCTCCCAGAGATCGACCTGCTTCGCGTCCCAGCCCGCCTTCTTCAGGGCGTTGTTGATCGCCGGCGTGGGCGCCGTGGTGAACCACTCGGGCGCCTGCGCGTGATAGCCGGTGGCGACGAGCTTCGCGAGGACCTTGAGCCCGCGGCGCTTGGCCTCCTCCGCGGACATCAGGACCACGGCGGCGGCGCCATCGTTGATCGAGGAGGCATTGCCGGCGGTGATCGTCCCGTCCTTCTGGAACGCCGCGCGCAGCGACGGCAGCTTCTCGATCGAGCCCTTGCCCGGCTCCTCATCCGTCTCGACCGAGACCTCGCCCTTTTTGTCGGCGATCTTGACCGCCGCGATCTCCGCCTTGAAGTGGCCCTGCTTCTGCGCATCGAGGGCGCGGCGATAGCTCTCCGCCGCGTGCTCGTCCTGCGCGCTCCGCGGGATGCCCTTCTCCTTCGCGCACAGCTCGCCGCACATGCCCATGTGCTGGTTGTTGTACGGGTCCCACAGGCCGTCGTGGACCATCGTGTCGACGGTCTCGAGCGGCCCCATCTTGGTGCCCGTGCGCGAGGCCTTGAGCGCGTGCGGCGCGTTCGACATCGACTCCATCCCGCCGGCGACCGCGATCTCGATCTCGCCCGCGGCGATCGCGCGCGCGGCGCCGATCACGGCCTCGAGCCCCGAGCCGCACACCTTGTTGACGGTCACGCAGGGCACCGAGTTCGGGAGGCCGGCGAACAGCGCGGCCTGACGTGCGGGTGCCTGGCCGACCGCGCCTTGCAGCACCATGCCCATGTGGACGAGGCCGACATCGGCCGGGGCCACACCTGCACGCTCGAGCGCGGCCTTGATCGCCGTGGCGCCGAGGCGCGGCGCAGGCACGCTCGCGAGAGAACCGAGGAAGGAACCGATGGGGGTGCGGGCGGCACCGACGATGACTACGTCTCGCATGCCGGTGGGATACCCCGCTGCTGCGGAGGGCGTCAAGGCACGCTCCCTCCCCGAAGATACCTGGCAGAACCGGTGGTTAGCGGCGTGCGCGGGCGAGGATCGGTGGTAGCGCGGCGAGCACCCGATCGATCTCCGCCATGGTCGTCGTGCGGCCCAGGCTGAACCGCACCGCCTCGCGGGCCTCGGTCGGCGTCTGGCCGATGGCGAGGAGCACCGGCGAGGGCTTGGTCGAGCCGCTCGTGCACGCCGCGCCGGTGGACGCCGCGATGCCGACGAGGTCGAGCGCGATCACGATCGATTCGCCGCGCACGCCGGTGAACGCTGCGTTGACCGTGCCGCCGATCCGCGGCGATCCGGCGCCGTTGATCCGCGCGCCGAGTGCGATCAGGCCCTCCTCCAGGCGCGCGCCGAGGGCGGTGACGGCGGGCCACGCCGCGAGGTCGATCGCCTGAACCGCGGCACCGAAGCCCGCGATCCCGACGGTGTTCTCCGTGCCGGGCCGGCGACCACGCTCCTGGTGCCCGGCGTCGATCTCGTCGCCGATCTTCTCGCCGATCTGGCCGTCGGGCTCCACGCTGGTGATCAGCGCGCCGGTGCCCTGGGGACCGCCGAGCTTGTGCGCCGAGATCGCGATGGCGTCGGCAGCGAGGCCTTCGAGTGCGATCTTGCCCGCCGCCTGCACGGCATCGACGTGCACGAGGGTGCCGCCGGCCCGCGCGGGCAGACTTGCGAGCGTGCCGAGCTCGTGATTGACGAGGGTGAGCGCCACGACACCCACACCGGTGAGATCTGCGGCGAGCCTGCGCTGCTCCCAGCCGCGGGCGACCAGCGCGGCCACGGCCCCGCGGAGCGACGGATGATCGGTGCCGGCAGACGCGACCACCCGTGGGAGTCCGCGCTGCTCGGCCACGGCGGCGAGCCACTCGACCCCGATCCGGTTGGCCTCGGTGCCTCCGCTCGTGAAGACCACCTCCTCGCGCGGCCGGCCGACCAGCCCCGCCACCCGATTCCGGGCCTGCTCCACGAGATCGCGCGCCGCACGACCCTCCGCGTGGATCGATGACGGATTCCCGACGACGACCATCGCCTCGGCCATCGTGGCGCGTGCGGCAGGGCCGATCGGGCCCGTGGCGTTGAAGTCCAGGTAGATCCGTGGATTCGTTGACATGACAGCCCGCCTGACCTCAGATGGGTACCACACGTGGCGGATGACGCCGGCGCGCTCCTCGTTCGATCAGGCCTGGTCACCACCAGCGCCCTCGATGATGCGCGCGCCCGCATGGAGGCCAGCGGCGGCACGATCGGCGAGCAGCTCGTGGTGCTCGGGGCGCTGACCGATGACGTGCTGACCGACTTCTATCGCTCTCGCCTGCTGGTGCCACAGGTCAATCCGAACACCCTCGCCCGGCTCCCGATCAAGGTCGTGGCCGCGATCCCGAGCGACATGGCGATCGAGCTGCGCGCGATCCCCGTGGGCCTCGACGCCGAGAACAACCTGACCGTGGCGATGAGCGATCCTTCCGATCGCCACGCCGTCGACGAGATCACGTTCTTCACGGGTGCCTACGTGGTGCGCGCCGTCGCCACCCAGATGCAGATCGCTTGGTGCCTCGCGCACTACTACGGCCACGTCACCGCGCTCGGCCAGCGGCTGATGCAGAGCACGGGCGCCGCCGCGCCGGTCTCCGCACCGGTCGCACGCACGAAGGGACTCACTGGCCAGGTCGAGGCGATGCGCCACCGCGGCGTGGCGCCGGTGACGGGGCCCGTCAACCTCGCGCGTCCGCGCAGCGGCGAGATCGTGGTGCCGACCACGGCGACCGACTCCACACCCAAGCTCGAGGCACCGCCGCCGAGCCCGGAGCCGATCCGAGAACCCGTTCGCGACGAGCCGGTCCGCGCGGTCAGCCAGCCCGAGGTCCCGGACACCGATGGCATCCCGAAGCCGCGCGCACGCAGCGTCTCTGGCGAGATCCGCGTCCCCGGTCGCCGCGCGCCGTCGATCCGACCTGCGATGCCGGAGGCCCTCGGCGACGAGGACGAGAGCGGTCCGGTGATCACCGTCGAGGTGCTCGACGCCGAGCTCGACGACGACGCGACCGGGCCGCACAAGCCGGCGCCGGTGCGCAAGCGCAAGGCGAAGTCGGACCCACCCGAGCTCTACGCCCGCGCGGGTGAGGTGGACATCTCCACCGGACCCGTACGCAAGATCGATCTCGAGGAGCCTCGGATCATCATCGCGGAGCAGGCGGTGGAGACGATGGCCGTGACCGAGCGCTCGGGGGAGCTCCGCGCGCGCCCACGCCCCGAACCCCTGGCGGCACCGTCGCGCTCGATCGAGATCACGGACGACACGAGCGCCGCCGTGATGATCCACGAGCAGCCCGACCGCGGCGAGCCGAGCGATCGCGAGTCACAGCCGATCCTCCTCGATCGTCGCCGCGCGAGCGATCCGCCCGCCACGGTGACGTCACGTGCCCCTTCGCCAGATCACGGCGATCACGACGACAACGACGACGTGGTCGTGCTCGATGCACGCAAGCCGAGCGCGGCGAAGCAGGTCCGCACCGACAAGCGGACGCAGGTCGGCATCGGCGTGCTGCCCGCACAGACCACGCGCGCGCACCGCGACACCGAGGCCGGTGCCATCCCGGAGATGGTGGACGACGAGCCCACCGGCGCTGACACCCTCAGCGACGACACCGTGCTCACCGCGCCCGCGCCGCGCGGCGACGACACCTCTGACGAGACCTTGGCCGCTCCGCCGAGCCCCGACGACACCAAGAGCATGCTCGCGGCGCCGCCGCGACCCTCCGCGCCGCGCGCCACATCGGCGGCGCCGAGCGATCGCCGGCGCGCGAACACCGACGTCGACGACCTCGACGAGGACAACGGCCGGACCACCTCGGTGATGTCGGTGATCGAGCTCGACGAGGCGATCCCGCAGCGGAGCTCGGAGGTGGTGCCCGCGCACCTCGCGAGGAGCGGACTTCCGGGGCCGAATGCGAAGCGGATCGATCACGACGAGGTCGATGATGGGTGGGGCCCACCGGGCACCACGATTCCTCCGCCGCTGCTGGGCGCGGTGCCGGGCGCCCATGACGACACCGGGCGCGGACGGATCCCGGTGTCCAACGTCGAGGCCGCGCCTCTGATCGTCGCGCCCGCGATCCCTCCAGAGGACGCGCGCTCCGGCGCAGCGCAGACGCCCGCGCGCGCACTCGAGGAGGCGGCAGAGCGCGCGATCGAGCTGATCCGCCTGCTCGAGCACGCACACGAGCGCGACGAGGTCATCGACATCATGATCGACCACCTCGCCGAGACGCACCGGCGCGCAGGGTTCTTCGTGATCAAGCGCGACGAGCTGTCCGTGTTCTCGATCGAACCGCCGCCCCACACCATGCCGTTTGCCACGCTGCACCTCGGCCGGGCTTCGACGCTGCAGGATGTCGTGAGGACGCGCCTGCCCTACCGCGGCCCGGTTCCCGACGAGGCCAGCCGTCAGTTCCTGACCATGGTGCTGGGCATGGCCCCGCCGGAGATCTTGCTGGTGCCGATCGCGGTGCGCGAGCGCGTGGTCGGCGTCCTGTTCGCAGAGAACCGCTCGAGGCACACGTTCGACGATCAGCTGGCGTTCGCGTCGCGCGCCGCCGGCATGGCGCTCGAGCGGATCCTGAAGACCAAGCGCGGCTGAGCTCAGCGGCCCGCGCGCAGCCGGTAGTCATATTCGCGCTGCCGGCGCTCCGCGACATCCTTGAGCTCCGCCCATAGCGCCGGGAACATCCCCGCGAGCTCGTAGAAGTCCCGTGGGGGCAACAGGAGGATCTCGACGTCCCCCGCCGCGATCACGTTCGCGATCGCGGGCGTGCGGTTGAGCAGCGCCACCTCGCCGATGTACTCGCCCATCGCGATGGTGCCGATCTGGAACATCACGCCGCCCGGACGATCGACCCGCACGTCGAGTCGGCCACGCGACACCAGGATCAACGGATGCGCGACGTCGCCCTGGTGGATCACGATCGTGCCATCGGTGACCGAGCGGCGCTGGAACCGCTGGAGCACCGCGGCCCGCCGCCCGCTGGGCAGTGGGGCGAAGAACTGGGTGGTCAGGACCGAGCTGGTCGGCGCACGCTGCCGGACGCCCGGGAAGTCGCGCGGCTTGGTCTGGTCCTCGTCGCGATGCTCGAGGCCGGGGACCGGCGTCTCCGCGTCGTCGTCGTCGTCATCATCGTCGTCGTCCTGATCGGGACGCTCGAACGGCACCGTCGGAGGCGGCCTCGACAGACGCTCCTCGTCGACCGCGTCCACCTTCGGTCGCTGTCGCGTGTCGAGCTCGGCCGCGACGTCGACATCGGCCTCCCCCGCGCTCCCGACCAGCGACGCCGAGATCCTCAGCGCCGCGCTCGCAAGTCCCGAGGGCCGTGTGGGCTCGTCTCCCGGACGTGTATCGGCGGCGTCCGAGAGCACATCGTCGTCGAGCAGATCGACCTCGGACAGCTTCTTCAGCACGGACGTCGTCGGATCGTGGACGTGGTACGGCACGGCCCGCGGGAGCGGGGTCTCGTCGAACGACGACCGTCGCTTCGGTGCCGTCTCGTCACGCGCGGACGGTCGCGACGGCGGTGACGGTGTCGCGACCGGCTCGGGGATCGCGGGCGCGGCCACCAGCGTTCCGATCTCGAGATCTGGGTCTCGCTCGGGCTCGCGAATCGACGCGCGTGGGGGTGGAGGAGCCACCGGAGGGGCCGCCGGAGTCAGCGTGGCGAGCAAGGCGCGGCTGGCCGCGTCGTCGGGTGCGAGCTCGAGCACGCTCTTGCAGACCGCCATCGCCTGCTGGAGTCGGCCCTGATCGCGATACGCGATCGCGACGGAGCGGTAGAGCTCCACCGCATCGCTCAGCCGATTCGCTTCGCGATAGGCGCCCGCCAGTGCGACCCGGAGCCCGAGGTTCTCCGGCTCGTCGCGGAGCCGCTTCTCGAGCTCCTTTAGCTTACTCACTCGTCACTCATGCCCGAGGCGCCGCGCCGCCTACGACGGCGTCAGCGAGACCTGCGCCTTGAACGTCATCGCAGGTGAGTTCTGAGGCAGCGCCCACTTGCTGGCCACGGTCTTCATGCAAGCATCGAACGTCCCGCCGAGCGACGGCCGGAAGTTGGCATCTCGATACGCACCCGCCGCCGAGAACGAGGCCTCGACCGTCAGCGTGATGGTCTTGGCCTGGATCGTAGAATCCTTCTTGAGGGCCTGCTCGTAGCACTTCTGGATCGCACCACGTGACTTCGCGACGACATCGATGAACTGGCGAGAGGCCTCGCCCGCCTTCTTCGGATCGAGTGGCTGGATGACGCCGACCGGCCCGGGCTTGACGGTCAGGACGTTGCCCTCGATCGAGACCACGATCTCGTTGCCGGTGTTCGCGCCCTTCTCGCGCATCCACGCGGCCTTCTCATCGGTGAGCGAGGCGATCAGCTTGTCCTTCTGGTCCTTCGCTTCCTGGCACTTCTTGAGGTCCTCGGCGGTCTGCGGATCAGGAACCGTCTTCGTCTCGCCCTTGCAGCCGGCCGCGAGGAGCGCCGAAACCGCGGCGAGGTGGATCATCGAAGTACGCATCGTTCAGCTGTCTTTCGTTCTTGGTGCCGCGGGATCGTTGGGGTGGATGCCAGGTCGCTCGATCAGGTCACGGACGATCTGCCCGCCATTCACGTGCTCGATGACCACGCGCTGAGCGCGCGCGGCGTCCATCCGATTATACAGAGCCGTCACTCCCCGCGGGCCCGGGAGGGTCGCAAACCCGCCGCTCGTCAGCCCGCCGGGCTCCGCCGTCACGAGCTCCCTGACCAGGACGTTGGGCCCCTGGGTGCAGCGGCCAAAGCAGCTCTGCCAGACCAGTTCGGTGTGTGCGCGGGCGGCGTTGGCCTCCAGGGCCGATCGAAACGCCTCGTGGAGCACCGCGGAGCCACGCCGATCCCCGCACTCCGGGCCCCGGCAGATCACGATCCTGAACCGACGATCCGCCACGTCCTTGCAGCGTGACCCCCGGGCGCTCCCGTGTCAATCCGCGCCCAGAGCCTCGTGAATCATCGTCGCGAGCCCCGCCTTGGTGCGAGGATCGGCCGCGACATAGCCCAGCACAGCGCGATCGGCCGGCGTTGCCCAGGTCGCCAGTGCGGTGACGATCGCCTTCTGCCAGCCGGCGTCGCCGCCGAGATCGTCATCCGCGTGATAGAGCAGCAGGTGCGAGATCAGCGCGGGCCGCTCGGCGCCGTGACCGATCGCGGCCATCGCCGCGATCACCCACGCCAGCTCCGGGCTCGCCGTGGTCGCGGCATCGAGATGCTGCTGTAGCGCCGCCAGTGCGGTGGCCACGTGCTTCGGATCGAGTGCGAGGTCGGGCTGCCCCAGACCGGCGATCGCCTTGGCCACCGGCCCGAGCGCGTCGGTCTCGGCCCCCGTCAGGTAGTCGTTGTGGACGGCCAGCTGCTCGGTGAGCACCGGGAGCCCGGCCGGATCGTGTCGCATCGTCAGGAGGTCGACCACGGTGTCCTTGAGCCGCTGCGGCGCGCGAGCATCCGAGAGCACGGACAGCAGCTCGCTGGTCACGGCAGGCCCGGGTTGCTTCGCGAGCGCGATCACCGCGAGCTCTTTGACACGATCGAACCGAGCGTCGTGATCGCGCGCGATCGAGGTCAGGGCGGCGACCGTCTCGCTCGCGCCCTGCTCCTTCGACGGCGCCCATCCATCGGCGTCGAACGTGGCGCCGAGGACCTGCTGCGAGATCCCGAGGGACTGCTTCGCACGCACCCCGCCCGTCTGTGGATCGATGGCGACGATCTCGCCGTTCGACGCCACACCGGCGATCACGCTCCCGGTGTGCTCCGAGGCCACCAGCTCGACGCGCGGGTGGCTGTACGCCCAGCGCAGCTCGCCGTCGAGCGAGAACCCGAACACGTACCGGAAGTAGTGAACCGCATAGCCGCTGCCGACGAGCTTCATCGGCCCGGTGTCGGTCGCGAGGCTCGACCACAGGACGTGGGCACGATCGGCGGCCGTGTAGCCCTGCTGGATCGGATCGTAGGCGTCGCTGCTGTACGTGGTGCGCTCGAGTTGCGCCGGGAGCTTGACCTGGGCATAGCTCGACTGATCTCGCTTGCCACTGACGCTGCGCTTGTCGAGGCGGAACACGCCCTGGCGCGAGCCGTAGTACGCGACGTCACTGGTCACGCGGAGCGTCGAGATCTGCTCGTCGATGCCGCGGATCCGGGTGAGCTGCTGACCCGTGCGGCCGTCGAGGATCGACAGCCACTGGCTGAGGAACGGGACGTAGACCACGCCGCCATGGGCTGCGGGCGCGCCGAGCTGACCGGACGCGTCTTCCTTCCAGAGCTTGTCGCCGTTGGCGCCGCTGTACGCCGCGAGCCACCACGTGTTCCCGCTCTTGGTGACGAGGTACGCGCGCTCGCGATCCGCCGCAGCACCGACGAACGTACCGCCGAGATCGACCTTCCAGCGCGGTGCGCCGCGCGCCTGATCGCGCGCGACGAGCTGCTTGCCTTCGACCTCGACGATGAAGTCCCCACCGACGGAGATCCTCGACTGGACATCCGCATCGGTCTTCCACAGCACGTTCCCTGCGGCGAGGTCGTACGCGATGATCGTCCTGGGCGCGCCGGCGGCGAGCACGAACACACGCGGCTGGCCGCTGGCGTTGACGGGCGTCGGCTGCGCGGGGAGCTTGCGCTTGGCGAGCGCCTCGTCGAGTGCGAACGCGTTGTTCTCGTCGGAGGACAAGCGGAACACGGATGGGTGCGCGCAGCTCGCGGTCGCGGTGAGGGCGAGCGCCCAGACGACGGCGATGCGGGCGACACCGGATCGGCGCACGAACCGGGTCATCGGCGCGCTCACCGGCCACCTCCGAGCCGCGCCTCGACCACCATCTGCGCTTCGCCGCGCGACGGGCGCGGCGGCGATTTCGGTGACGAATCGAGATAGTCGGTCAACGCGGAGATCGCGGAGGGATCCTGGATCTTCGCGATCGCGCGCACGATCTCCACGCGCGCCTCGTCGGGGCCGAAGTCGGTCCGCTTGAGGATCGCACCGAGCGCGAGGGCGAGGGTCGGATCGGGGACCTTGCCGAGCTGATCGGCGACCTTGCGCGCGAGGTCCGGATCGGCGAGGACGGCGAGCGCGCGCGCCGACGAATCCTCGCCCTTGGCGAGCAGCACGAACAACGGCTCGATCGCCGCCTTCACGCGACCGCGCCCCGCGGCGCCGGCCGCGGCGGTGCGAACCATGCCCACCGGATCGTGGAGCCCGGCGACGATCGCGGCGTGCGCGACGGGATCGGGATACATCGCGAGCGTGGCCAGTGCGGCGATCCGCACGCCCGGCGTGTGGTGGCCGGCGTAGCGCTTGAGCGCGACGACATCGGAGGGCGCAGGGTGCGCGCCGAGCGCGGTCATCGCCGGCACCGCCACCGCGGGCGGCAGTCCGAGCGCGAGCGCATCGAGCAGCGCCTCGTGCGCAGCGGGAGACGTGCTGGCGCCCAGCGCCTCGGCGGCCTTCTCCCCGGCCTCGGGATCCGGCGCGGAGAGCGCCGCGATCAGCTCGGGCGGAACGTCGACCTTCGCGACCTTCGCGACCTTGCCTGCCTTCGCAGTCCCCTTGGACACCGGCGCCTTCGCTGCGCCTCCCGCGGGCTGCGCCAGCGCGGGAGCGGTCAACGCCATCACCAGTGCCACCCCGCGGCAAATGCCTGTCGTCATCTGGGCCTCTGACGTTGCGTCGTACCTAAAACCCGGTCGACATTCAAGAAACGGTGTTCCGCAATCGCTACGCCGGGGATGTGCCGGCGAGGCCGTGTGCCGGGGGGACTTTGCGGTACAAGGAGAGACCGTGGATCCCGCTGTCCTGCCGATCCTGTCCTGTCCTCGCTGCAAGGCCGCCGCTCCGTTCCGGGATGTGCGCGCCGCGCGCTGCATGACCTGTGGGATGGAGCCTGGCTGGGCCGCCCCCGGCGTCCTCGACCTGATCGACACCGCGGTCGGCGAGCCCACCGCGTCGAACACCGAGCAGCGGCTGATGGAGAGCGATCTCGTCGCCCGGATCTACGATCGGTTCTGGCGCCCGACCTTCGTACGGCTGCTCGCCGGCAAGGGCGCCGGCGCCTCCGTGGGTGGTCTCGCCGGCGAGCTGTTCATCCACAAGCACGGGCTCTCGCTCGACGATCGCCCGGGGCCCTGGCTCGATCTGTCGTGCGGCCCCGGCGCGTTCGCGCGTGCCCTCGCGGCCTCCGCACCCGGCGCGCTCGTGGTCGGCCTCGATATCTCCCGCGCGATGCTCGAGGTCGCGGCGCAGCGGACGGGTGGCTACACCAACGTCGTCCTGGTCCGCGCCGATGCGCACTCGCTGCCGTTCGTCGATGGCGCGTTCGGCGGCGTCAACAACGCGGGCGCGCTCCAC
Source organism: Myxococcales bacterium (assembly GCA_016720595.1). Lineage (GTDB taxonomy): Bacteria > Myxococcota_A > Polyangia > Haliangiales > Haliangiaceae > JABFXX01. Next base: position 367,237 of record JADKKI010000002.1, read on the forward strand.
GCCTACGACGATCCCGAGCTCGTGTTCCGCGAGATCCGCCGCGTGCTTCGCCCGGGCGGGATCTACATGGGGTCCACGTTTGCGGAGGCGCCCACGCTGCTCGGCCGGCTCACGGCCCGAGCTGCGGGCATCCGCCGGTTCGAGCCGAGCGAGCTGCGCGCGTGGCTCCAGCGCATCGGGTTCGCGGACTACGAGGACGTGCGGCTCGGTGGAGCGCTCGTGTTCCGCGTCCGCCGACCTTAGAACGCGCCGCCGACCAGCGGCATCGCGAGCCCGGGTTGAGGCGCGAGCTGGGTCGAGAGCGGCTGCACGCCGAGCATCCCGAGCGACCAGCGACCGTCGGAGTGCCGCCCGACCACGGCCACCGGCGCATCGTCGACCGGCGCGACCTTCTTGGTCCCGCCCGGAACGTCGAGATCGACGTCCATGTCTCGGGTCAGCCGGAACCCGACGTACGCTCCGACGACCAGCCCCACCGACGACAGCAGGCCGGTGACCCGCTCGTCGGTCGTCGAGCTCTTGTCGTGGATGCCGGCATAGAGCAGGAACGGCGCTGCGCCGCCCGCCGCCGCGAGCCCCGCCACGCGGAGCATGCGCCTCGGGGTGGTGTTGGTGTTCGGTGCGGCGACCAGCCCCACGACGACGCCGCCGGCCGCGCCGAGCACCGCGTTGACCGAGTACGCCTCGGACTCCGCTGGCTGCATGAGCATGCCCATCGTGAACCCGCCGAACACACCGATGCCTGCGAGCGTATCGACGAGCGCCAGATCTCCAGGCGTGTAGTTGTCGCGTGTGGCGAGGCCCGCCCCGGCGAGGAGCCCCACGGTCGAGCCGATGCTCCCACCGACGAGGACCTCGCGTGCCGTCGTCCCATCGGTCTTCACCGCATCGGCGATCAGGCTGCCGGCCACGCCGGCCCAAACGCTGCCCGCGCCCGCGGTCATGATCTGGGCCTGGCTCCAGGCGAGGCGATCGGTGATCCGCGGGAAGAACAGCCCGCCGACCACGCCACCGACGATGCCCACCGGAATCGCGCCGCCAGCGGGCGTGTCCTTCGAGAAGAAGGATCCGATCGTGGTGCCGATCAGGCCCGCGTAGAGCCCACCGTGCACGCGCGCCGCCAGCAGCGCAGGATCGCTCGGCCCGTCGGTGTCCCGCGGCACAGCGGGGGCGATCGGAGGCGGCGCGATCGGCGCGGTATCGAGCGGCGTGACCGGCGCATCACCGGCGTCGGAGATCCCGAGCTGCTTGTTGATCGCGGAGATCAGGAACTTCGCGTGCTCTGCCGCCTGCCCCTTGGGGCTCGCCACCAGCGCCTCGACCGCGAGCTGCTTCGCATCGACGAACACCCGCGCGTCGTAGAGCTCCTGGGCGCGCACCACGAGCGACTCCGCGACCTGCTCGCCGAGCACCGCATCGTGCGTCGGCACCTCCGGCCCATACGGATCCGTCGGCCCGGTCGGAGTCGGCGCGGGCGTCGGGGGCGGCGCGGGCGTTGGGGGCGGCGCGGGCGTCGGGCTCGGCGTCGGCGCGTACGGATCGGCGGGCTGTGCACGCACGACCGATGTGCTGGTGATCACAGCAGCGGCGAGGAGCACGCGGCGCATCACCAACGACCTACCATCACGACCTCGTGGGTGCCAGAGGGGCCGGCTTGATGGGGCCGCTCTCGACGCGGCGTGCCGGGTCTTTCCAGGTCTTGCGATAGAAGTACATGAACACGACCTGCACGGCCGACAGGATCGGCACCGCCAGCAGTGCGCCGACCAGGCCGTAGCTGTGCTCCCCCAGGAACAGCGAGAAGATCACCAGCACGGGATGGATCTTCGCGGCCGTGCCGATGATCTTCGGATTGAGGAGGTTGGCCTCGATGAAGTGGATGCCGACGATCCAGAGCGTCATCGCGACGCCGCGGAACGGATCGATCCCGGAGTCGCCTGACACCAGTGCCACGAGCACGATCGGGACCGATGACAGGATCGAGCCGAAGATCGGGACCAGCGACATCAGCCCCGCGACCACGGCGAGGATCAGGCTGTACTTGACGCTGAAGATCAACAGGCCGATGTAGGTCAGGATCCCGTTGATCAGGCAGATCAGCAGCTGTCCGCGGATCACGCCCGAAAGCCCGCGATCGATGTCCGCGATGATCACGTCGTAGTCGTCGCGCACGTTGCCCGGGAACAGGCTGCGCAGGAACGAGTGGACCTTCTCGAGATCGATCAGGATGAACGCTCCGATCATCAGCGTGAAGAAGAACAGGAAGATGCCGCGGATGAACCCGGCGACCAGCGACTGCCCCGCCTGCACCACATCGTTGAGCTTGCTCTGCAGCCCGACGAACGCTTTGCGAACGTACGAGCGCAGCTTGTCCTCGGTGGTGGCGCGCTCGGGCGGCGCCTCGTTACCCTGCAGGTGATAACCGCCGTCGGGGTTCGCCTTGATGTCGAACCCGTTCGGGGACAGCTGGATCGCGAACCGCCCGTCGGGCAGCGGCGTCATCGTCACCGCCGTGCCGGGCGGCAGCGGGATATCCGGGACGATCGCCGGCTCCTCGGTGGCCACCGGCTTCTCGGTCAGCGATGGGAACCGCGTCTCGAGCCAGCGCGCGATCTGCGGCGTCCACTCCTCGTTCATCGTCTTCAGCAGCGCCGGCGCCTCCTTGCCCAGGCGCGCCACGTCACTCGACAGCCGTGGCACCAGCAGGAACAAGAACCCCGCGACCAGCGCGATGAAGACGAGGTAGCACAGGATGATCGCGGCGCCGCGCGGCATCCGCGTGGTGCCATCCTTGCGCTCGGTCATCCGCTTGATGATCGGCGCCAGGATGTACGCGATCAGGCTCGCGAACACGAACGGCAGCAGGACCTCGCGCCCCAGGAACAGGATCAGCAGAGCGAACAGCGGGAAGCCCCACCGCGACAGGAACCGGCGGCCCGGGCTCTCCGCCCCGAACCAGGTCGTACTGCGGCTGCGCGTCGGCCCCGTGACCGGGCTCGTGATCGACGGATCGGTCGTGGTGCGCGGGATGCCTCCCGAAGGCGGCTCTCCGGGCGGATCGGCCGGCGTCATCGCGGCGGGTATACCAGAACTGGGTCAGCGATCCCGGCGCCAGACACCCGAGAACCAGCCGCCCACGCGCCCCAGGAGCGATCGGCGGGTCCCTGCGGCCGCCAGCTCGTCCTCGCTGAGCCCTGGATCGAGCGTCGGTGCCGGCAGCGCCTGGTCGGGCGCCGAACCCAAGAGGCCTTCGGGACGCGAGGCGCGCGGGGCAGCCCGGCGTTCGCGCGGCGGTAGCGGTGGTGGCTCGACCCCGGTCTCCATCTTCAGCGTGTCCCAGCGGCGGCATTGCCCGCAGCGCCAGCTGAACGCGCCCGGGCGATGACCGCAATGCCCGCACTGCCAGCGGCCACGCAGCGCCCAGGCGAGCGCGCCCTGCTCCGCCACCAGCACCTCGAGGGCGCCCTTGACCGCATCGGCCTCACCGCCGGCGAGCGCGAGGCGCGCGGTCGCGACGCGCGCCGCGAGGGCCTCGGGGAACCGCAGCACCAGATCCTTCGCGAGCGCCGCCTGCGCGGTTGGATCGGACGGCGGCGAGAGCTGCGCGCGGATCAGCGCGAGCTCGAGCCGCGGCCCGACCTGCGCTTCGACGTCGGCCAGCACCGCGAGCACGCGATCGCTGACCGACGCGCTCGGCCTGGCAGCGGGGACCAGCGCCACGCCGTCCACGGGCACCACCGCCGTCGACGAGCCTGCAGCGAGCTGCAGCGCGCCCTTGGTGTCGTCGGGTGCCCCGGTCTCCTCACCATCGTCCGGACTGTCGGAGAGATCGTCCGCACGCCCCTTCCCCACCGAGTCCTCACCATTGCTGGCGAGCCCCTGCTCCGACGCGATGAGGCCGGGCAGCAGATGTGGTGCGAGCGCGGGCTCGGCGATCAACGCCTGCTTGAGCCGCTCGATCGCGCCGCGGTGGTTCCCGCGTGCGGCGGCGAGCTCCGCTGCAGCCGCGAAGAAGTGCCCGGATTCCTGATGGCGGAGCGCTGCCTTGAGCAGCTGCTTGGCCGAGTCGAGATCCTCGCGGCCGAGCGCGGCCTGCGCCGCGGCGACCAGCAGGTGATGCTCGCGGACGCTGGTGTCCTCGTTGCGACGCTTGCCCAGCCGTGCCCACAGCCCGGCCGCCTCGTTGAACCGGGCCTGCTCCTCGTAGAGTGCCGCCAGCGCGCGCAGGGCGCCCTCGTGCGCCGGCTCGTCGAGCAGGACCTCCTCCATCGCGCGGGTCGCGCGGCGTGGCATCCCGGCCGCGCGAAAATCGAGCCCCAGCTCGTACATCGCTCGCTGGCGCAGCTTCCGCTTGTCGCGCTCGCGGAGCGCCAGGGCCTGGTGCACGCGGATCGCGCGCTCGTGCTCGCCCTGACTGCGGAACATCGCGCCGAGCGCGAAGTACGGCTCGACGTCATCGACGTTCTCCTCGACGACCGTGCGCAGCTCGCTGACCACCGTGTCGTGATCGCGGGCGATCAGGTGCGAGAGCGCACGCATGTACGCGCGGCTATGACGCGCGGTGCGGCGCAGCTGCCGATCATCGGGGACGTAGTAGCGACCGATCAGGACCCCGGCGGCCATGGCCCCGAGCCCGACGAGGAGGAGGACGAGCGCGGCCCCCATCAGCGCGCGTCCACACCATCGTCATCGAGCGCGTTCATCACACGCGCCGCCGCGAGGCTCGGCTGCTCCGGCAGATCCTCGAGAGGAGCGGGCTCCGTGAACGGCAGGTTGCGCAGCTTCGCGAGCTCGCGCTCGAGGCGCCCGATCAGCGCTTCGTACTGCCGGCGGCGCCACACGTAGAACATGCTCCACAGCACCAGGCCCGCGAGCAACACGGCGGCGGCGAGCCAGCCCCCGATCAGCGCCGGGAGCCACACGTCGTGCGGGCGCTCGCCGAACAGGCCTTGCAGCCAGGGCGGGATGGTCACCGGGATCCAGCCGCTGTTGGCGACGAGGAACAGGCCAGAGATCACGCCGAGCCCGATCAACGACAGGATGATCGTCGCGGTCGCGATCAGGCGGAGCCAGCGAATCACGCGTTCATCCTATCACCAGCCTGTCGCGGCGCGGATCGCGGGGACCAGTGCCATCGCCATCTTGTGCTGCGTGACCTCGTTCGGGTGGTAGTCGCATCCGTAGCCGTCGCTCGCGAGCTGCTCCGGAATCTCGACGACGGTGACCTTCGGGTCCGCGAGCCGGGACACCACCGCATCGAGCCGCGCGCGCATCTGCGTCCGCGCCGTGCCGCTCATCATCGGGCTGGTCGCGAGCAAGACGGGCGCCGCCGGCGCGTGGACCCGGACCTGATCGCGCACGAACGCGACGTAGGCGTCCTCGTAAGCCTGGCCCGGATCGCCACTCGAGTAGTCGTTGGTGCCGAGGCCGATCACCACCACGTCGGGCGTGTAGCTCCAGGTCCAGGCGGGCGCGGCGGCCTCCGCGAACGTTCGCGCGTAGCGCACGGGCATCGTGTTGGTGGTGGTTCCTCCATTGTTGCGCGCCATCCCGATCCCCGAGTACGCGAGCGCGGTGTGTGCGGCGCCGAGCTCGCTCGCGGCGAACGCGCCCCACGCATGCGGCTCTGCCTCGGTGGCCTGATCGAACTGGCACGGCAGCGCCCCGAGCACCCCGTAGCCCGCCGTGATCGAATCACCGATGAACTCGACGAGCCGGGTCGCACGCGCGGACGGGACGATCGTCGCGCCGACGAAGCCATCGAACCGCACGGTGCCAAAGAACGATTCGGTGCGCTTGGCGATCACCACGTCGTGCTCGCCTGCCGGAAGCCCGGTGGTCAGCGTCACGGTCTGGGTGCCACCGGTCAGGTGGATCGGCGCGCGGCTCGTGCCATCGACGATGACCTCGAGCCACTCGCTCCCCGAGTCGTTGAACGTCGCCTGGAGCTGCGTGCCCGAGAACCGCGCCGCGATCGTCGAACCCGGCCAGCCTGCGGACATCGCGTCCCACCGGCCATAGAAGTGGATCGGCTCGACGATCGCAGGAGGCGCGTCGATCAGCTGTGACGAGTCGCCCTGCCCCGCATCGCGATCACCAGCGCCCCCGCCACCGCAGGACGCGCCGAGGAGTAGGAGGCAAGCCGACACGCGCATCGCCTGTATCGTAGACGCAAATCGTCCCGCTTCGGGCATCATCGTCGTATGCGGAGAGCCCTGATCGGCATCGTGTTCGCGTGCGCATGCGGTGGTGGAGGTGGTGGAGGTGGTGACGACGTCACCGGTGGCGATGGCGGGAGCACGGATGGCAACTCGAACCTGACGCTCCGCGATCGCCAGCGCGCGCTCGCGATGGCGCTCCGGGGCTCGCCGAACTTCATGATCGGTGCCGGCAACGACAACGGCGGCCCCTACGATCACGCGGTCCCGATCGATCTTCACTACGCGTACCTCGTCGGCTACGGCAACAGTGGCGGCTGGCCCACCTGGAATGCGCAGGGCAACTATCCCCTGTTCTTCGCGCAGACCGCGGGCACGCATCAGGTGACGCCGATGTTCACCTACTACCAGCTCGCCCTCGAGCTCGAGCAGAACAACGACGCCGCGCTCGCCGACACCGCCAAGATGCATCAGTACCTCACCGACGTGAAGCTGCTGTTCCAGCGGATCGCCGACAACGGCAAGCCCGCCGCCGTGCAGTTCGAGCCCGACTTCTTCGGCTATCTCATGCAGCGCGCGGCGATGGGCACCCCGCCGGATCAGCTCCCTGCCAAGGTGCACCACGCGGATCTACCCGAGTGCGCCGCGCTGCCCGAGACCGCCGCCGGGCTCACGCGATGCCTGATCGCGCTCGGCCGCGCCGTCTCACCGACCACCAAGATCGGGTTCCACGCCTCGATGTGGGGCAAGTACTATGACCCGCTCGATCCCGGCGCGAAGATCGAGGAGTCGGGGATCGCCGTCGCCCAGTTCCTCCGCTCGGTCGGCGCCGACGACACCGACTTCGTCACCGTCGAGACCCTCGATCGCGACGCCGGGTTCTGGGAGACCTCGGGCGGTGGCAACACCTGCTCGGTCACCGGTGGATCGCGTGGCGCCGTGTACTGGGACGAGGCCAACGTGGCGCTGCCGAACTTCTCGCAGCACCTGCGGTGGGTGAAGGCGCTGACCGGAGAGCTGCAGCGTCCCGCGCTCGAGTGGCAGACCCCGCTCGGCGTCCCCGCGACCACGTGCGGCGGCACCAACGAGCACTGGCGCGACAACCGGGTCCACTACTTCTTCGGGCACGTGCCCGACCTCGTCGATGCGGGCATCGCTGGCATGACGTTCGGCACGGGCGCGGGGGGCCAGACCAACCTCGCCACCGATGGGGATCAGCTCAAGACCCGCGCGACCGCGTACCTCGCGGCCCCGGTCGCGATGTAGTCACGATCAATCGCACTCCGGGCAGCCGCGACGGTACGGTTCGCCCACGTGCGGCTTCGGGTTGACCGCCTTGCGCGGCGTCGACATGTCGATCGAGTAACCGATCACGAGCCCGGCGAACCGCGTGCCCGCGAGCTCCCGATACGAGGCACCGACGAAGTACCCGTTGCCCGAGGGGAAGCCGTAGTCCTCGTAGTGGTGACCGATCCGGAGGCCCACGGTCGCGTCGAGCTCGTCGGCGAACGCGATGCTCGGCGCCGCGCTCTGGCGACCGTCCGCACCGGCGATGTAGGCGGCACGGCCGCGCGCGAGGAACCGCAGCCGGCCGTCGCCGAGCTCGAGGTTGACCTCGAGAGGGAGCGCCACCGCGTCGTCGATGGTCGTGGTCGCACCGATCGCCTGGAACCCGGCACCGAACGCGATCACGCCGGTGCGTCCGAAGCGCACGCCGACGCCGACCGGGAACAGCGCGACGTCATACGCGAAGCCGCGCTCGTGGAGCGTGCCGCCGAACGCGAAGTCGAGCCCGACGTGATAGCCGATGGTCTCGCTCTGCCCCACGAACCCGTGGATCCGCACGCCTGCGAGGATCAGCTGATTCGCCGGGCTGTCCGCCTTCGTGTCCTCGATATCGTGCAGCGCGGTCAGCTCGTAGTGAAACCACGCCCCGCCCTGCCACTCGTCGAACGGGCGAGCGTCGGCGACCTCGGGTGCGACCACAACACCGAGTGCGAGCGCGAGTGAGAGTTGCGCCCTCATCGGTCTGCAAATCCGATCCGGCCCGGGCCGAACGGCAGGATGATCGCGGGTGGCCACAGATCGATCCCGAACGACAGCCCGATCACGTGGACCTCGATGCCCTCCTTGAGACCGACCTTGAGCCCGACGATCGGCGTCTCCAGCTGCACGCCGGTGCGCTCGCTCGTGATGCTCGCGCCGACGAGGCCGCGCCAGTCCTTCCCGATCGCGGTGGCCGGCAGGCTCGCCGACAGCTTGCACTTGCGGAGCACCACGTCGCCGAACGTGTTGCTGTTCGGGCCCGGGTAGAAGATGTAGTGGCCCTCGATGTAGTTCTTCACGCTCGGGGCGTGCTTCTCGATGCATGCGGCCGCACGCTCGGCCTCGGCGCCGCGCCACAGGCCGTGCAGGATCGGCGTCAGGTAGGGGTGGTGCTTGCGGAACGGATCGGCCTCGGTCCCACCACCGCCCACCTCGTAGACGTGCCACTCGGTCTCGCCCTTCTTGCGCACCGCGAACCAGGGGTGGCGGGCGATGTCGTCCATCGGGTGGGTCAAGGTCCCGGTGAGCAGTGCCACCGTGGTCTGATCGTTCGGCGGCATCGCGAGCGAGCGCTTGGCGACGATGCAGCCCCCGAGCAGGAGGGCCGCGATCGGGATGGCTCGGTTCATCGTGGACGACCCCTCATGCACCGTAGACGCGCGAGCTCGCCAGCGTGGGAACAAAAACAAAAACGCCGCGTCTCGTGAGAGGCGCGGCGTGGTCGACAGCGGCGGGTTACGCCTACTGCGCGTCCTTGGGCTTCAGCTTGTCCAGCTTGCCGCGGAACTTGTCACCCAGCGTCGCGCCACCGGCGTTCGGCGAGGCGAAGCCCTGCGCATCTGCCATGTCCTTGGCGCGCGAGGCGCCCTTGATCGACAGACCGATCTTGCGCTCACCACCATCGGCGTGGAGCACCTGGACCTTGACCTCCTGACCCGGGGTCAGGACGGTGCGGGGATCCTCGACGTGCTCCTCGCTGATCTCGGAGACGTGGACCAGACCCTCGACGCCCTTCTCGAGCTCGACGAACGCGCCGAAGTCGAGGACCTTGAGGATCTTGCCATCGACGACCTTGCCGGCCGGGTAGTCGTTCGGGATGCGATCCCACGGGTCCGCGACCAGCTGCTTGATGCCGAGCGAGATCTTCGGCTTGTCGCCGTCGCCGGTGTCGATGTTGAGCAGCACGGCCTCGACCGGGTCGCCCTTCTGGAACAGCTCCGACGGGTGCTTGACGCGCTGGGTCCAGCTCATGTCGCTGATGTGGACCAGGCCGTCGATGCCTTCCTCGATCTCGACGAAGATACCGAAGTCCGCGATGTTGCGGACGAGGCCCTTCACCACGGTACCCGGCGGGTACTTCTCGGTGAGCTGCTCGTACGGGTTCGGCTCGAGCTGCTTCATGCCGAGCGAGATCCGGTTCTGCTTCACGTCGACGTCGAGGACAACGGCCTCGACCATGTCGCCCACGGCGACCATCTTCGACGGGTGCTTCACGCGGCGCGTCCACGACATCTCCGAGATGTGGACCAGGCCCTCGATGCCTTCCTCGAGCTCGATGAAGGCGCCGTAGTCCTTGAGCGAGACGACCTTGCCGCGCACGACGGTGCCCGGCACGTACTTCTCGGCTGCGCGGCTCCACGGATCTTCCGAGATCTGCTTGAGGCCGAGGCTGACACGCTCGGTGTCGGCGTTGAACTTCAACACCTTGACGCGGACGTGGTCACCGACCTGGAACAGCTCGGACGGGTGATTGACCCGGCCCCAGCTCATGTCGGTGATGTGGAGCAGGCCGTCGATGCCGCCGAGGTCGATGAACGCACCGTACTCGGTCAGGTTCTTGACGATACCCTCGACGATCTGGCCTTCCTTCAGGCGCTCGAGCGTCGACTCCTTGAGTGCGGCGCGCTCCTTCTCGAGAAGCACGCGGCGCGACAACACGATGTTGCCCCGCTTCTTGTTGAACTTGATGACCTTGAACTTGAAGCTCTGGTTCAGGAAGGCATCGAGGTTGCGGACCGGCCGGAGGTCGACCTGCGACCCCGGGAGGAACGCCTTCACGCCGCCGCGGATCGTGACCGAGAGGCCACCCTTCACGCGCGCCGTGATCACGCCCTCGATCAGCTCGTCGCGCTCGCACGCGGCGCTGATCTCGTCCCAGACCTTGAACCGATCGGCCTTCTCCTTGGAGAGGACGATCATGCCCATGTCGTTCTCGCGCGACTCGAGCAGGACGTCCACGACGTCGCCCGGCTTCACGCCGATGGAGCCATCCGCCTGGCGGAACTCCTCGAGGGGAACCTGTCCCTCACTCTTGTATCCGACGTCGACGATCGCGAAGTCCTTGTTGACTGCGATCACCGTGCCGCGAAGGATCTCGCCTTCTTTGACCCCGCCATCTTGGGCGAGGCTCTCAGCGAACATCGAAGCGAAATCTTCGTCAGCGGTTGTGTCTTGAGTAACCATATTCAAACAGATCTCCAGCAAACGCCGAGTTGGATTTACTGCCGAAGCAGCCCTCGACGCAGGGCGCAGTTGGTACCGTCCGCGACCTGAAAAGTCAACCGCGGCGGTGGGATCCGCCGGTTCACCCCCACGGCCTGCCCCACCTCTACAAGGAGGCGGCGCGCTGAAGGACGGAGGTCGCTAGCGATTCCACAACCTCTTCGAGGGTTTGCGTCGAGCTGTCGACGATCACGGCATCGCTCGCGGGGACCATCGGCGCCACGTCTCGGCTGGCGTCCCGCTGGTCCCGCTCCCGGATCTCACTCAGCGTGACGGCGAAGTCGACGGTGGTGCCCGAGGCGGCCAGCTCGGCCACCCGGCGCCGGGCCCGCTCCTCGTCCTTGGCCGTCAGGAAGAACTTCGCCTCGGCGTTGGGGAACACGATGGTGCCCGTGTCGCGACCCTCGACCACGACCCCGCCCCCGGTGCCCAGCCGCCGCTGGAGCTCCAGCAGGGCCGATCGGACCGGCGGGTGGGCCGACACCTGGGAGGCCCCCTGCGAGACCTCCGGAGTCCGGATCGCCGCGCTGACGTCCTCGCCGGCCAGGAACACGTGGTTCTTGTCGCCCACGAAGTCGAACCGGATGTCGAGATCGCGTGCCACCTGGGCACACCGCTCGCCGTCGGTCCAGGCCGTCCCCGCGCGCTGGGTGGTCAGCGCGACCGCGCGATAGATCGCGCCGGTATCGAGGAGCCGATAGCCGAGCCGACGCGCGAGCTGCTTCGCGACGCTGCTCTTCCCGGCGCCCGCCGGGCCATCGATCGTGACGACCACCTGTTTCATGGCGGCATCCTAGCGCCCGCGACGGGCACAGGGCTCCACCACGTTGTACATTCGACGCCCGTGGTCGAGGAGCCCACAACCGAGCGGCGCTGGAGGACGTTCGCGGACGTCGTCGCTTTCACGCTTGGCGTGAACGTGTGGATCTCGATCGTCATCTTGCCCGCGATCTTCGTCGATGCACTGCACGGCGCCGGCAAGATGATGGGAGCCGCGCTGCCGCTCGTGACCCTGCTGCTCGGGCTCGCGCGCAGATCGGAGGGGATCCTCCTCGGTCTGTTCCCGGCGGCGCTCCTGATCCCGGTCGCGATGGCACCACAGATCGCGTCATCCCACGTCTATGGACCGATCCGGTTCGGCCTGGTCGCGCTCGGCGTCGTCGCCTATCTGTTCTCGGTCTCGTTCTTCACCACGTTCCACGAGCCGCCGCAGCCGCGCTCGGTGCGTGGTCTGTCGTCCGCCGCGGCCGGGCCGGCGGAGCGCTGGCGGCGCCGCGAGCGCGTGTACTGGATGCTGGTCGGGATGTCGCTCGTGATCCCCACGGTGCTGATCGCGTGGGTGAACTTCGATCCCGCGATCGAGGATTTCCTCGGCGAGATGTACCCCGGCCGCGTCGCGCTGATGACCACGGCGCTCACCGCCGGAGCGATCGTCCTGTGGCTCGGCATCTTCCACTATGCGTTCCTCGGCGTGCTCCGCCCGCACCGCACGGGTGACCGCGATCTGATCGTCACGCTCGCGCAGGCCCGCGCCGATGCGAAGACCGGCAAGCCGCGGCTCCGCTTCTATCTCTCGGTGACGATCGCACTCGGTGCGATGGCCACGCTGATCCTGATCCGACACATCAAGGGGTGATCCATGCGCCGTTACTTCTTCGAAGCTCTCGCGCTCGCCCTGATCGGCGGGAGCCTGTTCTTCTTCAAGGAGACGCTGGACTACCTCGCGCGTCGCGACTATGTGGCCGCACTCCTCGTGATGATCATCGGCGTCGCCGTGATCTCGGTCGGCAAGGAGATGGCGCGGCTCGCTCTGGTCCAGCGCGACTGACCCTCATGCGCTGGCGGTCCTCCCTCCTCTGCGTGGTCGTCGCCCTTGGCGCGTGCGGCGGCGGCTCCGGTCCGGCCCAAGGCCCCGCGGGCCCGCTGATCTCGGCCGTGGCACCTCCCCACGACCCCGCGGACATCGAGGTCGCGCGGGTCGACGGCCGGCCCGTCTGGGGCTCGTGCGTCACGGCGCAGGTGGCGCACGGAGCGAAGTCCCGCGAGGCAGCGCTCGACGAGTGCGTGTCGTTCGAGCTGCTCGCCCAGGCGGCCGAGCGGCGCGGCCTGGCCAGCGATCCCACGGTCGTCGAGGCCACGCGCAGCGCCCTGGTCAACCGCATGATCGAGATCGGCTTCGAACCCCGCTACCAGAAGCCCTCGGATCTCGGCGACGTCCTGACGAAGTGGCTCGCAACCAACTCGTGGCGGATGCACCGCCCCGAGCTGCGCACCTCGGCGTACGCCCGCGTCAACGTGCCCAACGGTGCCTCGATCGCCGACGACGCGCGCGCCAAGGCTCTCGCCGACAAGCTCGCGGCCGCGCTCGCGAACGAGACCGGCCTGTTCGCCGCGAACCTGCGCGACGCCGCCGACGCGTTGACCGTTGGCACCGATCTCAAGTTCGACGTCGGGGTGGTCTCGATCGCCGAGCGCCGCCACCTCGACAAGCACTACGCCGAGGCCCTGTTCGCGATCCCCGACGTGGGGCGGGTGTCGGCCAGCACGCGAACCCCGTGGGGGTGGGACGTGATCCTGATGACGTCGTACCTCCCGGAGAAGGAGTTCACGCAGGACGAGATCGCCGTCGACATGTTCGAGGAGTCGCGCCGCGGCCTGATGACCACCTGGGTCAACGAGCTGATCAAGGAGCACGGCATCCACGTCGAGCTCGAGAAGGAGCAGATCGCGAAGCTCGAAGGGACCAAGCCGTGAGCTCGCTGTTCGCGGACATCATGCGGCGCGCCGTGGAGGCCACGCCCGGCGCCGTCGGCGGAGCGTTCGCCGATTCCGAAGGCGAGATGGTCGACAGCTTCTCCACCCTCGACAAGCACGACTGGGCGGTGCTGACCGCGCACTATGGCGTGGTGCTCTCTCACCTCCACTCGTGCTTTGGCACCTGGCACTACGGTGGACCGGAGTACTTCATCGCGCAGCACGCGAAGCTCGATGTGGTGGTCCACACGATCGCGCACGGGTACTTCGCCCTGCTCGCGGTCGAGGAGTATCAAGGCGCCGGGCCGCTCGCCGTCGCCCTGACCAGCATCCGCGCCGCCGCGAACGAGCTGCGCAAGGAGATCGCGTGAGGCGGCCCCTGATCACAGCGTGTGTGCTCGCGCTCGCCGGTGCGCCGGTCGCCGCCGCGCCACCGCCGGATCCCGCGCTCGAATACGATCCGAACAGCCAGGCCTGGAATGGCATGGCGAGCTTCGTCGGCCTCGCCGAGGGCATGGGCTTCACGGTCACGCCCGTCAGCTCGCTCGAGTGGGGGGACATCTCGGCCGACGACATCCTGTTCCTGGTCTACCCGCTCAAGCGCGTCGAGCCGCAGAAGCTCGGAGCGTTCGTCCAGGCCGGCGGCAACGTCGTGATCGCCGATGACTTCGGCGACGGCAAGGAGGCCATGCAGTCGATGGGGATGCTCCGCGTCGAGGTCGAGCAGGCCAAGGCGAGCCGGTTCTACGAAGGTCGCAGCTACGCGCCGATCGCGAACGCGCGCGGCGATCATCCGCTCGCCAAGGACGTGGGCGATGTGGTCACCAATCACCCCGCGGTGATGACCAACGTCGATGGCGCATCGACGATCGTCGCGCTCGATGATGGGGCGATCGTGGTCGCCGGCGAGCGCGGCAGCGGGCGGTTCGTGGCGATCAGCGACCCGAGCATCCTGATCAACCGGATGCTGCAGTTCCCCGGCAACGTGCAGCTGACCAGCAACGTGCTGAACTGGCTCGACCGCGGCAATCGCCGGGCGCGGCACATCATCCTGCTCCGCGGCGACGTGCCGATGTACGGCGAGCCCCGCCCTTACATCGATGATGCCCATGCGGGTGAGCTCGGGCGCTCGATCGCGGATCTCAACTTCTGGCTCTCGGAGCGGCGCGCGTGGCTGCTCACGCCCGGTGCGATGAAGGCGCTGGCCGCGGCCCTCGCGGCCGCCCTGCTCCTGCTCGCGATGCTGGCCCTCCCCGTCCGCCGCGGGCCGAAGATCGATGGCGCCTGGCTCAAGTTCCATCGCCCCGCGCGGCGCGACGAGCCCCACGGCCTGGTGGTCGCCGCCGATGCCGGCACCGGCTCGCACCTGGTGATCGCCTGCATCCTCCGCGACCAGGTCCAGCGGCTGCTCGCCGACCTCACCGGCCGTCCCGAGCCGCTGTATACGGTTCCTGAAACCCAACTGGTCGCCGAGCTGTCCAAGGCACGGGGCACGGTCGCCGGCGTCGCGCTGACCCGCGTCTACCGGCGCCTGCGTGCCCTCCCGAGCCGAGGCCAGGCCGCGGCGCCGTGGAGCGCGGGACACCTCCAGCGACGCGAATTCGACACCCTGTACAAAGACGTGGCCGAGCTGTGTCGTACTCTCGGCGCCGACGTCCCCGACGCCCCGCAAGAAGCAACCTAGCCGATGCCCCCCTCTCTCAGCCCCGACAAGCTCGCCCGCGTCAACCAGCTGTCCCGTGCGATCACCGAGGAGGTCGGGCGCGCCTTCATCGGCCAGCCGTCGATCACCGAGGCGTTGCTCGTGGCACTGCTCGCCCGTGGCCACGTGCTGATCGAGGGCTATCCCGGCGTCGCCAAGACCACGCTCGTCAAGGCGTTCTCCGGCACGCTCGGCTGCAACTTCCGCCGCGTGCAGTTCACGCCGGATCTCCTGCCGTCCGACATCACGGGCACCTACATCCTCGACATGCGCACGAACACGTTCGTGCTGCGCGAGGGCCCGGTGTTCTGCAACGTGCTCCTCGGCGACGAGATCAATCGCGCTCCCGCGAAGACGCAGTCGGCGCTCCTCGAGGCGATGCAGGAGCATCAGGTGACGATCGAGGGCGAGACGCGAACGCTGTCCGAGCCGTTCATCGTGCTCGCCACGCAGAACCCGATCGAGCAGGAGGGCACGTACCCGTTGCCCGAGGCGCAGGTCGATCGGTTCCTGATCAAGTTGAAGATGGGCTACCCGTCGGGCTCCGACGAGAAGCGGATGCTCAGCACCTATGACAAGCCGCCGCCGCCCGTGCGCCCCGTGCTCGGCCCCACCGAGGTGCTCGAGATGCAGGCGCTGGCACAGGAGGTGTTCGTCGCCGAGGAGCTGATCGACTACGTGCTCGGCCTGGTGGCGTTCACCCGCAGCCACGCGCGCGTCTACCTCGGCGCTTCGCCCCGCGCCGGCCTCGCACTCGTCCATGCCTCCAAGGCGCTCGCGCTCCTGCGCGGCCGCGACTACATCCTGCCGGATGATGTTCGCTCGCTCGCCCCACTCGTCCTCGGCCACCGCATCCTGATGACCCCCGAGGCCGAGCTCGAAGGCCAGCTCGGCACCTCGGTGGTCTCCGAGGCGGTCGACAAGGTCAGCTACAAGCTGCCGAAGCGAGCGTAGGTTGATCCCTCGGCTCGCCACACGCGGCAAGCTGATCCTCGGGACCGCGCTGCTGTTCCTCCTGGTCGGCGCCCTGCACGGGGCTCCGCCGCTGGTCGCGCTCTCGGGCACGATCCTCTCCGTCCTGCTCGCGCTCTACCTCGCGTTCTATCCCACCGCGATCCTCCTGCGCCGGAAGAAGATCGAGCTGTCGTGGTGGGTGCCGCCGGGCGATCAGCCAGGCGGTGCGCTGTCGGCCGATCGGCCGTTCCAGCTCCACCTCGCGTTCCGAAACCACGGCAGCCGCAAGCTCCGGATCCTCTCGACCAACATCCTCGCGGCCTCGGGCCTCCAGCTCGACGAACGCCCGAGTGCCACGGTGAAACGTGGCCAGCAGGTCGAGGTCACCACGATCGTCAAGCCGCTCGCCGCGGGCTATCAGGTCCTCCACGGCGCCGCCCTGACGTTCGGCGATGCGCTCGGGCTGTTCGATATCGAGGCGTTCTTCCCGAACCCGATCGCGATCAAGGTCTTCCCGCGCACGGTCCCGATGCGCGGCGCGCCCGTCCGCGCCGTCGGCGGGGCGCTGCACGAGCAGGTCGGCCTCCACCACGTGCGTCGCCGTGGGCTGTCGGGCGAGCTCCGCGAGCTGCGCGAGCACAGCCACGGAGATCCGTT
Source organism: Myxococcales bacterium (assembly GCA_016720595.1). Lineage (GTDB taxonomy): Bacteria > Myxococcota_A > Polyangia > Haliangiales > Haliangiaceae > JABFXX01. The sequence continues at coordinate 384,010 of JADKKI010000002.1, forward strand.
CAAGATGATCGCCTGGAAGGCCACGGCCCGGCGCGGGCAGCTGATGGTCCGCGATCTCGAGAACGAGATCGTCACCACGCACCTCGTGCTCCTCGATGTGGGCGGCGGGATGCGGAGCGGCGCCCTCGGCAAGACGCCGCTCGATTGGGCCTGCGACTCGGTCTCCGCGCTCGCCAAGTCCTCCGTCGCGAACAGCGATCGGATCGGCCTCGTCGCCTTCGACACGCGTCCGGTGGTCGAGCTACCGCCCGACACCGGTCATCACCACTACCTCCAGCTGGTGGATCGCCTGCTCGACACGCGCTCGATCGTCGACGAGGACCTCACCGATGTCACGGCCGGCGAGCTGGTCGCGCTGGTCGCGCGCTACCTCGCGCACCAGGAAGCGATCGATGTCCGGATCAAGGTCGCCCCACCTCTCGACGACGGACGCTGGACCTCGATCCAGGCGGGCCCCGATGGCCAGCTCTACGACGTCGCGGCCACCGGGCGACTCTGCCGCCGGCTGATCGATCTGATGGTCGGCAGCGACAAGAACGCCAAGGGCGAGAAGCGCGCGAAGCTCGCACCGGTGGTCGAGCCCGACGCCCAGCTCGCACCGCTCCGACAGTTCTGTCGGCTGCGCGGGATCGAGCTGCCGTACCGCACCACCTGGGAGCACGGAAAGCGCGCCCACGGCCTGATGCGGGCGGTCGAGCGCGCCGTGGTCAACGGACGCCCGGACGTCGTGGTCCTGGTCTCGGATCTCGCCGGCTTTGCCGAGGACGAGCCGCGCGCCATCAAGGCGCTGGCGCGGCTCCGCAAGGCTGCGGGCTCGGTCGTCGCGCTGGTGCCGTCGACCTCCGCGTTCCTACCCGTCGCCACTACGCCGCATGGTGAGCGGGTCCGCGAGCTGATGGCCCGCGATCAGAAGGCGCTGATCGAGCCGGGCCGGCGCCTGTTGACGCGGCACGGCATCTCGGTGCTCGAAGGCTCCCCCGCCGACAGCCTCGATCGGCTGCTCAGCGGCGGGCGCATGCGCCGGCGTACTGGCTGACTCAGCGCAAGTTAGCGAACGACTTCGAGATTGCTCTCGACGACCGTTACCGTCCACTTGGCTTCCCGGGTGTTGCCCGCCGCCTTCGACGTCACCGAGCCGATCGAGATGGCTGTGAGGAGCAACGCCGCGCCGATGAACAGCGCGTCCTTCCAGCGGTCCCGACCATGCCGATGTGCGATCTCGTTCAGATTGCTCATCCCAATTCCTCCAAGGTCGATGAAAGTCCCACTGTAGAAAATACAGATCGGGGTCGTCCCTGTCACGAAAAACACCTAATAAACGGCAAGCCGGGATCAGATTCCTCGTCGAGGAATCGGGAAATGTAGCCGCGACAGCGCGACTGGCCTACATCGGCTCTTCGTCAGTCAACGGCGGTGTCGCACATCACCTGACGTGGTTCGTCCGCTCCCGCTAGCTTCGACGTCAGTTACGCCGCCGACGCGGGCGGCTTGGCATCGGGGCCGACGTCATCGCTCTCTGATCGCTCTGATCGGGCAGATCCGTGGGCCGCTCCGCGTGCGCCTCGGCCTCGAGTCGCTCCTCGGCCTCGAGCCGGTCCGAGAGCTGCGCGATGTCCCCGCGGAGGGCCGCACCACAGGCGCGACACGTGGTGGCGGAGACCTCCACCACCGAAGCGCACGCGGTACAGCGCGGCACGCGGACGCGGCGACCGACCACGTGACCACCACCCGCGGCGCCGAAGATCAGGAGCGGCGTCAGGCTCGGCGTCGCGACCGCGACCGCCACGCCGACCCCGAGCACCGCCCCGGCCACGAAGCCCACGCCTCCGCGATGCGTGCGCCAGCGAAACGCGGTCTTGCGGGGCGGTGGCGCATCCTCGGCGAGATCGATGTCCGCGAACCGCTCCGGCTTCTCCCGATGCGGCACCGCCTCCGCGTCAGGCGGGATGCCCAGCCGCTCGCGGAGCTCCGTGCGCTGCGGCGCGAGCACGGACAGCCACGCGCTGACCTCGTCTCGCTGCGGCCCACCGAGCCCGTCCGGCACACCGGTGCCGCACACCGCCGCCTGCACCGCGAGCAGGTACGCGAGCTCCGACATCGGGAGGTAGCCAGCGCGCAGCACGTCGTACTCGAGCGGCGAGTACCCGCCGTTGAACCGCCCCGGCCGCGAGTACTCCTGGAACGCGGCGTTCGCGGCGATCACCCCGAGCCCGAGGTACACTGTCGCGATCGAGCCCCGCTCGTGGTCGCGCTCGACGTCGATCTCGATCTCCGGCTGCTCTCCGGACCGATACGGGTCCACGCTCTCGGGCCGGTTGACCGCCGCGTGCGCCACGCCGAGCTCGTGCGCCAGCGTCCCGGCGACGTCGTCCTCGCCGAGGAACTCGACGCGGAACTGCAGCTGCTTCGCGCGCACCATCGTCAGGCCGACGCGCGTCTCCGGCTTCCGCTCCGTCGGCGGCGCGCCGAGCCGCTCGTCACCGAGCTCGATCGTCCGGGGATTCCCGGCGTGCCACGCGAGCCGCCGCAGCAGCGCCCGAACCCCACCACGCGTGGCGCGCCATGGCTCAGGAAACGCGTCGACTCCCGGCACCACGGGTGGCGCGAGGAGCGGCAGTGCGCCCCCGCGTGCGACCAGATCGGCCAGCACACCGAGCAGCAGCTCGCGTCGTTCGGCGACGGGTGATCGCGGAGCCATCGCGTCCATCATGCCCGCTCGCCCTGCGGTGGGCGAGCGTTCGGCGAGCGTCCGCACACCGGGCGCCAGCGCACGAGCGCCGGGTCAGTGGCTCATCGGCTCGGGCCCGATGTCCGCGCGCGCCGCCGCACGCGCCCCCGCCCGCTCCATCTTCGCGCTCCTCATCGGCTGATTCCCGGCCCCATCGGCGTCCTTCTCCACCGCCCGGCTCCTCAGGTAACGGACGAGATAGATCGCCCCGCCGATCGCGGCACCTGCCGCCAGCAGGCCCAGGAGGCCGCGCTTGGGACCGACCCGCTTCGCGAGGTCCGCCGTGCCCCCGCCCACTCGGCTCGCGAGATCCGCGGCCGTCGATCCGATGCTCGAGACCATGTGTCGTGCGTTTGTCATCATGAGCCCACACTCGTGCATCGCCCGTGCCTCGCACGGCAGGCGCATCTGCGGGCCGCGCACGCCCGCGCACCAACGCCCTGATCCGTACCGCCACCGACCGTTTCCCGTTCCGGATCCGATGCCGGTACCGATGCCGATGCCGATGCCGATGCCGATGCCGATGCCGATGCCGATGCCGATGCCGAGGCCGGCGTTGCCTCACCACCGTCGGATCACATCGCATTGCGAGCCACCCCCGGAGAATCCGCGGCATCGGTAGCACTGCACCGGGGCTTACAACGGGCGCGTGGTGCCCTTGAATGGGTGTTGCCTACGACCCATGCTCTCGCGATGCCGCCCTCCTTTGCAGAGGCCATCCATCTCGTGTTCGGCGAGACAGGCATGGGGCGGCTACTAAGGGCTGGCGCTAAGAGAGCGCGCATCCACGGCTCGGGCGACGCACTCACGAGCGGCCCTTGTGATGTCGACCCGGCTCGTCACGAGAAGCTCCGCGAAGCCTGGGACACCGAGCGGGGCTGGCCGGGCTCGCGGCACCGCGTCGGTCTAGAGCGTCTCCGCGCGATGATCGCTGGCGAAGAACCGGTCGTGCTCTGGGGAACTCGCGCGTTCTCAGATCTCGTTTGGCTATGGTGGGCACTGGATGGACTGCGCCGCATTGGCGCCGAGGGACCACGTTTCTTCCTCGCGCGGCCTGCTCCTGACGATCCACTCACGGGGTGCGGCGGTTAGACAGCTGAGGAAGCAAGCGTCGCGCTTGCTGCCGCGAGGCCGATCACGGATGACGAGTGGCGGGATGGTGCCGAGTTGTGGATCAACTACGCTTCATCGACACCGCTTGCGTTCGATGAAGCGCGCCGGAGAGGTTCGCGCGCGTACCCCGAGCTGACTCGTAGCGCCGAGCTGCACGGTGCTTGGTTCCCACGTTTCACGGATGGGCGCCTCCGCCTTTCCGAGCTCGACGCGGTCCTCCTCGACGGCGCGGCCGACTCATGGCTCACGACGTCCGACCTCTTGCGGGGACTGCCGGAGGATTGGCGTACGCGGCTAGCGTGGCCATTCACCGCCTTCTTCCCGATCTACCGCCTTCGTGATTGGGCGACGCACGGCGTGCTGGAGCGCGAGGCTCTCGACGACGACAACCCGTGGACGCAGGATCGATTTCGAGCCACCGACAGAAGCCGCGCGCTGATCGACTACGGGCTCGAGGGGCGTCGGTGATGCGCCGCAGCTCTACGTCGGCGGTTGCCTCGTGAACGCCCCCACCTCGCCGTGGGTACGAATGGAGCATGACTCCGGCTGGCGGCTCGCACTGCACGGTCGTCCCTGACGGTTCTTCGGCACGCTCCCAGGGGCGAGGCCGATTGCAGTGGGGGAACGTAGGTGGCGCTATTGACCAAGTACGTCGGTGGCACAGTTCGCTGACGGGCTCGTGCACGGCTGACGTGACGCTCGTGCCGTTCGCGCTCGTGCCGGTCTCGCTCGTGCCGTTCGCGCTCGTGCCGGTCTCGTTCGTGCCGCTCTCGCTCGTGCCGTTCGCGCTCGTGCCGCTCTCGTTCGTGCCGCTCTCGTTCGTGCTGCTCGCGGTCCCTCCGACGCCGGCGGCCCCATACGCTCCGCTCGGATCGTCGCTGTCGCGACCGCTCACGGCTTCTCCGGTCACGGGGCCTCCTCGGTGGTCATTTCGCCCCTGACGCGAAACAACACGCGCCGCGCGCGCGAGCCGCTGCCCGAACACACACCTCGGTTCCCAGCGCGCGTCACGGTTGTTTCGCGGGAGGGGGCGTGACCACCAAGGAGACTCCCGTGACCTTCGAAGCCTACGACCGCTCTCTCCAGCTCCTTCGCTCCCTCGTGCCCGTCCTCAAGGCGCTCGCCACGCAGGACCCCGAGCTCACCAAGCAGCTCCGCCGCGCCGCCCAGAGCGTCGGGCAGAACCTCTCCGAGGGGAACCAGCGCGCCGGCAAGGACCGCCGGCACCTGTTCCGCATCGCCCTCGGCTCCGCCGCCGAGGTGACCACCGCGCTCCAGCAGGCGGTCGCGCTCGAGAGCCTCGCAGCCGCGCAGGTCGCCGAGGCGCTCGAGCTCGCGGATCGGATCCGCGCGATGACCTACCGACTCGCCACCCGGTGAGCGCGCCGGGCCGGGCGGCCCGGACCTCCGCCCGTTTCGATCCGGACGATGCCCCCGCCCCCGACGCCGATTCCGACCCCGATTCCGCCGATTCCGACACCGATTCCGACGCCGATTCCGACCCCGATGCCGATTCCGACCCCGACGCCGACCCCGACGCCGACCCCGATTCCGACGCCGACCCCGACCCCGACGCCGACCCCGACGCCGACCCCGACGCCGACCCCGACGCGGACCCCGACGCCGACCCCGACGCCGATCCCGACGCCGATTCCGACGCCGATTCCGACGCCGACCCCGACGTTGATGCGGCCGGGTGCAAGCGGATGCGGATGCGGATGCGGATGCGGATGCGGATGCGGATGCGGATGCGGGTGCGGGTGCGGGTGCGGGTGCGGGTGCGGGTGCGGGTGCGGGTGGTGCGGGTGGTGCGGGTGCGGGTGGTGCGGGTGGTGCGGGTGGCGCGGGTGCGGCCCGCTGTGGCACCCAGATCAGCGAGCGGCGCTCGGGCGCGTTCAGCCTCTCGCAATGCGCGCGCCTCGGGCAACCAGCTCGCGTAGCGGCGAAGGCTATCCGAAGCGAGTAGCGGGAAGGCGGGCGGGTCGAACGTCGGAGGTGAAGGTGCGCTAGGTGGAACCTCCGCTACATCCCCTCCGACCCATGCGACGAGCGAACGGATAGCCGTAGCCGCGAGAGCGAGCGGTTGCCCGAAGGCGCGCGCATTGCGCGGGGCGACCGCCCGAGCGCCGCGAGCCCACCGACGAGCGAACGGATAGCCGTAGCCGCGAGAGCGAGCGGTTGCCCGAAGGCGCGCCCATTGCGCGGGGCGACCGCCCGACCCGCGAGCCCACCGACGAGCGAACGGATAGCCGTAGCCGAGAGAGCGAGCGGTTGCCCGAAGGCGCGCGCATTGCGCGGGGCGACCGCCCGAGCGGGGCGACCGCCCGAGTGCCGCGAGCCTACGCGGACGCGGTCGCGGTCGGGTGCGCGCTCGCCGATCCAGCGCGCGCACCGAGCTTCGACAGATTCACCGACACCAGCTTCGACACGCCCGGCTCCTGCATCGTCACGCCGTAGAGGTTATCCGCCGCCTCCATCGTGCGCTTGTTGTGCGAGATCACGATGAACTGCGAGCGATCCGTCATCTCGCGCACGAGCTCGTTGTACCGATCGACATTCGCCTCGTCGAGCGGGGCATCGACCTCGTCCAGGATGCAGAACGGCGACGGCTTGATCAGGAAGATCGAGAACACCAGCGCGACCGCGGTCAGGGCCTTCTCGCCACCGGACAGCTGATCGACCGTGGAGTTCTTCTTGCCCGGCGGCTGCGCCATGATCTCGACGCCGGCCTCGAGCAGGTCCACGTCGTCCCCGCCCGAGAGCGAGAGCGCCGCCTGACCACCGCGGAACAGCCGCGGGAAGATCTCCTTGAACGTCGCGTTGACCGCGGCGAACGTGTCCTTGAACAGCTTGCGCGACGTCTTGTTGATCTTGTCGATCGCGCGCTGCAGCTGATCCACCGCGCGCTCGAGATCGATCTTCTGGGACGACAGGAACTCGAAGCGCGTGGAGACGTCCGCGAACTCCTCGATCGCCGTGAGGTTGATGTCGGTGCCCATCCGCTCGATCAGCTCGCGCAGCTCGCCGAGCCGTGCATCCTCGACCTCGCCGATCGGCGCACGCTGGTGATAGTCGTGGAGGATCGAGGGGACCTCGATCTGATAGCGCTCGTCGATCTGATCCTCGACGACCTTGCGGGTCATCGCGATCTGGCCGTTGCGCAGCTCGAGCTGGTTGACCTCGTTTGCGAGCCGGTCCGCGCGCTGCCGCAGCTCGCGGGTCTCGAGCTCGATCTCGGTCATCGCGGTGACGCGCGCCTGATAGCCCGTGCGGCCCTCGTCGAGGGCACGGACCTCGGTGTCCCGGTGCTCGCGCACGGCGGCGAGCTCGGCGGCGAGCTGATCGCAGCCCTCGCGGAGCGTACCCGCGCGCCGACCTGCCTCGTCGATCTCGGCGGTCAGGCGCTCGGCGCGGACGGCGAGCTCGGCATCGGTGCGCGCGAGCCGGAGCGTGGAGGCCTCGGCCGCGGCGCGCTTCTCGCCGAGCTGAGCGGCGCGGATCCGCGCCTCGGTGAGCACCTGCGCCAGCTCCTCGAGCTGATCGCGGTGGGTGGTCACCTCGGCGAGCAGATCGAGCTGAGCGCGCTCGAGCTCGTCGATCCGCGACTCGGCGAACGCCTTGCGCTCGCGGGTAGCGAGCTCGTCAGCACCGATCACGCGGAGCCGCTCCTCGAGCTCGAGCTGCTCGGTGTTGAGCTGGGTCAGCCGATCGCGATGACGCTCGAGATCGCTGCGCACGCGCGCCTCGTCCTTCTCGTGCCCCATGATCGCGAGGTCACCCTCGTGTGCCTGCCTGCGCAGGCCCTCGAGCGCGAGGATCACCTGCTTGAGCTCGGTCTTCGCGGTGACCAGGCGGGTCATCGCCTCGGACAGCTCGTGCTCGAGCGTGCCGGTGATCTCCTCGAGGTCACGGATCTCACGCTTCTGCGCGAGCACGCCGGCGCCCTGCGCATCGCGCGATCCGCCCGCGACCACGCCATCTTCGTCGACAACGTCGCCGTCGAGCGTGACCAGACGATCCGTGACGCCTGCGTTGTGCAGCGCCAGCGCGTGATCGAGGTTCTCGACGACGACCGTGCCGCCGAGCAGACGCTTGCCGACGTCGGCGTAACCGTCCTCGAACGCCACCAGGTCGGCCATCCGGCCGAGCACACCTTCGCCGGCGATCGCCGGGTTGCCCCGGTCGTTCGCGACCGCGATGATGCCGGCGACCAGCTCGGACCGATCCTCGACCTCGATCTTGCCGCCACCCGCCACGCCAGGGGTCTCCCACGCCGGCGAGATGAACGACGACGAGCCGCCCTCGCCCTCGAAGCCCACCGGGCCCGAGCCCGACGGGACAGCGCCCGACGCGTCCGACGCGTCCGCGTGGTAGCCCGCGATCGGCGCGGGGACCGCGCTGTCCCGCGCGAGCAGATCACGCATCGGCACGAACGCGCTGCGCCCTGCCCCTCCCGCCTTGAGATATCCGATCGCCGCGAGCCCGACCTCGGGCTGGCTGACCAGCACGCCGCCGAGCCGATCGCCCAGCGCCGCCTCGACGGCGACCTCGAGCGTCTCGGGCGCACGCACCACATCGGCGACCACGCCGCGGATGTCATCGGTGGTGAACCGCTCGCCCAGCTCGCCCACGCCCTGCATCACGGCGCGCGTGCCACGGGCGAAGCCTTCGTAGCGCTCCTGGATCTCCTTCAACGACGTCAGGCGCGAGGTCCGGCGATGCAGCTCGGTGCGCAGCGTCTCGACCTCGGCCTCGCCGCGGGCGCTCTCGGTGGCCAGCGTCTCGCGGCGCTCCTCGAAGCCCTGGTTCTGGCTACCGAGATCGAGCCGCGTCTGGCGCAGCTCGATCAGCGCACCGTCGACCCGACGCGATTCGCGATCGAGCTCGCGCACGCGCTCCTCGTGCTGCTCGGTCTCCGTCATCACGCGCCCGAGCCGACGCTCGGCCTCTTCGCGACGACGCGCGAGAGCCTCGCCCTGAGCGTTGGCCGTGGCGATCTCCGTGCGCCGACCGCCGAGCTCCACGCGCGCCTCGTCCAGGCGGCCCTGCGTGTTGGTCAGCATCTGGCGCGCCTCGCCGGCCGCCGCCTCGCGCTGCGCGACATCGGCGGACTCGCGCTCGACCTCGGTCTCGAGCGCGGACAGCTCGGACTGGCGCAGCGCCAGCTCCTCCGCGCCCTGCGCCCGCTGCGCACCGACCTGCTCGATCTCGGTCCGCGCCAGGGCGGTCCGCGTGTCGAGCTCCTCGGCTTCGCGACGCTCGAAGCCGATCTTGCTCTCGCCGAGCCGCAGGCGATTCTCGAGCTCGTACACCTGCTCCTGGATCCCGAGCAGCCGCCGCTCCTCCACCGAGAGCTCCGCGCGCTCGGCGACGACGTGGGCATCCTTGCCCGTCCACGTGGTGCGGGCCTCCTCGAGCTCCGTGGTGGCCTCGCCCAGCCGACCGGACACCAGCCCACCTTCGGCGGTGAGCTCGAGCCAGCGGTGCGCGGCCTTCCACAGCTCGATGTCCCGCATCTCGGACTTGTACTTGCGGTAGCGCTCGGCCTTCTGGGCCTGACGGCGCAGCGTGCCCATCCGCTTGTCCAGCTCGCTGACGATGTCCGAGACGCGCATCAGGTTCTGCCGCGTCTGATCGAGCTTCTTCTCGGCCGCCTTCTTCTTGGCCTTGAACTTCGTGATGCCCGCGGCCTCTTCGATGATCATCCGGCGATCGGCCGGGCGCGAGCTGACGATCTGGCCGATCCGGCCCTGCTCGATGATCGCGTACGCCTTGGTGCCGACGCCGGTACCGAGGAAGAACTCGGTGACATCGCGCAGCCGGCACGGGGTCTTGTTGATGAAGTACTGCGAGGTGCCATCGCGGTACAGGCGCCGGGTGATGGTCACCTCGGTGTACCGGGAGAAATCGATCGCCGGCGGCTGGTCCGCCAGCATGCTCGCGACCTCCTCGGTCGGCGACGGGATCGGGTTGCCCTCGGCGTCGAGCCAGGTGCCGGCGTTGCCGGTGGGAACGATCGGCGTGGCCTCGACCACCGCGATCGCCTCGGCGGCGACCAGCGGCAGCCCATCTTCGCCAAGCGCGACCAGCGGCAACCCGTCTTCGCCGAGCTCGGCCCCGTCGGGCTCATCGGTGGACAGCGCCGCGATCGCGCGCTCGGTCTCGGCCTCGTCGGAGTGCTTCGCGAGCTCGAGCGTCTCGTGGGAGAACCCGACGTCATCGAACGTCAGCGAGACCTCGGCCATGGGCGCAGGCCCGCGGCTCTCGGACCCGGCGAAGATCACGTCCTCCATGGCCTTGCCACGGAGGTGCTTGGCGCTCTGCTCGCCCATGCACCAGCGGATCGCGTCGACGATGTTGGACTTGCCGCACCCGTTCGGGCCGACCACGCCGGTGATCTGCTCGCTGATGTTGACGACCGCACGGTCGCAGAACGACTTGAAGCCGATGATCTCGACTCGCTTGATGCGCATGCTTACTCCACGCCCCCCAGGCACACCCCGGGGGCACGCGCAGGGTTGATCAGCCCTATGACATTCAAGGTTTGCCGTGGCCTGCGTGCTATCACCAGTGGGGTGCGGGTCCTGGCCCTCGTGGCAGTCGTCCTGGCGCTGGCGGTGCCGGCGGCCTCGGCACCCACCATCGACATCAAGGCCCAGACCTCCCTGGCGCTCGACCGGGTCCGGCTTCGCGGCGACGGGATGGCCGAGGTCACCGGGCAGCTGGTCGACAAGCTGACCGGGGATGGGCTCGGCAACCAGACGGTCACGATCAAGATCGGTGACGACTCGGGCACCGCGGTCACGGGGCTCGATGGGCGGTTCCGGACCCTGATCACGGTGCCACCCGGCCCGCAGTCCGTGGAGCTCAAGTTCCCGGGAGGCGCCCTGCTCGAGCCCGCCGTCCAGACCACGATCACCGACCCCTCGCGTGCCCAGGTCGCGCTGGTGATCGCGATCGAGGATGCGGTGGGTGGCGCGCGGGTCGTGGTCAATGCCACCGCGGATGACCTGCCGGTCACCCTCCCGATCGCGATCTCCGTGGGCAACCGCGTCGAGCTCGGCGGCGCGCCCGACGGCGACCTCCAGCCGGTGCAGAGCCTCGACTCCGGCCACTCGTTCCTGCTCACCCGCGCGATGGCGAAGGGCCCGGGTGCCAAGCGGCTCCGCGCGGTGTTCGCCGGCGATGACACCCGACAGAAGGCGCAGGCGGAGGCCTCGTTCGAGCTCAGTACGGCCACCCAGACCACGATGCTGGCGTCGACGCTGGACCTCGCCTACGAGGACGATCTGACGGTGACCGGCAAGGTCATCGACGAGGAGGACCACCCGGTGGCCCGCGCCGCCGTGACGCTGGTGTCCGGTGATCGCCGGCTCGCCCAGGGCGCCACCGCCGACGACGGCAGCTACAAGTTCAAGGTCGAGGGCGAGATCATCGGCCAGGGCCAGTTCGCGGTCCAGGTGCAGTCCGATCCGGGCATCTCCTTCATCAAGCCGAGCCACAGCGAGCCCGCGATCATCAAGGTGTCGTCGCCGCAGCCGGTGCCGGTCAGCTACACGATCGCCGCGTTCGTCGCGACGGTGTTCGCCGCCGGCGGGTTCTTCCTGGCGCGCGCCAAGCCGTGGCGCCGGTTTCGCCGCGCGGCCCCCGCCGCCGAGGTCGCGGCGAACGAGAGCGAGGTCGATCAGATCACCGGTGGGATGGTGGCCAACAAGCCGAGCGTGATGTCGACCCTGCGCCGGCCCAACGATGATGGGTTCTCCGGCGTGGTCCGCGATACGATCCGCAGCCGTCCCGTCCCCGAAGCCGTGGTCTGCCTGACGCTGGGCGACTTCGAGCGCGAGATCCGGACCTCCGGAGACGGCAGCTTCGTGCTCGAGAAGCTGCAACCCGGCGAGTGGCGCGCCGAGGTCGCCGCGCCCGGTCACGTCACCGAGAAGTTCGGCGTCTCGATCCCGCACCGCGGCGAGCTGCGCGGCGTGCGCATCGATCTGGTCCCGGTGCGCGAGCGCGTGTTCCAGCTCTATCGGCGGGCGGCCGAGCCGCTGCTTCCGGAGTCGCGGCTGTGGGGCGTGTGGTCCCCGCGCCAGATCGTCGATCACGTCCGCGGCAAGCGCCCCAGCCCCGCCCTCGCGGACCTCACCGATTTTGTCGAGGAGATCTATTTCTCCCCACGGCTGGCTCCCGAGACCGTCCTGACCGCCGCTGGCGACCGGGTCGAGCGCGCGATCCGCGAACGCACGCGCGTGCCGTAGTCGTCGCGCCCTTGCGGTCTCCCGCCGGGATGCGCACGGGGAGCACGATGTACGGTATAAGCCGCCCATGTTGTCGGTAGACGAGCTGGTAAAGCTCGGGATCGCGATCGTCGCGATCGTGCTCGTCCTCGTCGTGCTTCGCCGGGCGTCCGCGAAGAGCAAGGCCAAGGGCGCCACCAGCGCCCGCGAGCGCCTCGGGCAGGAGGAGGCCGAGAGCGCCGGCAAGCCGCGCCGCGAGCGCAAGCGGCCCCGCCCGGGTGAGCCGGCCAGGCCTGCCGAGGCCAAGGCGCCGGAGCCCGTCGAGCCGGATGGTCCGATCGACGAGGAGTCGCGCGAGGCCTACAGGGCCGGCCTGGCCAAGACCCGTGGCGGCTTCGTCGCGCGCCTGGGCAAGCTGTTCGGCAAGAAGAAGATCGACGCCCAGACCCTCGAGGAGCTCGAGGAGGTGCTGTTCACCGCCGACATCGGCCCGCGCGCCGCCGACCGGATCTTCCAGTCCGTGAAGAGCGGGATGTCGAAGAATGATCTCGAGGACGCCGACAAGATCTGGGCGCGGATCCGCCAGACCTCGCGGGAGATCCTGAACGTCGGCGCGAGCCCCGTCGTGATGAGCGCGCACAAGCCGTTCGTCCTGCTGGTGCTCGGCGTAAATGGCGTCGGCAAGACCACGACGATCGGCAAGCTCGCCAAGCAGCTCACCCTCGACGGCAAGAAGGTCCTGCTGGCCGCGGGCGACACGTTCCGCGCCGCTGCCACCGAGCAGCTCGAGGAGTGGGGCAAGCGCGCCGAGGTCCCGGTCGTCAAGGGTAAGTCCGGCGGTGACCCGTCGAGCGTGATCTTCGACGCGATCAAGCGCGGGGTCGACGAGGCGTTCGACGTCGTGATCTGCGATACCGCCGGGCGCCTGCACTCGAACTCGGGCCTGATGGACGAGCTGAAGAAGCTCCGCCGGGTGATGGACAAGGCCCTCCCCGGCTGCCCCCACGAGACCTGGATGGTCCTGGACGCCACCACGGGGCAGAACGCGATCGCCCAGGCCAAGACCTTCAAGGACGACATGGGGATCACCGGGATCGTCCTGACCAAGCTGGACGGTTCGTCCAAGGGCGGGGTGGTCCTGGGCATCTGTGACGAGCTCAAGGTCCCCGTGCGCTTTGTGGGTGTGGGCGAGAAGATCGGCGATCTGAGGCCATTTGACCCTGCGGCCTTCGTGGAGGCCCTGTACGCCGATGCCAGCACTGGTGAGGCTGGGTAGCGCAACTGTCAGCGGGTCGGCCTGTCGTCCAAACCTGCGCCGTTTGCTTGAGCGCGGAAAAAGGCACGTGTTATGAAGCGCCTACGAATGCGGGCATTCCACCGATCTGTCGTGTTCCTGCTGGGGCTGGCACTCGTGGCCTCCAGTGCGCTTGCTGACCCCAAAGGCGGCGCCAAGAAAGGCGGCGGCGGAGGTGGTGGAGCTGGCTCTGGAAGCGCGAAGGGCGCTCCCGAGCCCGAGATCGAGATCGATCCCGCCGACGGTGCCGGAAGCGGCAGCGCCGGTGGTGGCGAGATCGATATGGGCGCGGAGCCTGGCCCGGGTGATCTGTCCGCCGACATGGCGGCCGCCGATCAGGCCAACGCGAACGCCGTGAAGGCGGGCGAGGTCAAGAAGACCCCGCTGTCCTGGAAGGACATCCTCGTCGTCGTCCGCAAGCCGTTCCTGAAGGCGCGCCGCACCGAGCTGCTGCCGATGGTCGGGACCACGATGAACGACAACATGGTCCGCCACTACACGATCGGTGGCGAGCTCAGCTACTACCTCACCGACGTCCTCGCGATCGGCGTCGAGGGTCACTACTACGTCAGCTCGTTCCGCGAGCCGTTCGATCTCGTGGCTCGCCAGGCGCGCCGCCTGCCCACCGTGAACCAGTACAACTGGAGTGCGGCGCTCGACTTCCACTACGTGCCCGTCTACGGCAAGTTCGCCGTGTTCGACAAGCGCCTCATCACCTGGGAGGCGTACTTCACCGCGGGCATCGGCGCTGGCCAGTCCGAGGTGGTCCCCCGGGACACCAAGTTCCCCGGCTTCACGAACTTGCTGATCATGCCGAACGTCGGCGCGAGCATGCGGTTCTTCCTCGCCAAGTGGCTGACCGTCTCGCTCGGCATCCGGGACTACGTGTTCTACGACAAGTTCGAGCCGACCGACCGCTCGCCCACGATGAACGCCACCGCGGATCAGGCGAAGAGCAACGCCGATGGCGCGCTGATCAACAACGTGATGTTCCAGATCGGCGTCAGCTTCTGGCTGCCCACCTCCTTCGACTACACGACCTTCCGCTGAGGACGAGGAGACTCCCATGAAGACGAAGCACATGTTCCTCGCGACGGTCGGCATCCTCGCCGTGGCGTCCTCGGCGTACGCGGAAGAGAAGACCACCGGGCGCCGCACCAACGGCCTCGCGAACGACGTCGCGGTTCGCCACCGCCGGCTGCTCGTCAAGGGTCGGTCCGAGCTCGCCCCGCTGTTCGAGTCCACGATCAACGCCGACTTCCGCCACATCATCGGCGGCGGCGCCAAGCTCGAGTACCACCTCGGTGACATGCTCTCGATCGGTGTCGTCGGCGTCGGCTCGACGGCACTCGACACCGGCCTGGTCAAGAAGATCAAGCCCACGCTCGAGATGACGGCGGATCCCGCAACGCGCGAGCCGAGCCTGACCGAGTTCGAGAGCCACCTGAACTCGATGCCGTTCCACGGCGCCGCGTACGTCAGCCTCACGCCCTGGTACGGCAAGCTCGCCGCGTTCAGCCAGGCCTACGTCGCGTTCGACTTCTACTTCCAGGCCGGTGTCTCGTTCGCGAGCCTGACCAGCAGCTGCGCGGCGACGGTCTGCACGGACAAGTTCCCCGGCATGTCGCACCAGGAAGGTGCCGACACGATCCCGGCGGACAACAACCCGAACAACGACAAGCCGCTCAACGATGGCAGCCGCCTCGGCCTCTATCTCGGCGGCGGCATCCACGTGTTCCTGTCGGACTTCATCGCGCTCGACCTGACGGTTCGTGACTACGCGTTCTCGGACAACCCGTCCGGCGCCGACTTCAACGCGAACCTCGCCGTGACCAGCGACGACAGCCGCTTCCTGCACCACATCTTCTTCGGTGCCGGCGTGTCGATCATGTTCCCGACGACCGTCAAGCGGACCAACTAAGGTCCAGCAGCCGGACATCGGCTGCCTACCAAGTACTCGGCCTGCCAACGAAATTGGCAGGCCGTTCTCGTAACTAGCGAAGATCCGGTATCCTGGAGCTGGATCGTCGTTTGCTGTTCCCTGTGGTTGGTTCCATGCGCGTGCTCCGGCCCACCCTCCTCCTGACTGGTTTCGTCCTCGCCCTGGGCGGGTGCGTGACGCCGTCGATCCCGATCCCTCCCCCGGATCCGGCGCGGATGGAGTTCACCCTGACCGGGGACGCAGCGAACAAGAGCGCCTCGTTCGTCTACCCGCCCGACATCAACTACGAGGGCTCGATCGTCTTCATCTACAACCGGGATCGGGGCGTCGGCATCATCGAGGCCGCGCACCCCGATGGCAGCGTCGGCCCGACCGCGCCCGTCCGCGCCAACGTCGGCGAGCAGATGGTGGTGTCGTTTCAGCGCGAGGACCAGACGGTCTCGACCTGCGTGCGCCTCCGCGAGGGCGCGCAGAGCTCGATCGACTACTGCGGGCCGTAAAAGGGGGCAGCCCCCCTTCCAGCGCCACCGCAGGGCCAGGCCCGCTTCCTCTGCGAGGGCGCACGGCTCGGCGCCCTCAGTCAGTGCTCAGTACGTGATCGCCGGCCACGCCATCAGCGTGGGGCGCAGCGTCGTGGTCTCGTCGCCGCGCTGGATCACCAGCAGGGGGCGGGCGCCGGGGTGCGAACCGAAGATCCGCTCCTGGAGCTCGCTCGCCGAGTCCACGTGGTCGCCGTTGATCGAGAGCACGCGATCGCCGGGCTGGAGCGAGACCGCCTCGGCGGGGGTGCCCGGCAGCACGCTGTCGATCTCGGCCACGCCATCGTGGAACACGTAGCGAATCCCGAGGAAGCCGTGCTCGGGGCGGATCTCGACCTCCCGGACCTCGGAGTGGTACGGGCAGGCGCGGGTCGACATGCTGTCGGCGACTTGCATCGCCATCAGCGTGGTCGCCAGGGCGAGGCCCGAGGCGACACCAGCCATGGTGCATACGATGGCCACCGTACCGAGCCCGCGGCCCCGTTCGTTGGGTAACAGGGCTTCTCTGCGAAGGACGGGGGAGACGGTCTCGGGCTGCTCGTCAGACATCTACAGTGCCTCGCTTTCGGTCCTACTCCCCACTATACGGACCGATCGGGACGCAGGCCAGACGGAAATGCATCGACGTGAATGACCTCACGCTCGACGGCGTCCCGGGGGCATGAGGGCCGATCGTCTGCCCGTGGTAGGTTCGGCGGCACGAGTGGAAAGCACCCCTCCTCGTCGGCGCGTGCGCCGGTGGCTGCTCGTCATCGGCCTGTCCGTGGTGGTCCTTCTGGGCACCGCGTTCGCCGTGTTGCGCGTGAAGTTCGAGGGGGAAGATCTCGGTAGCAACATCGCGTCGATCCTCAACAAGCGGATGCGCGGCCGGATCGAGATCGGCTCGGTCGAGTGGGAGACCAAGGACCTCAAGAAGCTGGTGACCGGGGGGTGGATCCCGGTGGTCATCAAGGACGTCAAGGTGTGGGACGACTGCGCACTCAGCCAGGTGCTGGGGGACGCGGACGAGGTCCGGGTCGGGGACCCCAACGAGGACTGCACTCCGGATGAGCGGGCGGACGCCGACCCGGCGAGCAAGCGGAAGCCGCGCAAGCAGCTCCTACGAACTCCTCTGGTCACGGTGGAGATCGATGCCCACGCGCTCCTGTTCGGCAACCACGACTTCGTGTTCCGGAACCTGTGGATCTACAGCGGCCAGGCCCTGATCGAGGAGACCCGCGAGCCCTACCCGCTCCACGCCTACGATCGTACGAGCGTCACGATCATCACCGCGTTCTATCCGCGCATGGCCGCCGGCTTCCGCGCCGGCATCTACGCGGACTCGGCGCCGCCGGTGTTCGATCTGCGCGACATCCACATCCGCGATCTCGATCTCTACATCAACTTCCGCCCGTACCAGCCCGAGGACGCCCCACCCGATCACATCGGCTTCGGGTTCACCGGGCGGCTCGAGCACGTCAACGTCGATTCGGGCGACGACGCGGGGACCGATCAGGCCAAGCACTCGTTCCTCTACATGGACCCGACCGATCCGCTGATCGCGAAGTTCTACGTGCGCCTCGCCGTGACCTCGCCGCGGGGCCTCATCCGCGTGCTCGACGAGGGGCCGCGCACCGCGTTCCGGATGCCCCTGCCCGGCCTCACGCCCGGCTCGCAGGTCTATCCGCCGAAGGAGCGGCTCGCGAAGTACGACCTCGGCCTCGTCGACATCAACCTCAACCGCCTCGCGCAGCTGCCGACGGAGTGGCCGCGCCACGACTTCATCGCCAACACGCTCGAGCTCGATCTGTCGGCGCGCACGGTGCCGTGCGAGCTGGCACCCGGCGAGCCCGAAGATGGCCGGCTGATCCCGCGCTACAAGTTCGAGGACAAGGAGAGCGGCTCGATCCGGCTCACCGGCGAGCTCAACAGCTACTTCGATCGCCCGTACGACGGCTCGTGGAACCTCAAGCTCGACGCCAAGAACCTCGGCGCGATGGTGCGCACGTGCATCAAGTCCACCGTCGGCGGCGATGACCTGAACGGCACGATCACGCTGACCGGCCCGTTCGTCGCCTCGCCCAAGGTCGGCCTCGATCTCAAGAACCTCGACTTCGACATCCCGCTGCGCGCCGACGAGGAGCCGCTGCGGCTGACGCTCGCCGAGGTCCACGGCGGCATCGATCTCGTCAACGAGCAGGGCTTCATCGACAAGACCAAGGCGCTGATCCGCGGCGGCAAGGAGCCCGGCGAGGTCGAGCTGTCGGCCACGTTCGGCCTGCGCCCGTACATCGCGAACGCGCAGATCGAGATCACGAAGGCGATCGATGCCGGGCGGTTCCTGCCGCCCAACGTCGCGCGCGCCGCCGGCAAGTTCCTGAAGGGCCGCCTGCGCGCGAAGGGCGACACCACCCCTGGTGAGGGCTTCGCGCTCGAGGACTTCGATCTCTCGCTCGGGCCCTCCCCCACCAGCACGCTGCTGCGCGTCCACAAGGGGCGGCTATTCACGAGCGACAACTTCGGATCGATCCACGTCGAGAAGGTCGCGATCGAGGCGGGTCAGAGCCACGCGGTGTTCGATGGTCTGGTCGATATCCTCCACGAGGACATCCGGATGCGGATCGAAGGCACGTTCCCCGATCTCGGGGCGTGGCTCCGGCGCTTCGGTCTTCCGGACTTCGTGTCGGGCGCCGGCGGCGGCAGCGTGATCATCATCAACGGCCCGCTCAAGAACCCCACGGTCAGCATCAACACCGAGCTCAATGGCGTGCCGTGCCTCGATCGCCTGCGGCTGATCGACACCCAGTTCAAGGACGGCATCGTCGACATCGCGAAGATGACCTCGCAGGGCCTCGGCGGCGAGCTGACCGGCAACGGGCGGATCCGGGTGGATGGCGCCCTGCCGTTCATCGAGCGGCTGACGCTCTCTGGCCGCCGGATCGATGCGGCGCGGCTGTGCGGCCTGGTCGGCACGGTCAAGGGCACGCTCGACACCGTGGAGGCCCAGCTCGATCGCGTCAGCGTCGTCAAGACGCGGCCGGCGCTCGACTGGCTCGACTACGCCAAGGTCTATGCGAAGGCGCAGAAGCTGACGATCAAGGGCGACACGTACTCCGACGTGGCGCTGTGCGTGAACCGCCCCGACGACGCCGCGTGCCGCCCGCGCCCGGTGTACACGTCCCCCGAAGATCTCGAGAAGTGCGCCACCGCGAAGCGCACCGGCGGCTCGTGCCTCGTGGTCGCCGCGAAGCGCGATGCGGGCGGCGTGCTCGATGCCACGGTGGCGAAGCTGCCGCCGATCAAGGGCAACTCGCGCGCGCCCGCGGTGCCCGCGCGGCTGGGCGGCGCGGTCTCGGTGGATCTGCCGCTCGCGATCCTCGAGCAGTTCCTCCACAAGCGGATCCTCGGCGGCGACGCGCGGATGACCCTGCACCTGGCCGGCACGCCCACGGCGCCGCAGGCGGACGGCCACATCACGCTCCTGCGCACCTGGCTGATGAACGCGTTCGTCGGCGACAGCCAGCTCCGCGTCGAGCCCACGACGCTGGCGGGCGGCAAGCCCGGGATCCGGATCGATGGCGCGATGCTGGCCGATCGGCTCCAGATCCACGGCACGCTCGGCACCACCGCGCCGTTCCCGGTGGAGATCGCGGTCACCGGCCGCCGGATCGAGCTCGATGCGGTGACCGATCTGACCAAGCTCCTCGGCATGCCCGAGCAGGTGCAGGGCTGGGTCTCCGGCACGATCACCGTGAAGACCGAGCTGTTCCCGGCCAAGCCCGTCGAGCCGGAGGCCTGGGTCGAGCTGTCCGAGGTGGTGGCGATCGTCAACCACCGCGGCACCGATGGCCGGCTCACGCCGCTGCGCCTCTCGGTGATCGATCAGGCGCCCGGTGCGCGCGCCGCGGTCTCGCTGCGCATCACGCCCACGTCGCTCGAGCTCGCGTGCAAGGACCCGACGGCCGTCGGTGGACGCGTCCCGTGCACCACCCGGTTCGCCACGCCGGCGGGCATCGTCGAGGTCCGCGGCCACGCCACGCAGGCCTCGGTGGCGATCGAGGCCACGGGCGAGCTCGATCTCGCGCTGGTCCAGCCGCTGCTCGATACCCGGTTCGACGAGGCCTCCGGGCGGGTGCGGCTGTCGGCGGCGATCTCCGGATCGCTCGACAAGCCCACGTACGAGGCCTCGATCGATCTCGATCCGGACGGCCTGTGGACCAAGAACCCCAAGGCCGCGAACCCGATCCGGCTGCGCCCGGTGGGCGGCGAGACCGTGATCGAGGCGCCGACCGGCCTGATCAAGCTCGCGAACGGCAGCCTCGGCTTCACCGACGTGATCGTCCAGGTTCGCGATCAGCACCTCGACGAGAAGGGCGAGCTGCACGTCAAGGGCAACATCACCCTCAACGGGCTCACGCCCGCGAACTGGTCCGTGCTGATCAGCGGCAAGCTCGCCGGCAAGATGCTGCTGGTGGCGGCGCCCGGGATGGTCTCGCAGGCCGGTGGGCTCGCGACGATCGACGGCGACCTGATCCTCTCGGGCAAGGGCCTCCTGCCGCTGATCTCCGGAACGCTGGTGTTCGATCCGAGCGGCAAGGACCGTCCGCTGTCGCTGATCCCGCGTGGCGTGCGCCGCGAGCTGTCGTTCTTCAAGGGCAGCATCGACATCGAGACCACCGTCACGAGCGGTGACCACCGCACGTACACGCTCGCGATCGACGACGTCCGCGGCTCGATCGATGGCGAGGGTGCGCTGTCGAACATCAACGGCAAGATCGAGCTCCGCGACGGCGAGCTGACGTCTCTGGCGGTCAAGCTCGATGCCGACAACATCCCGTTCAAGGTCCCCGGCACGCTCGATCTCGTGATCTCCGCGCGCGATGTGGTGATCGACAAGCCCGCCGGCGTCACGCGGCTCTCGATCGGCGGCAGCGTCTCGATCATCGACGGCGAATACAAGAACAACTTCGAGCTCACCGATCAGATCCGCTCGATCGGCTCCACCGCCGCGCCCTCGCGGCCGTTCTGGGAGGAGTATCCGCTGCTCGGCAACGCCGACCTGCACCTCAGCCTCGATGTGCGCCGGTTCAGCGTGAAGAACAACATCGCGACGATCGATCTCGTCGGCCCGCTGATCGAGATCACGAACACGCCGCGCGACCCGCGCATGTCGGGTTCGATCCGCGTCGAGCGCGGCGAGTTCCGGATCCCCGGCACCCGCGCGCGGTTCACGCGCACCTCCGGATCGATCGACTTCGCCGAGAACCAGAAGGCCGGCGATCCGCTGCTCAACGTGGTCAGCGAGGCGCCGGACTATCGGGACCTCTCGGGCCAGGAGCACCTGATCACGCTGACCATCAGCGGCCCGCTCTCGAACCCGCAGTGGGACCTCAAGACCTCCACCGGCTACAACAAGAGCCAGACCCTCTCGCTGCTGGTGCTCGGCCGCAACCAGGAGTCCCTGCGCCGTTCGCTCGGCGATCAATCGCTCGGCTCGGATCCCACCAAGCAGGATCCCACCACCAACCCCAGCCAGGGCTTCGCCGATCAGATCGTCAAGGACCTCGCCGGCGACTGGGTCTCGAACCTGCTCGGCGATTCGCTCACCCGGTGGTCCGGCCTCGACGTGCTGCGCCTCGAGATCGGCTTCGGCTCGATCGGCTTCCGGCTCGAGAAGAAGCTGCTCGAGAACATCCGGGTGATCAGCGATGGCGAGCAGACCATCCGCGGTAACACGTTCAACCTGCGCGGCGAGCTGAAGACCCCGGTCCGGAACCTGTCGGGACAGATCGGCTACCTCAACAAGAACTTCTACGATCCCGCCGAGCAAGACATCCAGGACAGCAGCGTCAAGGTCGTCTACCGCTGGATCCTGTTCATCCCGTGACCCGCCGCGCCCTCTCCCGCCTCGTCGTCCTCGCCGCCCTGGTGGCGATCGGAGCGCCGCGCGCCGCGCACGCCGACGCCGAGGCCGACGACGATGCGCTCACCGCACAGACGTTCGATCCGGGCACCTGTGGCCAGATCGCCCCGACCGCCGCCCCGACCGCGACCGTCACCCCGCCGGTGACCTGGAGCAGCTTCGAGATCACCGGCACGCTCACCGACTCCGCCCCCACCGTGCGCGCTCTGTTCGAGCCCACGATGCGCCGGCATCGCGCACTCACCGATGACGCGCGCGCCGACATCACGAAGATCGCGAGCTCGTTCGGCTATCAGCTCGTGGGCCTCGGGACCCGGGACACGGCCACCGGCACCACCGCGGTGATCGGCCTGTCGCCGCTCCCGATGGTGCGCACGATCGAGGTCGACGTGAAGCAGAAGTTCGTCGACATCCTCAACACGCCGCTGCTCGACGACGAGATCAAGCGGCGCATGCGCGTGCGGATCGGCTCGTACCTGCCGTGGACCCCCAAGGAGCGCGCCTGCGAGATCTATGACGAGCAGCGCCGGATCGAGGAGTACCTCCGCGACGAGGGCTTCTTCGAGGCCAAGGTCACCACGTCGCAGAAGAAGCGTGGCCGGGGGGTCACGATCCGGATCAAGGTCAAGCTCGGCCCCGACTACGAGACCGGCGTGATCAACGTGGCGCCCCGCGATCCCTCCCCGGTCACCAACGACAAGATCCGCGACGCGTTCCGCCACCCCTGCAAGACCTATCGGTTTTGCTTCGGCACGATCCGGTTCCGCCGCTCGACGCACACCGCGGACATCCAGACCGTCGTCGACATGTTCCATCTGGCTGGCTACCCCGCGGTCCGCGTCCGCACCGACTTCGATCCGCTGACCTCGTTCGATCGCCGCACCAAGAAGGTCCGGTTCAACGTGACGGTCGACGTCCGGCGCAAGCTCGACGTGGTGTTCGAGGGGCACGATCCGGCGGCGATCCCGGAGAAGGAGCTGCGCGCACAGCTCACGTTCGATCAGGCGGCGTCGTCAGATGACGTCGAGGCCGGCGAGAGCGGCAAAGCGCTGACGGCGTACCTCCAGGGCAAGGGCTACTTCGATGCGCGCGTGACGTGGAGCCGCGAGCGGTTCGAGCCCTACGATCGCCTGCTGTTCCGGATCGAGGCCGGGCAGAAGCGCCAGGTGCGAACGGTCTCGTTCGTCGGCAACCATGCCCTCACCGAGGACGCGCTGCGCGAGGTGATCGGCACCCGCGAGGCGCGGTTCTCGGCCAACCTGTTCGGCCAGAGCTCGCGCGCGACCTCGGCGCAGCTCGCCGCGGATGTCCTCGCGCTGGTCCAGACCTACCGGCGCGCCGGCTATCGCGAAGCGCGCGTGCACGTCGATGCGGCGACCTCGCCGGCCGGGCTCGGCAGCGCGGCGCTCACCGCGGCGCTGCTCGCCGTGGATCGCGGCCAGGATCTCTACGTCCGCTACACCATCGACGAGGGCCTGCCGACCCTGCTGACGCAGCTCTCGGTTTCGCTCGGCGACGACGACGACGCGATCAAGACGCCGAACGACAAGGCGCTGTGCGCGCTGGTGCTGGCGGATCTCGCGGAGCTCTACCAGGAGCCGCAGCTCGCGACGCCGGCCACCGACGCGCGCTGCGTCGCGCTCGCGCCGAACCTCAAGTTCCGGGAGGCGATCGCGTTCGACACCCGCGATCAGCTCAAGGACCGTCTGTACAGCCACGGCCGCCCGCGCGCCAAGGTCGCCTACGAGTCCCGGTTGCTCGGGCCGCACCGGATGGGCGCGTTCTACAAGCTCGCCGATGTGCAGGCGCTGACGATCGGCAAGGTCGTGATCCGCGGAAACTTCCGGACCCGGGACTCGATCATCCACAAGCTCCTCGAGCTCGACGAGGGCGCACCGCTCACCAAGGACGCCCTCGCCGATGGCGCGCGCCGCCTCCGCAACAGCGGCCTGTTCGATGCGGTCAACGTCGCGCTCCCCGATCTCGAGAACATCAGCGAGGGCTCGGTCAACGCCGTGGTCGAGATCGCCGAGCGATATGACTACCTCGCCCAGGTCGATGTCGAGGTCGGTGGCTCGTCCTACAACGGCGCGTTCCTCACGCTCAGCCCCGGGCTCAAGAACCTGTTCGGGCTCGGCATCTCGCTCGATCTCAAGGGCACGATCGGCTTCGACCTGGGCAAGGCCCTGAACAACGAGCTCAAGCTCAAGCAGCTCTCGGCCGAAGGCACGCTGCGGTTCCCGCAGTGGCTGTCCGAGCAGTACCTCCACGTCCCGAAGACGCTCGCGTTCCAGACCGAGCTCACCGGCTTCCATCGCCGCCAGGACACGCCGCGGTTCGGCGTGATCACGACCGATGGTGTGACGCTGTCGCTGCTGCGCACCTGGCAGCGCCAGCGCATCGGCACGCGCCCTGCCCGGGCGTTGACGTTCGGCCCGCACTACGACTTCCGCCTCCGCGAGCGCCCGGTCGACGTGCTGCGCCCGGCGGGGGCCGACGACGATCAGACCCAGGTCCCGATCTCCACGCGCACCGGCTCGATCGGCGCCGCGTTCGAGTGGGAGCAGCGCACCGACCGACGAGGCACGCTGTCACCGCTCGCACCGGAGGATGGCTTCCGGTTCGAGGCCCAGGCCTCGTGGGCGTTCGTGCTCCCGGTGTTCCCGGGTGGCCAGGACACGTTCTTCAAGCTGTCGGCGGCCGGCACCAAGTACTGGCCGGTCGGCGACAACCTCGTGCTCCGCGCCGACCTCCGCTACGACCAGGGCATCCCGCTCGGCGGCGCGGTCCTCCTGCCCGAGGTCGAGCGGTTCTTCGCCGGCGGGGACTCCACGGTCCGCGGCTACGAGGATGACCGCCTGGCCACCGAGATCATCCAGGTCGGCGTGCCCCCGCTCGGCAACCTGTCCCAGATCCGGATCCTGCCCGCCGGCGGCAACATCCGGGTGATGTCGTCCCTCGACGCCCAGCTGCGGATCTGGAAGGTGTTCGCCGCGGGGGTGTTCGTCGACGCCGGCCTGATCACCAACCAGTGGTCCACGGTCACCGAGGACGACATCCGGCCCTCCGCGGGTGTGGCCCTGTTCCGCATCGTGACCCCGTTCGGGTCGCTCGCGGTGGAGCGGGCCATCCCGCTCAGGCCCCAGCTCGGCGACAATCCGCGAGGACGGCTGCACCTGAGCTTCGCAGCACGGGCCCAGTTCTGATATACGGTCCGCACCAAGGAGCTCGACAATGGGACGCAACGACAACCGGAAGACGCTGAAGATGCGGCGCAAGCGGAGCCAGCAGAAGCTGAAGGCCCGCATCAAGCGCAAGATCGTGGCCGCGAAGGCGGCGAAGAAGCCCGCCGCGCCAGCCAAGAAGAAGTAAGGTTTCGGGCGAGTGACGCCCGAAGAGACACGCTGCGTGATGACGCAGATCGTGATGCCGATGCACACCAACGGCGCCGCCGGGGTCATGTTCGGCGGGATCATGATGCAGTGGATCGACGTCTGCGCCGGCGTCGCCGCGATGCGCCACGCGGCCGGAGCGGTGCTCACGGCCTCGATCGATCGGCTCGACTTCATGTCGCCAGTCCGGGTCGGCGAGATCGTCGTGCTCCAGGCCCAGGTCAACTTCACGTCGCGGACCTCGATGGAGGTCGGCTGCCGCGTCGAGACCGAGGACATGCACACGCGCACCCGGCGCTACGTGACCAAGGCGTACCTGACGTTCGTCGCGATCGACGGCGATGGGCGCCCACGCCCGATCACGCCGCTGTCCCTTGTTACCGAGAGTGACCAGCGCCGGCACCACGAGGCCGAGACCCGGCGCCGCGCGCGGCTCGAGGCGGCAGGCCGGACCGAGCGAACGGGCGAGCGGCCTGGTACACCATGACCATGCATGGCGCCGTGATCGTCGATCGCACCTCGTGGGGCCGCCTGCGGGTGACCGGCTCGGACCGGGTCCGGTTCCTCCAGGGCCTGACCACCGTGAACGTCGAGCAGCTCGCCGATGGCGCCCATGGCTGGGGCGCGATCCTGAACCCCAAGGGCCGCGTGCTCTCGGTGATCGACATCGCGCACCTGGGCGAGGCCTTCGTGATCGCGTGCGAGCCCGAGCTCGCCGAGAAGACCCGCACGCTGCTCGAGCGCTACGCCGTGATGGACGACGTCAACTTCGAGCCGATCACGGGCCCCGCGCACCAGATGTGGGAGGACGCTATCGATGTGTGGCGCGCGCCGATCATCGAGGGTGCGAACGATGCGTCGCGTGATGACCGCGAGCCGCAGGTCGAGCGGATGCGGATCCATGCCGGGTTCCTGCGCTACGGCGCGGACGTCGACGAGGACCACTTCCCGTTCGAGACCCCGCTCGCGCAGTTCCTCGACTACGGCAAGGGCTGCTACGTCGGCCAGGAGCCGGTGTTCCGCGTGCACTCGCAGGGCAACTCGGCCAAGGCGCTGCGCGGCTTCACCGTGGAGGGCGATGCGCCCCTCGCCGCCGGCGCGCCGATCAAGCACGCCACCAAGGACAACGCCGGCACCGTGACCTCGAGCGTGATCGACGGAGCCACCACGCTCGCGCTTGGCTACCTGCACCGCACCGTGTGGGAGCCCGGCGGGATCGTCGAGATCGACGGCCGCAAGGCCACGGTGCACGAGCTGCCGTGGGCCTAAGCACGCGCGTCGCGCGCGTCGCGGCCGTCTGCGTGCTCGCCGCGAGCACCGGCTGCACGCTGATCACCGACAGCTTCCTGACCAACGGGTTCTCCGGCGACCAGTACCCGATCGAGGTCGAGCTCGCGAGCGGCGCCGTGATGGTCGGGCTGCGGCAGCCCGGGGTCGTGGATCGCAGCGCGGTGCTGGATCTGCTGTCGCCGGTCACGCTCGTCGATCCGGGCGCCGGCATCGCGCCTTCGGTCTCCACCGCCGATGTGGTGGTGCTCGGGGCGCGGGGCCTGGCAGGTCCGCCCGTGGACGAGAACGGGCAGCCGCGCGCCAAGCTCACCGGCGCGCAGCTGATCGCCCTGCATCCGTGCGAGGAGCCGACCTGCGTGGTGGGGCCGGCGACCCAGCCCCTGCCCTTCGAGGCGGTGATCGGCGCCGACGTCCTCGCCGGCGATGCCGTGCGCCTCCGCCTCGGCGATCAGCACGTGTTCGTGCTGCCCGACATCGGCGGCGCCGACGACGATCGCGGCCGCGCATGCGACGCCGTGTTCCCCTCCCCGTATCGCGGCGGCGGCACGCTGGTGCTCGCGGGCACGGAGCTGCCGTTCGGCGGGCGCCGCGTGGCGCTGCAGGCCTGCCTCGGCGCGGACCCGGATGCCGCCAAGCCGCAGGGCGAGCGCGGCGCGGATGCGCTGCTCGTGCTCTCGACGGGCATCGGGATCACGCTGCTCGGCGAGACCGCCTACCGGCGCTACGTGAAGGCGCACAAGACCGCGCCCAGCCTCGAATCGCTTCCCACCGCGACGATCAACCTGCCCTCGGGCGCGATCTCGGGCCACCTCGGATCGCTCGACGCGCTATCGCTGGTGGCGAGCTCGTCGTCCTCGCCGCGCGCGCCGTGCCGGCAGACCTACGGCAGCCACCTGATCGTCCAGCGCGATTGCGTGACCGAGGACGACTGCCCGTGCGAGAACGGCGACACGTTCTGCGCCGTGCCCGCGATCATCGAGCTCTCGCCACCGACCGGCCTCGAGGTCCTGGTGGTCAACGATGCCGAGCCGACCCTCCAGGCGCTCCGCACCGAGCTCCGCCCCGATCAGCCCGAGGTCGACGGCATCCTCGGCACCAACGCCCTGCGCACGACCGAGATCGACGTCGACTATCCGCACAACCGCGTGCTCGCCCGCTGCTCCGGGGTGGGCTGCGTGACGCGCCCCGGGCTCGCCCAGCGGAGCGATCGGGACCAGATCCAGCGCTGCGTAGGGCCGCCGACGACGGGTCCGATCTTCTAGCGACGGCCGCGCGTCAGTCCTCGAGCGTCGTCGTGTGCGAGAGCACCGTGTCCGCGCTGCCGCGATCGACGATCTTGCCCTTCTCGATCCGCAGCACCTGATCGGCGAGCAGCCGCGCCTCGGCCACCGAGTGCGTGACGTGCACGAGAGGAATCGCGAGCTCCGCCACCAGCTCGCGGACCAGCGTCGTCAGCTGCGCGCGCAGATCGCGATCGAGGGCGGAGAACGGCTCGTCGAGGAGGAGCAGCCGGGGCGCCGGTGCGATCGCGCGTGCGAGCGCCACGCGCTGCGCCTCGCCGCCGGAGAACGTCCGCGGCCGCCGGTGCGCGAGGTGCGCCACGCCGAGGCGCTCGAGGAGCTTGGTCGCCGTGGCCGCACGCACGCTGCGCTCGAGCTGGTGGAGCCCGTACTCCACGTTGTGCTGCGCGGTCATGTGCGGGAACAGCGCGAGGCCCTGGAACATGTACGACAGCCGCCGGTGGTGGACCGGCACGTCGATCCCCTTGGCCCGATCGAGCCAGGTCTGGCCACCGAGCGTCACCGTGCCCTGATCGGGGACCGCGAGCCCGGCGAGGAGCGCGAGGATCGTGCTCTTCCCGGATCCCGAGGGCCCCATCACGCACGTGATGCCCGGGCCGCAGTCGAGGTCGACATCGAGCAGGAACGTCCCGCGCTGCAGGCGCAGCTTCGCGACCAGGCCCTGGCCCGCGGCCTCAGACATGGGCCCCCGAGAGCTTCTTCAGGACGCGGTTGGCGACGTAGAGCAGCCCCACGCCGACGACCGTCGTGACGATCGCCATGTTGCGCGCGTCCTCCTCGCGGCCGCCGTACAGCGCGTTCATCACGTGGATCGAGGCGGTCTCCGTGCCGTTGATCATCTGCCCGGCGACCATCTGCGTGATGCCGTAGTCACCGAGCGCGCGGGCGAACGCGAGCATCGCGCCGGCCACGATCGCAGGCGCCGCGAGCGGCAGCACCACCGTGAACAGCACGCGCGTGGGGCTCGCGCCGAGCGTGCGCGCGGCGGCGATCAGGTTCGGCTCCACGGCCTCGAGCCCGATCCGCGCAGAGCGGACCACCATCGGGAGCGAGCCGACGGCGGCGGCGATCACGGCGCCGGTGAACGAGAACACGATCGTCGAGCCGGTCAGGCTCTCCCACGCGCGGCCGATCGCGCTATCGGTGCCGAGCGCCACCAGGAGGTAGTAGCCGAGCACCGTGGGCGGCAGCACCAGGGGGGCGCAGACCAGCGCATAGAGGAACTCGCGGAACGGAAGCCGCTTCCAGGTCAGCAGCACGGAGATGCCCGTACCGAACACGAGCGCGACGATCATCGACAGGGCGGCGACCTCCAGCGACAACGCGAGTGGCGCCCAGCTCATGGTTCACGCCGCGGCGCCGCGCCCTACTCCGGGATCCGGACGACGAACACGGCGCCCAGATCGCCTCGTTGCTCGACGTGGATCGTGCCACCGTGGGCCTCCGCCGCGAGCTTGCAGAAGTACAGGCCCAGGCCGCGGTTCGCACGCGCCGCGGCGCGCCGCGCCTCGACCTGGAAGTAGCGACCGAAGATCCGCTCGCGCTCCGACGCGGGCACCGGCGGGCCGCTGTTGCCGATCGCGATCTCCACGCCCTGCTCGTCGACGCACGGCGATCGCGCAGCGGCCGTTGCGCGGCGCATAGCGCGCCGAGTTGTCGATCAGGTTCTCGAGGATGCGCGCGAACAGATCGCGATCGAGGCGCACGACCATGTCCGGATCGACCTCGACATCGATCGCGAGGCCGCGGACCTCGAACTGCGCCCGGTTGCCGGACTTCGCGCGCTCGATCAACTCGATGATCCGCACCGGTGCCAGCTGCGCGCGCAGGATGCCGTCCTCGAGCTCGTCGACATCGAGGATCGTCGCGACCAGGCCGAGCGCCTTGCCGACCAGCGTCACCGCATCGTCGAGATAGCTGAGCGCGGTCTGCGAGTGGGCCGGATCCTCGACCAGCTCCTCGCGGAGCAGCTGGAGATAGCCCTGCACGCCCGACAGCGGGCTCCGCAGATCGTGGACCACGAGCGCGGCGAGGACGCGCTTCTTCTCGCGGAGCTCCCGCGCGCTCTCCGAGTCCTCGGTGATCCCTGGCGTGGAATCCGCGCGCCGTACGCCTCCACTGCCTCCCACGCCCCCGGTGCCCATCAGCCCTTCACCGCGTTACGGCCACCCTCTTTGGCGGCGAACAGGTGCGTGTCCGCCTGCTTGATGAACTCGAGTGCGTCTTCGATCTCGCCCCGCAGGGCCGCGACCCCTATCGACACGGTGACAGGGATCACCGCGTCCTCGAACTTGAACTCGGCGACCTCGACGAGCTTCCGGATCTTCTCGGCGAACTGCATCGCGTTGTAGTGATCGATCTCGGGGAGGACGATCGCGAACTCCTCGCCGCCGTAGCGCGCGAGAACATCTTCGCGACGGATCCGGGTCTTGATCACGCTGGCGAGGTGCTTGAGCACGTGGTCACCCGCGAGGTGACCGAAGCTGTCGTTGACGCCCTTGAACCTGTCGATGTCGAACATGATCAGCGACAGATCGCGGCGATAGCGCAGCGCGCGGCCGATCTCCCGCTCGAGGGTCTCCACGAAGTAGCGGCGATTGAACACCTGCGTGAGGCCATCCACGGTGGTGAGCCGATAGATCTCCTCGTGATAGGCGTTCTCGATGTTGTTGCCGCTGAGGAACTTGAAGATGCAGCGGCCGACCTTGATGAAGTCGCCGTCACGCAGGACGTACTCGTCGATCATCTCGTCGTTGACGTAGGTGCCGTTGGTCGACCCCATGTCCCGCAGCATGATCGCGTTGCCGGTGTTGATGATCTTGCAGTGGTTGCGGGAGACCGCTTCCTGATCGATCTGGATGTCGGCCTTGGACGAGCGGCCGATGATGATCTGGGGCCGGTTCAGGTTGAACTTCTTGCCCAGCTCGAGCCCGTAGATCACGACAAGGCAGGCCTCTTTGGCCACCGGTCGGTCGCTGATCTTGGAGATCGCGGTGACGACGGTCTTGTTCCGGCCGGTATCACTCACCCACCCACGATCCTAACAGACATCACGGGGTTCAACGTTCGGAGTCGCTGCAATCCAGCTTGTCATCGGCTGCACGCTTGCACAGGAGTGCATCGACCAGCTGATACCCACCACGCACGAACCGGTACGACTGCAGCAGCAGTCTGCCGCCGTGTAGGTTCCAGTAGCCGCGCACGTCGCTCATGTTGTCGTCGCCCTTCGCTGCGAGCGATTCCAGGGCCGCGCCGGCGAACGTCCCCGCATATCGTGCGCACTCCTGCGAGCCGGCCGGAGGGGGCTTGAACACGTTCCAGTAGCAGTTGCCGTCCCCGCTGCACATCTGGCGATCGACGACGATGTCCTCGGGTTTCCCGTCCCCATCGAGATCGCGATCCGCCCGGTCGAGGCGCGGGGTCTGCGAGATCACACCATCGCGGCTCGGCTCGCCACAGGCGCCGACCTGGACCGAGGGCGTAGGCACCTCGCGCGGCGAGGTCGGCTTGTGCGGCTTGGTGCAGCTCGCCAGGACGCCGAATCCGAGCAACCAGCGAGCGTGCATCGCGGGATGACCGTACCTCGAAAACTCGAAAGATTCTTGTGCCTGCGCGCAGATGACGCTACTCCTCAAGGCCATGCGACGCAGTTTCGTCCTGCTCGCCGGCGCCGTGGTGGTCGCCGGAGGAGCCGCGGTGGTCGGTGGGTCCCCCGATGCCGATCACCCGCCCGCGGCGGAGATCCAGGGTGCGCCACTCGAGAGCACGCCCTCGGCCGCCGAGGTCGCCGCGTTCGCGAACCTCGCAGACGAGACGCCGATCCCGGCCCCCCGCGCGAAGTCTGGTGTTGGTGACGCTGCGGCCATCCCGATGGGTGCGCTCCTCGATCTCGACAAGATCGAGCGCGTCGCGGACCACTACGAGGCACCGCTCAAGAACGGCCATCGCGCCATCCTGACCCTCGATCCGGATCTCCAGCCGCTCGCCGAGAAGCTGCTCGATCAAGCGCGCGCCCCGCGCGGCGGGATCGTGGTGATGGCGCCCGATGGCCGGATCCTCGCGCTCGCGGGCCGTCGCACCGAGGAGCCCAAGGGCGCGATCAAGGGCACCTTCGACTGGCGCCTGGCGACCGATGTGTGGGCGCCGGCCGCCTCCGTGTTCAAGCTCGTGACCGCCACCGCCCTGGTCGGCGCCGGCGTCACCGCAGACGACAAGGTCTGCTTCCACGGCGGCCTGCGCTCGGTCACCGAGGCCAACCTGCGCGACGACAAGCGGGACTCGCGCTGCGAGACCCTCGGGTATGGCGTGGCGCACTCGAACAACGCGATCCTCGGCAAGCTGGCGTTCCAGAAGCTGCAGCCGCCCGCCCTCGAGTCCGCGGCGCGCAGCCTCGGCCTGTTCGACGCCCTGCCCGGCGCGCAGCTCCCCGGCAACGCCGGCAAGCTCACGCTGCCCGCCACCCATGATCTCGAGTTCGCGAGGACGGCCGCGGGGTTCTTGAACGTGCAGCTCTCGGTCGCCGGCGGCGCGCTGCTGGCGGCGACGTTCGCCGATCGCGGCGAGCAGCCCGTGCCGCGTCTGATCGCCTCGATCGACGGCCAGGCCGTCCCGGCGCCAGCGGCCAAGCGGGTGATGCCGGTCGAGGCCGCCCGCGAGGTCGCCCGGATGATGGTCGGCACCTGCGACTCGGGCTCGGCCTCGAAGTCGTTCGGCCGCCGCAGCGATCTCAAGGTCGCTGGCAAGACCGGCACCCTGACCCGCACCGAGCCGTTCTACATGGAGCACTCCTGGTTCGTCGGGTTCGCGCCCGCCGACAAGCCCCAGGTCATCGTCTCGGTGCTGTTCGGCAACCCCGAGAACTGGCACCTCCGCGGCCACGAGGCGGCCAAGAGGCTGATCGATCAGGCCCTCCGCTCTGCCAGTTCGCGTGAAAAAGATCGCACTGCGGCGATCGATCCCGAGCGGGCCCTCCGTCGTGGAGCGAGGGCCCGTGGAGACGTGGTAAGATAGCGTCGATCTTGATCGTCCGTCCGGGGAGGAAGAAATGACTAGGCTCACTTCGATGGCGACGGTAGTCGCCGCGCTTGCCTTTGCTGTGCCCGCATTTGCGCAGCAGGCGGATCTCGCTGCCAAGCTCAACGACGAGGGCAAGGAGCTCATGTTCGCCGGCAAGTTCGGCGAGGCGAGCGCCAAGTTCCGCGATGCCGTGGCTCGCGTTCCCGAGCCGAAGTACTTCTTCAACCTCTGCACCTCTCTGTTCCAGGAGGGCAAGTTCGACGAGGCGATGACCGCGTGCGGCGCGGTCGACAAGAACAACCCCACGCCCGACCAGCGCGCCAAGACGGACAAGCTGATCGGGAAGATCAAGGACGAGGCGAAGTCGCAGAACGTCGAGCTCCACCCCACGGGCGGTGGCGGCGGCGATCCGAACCTGCCCCCGCCCGACCCGAACAACCCGCCGAACCCGAACAACCCGCCGAACCCGAACCAGCCGCCGCAGCCCGCGTACCAGCCGGCCGTCGGCAAGCCGCCCGCGCAGGGTCTGTTCCGCGCGACGGCGCCCGAGAACAAGTACACCTGGACGCTCGGCATCGACCTCTACGGCGGTGGTGGCCGGATCGGCAACAAGTTCCCCGACGGCACGGAGATCTATGGCTCGGCCGCGGCCGGCTTCCGGGTCAAGGGCGACTACCTGCTCAATGCGGCGAGCCGGATCGGCGCGCAGGTCTACTTCGGCAACACGCACTTCGGCCAGGGCGAGATGCAGAACGGCGGCAACTACACGCTCGATGTGTTCGACATCGGCCTGGCCGCCTACAAGCACCTGTGCGCCCCGACCTCGCGGCTGTGCATCACGCCACTCGCAGGCATCCAGCTCGCGCTGATGTCGCCCGCGGGCGAAGGCGATAGCTACGGCGACCAGGTGTTCAACTACACCGCTCTCGGCGCTCGCGTCGAAGCGAGCCTTCAGTACGGCCTCGGCTCGCGCGGCGAGCACGTGATCAGCGCCGGGCTCGGCCTCAACATGTACTCTGCGGTGTTCTCGGAGTCGATGGACGCCCTGTACACCGCCGAGGACGTCGGCCTCGACAAGGGCGGCGCGTTTGGCTACGTGAGCATCGGCTACACCTACCGGTTCAACACGCCGCTAGGTAACTCTCCGTTCGTCACGCTCGAGTAGCGACGGCCGGCGTTTTGTCGCCGCGGAGCGTCAAGTTCTGGCGCCAGATCGGCTAAGGTCTCTCCACTGCAATTTTGCAGTGCGACGAGGGAGAGATCGTCATGTCTGCCGAAACGAAACAGACCGCCAAGCTCGTCCTGCCCGCCGGCAAGGAAATCACCCTGCCCGTGATCACGGGCTCGGAAGACGAGCACGCCGTCGACATCAAGACGCTGCGCGCCGACTCCGGGTTCATCACCCTCGACAGTGGGTTCATGAACACCGGCTCCACCACGAGCGGGATCACGTACCTCGATGGAGAAGAGGGCATCCTCCGATATCGTGGCTACGCTATCGAGGAGCTCGCTGACAAGAGCGACTTCGTCGAGGTCAGCTACCTCCTCATCAACGGCAAGCTGCCAAACGTGGCCGAGCGCAAGGCGTTCTCGACCGCGCTCACGCGGCACAGCCTGATCCACGAGGACATGCACCAGTTCTTCGCGGGCTACCCACCGACCAGTCACCCGATGGCGGTGCTGTCGGCGATGGTGACCTCGATGTCGGCGTACTACCCCGACAGCCTGGACCGCAACTCCGCCATCGACCTGCACATCACCCGGCTGCTCTCGAAGGTCCGCACGATCGCGGCGTTCGCGTACAAGAAGAGCATCGGCCAGCCGCTGATGTATCCGAAGAACTCGCTCAAGTACTGCGCGAACTTCCTGCACATGATGTTCGCGGTGCCGAGCGAGGAGTACGAGGTCAGCCCCGTCCTCGAGAAGGCCGTCAACCAGCTGCTGATCCTCCATGCGGATCACGAGCAGAACTGCTCGACCTCGACGGTGCGCATGGTCGGCAGCTCGGGCGCCAACCTCTACGCGTCGATCGCCGCTGGCATCCTCGCGCTGTGGGGACCGCTCCACGGTGGCGCGAACCAGGCCGTCATCGAGATGCTCGAGGACGTCAAGGCGAACGGCGGCGATGGCAAGAAGTTCATCGACGACGTCAAGAACAAGCGCGACAACCGCCGCCTCATGGGCTTCGGCCACCGCGTGTACAAGAACTTCGATCCGCGCGCGAAGATCCTGAAGAAGATGTGCGACGAGGTGCTCGCGCACCTCGGCATCAAGGATCCGCTGCTCGATATCGCGAAGGCGATGGAAGAGGTCGCCCTCAAGGACGACTACTTCATCTCGAAGAAGCTGTACCCGAACGTCGATTTCTACTCGGGCATCATCTACCGCGCGCTCGGCATCCCCACGAACATGTTCACGGTGATGTTCGCGCTCGGTCGCCTCCCCGGCTGGATCGCCCACTGGAAGGAGATGGTCGACGACCCGCAGACGAAGATCGGTCGTCCGCGCCAGATCTACACCGGCGAGAAGCTGCGCAAGTACGTCGCGATCGAGTCGCGCTAAGCGCGATCTTCGTCGCGGGCGGCCCGAGCGTGACTACTTGCAGCTCGTCGGCAGGACCTGCTCGCGGTACTGGCCTTCCCAGTTACCGGGAGCGTCGTACTCGCAGACCCAGATGTCGTTGCCCCCGCACTGCGCGAGGCCGCAGCCGACCTTGGTCGTGCCGCGCCACACCACCTGCGTGAAGTGGCCGGTCTGCATCGAGAAGCCCGGCTGCTTCCACGAGTAGCCCTTGACCTCGTCGTACCACATGGCGACCACGGCCTCGGGCGGCATCGCCCCGGTGGTCCCGGCGGCGAGGTTCTCGCCGTACTGACCACCGCTGTGGCCGAACTTGCAGCCCTGATCGCGCAGCGAGTTGGCCCATTGCTGCGCGACCTGCGCGAGCTTGGGAGACCACTCGAGCGGCGCCGCGCAGTGCTGGGCACGGACCTTGTTGTGCGCGGCGACGAACTGCTGCGCCTCGGCGGACAGACCCGCGGCCTGTGGTGGCGCTGGGCGCGGAGGTGCCGTCGGCGCTACGGGTGGCGTCGCGGGGGTCGTGCGTGGAGCGGCAGGCTCGTCACGTTCGGGGACCGTCTCGTCTGGCTCGTTCGCATTCGGGGCGGGAGCAGGCGTGCCGGCACCCGTCCCCTGCGTGTCATCAGCCTTCCATGGGTCCTGGCCCCCCGGAGGGCCACCCTGTGACGCTTGTGACGCTTGCGCCGGCTGGCTCTGTTGCCCGCCGGGCGACTTGTACATCTGACCGCAGCCACCGAGCGACACCACGAGCGCGATCGACCAGGTACGCCAGGAAGACATGACTCTAGACCTTCGGTGCGGGACGGCTCACCCACGCAGCATGACACGGCCCGGCCGCACGAGCTTGCAACTGCGCCCGCGCCGGTCCAGATTCCCGTCGATGCGCACCACCGTCGCCGAACCGACCTCCTCCGCGGTCACCGACGGGATCCGCGTGCGTGTGCAATCGCACTACCTCGCCGACCAGTCCTCGCCGCGCGACGATCGCTACGTGTTCGCGTACACGATCACGATCTCGAACGAGAGCCGCAACACTGCGCAGCTGCGCACGCGGCACTGGATCATCACGGATGGCCGCGGCACGGTCGAGGAGGTCCGTGGTGATGGCGTGGTCGGCGAACAGCCGCGCCTCGCGCCCGGCCAGACCTTCCAGTACACGTCGGGCTGCGTGCTGACCACCGCGATCGGCACCATGCAGGGCACCTATCGGATGTGGCGGGACGACGGCAGCTACTTCGACGCACAGATCGCTCCGTTCTCGCTCGCCTCGGACGCGTCGTCGCGGTTCGCGGACCACGAAGCCAACTGATCCAATCACTTGCCGCCCCTGCGGTGATGTAGGCCCGGCACGCCATCGGGTGCCTCAACAAAACTCAAAGCCTTGGCGTAGGCTATGCGTCTAACTCGGTACCAGCGTGCCTGTCCTGACGCCCATGACCCACGCAGAGCGCGAAGCTGCGACCGCGAGCGCGCTCGTGGATGCCGCGAAGGCAGGCGACCAGCGCGCGTTCGAATCGCTGGTGCGGCGGTACCGCAAGCGGATCTATGCGCTCGCGCTCCACATCACGGGGTCCGCGAGCGAGGCCGATGACATCGCGCAGGAGGTCTTCCTCAAGGCGTACCGCGCGCTCGCCGAGTTCGAGGGCCGGAGCCAGTTCTTCACCTGGGTCTACCGGATGACCGTCAACCGCTCGCTCAACGCGCGCCGCGATCGCGCGCGCCGCGGCGAAGAGCCGGACGATCCTCGCCTCGAGCTCGCCGTCGCCGTCGATGCGCGCTCGAACCCCTCTCGCGCCACCGAGCTGCGCCAGACCTACGCACGCCTGCTGCGCGCGCTCGATGGGCTCCCGATCGACATGCGCACGACCGTGATTCTCGTCTCGCTGCAGGGGATGTCCCATGGCGAGGTGGCCGTGGTGCAGGCGGTCTCCGAAGGCACGATCGCGTGGCGGATGCACGAGGCGCGGCGCCGGCTCAACGAGGCGATGGCGCCCGAGAAGCTGCAGCGCAAGCGCGAGCTGTCGGCGGATCTGGCGCGCGTGCTCGGGGAGCACGGCATGTTCGTGCCGGTGCTGCCCAAGGGCCGCGCTTAGCCCGCGATCTCGTACGGGCCGCCCTTGGCGAGGGCGCGCTGGTACGCCGGGCGGGCCTGGAACTTCTTCACGAACTCGGTGAGCCGCGGCGAGACCGCATCTCCGGCGCGCGCGACGGCGCCCTCGAGCGGGAAGCTCATCTGGACATCTGCAGCGGTCAACTCGTCGCCGGCGAACCAGGCGTGGCTGCCGAGGTGATCGCCCAGGAACGTGAGGTGCCGCGTCAGGTTCGGATCGATGAACTGCCGGCTCACGGTGTCGGCGATCTTGCGCGCGATCGGCTTCACGAAGAACGGCATCGGCGCGGTCTTGACCTTGCGGAAGATCAGCTTGAGCAGCAGGTAGGGCATCAGCGAGCCCTCCGCGTAGTGCATGAAGTAGCGGTAGTCCCGATGCGCCTGGGTGCCCGCGGCCGGGACCAGGCGGCCCTTGCCGTGGGTCTCCACGAGGTACTCGAGGATCGCGCCCGACTCGGCGACCGTGACGTCACCGTCGGTGATCACCGGTGACTTGCCGAGCGGATGGATCGCCTGCAGGGATGCCGGTGCGAGCAGGGTCTTCGGATCGCGCTCGTACTTCACGAGCTCGTACGGCACCTCGAGCTCTTCGAGGAGCCACAGCACGCGCTGCGACCGAGAGTTGTTCAGGTGGTGGACGGTGATCACGTGGCCTGCGTACCAGGAAATCGCCTGGACCGCTTGCGGCACCGCGGTACGTTCGCCACCATGCTCGGCATGCGAGCTCGCATTGACCTCCGCAACGCGCTTGCGATCCAACTCGCGGCGACGGTGCTCCTGATCGTGGCCGGCTCCGGTTGTGCGGCGCTGATGCCGGCGGCCAAGCAGGAGCCGTTTCCGGTCATGAACGTCACGGCCACACGGCCTCCGCCGGGCCCCGACAAGGTCATCCTCACGCCCTCCAACATCGCGATCACGGATCAGGTGCAGTTCGAGACGGCGAAGGCCGATCTCAAGCCGGTCTCGTTCGCGCTGCTCGACGAGGTCGTGACGGTGATGAAGGGCAACCCGCAGATCGAGCTGGTCGAGATCGGCGGGCACACCGACTCCACCGGCGCCGCGGACTTCAACCGCAAGCTCTCGCAGCAGCGGGCCGAGTCCGTGATGAAGTACATCGCGAGCAAGGGCATCAAGAAGGAGCGGCTGTCCGCCAAGGGCTTCGGCCCCGACGTGCCGATCGCCGACAACGGCACGGCCGAAGGTCAGGCCGCCAATCGCCGCGTCGAGTTCCAGATCGTGAAGCAGGGCCCCAAGAAGACGGTGGTGAAAGATGAGTAAGCACCTCGCACTCTCGCTGGTCATCGTGGCGGGCTGCGCCACCGGCGCGGATCCGAAGATCCGCAACGAGATCGGCGCCAAGCTGGCCAGCGCGCAGACCCCGATCCAGGCCTGCTATCAGAAGTCGCTGTTCACGAATCGCAAGCTGCGCGGGATGTACGTCGCACAGCTCGCGGTGAACGCCGACAGCGGGCAGTTCGGCGAGATCTCGCTCCGCCGCGACGAGCCGGCCGATCCAGTGCTCCGGTACTGCGTGATCCAGGAGCTCGCGAAGCTCAAGCTCGACAAGCCTCCGGGCAAGCGGATCGAGCTCGACAGCGTGCCGATCAAGTTCGAGTGGGCCAACCCGTAGTGGCCGGCAAGGTCCCGACCCGCTCGCCCACGCACGAGGACGTCCCGATCGGGCGCCTGTCCTCGATGGGTCTCGAGCTCGAGGAGATCGCCGAAGGCGACGAGGTCGCGATCCCCGCGCTGGTCGAGCTCGCGGAAGATCGCGGTCGCCCGGCGAGCCACTATCTGGCCGCCATCCCACTCGCGACCGAGCTCAAGGTCCACTCGCCGGGCGGGATCGAGGTCCGGGTGTGCGCCGGCAACTGCCAGCGCTACGGCGCGCTCGATCTGCTCGATCACCTGGTCGAGCGGTTCGGCAAGCGCGCCAGCTTCGGCATCAAGCCGGTCGAGTGCCTCGATCAATGCGACCTCGCCCCCGCCTGCGAGCTCCACGGCGCTCACGGCAAGCTGCTGCTCGCGCCGGCGACCGCGGCCTCGCTCGACGAAGCGCTCGATAGCCTGTAGCGCGCCACGCAGGCCCCGATCGACGGTCGCACCCTGTCGCAGGTGCTGATCGCTGGCCCTGCGACACCGATGGCGCTAGCCTGCCGCTGACTTCATGTTGCGCCTGTCCAAGGTCAACAAGTACTACAAGGTCGGCACGCACAGCCTGCACGTCTTGCGTGACGTCGACATGGAGGTCGCCGACGGCGAGTTCGTGGCGATCATGGGCGCGTCGGGCTCCGGCAAGTCCACGCTGCTGAACATCCTCGGCATCCTCGACGACTACGACTCGGGCGAGTACTGGCTCGGCGACACGATGATCAAGGACCTGTCCGAGAGCAAGGGCGCGAGCTATCGCAACAAGTTCATCGGCTTCGTGTTCCAGTCGTTCAACCTGCTGCCGTTCAAGACCGCGCTCGAGAACGTGGCCCTGCCCCTCTACTACCAGGGCGTCGCCCGCAGGAAGCGCAACCAGATCGCCGGGCAGTACCTCGAGCGCGTGGGGCTCCGCGACTGGGCCGATCACCTGCCGTCCGAGATGTCGGGTGGCCAGAAGCAGCGCGTCGCGATCGCACGCGCGCTGATCGGGAAGCCGCGGCTGATCCTCGCCGACGAGCCCACCGGCGCGCTCGACAGCGAGACCAGCACGCAGATCATGGATCTGCTGTCCGAGATCCATCGCACCGGCATCACGGTGCTCGTCGTCACCCACGACCAGGAGGTCGCCGCGCGCACGCAGCGCACGATCCGGCTGCGCGACGGCAAGGTCGTCGCGGCGCACGAGGCGAGCGTCTCGCATCCGGGGATGGCGGCGGCGACCTGATGCTGGTCCCGCTGATCCAGCTCCTCGCGATCGGCCTCGGGCTGTCCGTGGTCGGCGTGCTGATCTGGCTCGTGATCGCGCTGCTCAAGATCGGCTGGGTGTCGATCGTGCAGTGGCGTGACCTGTTCTCGTTCGACCGGTGGACCGAGGTGCTCGTCACGATCGGCCGCAGCAAGCTGCGCACCGCGCTCACGATGATCAGCGTGTCGTGGGGCATCTTCGTGCTGGTTGCCCTGCTCGGCCTGGGCAATGGCCTCGACAACGGGATGCGCCAGAACTTCGCGCGCGACGCCACCAACGGCGTGTGGATCAGCGCGAACAAGACCTCGGTGGCCTACGGCGGATACGACGTCGGCCGCCGGCTGATGTTCGAGAACGCCGATTACCAGCGTGCGCGGAAGACCCCGGGCGTGGAGTACATGGCCGGGCAGCACTACATCGGCGGCCAGCGCTGGGGCGCCTCGATCGTGACCAAGCACGGTGCCAAGGCGAACTCGTTCGAGCTCGATGCGGTCCACGAGGATGCGATCCGCCTCACGGCGCACACGGTGATCCAGGGCCGGTTCCTGACCAGCGCCGACACGATGCAGCGCCGCAAGTCCGCCGTGATCGGCCAGACCGTGGCGCAGTTCCTGTTCGATGGCCAGAACGCCGTCGGCGAGTGGATCGACATCGGCTCCGTCCCGTTCCAGGTGGTCGGCGTGTTCACCGATCCCGGCGGCGCCGAGGAG
Source organism: Myxococcales bacterium (assembly GCA_016720595.1). Taxonomy (GTDB): domain Bacteria; phylum Myxococcota_A; class Polyangia; order Haliangiales; family Haliangiaceae; genus JABFXX01. The sequence goes on from JADKKI010000002.1 coordinate 425,057, forward strand.
GAGCGCAAGATCTACCTCCCCGTCTCCACCGCGCAGCTCGCGTTCAACGGCGGCGAGAAGCTCGGCCTCCTCGAGTTCACCGTGGGCCAGGCCGGGCCGGACGAGACCCAGCGGGTCATCGATCAGATCAAGGGCCAGCTCGCCGATCGCTACAGCTTCGATCCCACGGATCGCCAGGCGGTCCGGGTCCAGAACAACATCGAACAGTTCGAGCGGTTCCGGCAGATGTTCTGGATGATCAGCGCGTTCATCGTGGTGATCGGCCTCGGCACGCTGGCGGCCGGCGTGGTCGGCGTCTCGAACATCATGATGATCGCGGTGAAGGAGCGCACCAAGGAGATCGGGGTCCGCAAGGCGCTCGGCGCCACGCCGAACTCGATCGTGTTCATGATCATCCAGGAGGCCGTGTTCCTCACGGGTGTCGCGGGCCTGCTCGGGCTGGCGGCCGGCGTCGCCGCGAGCGAGCTGATCGGGTACCTGAACCTCACCGACTTCATCGCCAACCCCTCGATCGATCTCAAGGTCGGCATCGGGGCCACCGTGTTCCTCGTGGTCGCCGGCGCCCTCGCCGGCTACTTCCCCGCGCGCGCCGCGGCGAAGGTCAACCCCATCCACGCCCTCCGGGATCAGTAGCGATGTTCGATCTCGATAAGTGGAAAGAGATCTGGGCGACGCTGCGATCCAACCGGCTGCGCACGTTCCTCACCGCGTTCGGCGTGTTCTGGGGGATCTTGATGCTGATCGCGATGCTGGGCTTTGGCTCGGCGATCCAGAGCGGCAGCAAGCGCCAGATGAAGGGGATGGCCACGAACCTCCTGTTCTGCTGGGGCCAGCAGACCACCGAGAGCTACGACGGCCTGCCACCGGGCCGCGGCGTGCGGTTCGACACCGACGACATCGAGCTGCTCCGCAAGCTGCCCTCGATCGAGTGGCTCGCCCCGCGCCTCCAGCTCGGCGGCTGGATGAACAACTTCACCGTCGGGTACGAGTCCAAGAACGGCACGTTCACCGTGATGGCGGACTACCCGGAGCTCCGGCACATCATCGCGTTCGAGTACGACGCCGGGCGGTTCATCAACGAGCGCGACATCGCCGAGTCCCGCAAGGTCGTCGTGATCGGCAAGAGCGTGCGCGACCAGCTGTTCGAGCCCGACGAGGACCCGATCGGCAAGTACATCAAGATCAGCGGCGTGTACTTCGAGGTCGTGGGCCTGACCCGGACCCTGCGCTCGGGCGGTCAGGGCGAGCGCGATTCCAACACGCTGTTCGTGCCGTTCACCACGCTCAAGAACTCGTTCAACATGGGCAACCGCGTCGGGTTCTTCGCGCTCACCGCGAAGCCCGGCACCGATGGCGCGGAGCTCGAGCGGCAGGTCAAGGAGGTGCTCAAGCGCCACCACCGGATCGCGCCCACGGATGACCTCGCGATCGGCTCGTTCAACATGTTCGTGATGTTCGGGAAGTTCCAGACGTTCTTCCTGGTGCTCTCGATCGTCAGCTGGGTGGTCGGTGGGGCCACGCTCCTGGCCGGCGTGATCGGCGTCTCGAACATCATGCTGATCACCGTCAAGGAACGGACCAAGGAGATCGGCGTCCGCAAGGCGCTCGGCGCCACCCCGATCTCGATCGTGTCGATGGTGATGAAGGAGTCGATCGTGTTGACGATCATCGCCGGCCTGCTCGGCGTCGCCGCTGGCGTCGGGCTGCTCGCTGCCGCGGATGCGGTGTTCTCGAACATGCCGGACTCCCCGCTCGGGCCGCCGAACATCGGCCTGTCCACCGTGATGATCGCGATGGCGGTCCTCGTCGGGGCCGGCGCGCTCGCCGGCATCATGCCCGCCTCTCATGCTGCCTCGATCAAGCCGATCGAGGCGCTTCGCGCCGAGTGACCCGAGGTCTTATGAAACGCATCTTCTCCTACCTGCTCCTGGTCCTGCTCGTCGTGATCGTCGGCGGTGCGTTCTTCTATCTGTACAAGAAGTCGCAGAGTAAGCCGGTGATGTTCGAGACCGAGCAAGCCGAGATCGCCGACATCACCAAGAAGACCGTCGCCACGGGGTCGATCGTCCCGCGCCGCGAGGTCGAGGTGAAGCCGAAGGTCACCGGCGTCCTCAGCGAGCTCTACGTCGAGCCCGGCAAGCTGGTGAAGGAAGGCGACGCGCTCGGCAAGATCTCGATCATCCCCGATGCGATGCAGACCAACCAGGCCGAGGCCAATGTCCGCACGGCGCAGATCGCCTACGACAACGCGAAGCGCGAGCTCGATCGCAACGAGGCCCTGTTCAAGCAGGGCGTGGTGGCGGATGCCGAGCTGCAGAAGTACCGGACCGAGTTCGCGCTGCGCAAGCAAGAGCTGTCCACCGCCGGCTCGAGCCTGCAGCTCGTGAAGGAGGGCGCCACCCGCGGCCAGGGCAAGACCTCGACCTTGATGGTCACGGCCACGTCGTCGGGCATGGTGATCGACGTGCCGGTCAAGGTCGGGTTCAGCGTGATCCAGGCCAACAACTTCAACCCCGGGACCACCGTCGCGGTGATCGCCGACATGGACGACATGATCTTCGAGGGCCGCGTGGACGAAGCGGAGGTCGCGAAGATCAAGGAAGGCATGAAGCTCGCGATCAAGGTCGGCGCGATCGAGAAGGAGCTGCTCGACGGCAGCCTCGAGTACATCTCGCCGAAGGGCAAGACGATCGATGGCGCGATCCAGTTCGAGATCAAGGCCAAGGTCGTCCGCAAGCCCAACATGGTGATCCGCGCGAACTACAGCGCGAACGCCGACATCGTCCTCGAGGAGAAGAAGCAGGTGCTCGCGATCCGCGAGGCCCTCGTCCAGTACAAGGATGACAAGCCGTTCGTCGAGATCGAGACGTCGCCGCAGACGTTCGTGACGAAGGACGTGCAGCTCGGGCTGTCCGACGGCATCAAGGTCGAGGTCAAGGGCGGCGTCGTCAAGGGCGACAAGATCAAGATCCCGGAGAACGCCGGACCGCCCGGTCCGATGGGTGGTCCGCCCGGCAAGATGGGCGGCCGTCCGCCGAAGAAGTAAGACCGCGCGCCGAACGCCAGACTGGGCCGAGATCGCGCCCTCCCCTCACCGCGGCGCGTGCTAGCGTCGTCGCCAATGGAAGCGCCCGTCAGGCTCGGGGCCATCGACGCCGGATCGAATGCGATCCGCGTCGTGATCGCCGAGCTCACCCCGACGGAGCTGGTCCGCATCGAAGCGGAGCGCGTGCCGGTCCGGCTCGGGCACCTGGCGTTCACCCAGGGCGAGCTCGATCCCAAGGTCATCGATGCGGCGGTTGGTGCGTTCGTGCACTTTCGCCAGCGCTTCGATCACCACGGCGTCACGATGTACCGCGCGGTCGCCACCAGCGCGGTGCGTGGCGCGGCGAACCGGGATGTCCTCTTGCACCGGCTCTATCACGAGGCCGGCATCGAGCTCGAGGTCATCGATGGGGACGAGGAGGCGCGCCTGGTCCGCAAGGCCGTGGTCCACGCCCTCGGCACCACCACGCTGCCGCGCGCGATCCTCGATCTCGGCGGCGGCAGCCTCGAGGTCAACCTGCGCCAAGGCTCGGCGTGGCGCGCGTACTCCCTGCCGGTGGGCACGGTGCGGCTGCTCGAGACGTTCGGCCTCGATGGCGCGATCGCCGAGGCCGAGGCCGGCATGGTTCGCCGCTACACGGCGACCCTGATGCACACGATCAACCGTGGCAGCGGGACGGGTGGGCTCGCCGCCGCGACCGGTGGCAACGCCGATGCGCTCGCCAAGATCGTCAACGACAGCGTGCCGAGCGGTATCGTCGGTGCCCTCCCGAGCTTCGAGCTCGCGGGGCTCGAGAAGGCGCTGCCGATGATCGTCGGTGCGACCGTCGAGGAGCGGATGGAGAAGTTCGGGGTCAAGCGTGACCGCGCCGAGGTGCTCGGGATCGCCGCGCTGGTGTTCGCGACCGCGGCCCGCCAGCTCGGCCTGACCAAGCTCGTGGCGCCAGGCGTGGGCGTGCGCGAGGCCGTGCTGCTCGAGCTCGCCGAGACCGCACGCGAGGAGCAGATCCGCGCGGAGGGCGCGCACGACAAGGCGCTCCTCACCGCGGCCCGCGCGTTCGCGAACCGGGTCGACCACGACACCACCCACGGCGAGCATGTCCGGCACCTCGCCCGCGCGCTGTTCCATCAGCTCCGCGACGTCCACGGCCTGCCCGAGCATCGCAGCGTGCTCCTCGAGGTGGCCGCGCTGCTGCACGATGTGGGAGAGGTCGTGAACGTCCGCGGCCACCACAAGCACAGCGAGTACATGATCCGGTGGGCACGGCTCCCCGGCCTCGATGACACCGCACGCGAGATGATCGCGCTGCTGGCGCGTACGCATCGCAAGGACGCGGCGCGCGTGAAGCAGATCATCAGCGAGTCCACGCTGCCCAAGGAGCTGCGCGGTCAGCTCCGCAAGCTGTCCGCCCTGCTCCGGGTCGCCGACGGCCTCGACTGGGAGCACCGCTCGCGCGTCGAGCAGGTGGTGTGCACGCGGATGGGCGAGGCGATCGTCCTCGATCTCGTGGTGCGCGATGGCCCCTCGCGCGACGATGCGCAGCTGGTCCGCAAGGCCGATCTGTTCAAGGAGGAGTTCGCCGTGGATCTTCGCGTCACGGTCGCGCGGCCGGTGTCGCCGCCCGCCGAAGTCTCGTCGTCGAGCTCGGGATCGAGCCTCGAGGTCGTGCGCTCGAAGATGCATTGACCGTCGCTGCGGAGGCCGTGGTATGCGGCAGGCATGCGTCGCTCGCTCGCCGTCCTCGCGTTGGTTCCCGTGGTTGCCTGTGGCGGCGATGATGCCGGTCCCGCTGGAGAGATCGCGGCGACGGTCACCCACTACGACTACACGTTCGATGTCACGACCCGCGCCGCGCACGCCAAGGTCACGGCCACGGTGGAGACGCCCGGCGACTGTCTGACGCTGCCGTTCCGCGCGACCGGCTTCGATCCGGCGACGGCGCTGGTCGATGGCAAGCCGGCGCAGAGCGGCACGGTCACCGAGAGCGCGATGACCCTGTGCGGCTCCGGGCACGCGGCCGGCAAGCAGATCACGCTCGAGGCCGATCTCACGGTGGCGCTGCAGACGCTGTCGACCAGCCAGGTCGGCTACTCGCTGACCATGGATGCGCAGGGCAACCCGTTCTATTACCTCGTGAGCTGGGTCGGCGGCTGCGATCGGTTCGGCCCGTGCGACAGCCGCCCCGATCAGTTCGCGACCTATACGTTCCACGTCACGCACCCCGAGACCTTGGCCGTGGCGTGCGCCGGCACGATCACGGAGACCTCGGCGACCGAGACCGAATGCGCCTTCGACCACGAAGGTGGCCCCACGTACTCGACGTTCGGGATCGCCGCATACCCGAAGGCCGCGTGGGTCGCGACCGACAAGGGCATGTGGGGGTCGCTCCACGCCACGGTGTACGACCGTGCCCAGACGCAGGTCGCGGCGGCGATCAATCCGACCTACCAGGATGGGTACGTGCGCTGGCTCGAGACGACCTTGGGGCCGTACCCGTTCGGGGGCGAGCTACGGATCCTCACCGCGCCCACGTACTGGAGCGGCTTCGAGCACCCGGGCAACATCATCCTCGACGATGGCCTGGCACGGACGATCCAGCCGGCCTACGTCCACAACGTCCAGCACATCCTCGATCACGAGATCGCGCACCAGTGGGCGGGCGATCAGACGACGCTCGCGGACACCTACGACTTCGTGTGGAAGGAGTCGATGGCCGAGTACCTCGCCTACGCATACGAGGCGATGGTCGAGCCGATCGCGGCATCGGGGACCTCGTCGTACTGGAAGCGCGCGTCGGCGGGCGCGGCGTTCTTCCCGGTCCCCGGCGAGAAGCCAGCGCTGTTCGACTACTACGGCGACGTCTACGGGCCAGGGCCGATGATCCTGTTCCGCCAGCTCGAGGTCCTGAGCTCGCGCGCGCAGGTCCTCGCGGCGATCGCGAGCGTGCTCGGCCATCCGCACGCGCTCTCGGTGGACGAGCTGGTCGCCGCGCTCGAGGCGAAGACCGGCCTCGATCTCACCGCCTATGCCGCGGCCTGGATCCACGGCACCGGCGCCCCCGAGTGGCCCACGTTCAACAGCGTGTTCACGCCGGGCGCGACCACGAGCACGCTCCACGTCACGCAGGTGAAGGGCCAGGCCCGGCGCTGCAAGTTCCACATGGCGCTCAAGGGCGCGCAGCCGGCCGATGTCGTGCTGGTCGCCGTCGATACGTTCCGCAACGGGATCGATCAGACCCTCGACGTGCCGACCCCTGCGTTCACCGTGACCACGACCGAGATCGATCCGGATCACGAGTGTCTGGCCTACGCCGGCACGCTCGCGCGCCAGGTCCCTCACCCCTGGCTCACGGACCGCGCCCTGGCGAAATACCCTGGCACCGCGCGCCCCTAGCCGAGGGACTTTCTGATATCGATGTCGGGCGATTCTTCAACGGAGCTTGATCAAACATGACTATGAACTCTTCGCGTCTCCTGCTCGCGTCTGCCCTCGTGGCGCTGGCGATTGTCCCCGGTTGCAAGAAGCTGCCGAGCAGCGGCGGCATCCCGAACAAGCCGAACGTCCCCGGCGGCCTCGGCGGCGCCTCGGGCGAGGTCGACCCCAACACGTGCGGTAACTACGCGGCGCAGGACGCCGGCCGCAAGCTGAAGGCGTTCCTCCAGGCCACCAAGGATCTCGAGGCGACCACCGTCGAGACCGTCAAGGTCGTCAAGGAGAGCTGCCTCATGATGGGGCACGAGCTCGGGATGTCCGAGGCCGATCTCGGCGGCGAGACCAACGACATCTGCGCGAAGGTCGTGACCGCCTATCAGAACAACCTGAAGGTCAGCCTCAAGCCGAACGCGAAGCTCAAGATCACGTACAAGCCGGCCGTCTGCAAGGTCGACGTCTCCGTCCAGGCCAAGGCCCAGGCGGAGTGTGAGGGCAGCGCGACTGCCGGCACCGGCGGCAACAGCGGCTCGGGTCAGTGCGCGGCGGCCGCGGCCGTCAACGCCTCGGCGAGCATGACCTGCACCGAGGCCGAGCTCACCATCGACGCCGATGCGAAGCTGACGGTCGACAAGTCCAAGCTCGACATGACGCTCAAGGCGCTGCGCGTCGGCCTGCCGAAGCTGCTGTCGCTCAAGGCGCGGCTCGAGCCGCTCCAGGCGGCGGTCAAGGTCTGGGCGAAGACGGCGGCGGACCTGAAGGACATGGGCCCGAAGTTTGCGCAGTCGTTCTCGGATCAGGCGCTGTGCATCTCCGGCCAGATCGCGGCCGCCGCGAATGCCGCGACGCACATCGAGGCGAATGTCTCGGTCTCGGTCTCGGTGACCGCGTCCGCGAGCGCCACCGCCGGCGGCTGATCGCCCGGCGGACCTCGTGGTCCCACCGAACGCCCCCTCGCCCATGTGGCGCTGGGGGCGTTTTTCGTGTAGCAAGCCCCCATGAAGACGCTCACCGAGTTCTCGACGCTGACCCTGCGAAAGGCGGCGGCCGCACGCGCGGCTGCAGGTGGCGCTTCGCGCACCGCCCCCGCCCCCGCCGAGGCAGCCCCGCCGCCCGTCGAGGGTGAAGGGAGCGCGAGCGAAGCGTCCGCCGACGGCGCGGCACCTGCCGAGGGCGACGCGCCCACGGAAGGCGATGCGCCCGTCGAGGCGGCCGCCTCCGAGACGCCCGTTGCCGAGGCCGCTCCGGCCGACCCGTCGATCGATGCGGTCGCCGCGGCGCTCTCGGTCCAGCCGGATCGTGCAGCCCGCCTCCTCGAGGCCCTCGACATCATCGGCGGCTCCGTCGAGCAGGTCCGCCTCGTCCGCGTGTACGAGGGCGAGAAGGGTCCGCACGGCTCGGTGTCGCGCGGTCAGTTCCACTACGTGATCGATCGCGTCGGTGGCCAGCAGCGTCGCAGCAGCAGCCGTGACGACCGCGGCGGTCGCAGCGATCGCGGCGGCGGTGGTCGCAGCGGCGGCGGCGGCGGTGGCGGTGGCGGCGGCGGTGGCGGCAGCTTCGGTGGTCCGGGTGGCGGCAAGGACAAGCCCCGTGGCCTGTCGAGCCTCGTCCACGGTGGCCCCAAGCCGGAGCGCAAGGATGACGACGAGCGTGGCCCGCGTGGCGAGCTGCCGAAGGCCGGCATCGGCTGGCAGCTCACCGCTGCGCCGCGTGACTTCAAGAGCGAGGGTCGTGGTCGTGGTGGCCCGGGTGGTCCGCGTGGCCCCCGTGGTCCCGGCCGTGGCCCGGGTGGCGGCGGTCCCGGTGGTGATCGTCCCCGCGGCCCGCGTGGCCCCGGTGGTGGTCCGGGTGGCTTCGGTGGACCCGGTGGTCCCGGTGGCGATCGTGGTCGCGGTCCGCGCGGCCCTGGTGGTGGCGGCTACGAGCAGCGCCTCGGCCCCGATGGCCAGCCCCTGCCTCGCGAGCCCCGTCCGCCGCGTCCGCCTCGCGAGAACCGTCCCCCCCGCGAGCAGCGCCTGGGCCCAGATGGCCAGCCCTTGCCCCCGGAGCCCCGTCTGGGCCCGGATGGCCAGCCGCTCCCGCCGAAGCCCCGCCGCGACCGCAAGCCGATCGGCCCGGACGCCAGCGGCAACGGACCGGACGGAAAGCCGTGGGATCCCGCGCGTCGGGCCCAGCGGCAGGCCGAGCGGGCGTCGGCCCCGGACGGTGTCAGCACCGCCCCGGTGAATACCGCCCCGCCCGCTGCCGTCGAAGAAGCCCCGAAGGAATAGCAGGGCTTATATACCCACCGAGATCACACTCGTCGAAACCGCAGCGCTTCCGCGGTGTCGACGAGCTATCTTGGGTGTAACGAAGGAGCTTCCATGATCCGCCACCAGATGTCCGTCGCTGTCCTCGCTGCTGCGATCGTGCTCGGTGGCCTCGGAAGTGGCGTCGCCACAGCCGATATGTCCAAGGCTGTGATCGGTGCGTTCCGCGGCCAGCTGGTGATCAGCAAGGCCGATCTGCCCGAGGGCAAGAACGACAAGGACACGATCGCCAAGATCAAGGCGGCCAAGCTCACGACGATCGAGGGAGAGACCCGCGACGACGTGACCTACTGGCACTTCTCCTACGCCGCGTTCCTCTCGAAGACCGGCGCGCAGAAGCTGAAGATGGAGTTCTACAACGGCAAGCAGCTGTCGGCCGACAAGACGCTCGACGGCATCGATCCGAAGAGCTCGCTGCTCACCGGCGAGATCTCGATCAACGAGGATGAGGGTCTCGCCAAGGGCAAGACCTATACGATCAAGCTGGTGACCGAGAAGGACGCCCTCGTGGCGACCACCTCGCTCACGATGAAGTAGCTGACCGGCTCCTAGCCCGCGGCGATCAGCTTCTTGACGGCGGCGACCACCGCGGCCGGGGTCAGCCCCAGCTTCTCGTAGATCACCTCGGCCGGCGCCGACGCGCCGTATCGATCCACGCCGATCGTGATGCCGCGATCACCCACGTGCTCGCGCCACCCGAACGTGACGCCCGCCTCGATCGAGACGCGACGGTGCCGATCGGCCGGAAGCACGCTGCGCTGGTAGTCCAGCGGCTGCTCGGCGAACAGCTCCCAGCACGGCATCGAGACCACACGTGCGGAGACGCCCTGCTTGGCCAGCTCCTCGCGTGCCGTCATCGCGATCGCGACCTCGGAGCCGGTGGCGATGATGATCGCATCGCTGCCCTCGGCGAGGACATAGGCGCCCTTCTCGGCGCCCGGCGCGCCCGGCTGCGTGAGGTTCGGGAGATCCTGACGCGACAGCACGAGCCCGGTGGGGCCATGCCCGCGCTCGAGCGCGAACTTCCAGCCGACGACGGTCTCGTTGCCATCCGCGGGCCGGAACACGTGGAGGTTCGGCATCGCGCGGAGCGCCATCAGGTGCTCGACGGGCTGGTGCGTGGGGCCATCCTCGCCGAGGCCCACGGAATCGTGGGTCCACACGAAGATCGACGGCTGCTTGTTGAGCGAGGCGATGCGGACCGGCGGGCGCATGTAATCGCTGAACACGAAGAACGTGGCCGTGAACGGGCGAACGCCGCCGTGATAGAGCATCCCGTTCGCGATCGAGCCCATCGCGTGCTCGCGGATCCCGAACCGCAGGTTGCGTCCGGCGCCCGTGCGATCGAAGTCCCCACCGGGGACGATGGTCTTCGTGGAGCCGCCGAGATCTGCGTCGCCGCCGAACAGCCACGGGATCTTGGCGCACAGTGCGGCCAGCACCTTGCCCGACGCCGAGCGTGTGGCGACCGCCGCGCCGCTGAACGTGGGCAGGCCCTGATCCCAGCCCGCCGGGAGCTCGCCCTTGATCGCGAGCTCGAGCGCGGCCGCGAGCTCGGGGTGCGCGACCTTGTATGCCGCGAGCCGCTCGCGCCACATCGCATGCGAGGCGGCGCCGCGCTGAACGGCATCCCCGAGGTGGGCCTTGACCTCGGCGGGGACCAGGAACTTCGCGTTCGGATCCCAGCCGAGCGCGGTCTTGGTGGCGGCGACCTCGGCGTCACCGAGCGGCGAGCCGTGCGCGCCCGACGTGCCCGCCTTCTTCGGCGAGCCAAAGCCGATGGTCGTGTTGATCACGATGATCGACGGACGCTCCGTCTCGTCCTTCGCGGCGCGGATCGCGGCATCGAGGCCCGCGAGATCCGTATCGCCCTGCTCGACGTGGAGCACGTGCCAGCCAGCGGCGGCGAACCGCGCGCCGACGTCCTCGGTCATGATCAGCTTGAGCGGACCATCGAGCGTGATGTGGTTCGCGTCGTAGAGGAACGTCAGCTTGCCGAGGCCGAGGTGCCCCGCGAGGCTCGCTGCCTCGAACGCCACGCCCTCCATCACGTCGCCATCGGAGACCAGGGCGAACGTGTTGTGGTTGATGATCTCGTGCCCGGGGCGATTGAACTCGTGGGCGAGGAACTTCTCCGCGATCGCCATCCCGACCGCGTTTGCCGCGCCCTGTCCGAGCGGGCCCGTCGTGGCCTCGACGCCGGGCGTGTGGTGCCACTCGGGGTGCCCGGGGGTCTTCGAGTCCCACTGGCGAAAGCTCTTGAGATCGTCGAGGGAGACGTCGTAGCCGGTGAGGTGAAGGAGCGAATACAGCAGCATCGAGCCGTGCCCCGCCGAGAGCACGAAGCGATCGCGATCGAACCACTGCGGTGCGCGCGGATCGTGCTTGAGGTGCTGATGCCAGAGCACGTACGCCATCGGTGCGCAGCCCAGCGGCAAACCCGGGTGGCCCGAGTTAGCCTTCTGGACACCGTCGATCGAGAGGGTACGGATCGTGTTGATCGCGAGCGTCGGAAGGTCGGTCGTCATCGGCGAGCGACGCTAGCATGGTGGTAGGATGCCCACGCCATGGGGAACGCCAGAAGCTCCTTCCTGATCTCGCTCTGCGTGACGTCCGGAGTGCTCGTGTCGTGCGGCGGCAAGAAGCCCGCGCCGCCGCCCACGCCCGCACCCACGCCGGTCGCAGATCCCGCGCCGGCGCCGACACCGGCACCCACCCCCGCGCCAGCACCGAAGCCGGATCCCGCGCCGGTCGCCGCGGCCGATCGCGAGCCCGAGTTCTTCCCGCCGTCGTACACGAAGGTCGGCGTCGGGCAGAAGATCAGCTTCGGGGTGCCGGTGATCGATCAGGATCTCGACGACACGATCGTCGAGGTCACGAAGCTCCCCGCGTCCGCGAAGTTCGATCCGATCACACAGACCATCACGTGGACGCCCGCCAAGGCCGATCAGCCCAAGGCGGAGTTCGAGATCCACATCTCGCAGCCGAAGCACGGCAAGGTGCTCGCCAAGACGTTCTCGATCGACGTCGATGCCAAGAAGCAGGAGCTCCCGGTCGCCGAGCAGCAGAGCGCGGTGATCGAGACCCTCCTCATGATCCGCCAGACCAAGCGCCTCGAGCAGGTCAACAAGGACTGGCCGCTCGACAAGCTCCTGCGATGGACCGCGGACAACTTCAAGCCGCAGTTCACGGACGAGAACCGGGCGAAGCTCGACGGCAAGCCGCTGGTCACCCGGGCGCTGTTCGAGCAGTTCCTCAAGAACCAGGCCGACACGCACGCCAACCCGCGCCTCGATCCGAAGGCCAAAGAGTTCGACAAGAAGTCGTTCGGCGATCCGAAGTCCTGGAAGATCGTCGCGTTCCGCCCGCGGATCGACAAGGCGTGGACCGAGCTGCGGATCGTCTACCAGGCGGTCAACGCGCCCGAGCCCGTGTTCGCCATGTTCCGGATCCGCCCGGTCACCGAGTACGTGCCTGCGCTGCCGCGCCCCGAGCCGGAGCGGATCGCGAACAACAAGGTGTTCCTCGGCCTGGTCGCCAAGCACCTCCTGGAGAACGGCGCACCGAGCGAGAAGTTCCTGAAGGATCAGGCTCTCCACGGCAAGGCGGTCGCCGCGTTCATGAACGAGTTCATGAAGTACGACGAGTCGAAGACGGACAAGTACAAGAAGACGTTCTGCATCGGGATCGCGATGGAGGCGCGCATGGGTGGAGGCTCGGCGCGCAAGGCCGACGGCACCTACGACCACGGTGATGGCTGGGGCTGGAGCGCCCAGAAGCCGTTCCAGACCCAGGATGCGAAGACGCAGTCGTACGTCAACGTCACGATCCCCGGGTTCTGGACGTCCACGGCGCCGTCCAAGGACGGCAAGACCTGGGAGCCCAAGTGTGGACCGCGATGGACCGCGGGCACGGCGGACAATCCGGGCGGCTACGATGCGATCTGCCGCAAGACGATGGGCTTTGTCGACCTGCCGGATACCAGCGGAGACAAGGTCAAGAGCGGCCGGGTGGATGCAAACCACCTCTACGTCGAGCACAAGAACGTGTTCATGGTGAAGGACCTCGCGCTTGACGACGGGCGTCGCGACGTCGGCGAGGAGAACGGCCAGACCTGCGCCCAGTGCCACATCCGGCCGTTCGGCATGCACGACTACGCCGATCCGGCGAACACCGACCCGTCCAAGGGTGTGCCGAAGACCAGGAACCACAAGATCACGACCCTGAACTTCCAGATCATCCCGAGCACGCACTGGGAGGAGTTCACCCTCGAGTTCCTCAAGCACCAGGAGTGCCGCGGCAAGGACATGTTCAACGAGTTCCTCGGTCCAGACGCCGCGAAAGGTCTGACCTGCCCCCTCGCGAAGTGAGATGAGCGAGCCCGCCCCACAGCCGCCGAAGAAGAAGCTCCCGGTCGCCGACGCCAAGCCCGCCGGCAAGGCCGAGGGCAAGGGCGCGAAGACGCGCGCCGGTGGCTGGGCCGCGTTCACCGACGGGGGCACCGCGCCGAGCTGGCTGGTGGCCGCGCGCCTCGTGCTGTTCGTGGCGCTGTGCGCGACGATCCCGACGATCCTCGGCGTCGAGCACGGCAACCGCCTGCTGTGGACCGTGGCGATCGCTGCGCTGCCGTTCTTCTGGATGACGTTCGGGTATCACCTGTGGCGGCGGATCTGCCCGCTCGCAGTGATGGGCCAGATCGGCCGGATCTTCGGGCGCCCCGGTACCCGCAAGATGGGCGACTGGATGGGACGGAACTACCTGCTCGTCCAGCTGGGGCTGTTGGTGTTCGCGCTCGCGCTGCGCCTGGTCGCGACCAACGGCAGCGATGTCTGGCTCGCGGCCTTCCTCGCCGTCGTCGTCGTGGCCGCGATCGTCACCAGCTTTGTCTATGGCGGGAAGACCTGGTGCAACTTCATCTGCCCCGTCGGGCTGGTCGAGAAGTTCTACACCGAGCCCGCGCGTGGCTCGGCCGCGCCCGAAATCACGTCGCAGTGCTCGCCGTGCGTCGCGTGCAAGAAGCACTGCCCCGACATCGATCTCGAGCAGGGCTACTGGAAGGAAGCGACCGAGCCCCACGCCGGATCGCGTACTTCGCCTGGCCCGGCATCGTGATCGGGTTCTATACGTACTTCTATCTCGAGCACGGCCGCTGGTCCGATTACTTCAGCGGCGCCTGGGCCTACGACCGCAGCATGCCGAACCGCGCACTCGATCCCGGCTTCGAGATGCTGCCGAGCATCCCGCGCGTGGTCGCAGCGCCGCTGACGCTCGTCGTGTTCGGGCTGGCGAGCCTCCTCGTGTTCATGCTGGTCGAGCGGGTGATCGTCGGCGCCCGCACCAAGGCGCTGCCCAAGGAGGCCGACGCCGAGACCAAGGGCAACCTCGCCGGTCGGATCCGGCACGGCATGCTCGCGTTCACCGGCCTGGTCGCGTTCAACGCGTTCTACCTGTTCGCGGGCCAGCCCACGCTGCAGCGGCTGCCCGCGTGGGTGGTCACCGGCTGGGGCCTGATCGTCGTGTTCTCCTCGACGGCGATCTTCGTCCGCCGGATCACGCGCCGCGAGGACCAGCACGTCCACGAGAAGTTCGCGCAGAAGATCCTCAAGAAGTGGGAGTGGGGTGACGCCCCGCCCTCGGACGACCTCAAGGACATCTACCTGCTCCACACCGAGCGCACCAAGCAGCGCGAGGCGCGGCTGCGTGCGTACAAGGAGACGGTCCGCGAGATGGTGGCCGATGGGCTGGTCACGCGGAACGAGATGCAGCTCCTCGATTCACTTCGGGCGCAGCTCGGCATCTCCGACAAGGATCACCAGAAGATCGTCGGCGAGCTGTCCGCCGAGGAGCGCCAGCTGTTCGATCCCGCGTTCCAGGGATCCGTCGAGTCCCGGCTCGCGCGTGACCAGTACCGCAAGGACCTCGAGCGGATCGTGCTCGAGGCGGCGCGCCAGGGCACCGCGCCCTCGCCCGCCATCCTGCTCCAGCTGCGCGAGGAGCGCGGCGTGGGCGAGGAAGAAGAGGGAGAGGAGCTGCGCAAGCTGCTCGCTCCGGGCGGACCGATCGCGGCGATCTACGATCACGAGCTCGCCGAGATCGGGCGCATGGTGGCGGTCGCCGAGGCCGCCAACCAGCCGATGGCGGCGCAGAGCGAGTCGGCGAGCCTGTCCCTGCTCCGCCACCTCGCGAAGCTGCGCGCGCACGATCACGCGATCAGCGCGCTCGGCGTGCTCAGCGTGATCACCAAGCGCCCCGAGGTCGAGACCGTGCGCGCCCAGTCCGCGGCGCGCCGGCACGTGCGGCAGCAGTCCCTCGAGATGCTGGGCGGCGTCGACGCGGAGCTCCGCGGCCCGCTGGTCGAGCTGCTCGATCGCCTCGGCAGGAACGAACAGGCCCCACTCGCGTTCGCGCCGATCCTCGCGGTCGCCGACGACTCCAACCGCCACCTCCGCGCGGTCGCCGCGATGCTGCTGTCGCGGTTCGAGGACGAGCCGGCACGCACCCGGCTGCTCGCGATGCTCGACGATCAAGAGCCCGTCGTGCGCGAGGCCGCGGTGCGCGCGATGGGCGCCAAGAGCCGGCTCACACGCGACCTCCTGGCCAAGGTGCTCGACGATCCTGACGATCGCGTGCGCCACGCGGCGGTCCGCGCGGTCTCGGGCGGCACGTCGTCGGAGATGCCGGCGCTCGATCCTTCGGTGTTCGCACAGACCAAGGCCGGCGTCGGAAAGCAGGGCGTCTACGCCACCCTCGATGCCAACGCGGCGATGGCGTCGCTGACGGTGATCGAGAAGATGATGTTGATCCGCCAGGTCCCGATCTTCGCGGACCTCGCGCCCGACGATCTCGAGGAGCTCGCGCTGATCGTCGAGGAGCGTCGGGTGGAGCCCGGGCGTGATCTGTTCCGCGAGGGCGATCCGGGCGACGCGGTCTACCTGATCGTGAAGGGCGGCGTGCAGGTGTTCACCGGCGGCACCGATGGCCGGCCCGAGCGCGTGCTGTCCGAGCTCGGCGCCGGCGCCTGCATCGGCGAGATGGCGGTGCTCGATGCCTCGCCGCGCTCCGCCACGGTGCGCGCCACGGATCGCACCCGCACCCTGCGCGTCCCGGGCGAAGGCTTCAAGCGCGTGATGTCCGAGCGGCCGGAGATGTCCCAGGCGATCGTCGCCGAGCTGGTCAAGCGGATGCGCGGGATGATGGCCGGCGGCCCCACGCCGAAGCTCTCGAGCCCGGCGATCCAGCTGCCCAAGGCCGACGACTAGCGACGCCCATCGTGCGGCGACTCGGCCCCGGTCCGGGGGGAGGGGGGCAAAAGGGAAAGAAGAAAGGGGGCATCCCGCAGGGGTCGGCGGGCGCCTGGGCTTCAGGCCGCGTCGAGCTCGACCACGAATCGCGCGCCGGGGTTGGCCTGCTCGACCCAGACCCGCCCACCCATCGCCTCGATCTGGCTCTTCACGATCGCGAGCCCGAGGCCGCTGCCTCCGACGGCGCGGCTCCGCCCGGCATCGATCCGGTAGAACCTCTCGAAGATCCGCTCCTCCTGCCCCTTCGGGATCCCCGGCCCCTGATCGCTGACCGTCAGCACCACGTGCGGCCCCCGGCGCTCCGCGCGGACCTTCACGGGGGTGCCGCCGCCGTACTTGACGGCGTTGTCGATCAGGTTCTGGACCACGTGATCGAGCCCGTCGCGGGTGCCGAGGACGGCGAGGTCGGGCGAGAGATCGACCTCAACCTGCGCGCCAGGGCTGACGCCCTTGGTGGTGCGCGCTGCATCGTTCACCACCTGTGCAAGGGCCACCGCGCCGCGATCACCGACGATCGACGGACGCCCTCCAAGCGTGTCGAGCACCAGCAGATCGGAGACCAGCGATGCGATCCGCTGCGCATTCCGGTGGATGGTCTGGAGGAACTCCTTCGAGGTCTCGGCGTCGACCCCACCGCCGAGCAAGGTCTCGGCATAGCCAGAGATCGACGTCACGGGTGTGCGGAGCTCGTGCGCCGCATTGGACAGGAACTCGCGACGTACGGCCTCGAGCGCGCGCATGCGCGTCACGTCGTAGAGCACGACGATCGCCCCCGGATCACCGAGCGGCCGCGCGCTGGCCCGGACCTCGCGGCCGAGCAGCACGAGCTCGGCGTCTGCCTGCTCGCCGGCGAGCGCGCGATCGATCAGCGGCCTGAGCGGCGCGGGCAGCGCGTCCTCGTCGCCGACCAGCGGCTTGGCCGCATCGTTCCGCAACACGACGATGCCGGAGCGATCGACGACCAGCACGCCCTCCACCAGGCCACCGAACACCACGGAGAGCAGGTCGCGCTGCTGGGTCAGCTCGGTGACCCGCGACTTGACCTCGCCGGCCATGTGGATCATCGCGCGCGCGAGCACGCCGAGCTCGCCACCAGCATCGGTCGGCGGCGGGACATCATAGTCACCCTCCGACATCTTCACCGCGGTGCGGGTCATCGACTGCAGCGGGCGCGTGATCGCGCGGATGAAGATCCACGACAGGAACAGGCATCCGAGAAAGGCGAACGCCGCGCCGACGAGCAGGCGATTGCGCATGCGCGCACGCGTGTCGAGCACATCGCCGAGTGGGACGGCGAGCCGGATCACCCGGTTGAAGTCCGCGGGGACGGCGACCAGGTATTGCGGCGGCTCGTCGCTGCGGAGCTGGCGGATCGTGCGCCCGGTCTCGCCGCGCCGGGCCTTGGCGACCTCGCTCGCGTCCCCGATCGGTCGCCCGACCGTCGAGGGCTCGAGCGAGTCTCCTTGCACGAGGCCATCCGCGCCGATGATGGTGATCCGCGTCCCGGTCACGGCGGCCAGCCGCGGTGCGAGACGATCCGGGTGGCCCGCCACGGTCAGCCACGCTGCGACCGCGCTGCCCTGCTTGGACAGCCGGCTATCGAGCGAGGACACGAGGTCATCGGCCAGCGTCCGCTCGATCGCGAACAGCGTGCCCGCCCCCACCACGACCACGAGGATCAGGAACGTGACGAGGAGGCGGTTGCGGAGCGAGTTGCGCACGCCCGCCCGAGCGTATCAGGCCCCGTCGCGCTTCGCCCGGTACCCGAAGCCGTGGACCGTCTCGATGACGTCGGCCGCAGGGCCCAGACTGACGCGCAGCCGGCGCACGTGGACGTCGACGGTGCGCGTGTTGATGTCGCCGCGCATCTCCCAGACCTGCTCGAGCAGCTCCTCGCGCGAGAACACCCGCCCCGGGTCGGAGACCAGGAGCTGCAGGAGCTTGTACTCGAGCGGGCGCAGCTGAGTGGGCACACCGCCGATCCGCACGTCGTGCGTCACGGGATCGAGCTCGATCGATCCGACCTTGAGGACCGCGCCCGGATCCCCGGCGGCGGGCCGCGCGCGGCGCTCGGCGAGGCGGTTCGCGAGCGCCGTGACGCGAAGGACCACCTCGCGGACGACGAACGGCTTCACCACGTAGTCGTCGGCGCCGACCTCGAGCCCGAGGATCCGATCCTCCGCCTCGCCCTTCGCCGTGAGCATCAGCACGCCGACCTCGGCGGACCGGGAATCAGCGCGGAGCTGCTTGCAGACCTCGTAGCCGGACGTGTCGGGGAGCATCAGATCGAGCACGACCACATCGGGCTTGTGCAGGTGGACCAGGGCGACCCCCTCCGCGCCGGTCGCGGCCGAGTGGACCTCGAAGCTCGCGCTGCGGAGGTTGAACTCCAGCAGCCGAGACACGTCGCGCTCGTCCTCGATGATGACCACCCGGCGTTCCATCACGCACGAGCATACCCCAGCGTTACATCACGGTGACAGCGTGACCGTCGGGCGATCGCGCGATAGGCTGGCACCGTGCGTAGCTGCTCTGTCCTGGCGGTGGTCGCCCTCGCCGCGTGCTCCTCCCGATCGGGCGGATCGCGCAAGGTGCGGATCGCCGCGGCCTCGGACCTCCAGAAGGCGTTCACCGAGCTCGGCAAGGAGTTCGAGGACAAGACCAAGGTCAGCCCGGAGTTCAACTTCGGCTCGAGCGGCCTCCTCGCGAAGCAGATCGAGCAAGGCGCGCCGTTCTTCCTGTTCGCGGCAGCCAACAAGGACTTCGTCGCCCAGGTGGTCGCCACCGGGCGCTGCGATGGCACCACCGCTCGGCTCTACGCGCGCGGCAAGATCGTGGTGTGGACGGCGAGCGGCGGCCCCGCCCCCGTCAAGCTCGAGGATCTCGCGAAGCCCGAGTTTCGGCGGATCGCGATCGCGAACCCGGAGCACGCGCCGTACGGGCGCGCGGCCAAGCAGGCCCTCGAGAAGGCCGGCATCTGGTCGCAGATCGAGCCGCGCCTCGTGCTCGGCGACAACATCCAGGCGACGATGTTGTACGCGAAGGAGCACAACGTGGACGCGGCGATCGTCGCGCTCTCGCTCGCGGTGGTGACCGATGGCGGCACCTCGCTGCCGATCGATCCGGCGAGCTACGACCCGCTCGATCAACAGCTCGTGGTGTGCGGCGCCGGCGAGGAGGCCGATGCGGCACGCCAGTTCGCCGACTTCGTGAGCTCGCGCGAGGGCCGCGAGGTCATGAGCCGCTACGGCTTCCAGCTCCCCGACGACAAGCGAACCCCATGAAGCCCGAAACGCTCGCCGCCCAGGCGCTGCATGCGATCGATGCCGCGACAGGGGCGATCGTCCCGCCGATCCACCTCTCCACCACGTTCGCGCGCGACGCCGACTATCAGCCCCGCGGCCCGACGTATGCGCGCGACGAGAGCCCCGCCCCCGTCCACGCGGAGCGCGTGCTGGCGGCGCTCGAGGGCGGCGCCGCGGCGATGGTGTTCTCCTCGGGCATGGCCGCCGCGTGTGCCGTGTTCCGCGCCGCATGTCGGCCCGGCGATCACGTGATCGCCCCGCGCGTCGGCTACTACGCGCTGCGCGGCTGGCTCGAGCGGTTCTGCGCGCGCTGGGGCGTGGGGTTCGATCTCGTGGACACCACGGATCTCGCGGCGGTCAAGGCGGCGCTCCGCCCGGGCACCACACGCCTGGTCTGGGTCGAGACCCCGGCGAACCCGACGTGGGAGCTGACGGATCTCTCGGCCGTGGCCGCCCTCGCCCACGCTGCGGGTGCGCGCCTCGCGGTGGACTCCACGACCGCCACGCCCGTGCACACCCGCCCGCTCGAGCACGGCGCAGATCTCGTCATGCACTCGGCCACCAAGTACCTCGGTGGCCACTCCGATGTGCTGGCCGGTGCGCTGGTCACCGCGAAGCTCGACGACACGTGGGCCGAGCTCGCGCAGCTGCGCCACGACGAGGGCGCGTGCATCGGGCCGATGGAGGCCTACCTCCTGCTGCGCGGGATGCGCACGCTGTACGCCCGCGTCGAGCGCTCGAGCCGCACCGCGTTCTGGCTCGCCGAGCGCCTGGCCGCGCTCCCCGACATCACGGTGCGCTACCCCGGCCTCGGAAGTCATCCGCAGCACGCGCTCGCGGCGCGGCAGATGCAACGCGGCTACGGCAGCATGCTGTCGATCCAGGTCGGTGGCGCAGGCCCCGACGCGGCGCTCGGTGTGATCAAGCGCCTGCGCGTCTGGGTCCCGGCGACCTCGCTCGGCGGCGTGGAGAGCCTGGTCGAGCACCGGTACTCCGTCGAGGGTGCGAACACGCCCACGCCGCCTGACCTCCTCCGGCTCTCGGTCGGGCTCGAGCACGAGGATGATCTGTACGAGGATCTGCGCCTCGCCCTGGCGCAGCGATGAGCCCGGCGCCGCGGCTGCGTGTCGCGACCTGCGAGACGCTCCCGGAGCTCGATGTCGACGCGGCGCCCCTCGCTGCCGCGCTCGCGGCCGCGGGGATCGAGGCCGAGCTGCTCGCGTGGGATGACCCGGCCGTCGACTGGGACCTCCCGATCCCGACGATCCTGCGCTCGACCTGGAACTACGCCCTCGACGTCACGGGATTCCTCGCCTGGGTCGATCGGGTCGCGGCCGCCGCGCCGCTGTGGAACCCACCCGACATCGTCCGCGGCAACGTCCACAAGCGATACCTGGTCGAGCTCGCGGCGCGCGGCGTGGGCGTGGTGCCGACCACGCTGGTCGAGCGTGGCCAGACCGTCGCCCTGCCCTCGCGCAAGATCGTGATCAAGCCCGAGGTCGGCGCCGGCTCGCTCGGCGCGCGCGTGTTCGAGCCCGGCGATCCCGAGGCCGCGCGTCACCTCGCCGCGCTGACCGCGATCGGCGCCGCGCTCGTCCAGCCGTACCTCGACTCCGTCGATGACTATGGCGAACGCTCGCTGGTGTGGATCGACGGCGCGCTCTCGCACGCGATCCGCAAGACACCGCGCTTCGCCGGCGACGACGAGCGCGTCGACGGTCCGTTCCCGATCGCGGATGACGAGCGCGCACTCGCGGAGGCCGCCCTCGCCCCGGTGGCGGACCGCATCCTCTACGGCCGGGTCGATCTCGCGCGCGATGAGGCCAACCGGCCCGTGGTGATGGAGCTCGAGCTCGTGGAACCGTCGCTGTTCTTCGCCCGCCAGCCGGGATCCGCGGACCGGTTCGCCGCGGCGCTACGCAAGCGCCTGGGCTAGCCTGTCGATCGCGTCGATCGTCCAGGCGCCGTACCAGAACAGATCCTTGCCGGAGACCCGCACGATCCGCGCGGCCGGAAGCGCCTCCCGGAGCAGTGCCTCGTCGCCGGCCGAGAACGCATGCGGTTCGTCGGGCAGGATCACGAGCTCGGGCGCGCGGCTGCGGACCTCGTCGAGCGTGACCCGCGGATAGCGAACGTCGCGCCCCGAGGTGTCGCGTGGCGCCTCCTTGCCGAGGTCCGCCGCGAGCGGATAGAGCCGCAGCCGGTCCCCGAACGCATTCACGATCCCCACACGTGCGAGCACGTCCGAGCCGAAGGTATCGGCGTTGAGCGTCATCAGCGGATCCATCCAGATCGGGATGAACGCGCGGCGAGTAGGCGGTGGCGGCGCCGCGAGCTCGTAGCCGCGCTTGATCAGTGCCCGTGCGATCGGATCCTTGTCGACCCCGAGGATCCGCGCGATCCGCGCCACGTGACCCACCCCCTGCTCCACCCGCCGGGGCAGCGACACGAACACCGGCACCCGGGCGGCGAGCGCCTCGAGAGCCACCCTCGAGTTCTCCTCCTGGTTCGCGATCACGAGGTGTGGCGCGAGGGCGAGCACGGCCTCGACGTCGACGTCCTTGGTCCCGCCGACCGTCGGCACATGGGCGACTTCGGGGCTGTCGCAGTAGGTGGTCCGCCCGACCAGCCGGCCGACCTGGCCCAGCGCGACCAGGCTGTGGGTATCGCTCGGGACCAGCGACACGATCCGCTGGGGCGGATGGATGAACACCAGGGCCCGCCCCAGATCGTCGGTCAGCTTCAAGCTCGGCACGCGGCAGGTATACCCCAGCGTGCTAAGGTCGCGTCGTGGGTAAGCCCGCAGCCGAAGATCCCATGGTGGCCAAGGCGTTCGACGCCGAGAGTCACGAGGACCTCGCCCGCGCCGTCGACAAGCTGACGCCGGACGAGGCCGTGTACTTCCTGACCAAGCTGGAGGCCGCGATCCGGAAGCGGAAGATCCAGATCACGGGCTACCTGGTCGCGATGCTGACCTGGGTGCTCGGGATGATGGGCGCCCTCGTCTGGTACGGCACCCACGATGGCTTCGTCGGCTGGGTGTTCATCGCACCGTTCGCCGTCGTCGGTGTGGTCTTGTTCGCGTTCGGCAAGTGGGCCGACCGGGCCGGGACACCGCCCCCGCCCGAGCCCAGCCCCAAGGTATAGTCGTTCCCATGAGGAACCTCGCCTCCGTGGTCGCGGTGCTGTCGCTGGTCGGTGCCTGCGGCGGCAACAAGAAGTCGGAGCCGGAGGACGCGCGGACGATCGACGCACCGCCGGCCTGTACGAGCCCGATCGCCGGGACCACGATCACGGCGCGCCAGATCGGTCAGGTCCCCGGCGGCGCGATGCTCGCGACCTCACCGCCAGGAGATCCTCGCCTGTTCGTGGTCGACCAGACCGGCCTGATCCGGATCTTCGACGGCGAGCAGCTCCAGGCGGATGCGTTCCTGGACATCTCCAACGACATCGTCGCGGGCGGCGAACAGGGCCTGCTCGGCCTCGCGTTCCACCCGCAGTACGCCGCCAACGGCCTGTTCTTCGTCTACTACACGCTCTCGAACGCCAACGTCATCGCCCGCTGCAACGTGAGCGCCACCAACCCGGGCAAGGCGATGGGCTGCACACCGATCCTCTCGGTGCCCGACTTCGCCGGCAACCACAACGGCGGCATGATCGAGTTCGGCAAGGACGGCTATCTCTACATCGGCACCGGAGACGGCGGCGGTGGCGGCGATCCACAGCGGACCGCGCAGAACCTCGGAAACCTGCTCGGCAAGATCCTGCGCATCGACGTGAACGGGCGCGATGCGGGCAAGGAGTACGCGGTTCCCGCCGACAACCCGTTCCACACCGAGGTGTGGATGTACGGCCTCCGCAATCCGTGGCGCTGGTCCTTCGATACCAACGGCGACATCTGGATCGGCGACGTCGGTCAGGGCGTGACCGAGGAGGTCGACGTCCTCACGCCGAGCGAACAGAAGGGCGCGAACCTCGGGTGGAGCATCTACGAGGGCACGAACTGCTGCATGACCCAGGGCGACAAGTGCACGCAGAGCGGCACGCAGGCGGCCTGCAGCCCAGCGAACATCGTGATGCCGAAGGACTCGCGCACCCACGGCAACGGCTGGCTCGCGATCATCGGCGGCCAGGTCTATCGCGGTGTCTGCTTTCCGGACATGGTCGGCTGGTACTTCTACACGGACAACAGCCGCGGTCGGCTCGTCAAGGCGCGGCTCAAGCCCGATGGCAGCCTCGAGACCGTGGACGTGCCGGGCTCGTTCCCGAACAACCCGGCGAGCTTGCATGCCGATTCGCGGGGCGAGCTGTACATCACGACCGCGACCAACCCGGGCCGGATCTATCACCTCGAGGCGAGCCCCTGAAGGCGCGCACGCTGCGGCTCGCGACCAGCCTCGACTACAATGTCCTCGAGTGGGAGGGGCCGCGCGAGCGCACGTTCCTCCTGGTCCACGGCTTCACGGATCTCGCCGCGGGCTGGCGCTCGGTCGCCGAGCGGCTCACCAAGCACGGGAGGGTGGTTGCACCCGATCTCCGCGGCCACGGTGACAGCGGCCGCGTCGGCGACGGCGGCTACTACTACTTCATGGACTACGTCGCCGATCTGGACGATGTGGTCGCACAGACGGCGACCGGCGAGCTCGTGCTCGTCGGTCACTCGATGGGTGGCAGCGTGTGTGGCTACTGGGCCGGCACGCGCCCGGAGAAGGTCGCACGCCTCGCGCTGATCGAGGGCCTCGGCCCACCCGACATGGCGAACATGGACGGCCCGATCCGGACCCAGATGTGGATCGACGCGTGGAAGGCCGCGCGTGGGAAGCCGCAGAAGACCATGCCGTCGATCGAGGCGGCGGCGCAGAAGCTCCTCGCCAAGGATCCCCTGCTGTCCGCCCCACTCGCCCACGAGCTCGCGGAGGCCGGCACGCGTGCCGTCGACGGCGGCCGCGCGTGGAAGCACGATCCGCTGCACCTCACCATGGGCCCCTACCCGTACCGGCTCGATACCGCGATCAAGTACTGGAACCGGATCACCTGCCCCACGTTGATCGTCGACGGCGCCGACTCCGAGCTCAACCTACCGATCGCGGAGCGGGCCGCGCGTCGCGCCCAGTTCGCGAACCATCGCCACGTGGTGATCGCTGGCGCCGGCCACGCGGTGCAGCGCCACCAGCCGGCGGCGCTCGCCGAGCACCTGATCGCGCTACTCGGTCCCTAGCTCCGGCGGCAGCTCCACCACCGGCACGTCGATCTGGGCCGTGCTGCGGCCCTGCCAGACGCGCGGCACGAGCACGCGAAACGTCGAGCCCTTCCCCACCGTCGAATCGAGCTCGAGATCGCAGGCGAGCAGCGCGGTCAGCTGCGTCACCAGCGCGAGACCGAGCCCGACGCCCCCGTAGCCCTTCGCATCGCCCCGCTCCGCCTGCCGGAACGGCTCGAAGATCTTCGCCCGGTCCTCGGGCGCGATCCCGATGCCCGTATCGACGACCTCCAGCACCACGTGCCGTTCCGCCGCCTTCGCACGGACGGTGACCCGTCCGCCCTCCGGCGTGAACTTGACCGCGTTCGCGATCAGGTTGACCAGCACGTGCGCGAGCCAGCGCTCGTCTGACAGCACGCTCGGGAGGGTGTCGGGGACATCGACGTCGAGGGTCAGCCGCTTGGTGCCCACGATCCACGAGGTCGACGCGGTGACGCGCTCGACGAGAGCGATCACATCCACCGGCCCGGGGCGGGCGTCGATCTTGCCGGCCTCCGCGCGGGTCAGCTGCAGGACGTCATCCACGAGCTGCAGCAGGGACTGTGCGCTGCGCTTGATCGACGCGAGTGCGTCCTTCTGGCGATCCGTCACGGGACCATAGACGCCCGCGGCGATCACGTCCGAGAGGCCCTGGACGCCATGGATCGGCGTCCGCAGCTCGTGGGTCATCGAAGCCACGAACTGGCTGCGCTGGGTGGCCGCCTCGATCAGCTGTCGAGTCCGCTTCTCGAGGTCGGACTCCTTGCGGCGCAGCAGGCGCAGCGTCGCAGCTGCGAAGAAGCCGGGCACGCCCACCACGAGCGCGCAGTAGGCGATCGCCGTGATCGCGTACCCCACACTGGGCTCGAGCCCGGGCGCTCCCGGCACCGGCGTGGGCGGTAACACGCCGGTGGTCATCAGGATCAACATCACCGCGAAGCTCACGACGATCAGCGACGCCATCACGATCGTGATCGCCAGGTTCGAGAGCAACGACAGCACGGTCACGACGATCACGTACGTCGGCAACAGCGGGCTGTACGGGCCGCCCGTGAAGTAGATCGCGGCGGTCAGCAGCACCACGTCCGCGACGGTGTTGAGCCCCTGGGTCTCCATCACCCACCGGTCGCGCGCGAGGCCGAGCCACGCGAGCGAGTTGGTGAGCAGCTTGACCGAGACCAGCGTGATGTACGCCCACTTCCATGGGGTCAGGCCAAGGAACGCCGCGGAGGCCGCGAGCACCGCGAAGCCGATCGCCACGGCAAAGCCGCTCCAGACGCCGTACCAGAGCTTCTGCCGATTCGCCGGCGCCGCCATCTCCGCGAGCGCGGCGCCGAGGGCGCCGGGGACACGGGAGCGCATCGTCGGGGCGTCCTACACTTCACCGAGCAGCTGACGGACCGTGGCCAGCAGCTGCACGAGATCAAACGGCTTGGAGAGATATCCGTCAGCGAGCGTTCCGAGCTGGATCGTGCGGTTCGATTGATCCCGATCGGTATAGACCGCCGACATCAGCACGATCGGGATGTGCTTGCCCTCGGGTCGTCCTTTGATCTCGCGGACCAGCTCGAAGCCGTTCTTGCGCGGGAGCTGGACATCGACGAGGAGCAGGTCCGGCGCATCGAGCTCGAACCGCTCGATGCCCTCGGGGCCCGACGACGCGGCGAAGGTCGCATAGCCGTTCGCCGCGAGAAAATCAGACAGGATCATCTGATTCACGGGATCATCCTCGACGACCAGGATCTTCTTCACGCCCGGCGAGGTTAGCACGCTCTACGTGAAGCGATTCGAGCTGACGGGGCCACCGGCCCACAGGCGCGACCGAGGGCCCGGTGCGGGCGGCCACGTGCCAGCGACGAGTGCCTCCCAGCGCGCGGCTTGATCGGCGACGAGCTCGCTGGGCTCGAGCGCCGGGCTCGAGACCACCGACGCGGCGACATCCTCGATGCTACGCTCGTCCGCGCCCCAGGCCGGCACCAGGGATTGATAGAACAGCGTCGTGACGTCGGGCGCGATCGGACTATCGACCGTCCAGGGCGAGGCGTGTGCATACACGATCTGATCGGGCCGGCGCTGGAACAGCTGGGGTGCGTAGTGCAGCGGCAGGGTCTGCAGGTCGTAGAGCACCACGAGCCCAGGCGCAGGGACGCCGACGGCGGGCCACGGCGCCCGCGGGATCCCGAGGCGGAGCGCGATCGCCTCGGCGAGGATCTCGTCGTCGCGGAGCTGCGGCGCATAGACGCACGGCAGGTCGAGCCCCTTGACCAGTGACACCAGCCGATCGATGCCGGTCACCACCAGGGGCAGTGAGTCTGCCAGCCACGCGTAGCGCCCATGCATCGGGTCGTCGAAGCCGTACGGCGACTGGTGCGTGAGGAGACTCCCCGTGAGCACGTAGGTCCAGCCGCGCAGGTCCTGCGGATCGAGCGGACAGGTGCCGGCGACGCGGTCCGCGCGCCCGACGATCCCCGCGATCGTCGCGTGCAGGCTCTCGGTGTCGGTGCCACCCGGAGTGAGGGACGGCAGCACGGCACGCGCGACGTCGAGCCGCCCGCTCATCGCGGCGTTGTAGGCATGGAGGTAGCGCGGGAGGTAGCTCCGCGCGCGCAGCGCCGGGTAGCCCTCGAGCACCTCGAACGCATCCGGGTGACGGAGCGCCGATTCGAGGGCCGAGACCAGCTCGCACACCACCTCCTCGCTCTCGCCGACCAGCGCGAGACAATGCCAGAGGATGGTCGCGGCGATCTCGGGCAAGCCGAGGTCGATCAGCTCGTAGCCGAGCTGGTACATGCGATCTGGACTGTCCGGGTCTCGGACCGCCGCCATCGCGGCGTCCACGATCTCCGTGGCGCCTCGAGAGGCGAGCAGCTCGGCGAACATCGCGAGCCAGCGCGGGAGCTCGGCGCGAGCCAACCGCTTGCCGCGCGGCCACTCGAGGATGACGCGGACACGGGCGAACGCCGGCAACACCTCGCCCGAGGCGATCAGCTGCTTGATCGCCTCGGCCTCGGCAACGGATGAGTCCTCTGCCATCGTCGGCTCAGAGCTTCGCGAGCCTCACCGAGGCGTCCCACAGGGCGCTCCGTGCGGCCGCATCGCGCGCGGCGGCGGCTGGCTGCGTGGGGGTGCCCTCGCTGAAGTACGTCCCGGAGGGGTCGTCGACAGCCTCACCGCCCGCGAGCCGGATGCTGGTCTTCGCGCCGGTCTCGACGGTGCCACCCTGGACCGGGCCGAAGCCAGCACGGAGCAGCTTCGTCCCGATCACCCCCGGATGCAGCGAGTAGGCGACGAGCTTCTGCGGATCGCGCCGCCCGGCGAGCTCGATGGCGTGCATCACGTTGGCGAGCTTGGACTGCGCATAGGCGGCATAGCCGGTCCAGCCCGAGGCCAGGGACAGATCGTCCAGATGGATCCGACCGCGGGTGTGCGCGATCGAGGAGACATTGATCACCCTGGATGGTGCGCGGGTGGCGCTGGCCTCGAGGCGAGCGGCGAGGAGCTCGGTGAGCAGGAACGGCGCGATGTGGTTGACCGCGAACGTGAGCTCGACACCGTCGCTGGTCACCGTTCGCTCGTCGGCGAAGATGCCCGCGTTGTTGACGAGTACGTGCAGCTCGGGGACACGGGCGAGGATCTGCTCGGCCCCTTTGCGCACGGCCACCTGCGAGCCGAGATCGAACGACACGCCCTCGAGCTCGGCACCCGGCAGCTCCTCCATCAGCTTCGCGATCGCGGCATCGACCTTGGGCTTGCTCCGGCCATGCAGGATGACCTTGGCGCCCGCGGCGGCGAGCGCCCGCGCGGTGGCGCGGCCGATCCCGTCGGTGGATCCGGTGATCAGGACGACACGACGATCACTCATGCCGCAAACATAGCGCGGCCGCCGCTCAGTGGGCGCGGAGCGCGCGCCGGATCGCCGGAGGCACGCGGGGCTCACGCGGCTCGTACGGCTCGTACGATTCCGGCGCCCCGGCGCGGGTGTTGGGCATCGTCACCACCGGGGTGACACCCGTCCAGGCGGCGAGCTTCGCGAACGCGGCATCGCGATCCGCGTCCGACAGCCGGGTGAGGCTGGAGCCGTGGGTGCCAGAGGCCTGGATCAGCCGCAGCGAGTCCGTGGCCTGGCCCAGGTCGAACTTGCCGCCCGTCCACGGATCCCACTCGCCGTACACGAACAGGAGGCGATTCCCGTGCTGCTGGACCCAATCGTCGATGTCGTGCATCGCGACCCCGTTGTCGTAGGCCGGCTGGGCCGTGGGCAGCGAGTTCAGGTAGTCCGCGTCGGTGAACATCAAGTACGGATCGAGATAGGTGGCCCCGTCGTCGGGATACCCGAGCTGGAAGTACGCCTGGTAGTAGTAGGCGTCGAACGCCGCCACCTGCGCGTCGTCGTTGTCGGAGACCGGCGAGATCAGCTCGAGGAAGCTCCACATCATGTCGTCCGTGGCGGTGACCGCCGGGACGTTCGGGCAGAACGTGACGCCGTAGTACTGCCAGAACGCCCACTCGACGCTCGCGATCGAGCTCTCCACCGCCGGCCGCAGCAGGATCCGGGTGTAGCTGTGCGGCTCCGTGGCGGACTGGGCCTGTGCCATCGCCTTCGCCTCGATGGCGGCACGGCGGTTCTGCAGCATCTCCTTCGCCGCGTCGCGAACCGCCTGACGGCACGCGGGCGGACCGACGGTGGCGAGGAACGCGCCGTAGCGGAGATCCGGGGCGCCGAACGAGATCGGCGCGACATACGGCACCGTGCCAGCGACGTCATCCGGATAGTACCGGCGGTGATAGATCGCGGTCATCCCGCCCTTGCTGCCGCCGGTGGTGATGAACGCACCGCTGTACACCGTCTTCAGCGCCACGATGATCGCGTGCTCGTCCGCGGCCATCTGCTGGATCGTCAGCTTCGACCAGTCCACCTGGCTGGGCCGCGACTCCGCGAAGAACCGGTGCTCGATCGAGATCTGGTTGGCGGACAGGAGGCGCGTGAGCTGCACCGGCGAGTCTCGGTAGTAGTCCGAGTACCCCGACGTGTGCGCGATCATCGGCGCGGCCCGGTCCCGGTGGAGGAGCGAGACCTCCTGCTGAAACGTCGGGCCACTCGGGTTGTCGTGATCGACGGGCTGCGTGAAGTGCAGCACGTAGTAGGTGAACCCGCTGGCCGACGTCGGCGTCTTGGTGGCGGTGACGCCGGGGAGCGCCTGGAGCTGGGCGAGCAGCCCGTCCGGGGCGGCCGCATCCGGTGCAGGCTCGAGGTTGTCGCCGCAGGCGCCGAACGACAGGGCGACCACGACTGCGAGGAGCGCTCGGGACATGAAGGGCAGCTTGCCAGGTTGGCGGCTTGTGGGGTAGGCATGCCCGACATGGCACTCTCGGTCGGTATTGTCGGGCTGCCCAACGTGGGCAAGAGCACGGTGTTCAACGCCCTCACGGCCGGCAAGGCCGAGGCCGCCAACTATCCGTTCTGTACGATCGATCCCAACGTGGGCGTCGTCCCGGTCCCGGACGAGCGGCTCGCCAGGATCACCAAGTACATCCCGCCGCAAAAAGTCATCCCCGCGATCGTCGAGATCGTGGACATCGCCGGGCTGGTCAAGGGCGCGTCCCAGGGCGAGGGCCTCGGCAACAAGTTCCTCGCGAACATCCGCGAGACCCAGGCCATCCTGATGATGGTCCGCTGCTTCGATGACCCGAACGTGATCCATGTCGCTGGCTCGGTCGATCCGATGCGCGACATCGACATCATCGATCTCGAGCTCGCGCTGTCGGACGTCGAGTCCGCCGAGCGCCGGATGAAGAAGGCTTCGGGCCTCGCGAAGACCGGCAACAAGGAAGCGAAGATCGAGCTCGCCCTGGTCGAGAAGGTCTACAACCAGCTGTCTGCCGGCAAGGCCGTGCGCACGCTCGACCTCTCCGACGACGATCGCAAGCTGGTCGCCACCTGGGGCCTGTTGACGTCCAAGCCGGTGCTGTACTGCTGCAACGTCGGCGAGGGCGATCTGCCGAACGGCAACGCCTGGTCCGATGCCGTCAAGGTGCGCGCGAAGGCCGAGGGCGCCGGCGTGGTGATCCTGTGCGGCAAGGTCGAGGCCGAGCTCGCGGAGCTCCCCGACGCCGACCGTGGCGAGCTGCTGTCGTCGTACGGCCTCACCGAGCCCGCCCTCGCGAGCCTCGCGCGCGAGTGCTATCGGTTGCTCGGGCTGCAGTCGTACTTCACGGCCGGCGAGAAGGAGGTCCGCGCCTGGACGGTCAAGAAGGGCGCCACCGGGCCGCAGGCCGCGGGCGTGATCCACACGGACTTCGAGAAGGGGTACATCCGCGCGCAGGTCTACTCGCTCGCGGATCTCGAGGCCCACCACAGCGAGGCCGGGATCAAGGCGGCCGGCAAGCTGCGCATGGAGGGCAAGGACTACGTCGTCCAGGACGGCGACATCATGCACTTCCTGTTCAACGTCTGACGACCTCGGCGAGCCAGGTCACCACCCGACACGGCACGCGAACTCCCGGCGGAAAGCTCCGCTCGAGCTCCGCGCGGATCGCGGCACCGACCTCGGGCTTCAGCTCGTAGCTCGCGCCGAGGAACGTCCACACCTCGTCGAACGTTCCGCCCAGGTCGAGCTCGCAGCGCTCGAACACCGGCGTGCTCCAGCCCGCGAACAGCTCGCGCCAGCCAGCCTCGGACTTCGCCCGCGGATCGCCGAACCGGCGAGGCGACGCGAGGTGTGGGGCGAGCGCATCGAGGAAGCGATGAAACGCATCCTCTCCCTGCGCGCCGGGGCCGCTTGCGACGGGGCCGCCACCGAGAAGCGCGACGAAGCGTCCACCCGGGACGAGCACACGACGCAGCTCGGCGACCACCCGTGGCGCATCGTCGAACAACATGAAGCCGAGGTGGCAGGTCACCACGTCGAACGCGCCGTCGGAGAACGGCAGCGCCTGCGCCCTGCCCTGCACGGTGCGAGGCGTGACGCCCAGCTCCTCACGAGACAGATCGAGCCCGATCGATCCCGCGGGCAGGCGCGCGAGCAGCGCACCATCCCCGCACGCGAGATCGAGCACGCGCCCACCGGGCACGCGCGCCGCGAGCCGCGCATAGCTACCACCACGCTCGAGCGCCCGCGCGGTGATCCCGGGATGCGACGCGTGGAAGGTGCGCAGGAAGCGCTCGTGCTCGCTCACGCACGCTACGATACCGCGACGTGCTCGCCGGTCTCGTGATGGTGACGCTCGCGGCGGCCTCGTGGGGCACGTGGAGCCTGTTCCTGCGGCCGACCGGGCTCCCGGCGTCCGTCACCTCGCCGATCGTGTTCCTCGTGATGGGCCTCGCGGCGCTCCCCATCGCGCTGCGTGCTCCGCGAGCTACCTGGGACCGCACGACGGTCGGCCTGCTGTTCCTCAACGCGGCCTTCGACGCGCTCAACATCCTCACGTTCTTCGGCGCGATCTCGATGACGACGGTCGCGGTCGCCGTCCTCACCCACTACCTCGCGCCGATCCTGATCGCCCTGGCAGCGCCGAGGATCGAGGGCCTCCAGACACCCGGCGCCCCCACCGCTGCCCTGTTCGCCCTCGTCGGCCTCGTGATCGTACTGGAGCCGTGGCACGCCCCGGCCACGGGCGCGGTCGCTGGAGGCCTGCTCGGCCTGACGTCGGCGGTCTGCTACTGCGGGAACACGTTCACCGTCCGCCGGCTCGCCGAGCGAATCGGCGCACCCCGAGCGATGGCGTACCACTCGCTGATCGCCGCGGCGGCGACCGCCCCGCTGCTGCTAGGGCACGAGCTGATCGGAGGCCGCGACCTCGCACTCCTCGCCACAGGCGCCGTCGTGATCGGCGCGGGCTCCGGCGTGGTCTATGTCATCGGCCTGACGAGGATCGGCAGCGCGCGTGCGGCCGTCCTCACCTACGCGGAGCCCCTGGTGGCGGTGCTGGTGGGGGCGCTGGTGTGGGAGGAGCCCCTCCACCCGACCGCCGCGCTCGGTGGCGCGATGGTCCTGGGCGCCGGCATCTACGTTGCACGAAAGGCGCGTTACCATCATGACCATGTTGCCGCGCGTGACCATCGCGATGCCCGCCTTCAATGAGGAGCACTACATCGAGACGTGCATCGCCAGCGTCCAGGCGCAGGACTACCCGGCCGAGCTGATCGAGATCCTCGTCGCCGATGGGCGCTCCACCGATCGGACCCGGGAGATCCTCGCGCGCCTCGCCGAGGCCGACCCTCGGATCAAGATGATCGACAACCCGGCCAAGCTCCAGGCGGCCGGACTCGGCCTCCTCGTGAAGGCAGCCAGCGGCGACATCATCGTTCGTATGGACGTCCACTGCGAATACGCACCGGACTACGTACGGCGCTGCGTGGACACCCTCGAGAAGACCGGCGCCGACAACGTGGGCGGAGCGCAGCGCGCGAAGGCCAAGACGCCGTTCCAGCGCGCCCTGTGCGCCGCTCTCGAGAGCCCCCTCGGCGTCGGCGGCGCGAAGTACCGCTCGGCGGCGGCCGAGGGCTTCGTCGACACCGTGTTCCTGGGCGCGTTCCGCCGCGACGTGTTCGAGACCGTCGGGCTGTGGGATCCCGCGGCGATCACCAACGAGGACTCCGAGCTCAACCAGCGCATCCTCGAGTCCGGCGGCCAGATCTATCTCTCGAAGGACATCATCGTCAGCTACTTCCCGCGCGACTCCTTCAAGTCCCTCGCGACCCAGTACTTCCGCTATGGCCGCGGCCGCGCGCGGACGCTGCTCAAGCTCGGCAAGGCCCCGACCCTCCGCCCGTTCATTCCGTTCCTGACCGTGAGCGGTGCGGCGATGACCCTCGTGGTCCCACTGCTCTGGCCGCTCGCACCGGCCGTGTTCGCCACCTATGCGCTCGCCACCGGTGCCGAGGCGGTGCGGGTGGGTCGCTCGCTCGGGCTCGGTGGAATCGCGACGGTGTGGCGCGTGTTCCCCGTGCTGCATGCCTCGCACGCCGCCGGGTTTGCCGCCGGTCTGTGGCAGTACCTGCGCACCCCGGATTGGCCTGCGGAGCCCGAGCGCGTCGCACCGCGCAAGGCCCAGCTCCGCGCGGTCTGAGCACTTCGTGCGACCGCGAGCTCGGGTAAGGTCGCCCACATGATCGCCGCCGTCGCAGCTGTCGTCTCGATCGGGACGCTCCTGCTCCTCCATCGGGGTGCAAAGCACCTGGTCTGGGCGATTGCAGGCGGACTGCTCGTGTTCGTCATCGTGTTCGGGATCGCGCTCCTGGTGCAGGGCGCGCCCAACGAGACCGACGTCACCCGGGCGTTCCGTGCGGGCGCCATCTCCTACAACGACTACGTCGCCGGCATCGAGGCGGCGCACCACTCGTTCGACTACGCGGGCATCGCCGCGGGGCTCGCCGCCCTGCTCGCGGGGCTCCTCGGTCGCGTGGCCACCTACTATCGCAAGCCGTGACAGCGCTCGCTGTCAGTCCGGCAGCTTGGCCTTGTTGTCGTTGATCTGGATCAGCTCCCGCGCGGCTGCGAGCCGCACGGCGAGGGTCACGCGCTCCACGACCTGCTCGGTGATCCGGGCGAACCCGAGGAGGCGTGCAGCATCGCGGACCAGATCGTTGGGCGCGATGCCGCTCGCGCGCTCGACGACGATCCGCGCCGCCGACGCCAGCTCCGAGAGCGGGACCTCGCCGATGTCGCGCTTGGCGGTCGGGCCCTGCCCTGCGACGCGGACCGGCGGCACCCCGTCCGGATCCTGATCGAGCCGCCACACCACGTCCTGCTCCTCGCCCCACCGGCCGCGGCCCGAGAGGGCGACGCGGACCTGGTCCGTCACGCGCTGGGTGACCCGACCGATCCCGAAATACCCGCCAACGCGGCGCGCCAGCAGATCGACATGCATCGGCGCCTCGGCGGCGAGCACCTGCTCCACGACCTTGCCGAGCTCCGCGAGGTGCCGCGGCGCGAACAGATCATCCGGGGTACGCCGGCCGTTGGGGATCGCGGCCGCGGTGTAGGGCCCGATCGCGATCGTGCCGCGCTTGATCCGTGTCGGCGTGGTGTTGCCCTCGTACGCCGCCAGCGGCGTGGCCTCGGTGGGGCCAGATCCGGCGGCGATCACGGGCTCGCCGCGCGCGGGGATCTTGACCGCGGGTGCCGAGCCGGTCGCGACCAGCAGCTGGCTCGACGCGCGCGCGGCGCGTGCCTTCGGCGGAGCCACCGGCGCACGACGCTGCCGATTCGCGGCGATCGCCGTGACGATCGCTCCATGCGCACGCTGGATCTCCCGCTCTGGATCCGCCCACCAATCGAGCCCCCAGATCCTGTGGAGGCGCCAACCGAGCTGTGCGAGCAC
Source organism: Myxococcales bacterium (assembly GCA_016720595.1). GTDB lineage: Bacteria > Myxococcota_A > Polyangia > Haliangiales > Haliangiaceae > JABFXX01. Next base: position 460,009 of record JADKKI010000002.1, read on the forward strand.
CTGACCGCGCAGGCGATCACGATCGCGCGCGACCGGGGCCGCGGCGTACGCGAGCCCGTCGTGCTCGATCGCGAGCACGTATCGCTCGGGATCGCTCGGGTCGATGACCGCGAGGTCGAGCTTGTACGCGCCGCAGCCAACCTGGTGACGCACCGCCCACCCGCGCTCCGCGAGGGTGCGAGCGATCGCCGCCGTGATCGGGCTCGCGGGCGCGACGGTCTCGGCAGGTCGGCCAGCGCCACCGCCGGCACGAGCGAACGTGAGGAACGCCGCGAGGTCGCGCACCGCCGGCGCCGCATCGTCGTGGAGGTCCTCGGGCGCGAAGCTCGAGAACACCAGCAGCTGCTCACGCGCTCGCGTGAGCGCCGCCGCGAGGGCGCGTGGACCGTGCGGCTCCGACAGGGCGCCCAGGTTCATCGTCATCACGCCGTCGAGCGCGGGGCCATACCCGATCGAGAGCAGGATCACGTCGCGATCATCGTCATCGCGGAGTGCGCCGAGCTCCTTGACCATCAGCGGCTGTGCGGCGACCGGCCCCGAGGGCTCGCCGAGCAAGGCCGCATCGAGCAGATCCTCGATCAGCTCCTGCTGTGCGGCGCACCCGGCAATGATCCCGAGCGAACGCGTCCGCTGGTTCGGATCGCGGAGGCGTGCGATCGCCTCGGCGACCACGGCCTCCGCCTCGATCCGGTTGGCCCCGGAACCCTCGCGATCGAACGCCCCGTCGATGCGCCGCCACGCCACGCCGAGATCCGGGGAGCTCTGCGCCGCGGGGAACACCTGGAGCCGATCGCCGTAGTAGCGCTGGTTGGCGAACGCGATCACATCCTCGTGCTTGCTGCGGTAGTGCCAGGTCAACGACAGCACCGGCAGCTTGGCCGCGAGGCAGTCGGCGAGCAGGCTCGTACTGCCATCGCTCGGCGGCAGCTGCTGCGAATCCCCGACGATCACCGCCGAGGTCGCCCGGCCCAGGGCGCCGATCGCCATCGCGGTCGGGATCCGCGAGGCCTCGTCGAACACCACCACATCGAACCGCGATGACGCCGGATCGAGGTACTGGCTGACGCCGGCCGGCGTCATCATCAAGCACGGCGCGAGCCGCGGGAGGATCGTCGGCAGCTCGGCGAACAGCGTGCGCAACGACCGGTGCCCGCGAGGACGCTCGAGCTCCTGCATCAGGATGCGCAGCTCGACCGTCACGGGATCCTTGGACGCAGCATCGAGCTTGCCGGCGATCCGCGGCACCCGATCCGCGAGGCGCACGAGCGCTCGAGCACGCGATAGCGCGAGCGCGCCCCGATCGAGGTCCGCGAACGCGGAGACCTGCGCATGGTGCGAGGCCCCGTGGAACTGCGCCAGCGCCGGCGTGTCGGTCAGCTCGGCATCGCCCCAGGCGAGGAGCGTCGCGCGCTCCCACGCGTCGGCGAGCTCCGCCGCGCCGAGATCGCCGCGCTCGATCGCGCCGACCGCAGGCCCCACGCCGGCGGCGAGGGCACCGTGGCGTGCGGTGTGAAACGCCACCCACTCGCGCAGCGAGTCGACCGCGAGGCGCAGGGTCTCGACACGCTCGCGCAGCGCCGTCAGGTGATCGTCCCCGGCGCCGAGCGTGACCGCGTCGATCCCGATCGTCGTCGCGAGCGTGGCCAGCGCGGGGAGCCAGCGCGCCACGGCCTCCGCGAGGCGCGCGAACGGAGCGAGATCGGCCGCGGAGGCAGACGGCCCTGCCGCGACCTGCGCCACGAGGCCCCGCCACGCAGCCGCACGCAGGTGCTCGCGCTGCGTGCCGAGCGTGGTCTCCGTCAGATCGACGGCATCGAACGCCTTGCGCAGCTCTGCCGCCCAGCCGACGGCCGCGTCGAGCTTCCCGAGATCGAGCGCGAGCGGATCTCCGCCGAGCTCGCCGAACCAGCGCCTGGCCGGCTCTGCCGCACCGAGGAGCGCTGCGCGACACGCACGTTCGGCCATGACCGCCTCGAGCGCCGAGATCATCGCACCATCGGTCTCGAGCTGCGCCGGCATCGCCGCGGCCTTGATCTCCGCGCGCGCGGCACGGAGCGCGACGTAGCGGAGCGGGCCCATGCTCGTGGTCCACTTGCGCAGCTGCGCCCACAGCGCGGGTGCGTCGAGCGCCTCGACCGCATCGGTGAACCCGTCCTCGACCTCGGTGACCAGCGCGCGGTGACGGTGGGAGAGCTGGAGGAACGCCAGCGGATCACGCGGCACCTCGATGGTCCCCGTCCCGCGAGCGCGGATCAGCGCGATCTTCTCACCGACGTCGTCGCCGCGCCCGGACTTGATGTGCGTGAGCATCTCCGCACCGGGGCGCGAGGACCCGGCCGCGAGCGATGCGAGCGCGCCGAGGGCCACCAGCTGGTCGCGGGTCCGGGTGACCAGGTGCGGAACGAGCGAGGACACCTCGCGCACGGCGTCGGCGAGCGCCGTCGCGGCGCGGCTCGCCTCGTCGAGCGCGGCGATCGCGCTGGCACTCCCACCCTCGGGAAGCCGCTCGAGCGTGGACGCGCGCCACGGGTGCGTGGCCACGGGCTCGACGGGCAGCGCCGCCTCGGCGAGCGCGGTCACCGCGAGCTTGCGGCGATCGAACGTCGCCCGATCGAGGCCGACGGCATCCCGCTCCGCGAGGTCGGCGCGCGGCGTGGTACGGAGCTCGACGAGACGGCCGAGCACCTCGTGCACCGAGCGACCGAACGGCCCGCTCTTGTGGAGCGCCGCGACGTAGACGTCGAGTGCGCTGCGAAGCTCCGCGAGCCGTGCATCATCGCCGCTCGGCCCGGTGCCGGGGCGGAACGAGCGATCGAACACGCGCCCGAGCTGGGCCACGATCGAGCTCCGCGTGGTGGTGGACGACGACACGGGGAGGCAGAACTCGCCGAGCCCGACCTGCGACAGGCGCTCGCGGACCACGTCGAGGGCGCCGAGCTGCTCGCTGACAAACAGCACGGTCTTCCCGTCGCTGATGCAGTGCGCGATCAGGTTCGCGATGGTCTGCGATGCGCCGGTGCCGGGGGCGGCCTCGAGCACGAAGCTCGCACCCGCCGCGGCCGCCGCGACCGCTGCGAGCTGGCTGCCGTCCGCATCGAGCGGGGCCACCACCTCGGCGACCGGGCGCGGGCGCGTCACCGCCTCGGCCGCCGCGATCGAGGGCTGACCGAACGGTGCGGCATCCGCACGGGAGAGGTGCGCGAGCACGGGGCTCGCGAGCAGCGGGCTCTCGGGGGTCGCCGCGGCTTCGAGATCGCGCCAGATCGTCTGCGCCTCGAGGGAGAACAGGCCGAGGTGAGCCGTGCGCTCGACCTTCCAACCCGGCCGCGTGACCGCGATGCCCTCGGCCGCATCGAGAAGACCAAGCAGGTCGAGCGAGACCTCGGGATCGTCATCGCCGGGGACGGCCAGGACCACGCCGAACTCGCGCTGCAGCTTCTCGACGAGGAGCAGGTTGATCCGCGGCTCGATGCCCTCACGGCCGACCAGGCGAAGCCCGGCGCCGGTGGCGCGCTCGAGCTCGGCCGGCCACAGCGCGAGGGGAGCCGTGTGAACCGCTCCGCCGGCATCGCACCAGGTGAGCGTTCCGAGGCCGAGCCACAAGATGTGCACGCCGCGCTCGGCGAGCTCGGTGCGTGCCCGCCGCCGCATGATCGTCAGGGCGTGCTCGAGCTCGGGCGTGGTCAGGGGCACGCGCAGCCACCCGGTCTCGACGGCCGGATCGCAGCCCGCCTCGAACGCGAAGGCACCACCTCCGGCGAGCGTGAGGGCGACCTTGACCGGATCGGCTCCGGGCAGCGGCAACAGCGTCCTGCTCTCCGCCAGGTGGAGCAGGCGATTGCTCGCCGAGAGATCGAGCAACGACACCATCCAACTCTCGACACGCGGCTTCGATCGATCACGCGCTCAATCTACGCCACTTGGATCGTTCCTCGTCGAGAACGGCCGCACGCGGAGAGATCCCGAGATCACTCCACGAGCGTGAGCAGGTGCCGCGGGTGGTGGCGCTCGCCCCAGTCCGCGGGGCCGCCCTGCTTCGCGGCGAGCACGCGCGCTACCCAGGACGGCGGGATCGCGGCCACGCCATCTCGCGCACCGAGCAGCGCACCGACGATCGCGCTGTTGGTATCGGCATCGCCGCCGCGGCTCGCAACGTCGACGAGCGCGTCGTGCCACGACGGCGTGTGCACGAGGTGCCAGAACGCCAGGCGGAACGCGACCCGCACGAAGCCGGCCGTCTTGTGGAGGTGCAGCCCAGCCCCGTACACGTCGGGCTGTGCGGCCGCCGCCGCGTCGAGATCGGCCTCGAGCGCGATCCGGCCATGCGCCACCAGCTCGCGCTCGACCGGATCTTCCTCGGCCCACGCGCCGGCGAGCCGCAGCGTCGCGGCAGCCAGGGCGGCGCGGGCGGCGCCGAGCATGTCGTCCCCGCCGCGGATCGCATGCGCGATCGCCGCATCGAACGCCGCGCACGCCAGCGCGCACCGAGGATCGGCGTGCGTGATCATCGATTCGGCGAGCGCCGCGTCGAGCAACACCTGGAGCGGGGCTCCAGCGAGGGCGACCCCCAGGGGCGCCGTGCGCATCAGGGAGCCGTTGCCGGCCGCGTGGTGCTGGCTCGCTCGCCAGGTGTCCTTGCCCGCCGAATGGGCGGACTCGCCACGCTCGATGCGGTCGAGCGCCCCACGCGTCTGGTTCCCGATGTCGAACGCACCGTCCATCCAAGCGACGTAGCGGGCGGCCACGTCGTCCACGTCGAGACCGCCGCGATCACGAAGGCTGCGTGCCAGGCACACCGCGAGCTGGGTGTCGTCGGTCACCGCCCCGGGTGCCAGGTCGAACGGCCCGCCACCCACCACGTCGGTCGCCGGGCGAGTGGCCAGGATCGGGTACGCGGGCTGATCGATCCGCTCGAACTCGTACGTCGTTCCCAGCGCATCTCCGACGGCCAGTCCCAGCAGAGCTCCGCGTGCGCGTTCGTTCATATCGTGTTCATTGTACACTAAGACGAATGGCGCGCAAGCACGTAGTAGGCTCGGGCGAGGCGCTCGCCGCCAAGCTGCACGAGGTCGGCATCCGGCTGCGGTAGGCTCGTTGGATGTCTGTCTCCATGCACAAGGGTGGTTGCCACTGCGGCGCCGTCCGGTTCTCCGTCGAGATCGATCCCGTGGTCGAGGCGATCACCTGCAACTGCTCGATGTGCGGTCGCTCTGGCTCGTTTCTCCAGTTCGTCGTCCCCGACAAGTTCACGCTCGAGCAAGGCGATGCGAACCTGACGAGCTACCGGTTCAACAAGCACGTCATCGACCACGTGTTCTGCGCCACCTGCGGCATCAAGCCGTTCGCGCGCGGCAAGAGCCCCAAGGGCGACATGATCGCGATCAACGTGCGCTGCCTGGACGGCGTCGATCCGTTCGACGTGCCGACCAAGCAGTTCGACGGCCGCAGACTCTAAGCGCCAGGCCGAAACCGGGCCGCGCCTGGTTCAGACCTTCTTGTTGCGGCGCTGCTGGAACGAATACGGACGGTGCGACGGGCCCTTCTTGTCGTCGTCGTCGCTGCCATCGACGGGCGTGCCCGCGAGGGGCTCCTCGGCGCCCGGCCGGAACTTGATCGACGACAGCGGGCTGTCACCGACGAGCACCCGGTCTCCGCCGCCGAGCAGCGAGTCCATGCCCTCGAGCTTGTCGATGTCGTCGAGGATGTCGTCGACCGTGGCGTAGCGCTCGGCCTTCGCGTCGCGCGTCATCCGATCGAAGATGTCATCGACGCCGCGCGGCATGCTCGGGTTGACCTGCGATGGCATCGGCGAGCGGCGGCCCGGCAGCTTCCGGGTCAACAGCTCGTAGAAGATGATGCCCAGCGCGTAGATATCGCCCTGCGGTCCGGCGGCCATCGGATCGGTATAGAGCTCCGGCGCCATGTACGCGACGTTGCCCATGCCGACGTAGATCTGCCGGATCACGGCGTGGTCGCGCTCGACGATCCGCGTGAAGCCGAAGTCCGAGACCTTGACGTTGCCGTAGCCATCGATCAGCAGCTGCTCAGGCTTGAGACCGCGGTGATACACGCGCTGAGCGTGCGCGGCGCGCAGCGCGTGCAGCGTCTGGAGCAGGTACTTGAACACGAGCTCGACCGGCAGCTCCTCGGCATCGTTGATCAGGCGGCGCGCCGAGCCATTGGGCGCGAGCTCGGTGACGACGTTCGGGTACTCGGTCCACAGGTTGACGTCGTGGATCGGCAGGATGTTCGGGTGCGCGAGATTGCCCCACGCGCGCACGACATCGGTGAACCGCCGCACGATCTCGTTGCGCTGGTCCTCGCTGAAGAAGCCGAACAGGTCACGCACTTCCTTGAGCGCGACCTCGCGATTGAGCGCGACCTGGCGGGCCCGGTACACGGTGCCCATGCCGCCCGAGCCGATCGACGCGAGCTTCTCGTAGCGGTTCTCCATGTCGGCGCCGAGCTGGATCTCGCCGCCCGCGACTGCAGAGGGACGTCCACCCGAGGTCGTCATCTTCGGATCCTTTCGCGGTAGCGGTGCTGCTTGAGAGACCTCGCGCTCGCGCTCGCGCTCGCGCGGCGGAGGCTCGGTACGAACGCCCGAGCTGAGCACGCCCGATTGCGTACCCATCGGGACCTGGGCACCGGGCACGGCCATCGCCCTGCTCTGCCGGAGCTTCTTGAAGTGACTGACCGCGCGCTCGGTGAACTCGGTCAGGTTCCCGCCGTTGACCACGGTCTCCCCCTCGGGAGACACCTCGAGGGACTCGTTGCCCCGGTCGTGGCGCAGGTATCCCGACTTCTCGAGGAATCCGATGTACTCGGCGAACGGAATCGACACCGCGCCTTCGCACACCCGGCGGATGTCGTCGTAACGGTTCTGCCGTCCGTAACGGGCCTCCGCCATCACGTTCGCGAGGATGAAGCGTGCCTCTTCGCAGAGGACTTCCTTCGTGACCTTGGCGCGGCCTTCCATCCAGCGAATTGTAGGCAGCTCACGGAGATAGAAGCAATTACGCGGGCGGGCCCTCTGCGACGAGACGGTCAACGAGTGGACGATCGGCCGGGAGGATGTCCCAGGGCCCGGGGAGGTCTGGAGTGGCCACCCAGGCCAGATCGGCGACCTCGACCGTGCGTGGCGGCGCCGAATCAGCTGCCAGGCGGCAGGCATAGACCAGCATCACCAGGTCAAACGTCGGGTAGGCGTGGAACAGCACCTCCCAGATCTTGCCGACCACGGCGGTGATCCCGAGCTCCTCCATCAGCTCGCGCGCCAGCGCCGCCACGGGGGACTCGCCGGGCTCGACCTTCCCGCCCGGGAACTCCCACTGCAGCGGCAGGCTCTGATCGGCGCGGCGCTGGGTGATGAGGACCCGGCGATCCTCACCGATGATGAGGCCCGCCACCACGAGCTTGCGAGCGCGCGGCTCGGTCATGCCGCCTCGAGGACAGCGCGCTGATCGACCAGCTGCGCCGTGCATGGTGGACCATCGGCGTGGAGATAGTCGATCACGCGGCCCGGCCCCAGCGCGAGGATCGTCGCCGAGCGGGTCCCGTAGTGCGCGCTGTGGATGCACGTGGCCGTCAGCTCTCGCGCGAGCCCCGGCTCGAGGTGCGACGGCGGGACCCGCTCGAGTGGGACCCGCGTATGATCGGCGAGCGCCCGCTGGAGCTGCGGTACGAGGGCGGGCCATCCGGCGTCCACGCCCCCCAGCGCGCGCTCGATCGCCGCGTGCAGTCGCTCCCCCCGGGGGAACCCCGCGGCACCGAGCGCGTCGTTACACAGCACGTGGATCCCCGGCGCGAGCTTCACGATCTCGAGCGTACCCTCCTGGCGTGCGTAGGCGATCGAGACCCCGCCGGCATCCCCCCAGACGAGGTTCATGCTCGCGTAGCGGGTGGGATCGAGGGCGGCGACGTACGCATCCGGATCCGCGGCCGCGGCCAGCTCCTTCACCGCGAGTCCGCGGGATCGCAGACCGAGCGGTGGTGTGGCGAGCGCGCGCTGGTTGGTGACGGCCGCGAACCGGCCGGTCCGATGCACTGCGAGCCACGTTCCCCCCGACAGCGCGTCGACACCACCGACGAGTGCACCACCGAGCGGTTCGGGTGGGCGGGTCGGACGCGCGTACAGCTCGTCGCGATTCGCGGCCACTACGAGTGGTGCGGAGGCGACGACTTCGATGAGGAGAGCGATCGTGCACATCGACGGAAAAACCTTAGAAAACGCAAGCGAGAGTATGCAGCGCGCCTTGCATGTGTGGCCTGTGGACCCTACAGTGCCGGCGAGATGAGACTGTATCCAGGGAAGGTCGATAGCATCGCGGCCGAGATCATCACGACGATGACCCAGGCGGGTGACATCGAGGTCAGCGACAACAACGAGGCGCAGGCCGATGCCGCGTCCGTCCTCAAGGAATACATCCGTCTCGACAAAGAGCTCACGGAGCGCGCCAAGGACATCCTGGAGATCCGCGGCCTTCCGTACAGCCACCTCGGCCGCACCAAGCGCCAGCTCGCGGATCAGAAGGAGTTCGGCCTCGGCGAAGAGGGCCTGTCCTGGATCGCGAATCAGATGCTCGAGGCGTTCATGTCGTCGCGGCACATCGACGAGGTGTTCGCCGAGGACAACATCCTCCGCCGCAAGATCAAGGACATCTGCAAGAAGCACATGCAGGTGGACGAAGCGATCGATCAGGAAGTCCGCGATCGGATCAAGAACCTCGAGGAAGGCACCCAGGCGTGGGACGTCGAGTACTCGAAGGTCCTCGACCAGATCAAGGGCAAGCACGGCATCAAAGAGTAACTGCGAGTAACTGCGACTAGCTGCGGGTACGCGGTCCGGCAGGGCTACTCCGGCCCGCTGTAGACCACGAAGTATTCGAACGCGACGGTGAGGTCGCCATGGACGCGAAGCCCGTCGCGGAGTTACGGCGGCGTGAGCGATGCCACTTGGCTCTCGACGCGATTCGGGCACAGTGGAGAGGATGGGTCCTCGACACTGCGATGCGTGCGCGAGCCAGCCTGCGATGCAGTGCGGGCGGTGCGCCACCACGCGCTGCGCGGCCCATGCGCTGCGCCCCGGCGAGCGCTGCGATGGCTGCGAGCAAGACTGGGAGGAGGAGGCGCCCACCCGCCGTCAGGCCAAGGTCCTGTTCGCACCCCCGATCGCGATCATCGCAGGTGGCGTCCTGTTCGGCTTGCTGTTGCCGGTGTCGATCGGCGGCATGCTCGGTGCGACCGTGATGGCCGCACTCGCGGCGGGCACCGCGCTCGGTGCCGGCGCGGGCATGTGCAAGGTCGTCGATCGCAGCGCGCGGGCGATGTTCCTCCGCGAACGCGCCAGCGGCTTGCCGAAGGCGCGCCTGCTGGCGGCGCCGCGCGACCTTCGCTGAGCAGCCTACGTCGGCAACCCGAGCGCTTCGCGGACCTCGCCCACCACCATCTCGGCGAGGCGATGGATCAGCTGCTCGCCCTCGGCCACGGTCGCGGCGGCAGGATCGCCCGCGTACGCGAGCTCCATCCCCATCTCGAGAAACGTGGTCACGCCTTCCCCGAGCTTCTGGGACAGGCTGATCGGCACCGGCGCGAGCACGCTGCGCATCGAATCGTCGACCATCTCGGGCGCCGCGGCGAGCATGATCGAGGTCTCGTACCGCCCTGCATGGCATGCACCGCTCTTGAACTCCGCCGAGAGCGTGCGCGCCCACTTCTTGGTGAGTGGGCACGCGACGCTGACCCTGCCCTCGCGGCCGGCGACCACGGCGCGGATCGCGGCATCGTGTGCGGGCTCGAGGTGGTTGTTGACCAGGCAGACGTGCCGGATCCCGGACGCGAGCAGGCCATCACACACCGCGGCGGCATAGGCCGTGAGCGCTGCGGCCGGGACCGAGACGGCGCCCGCGAAGCCTGTCGCGCAGTCGGTGACTCCGTACGGCAACGCCGGGGCGATCAGCGCGGTCAGGGGACCCTTCTTCTCGAACAGCTCGCACGCCTTGACGCACGCCGCGGCGGAGATCACGACGTCCGTCGCGAGGCCGAGGTGCGGTCCATGCGGCTCGGTGGAGCCCACCGGGATCAGCGCGACGACGGGCTTCTTGCCATCGAGTAGCGTCCGCAAGCTCGCGGTCGTGTGTCGTGCAAGGAACTTCTCGGCCACGGTCAATCCTCGCGCAATTCGCCGCGCTTCTCGCGCTCCCCGAGCGTCTTCTTGTCGACCTTGCCCCGATCGTTCTTCGGGAGATCGTCGACGAACACCACCCAGCGTGGGTACTTGTGCTTGGACAGCTTGCTCTGCACGTGCGCCTTGAGCTCTGCCGCGAGCGTTCGCCGGCCCGGCCTGCCGATCCGGGCGCCTCGGGCCGCAGCACCACCAAGGCCTTGGGCTTGGCCAGGCCGCCGTCCTCGCCCGGATCACCGCGGCGGCCGACCGCCGGGTGAGCGAGCAGGCAATCCTCCACCTCGCGCGGAGCCACGAAGATCCCACCGACCTTGAACAGGTCATCCGCCCGGCCCTGAAACCACAGGTAGCCGCGCTCGTCGATCGAGAACAGATCACCGGTGCGGCACCAGTGGCCGTGGAACGTCTTCCAGCTCTTGTCGCGATCCTGGAAGTAGCCGTGCGCCACCGAATCACCCTTGACCCACAGCACGCCGATCTCGCCGGGCGGCAGTGTCGGGTGGCCGGCCCCACTCGCATCCTCGGGGAGGATCGCGAGCGTGTACCCCTCGACCGCGCGGCCCAGGGATCCAGGCATCACGTCGCCGGGGCGGTTCGTGCAGTAGATGTGGAACATCTCGGCCGAGCCGATGCCGTCGTAGACCTCGCCGCCGAAGCGCGCCATGAACCGCCGCATGAGCGGCTCGGGCAGCGCCTCTCCGGCCGAGAGGTGGAACCGTACGCACGACAGATCGAGCGCGGGCTCGCCCTTCGCGCGGCGCTCGTCATCGGTTCGAGCAGCTTGCCCATCATCGTCGGGACGTTGGTGACGATCGTGGGGCGGTAGCGCTCGATCGCCGCGGCCAGGCTCTCGGCGTCGGCCGCTCGGCGAACAGGCCCACGGTCGCGCCCCACCGCGAACGGGAACCACAGGTTGGTGCCGGTGGCGTAGCCGAAGAACAGGCGCGGCACGCTGACCGTGACGTCGTCGGCGCGGTAGCCGACGGCCGCCTTCGCGTAGACCTCGGTGTTGAACGCGAAGTCGCGGTGGCTGTGCATCGCGGCCTTGGCGCGCCCGGTGGAGCCCGAGGTGAACAGCCAGATCGCCGGATCGTCGCGTCGGGTCTGCGGCAGCCGCGTCTCGAGCCCGCGGCCCGTCGCGATCGCCGCGTCGGAGGCTCCACCGGCGTCCGACCAGTCCGGGGGCGCCACCCACCTCCTCGGATCGTCCCCGTCGCCGGCGTCGGGCACGAGCAGGATCAGCCGCAGGCCGGGAGGTCGCGAGGTGGGCACCAGCGCGGCGGCGACCCGAGGCGTGGTGATCAGCACCGCGCGCCGGACGTACCCGAGCACCTAGGCCAGGTCCGCGGTCGGCGCGACCGGGTTCCCCATCGTCAGCCACGCCGCCGGCGGCCAGCATCGCGAAGATCGCCCACGCGAACGGCGGCGCGTCGGGCAGCACGATGTACACGCGCTCCTCGGGCGTCAGGCCGCGCGTCACGAGGTGCGCGCGCCAGGGCGCTCGTCGTTCGGCGACCTCGGCGTAGGTCCAGCCGCGTTCGCCGAAGCGGATCGCCGGATGTCGCGCCAGGCCCTCGGCCACGCGATCGAACAGGAAGTAGTCGGCGAGGTTCAGCTCCTCCGGGAACGTGGTCATGACTTCGTGGCCCCCTGCGCGAGTGCGCGGCCGATGATCGTCCGCTGGATCTCACTCGTACCTTCGTAGATCCGCAGCGGACGGATCGCGCGATAGAGGTGCTCGACCACGGCCCCGGCCATCACGCCACGCCCGCCGAACAGCTGGACCGCACGATCGATCACGCGCGACGCGGCCTCGGTCGCGCCCAGCTTGGCGATCGAGACCTCGGTGGTGACCCTGCCGCCGGTGGTGTCCTTCTGGTGCGCGGCGCGCAGCACGAGCAGCCGCGCCGCATCGAGATCGACGATCATGTCCGCCAGGTGCGCCTGGACGAGCGGCTGCTCGGCGAGCGGCTTGCCGAACTGCACGCCGGGGCCACGAACGCACCGCCTCGTCGAACGCCCGGCGGGCCATTCCGACGGCGGCAGCCCCGACCGAGACCCGGAACGCATCGAGGGTCTGCAGCGCCAGCTTCATGCCCTGCCCGACCGCGCCGATCCGTGCCGCCGCGGCAGCATCACCGCCCGCAGCTCGAGCGCGCCGATCGGGTGTGGCGCGGTCGGCGCCAGCGGCTTGACGGTGATGCCCGGCGTATCGAGCGGCACCCAGAACGCGGTCAGCCCCGCGGTGCCGAGCGCCGGATCGATCGTCGCGATCACCGCCGCGTGATCCGCGATCCCGAGGTTCGAGATGAACAGCTTGTCGCCGTCGAGCCGGTAGCCCCCATCGGGCGTCGCCGTCGCCCGGGTCGCGATCGCGGCGACATCCGACCCGGCCTCGGGCTCGGTCAGGGCAAACGCTGCGATGCCGGCGCCGCGCGCGAACGCCGCGAGCTGCGCGCGCTGATCGACGCTTCCGGCCAGGACGATCGGATGGGTGCCGAGGCCCTGCACCGCGAAGATCGAGTCCGCCCGTGGCGAGACATACCCGAGCATCTCGCGGGCGAGGCACAGCCCGCGGGTATCGATCGGCCCGCTGGGGACCACGAGCGGAAACAAGCCGGTACTGGCCAGGGCCGCCGCCGCCGAGCGATCGCGCTCCGCCTCGGTGACGTGACGACCGGGGAGCTCCACGGCCTCGAGCGCAGGCCGCGCCGCGCGGAGCCGCTCGGCGAGCTCGGTGGCGCCGGCGCGAAGAACATCGGGAGATCGTCGGTCGACAGGCGCATGGTCACCTCGGGCTCGCCACTCACTCGGGCGCGCCGCGAAACTTCGCGGGACGCCCTTCCTTGAACGCCGCGTGCGCCTCCGCGAAGTCCGGGTGCTGCATGCACAGCGCCTGCGCTTGCGCCTCGGCCTCGATCGCCTCGCCGAGCGCCATCGTGTGCTCGCTCTCGATCATCTGCTTGGTCATCGCGTGCGCGAACGCCGGGCCCCGTGCGAGGCGCGCCGCCCACTCCTGGGCGAGCGTCACGCAGGCCGCGGCGTCGGGGACCACCCGATTGACGAGCCCGATCTCGAGCGCACGCGGGGCGAGGATGATCTCGCCGAACAGCAGCAGCTCCGAGGCGTGGCCGAGCCCCACGATCCGCGGCAGCAGGTACGTGATCCCCATGTCGGCGCCGCACAGCCCGACGCCCGGAAAGATGAAGCCGAACTTCGCGCCTGCGGCGGCGATCCGGAGATCACTCGCGCACGCGATCACCGCACCCGCGCCGACCGCGGTGCCGTTCACCGCCGCGACGATCGGCCGCTTGCAGGCGCGCATCGCCTCGATCAGCCGCCCCGTCGCCCGCGTGAACGCGAGCAGCGCCGGGGTATCGCGGCCGAGCAGGTGCTTGATGATGTCGTCTTGATCACCGCCCGAGCAGAACCCACGACCGCGGCCCGTGATCACGATCGCGCGGACCTCATCGAACCGATCGAGCGCCTCGAAGGTCTCGGCGAGCTCCTGGTAGACCTCGAACGTGAGTGCGTTGAGGCGCTTCTCGCGATCGAGCGTGATGGTGGCGACCCCGCGCTCGAGGGTCATCGCGAACGAGGTCGGCTGCGGGAACGTCATGGCGAATCTCCGAGGTACGCGACGGCCTGGATCTCGACCAGGGCCTTGGGCTCGAACAGCTCGGTGACGGCGACCAGGGCCATCGCCGGATAGTAGGTGCCGAGCCGCTCGCGCCACACCGCGCCCAGCTCCTTGCGTGCCCCGCGATACGACGCCATGTCGGTCACGAACACCGTCATCTCCGCGAGATCCTCGACGGTGCCACCCGCCGCCCGCACCACGGCGAGGACGTTGTCGAGGGTCTGCGCGAACTGGGCGACGAAGCCCTCCGCGAACACGCCCTGCGGATTCCACCCGATCTGGCCGCCCACGTGCAGCATGCGCCCACGGCCCGAACGGCCGTTCGAGTACCCCTTGGGCGGCGGCCAGCCCGGGACGATCACGTCGTCGGCGCTCACTTCATCACCGCCCCGCCATCGATCACGATGGTCTGCCCATGGATCCCGCGCGCCGCGTGGGCGCACAGCATCAACGTCGCGTGAGCGATCTCGTTGGGTTCGATCATCCGCTTCTGCGGGTTCATCGACGCGAGGGAGGTCCTCGCCTCGTCGAGCGAACGCCCGGTCTTCGCTGCGATCCGGGTCACGGCCTCCTCCACCATCTGCGTCTCGACCCAGCCCGGGCACAACGCATTGATCGTGACGCCGGTGCGCGCCAGATCGATCGCGAGCGAGCGAGTCCAGCCCACCATCGCGTGCTTCGCGGCGCAGTACGCGGCGGTGTAGCCATAGCCGGAGACGCCCGCGTTCGACGCGATGTTGATCACGCGCCCCCACCCCGCCTTGACCATCCCGGGCACCAGCGCGCGCGCGACGCGGAACGCCGCGGTCGCATCGAGCTCGATGATCCGATCCCACAGCTCGTCGGTGGTCTTCTCGAGCGACGCACTCTCGGCCGCGCCTGCGTTGTTGACCAGCACGTCGACGTGCCCGACGGAGGCGAGGACCTCGTCGGTGGCAGCGCGGTCCATGAGGTCGAGCTTGATCGCCACGCCCGTGATCTCGCGCGCGATCGCGTCGAGGTCTGGCTTGTTGCGACCGCACACGACCACGCGCGCGCCCGCCGCAGCGAGAGTCCGGGCGATCGCCGCGCCGATGCCCCGGCCACCGCCTGTGACCAGCGCCAGCCTGCCGGCGAGGATTCCGTCCATGGGCAGGTTTTATACCGCCGGCGTGGGTAATGTCGCCCCATGCACGTCTCCGACCTCGATGCGACCGCCACCGCCGAGCTGGTGCGCTCGGGGCAGGCCTCCCCGCGGGAGCTCGTGGACCTCGCGATCGCGCGGATCGAGAAGCACAACGCAGAGCTCGGGGCCGTGGTCACCCCGCTCTACGATCAGGCCCGCGCCGAGGCAGAGCACGCCCCTCCGGGCCCGTTTCGCGGCGTGCCGATCCTGATCAAGGACCTGTGCGCCACCGTCGGTGGGTCACTCCACACCGGCGGGGTCAAGCCGCTCAAGGACGCCGGGTTTCGGTACGCGGCCGACAGTCACCTCGTCACCCAGCTCCGGCGCGCCGGGTTCATCATCGTCGGCAAGACGACGACGTCGGAGCTCGGCATTCTCCCCTCCGCCGAGCCCCCCGCATGGCCCCCGGCGCGCAACCCGTACGACACGACCCGCTCGACGGGTGGATCGAGCGGCGGATCGGCCGCCGCGACGGCTGCCGGGCTCGTGCCGATCGCACATGCCAACGACGGTGGTGGATCGATCCGGATCCCGGCGAGCTGCTGCGGCCTCTACGGCCTCAAGCCGAGCCGCGGCCGGGTCTCGTTCGCTCCGTACGTGGGCGACATCAACGGCGGGCTGGTCAACGAGCTCGTCGTCACGCGCTCCGTACGCGATTCGGCCGCGGTGCTCGATGTCCTCGCGGGGATGCAACCCGGCGATCCGTACACCGCTCCGACCCAGCTCCGTCCGTACAGCGCCGAGCTGACCACGCCCACCGGTCGGCTGCGGATCGGCGTCGAGACCCATCACACCGCCCTCGACGGCAGCATCGTCGATTCGCACCCGGACTGCGTCGCCGCGGTCCGTCACACCGTGCAGCTGCTCGAATCGTTCGGCCACCAGGTCGAGCCGGCGTTTCCGGCGGCGCTCCGCGATCCCGAGTGGACCCCGAGGTTCCTGACGCTGTGGGCCGTCGGGGTCACCACCGAGCTCGACGAGTGCTCGCGCGCGATCGGCCGGAGCATCGCCTCGCACGAGGTGGAGCCGCTGACCTGGGCCCTCGCGGAGCTCGGCCGGCTGATCTCGGGACCGGCGTATGCGAGCGCGTGGCGATGGATCCAGCACAACACGCGCGAGTCCGCGAAGTTTTGGGACGTCTACGATCTGCTGCTGACGCCGACGATCGCCGAGCCGCCCGTCCCGCTGGGGACCTTCAAGTCCACCACCGACGATCCGCTCGCCCCGATCTTCCGCGCGGCGGACTTCACGCCGTTCACGCCGCCGTTCAACGCCACCGGCCAGCCGGCCTGCTCCCTGCCGCTGTACCACAACGCCGCCGGCCTCCCGATCGGCGTGCAGCTGGTCGCCGCCTACGGCCGCGAGGATCTCCTGCTCCGCGTCTCTGCACAGCTCGAGGCGGCGAACCCGTTCGAGCACCGCGCGACGCGGCGCTGATGCACGCCCCCTCCACGGCGGCGTCTCGAGCTGGGACTCCGCGAGCGCGACCTCCTCGGCCGTGCCGAGCTCGACGAGCGCCGCGCGCAGCTTGTCCCGCGCCCGCGACAGCCGGCTGCGCACCGTGTTCTCCGGGATCTCGAGCACGCTCGCGATCTCGCGTGTGGTCAGCGCCTCGAAGTAGGACAGCTCGAGCGCGATCTGATCGTCGAGCGGGATCCGTGCGAGGCCGACCCGCAGCAGCTCCTTGCGCTGGTGCTGGTCGAGCTCGGTCAGCGGCCCCGGCCCCAGATCGGCGAGCGACGACATCGCCAGATCGACCACCGGCGACCGCGCGCGGGTGCGGAAGTGATCGGCGAGTCGTCGGCGCGCCACGGACATCAGGTAGGCACGTACGCTGTCACCCTCGATCCGGTCCCGGCCCTCGACGCATGCGAGGAAGGTCTGGGAGATCAGATCTGCGCCATCGTCCCCGATCTTGGAGCGGAAGAATCGCGAGACGGTCGACCAGTGGCGGGACACCAGCTCCTCTCCCGCACGCGCGTCCCCCGATCGCCAGCCATCCAGCAACTCGAGGTCCGTCACGCCCGTATAGTAGGCCTCGTGCGCGATCTCGTCGACGAGCTGCTGCAGGCCAAGGTCAAGGCCACGCTGTTCGGCGGCGATCATGCGCCCCGCCTCGGGCGGCTGGTGATCCTCGACCGGATCGGTAGCGGCGCGATGGGCACCGTGTTCGCGGCCTATGATCCGCAGCTCGACCGCAAGGTCGCGGTCAAGCTCGTGCGTACGGGCGGCGTCGAGTCCACGGCGCGCGTGGCCCGCGAGGCCCGAGCCCTCGCCAGGCTCGCGCACCCGAACGTCGTCGGGATCCACGACGTCGGCGAGCTCGACGACGAGATCTATCTCGTCATGGAGCTCGCGCCCGGGATCCCGCTGCGCACCTGGATCGCGGGGGACCGCCACTGGCGTGACGTCGCGCGCGTGATGAGGGAGGCAGCGCTCGGCCTCGCCGCCGCGCACCGCGCCCAGCTGATCCATCGCGACGTCAAACCCGACAACGTCCTGGTCGGCGACGACCGCACCCGGGTCGTCGATTTCGGTCTCGCGCACGACCGCGCCGACGGCGACGACGGCCAGAGCGCTGGAACGCCGAGCTACATGGCACCCGAGGTGCTCGACGGCCAGCCCGCGTCGGAGGCCTCGGACCAGTTCAGCCTCGGCGTCACGCTCTACGAGGCGCTGTACGGGGTGCGCCCGCACGGCGGCAGCACGCGCGAGGAGCTGCGCGTGACCGCGCGGGCCGCGGCCTCCGCCCGACCAGGCCGCTCGACACCGTCGCTCTCCCCGGCGGACACCGTCGACGTCGTCGGTGAGACCGAAGCGATCGGCGCATCTCCGACGCCGGCGAAGGTCTCCGTGCGCGGCTCGGACTCGGCGATCCAGACCGAGCCCACCGGCCGTGCGGTGCGCTCCGCACCACCCGCGTGGCTGCACGCCATCGTCGCGCGGATGCTCGCCGCCGATCCGCAGAAGCGGTTCGGCTCCCTCGACGCGGTCGCCACCGCGCTCGGGCGGGATCGCCGACGGCGAGCCGGCGTGGTCGCCCTCGTCGTCACGGCCTCGCTCGCGAGCGCGGCGATCGGGGTCATCGCCTATCGCCACCAGACCGCGCACGATCCGTGCGATGGCGGCCCCGCGCGCCAGCAGGCCGTGTGGTCGGCGGAGGTCGCGACACGCGTCAAGACCTCGCTCGGAACCGCGCCGTGGACCGCGAAGGCCGTCGAGGGCCTGGACGCGACCGCGTCCCAGTGGGTGACCAGCTACCGCCACGTGTGCGAAGCGAGCCGCGTCCGCGGTGACCAATCGGACACGCTCCTCGATCTCCGCATGCGCTGCCTCGATCGATCCCTCGCCCGGTTCGACGCGCTCACGATCGCGCTCGCGGCCCCGCTCGATGCACCGAGCCGTGTGGAGGCGACCGGCGCGGTCGCGGAGCTCCCGCCGCCCCTGGCGTGCGAGACGCTCGACGATCCGGCGGAGCTCGCGCTCCCCACCGATCCCGCCAAGCGCGCCCGGGTCACCGCCGCCGAGCGCACCCTCGATCGCGCGTGGGCGGCGTACGCGCTCGGTCACTATGCCGCCGCCGGCGAGGCCCTGCGCGAGCTTCGCGAGACCGTCGACCTCGGAGCGCCGGCGCTGACCGCAGCCGTGCTCCTGCTCGCCGCCTCGGTCGAAGCACGGGTCGGCACCCCCGCCGCAGCGCGCACGCTTCTCGAATCCGCGCTGACTGCCGCTGCAGGCGCCCACACCGTGGAGCTCGAGGCCTCCGTGTGGGCCCGCCTGCTGCGGCACGAGCTGTTCGCCGGCTCCCCCGCCAACGTGATCGCGTGGGCGCCGTTCGCCCACGCCGCCGCGGTCCGAGCGGGCCACGAGGGTGCGGAGATCGATGGCATCGTGGGCGAGGCGCTCCGCGATGCGGGGCAGCTCGATGCCGCACGCCAGCACCTGGCCCGGGCCCTCGCCTCCAAGGATCTACTTCGTGGCGATCAGCGCGCGCTGCTCGAGATGAACGCCGGATCGGTCGAGCTCGCCGCCGGCGCACCGGGCGCAGCCGAGCAGGCGTTCACGCGAGCCCTCACGCTGGCGCGCGACACGCTCGGCGATGCCCACCCCACGCTCGCGATCTATCTCGACAAGCTCGCCGCCGCGAACCGGGCTCGCGGGCGGATCGTCGCCGCGCTCGCACTCCACGATCAGAGCCTCGCGGTGCGCACCGCGGCCTATGGCGAGACCGATCGCGCGGTGGCCACGA
This sequence comes from Myxococcales bacterium, assembly GCA_016720595.1. GTDB lineage: Bacteria > Myxococcota_A > Polyangia > Haliangiales > Haliangiaceae > JABFXX01. Next base: position 479,246 of record JADKKI010000002.1, read on the forward strand.
GCCTCCTCCAGCGGGCGCGCACCCTGATCGAAGCGGACCGGCTCGACGACGCCGCCCACGATGCCGCGGCAGCGCTCGAGATCCGGGCCGCCAAGCTTGGCGCCCAGAGCCCGCGCCTCGGCGAGATCCTCGCGGTCCAGGGGGAGATCGCGGCGGCCCGCGGGGAGCGCGACGCGGCTGACCTGCTCTACCGACGAGCCGCCGAGCTCGATCCACGACTCGATCTGCGGGCGCGGCGGGCCGCGGTCGGTGGCTTCGCAGCGGACCTCCCCGACACCATCGATCCGCTGACCGTCGATCGTGGTGCGGCCCTCGCGGTGCGTCTCGGGCGCCTGACCCACGACGAGGCGCGGCCGCTCGCCACCGCACTGCGCGCGCGAATCCTGGCGATCGGCCCACCCGTGGATCCAGCCCTCGCGCTCCCCGTGGGCGAGGCGCTCTATCTGCTCAACGACATCCCCGGCGCGATGGCGATCGCACGGGCGGTGCTCGGCCAGCTCGCACCGGAGCCATCGAGGTCCCGCCAGCGGGCGCAGCGCCTGCTCGACGCCGCGCAGCAATAGGCAGCCGGCTACGCGAGTTCTTTGCGAATGTTCGAGATCACCTCGGCGTAGCTGGTGCTCTCGACGACGAGCGCCATCTCGGCCGTGTACCGCGACACGAGATCCTCCCGGTTGCGTGCGAGCGCGTCGCGCCGGGCATTGTGCAACGTGAGGAACGCGCGCTCCGCGTTGACGAAGTACTGGGTGATCTTGAGGACGGCGCGCGCCATCGAGATCGTCACGGACCGTGACTGATCGCTGAACGTGAAGCGGCGCCCTTCGCTATTCATGATGTCGAGCGTCACGCGACCGACGGCATCCACGCCGGGGGCCGCCTTCTTGGTCTCGAGATCGGCGCCGACGTGGAAGCCCTTGAGCTCGATCGACTTCAGCGACTGGTACTCGCGGGCGTACCGCTCGAGCATGCCGTGGAACAACGCATCGACCACGCCGACGCCCTTGCCCTCGACCTCGACCGGCTGATCACCCTCCATCACGGTCAGCTTGCAGATGGTGGTGTAGTCCGCCTCCTCGATCGCCAGGCGCCCGAGCTTGAGCTCGAGGTAGTTCGCACCGAGGACCTTGCGGATCAGCGGCTCGTGGGGAGGCTCGTGGATCGTGAGGGTCACGCCGCTAGTCTAGCGTGCCTGCCCGCTCCCGCAGCGTGATCTCGATCGGTAGATCCCGCGCGGACTTGCACGACTCCGGACCGTGCGAGCGTCACAGGCCTGCGCCATAGTGTTGCCCGTGTCGGCCCTGGTCCAGATCAAGCGCCACGTGACGCGCCTCAAGGGCTGTACGGACTGCGCCGACATGATCGGCCCGGTGGTCACCGGCACGCCGGTGGTGTCCCCCGTGATGCTGGTGGGTCAGGCCCCCGGCGACAAGGAAGGCCCGGCCGGCAAGCCGTTCGCGTGGACCGCGGGCAAGACGATGTTCCAGTGGTTCGGATCGGTGGGGCTCGGTGAAGACCAGTTCCGCGCGCGCGTGTACATGGCCGCCGTGTGCCGGTGCTTTCCCGGCAAGGCCGAGAAGGGCGGCGATCGCGTCCCCGCGCCCGAGGAGATCGAGCGCTGCAGCCGCCACCTCACGAGCGAGATCCGGATCCTTCGCCCGCGGCTCGTGATCCCGGTCGGCAAGCTCGCGATCGCGCAGCTGATCGGCCCCGCGGCCGCCAAGGACCTCCAGCTGAAGGACATCGTCGGGATCCAGCAGCCGATCCAGCTCGCCGGGCACACGCTCGACATGATCGCCCTGCCCCATCCGTCTGGCGCTTCCACCTGGCACCGCACCGAGCCGGGCAAGACCCTGCTCGTCCGTGGCCTCGCCCTGATCGCTCAGCACCTGGCCTGGCAGTCCTTGCTCGATGCTCCCGTCGAGTTCGCAGCCGAGGCCGCGTCACCGTGACGTTGTCCCCGGTCGCACAGCTGCTCTCCGAGCTGGTCGCGTTCCCCACCCAGCAAGCGGGGCCCGAGCGGGGCCCGGGCAACGAGCTCGCGCTGTGCGAGTACCTCGCGCCGCTGCTCCGTGCCCGCGGTGCGGACGAGGTGATCATCGGAACCGCGCCACGCACCGATGGCAGCCCAGGTGCCTATGTGTTCGCGCGCTGGGGCACACCTCGCCGCGTGATCAACGCCCACGTCGACACCGTGCCGGCGAATGCGGGCTGGTCGCGGGATCCATGGACCGCTCACGTGGCCGACGGCCGGCTCTACGCGCTGGGCAGCTCGGACACCAAGGGCGCGATCGCCGCAACGCTTGTCGCGCTCGACGGCGCCCGGCCACGAGACTTCGGTGTGCTGTTCTCGGGAGACGAGGAGGCCGGCAGCTGTGTGATGCACGCGTTCCTGAACACGCCGCACGCTGCCGCGATCAAGGAGGTCATCGTCTGCGAGCCCACGGCGCGGACGGCAGGCATCGCGCACCGCGGCGTCCTCGGCCAGAAGGCCACGCTGCTCGGGCCCGGTGGCCACTCGTCGAAGGCGGACTTCATGCCGAAGCCGCTCGCCCAGCTCGCGCGGCTCGCGGTCTCACTCGACGATGCCGGCAAGCGCAGGATCTCCGATGGCCCGGCGAACATGACGGGCACCTGCCTCAACATCGCCGCACTCCACGGCGGCGTCGCCTTCAACGTGATCCCGGCGCGCGGCGAGCTCGAGTGGTCGCTCAGGCCCTACCCGGCGTTCGATCGACACGGGTGGCAGCACGAGGTGATGACCCTCGCCAGCGCGATCGATCCGCAGATCGCGATCTCCACGACGATCGAGCACGCCCCGTTCGCGTGTGACTCGCAGCTCGCAGAGCTGGTTCGCCCATTCGCGCGCGCGATCGGGCCACTCGATTTCTGGACCGAGGCCGCGATGTGGTCTGCCCACGGCGCCGACGCGATCGTGATCGGCCCCGGCGACATCGGCCAGGCGCACGCCGCCGACGAGTGGGTCTCTGTCGACGATCTCGACTGGGCCGTGGCGCTGTTTCGCGCCGTGCTCGCGCCAGCTTCCTGAGCGCTTACTGATTGGGCCGGATCACCGGCTCGTCGGCGCGGGGCGCCTCCGCTCCGACGTACTCGATGTTGTCCCGGCGGTACTTCTTGAGGCCCCGTTCGGGGCGGATCAGCAGCTCGTCCTCGGCTTCCCAGTCCGGAAGCGTGTCGTCGTGCCAGCTCGCACGCTGAACAGCCTGCGTGAAGCACGCCGAGAGTGCTGCGTCGTTCAACGTGTCGGCGCTCGCGTGGACGTTGTTGACGGTGACCTCACCGTCCTTGATCTTGATCTTGAACTGGAGCGTGAGCTTCGCGTTCATCTTCAAGCGCTGTGAATCGGGGCGGCCCTCGTAGCAGATCACGGCGCGACGCGACAGCACCGCCGGGACGACCTCCTGGAACTTGTAGAAGAACTCGTCACTCTTGACGTCGATCTTCGCCGGCTTGCCGTCGGGGCTGGGCACCACGGGAGGCGGCTCCACGACACCGGCCTTGTCGTGCTCCTCGGCGGCGATCTTCTTCGCCTGCTCGAGCGCATCGTAGGAGGGCGAAGGGCTCGCGGGTGGAGCGACCTTGGCCTGGGGTGGCGCGGCCGTCGCGGGCGGAGCATCGAGCTGCCGCCACAACAGCAGCAGCAGCACGACGAGGCCGACGCCGCCGGCGGCAAGCCACTTACCCATGATCAGAGCTTCTGGTTGGTGGCGTACTTCGCGAACTCGCCGAAGCCGCCGATCGTGCCGTTGTCGAGCAGCAGCGGCTTGAAGTTCCAGTACTCCTTGCCGTCGGCGCTGTAGAGCTCGAGGCCACCCTCACAGCCATCGGCCGTGGAGGTGACACCGAGCCGGTAGAACATCGCCTGATCACCAAGCCAACTGTAGCTCTCCTCGTACCCGATGTCCTTCGCCGGATCGGGGTTGACGGCGCGATCCACCTTGAACGAGTACGAGCCGAGCAGCGACGGCGCGGCTGGGCACTCGTTGCTGTCGACGGTCGCGGTGAACGTCCAGGTGCCGACAGGCCAGCATCCGGTCTGGTCGGCCGGACGTGCGGGAAGTGCGGCGGTGAACGTGCCACTGGTGAGGAACATGGCGTTGCAGAGGATCCCGAGCTGGGTGTCGCGATTGTCGGATTCGGCTCCCTCATCACCGACGCCACACGCCGCAAGAAGGCTGCTGAGCAGAACGAACGCCCCAAAGGTTCGAGTCATGTGGGGAACCAACGCAATACCAATGCCACCAGCAAGCCGCTGTTGTTCCGCATGGATGAGTACGGTGCGGCTTGGGTCCGCGTTCCCCACATGGTGAGTCGAGACCTCGATGAAGGTCGAAGTCCTGCGTGAATCCTTGTGCCGGGAATGCGCGCCTCTAACAATGAGGTCATCGCTCCATGCGCCGTCACACCTCGATCGTGGTCCTCTGCTTCGTCGTCCTCGCTGCCTGCAAAGGTTCGAAGGGAGGCGCCGAGACGAATGGGGGCACCGGCAGCAGCGCCGGTAGCGGCAGTAGCACCGGCAGCGGCAGCAGCGCCGGTAGCGGTAGCGCCATGGCGGCGCCCGTGCCGAAGGAACGCGAGCCGATCGAGACGACGCGCGAGAAGATGCTGCAGGACAAGCTCGAGCGCACCGGCGAGAAGGACGGCTCGAAGGGCGACAAGAACGACAGCGAGTGGGTCCCCGCCGAGTTCAAGAAGGGCGCAGCGCGCTGGAAGGACATCGGCGTCTACGTCGACGGAAAGCCGATCGGGTTCCTGTCGTTCGGCGAGTTGCCGATCACGTTGAAGCCGACCTGGGTCAAGGACAAGGTCTCCGCCGAGAAGCGGCCCGGAACGGATGATCCGGGTTGGCGGTGGGCCCAGCAGCGCTTCTACAAGTTCACCGACTATCTGAAGGCGGTGGGGATCGATGCTGCCAAGGTGAAAGAGCTCCACGTCGTCGGCCCCAAGTTCTCCCAGACCACGATCGTCACGGGAAAGGACCTGAAGTCGAAGGCATCCGACGAGTTCATGTTCCGGTTCGGTGGCAACACGTTCGGCAAGGCGATCCCACACAGCCTGAGCACGTTCGGCAACGGAAAGGTCCCCGACAAGATCGCCGGCGTCATGATCTACATCACCAAGAAGCCCCCGACGCTGGTCCGCAACGAGGGCCTGTTCCTCGACGGTGTCGAGCAGAACGGCGTCCCCTACTACGGCGAGCCGATCCGCGGCGGCATCCGCGTCTACCTCGACGACAAGGTCGCCACCATCATCAAGCGGCAGGACCTCGATGTCTCGAAGGCCACCAAGTCGGCCGACGGTGAGCTTCACTGGAAGCTGGTCGACGTGCTCACCGCGCAGGGCGTGGTTCTCGACAAGGCGCGCGAGCTGTGGGTGATCCGCGACGAGCTCCGCCAGGACAAGCCGTTCTCCGCGACCGAGCTGCCAAACATCACCTTCACTGCCAGCTCGCAGGCCAAGGGCGGGATCATGATCTCCCTGGGGGACAAGAGCCTGCGTGCCAACGCTCTGGCCCTCCACACCCGGGTCCTCGATCCGGCCGAGATCCCGGTCGTCACCGCGGATGACTGAGACCTCGAGTGCTGAGGCCCACCCCCCCACCCTGGGGGGAACCACCCCACCACGCCGATCTCGAGGTCCCCTGCTCCGCTCCCGATGGAACCGCGTAGATCCCGGGATCGCTGAGGGTTTGGCGGGATGGGACCCCAGGTTGGGGAAGCGGGGCCCCATGTTTCACCCACATCACACCCTTTGATTACTGCGGGTTACGTTGTGCAAGTCTCGGCACATGCCTTGCTCTAGTTGCTGCCATCACCAACCTTCCAACCACTGGGGCAAAGCTACAATGACCAACATGAAGAAGCTTCTGATGTTCGCGACTGCCGGGCTCCTCGCACCTGCCGCTGCCAATGCGGAGGTCGGGACCGCGAAGGTGGTCGTGATGCAGGAGTCTCCTGTCACCGATAAGGCCCCCGTGTCCGGCACGCCGGCGCGCCTGCGCCGCACGGACTCCGAGCAGGCCGGCGCCGAGATGGCGCACATCGGCATGTTCGCCGACGGCAAGACCGGCCTCTACGTGGTGATGTCGACCGAGCTCAAGGGCGTTGCCGCCACTCACCGCGTTCAGTGCGCGGTCACCCCGTTCGCGCTGACCCAGGGCACCGACGGCTCGGTCACCGCCGCCCCCGACATGGCGCTCGCCCGCTACGTCACGAACAACGACGGCGACGAGTATCGCAACTGCCACCACCCGTCGATGACCCCGATCGCCGACGGCGAGCTGATGCTGCTCCGCTACAACTACCAGCCCCAGGGCGCGAACAACACCAAGGTCTACGCCCAGGTCATCAACAAGCGCGGTGAGACGGTCGCTCAGCAGACCGAGATCATGGCGAAGAACAACGACAACTGCTCGATGCAGCAGGACTCGAACAACGGCCTCGCGGTCAAGCTCAGCGCGACCAAGACCCGGTTCGTCGAGACCGAGGGCTGCAACGGCAACGGCGCGGACGACGGCTGGCTGAACATCGTCGATGTCGACTGCCCGACGGCCGCTGCCTGCACCATCCGCAAGGTCGCCGACCTCTCGGTCGTCCCCCGCGAGGAGCGGTCGCGCGCTGGTGTCTCGATCGGCAAGGACCCGAACACCGCGATCATGACCTGGACCGAGGGCAACAACCAGCCGCAGCGTGACGGCACGTGGATGGCCGCCATCGACATCGGCACCGCCGGTCAGAACGGCGCGAACGCCCAGAGCCGCCTCCTGTGGAAGAAGCAGATCGATGGCCGCAAGACCGTCGAGGGCATCACCACCTACTCGATGCGCGCCAAGCAGGCCCGCATCCAGGAGCTCGACGCTTCCGGCAAGCTCGTCAACACGGACATGATCATCTGGCAGTCCGGTGACCTCCGCGGCAACAACAACACCAACAACGGCAAGGGTGGCACGTACTACGGCAACCAGATGGCGGTCATCGAGGCCACCGCGACGGGCATGAAGTACATCACCCCGATGCACGACGTGGCGGCTGACCTCGTCGGCCTCGACGGCACGCACCTCGGTATGCAGTTCGCGATGTTCGGCACCACCGACGCGCTCAAGCCGGGCCTCGTGATGGTCTCCGGTAGCCAGACGGGTGGCGGCTCGCAGGCGCAGCTCCGCGCGGTGACCTGGGACAAGACGACCGGCGTGTTCGCGGATGCCGGCTCGTTCGGCGGCGCCCCCTACGATCGCCACCTCTACTCGAACTACCTCGGCAACAACCCCGGTAACCAGGGCCGCAACTTCTCGGACGTGCACCTCCTCGCCAACCCGTACGTCGGCATGAACGGCAGCAAGGACGCCTACCTGATGCTCATCTCGTCGACTGGCAAGTCGCCGGCTGACATGACGGACCCGGCGAAGAAGCTGACCGCGTACCTCTCGGTCATCCCGGTCGCGTCGACGCCCATCGTGGTCCCGCCCACCGGCGGCGGCTCGGGCTCTGGTTCGGGCACCCCCGACCCGACGAACCCGGACGGCAACACGGGTGGCACGGACTCGGGCACCTCGCTCGGTGGTTGCTCGGCGACGACCGGCACCAGCGGCGCGCTGACCTTCCTCCTCATCGGTCTGGCCGCCTTCATCCGCCGCCGCCGCTAACCCCTCCCACCAACCCAACCCAACCCGGACCCTGGAGCTCATCCAAATGCGCGCAACACTCCTCGCAGCGATTGCAGCGTTCGGTCTGGTCGGATGCGTCGGTGGTATCTCGTCGGAGGGCGGCGACCCGCTCGATAGCCCCGACGGTGATGGCAACGACAACGGCGACAACCCGGCCGGCTCCGACCTCTCTGCCGCCAAGATGCTGTTCGACACGAACGTCTACCCGGTCGTCAACGCCAAGTGCTCGGGTGGCGCCTGCCACTCGGAGACCGCGACCGGCTCGACGGTGACCCGGTTCGTCGCCACCGACGCGGCGAAGGGCTGGCAGACGGCGACCAACTACGCCGCCCTCGTCGGCAACTACGCTGCCTCGGCCGCCCCGATCCTCACGAAGGTCAAGGCGGGCCACCAGGGCAAGACCTACACGCCGACGGAAGAAGCCAACATCACGGCGTGGCTCAACAAGGAAGTCGAGCTCCGCAACGGGCAGACCGCACCGCCCCCGACTGGTACGGAGACGCTGTCTGCCGCCACCGAGCGCGTTCTCTCGGAGTTCGCGGGCTGCATGACGAAGACGGACTTCGACGCGGCGAACATGGCGCAGGCCTGGGGCGGCATGAACGCCAACGGCCAGGAGTGCGACAACTGCCACGCGACCGGCGGCAACGGCTTCGTGGCGAGCCGGCTCTCGACCCAGATGTGGAACATCTTCTCGGTGAAGAAGTACTACTTCCTGCAGTACATGACGGTCGACCTGACCGGTGGCGCTGCGGCCGCGAAGATCATCGTCAACACCACCTCGTTCAAGGGTGTGTCGACCGGGCAGGACCCGCACCGCGAACACCCCCAGTTCAACTCGACGACGAACCAGGGGATGACGGCTCTCAACTCGCTCTACACGGCGACGCTCGCGAAGAAGGCGGCAGGCACCTGTGGGGCGCCCCGTCCTCTCCAGAACTGAGTCTCGAAGCAATTGGTGATCGCGAAAGGCGCTGCCGCAGGGTGGCGCCTTTCGACGTTTTCGGCGCTAGATTGGAGCACCCATGAGCGAGCTCGTAGGCGGCGATGGCCGCACCCACATCAACTCTCGCCTGATGCGCGAGTCCCTCCAGAATCGCGACGTGCTGTCCAACACCGACAGCGAGCATGACATCCAGATCTTCCCGGATGTCTCGCTCGTCTCGATCGGTGGGCAGAGCATCTTCGATCGCGGGAAGGAGGCGATCCTCCCGCTGGTTGCAGAGCTGGTGGAGATCAAGAAGGACCGCGGGCTCAAGATGGTGATCGGCGTCGGTGGCGGCACGCGGGTGCGCCACACGATCTCGATCGCCGTGGACCTCGGCCTCCCCGTGGGCGGCATGGCGCAGCTGGTGGGTGCGATGGAGGAGCTCAACGCGATCTTGCTCAACACCCTGCTCGCCCCGCATGGCTCGATGCCGATGCAGCGCGACCACTTCTGGGACCTCCCTCTGTACTTCGATGCCGGCATCACGCCGATCGCGATCAGCGTCCCGCCGTATCACTTCTGGGAGCCGCCGCCGGATGCCGGCCACCTTCCGATGCACGGTTCGGACTTCGGCTTGTTCCAGCTCGCCGAGGTGCTCGGCATGAAGCAGGTGATCTTCGTGAAGGACGAGGACGGGCTCTACGACAAGGATCCGAAGCAGCACGCAGACGCGAAGAAGTTCGACAAGATCACCCTCGCCGAGCTGATGACGAAGCTCCCCGACGACAACATCCTCGACCGCGAGCTGTTCCACGCCTGGCAGACGGCCAAGAACCTCAAGCGCATCGTGATCGTCAACGGCCTCAAGCACGGCCAGCTGACGCGCGCACTCCGCGGCGAAGACGTCGGCACCGTGATCGTGAAGGAGGCCGTATGAGCGAGCGCCGCACGATCGATTCGGTGCTGTCGAAGTCGACCATGACCGGCCCCGGCGACAAGTTCGACTACCGCCCCACCGCCGTGATGCCCGACGTCAAGGTCGTGAAGATCGGCGGGCAGAGCATCCTCGACCGCGGGCGCGCCGCCCTGTTTCCGATCCTCGACGAGGTCGTCGCGGCCCGGAAGCTCGGGATCCAGGTCGTCCTGCTGTGTGGCGGCGGCACCCGCGCGCGCCACATCTACTCGATCGCCAGCGAGCTCGAGATGCCGACCGGCGTGGTCGCCACCCTGGGCAAGTACATCCCGATGCAGAACGCCCGCATGGTGCAGATGCTGCTCGCGAAGCACGGCGGCATCTACATGCTGCCGGATGACTTCGAGAAGCTGCCGCTCTACCTCCAGATGGGCTGCATCCCGGTGATGAGCGGCATGCCGCCGTTCGGGTACTGGGAGAAGCGCGAGGAAGGCAGCCGGATCCCGCCCCACCGCACCGACGCCGGCGTGTTCCTGTCCGCCGAGTTCCTCGGCTCGAAGCGGGCGATCTTCATCAAGGACGAGGACGGGCTCTACACCGACGATCCCAAGAAGAACCCGGCCGCCACCCACATCCCGCGGATCACCGCGAAGGATCTCCAGGCGCGGGTGCTGCCCGACGTGGTGGTGGAGCGCGTGGTCATCGAGTACCTGCCCCGCGCTCAGTGGTGCAAGGAGCTGCAGATCGTCAACGGCCTCAAGCCCGGCCAGGTGCTCGCTGCACTCAAGGGGGAGGATGTCGGCACGATCATTAGCGCTTAGCTGCGCGGCGCTCGTTGCCTGCGGTGGCCGTTCCGGATCCGCCCCCGAGGGCGACCCGGCGGCCATCGAGGCCCTGGCGCGCCGCATGATCATCAACACGCCCGCGCCCGCCAGCCTCCGCGCGTGTGCCGCCCCCGACCTCGCCGCCACGCCCTTGACTGCGCGCTCGCTGATCGAGCTCGCGCACAACGACATGCCCACGTCCGCTGAGCGCACGACGTGGATCAACCCCACCGAGCTCGACGACGTCCACGTCCGCACGCTCGTTGATCCGGCGAGCGCGGAGGCCGTGCGCCGAACCGCCGCGGGCGCTCTACTCGCGGCGAAGGCGTTCATCGTGTTCCGTCCCGAGCTGGTCAACGTGCCGCTCGCGCTCGGGTTCAAGGAGCTCAAGCGCGGGGCCGTGGGCCTGCGCGCGATCGGCTACGACCGCGGCGGCCAGGCGATCTGCATCCTCGTGTTCAACGTCCAGAACGACAAGCAGGTCAGCGAGTGGGCGATGGATCACAGCGACCAGGCGGTCGTGGATCCTGCGATCTCCAAGGCGCTCCAGGAGGACCTGAAGCACCAGCTCCTGACCAAGGTCGCCGCGCTCCGCCGCGGTGAAGGCCTGTGAGCCGCGCCCTACGGCGTGCACTGCGTGCGTAGCGCACTGGTCACGGCGTCATCCTTGATCAACCCCTCGGAGACCTGAGCCTGCCGCTGGAGTCCGCACACGAGCGCCGGCGGGTTCAAGGCCCCGTCGATGTCGTGCTCGTAGTCGATCGCGAACACCACCCGGCGGAGATTGATGAACGGACGCGTCTGATCGCAGTCGGCGAACTCGCCGCACCGCTCGACCACCATCCAGTCGAAGTCATCCGCGAACATGTCGACCTGGCCGGGCAGCGTATGACCGTTGCGCATCCCCGCCGAGAGCTCGCGCATGTGCAGCTGCGAGACGAGCTCGGCGTACCAGCTGTTCTGATCCGCGACCGTGAACGTGAACCCCGGATCGCTGCTGATGCTGTCGTTGCGATCACCATCGACGCCGTCGCAGCCGATCTGCTTGGCCAGATCGAGCCGCTTCCACATCTTCGCCGTCCACAGCGTGCGTGACGCCGTGCGGATGTCGAGGAATCGCTCGTCCAGGTGCGCGTCGTCGATGCTCCAGCCGATCACGCTCCCGGCGGCCGGGGCCGTCGGGCGATCGGGCGGGCTCGGGGCGGTGGAGAACCCCGGGAACTTTCGCGCGTCTGGATCGGTCAGGTGGATCGCGCCGGTGTCGACGTGGCAGATCACCTTGACGCCCCTGCCCCGCAGCTCCGCCGCCTTGCCCGCGAGGGCACCCGCCGGCACGCTCACGGGATCGCCGTCTCCATAGTCGATCATCGTCGGCGCCGGGACCAGCGCCCACAGATCGAGGTCGTACATCGTGCGGGTCGCCGAGACGTCGTACGGCGCCGCGAGCTGGATGTCCCAGTCCTTCGCGGTGCCGAGCTCCGGCCGCCACCACTTCGGCGGCGGCGCATCACGGCCTGCCTCCGGGTGCAGGTGCTTCTTGCCATCGTCACAACCGGTGAGGGCCGTGCCGCAGAACAGACCGGCGAGCCCGAGGCTGGCGATGGCGAGACGCATCGCGCTGATTCTACCCGCTGGCGGATGTGCAGAGTGTGATCCCTGTCCGCCGGTGTCGATCACTTCTTGGCGTCGCTGCCGGTGCTGCTGCCGCCGCCCGTACCGGCGCCGCCACCGCCGCCGGTGCCCTTGCCGCCGCCCTTACCATCGCCCTTGCCCGAGCCCGAGCCGGTGCCCTTGCGCTCCATGCCCTTGCCGTCGCCCATCCCCGAGTGGTTCATCCCGTCGGCGCCGCTACCGCCGCCGACGCCGCCGGTGGTGCCCTTGTCACCCTCCTTGACGTTGGTCTTGAGCCACTCGGCCATCTTCGGGATCCGCGCGTCGATCTCCGCCTTGACGGTCTCGGCCTTGTCCTTCGGGGTGACCGTGATCGTCACGCCCTTGGCTTCGTTCTTCGCGGTGGCCGTACCACCCTCGCCGAGGAACACGGGGCAGCGACCGATGCCGCCACCATAGGTGCCCTTGCGATCGTGGGTCTGGCCGGCGCCACCGTCCGCCTTCTCCTTGAGGAGCTCCTCGGCGCGCTTCTGGATCGCGGTGATCGCCTCCTTGTCGTTGGAGGTCACCGTGATCAGGACCTTGCCGTCCTTGAGCTCGGCCTTGGTCGTCGAACCGAACACCGCGCTCGGGCAGTTGCCGCCCTTGTGCGAGAACGACTGATTGTCTCCGGTCCCAGGGCCGCCACTGCCCGATCCGCTGCCCGCAGCGGCCGAGCCCGAATCGCTCCCCGCTGCCGAGCCGGTGGCCGAGCCAGCCGCCGAGCCAGCCGCCGAGCCCGCAGCAGATCCTGCAGCGCTGCCTGTGGCAGATCCCGAGCCCGTATCGGAGCCCGTGGTCTGGCTGGAGCCTGCGCTCCCGCCGCCCTGATCGTTGCCCTTCTTCTTGCCGCAGCCCGAGCCAAACGCCAGAGCCACCGTCAGCAGCGCCATCGCGATACGCATAGAATCCTCCGGGGCGCATGCTACCGTGATTCCGATGCGGCTCATGGCCCTTGCGGCCACGTTGTGGCTGCTGGCGATCACCCCCGCAGCGGCCGACCCGGAGCTCCGCATGCCTCCTGGCACCCGGACCTCACCGACCGGTGAGCGGGTCTCGGGGCGGGGCCTGCGGGACTCGACGGACTTTCTCGCCAAGGAGCTCGACCGGCGGGGGATCGCCGTCAAGAAGGTCGGCCCCTACCGGGTCCGTGGCGTGGAGCTGACCCGGTTCCTCAGCGAGACCCCGTCGACGCCCTGGCTCGCCCTGCACGTGGTCCGGGTGGCCGGCAAGACCATGATCTCCTTTGTCCCGCGACCGGGCTCTTGACGAAACGGCGCCGGACGTTTACCAACGTGCCCTCACTCGGGGATCGTCTAATGGCAGGACGCAAGACTCTGACTCTTGCTATCTAGGTTCGAATCCTAGTCCCCGAACCAGCGAAGGCTTGACCACTCTTACCCCTCCGGGTAGAACGTCGTCCTTCCTGTAACCGGCCCCATAGTCTAGCGGTTAGGACGTCTGCCTCTCACGCAGAAAACTCGAGTTCAAGTCTCGATGGGGTCACCAGAATCGGCGGAAACGCCACCGTGCTCGAGCCACTGACCGGTCGCTGATCGGGTCAGATCGAGAACAGCTGCAGCGCGATGGCGATGTGGAGCAGCATCGTCACGAGCAGCACCATGGAGAACGGGATGTGGACCCGCTTCCAGGACTTGAGGATCGCCTTGCTGCGCGGGGCGAGCTCGTTGCGCCGCTCGTAGAACACGACGCGATCGATGTGGCGCGCGATCCGTCGCGCAACTCGACCCGGCGCGAGCTTGCGCAGCGCCCAGCGATCGCGGCGCCGCGCCCACATCCGCCGCAGGTCATCGACCATCACCCAGAGGAGGAGCGGCACGAGGCCGATCTCCCACGACCGCTCCGACCGCGCGGCCTCACGCTCCATGATCTGGTACGCGTAGTCGCCGGCGGCGGGGTGCTCGATGGCGAGCTCGGTGATCGCGCGACGGTGCTCGAGGATCGAGAGATCGTGGCGGCTCGTGAGGATCGGGACCAGCGTGTAGAGGTAGCGGCCGATGATCCCCGACACCACGACGGCGACCATGCTCCAGAACGGGATCGAGACCCAGGTCGTGAGCCGCATCGCCGAGTGCAGCACGATGAACAGCGGCCCGACGATCCCGGTCATGATGTGGACGTCGAGCCAGAACTGATTGGTCGCGGTCTTGCTGAACCAGCCGAACCGGCGCTGGAGCAGGTACGCCATCGACAGCACCATCAGCGCGGTCCCCACGTAGCCGCAGGTCAGCGCGAGCTTGGTACCGGCGAGGAAGCTCACGTTCATCTCGGCGATCGCCGGATCGAGGCCATCGAGCCGGAGCAGCCGGTAGCTCACCGACCAGGTCGGATGCAGCCAGCGCAACATGACCTCGGCGAACACCACGAGGAACGAGCCGACGCCGAGGAACCACAGCAGCCAGCTGAGCTTGCGGATCCGGACGCGCGCCTCGCCGGAGTCGTGGATCCGGAGGCCCTCGGTGAACGGGCTCGTGGGCAGCACGTTCAGCCGCCTGCGCTTGCCCTTCTGGACAGGCACCGGGCGCTCCTGGAACAGCGGACCGGGCGCCACCTCGATCAACGAGCCCGTGGGGCACGCGGAGACGCAGGCCTGATCGCCGTAGCCCGCGCAGTGATCGCACTTGTTCGCGATCCGGCGGGCGAGCGCCTTGCGGCCCTTACCCGGCCCGTACGCGAGCTTGTGCCCTTTCTCGAGCCGCGCCTTGAACTGCGGGCTGAAGCTCGGCATCTCGGGCTCGGCGACGTTGACCATGTTGATCGCGCCGTAGGGACACGACAGCGCGCACAGACTGCAGCCGATGCAGCGATCTTCGACGATCTTGATCTCACCCGTGGTCGCATCGCGCTTGATCGCATCGTGCTCGCACGGCGAGAGGCAACGCGCGTCCGCGCACGTGCGGCAGGTGTAGACGAAGTCGAGCATGCCGAGCTCGTAGCCACCGAGCGTGAGCCGGCGCGTGCCGTGGCGCTCCTCGCATGCGTCCTCGCACTGCTTGCAGTCGATGCAGAGATCGAGCTGCCGCACTCGCACCGTGGGCCCGGCCACCGAGATTCCGTTGCGCAGATAGAAATCGAGGATCTCGTGCTTGATGCCGGTGACCGAGCGAATGCGGGCCGCCGTGAGGGCGAGCCGCTCGCGCAGCGCCTGCTCCACGGGTGGCGCGACCCGGGCCAGCCACGCGAGCGCGCGCGCGGGGAGGAACATCACGAGCACGCTCGACAGCGAAAACGCCAGGACCTTCTCGTCGCCATCCGAGGGCGGGAACGCTCCGGGGTTGAACACCTCCCCTTCCGAGAACAGCGCGAGGTTCTGCTTCGCGGTCCGCGCGAGCGGCCCGGGTGGCAGCAGCGTTCCATCCTTCTCGCCGCGCGCGGCGTCGCGCTGCTGGCGCCCGCGGGCCTCGAGCGCCGCCGGATCGAACACGCCGATCGACACCTGCCCGGCGACGACCAGGCACAGCGTGTCTGGCGGAGAGCCGGCCGGCATCTCGACGTGATGGTCGCGAGGCAGCGTGACCGCCGTACCCCAGCCGTCGGCGAGCAGCTGCGCGAGCATCCCCGCATTCGCATCACGGAACACCGCGAGCTTGTGGAGCGCCGCGATGACGACGGCGTGGGGAGGAGGCGCAGCGGGAGCCGGCGCCGTCGCCGTGGTGGGTTGTGCGGTGCTCACGGCAGGCGGAAGCGGTCGTGCTCGAGTGACGTGGTCCCGTCGTCATCGAACGGGTTACGGCGGTCGCTCGCAGGAGCGGCGCCAGGGCGGGTCGGGACGGTGGTGGCCACGGTGGCGGGTTGATCATCGAACGCGCGATCGAACGCGCCGTCGAGCTCGTCGGAGATCACGACCGAGCTCGCGACGAGCTCCGGAATCGGCTCCTTGCGGGCGGGGATCACGGGGGAAGATCCGGTGCCGTTGCGCCGGACCTTGGGCCGGAGCACGCGCCCATCCACCGAGGTGCGCTCGGCCGCGGCGTCGCCGAACGGGCTCGTGGTGGTGACGGTGTGCTCGCTCTGGGTGGAGCGGCCGATCAAGCGCGAGGACGGGATGAACGCTCCGGGCCGAGGCTTTGCGCCTACCACGGGCACGCCGGGCAGCGGAGTCCGGGTCCTGCCGGCGCGGCGCCCCGCCGGCGGTTCGAGATCCGATAGGCGGAAGGCGACGCTGACGCTCGTGACCACGTCGTGGAACTCGCCGCGCAGGTGATCGACCGCGTTGCGGATGCGACTCCGGGGGACTTGTGCACCTCCTCGCCGCGCACCAGGGCGATCGCCTGCTCGGCTGAACGCGGGCATGCGGTGACGGTAGGTTCGATCCGCCGAACCACCTCCTCGGTCGAACCGAGGGCGTAGAGGTGCGGGCGCTCGATGAACCGGACGTTGTTTGCCTCGAGCCACACCACGGGCGTGTCCGCGCCGATCAGGACGAACGCGTGGGTGTTCGGGATCGTCGTCGTGGACTTGTCCTTCAGCACGATGCTGACCATGTCCGCGGTGAACTCCTTGACGTTGGATTCGAGGAGCAGCGTGATCTCCCCAGATGCCGTCATCTCGGCGAGGCGCTTCTGGTTGCCCTGCTTGCAGCGCTTGAAGCCATCGCCGCGATACGACAGCGTGACGGTCGCCCCGACGCCGGCGAGCGCCATCGCGCCCTCGACCGCCGAGTCACCGCCGCCGACCACGAGCACGTGCTCGCCCGCGTAGTCCGCCGGATCGTCGAGCAGCGGGTGGACCTTCTCGAGGTTCGCGCCGGGCACCGCGAGGAGCCGTGGCTTGCCGCGGAGCCCGGTGGCGAGGACCACGCGGCGCGCGCGATAGGTGGCCACGGTCGTCTTGATCTCGAACACGCCGTCCTCGCCGCGCTTCACGGTCTCCACGGCCTCGCCGAGCTTGACCGGCATCTTGACGCCCTCGATCACCTTGGCCCAGGCGGCCACCAGCTCCTCCTTGGTCGCATCGAACACCGGCAGGAACGAGACGTTCTCCGAATCGGCCGGCTCGGCCATGAACGTCTTGCCCTTGGGATAGCGCGAGACGGTCGACGAGATCACGTGCTCCTTCTCGAGCACCACGCAGCGCAGCTTGTACTTCAGGCAGGTCAGGCCCGCAGACAGCCCGGACGGCCCCGAGCCAACCACGACGACGTCATACACGTCGCCGCCCGGCGATGGCTCGACCGCGAGCTCGCGCCGGATGTGTTCGATCACCGCGCGCCCGAGGTTCGCGGCGTTCTTGACGAGGGGCTTCCCGGCGACCTCGCCGATCAGGTACTGGCCCGGGATGCCGGTCTGAAAGTTCTCATCGAGCTCGGGCACCGTCAGCATCCGCGGCGTCGACCCCTCGCGATACATGACGAGCGCCTGGGTGGGGCACGAGTTCGCACACTGCTCGCACTGCACGCAGTCCGAGAACCGCGACACCGCGACCTTGTGGTTGATGAGGTCGAGGACCTCGGTCGGGCAGACGTCGATGCAGGCCTCGCAGCCGATGCAGCGATCGTCGTTGATCGAGTGCAGGAGCGGGATCACGGTCTCGATGTCGAGACCCACCGCCTGCTCGCGCCGCCGTACGCGCGCGCGTCGATCGTCGAGCACTGCGCCGAGTCCGAGGAGGACGAGGGCAATGATCGCGATGGCGGTGGGGACGGCGGGATCCATGAGCGTCGTGCCTTACGGGACGTGCACCCGGAACCCGCGGCTGTGGCAACCGGAGGTGTTGCAGTTCGCGCCGGTCGCCTGATCGACCGGGCCGACCATCTCGAGCACGTCGGGACACAGCGAAGCGAAGGCCTTCGCCGGGTACATCACGAAGCCGTCGACGACGTAGAAGTTGCCGTTCGTGGGGTGGCTGACCGCGGTCGCGACGTTGCCGACGGCATCCTGGAGCGTGATGGTCGCGCCGCCGAGCGGCATCATCCCACCCTTGTCATACAACGTGCCCGCGAACACGAACGGCGTCGCTGCGCCGCCCTGGTGGTGGCACATCAGGCAGTCATCCCCGGGGAGCCCCCCACCGGTGCATTCGCCGGTCTCGCCAGGGGTGACCGGATCGGAGCAGGTCGGAGGCGGGATCGTCGTCAGGACCGATGCATCGACGTCGGACTCACCGACCTTCTCGCGCAGGACGCCATCGCACCCACACAGCACGAGCATCGCGAGCAAGGGTCCACGGAACACCAGGGGTCTGCCGTGCAACGACCATACCCTCCGGCGACGCGATGGGTCGCAGCAATGGGACAGCGGATCCAGATCGCGGTGTACCAAGCAGGTACCTTCAGCGTACCAAGTCCGCCAGTCCTTGCACATCCCCTGGTGTTCGAGAGCTGCCTGTGTTGAATCTAAGGGCTGGTACGTACCTTGCTGCCCGTCGACCGCCCCATGCGCATCTCTTGGTTGTTGATCGGGATGGCGATCCCGACGCTGGCGGCGGCGGAGACTCGCAAGACCACGACGCAGGTGACCGTCCGCAAGCGCGCGGGCGAGAAGGCCGCGGCGGTCGTCGTACTGCCCGCCGGGACTGCGGTGGAGGTCGTGCGCGAGGAGGGCCGCTGGGTCCTGGTGCGGGTCAAAGGTGGCGAGGGCTACGTCACGCGGACCAACCTCGATCTCCCACCGACCACAGCGCCCGGCCCTGCCCCCGCGTGGAGCGCACCTCGCAGGACCAACGGCGCCCTCGCCCTCGATCTCTACGTGCAGGTGACGGCCGCCGCGGGCACGCTGCGCACCACCCACGCGACCACCAGCCCCGCTCTCGCAACCTTGCCGCGTGGTGCGCGGCTGGCCGTGGTCGATGGCACGTCTGATCCCGCGTGGCTCCGAGGCCGTGACGACCAGGGACGCGATGGCTGGATCGCGCGTGCCGAGATCAGTGATGGCACCGTCCACGCTGCCGCCGACGCCGACCCACGCGCGGCCGAACCGACGTCGACGTTCCGTCGCCGCGCGACCCGATCGCTCGAGCTCCGCGGCAGCGCCGGGCTCGGATATCGCTCGCTCGGCATGGATCTGACCTCGAACTCCGATGGTGGCCTGACGAACTACCTGGTCGACGCCAACGCGGTCGCCGCCGCCGTCGAGTTCGATGCCACGCTGCGGCCGGCGGGCCCATGGCTCGTCGGCTTCGACGGCTCGTTCCAGACCAGCGTCTCCTCGCCGGGGATCGACTATCCCGGCCCGACGTCCGCCGCTGGCAAGGTTCCGTTCGAGACGGTCGCGGGCGAGATCGGAGTCCGCGCCGGGCGTCGCGTGCGCACGGCCTTCGACCTCTCGTTGCGTCTCGCCGGCCACTACGACGCGTTCCTCCCCCGTGATGTCGAGAATGCCGGCATGCTCCCTCGCGAACGGCTGGCGGGCGCCACGATCGGCGCACGCGTCGAGCTCCGCCCGCCGACGTCGCGCTTCGCGGCCACGCTGCGCACCGATGTGCTCGTGTTCGGCAAGCGCGCGCAGACCCCTGGCCTCGAGGATGGAACGTCCAGCACGGCTCGCGCGGTGTGGGGCGGACTGACCGTCCACGTCGCGATCACCGCGCGCTGGGCCGTGTTCGGCGCCTACGACTTCGCACGGATGTCCACCAGCTGGTCGGGCATGTCCACGCGCCAGCCGGGGGTCACCAGCACGCACCGGATCGATACGAGCCAGCTGGTCCAGCTCGGGATCGGGGCCGAGCTCTGAGGCAATGATCGTGAAGCCGTCCTTCCTCCTACGCCTGCTCGCGCTCGCCGTGTTCCTCGGCATCGCCGTGACCGGGAGCGTGCGCGCCGATGACTTCCTGAAGTCGTCGCCCGGTGAGCTCGCGGCGAGTCACGCGAGCCTCGACAGCCAGGATCAGTGCACCACCTGCCACGAGCCCGACAACTCGATCTCGGCGAACAAGTGCCTCGCGTGCCACGAGCACCAGGATCTCAAGGCGCGGATCGACAAGCGCGAGGGCTTTCACGTCTCGGCGAAGGTCAAGGGCACGCCCTGCAAGCTCTGCCATCAGGACCACCGCGGCCGGAAGTTCGACCTCATGGGCTGGGGCGCGATCGGTGGATCGAAGGGCTTCGATCACAAGCTCGCGGGCTGGGAGCTCGGCGGCAAGCACGCGACCGTGAAGTGCGAGGGCTGCCACAAGACCACCAACAAGCAGGGCCTCCGCACGTACCTCAACACGGACCGCACCTGCGGCAGCTGCCACAGCAAGGATCAACCGCATGGCGCCGTGCGCGCGGCCGGCATGCAGTGCAATCGCTGCCACACCGACACCGTGTGGAAGCCGCAGAAGCCCAAGCTCGACTTCAATCACGACGACGCGTCCCAAGCGGGGATGGCCCTCGAGGGTGCCCACGCCGACGTCGCGTGCAGCAAGTGCCACGCGAAGGCCGCGTTCAAGCTCCCGAAGTACAACGGCGACTGCGTCCAGTGCCACGCCAGCCCGCACGACGGACAGCTGTTCTCGACGAAGAAGTGCACCCAGTGTCACTCTCCAAGCCTGCGCTCGCTGCGCGAGGTCAAGTTCGATCACAAGAAGGACGCGGGCTATGCGCTGGTTGGCAAGCACGCGCAGATCACCTGCACCACCTGCCACACCAAGGCGCTCGGCAAGACCAAGCCGGCGCCGGGCTGTGAGGGCTGCCACGCCAAGGACAGCAAGCATGGCACGCGGTTCCAGGCGTTCCCCGCGTGCGCCACGTGTCACTCGCAGAAGCAATGGAAGGGCAGCTTCCAGTTCAACCACCAGGCGAAGGCCGGGTTCGATCTCACGGGCAAGCACGCGGCCGCGAAGTGCCGCGACTGCCACCGCGGGAAGACGCCCAACGAGTTCGAGAAGTTCGAGATCAAGAACGGGTGCATGAGCTGCCACCGGCACAAGACGGCGCACGGCGGGAAGTTCAAGAACGATCAGTGCCTGACCTGCCACCAGGAGGCCGGGACCAAGAAGATGCGCTCGGACTCACTCGAGACCTTCCACGGCGAGGGCTCGAAGTTCCCGCTACGCAACGGCCACGGCAACGTCCAGTGCCAGATGTGCCACGTCAACGACATCTACGAGAACACGCCGATCGAGTGCGGCGTGTCGTGCCACGAGGACTCGCTGCACAAGGGCTCGCTCGGGCAGGAGTGCTCGCGCTGCCACGAGCCGGGCCAGTGGCCCGCGGTGCGGTTCGATCACACGGCCGACACCAAGTGGCCACTCAAGGGCAAGCACACCGCCGTCAAGGCGTGCGCCTCGTGTCACCCCGTACGCGACTATCACACGACACCCAACACGTGCGCCTCCGCCGGCTGCCATCAGCAGGACGACGTGCATCAGGGCAAGCTCGGCGACAAGTGCGAGCGCTGCCACATGGAGGACGGCAAGCTGAGCTTCCAGCACAACCGCGACGCCGCGTTCAAGATCGACGGCAAGCACACGCCGCTGGTCTGCGCGTCGTGCCACAAGTCGATCACGTTCAAGCCGTTGGCCTCGGAGTGCGTGAGCTGCCATGCCGAACCGGCGATCCACAAGGGGCGCTACGGCACCGCGTGCGCGCGCTGCCACTCCACGAAGTCGTTCACCGACATCAAGGCCCAGCACGACGTCGGCGACTTCTCGTTGACGGGTGCGCACGATCAGCTCGACTGCGCGCGTTGCCATCCGAACGGGGAGAAGCTGCGGGGCTCCGGCAACCTGTGCATCAGCTGTCACCGCAAGGACGACATCCACAAGAACGCGCTGTCCCCGCGCTGCGGCGAGTGCCACACCCAGCGCTCGTTCAGCCCTGCCCGGTTCGATCACGTCTCCACGGGCTGTGCGTTGATGGGCCTCCACAACACGTTGCCCTGCGCCGACTGCCACAAGAACGGCAACTACGGGGCGGTGTCCCCGATGTGCGTGAGCTGCCATCGCTCCGACGCGCTGCGGGTCCGCCAGCCGGATCACCGCACGCTGCTCGATTGTGGCGGCTGCCATAACCCTTCAGCCTGGGTCCCCGCGACTCAGCTCGGACAGCAGACGATATGCAGGTGAACCGACGATTCACGGCCTCGGGCGCCGCATCGGTCACGGCGGCGGCGCTCCTGCTCGCCGCTTCTGCCGCGCGTGCGGAGGACGCGCCGTCCGTGGAGAAGTCGGCCGAGGCCACGCCCTCGAGCCTCGATCTGCGGCTCACGCTGTCGAGCTTCCTCTACCGCGAGGTCGGCGAGGATGCCCCTGCCCTCGTCGATCAAGGCGCCCCGCTCGAGAGTGCGAGCCCGGTGAAGCGCTACTTCGGCGATCTGCGCGTCGAGCTCGGCGGCGGAGGCGTCACCCTCGATGCGCGCGTGCGACAGACCACCAGCCAGCGATTCCAGTCAGGAGCCTCGGGCGGCGGCGAGTACGAGATCCGCGCGCTGTCCTATCGCCTCGGCGGTCCCGCACGCTCCCTCGCGATCGGGCGCCAGTACGTCGATGGCGTCGCCGGATCGAAGATCGATGGCCTCGCGTTCCGGCAGCGGCTCGTCAAGCCGGTGACCGCGACCTTGTTCGCCGGCGCGTTCCCCGTGCTCGGATCGCGCTCACTCGAGACCGACTATCCGACGATCCGCATGGAGGACGGCAGCGATGGAGCGCGCCTCGTGCCGCTCGCCGGCGGTCTCGGGTTCGGGATCGAGACCGCGTCCTATCACGGCGACCTCGGCGTCGCGGCGGTCTACATCCCACAGACCGTGCCGATGGCGACCACCCAGGAGGCCTCCCGGGTGTTCACCAGCGCGAGCGGGTACCTGCGCGCCGGCACGGTCGCCGAGGTCTATCACTTCCTGCTGCTCGACATCGCAGGTCAGAACCGCACGTCGCTCACCAACGGTAGCCTCGGCGTGACCCTCCATCCCACGCCGGTCCTGCAGGTCGGGGCCTCCGTGAATCACGTGAGCACCGATGCGCTCCAGATCGCGACCCGGAACCTCCTCGAGGATCCAGATCCCACCGCGATCGGCATCGTCCAGAACAACATCGCGGTGATCCGGGTCTCGCAGGATGCGGCGCGCGCAACGGCGAGCCTCGCGCTCGCACATCAGCGCTTCGAGATCTCCGCCGCGGGCGGCGTCCACCGCAGACCCGAGGTCTCGGTCCGGCTCTCTGATGGCTCCGGCGCGGTCGCATTTCCCGAGGCGCGCAACATCGATGCGTCGTTCGCGATCCTCGACCGCCGCTCGATCGGCGGGACCCGGCTGTCGTTGATGGGCAGCCTGACCCAGCCGCTCGGCGATACCGCACCGAACGCGGCCCGCGGCACCACGCTTCGCGCCGCCGGCAGCAAGGCGTTTGCTCGAGAGCGCGGCCAGCTCGAGATCGATCTCATGATCGGCCGGTTCCGCACGCTCGGCGGCTCGGGCGACTGCACGACCTCGCTCGAGGTCCTCACCTGCTACGGGCTGACCCGCACGCAGCTCGCGCAGGTCGGTGCCTTGGCGAGCTGGCGGGTCTCACGGGAGTGGCTGGTGCTCGCCGATGCCCATGTGGGCTACCGCGACAGTACGTCGAGCACGCTCGCGGGCCAGATCGTGTGGCCTCACCTCTACACGGTGTCGGGCTTTGTGCGTGCGCAGTGGAGGTTCCATTGAGGAGTGCCGAGTACCAAGCTCGTACAGGACAGGCCGCTCCCAGCGCGATTCAGACGGAGGATCCCCGCCTTGTGGCTGGTCTCCGGTTTGCTTTGTCAGGCCGGATGGGTGCGCGTTGCTGGGCGCTGGTGTTGGCATGCGGTCTCGTCGCCGCATGTGACCTCGGTAGCCATGAGGTGATCGATGGTGGAGCGACGGTGGGAGGCCCCTCCGACGGTTGCTCCGGAGCGTGCCACGGCCAGGGTGCGAGCGTGGCTCCACCTCGGGACGTCTCCGGACGCAGTGACCTCGCCTCGATCGGCGTCGGCGCACACAAGGCTCATCTCGATGCCTCGCCGTGGCATCAACGCTTCACCTGCGAGACCTGTCACAAGGTCCCGTCGCAGGTCGGCGAGCTCGGCCACATGTTCGTGCTCGGCGCCGATGGCGCGACCACCAAGGACCCCGCACCCGCCGAGCTGACGATGAGCGGGCTCGGCACGGGCGTCGTCTGGGATCGCGCGACCGCGACCTGCACCACCAGCTACTGCCACGGCGACACGCTCCACCAGGTGGACCCGGCGACGAACATGACGGTGATGGGCACCGGCGGCACGATCACGCAGCCGGTGTGGACCCAGGTCGATGGGACGCAGAGCGCGTGCGGCACCTGCCACGGCAACCCGCCGCCCGCGCCGCACCCGAACAACTCCGACTGCGGCCTGTGCCACCAGTCGATGAACCCGGGTGACTTCGCCGCGAACAAGATCTCCTACCCGGAGCTGCACATCAACGGCAAGGTCGAGGTCACGTCGACCCAGCCGTGCGACAGCTGCCACGGCGGCAGCGGCCAGTCCGCACCACCGAAGGACGCGCACGGCAACGTCGCCACGTCGGCGCGTGGCGTCGGCGCGCACGCCCAGCACATGGTCGGCAGCTCCACCTGGCACGCAAAGATCGAGTGCAACGAGTGTCACCTGGCGCCAGGCTCCACGACGGATCAGACCCACCTCGACGACCTCAACGAGGTCTATCTGGATCCCACGACCTCGATCCCGGGCGCGCCGATGGGAACGGGTGGCCGCCTCCAGATCGCAGGTGCTACCTACAACACCGCGACCCTGACCTGCACGAACACGTTCTGCCACGGCGGCGGTCAGAGCCCCTTGCTCGGCGGCTCGAAGACCAATCCGCTGTGGACCAAGGTCGACGGTACGCAGGTCACCTGCGGCTCGTGCCACGGCACGCCGCCTCCGGCTCCGCACCCCCAGGGCGGAAACATCCACGATTGCGGTAGCTGCCACCCGACGATGCCCACCGGGCAGAACGTGACCACGGGCAGCACGTCGCAGACGATCACGATCTCGCTGCCAGCGCAGCACATCGATGGTGACGTGCAGACGATCAACGATCGTCCGTGCAACGACTGCCACGGCAACAAGACTGGAACCCCGGTCGCCGGCGACAACAAGGTGAACGCCCCGCCCCTCGACACCACGGGCGGCTCGTCGACGACGCTGCGCACGGTGGGTGCGCACCAGCCGCACCTGAGCAGCTCGACGTGGCGCGCGCCGATCGCGTGCGCCGCCTGTCACAAGGTGCCTGCGACGATGCAGTCGATCGGCCACATCGACACGGCCGCACCGGCGGAGCTCACGTTCGGCACGATCGCCGGGACCACCGCGTCGTGGAACGGCTCGACCTGCAGCAACGTGTACTGCCACGGCGCGACGCTCAAGAACAGCAATGGCACCCCTGCGGATGGCACGACGACCAAGCCGGTGTGGACGGTCGTCGACGGATCGCAGAGCCAGTGCGGCTCGTGTCACGGCGCCCCGCCCCCGGCGCCGCACATCAACGACCCCGACTGCGGCAAGTGCCACTCACCGACGATGACGGCCGGCCAGCCGGGCGTGATCGCGAACCCGGCCACCCATATCGACGGCTCGCTCAACGTGAACACCGACCAGCCGTGCAACTTCTGCCACGGCAGCGCCGGCACGCCGACGATGAACGGCGCCCCGATCAACGCCCCCCCGAAGGACAACGCCGGCAACACGGCGACCACCGCGCGTGGCGTCGGCGCCCACCAGGCGCACCTCGCGCCGGCGACGCCGATCGGCAAGGGCGTGGTCTGCGCGGACTGCCACATGATCCCCGGCGCGGTCGGCTCGGTCGGACACGTCGACACGCCACTGCCGGCGGAGGTCGCCTTCAGCGCACGCGCAGGTACCGCGCCAGCCTGGAACGGCGCGCAGTGCTCGAACAACTACTGCCACGGCGCGACGCTCACCCAGCCCAACGGCAGCGGCGCCGGCGGCACGGCGACGTCCCCCCTGTGGACGAAGGTCGACGGCACCCAGAAGGCCTGCACGTCGTGCCACGGCAATCCGCCTCCGCTGCCTCACCTCCAGCGAGCTGACTGCCAGACCTGCCACCTGGACATGAGCACACCGACGACGTTCGCCGACGTGACGAAGCACATCGACGGCAACCTCGACGTCAACTCCAACCAGGCGTGCAACTCGTGCCACGGCGATCACGGCACTCCCACCACCGCCGGCGCGGACCCGAAGAACGCCCCGCCGTTCGACTCGGCCGGCACTGGCAGCGCGGTGACGTTGCGTGCGGTCGGCGCTCACCAGAAGCACCTGGTCCCGACGGGCACGGCGTGGCGCGCCGCGATCACCTGCGACCAGTGTCACCGCGTGCCTGCCAGCGTCGGCTCGGTCGGCCATGTCGACACCGTGCTGCCCGCCGAGCTGACGTTCACCGGGGTCGCCACGGGATCGACCTTCAACGGCTCGACGTGCAGCTCGTACTGCCACGGCACGACGCTGCCGAACGCCGCAGGCGCCGTCCCCAACCCGCTGTGGACCAAGGTCGACGGCACGCAGGCTCAGTGCAACTCGTGCCACGGCGATCCGCCGACGAACTCGCCACACACCGCAGGCAACACGAACTGCGGCCCGACCTGCCACCCGGACGCCACCAACAACACGATCAACCCGGCGATGGCGGCGATGCACATCAACGGCACGGTCGAGGTCGCCGCCGGGGCGAACCACCCGACCGGCTACAAGATGGTGACGATGCACGGCTACGACGTCGACAAGACGGGCACCAGCACCTGTGCGACCTCGGGCTGCCACGGCGTCACGCTGACCGGCGGATCTACCGGTGGTCCGTCGTGTGGGACGGTCACGGGCTGTCACGACAAGGTCGGCGGCGGCTTCACCTGGCAGACCCAGTGCACGTTCTGCCACGGCGATATCAACGTGCCGAGCGGTAACGGTGCGCCGCCGCAGGGCGTGCTCGGCGCGACGGCGGCCACCGACAAGACGGTGGGCGCGCACCAGACCCACCTCGGCGCCACCGCGATGCACGGCGCCTGGGACTGCACGATGTGCCACACCAAGCCGACCAACGCGACGACGCCCGGGCACATCGACGGCACGGGCGGCGTGGTCCAGGCCGAGGTCAAGTACTCCACGCTGAACCCGTCGGGGACGTTCACCGCGGCCACGGCGACATGCAGCACGCTGTACTGCCACGGCACCGGCCGTACCAGCGCGGGCACCGCGGTGTGGACGTCGACCACGGCGATGACCTGCACCTCGTGTCACAACACGCCGGCCCCCGGAGCAGCTGCGACCGGGATGTCGGGCGAGCACGACAAACACATCCGCGACAAGAAGTACAAGTGCGTCACCTGCCACGCGACGGTCGTCGATGCGACCCCCGCGATCATCGGCGCCGCACTTCACGTCGACGGCGTGAAGCAGGTCAAGATGAGCCAGGGCACGTACAACCCGGCGAACAAGCAGTGCTCGGGCCTGGCGAACGGCTGCCACGGCACCAAGAGCTGGTAGCGCTCGCGAGCTGGTAGTGTCCGCGAGCTGGTAGCGCCCGCGATCAGAACGCGGTGCGAACGGCCAGGCCGACGTGGTCCGTCGTGGCACTCGGCACCAACGTCACGCGATCGCGCGGCGCCGTGAGGTAGAGCACCGCCGCTCCGATCAGGAGCGCGCCCGACCCGATCGCGAACACGGTGCCCACGTCCGCGCGCTCCTGCGCGTCGGCGAGCTTGACGTCGCCGACGTCGTCGCACACGACGCCCCCGGTGACCCGCCCGCAGTGAGGGCCATCGACGGTGGTGTTGTATTCGCTGCGCCCTTCAAAGGCGAACACCGATCCGGCGATCGCACTCAAGGCCCCGGCGGCACCAACACCCCACGCCAGGTAGACGCGGCTCTTGCGGCGGTGCGTGGGCACCACGCGGATCACGCGGGCTCCGAATGCGGGGACATCGACGCTCACGCTCGCGCCGGCGGCACCGCTCACCGATGTCTTGAAGGTGGGACGCTCCGGGAGCGTGGCGACGATCTCGATCTCGCCTGGCTCGGTGCGATCGCGGATCACCGGGGCCGGTTCCATCGGATGGCCGGCGATCGTGATCGCCAGGCCGGGCGCCGTGGGCTGCGCGACGTTGACCACCACCTCGGTCAACCGGGCCGCGAGGGCCTCGGCGCGTGAGCGAGCGAACTCGGTACGCTTGGTGTCATCGCTGCGCTGCGACTCGTCTGCGGCGGCGAGGAACAGGCGCCACGCGAGGCGGAGGTGGCCGAGCTTCTCCTCGCAGTCGGCGAGGTTGAGCTCGGTCCCGAGCGCGTGATCGATCTCGAAGCTCTTGGTGAACCGCGCACACGCCTCGGCGATCTTGCCTTCCTTCGCGAACGCACGACCTTCCTCGAACAGGCGATCGGCCTCGGTGGGCGGCTTCGGCAGCTCGTCCGCATGCGCGAGCGAGGAGGTGGCGAGGCAGTAGACGAGCGTACAGCCCAGACGGGTCACGGCCCCAAGGTCACGCAGTTTGGCCCCGGAGGCAATGGGCTGCGACACCCCGCCTCAGCGACGGCACGCCATCGGATCGGGATCCGTACACTCCGGTTTTGTGCCCGACCCCGGGTTGGTGCCCGTGTTGGCGTTGGACCCCTTACCGGTTGGGTCCTTTGCTGGGTCGACCTGGGGTGGGTCGACGTGGGGTGGGGTCACACGTGGGGTCCCGGCAGCGATCGACAGTCCGATCTTTGCACACTGCGAGATCACGAGCCGTTGCTTGGCGCGACGGACCTGCGCGAGGAACTTCCGCGCCGCGCTCGAATCGTGCTCGCGGCAGGCGGCGAGGGTACAGGCCACCGCATCGGGATCCCCGAGCCGGGTGGCCGCATCGCACGCGGTCACCGCATCGGCGAACCGCTTCTCGCCGACCAGCTCCTTGATCGTTCGCGGCTTTGGCTCAGGCACGATCTCCGAGCTGCTGCCGGCGTCGATCGGGGGAGCCGGATCACCCACATCGGGTGGGCTGGCGACCACCACGACCGCATCGATCGGGGCCTGTGCGACCGCGGCATCCACGACGATCGCGGCCTGTGCGGCATCTTGTGGCGCACCCTGGTTCGTACGCGTGCCGAGGACATAGCCCGCCGCGGCCACCGTCCCCGCCGCACCCAGCAGGATCGCCAGCCACAGCCCCGTGCGGCGCTGTCGACCCGGGCGTGGGATCTCGTCGGTGCTCACCGCGCGTTCGCCGAGGTCAGCGCGCCGGTCCGCTTCACGCGCCGCGACGACCGCCGCGGACGGGATGTGGATCGGCATCGACTCGCCGCGCGAGGAGCTGAGATCACGCAGTCGTTCGAGTTCGTCGCCCGCGAGCTCGAGGCGCCCGTTGACCGGCGCGCCGGTGACGGTCACCGCCTCTTCGCGCTGGGCGCCGCGGCGAAGCTCGACCCAGGGCTCCGCCGGGTTGCCGAACAGCTCGCGGATGTACCGGCGGACCATGGCCACCGAGAGCCCGAGCGCCGTCGACGTGGCCGCCGCCTCCAGCGCCTCGAGCAGATCGTCGGCCGACTGGTAGCGTGCGCTCGGAGACTTCTCGAGGAGCTTCAGCACGATCGCATCGATCGCCGGCGGAATCTCCGGGCGGACGGACGAGGGCGGCGGCGTGGGCTCCTCGATGATCGCCTCCATGCTCTCGAAGTCGGTGGCGCGCTTGAACAGGCGCTGCCCGACGAGCATCTCCCAGAACACGATCCCCAGCGAGAACAGGTCACACCGGCGATCCACCTCGCCGCCGCGGCACTGCTCGGGCGCCATGTAGCCCATCTTCCCCTTGACCGTCCCTGACTGGGTCTCGACCGACCGGTGCGCCGCCTTGGCGACGCCGAAGTCGACGATCTTCACGTGCCCCTCGAAGCTGACCATCAGGTTCGAAGGCGAGACGTCGCGGTGCACGATCCCGAGGGGCGTGCCGTCGTGGGCGAGGCGATCGTGGGCGTGCTGCAGCGCAGCCGCAGCGCCCGCGATGATCGTCAGGACGCAGCCCAGCGGGATCGGTTGCCCCTGCTCGTAGGAGCGATGGAGCAGCTCGCGCACGGTCTCGCCGTGCACGTACTCCATGGTGAAGAAGTAGGTGTCGCCGAACTTCCCGGTGTCGAACACCTGCGCGATGTTGGGGTGCTGGAGCTGTGCCGCGAGCCGCGCCTCGTCCAGGAACATGTGGACGAACTTGATGTCCGTCGCGCGATGCTTGTGGACGCGCTTCAGAACGACGTACCGCTCGACCCCGGCGCTGCTCTTGGTGCGCGCGAGGAAGATCTCCGCCATGCCGCCCGACGCCAGCTTGGCGAGGACCTCGTACCGATTGGCGGCCGAGCCAATGTCTGAGAGGGCGTCGACCACCGAGGGTATTGTACTGCAAACGACTCCTCACGCTCGTACAGGTCCAGCGCAGTTTTCTGCGGTAGGCTAGATGCCTGTCGACGAGCGTGGACGACACCAAACTGACCGAGGTCGGTTCGCCGGCGCCGGCGCGCGCACCGCTCGAGACGAGCCGTGTGACGCTGGTGGTCTACGATCAGGACGCAGGCGGAGGTGCAGGTGCGACCACCGTGATCACCTTGCCGGATCGCGAGAAGCGCACGATCGGCCGCTCGCGCAACGCCGACATCGCGATCGATTCTGAGAGAATGTCGCGGATCCACGCCACGTTCACGCGCCACGGCTTCGACGTCGAGGTCGAGGATGCGGGCAGCCGGAACGGGACCTGGGTCAACGGCGAGCAGATCTCGGGGCCGCGTCGCCTGGTCTCGGGCGACGAGGTCCTCGTGGGCTCGGCCAGCGTGGTGATCGGCATCACCAGCGGGACCTCGGCGCGTCCCCGCCTCGAATCGACGCGATATCTCGACGAACGGCTCGCCGCCGAGGTCGATCGCGGCCTCCACTACCAGCGCCAGTTCGGCCTCGCGCTCGTCGCGCTCAGCGGACCGGCCGAGGCGATGGACGAGGCGACCGACTTGATCTCGGCGGCGCTGCGTCCGATGGAGGTGCTGGCCGAGTACGCCCCCGGCGTGCTCGCGATCGTGATGCCCGAGCTCGATGCCGCAGCCACCGAGCGCACGGCGAGCGCGCTGCTCGTCAAGGCGGTGCCGAGCACGGGCCAGCTCACCATCGCCGTGGGGGTGGCTGGGTTTCCCGAGCACAGCACCACCGCGGGCGGGTTGATCGCACGGGCGCGCGCGGCGCTCGAGACCGTGCGCGAGAGTGGGACCGGTGGCGTGGGTCGTCCGCCCGAGGATCACGTCGCGGACCTCGGCGAGGTGGTGGTGGCGGATCCGAAGATGGCGCGAATCCACGAGCACCTGCGCAAGGTCGCCGAACACTCGATCACCGTGCTCGTGCGAGGGGAGACGGGCGTGGGCAAGGAGGTCATCGCCGGCGCGATCCATGCGGCCAGTGATCGGCGCCGCGGTCCGCTGATCCGGATCAACTGCGCCTCGCTCCCCGAGACGCTGCTCGAGAGCGAGCTATTCGGGCACGAGCGGGGCGCGTTCACCGGTGCGGACCGGCGCAAGACGGGATACTTCGAGGCTGCCCACGGTGGCACGCTGTTCCTCGACGAGATCGGCGAGATGACGCCGGCCCTTCAGGCCAAGCTCCTGCGCGTGCTCGAGCAGCGGCGGATCACCCGCGTGGGTGGCGTCGAGGAGGTGGAGGTCGATGTGCGCGTGATCTGCGCGACCCATCGCGACCTCGAGGCGGAGTGCAAGCAGAACACCTTCCGCTCGGACCTCTACTTCCGGATCAGCGCGTTCACGATCGTCGTGCCGCCCCTGCGTGATCGGCCCGCCGAGATCGAGCAGCTCGCGCGATCATTCCTGCAGCAGAGCGCCACGCAGCTGCGCCGCTCTCCACCTGCCCTCTCCGCTGCCGCACTCCACGCCTTGCGCCGATACAGCTGGCCCGGCAACGTCCGCGAGCTGCGCAACGCGATGGAGCGCGCGATGGTGCTCCACATCGGCGGCACGATCGGGCTCGAGGATCTACCGGACTCGATCCGCGAGGCTCGCACCGACGCACCGAACACGCCCTCGACACCACCCGCAGCCGAGGGAGGCCCCCTCGACATCCGGGCCCACCTCGCGCACCTCGAGCGCGATGCGATCGCGAGCGCGCTCGACGCCGTGATGGGTAACCAGACCGAGGCCGCCAAGCAGCTCGGCATCTCGCGGCGAACGTTGATCTATCGGATGGAGAAGCACGGCCTGAAGCCGCTGCCTCCCGCGAAGCGCGATCTTCAGGGATAGCGGACGACGACGCGGCCCGCCTGACCGGCCTGGTTCGCGCCGCAGCTCGACGACGTCCCGGCCGCACCACCCGTGCCGCCCATCGACATCGGCGTGGAGGCGCAGGTGCCGCCAACGCACGCGCAGGCGCCACCGCCGCCACCGCCGCCTGCCGAAGAGGTCCCCGTCGCTCCTGCGGCGCCGGTGTATCCAGTGCACGCCGCGCCACCGCTCCCCGCGATGTCGCCGTTCTGATCCGAGGCACCGGCACCTCCGCCACCACCCGCGATCACGAGGAAGGTCATGGTGGACGCGTCCTGGAAGGTCGTCGCGCCACCACCGCCGCTCCCGCGGGCGGAATCACCGCCACCACCGCCGCCGCCGCCCCCATAGCCACCGTTGCCGCCCGGCCCACCTGCGCCCGCCCCCGTTCCCGCCATCCCGCCTGCGCCTCCGGGCGGCGAGCCTGCACCTTGCCCGGGCGCGCCTGGGTTCGAGTTGCTGCCACCGCCGCCCCCTGTGAAACCTCCAGTGGCGGCCATCGTGGACCCACATGTGCCACCCGCTCCGACCTTCACGAGGTAGGTCGTCCCGGGGGCCTGATCGACGAGGCGTACGATCGCCAGCCCACCCATGCCACCAGCACCTGCCGCGGCACCCGAGTTCCGCGCACCGCCGGCGCCGCCAGCACCGTAGGCCTCCACCGTGAGCGAGCTACAGCCGTCGGGAAGCACGAACATCCCCGTCGTCGTCAGGGTCTGCGTGCCGCCACACTCACCGGCGGCATCTGGGGGATCCCCCGGGAGCGGGTCATCGAGACCGAACGCCTGCCGGCAGCCGGTGAGCGCCACGACCAGAGACAGCCCGAGGGCGCGTACATCCACGACCGGCAGGATGGCTTGCCACCGGCGCGGAGACAAGAGAGACGTGCATCAGGCGGTGCGCAGGGAGTCTCCGGCGGCAAGCGGTGCCAGCCGGAGCGCCATCACCGCGGGGACGATCACCAGGGCCGCAGCCACGCACGTGATCTCACCGATCAACGACGCAAGGCCGAATCCGCGGATCGCCAGGTTGTCGCTGACGAGTAGGGATGTGTAGCCGATCATCGTCGTCAGAGAGCACACGAGGACCGTACCGCCCGTCGACCGCAGCGCGACCCGCGGGTCATCGTGCGCCGCGCGATCGGCGACGTTGATGGCGTAGTCGATGCCGAGCCCCAGTGCGATCGGGAGCGCGACGAAGTCGAGGAAGTTGATCTTGAGCCCCGCCACTGCACAGACCGAGATCATCGCGAGGCTACCGGCGGCCGTCGCGAGCAAGACCGCCACCGATCGCCGGCCGCGGCCGACGACCAGCACCACCATCACGAGGAGTCCGAGGCCGGCGACGAAGGTGACGCGAGGACCGTCGTGACGGATCTGACTGAACACGTCCGCGAACAGCACCGCGGGCCCGGCGATCGTCGGCGGATGCGCGGGATCGTGGGCGACTCCGCGGATCGCGGTCGCGAACCGGATCAGATCGCGGCCGTCGTACTCGCTGAACGCCACACCTGGCTTCACGGCGATGATCGCGCCCACGGTGCCATCACGCTCCGTGAGCCGCGCTGCGAGGGACGGCGGCAGATCGCGCGCGGTCAACGCCCCGAGGCCGTCCGGCGGCCGCAGCGCCAGCAGGTCGGCGCGCTCGGCGTCGTCGAGGAGCGGCGAGACCTCGTCGACCAGCGTGCGGATCTCGGCGAGCACGGCGAGCTTGGCCACCTGATCTTGTGGGATCACGTCGAGGATCGAGCCGATCGGCCCCACGATCGGTTCGGTCGCGGCGACGTCGCGCAGGGCGGCGACCATCGCCGGCACCTCGGAGGGATCATCCACAGCGACGAACGTCTGGCCCGCGATCCCGGCGAGGCCGCGCCCGAAGGCCGCGTCGGAGACCGTCATCCACCTCCGCGCCTCGACCGCATCCGGCGCCTGTGACCGGAGCTGCCCCATGTCGTACTCGAACGGATCCGTGACGAGATACCGCCACGAGACCACCGCGCTGACGAGGACGGCGATGCCGGCGATCGCGCAGGCGACCGCCGGGCGGCGGAACCCGAACAGCTTCAGCACGAACCGTCCGAACAGCGCAGAGGGCTCGCGCTTCGGCGTGTGTGCCCAGCGCAAGATCAGCACCGGCAGCAACACGAACGATGCGACCCAGCAGATCAGCATGCCCACACCACCGATCAGCGCGAAGTCCGCGAACCCGCGAAACCGCGTCGCACCCAGGGCGCCATACGCGATCGCCGCGCCGAACGAGGCGACGAGCGTGGGCCGCAGCGTGCCCTGGATCGCGATGGTCATGGCGTCCCGGCTCGCCCACCTCCGACGCTCTTCACCGTACCGTGCGACCAGCAGGATCCCGTAGTTGACGCCGTTGCCGGCGATGATCGCGCCGAGAAACGCGGTGGCAGCGTTGAGGTGCCCCACGGAGAGGGCCGCCACCCCGAACGAGACGAGCGTGGCCGCCGCGATGTTCGCGGTCAGCAGCACGAGGAGGCGCACGCTGCGGAGATGAACGAACAGCACCAGCGCGACCAGCACCGCCGTGATCAGGCTCGACACCACCACGCCGTGGACGAGGGCGCGGTGCTCGGCTGTCGTCGTGGGCACGCCACCCGCGAGGCCGACGTGGACTCCGGGGTGCGCCCCTTCGATCTCGACCCGCAGGGCATCGAGGCGGGCCTCGAGCGCGTGGTCCTTGTCGACGTCCGTCGCGACGAACGCCGTGCGAATCACGATCACGGCCGTGGTGCCATCCGCGCTCACGTGATCGGGTGCAGCAAGACGCGCGGCCGCGGCGTGCTGCTTCTCGCGGAGGTCATCGAGGTGATCGGGAGCTCGCTCGTCGTCGAGATCGACCAGGAGTGGATTCGCTCGCGCCTTGGCGTCCGCGATCCGGAGGGCGAGTGCATCGCGGACGGCGCGCAGGTCGTCGATCGGCGCGAACAGGTGCTGGTGCGTCCGGACCAGCTCCCGCGTCTCGTGATCATCCGCCTCGATCCGCGCGATCAACGAAGGGTCGATCGCCTGCAGGCCCGCGATCGCCTCGCGACCGGCAACCGCGCGCGTGGCCGCGTCCGGGGCCACGATCAGGAGGAGCGTCGTATCGCGCGCCGGCATCCGATCGGACAGCGCGTGCATCGCGAGGACGGAGGGCGCGTCGGCGGGAAGCAGGTAGGCGAAGTCCGCGCGCAGCGGCAGGTGTGCGGCGGCGAGGTAGCCCGAGCCGACCACGGCGACCAGCCCGACGAGGAGGATCGCCTGGGTGTGACGCTGGAGCCAACCGACATAGCGTGCAGCGCGCATCGCACCGACTCGTCGCAAGCAACGTGCCGCGTCACGAGCTGGCAACCGCTGGCAGGGTCCACGCCGAAGCGTCGAGGACTCGACGGAACGGCGGTGAGATCAGGTCACTGACCGGGGGAGAACACGAACGGGTAGTTGACCAGCGCGCCGCCCTTCTGCGGAAAGTGCAGGAGGCCGAGGGCGTTCTTCACGCACTGGATCACCGCAGCGTTGGTCATCGAGCCGCCGGTCTTGTTCTGCCCGCGCACCCTGCCGTTGGGCAGGATCTCGAAGTGGATCGCGATGTCACCCGCGAGCGTGGGCTCGCGGTTGAGCTCCTTCTGGTAGCAGGTGCGGTACATGTTCGCGCGCGCACGGATGACCTGGTCGATCTCGAACTGCGTCAGCGTCGGAGGATTGTTGGGCGGCGGCACCGGCGGCGGCATCACCTGCGGACCGGGGCCATTCCCGCACCCGGCGCCCATGCACATCGCCGTGCGCAGCGGGCCGGTCTGGATCGGCCCGCTCCCCACCTGCTTGCCGACCGGCCCCTTCCCGTCCCCGCCACCCTTCGTGACCCCGAGCCCGCCGCCCGGTTCGCCGTCCGGGGCGCCAGTCCGGTTGCCACCCCCGATCTCGCCGATGCGTCCGATCGCCGTACGGATGTCCCGGTCGAGGACCTTCTGGATCAGCTCTCCCTGCTTCAGCACACCCACGGGCTCGGTAGGGTTCGGGTTCAGACCTGGGGTCGGGTTCGGCGTACCGGTCTCTTGCTTCGGAGTCACCGCCGCCGCGATCTGCTTGTTGGGCAGGGTCGGCGTCGGGACCTTCTTGCCCTTGGGCCGCGTCCACGCGCGGCGCGGCGGCATCGCATCGACGGACGCCGGCGTGGCGGCGCCCACGGTCGGCTTCGCCACCGGCTCCGGCTTGGGCGGCTTGAGCTCGTCGAGCTTCACGAGATAGCCACCCGACACGGCGTCCTGCTTCGGCCACTCGAACGGCGAGGCACGCTCGTAGAGCTGGAACGTCGCGAACAGCAGCGCCGCATGCAGCATCACGGAGAACGCGAGTGAGGCGCGTGACTCGTTGTCCTGCTTGAGCACCCAGCGCACCACGGCCGCGAGGCCGATCGCCAGCGAGGACAGGCTGCTCGCGCGGAACACGGCCTCGCCGATCGGGACGCCTTTCCACGCCCACAGCCCCGTCAGCGCTGCCACGCTCAGACCGAAGCCACCGACGGCGGCGAGGATCATCGGATGGCCGAGATTCCAGTCGGCCTCCTCGAGAGGGACGAACTGGAAGAACAGCTTGTGATCCCCCGTGGCGTCGAGGCTGATCACGCCCCAGTCATTGCCGCCGATCGGCGTCGCGCGAAACCCGGTGGGCTCCTCTCCCGCGCGCACGAAGGCCGCGACATCCTGCTCGACGCCGCCGAGGCAGATCGTGCCGTGCATCTGATCGGACAACGTCAGGAGGTAGCCACGACGACCCGGCGTGACGATCGCGTACTCGCTCGCCCCGCTGATCGCCGGTGTCGTGAACGTTGCCTCGCCCGACGAGCCGATCGTGACCTTCGCTGGCTTCTCGTGAACGAGGTCGCTCATCACCTCGTCGTGCCAGATCAGCGACGTGCGCAGCCCGGTGGTCCCCATCCCACCATTCTACGCGTGGCGGCGGCGTGGGGCCTTCGCGATCACGACACCCACAACGCCACACCCAGCACCACCTCACGTCCCGGAGATCTCAGATCGACGGCTCGACCTGGAACACCATCACCTGCCCGCCACGGCGCATCGCCACGAACGCGCGTTCGCCATCGGTCGCGACGCCGCGCGGCTGCCAGGGGCCGCTCGCGATCACCTGGTGTCGCCCGTCGAGCCACAGCCTGCGCAGGGACCCGCGCTGCGTCTGCTCGTCGAACGTGGTGACGAGCACGGAGTCGAGGCCGTAGCTGCACAAGGAATCGGGGCAGCCGAGATCTCCGGCGAGCTGCAACCGGAGCACGGCGCGACCGGAGGCCATCTCGACCCGGAACACGGCGCGCTGCCGCGCATCGGCGACCACCAGCGTGGGCCCCAGCTTGACGATCCCGACGGGCTTGCCGAACCCATCGAGGATCGTGGACGGCTCTCCCGTGACGAGATCGATCGTGACGATCGACCCATCGCACGGGCCATACGCCGAGCTGCGGAACTGCGTCGTGTACAACGCGTGCTCGCGGGCATCGTACGTCACGCCGAGCCGCTGATCCTCGGGCCGCAGGCGGGACAGCTCCTCGACCTGACCATCGGGCTCGATACGAAACAGCCCACCCGCGCTGCCCTGTCCGATTCGGGTCGCGAACAGAGTGCCGTAGGGTGTGATCGCGAGCCCGCCGATCCGCTCACCGATCACGCCACCGCTGTCGATCGTCGCGATCCGCCGCTGATAGCCGCCCTCGATGCAGAGGATCGCACCGGAGTACGCGTCCGCGATGTAGAGCGCGTCGACGTGGTGATCGTAGGCGAGCCCGCTCGGATCTGCCTGGACGCGGATCGGTCGGAGCTCATCGGCGAGCGTGTGCGCAAACGCGTTGTGCAGCTGCATGCACGTCTCGCACGGTGCGAGCGACGTGCCGGCGATAACCTCCACGGCGCCGATGACAGCGCCATGACGGCCGCACGGAAATCGAGGACAGCCCCAGCATCTCGGGGTCTGGACTCCCGCCTCCCGACCAGCTCCCCCCAACAGATCCGCCCAGGTAACCCTCTTGTAACGGGGTGTCACGGGGTTGGAGAGGGCACGGCCCTTGCTCGTTCTGGGGGCATGCGAACCCTCCTGGTCGGACTCGTGATGCTCGGCAGCGCCTGCACCGGGGGAAGCCCGGGCGGCGGAGACGATGGCTCGGGGGCTGATGCGGGTGTCACGCCGGATGGCTCTGGGATGCAGGCGACCTGCCCGCTCCCCAGCACGACGGCCGATCTTGGCAACCTAACCGCGCTCAAGGCGCAGCGCTGTGGCGTCCCCCAGTCGGGCGGCGCGAAGTGGTACCGGCTGTCCGCCACGATGGCGAGCGGCGACGTGGTGCAGCTCGAGCTGTGGCCGTCCAGTGGCGCGTTCACGGGCGCGGTGACCACCGGAACGTTCGCCGTCGAGACCGACTACAACACGTGCGGGATCTGCGTGCGCGCCGTGGGCGACAAGGGCACCGCCACCGCGAAGGAGTACTTCGGCACGGGCGGCATGGTGAACATCACCGCCGTCGGCGCGAACGGCGCACCGATCTCCGCGACGATCACGAACGCGACGCTGGCCGAGGTCGAGACCGTGAACCACACCAAGGTCGCGGGCGGCTGTACCGCCGCGATCAACCGCGTGCAGGTCTCGGGGACGGTGATGGACGTCGGCGGGACCGGTGGTGGTGGCGGCGGTGGCGGCGGCGGCGGCGCCCAGTGCGCTCCCGGCGTCGGCGACTGATCGCTCCGCTCAGCGGCTCACTGCCACATGCCCTGGAGCACGAGCGACACGACGCGCCCCGCGGTGTGATAGCCGGCGCGGGTCTCGGGCTGCTCGTCGAGTGCGTCGTCGACGCGGAACACGGCGAGGTACTCCTTGCCGAGCTGCGCGGTCAGGTTCGCTTCGAACAGCGCATAGCCGGAGACCACCATGCCCTTGTCGAGCGCATCCCCGAGGTACTTCACGCGGACGAGTCCAGAGAACCGCTTGTCGAGCGTGCCCTGCGCCCACAGATCGAAACGATGGTGCGGGAGGCGGTCGATCGGATCGTCGCCGCTCGTGTCGGCGTTCGCCTTGACGTAGTTGTACGAGCCACCGACCTCGACGCGCCGTTCGAGCGTGACCTTGACCTGGGTGTCCACGCCCCAGAAGTTCACGCGCCCGAGGTTCGTGAGCTTGCCCATGTCCATCGGATCCGTGGAGACCCGCACCGTCCCCGTCGAGTGCTTGAAGAACGGCGCGACCTCGATCTTCAAGCGATCGCGCGTCTCGACGGCGCGCAGCTCGGCGTGCGCGATCTTCTCGGGGCCGAGAAGCGGGTTGCCGGTGGCGGCATCGAACCGTTCGCGCAGGCTCGGGACGCGGCCCTTGTAGCCGGCCGTCGCGGTCAGCTCGAGGTGCGGCCGCGGCTTGTACTTGGCGACCAGCTTGCCCTCGGGCCACGGATCGGCGCCCACCCCGAACGGCATCGCGAGGCCTGCTGCCGCATCGAGCCGGAGCTGCCGCTTCTCGTACTGCGCGTCGACGGCGAGCTCCATCATCGTGACGTCGCCGCGGACCGCCTCGCGGGCCTGGTTCACGACCAGCGCCTTCTCGTGATCGATCGAGGCCGAGCTCGCCCAGCGCAGCTCCTTGGTGAGCGGCTTGGTGGCCAGCACGAACCCGCCGCTCCGGATCGCCGACAGGCTCTCCGACTGGAGCTGGCTCGTGAACTGCGGATCGTTGAAGAACCGCGAGCGCCGGAACAGGTAGTGGCCGAAGTACTGCCCCTGGAGCTGCAGCTTGCCGATCTTCTCGTCGGCCTTGACCGAACCACGCACCGAGGTCTCGCGATCGATCATCAGGATCGAGCTGCGCATCGCATCGCTCGGCGGTGCCACGTAGTGGCGATCGTCGAGAAAGCCGTCGAACGCGATCCGGCGATCGCCCTTGCGGTACTCGAGCCGCCCGGCGCCCGTGCTCGACCTCCGGGCCTCACCCACCGACGCATCGCCGGGGAGCTGGAGATCCCGTGCCCCCGCCACGCCGGATGCGGAGATCCGGATCGCGAGGTGCTTCGCGAGCGGCGCGCGTGCGGTGCCGGTCATCCCGAACGTCGGCAGCGAGTCCGAGGTCAGCCGTGCGACCACGATCTGATCTCCGATCGCATCGCGGGTCAGCACCTCGATCACCCCGCCCGGGCCGCCCGGGCCGTCGATCGGCGACTGCGGCGTGGTCGAGACCCGGATCTGGACGATGTCGGTGATCGGGATCGTCGAGACGTCGAACGTGCCGTAGTAGGGATCGGTCACGAGCACACCATCGATCAGCACGCTCACCGCACCCTTGCGAGCGCCGCGGATGTCGATGTTGAACCCGCCGCGCCCCGCATCACGCACGCTGACGTCGGGCAACAGGGCCAGGGCGGTCCCGAGATCCACCGCACCGCGCGCCGCCAGCTGCTCCCCGGTCAGCCGGACTTCGGTGTCGCGATCGAACGGCTTGTCGGGCCGCTCATCGAAGATCTCGATGACGTCGCCCTCCGCCAGCTTCTGGAGATCCGCATCGGACAGGCCCTCGGGGGGAGGTGCCTCCACCGTCGTCGTCGGATCTGGAGCCCCCTGGGCTCGGGCCGGGGCGCCCGCTCCCCACGCGACGGCGGTCGCGGCAATCGAGAACAGATAGTTGGAGAGGCGGCGCATGCGAGATCCATGGTCGAGCAAGACGCCGGCCGTGGATGTTTCAGCATCATGACCGTTTTGCGGCCCGTGTGGGTTGCAACGCCCCAGACCCTGGTTCAACGATACTCGCGGCGCGCTGGATGCGTCGAGAAGGGTGGGCCCACATGCTCGAGTCGATGACGAACGGTGACGGTGATAGCAGCGGTCGGATCCTGTCGAACCAGGACGACATCCGTGGCAACCAGGCCCGGATCATCTCGAACCAGGAGAAGATCCTGGCCAACCAGGGCAAGATCGCTGGCAATCAGGGTCAGCTGACCAAGATCCTCGCGAACCAGGAAGCGATCCTGGCCAACCAGGGCAAGATCGCCGGCAACCAGAAGCAGCTCGCGCAGATCCTCGCGAACCAGAAGGCGATCGTCGCGAACCAGAAGAAGCTCGACGCGATCGTCGCGAACGGGAAGAAGCTGGATGCGATCCTCGCCAACCAGGCCAAGATCGCCGGCAACCAGAAGAAGCTCGATCAGGTGCTCGCGAACCAGAAGACGATCGCCGGCAACCAGAAGCAGCTCGCGCAGATCCTCACGAACCAGAAGACGATCGTCGCGAACCAGAAGAAGATCCTCGCCAAGCGCTAGATGGACCTCCTCGAGCGAGCTCGCGCGCTCGCGGCGTGCCCGCTGTTCGCCGATCTCGCCCCCGCGGTGGTGATCCGGCTCGCCGAGCGCGCACGCCCCTCGACTCTCGAGCCGGGTGAGCGCAAGACCACCGACGACACCGTCTGGATCGTCGTCGAGGGTTCGCTCGTCATCGCCTCGCGCGCGGCGATGTCTGCGGTGGCCTCGATCAGCACCACCCGGAAGCACGGGGGGACCGCGACGCCGGGGCACGTGCTCGGTTTGGTCCGCGTCATCGCCCCGCAGACCCCCGCGCTCGATGCGGTCGCCGAGCGGGCGAGCGTGGTGATCGGCCTCTCCGTCGATGACATGCGTGACGTACTCGAAGAGGACCCGATCGCCCTCGCCGCACTCTCGGGCGCCCTCGCCCGCCGCCTGCTGGAAGGCGCGTAGTGAACCGCCGCGCCTTCATCCTCGGCGCCGCGATGGTGCTGCTCTGCAACCTGGTCGCGGTCACCCTCCGCTCGTTCGCGGAGGCCGCGTTCCTCGAGGCCTATGGTGCGGGCAAGCTCCCGTGGCTGCTGATCGCCAACGCGAGCGGCTTCGCTGTCGCGACGCTCGGCTACGACCTGATCACGCGGCGTGCGAGCTCGCGGATCGTCGATCTCGGCCTCCTGGTCGCCTTGCTCCTGACCGCGGCGGCGAGCCCGGCGCTCCTCCACGCCGGCGTGCCACCGGCGGTCCTCGTGGTGACCCTCGCCGCGTTCTCCCAGGTCGCCGGCCTCGCGCTGTGGAACCGCGTGGCGGCCTCGGTCGCCGGTCGCGATGCGCGCCGCATGCTGCCCCGCGCGGGCGCAGCGGTC
The DNA here is from genome assembly GCA_016720595.1 of Myxococcales bacterium. Lineage (GTDB taxonomy): Bacteria > Myxococcota_A > Polyangia > Haliangiales > Haliangiaceae > JABFXX01. Next base: position 521,611 of record JADKKI010000002.1, read on the forward strand.
ACGCTCGGTGGTGCGATCGCCGGTCTCGGTGCGGGCGCGCTCGTCTATCGCGCCGGGCTCACGGTGTTGCCGTACATCGGCGCGGGGGTCACGGCGGTCGTCCTCGGCCTGTGCATCACACAGGAGAAGGCGCTCGCCAAGGGCGGCGCACCTGGCGCCACCGCCCCGGCCGGCACCCCGGAGGTCTTGAACCCGCTGCAGCGGCGACTCCTCGGATCGCTGATCGCGGTCGCGCTCCTCGAGGGCGTGGTGGCGACCGTGATCGATCTGCAGTTCATCTCGCAGCTGAAGAGCCGCTATCACGGCGACACCCTGGCCGCGGCGGTCGCGCTGTTCTACGGCGGTACCAACGGCGTCTTGTTCCTGCTCCAGGTCGCAGCGGTGCCGCGCATCCTCGTCACCCGCAGCCTGCCGACCACGGCGGCGATCCACCCGATCCTCGCGATCGCCTGGTACGCGGTGTTCGCAACGGCGCCGTCGTTCATCCTGATCGCCGGGACCCGCACCTCCGATCAGGTGCTCCGCCTGGCGACCTCGCGCACGTCCCAGGAGATCGAGCTCTCGGCCTTCCCGCCCGGACCGCGCGCCCGGTGGAAGGTCCTCCTGCGCGGCGCGATGTGGCCGCTCGGCGCCGCGGCCGCCGCCCTCGTCCTCCTGGCGATCGGCCCCGCCGCCGTTGCACATCCCACGAGGCTCGCTGCCGCAGCGATCGGCGTCGCGGTGATCTGGTGGATCGCTGGGCAGATCGCGGCGCGCCGATTCCAGACCGCCCTCGCCGCGCCGCTCGGGATTCGCGCTCACCAGGCGGAGGATCTGCGCAAGATCGATCTCGAGACCCTCGAGCGGTGGAGCGAGATCGCCGGCGGCGACGATCCTCGCACCGCCGCACTCGCGCGCGCCGCGATCACGCGCGCCCGGGTCGCGGCCAGCGACCTCGCCGACCACCTCCGCCACGACGAGCCCGCCGTGCGCACCGCCCTGTTCGATCAGCTCGCGCGCTCTCCCACGCCGTCCCTGCGTGGCGAGCTCCGCGCCGCGGTGGAGATCGAAGACGATGATCGCGCTCTCGCCGCCGGTCTCAAGGCGCTCGCGCTCGCCGGTGACGACAGCCTGATCGCGCGCGGCCGATCACGCGGCGCCCTGTCCCGCGAGGTCGACGACGCCGCTCGTTCGGCGGAGATCACCCTGCGCGGCGGCGACGTGGCCGGCGAGATCGGCCGGCTGTGCGAACGTGACCCTGCGTGGGCCGTGGCGCTGGTCCGCGCGCGCCGCGCCGACCTCACGGACGACGCTCTCGCTGCCGCCTTGATCGCCGCAGCTGACATCCCCGCACGCCGTGCAGGCGCGCTCGGCGTGATCGCATGCGCGGGTCCGGTGGCGACACGAGACCTGCTCGCCGCCGCGCTCGAGGTCGGCGCGCCCGAGGCGATCGCGGCGATCGTGATGCTCGATCTCGAAGGTGCGACGCACCTCGCGCCGTGGATCCCCGAGCTGTCTCCGCTCGCCCGCGCGGCGATCGCCCGCGCGCTCGCCGGCGCACCCTCGGGCGCCGAGCTCGTCGGTGCGCTCCTCGGCGGCGACGATCCCGAGGTCGCCCACGCAGTCCTCCGGACCGCCCTCGCGATCGCACGCGGCGGCGGCACGCTCCCTGCGGGGCCGGTCGCCGCAGCGAACCAGGTCTCGCTGAAGGCCCTGGTGCTCCATCTCGACGCGCGGGACGCCTCGGCCGCGTGGTCGGCGTGCGCGAAGCAGGAGCTCGAGATCGCGATCCGCCGGTGCGTGGCGCGCATGCTGTGGGCCGCCGCCGTCGAGGCTGCCGCGGCTGGCCGCGATCCGGCCGCGCTCGCTGCCGCCGCACGCCACCTGATCGGAGGACGGGAGGCAGATCGCCGGCGCGCCCTCGACGTGGTTCAGGAGGTCCAATCCGGGCGCTCCGAGATCCTCGCCGTGATCGAGCGGTGGCTGCGCCCCGCCGAGCCCACACCGGGCACCGCCGCCGTGCTCGTCCCGGTGGATCCATGGCTCGCGAAGCTCTGTCAGGGCGAGCTCGCCGCGCTCGAGCCCACGCTGCTCGCGCTGCGCAAGCCCGCCCTGTTCGCGACCATCGCCGGCCCTGCCCTCGCCGCCCTCGCCACGCGCGCGACCCGTCGCACCGTCACCGGCGAGCTGTTCGTCGCCGGCAGCGACGGCGACAGCATGTTCGTCGTCGCCGAGGGCACGCTCGAGGCCGTCCGTCTGGGCGCGCCGCCGCGCAAGATCGATCCCGGCGGCGTGGTCGGGGAGCTCGCCGTGCTGACCCGCGCCCAGCGCGCGGCGACGGTCACCGCGGTGGGCACTGCGGAGGTGATCGAGATCGATCGCGAGACGTTCACCGCCGTCTCGCAGCGCGCCCCCGAGCTGGTCGCCGGCCTGTCCGCCACGCTCGCGGGCTGGCTCGCCCCCGAGCGCCCGGATGTGCTCGGGACCTGACCCAGATCAGAACTGGAAGTAGATGAACGGCACCATCTTGGCGTGCCCGAGCTCGCGCAGGACCAGGGCGACCGCCGCGAGCACCAGGCCCTGCGCCGGCGCGGGTAGCTCCACGAACCGGTCACGCAGCCAGCGATAGCTGCCCTCCGCGAAGAAGTGGATCGCGAACCCCGCGACCATCGTCACGGTCACGAGCGGCACCACGTTCGCGTGATCCAGCTCGAACGCCGCGAGCTGACGCAGGATCGCGAGCGCGTTATCGAACGAGCTCGCACGGAAGAAGATCCACGCGAGGCAGACGTACTGGAACACGAACACCACGGCGACCGCGCGACGGGTGACCACCAGGTAGCGGCGCCACAGGTTGTCCGGGCCACGCTCCACGATGTCTGCGACCAGCCCGAGGAGCCAGGTCAGCGCGATGAGCGGGATCCACAGCTCCTGATCTCCGGTGTACAGCGATGAGAAGAAGCCGAGCCCGCTCACGCACATCGCGATCCGCAGGGCCTCGGGCACCCACAGGCTGGCGTCGCGTCCCCACACCGCAAGGAACGGCACGACCGGCATCACGGGTCTCACCAGCTCGGGCTCGGCCGGGTACTCCTGACCGAGCCACGCCGTGACCACCGCCCACAGCGGGGTGACCACGAGCCACACCACCACCAGCTGTGACCACACGCCTGCGTCGCCGAACCCGAGATACACGCCGGTCAGCCCGAGCCCCGCGAGCAGCGCGCACCCCGCCAGCATCGAGAGCGCCTCGCGAAGATTCCCGCCCGCCGTCCGTCGCTGGAAGAACCGCGTCACCGCGAGGCCGAAGCCGTGCAGTGCGCCCCACACGATGAACGCGAAGCTCGCGCCGTGCCACAAGCCGCCGAGGATCATGGTCGCGATCAGATTCACGTACGTGCGCGCTGGCCCGAGCCGGCTGCCACCGAGCGAGATGTAGAGATAGTCGCGGAGCCAGGTCGAGAGCGAGATGTGCCAGCGGCGCCAGAACTCCTGGAGGTTCGCGGAGCGATACGGCGTGCGGAAGTTCTCCGGGAGCGTGAATCCGAGGATCTGTGCCGAGCCGATCGCGATATCGGAGTACGCCGAGAAGTCGCAGAAGATCTGGAGCGCGTACGCCCACACCCCGACGGCGACCTCGAGCGCGGAGAACCGCTCCGGGGCCTCGAACACGCGATCGACGATCGCCAGCGCGAGCGTATCGGCGATCGCGATCTTCTTGAACAGGCCGGTGACGATCCGGAACAGACCGCGCGTCGCCGCCTCGAGCTCGAGCGGCGGCAACGTCTCGAGCTGCGGCAGGAGATCCTGCGCCCGAACGATCGGTCCGGCGACCAGCTGCGGGAAGAACAGGACGAACGTCGCGAACTGCACCACCGACTGCGTCGCCTTGAGCTGCCGCCGATAGACATCGATCGTGTACGACAGCGACTGGAACGTGTGGAACGAGATGCCCGCCGGCAAGATCAGGTGGAGCGGCTTGATCTGTGTGTCCGCGAGCGGGTTGACGATGTCCTGCGTGAAGAAGTCGGTGTACTTGAAGAACACCAGGATCCCGAGGTTCGAGCACAGGCTGACGATCACCAGCGCCTTGCGCTTCCACGGATCCTCGGTGCGCTCGATCCAGATCCCCAGGTAGTAATCGAGGACGATCGTCGCGAGCAGCACGCCCAGGAGGTAGCGATAGGGCCCGGGCATCGCCGCCGCCCACGCGTGATAGAACAGCGACGACGCGACGAACAGGATCACCACGCGCCCGAGGGGCCGGGTGTCGTCTCGCCCCGATGCGCCGATGCCGACGCCGAGGATCGCGAGCACCACGAGGTGCGCGTGACGCACGATCTCGGCGGTCACCGCATCCAGCTGGCCGTGGTCCCAAGCGATCGCGACGGTGATCGCGACGACCGCCAGGACCGCGACGAGGCCCCGCGCGATCAGCTGCTGCCCCCGCGCCGAGCCGATCCACGGCCCGCCGCGACGCCCGAGCATGATCGCGCCAGCGAGCAGCACCGAGCCCACGCCCCAGCGCAGGAACAGCTCAGGCGGCCAGTCCTGGTACTGCGGATGATCGCCGGCCGCGAGCCTGCACAGCGCTCCGCCGATCGGATCCCACAGGGCGTCGGGATCCTTCGCCACCAGCATCACCACCACGTCCCCGAGCAGCACCATGATCGCCATGCGCGCCCACGCCACCCGCGGTCCGCCCCAGCGCGCGAGCGCGTAGAGGAAGAACACCGCGATCAGGAACAGCGGGTAGTCCGGGCTCGAGAACAGCATCGGCTAGGGTGCGATGGGGCCCGGCAGTGGTGCATCGACCGGCGCGCGTGGCACCGGAGCCGGGGTGAGCTCGAGCCGCTTGCTCGGAGGGAGCTTGTGATCACTGCGCCAGCGCGCGTAGTGCTCGAGCAGCGCGCCCGAGAGTGCGTCGGCCCACAGCTGGTAGCCGAGGTCGGTGAAGTGAACGTGGTCCTTGTAGGCGGTCTTCGGCTCGCCGATCACCCACGGATGCATGTGGTCGGGGCCGCCCATCGCCGACAGGGTGTCGAAGAACGCGACCTTGTTGCGGGCGGCGGCCGCGTGTTCGACCGAGATGATCTCGGTGAGCACCGCCGGCGTGCGCCACTCGCACTCGGGGAGCACCCCCGCATCCGGCAACACCTTCATCCGGTCGCACGCCCTGCCCCCTTCGCGCACGCCCATGTCGGGCGGCCCGAGGATCAAGATCGAGGCCTGGGGTGCCGCCGCACGGATCCGGAGGATGGTCTCGTCGAAGTAGCGGGACATCGCCTCCAGATCGAGATCCGGATCGTCCGCCTCGTTGGTGCCGTACTGCAGGACCACGAGCCGCGGATCGCGCGTGGCCAGCTGGTCGCCGATGATCGACCAGTCCCACGAGCGGAGGCTGCCAAGGCGGCGCCCCACCACACCGAGCGAATCGACGATCACCCCCGGCTTCCCGCGCTCCATGACCACCCCGTAGAGATCGAGCTGCCCACCGCCGCCGTGCTCGAGCGTGAGCTTGTGCGGACCATCCGTGACCGGAATGATCTGCCGCGCGGGGTGCGGCGGCTCGATCGGCGCGGTGCGCGTGGCGATCTGTTGCCACGGCTGATCGTCGACCCGGAAGCGGAGGGTGCCGTGGTCCGGGGCCGCCTGGTAGAGGATCTCGAACTGCGCGACGCTCGTCCCGGAGGCGCAGTCACCGCACGTCTCGACCCACAGCTGGGCGCCCTTCTGCGTGCCGAACACGCGGAGCCCGACGATCCCGAACGGCTCCGCATCACCGGACTTCCCGCCGACCGAGGCCCGCCACGATCCACTCGCGCCGTACTTCACGTCGCGCTGGTAGTAGTGCCGCGCGGGTGGGCGGCCAGCGCCGACGAGGCCGCGGCCCGCATCCCCGAACTTCGCCTGGAACGTCGAGCGGAGCCGCGAGGTCATCGAATCGCCGGCCGTGTGCGAATCCCCGAAGAACAGCATCAACGCGCGCCCCGTGCGCTCGCCGCGCTCGGCCGCGTCCCAGGCCTCGAACATGCGATCGAGCGTCCCCACCGGCGCGTCGAGGAAGCCGGGCATCCGCGCGACCGCGGCGTCCCCGGGTTGCCCGAGGCCGCCGTTGACGCCATCGATCCCTGCATCGCCTGCCGGAGCTACCACCGGTGGGCGCGGCGGCTTGGGCGGGAGCCGCTCGCCCTCGCAGCCCGAGTTGCAGCCGAGCAGCGCGAGCGCTGCGCCGACCGTGACGGGGAGCGCGCTAACGACCCGCATAGGTCTGTGCGCCGGAGGTCAGCGCATCGAACACGGCGTCCGCGAGCTTGTTGGCGCCCTTGTGCGAGAGGTGCTGGAAGTCGGTCCCGACGAGCCCGCGACGGAACCACTTCTCCGCCGAGCCCTTGCCGCCCATCCAATCGTAGGTCGAGAAGAAGGCGCAGCCCGAGGCGTGCGCCGCCTTGCGCTGTGCATCGACGAGCAGCGGCATGACGGGGCGCGACGGATAGGCGCCGTCCTTGGCCTCCGCTTGATCGGTGGGCGAGACCACGAGGCAGCTCGCATCGGGGCGCGCCTTGCGCAGCGGGCCGAGCACCTTCTCGTAGTTCGACTGATAGAGCTTGGTGTCGCGATCGCCCGGCCCGAGCCACTGCGCTTCGTTCGCCCCGATCATGATCATGATCAGATCTGCGCCGCGATGGACGAGCCCACCCGCGAAGCTCGCAGGGTTGTGATTCGCGAAGCTCTTCACGTTGACGCTGACGATGCCGAGGTTGTCGACGACAACACCGCGGGCGTTCTCGAGCTGAAGGCCGAACGTCCGCACCCGTCCGGTCAGCTCGACCTTGAAAGTCGACGCGCCATCCTTGATCGACGCGGTCGCGTAGGCGGCGTCCTTGGACTCGGCCTTGGTCTCGGTGCGCACCACCTCGGTGCCGTCCGCGGTGATCACGATCGTGCCCCCCTTCGGCTGAGTGAGGTAGTGCAGGTCGAGGTTCGTCACCTTGCCGCTGACCAGCTTGATCGTGGCGTGGGCGTCATCGCCCTCGGCGGTGGCACCACCGGCGCCGTACAGGCCGTCGGCGATCTGCAGCGTCGAGATCGCATGGGTCGCCCAGTTGCCGGCACTGCCGCGGGTGATCGCCTCGTGCCCGACGAACCGGTGCGGCGGGACCAGTGCGACGAAGCCTGGCCCGCCATCGCCGAGCACGCTCTGCAACCGGGTCCGGAGACGCCCAGGGATCGCATCGGTGGCGACCACCGAGTCCCCGTACCACGACACCCGCAGCGCGCGACCGAGCTTCCCGGCCTTCTCGTCGGCCGCCGCCTGGTAGTACGCGTCCATCGCCCAGCGCTTGCAGCTCGCCGGCGTCCCATCGAGGCACGTGTCCTCGAGAGCGCTGCCCTTCGCCCGATCTGCGGAGCCGGAGCTGGCGGCGGGGAGACCGGGCTTGTCGTCCTCGTCGTCGCGCGTGTCGGCCACCGTCGGTGCGGGGGCGGTGAAGGTCGGGCCGGCCACGCCGCCGGTGGCCGGTGCTTCGCGGCGCGCCGTCAACCGATCGGCGAGTGCCTGGACGCCGCCATCGATCGCCCACAGGCCCACGACCAAGAGGCCGCCAAACCACAGGAGTGTCGGCGCGATGGTCCAGCTGCGATCGGGCGCCGACATCTGGTCGAAGGTAAGCGAACGGACCGCGATCCGCAAAGTCGCAGGGTGGCGCGGGGCTCGCATACGATCCTGACCTTGGAGGGACCGATGCGCACACCTATCTTGGGCTACCTGCTAACGGCCACGATCCTCACGGCATGCGGCGATGATGGGAGCTCAAAAGTCCCCCCTCGGGTGATCGAGGGTGGAGGAATCAGCGACGGTCCGATCGACGGTGTCGCAAATATCTACGTGATCGACGACAAGACCCGCGATCCGATCGCGGGCGCGACCGTCAAGGTCGGCACCGTCGAGGGCACAACGGACGCCACGGGCCTGTTCGTGATCGAGGGGGTCAAGGGCCCGCAGACCATCGTGGTCAAGGCGGGCACCTATCGCCCGGAGATGTGGATCGGCGCCAACGGCACCAACATGACGTTCGATCTCGAGCCCGGCACGGATCTCGTGGCACCGAAGGCCACCCTGACGGGATCGATCGACCTGTCCTCGATCATCGTCCCGATGGGGCACCTGCGCGTCGCGATCGTCTTCTACTCGCAGACCGACGACCTGGGCGATCCGGACAACGAGATCAAGACGGCCGACGACAAGAACATCTGCAGCGGCGGCGGCATGAACAATCCGATGCCCTGCGCCTTCACGATCGACACCCGAGGCGGGAAGATCGCCCTGGTCGCGGCGGTCTACGATCGCAACCTGAACGGCACGCCGACCGACTTCACCGACGACACGATGACGTTGATCCGATGGGCCTACCGCGGCGGCATCACCGTGACGCCGGGGGTGGCGCAGAGCGGGCAAGACCTGACCCTCGTCGACGTCGGGATGATGAACAACGTGACGGTCGATTTCGGCACCCCGCCCACCGGGCTCGGCACCGTGGGCGCGCTGATCGGGATGGACCTCGGCGCCGACGGGGTGTTCCAGATCGGCCTGTTCCGTACCCCGACCGACCCCACGCTCCTGACGCCGAAGCTCGCCGCCTTGACGGCCACCGGCTACCGCCTCACGGCGATCGCCGGCAACGGCACCGATCCGGCGACCTCGCAGAGCATCGTGCTCCGTCGAAGCCTCGCGACCACGACCCTCGCCGCCGGCGCCTGGCTCACGCCGCCGAGTGGCGCCACGGCGACGCGCACGTCCGCCAACCTCGGGACCGTGACCGGCGCCACGGTGCAGAGCATCGAGTACACCCAGGGCACGGCGAACCTCCTGAACGTCACCTCGTTCGATGGCTCGTCGGAGGTCGCGATCCCCGACCTCGTGGCGCTGCCGGCCGGCGCGATCACCGCCACCATCAATGCGATCGGCGCTGAAGGCCTGGACGTGACCGACTTCTCGCTCGATGCCGACAAGGACAAGCTGAGCCAGGTGTCGGCGCAGACCATCACCATCAATTGACCTTCGCAGCAACGCGCCCCGAGGGCTGCTACCATGAGGTAGATGCGCAGGTGGTTCGTGCTCGCATTGCTGGCGGTCAGCTGCGCCACGTCTCCGCCGCCCCCGCCCTACTACGGGCCCGCGCAACCCGGCTGCTGCGACGAGACCGACCCGGGGACGGCGCCCGTCGACATCACCAAGGTCGGCCGCCTCGACGATCGGATGGTCGATTTTCAGTTCGACGGCGGACAGCTCGAGTTCGACATGTATCGCCTCGGCAACCGGATCGTGCAGACGGTCCGCAGCCGCTACGCGGTGCCGATCATGGTCTCGTGGTCGGTGTCCTCGCTCGAGAACCTCCAGGCCGTGACCTCGCCTTCGGGCGCCGTGCTGGTCCCGCCCGCGCCCCAGCCGCTCGGCGTCGGCCCGGTGATCATCCTCGCGGAGCTCTCGCAGCTCGATCCGACGCTGCGGTACCGGCGTGAGCTCTCGTTCCGCGCGCGGTTCGGCGATCCCGGGATCCAGCCGAGCCCGTACGAGTACGCACTCCCCTTCCCGCGCGGTCAGACCTTCGCCGTGTTGCAGGGCTTCCACGGCGCGTTCTCGCATCGAGGCTCGAACGAGTTCGCCGTGGACTTCGATTGCCCGGTGGCCACGCCGGTCCTCGCCACCCGGCCGGGTGTCGTCGTCGCCGCCAACGCCACCGCCCAGGGCTCGGGGACCACGTCGGACTTCCTCGACTACAAGCGCACGAACTTCGTGATCGTGATGCACGAGGACGGCACGCTCGGGGAGTACATGCACCTCGCCCCCGCCACCGTCGAGGTCAAGCCCGGGCAGCTGGTCAGCCGCGGGCAGGAGCTCGCGCTGTCCGGGAACACCGGCTTCTCGTCCACGCCCCACCTCCACTTCCAGGTGATGACGGCCGCCCGCGACGGCGTCTCGGCCCGGTCGTTCCCGTTCGAGATGGCCGTGGCTCCGAACCGAACCGAGGAGCCGACCCTGTCCCGGCGCTACACCGGGTGGGAAACGCGCGCAGTCGACGCGCCCATGCGATGATCCACGAAATGGGTGCGCGGGCCTGCGTCCTCGGTTGTGCGCTCCTGGCGAGCGCGCCCGCCTGGGCTGCGCCCGAGCCGAAGGCACCGCCCGCACCGAAGGCCGCGGCCGAGCCGAAGCCACCGACCGCACCGAAGCCGGCGCCTCGAACCAAGCCGATGACGGCGCCGAAGATCGTCACCGGCATGCGCACGTTCGTCGCGTTCGCCGGCCAGCCCGCCGCGATCCGGCTCGCGTGGTCGCCGGTCGTGGGCGCAACGCACTACCGAGCGAGGTGGTCCTCGGGGGCCAACGTCGTCGATATCGATCTGACGAGGCCCACGTTCGAGCGCGCCGAGGCGTTGGCCGGTCAGCACGTCCTCAGCGTGTTCGCGATCGATGCCAACGGAATCGAGAGCCCTCCGGCCGATCTCGCGGTGGACGTGGTCACGGTCTCGGCCCTCGCGCCTGGCTCGACGACGGCGGCCGAGGCACCTCCCTCGGCGTTCGCGATCGGAGCCAAGTTCGCGTCGCCGGGGCTGCGCTGCCAGCTCGGTTCGGGCGCCGCTGGTGTCGAGGTTGTGGCGCGAGTCCCCGGCGCATTCGGCCTGCGCTGTGGTGGCGATGCCGGGCAGCCCCTGGTCGAGGTCCCGGTGGTGATCGCGCCGGTGTTCGTCAAGGGCGAGCTCGCACCTGTGGCGCGCGACACGTCGACCAAGATCCACCTCACCGTCGCGTCGGTCGGAGCGATCGGCGATCAGCTCGAGATCGCTGCGAACGGGGACCTGGATCTCGGAGCCGCGGAGCGCGTCGCAGGCGGCCTCGACATCCCCGTGACCCCGGGCGCCACCGCCGCGTCCGCGGGCTTGATCATCAGGGCCAACGGCGTCGAGCTTGGCCGCGTCGCACTCGACCTCGTCGATCCCCCCAAGCCGTTCGTGATCCCGCCGCCCGAGGCCGATTGGCTCGCGGTCGATCTCGGGGTCCACGTCGGCGGCTTCATCCCGCCCGACGTCGGGACCGACGCCAACTCCCTCGGCCATCCGATCGATCCCGACGACACCCTCTCTGCCGGCCCGCTGTTCGGGCTGAGGTTCGGCGTGTTTCCCACGCGCCGCGTCGGGCTCGAGCTCGAGTCCGCGATCGCCACCACCAGCTACACCGGCCGGCTGGGGGTCGCCGCGCTGATGATCAACCGGGGCCAGATCGCCGCCCGCCTCGTCGAAGACGGTCGATTCGGGCTACGGGGACTGCTGGGTGGGGACGTCCTCACGACCTTGACCAGCGGGGGAACCAGCAAGGTCGGTACGCTTGGTGGCCTGCATTACGGTGCGGCGTTCAGTATAGAAACGCGCCCTGGGGTCTCGGTCCGGATCGAGGCGCTCCACGTGATCACGATCGCGCAGGACGCTGGATATGCGCATTGTCTCGAGCTCCAGATCGGGGTGGTGACGCGCCTTGGCCGTCGCGATCGCTGGAAGTGAGTTAGGATAGCGACGTGAACTGTCCGGTGTGTCGGCAGCGTCCCGCCGAGGTAGGGGTGTTGTGTGAGGAGTGCCGGGATGATCTCTCGAGCCCGATCAAGATCAGCCCCGAGCAGATCCAGCTTCACGGTGCGCGCCCCACGATGGCCGCGCTGGTCGATCTGTGGGGCCGCCCCCACCAGCTCGATCCACGCACGCTGATCGGCCGGCAGGTCGATGGGCAGGGCCTCGCGATCCTCGAGCCCTCGGTCTCACGCCACCACGCCCACGTGCTGCTCGATGGCGATGAGTGGTCGATGCGAGACCTCGGCTCCGCGAACGGCACGTTCAGTGACGATCGGCTGATCGATGCCACGACGCCGATCAAGGATCGAGATCGGGTGCGGTTCGGTCACATCGCGTTCTACTTCGTCCAGGACATCACCCAGCTCCCCGCGCCGAAGCTCGGTCGCACGATGACCGCGACCATCAAGCCCGCGGAGCGCGCCGCCACGCCCGTTCCGTCCGCGCAGTTCCCCGTCGGCGAGATCGAGGAGGAAGAGCGCACCGACGTCGGCCTGCCGACGATGCGGTTCCGGCTCCACGAGCCCACGGGCGGCGGTGGTGGCCTGATCGAGGTCGATGGCAAGCAGGTCCAGCTGACCACCACCCAGTTCGAGCTGATGGCGCTGATGATCCGCCGGATGGCCACCGAGGCCCACCAGCCGGAGCTCGTGCGTGGCTTCGTGCGCTCGTCGGAGCTGATCGCGGACCTGTCGTGGGATACCCGCGAGCCGAGCGAGAACCATGTCAAGCAGCTGGTGCGACGGGTGCGACGCGCCTTGATCAAGAGCGAGATCGGCGACCTGATCGAGTCGCGTCACCGATTCGGGTATCGTCTCCGCGCGATTCCACGCACGGAGTAAACATGTTGAAGAGACTGGTCCTGGTCGCCGCAGCACTCTGCGGCACGCCGGCGTTTGCAGATCCGAACCCCAAGTTCGAGTACGGGAAGGCGGAGGAGGTTGCCAAGGTCAAGGGCACCGAATGGACCGCGTCCGCCGAAGGAGGGGTCGTGTTCACCACGGGCAACTCGGAGACGACGACGGGGACCGCCGGGTTCAAGGCCACGCGGAAGAAGGCCAAGAACAAGCTCGCCCTCGAAGGCGGCATCACCTACGCGCGCGCGGGTGTCCGCGTCCTGTCCGATCACAACGGCAACGGTCTGATCGACGACCAGAGCGAGATCGTGGCCGAGAAGCAGGTCACCGCGGAGACCCTGGCCGCCAAGCTCCGCTACGATCGCTTCCTCACGGACTTCAACTCGCTGTTCGTCGCAGCGCTCATCAGCCGCGACGTCCCTGCAGGCAAGGAGCGCGTGTTCGGGGCCCAGGTCGGCTACAGCCGCCGCATCCACAAGACCGCGACCTCCGAGGCCGTCGCCGAGATCGGTGTGGACTACGACAACGAGGACCTCACCGTCGGCGATACACTGTCGTTCATCTCCGCCCGCGCGTTCGTCGGGTTCAAGTCGGAGGTGTCCCCGGGCGTCACGTTCGAGACCAGCGGCGAGCTCCTGACCAACCTCAGCAAGGAGACGCTCGCCACCGGCGCCGACGGCGGCATCGGTCAGGACACGCGGTTCAACTTCAAGGCGAGCGTGTCCTCGAAGATCGGCAAGAGCCTGTCGTTCCAGAGCTCGATCGAGGCGAAGTACGATCGACGCCCTGCCCCGCTCGCGCTGAAGAACCTCGCGATGGGCTTTGTCCCCGAGGCGAGCTCGCTCGACACCATCATGAAGGCGTCGCTGATCTATACGTTCTTCTGAGAGAACGGCCGCGCGCGCTCAGCCGCGCTTGACGCGACCGTTGGCCCGCGGCTCGCCGCGGCTCTCGACCGTCGCCGCCAGCTCCTCGAGGAGCGCGCGCAGCGACTTCATCTTCTTCGTCCCCAGGCGGGTAGCCCAGCGCGCCTCGGTGGCCGCGGATACCTTCTTGACCTCGGCTGCCCACGCCTTGCCCTTGGGCCCGAGGCGGACGCGCTTGATCACGCCGTGATCGGGGTCGGGGAACCGCTCGACCATCCGGAGACCCTGAAGCTCGTCCAGGAGGTCCCCGACCGTCTGCTTCGGGATCGAGACCAGCGAGACCAGATCCGAGAGCCGCACGCCGCGGCTGTCGTTGGGATCCGTACCTGGATCGCGGCCGAGCCCTCCGATCGCCGACAGGAGCTGAACCTGCGCGGGCCGGAGTGCGGGAAAGCCGAGTCGCTCGAGTCGGCTAGAGAGCTGGGACTGCAGGTCGTGCTGAGGAACGTGCAGCAGCGCGCGGAGGTCGCGCGACGTGGCCGAAGTCCTTAGCCCACCAGAGGATCGTGTCGGTTTTGGCATGGTCACGAACGCGACGAAAGCGAGGGAGACGCGTCATACCAAAGCGCTCACACGATCGTAAACCCTGATCTTGTGCAAAGTCGCGCTCCGGAGCGCGGAGCTCACGCATGCTTCGTGGCGGGCTCTGCAGACGCGATCGGCGCGTGGATATCCACGAGTCCGATTTCCTCCGCGCCGCGATCGACCACCTTGGACGACATCCGGAACACCTTGCGCTTGATCCACGCCGGCAGATGCGACAGGTCGTCGAACCAGGTGTAGATGACGGGGATGGCGACGAGGGTGAGGAGCAGCGACAGCGTCTGCCCGCCGACGACGACGCTCGCCATCGCCTTCGAGAATCCGGATCCCACGCCCTTGCTGGTGACCAGCGGCATCATGCCGGCGACGAACGCCAGGGTCGTCATCAAGATCGGGCGCAGGCGGTCGCGGCTGGCCGCGAGCACCGCCTCCGTGCGCGGCAGGCCTTGACGCCGCAGCCCGTTCGCATGATCGACCTGAAGGATCGCATTCTTCTTGACCATCGCGAACAGCACGATCACGCCGAGCATCGAGAAGATGTTCAGCGAGCCGCCCGTGATCGCGAGCGACATGATCGCGAACGGAACCACCAGCGGTAGCGAGAGCATGATGATCAGCGGGTACAGCCACGATTCGAACTGCGCGGCGAGCACCAGGTACATGAAGACGATCGCGAGGATGATGGCGAACATGAAGGCGCCCTGCATCTTCGCCATCTCCTTGGACCGGCCGAACGGCTCGGCCTGGTAGCCGGGCGGCAGATCGACGGCCTTGATCGCCTTCTCCATCTCCGCGACGATCGTGGACTCGGAGAACCCGGGCGAGACGTTCATCGTGATCGTGACGGCACGCTCGCGCCCCTGGCGGGTGATCTTCGAGGTCGCCAGGCCCTTGCCCACCGTGATCACGTCGGACAGCGGGACCTGACCGAGCGTCCGAGAGGGTACGGCGATCAGGCTCAGCGCACTCGGATCATCGCGGAACCGCTCGGCGGCGCGGAGGAACACGGGGTACTGATCGCCCCGGTCCTCGAAGGTCGAGGCTTCGGTTCCGCCGATCAGCACGGCGAGCGTCATCGTGATGTCGCTGGCGTCCACGCCGAGGTGCGCGGCGCGATCGAGATCCGGAACCACGGTGGTCTCGCTGACCGGATCGAGGAGGCTCGAGTCGAGATCCACGACTCCGGGCACCTTGCTCATGGTGGCGAGCACCTGCTTGCCCATCCGCTCCAGCTTGTCGAGGTCCGGGCCGTTGATGACGTACGACACGACGGCGTTCTGGCCGCCGAGCGAGAAGTCGTTGACCTGCTGGGCCGCCACGCGGGTGCCCTTGGGGACGTCGCCGAGGACCTCCTTGCGGACCTGCTCCATCACCTCGTTCTGGTTGCGGGTGCGGGTCTCGGGATCGGTGAGGTGGACGTAGACCTTGCCGACGTTGGACTGGCGCTGATCGCCATCCGCGATCGTGACCAGCGTGCTCTCGACCTCGGAGTAGACCCGGGCCTTGCGCGCGAGCCGCTCGGCGATCAGCGTGGTGGCCTCGAGGGTGGTGCCCTCGGGTGCCTGGAGATAGATCTCGAACTGGGCCTCGTCGTTCGGGGGAAGGAAGTCACCGCCGACCTTCTTCGCCATCGGCCCCATCGTCGCGCACGATCCGATGATGGCGAGGCCAACGACCCAGCGGCGGCGGAGGCAGAACGCCAGCACGGCCACGTAGACGCGCTCGATCGGGCGATACACGAGGTTCGAGCCGCGCTCGAGCCAGGACTTGCGGCGCTCGGTACCCGGCGGCGGCGGCGGCTCGAGCATGCGCGAGGCCATCATCGGCGTCAGCGTGAACGCGACGACCATCGACACGCCGATCGCGAACGCCATCGTCAGGCCGAAGCTATAGAGGAAGCGGCCGACGATGCCGCTCATGAAGGCCACCGGGAGGAACACCGCCATCAGCGACAGCGTGGTGGCGAGCACCGCGAGGCCGATCTCCTTGGTCGCGAGGATCGCGGCCGGGAACGGCTTCATCTTCTTCTCCTCGATGAACCGATAGATGTTCTCGAGCACGACGATCGCGTCATCGATCACGATGCCGACCGCGAGGGCGAGCGCGAGCAGCGTCATGAGGTTCAGCGTGAACCCGGCGAGCATCATCAAGCCGAACGTCGAGATGATCGAGACCGGGATCGAGATCGCCGCGATCAAGGTCGACCGCAACGAACCGAGGAACAGGAGCACCACGAGCGCGGCGAGGAGGGCACCCACCACGAGGTGCTCGAGCACCTGGGACGCCGACGTCCGGATCTGGACCGCGTTGTCGCGGACCACGTCGACGGAGTAGCCCGACGGCAGGCTGGCGCGGAGGGCGCCGACGGCGTGGATCACGCCATCGACGACGGCCACGGTGTTGGTACCGGACTGCTTGCGCACGGACAGGGCGATCGCGGGGATGCCGTTGCGCGTCGCGGCGGTCTCGGCATCCTCTTCGGAGTCCACGATGTCGGCCACGTCACGCACGCGGATCGGGTGGTCCCCCATCTGTCGCACGACGATCTCGCCGAGCCGCTCCGGCTCCACGGCGCGCCCTTCCACGCGGAGGGTCTCGTTGACGGGGCCGCTCTCGATCCGACCACCCGGCACGCTCACGTTGCCGGTGGAGATCGCGCGCTGCACCTCGAGCGCCGAGACGCCCGCGGCGGCGAGCCGGATCGCATCGAGGTGGACGTTGATCTGACGCTCCTGGCCGCCGAGGATCACGACCTGGCCGACGCCGGCGAGACGCTCGATCCGCTGTTTGACGGACTTGTCGGCGAACCGCGTGAGGTCACGGGTCGGTAGCCCGGCCGGCCCCTTCACCGCGAGGACGATCACGGGGGCGGCATCGGGATCCGCCTTGCGGACCTCGGGTCGCGTGCCCGGCGGAAGATCACGGAGCACGGTCGCGAGGTGCTCGTTGATGTCGTTGGCGGCCTTGTCCGGATCCACCTCGAGACCGAACTGCGCGATCACGAGGGACACGCCCTCGGTGGAGCTCGAGGTCAGGGTATCGAGGCCGCTGATCGTGTTGACCACCTCCTCGACCTTCTGCGTGACATCGGTCTCGACAGCGGACGGCGACGCGCCCGGGTACGGCGTCACGATCGTGATCACCGGGAAATCGATCTTCGGGAACTTGTCGACGCCGAGGCGCTTGTAGCCGACGAGCCCGACGACGACGAACACGAGGATCAGCACGGTGGCAAACACCGGCCGCCTGACGGAGATATTACTGAGCCACTGCATGGTGGTGCGCTCCTACTTGTTCGAGCCGGCGGCGGGCGCGGGCGCTGCGGGGGCCGGGGACGGCGCGGGGGCTGCGGGGCCGCCGCCCTCGATCCGGAGACCGTCGATGATCTGCGGATTGCCCTTGGCCTTGCGGGCGACCTGCTCGCCGACGTCGAGGCCCTTCACGATCGAGACCTTGCCGGGCTCCGGCGAGGCGCCGACCTGGACCACGCGGTCCTCGAGCTCGCCCTTGGAGGCGACGAACACGTGCATCGTCTTGCCGCGCTTGTCCACCGAGTCCTCGGGGACCACGGGGCGCTTGAGCTTCCCGATCTCCACCTGCGCTTCGGCGAACATGCCGGGCACGAGCTCGGACTTGGCCTGCGAGACCGCGTCCTTGCAGTCCTCGCGATCGATCAACACGGGCGTGGCCGCGTCGATCGTCGCCTCGACGATCAGCGAGCGCGTGCGCCCGATCTCGGCGCCCACGCGGGTGACCTTGGCGTTGTAGCGCCAGCACGGGTTCGCGACCGCGGTCAGCGTCACGCCCTGATCGGGCCGGATCGCGCGGATCGCCTTCTCGGGCACGGACAGCTCGATCTTGAGCGGGCTGTCATCGACCAGTGTGAACAGCGGCCGGCCCGGCGCCACCCACTCGCCGGGCGTCACGCTCTTGTCGGCGACCATGCCGTCGAACGGCGCGCGGACGAGGCCATCGGAGACCGACTTCGCGATCATCTCGGTGCGGGCCTGCGCCGCGGCGACCTGCTGGAGTGCGGACGTGCACTGCGTGGTCTGCCGGTCGTACTCGCTGCGGGTGATCGCACCCTTGTCGAGCAGCGACTGCGCCCGCTTGCACTCGCCCTCTGCGAGCTCCTTCTGTGCCCGCGCCGCGGCGAGGTTCGCCTGCGCCTCGCGGGAGGACAGGGCCGCGCTGCGGACATCGAGCCGCACCACGGGATCTCCCATCTTCACGCGCTGACCACGCTCGACCATCACGGCGATCACCTTGCCCTGGGTATCGGCGGTGACCTCCGAGCGCTGGTCCGCGGCGATCATGCCGGTCAGCGTCAACAGCTCCGGGGAGGCTTGCTCCACGGCGGCGATGGTCTCGACCTTCACCGCGGCAGCCGGGGCCGCCTTGGTCCCCTCCTCGGCGCCCTTCTTGTTGCACGCGACGAGCGTGGCCGAGGACAGGATGAATGCGACAGCTACAGAGGCACGCATGGCGGCCTTTCGATGCACGGGGCCTGCCATTCGGTACGCCCCAAGTCCCATGGGTTAGGCGGTCGGACCTGTATCCCAAACCGACAGGTGTCGGCCGATGATCCGACGATCGCCCATTACTTCGCGTCGTTACCGAGCGCGTGTGACAGCTGGGTCATCGCGACCCTGAGATCGACCCGCGCATTGAGCGCTGCGATCCGTGCGCGCGTCAGATCGGTCTCCGCATCGACCAGCTCGACCGCGGTCGCGCGCTCGGCGTTGAGCAGCTCCCGGCGGACCCGGTAGCCCTCTTCGGAGGCCGCGAGCCCCTTGGCCGAGGTCTGCAGTGCGGCCTGCGCGATCAGCACCGCCTGCTGCGCGGCGAGCACCTGCACGCGGGTGCCACGCTCGAGGTTCTGGCGATCCGCGCGGAGCTCGTTGGTCTCGCCCAGGATCCGGCGATCGGTGGTGCCCTGGATCAGCGCGTCGTTCAACGTCCACGTCACCTGCGCACCGACGCTCCAGGTCAGGCTGAACTTGTCCTCCTGCGGGAAGATGCGCTGGTTCGGGTTCGTGTACTCGGCGGCGGCGAACGCCGACAGCCGGGGGTACTTGCCGGCCTTCTCGGCGGCGCGCTGCTTCTCCTTGGCCCGGATGCCGGTGTCGAGCACCTTGAAGTCGAGCCGCTGCGCCTTCGCGGAGCCGACCAGATCGTCGAGCTTGCCGGCGGCGGGCGCGGTGACGTCCGTGCGGATGTCCTCGCCCACGGCGAGCGTCTGGCCCTCGGGCGCATCGATCAGCAGGCGAAGCTGCTCCTCGCGCAGCGCCGAGAGGTTCTGCAGCTGGATCACCGCCTGATCCGCCTGCGCCTCGTTGGACTCGACCCGCATCAGATCTGCGCGCGACAGGCGCTGGACCTCGGCGAGGGCGCGGACCTGCTTGAGCGTGGCCTGGACCTGCGAGAGCTGGCGCTGCGCGATCAGCACCTGGAGCTTGGCGCGGACCCACTCGTAGTACGCGATCCGCGCCTCCTGCCCTGCATTGACCTCGCTCGATCGGCGGCTGACCTTGGCCACCTCCTCTGCGAGGTGGGCCGCCTCGATCAGCTTGGGATAGCGAAGCACGTAGTCGGAGAGGCTGACGCCGACCTGGGCCTGGACCGTATAGACGTTGAGGAACACCGGGATCGTGAACGTCCCGAAGTTGACCGGATCGAGTGGCGACAGGCGGGTGTATGCCGCCTTCGCGCTGACCTGCGGGATGCGCACGAGCTCGGCCGCCTCCGCCTGGGCGATCGCGACATCGATCTCGGCCACGGAGCGCCGCACCGACGGCGAGACGCCGACCGCCTTCGCGGCCGCCTGATCGGAGGTCAGGCCGCCCGGCGTGAACAGCGCATCGAGCTCCTTGTCGAACGACTGCATGTCATCCGCGGCCGCGGGCGGGGTGGGCGCGGGCTTCGACATGACGGGCGCGGGCACCGGGGCCGACGGCTTGGCGGGCTGAGCGAGGGCGGGCGTGACGGCGAGCAGGGTGAGTGCGAGGGTGGCGCGCAGAGTCATGCGCGGGACCAAAGCACCGGGCGTGCCACGACGCCAGACCCGCGGACCGACGAGTGTGAGAGGGTGATCTGTCGGACGGCCATACAAGTCCACGTCACGAAACGTGACAGCCGACGTCACGTTTCGATCAACCCGCGCGTAACCGACCGATCGGGCTAGAGTTGCGACATGGGGTCGCAGGAACCACGGACTGGCACGTCACTGGCAGCAGCTGGAGCCGTGCCTCCCGATCTCGTCACGCGCTCCGCAACCTGCGATGC
This sequence comes from Myxococcales bacterium, assembly GCA_016720595.1. Classification (GTDB taxonomy): domain Bacteria; phylum Myxococcota_A; class Polyangia; order Haliangiales; family Haliangiaceae; genus JABFXX01. Next base: position 541,823 of record JADKKI010000002.1, read on the forward strand.
CGTCTGGCGTGATCACCGGAATCAGTTCTTCCTGGAGGAGGCGCGCAAGACCACGCGACTGACCGTCACGCTCGGCTGCGTGGTGCAACTCGTCACCGTTGGCCTGTTCCTGCACGCGGGCTACGCCGCGTGGCGGGTGGGGCTGCTGCTCGGGCTCTACGTGGTGTTCGCGGTCATGCACAAGCTGATCATCCACCCCGTGCGCGATGCGGGCCGGGTGGAGACCGCGTTCATCTACATGAACGTGGTCGCGCAGCTGTTCGTGGTGGGCTCGGCGACGATCACCGGTGGCATCTTCTCGCCCTTCCTCCCGAGCCTGGTGCTCCCCTCGATCGTCACGCTGTTGTTCTTCGGCCCCTACCCCGTCGCGCGCTGGACCGCTGTCGCCAACGGGCTCCTGATCCTGGGCATGGCGATGCTCCCGCGCGAGGTCGTGGGCGACACGATTCCCGCGAATCACTACACCGCGATCGTGCTGGTCGCGATCTCGTGGAACCTGTTCATGCTCCACCTCATGGTCGGCAAGCTGACCGCGATGTCGAACAAGGCCGGCCACTCGATGGCCGATCTGCGCGAGGAGCGCGTGAGCGAGGCGATCGCGCAGCTGCGGCGCCTCCAGTCCGTGGGCGCGAAGGTCGCGCACGAGCTCAAGAACCCGCTCGCCTCGGTGAAGGGCCTGTGCCAGCTGGTGGCGCGCACGCCCGAGAGCGAGCGCACCCAGGAGCGCCTCGCCGTCGTCGCCTCCGAGATCTCGCGGATGGAGACGATCCTCGGCGAGTACCTCTCGTTCTCGCGGCCTCTCGAGGATCTCGAGCCGCAGACCCTCGATCTCAATGCGCTCGCGCAGGACGTGCTCGATGTCCTCGCTGGACGCGCGGACCAGGCCGGTGTCACCACCGAGCTCGAAGGCGCGAAGGCGACGGTCCAGGGCGATCCGCGCCGCCTGAAAGAAGCGCTGATCAACCTGGTCTCCAACGCGATCGAGGCCAGCCCCAACGGCGGCCGCATCGTGCTGCGCGTGCGCACGGGCGCGACCGGCATCACGCTCGAGGTGCGTGACTCCGGGCGCGGCATCTCCGCCGAGGATCTCGAGCGCCTCGGCACCTCGTTCTTCACCACGCGGCCCAACGGCACCGGCCTCGGCGTGGTGCTCGCGCAGGGCGTGATCAACCAGCACGGCGGCACGCTCAAGTACCAGAGCACCGTCGGCCACGGCACCACCGCCACGATCCACTTCCCGGCGCCCGGCAGCGTCGCCGCGACGTCACCGGAACCTGCACCGCGTGCGGCCATGGTCGAGGCTCGGGCGTGAGCAACGTCCTGCTCGTCGATGACGAGCCTGGCGTGCTGTTCACGCTCACCGAAGTCCTGACCGAGCGAGGCCACCGCGTGATCACCGCGCGCTCGGGCGCCGAAGCGCTGACCAAGATCGACGACGCGGACGCGGTGCTCACCGATCTCTCGATGCCCGGCATGGATGGGCTCGAGCTGATGGGGCAGATCGTCCAGCGCGATGCCACCCTCCCGGTGGTGCTGCTCACCGCCCACGGCAGCGAGCGCGTCGCCGTCGCCGCGATGAAGCAAGGCGCCTATCACTACCTCGCCAAGCCGTTCGACATCGACGAGGTCGCGGTCGTGCTCGAGCGCGCGCTCGAAGCGCGGCGCCTGCGGATCGACAACCGGCGGATGTCCGCCGAGCAGACCCTCGGCCGCCGGATCATCGGGGCGAGCCGGCCGATGCGTCGCCTGCTCGAGGCCACCAGCCGGATCGCCACGCGCGACGTCACCGTGCTCGTGCGCGGCGAGACCGGCACCGGCAAGGAGTTCGTGGCCGAGCTGCTCCACGCGCAGTCGCTGCGCGCGAAGCAGCCGCTCGTGCGGTTCAACTGCGCCGCCCTGCCCGCCGAGCTCGCAGATGCCGAGCTGTTCGGGCACGTCAAGGGCGCCTTCACCGGCGCCACGGCGAACCGCCAGGGCTACTTCGCGCAGGCCGATGGCGGCACCCTGATCCTCGACGAGATCGGCGAGCTCCCTCTCGCCGTCCAGGCCAAGCTCCTCCGCGTGCTCCAGGAGGGCGAGATCCAGCCCGTCGGCTCCGGGCGGATCGAGAAGGTCAACGTCCGCGTCGTCGCGTCGACCAACCGCGACCTCGCCGCCGAGGCCAAGACCGGCGTGTTCCGCGAGGATCTCTACTACCGGCTCGCGGTGGTCGAGCTGATCGTCCCGCCGCTCCGCGATCGCAAGGACGACATCCCAGCCCTCTCCGCCGAGTTCGCGCGCCGGTACGGCGAGCGGTTCGGCCTCGGCAAGGTCAGCCTCGAGCCGGCGCTCGTCGATGCGCTCTCGAAGGAGGACTGGCCCGGGAACGTGCGCCAGCTCGAGAACACGATCGCGCGCCTCGCCGCGCTGTCGAGCGGTGGCGTGATCGGCCTCGCGGACTACGAGGCCGCCTCCGGCACCAGCCCGGCCACCTCGCAGGACTCGCTCCCCGTCTCCGACACCGATGACTCGTCGCCCGCCCCCGACGCGCGCAACGGCCCGTCGCTCAAGGAGCAGGTCGAGGCGTTCGAGCGCGGCCTCGTGGGGCGCGCCCTCGAATCCACCGGCGGCAATCAATCCGAAGCCGCGCGCCGCCTCGGCGTCAGCCGCGTCACGCTGATCGACAAGATGAAGAAGTACAACCTGAACCAGAAGCGTTAGCCTTCACGGGTGAAGTCGCTCTGGTTCGCGCTGGCCACCGTCGTCGGTGCCTGTGGGCATCCCGCTCCGGTCGGCGTGCCCACCAACGTCGCGACCACAGGCCCGGCCATTCACCTCGAGCGTGGTGAGCCGCTCGGCTGGATCGCGATCGGCACGCTCCCGGCGAATGACAGCTCGTGGATCCCCGTCTCGGCCGACCTCGGCGTCATCACGATCACGGATGACCCGCTCCCTCCTCGCGTCACCGTGATCGGAGCGCGTGGCGGCGCGGAGCAGCTCACGGTCGGCGCCTCGGTGCCGCTCAAGTACGGTTGCGACGACAACCAGCTCGGCGTGCATCCGCTCACCGGCGTTCGCCTGCCGCCCGGCCCCGCATGGATCCTGCCCACGCCGATGCCACCCGCGTGGCGGCCCACTGCGCTCCCCGTGCGCTCCACCCACGGAGATCCCACGCTGCGCGCGCACATCGCCGGGTCGCTGGTGTTCGAGATGCGTCGCCACGGCAGCTCGCACGCGAACCTCGTGATCACCCACGATGGGCGCAAGGCGTTCGAAGCCACCTACGAACGCTCCGAGATGGACGGGGCAGATACCACCGGCCCGATCGATCTCACCGAGACCGTGCCCGGCATCCCCGAGCCGATCGCTGCGTGGTCGCTGTCGCCCGCGGGGCCGTTCCTCGTCGTGATGCTTCACCCCGGCTACGAAGGCGTGACCCTGCAGCCGATGCTGGTCGAGGACAATTCGGCGCGCGTGCTCGAGGACATGGCGGTCTATCTGTACTCGTGCGCGTTCTAAGGCCGCGGATTTCTGAGCCTCGGCGCGTCCAACCCCGCGGAACTCGTCGCGCTCACACCTGGCGCGCGCATTGCGAGAGGATGGGCCATGCGTAGCCTCCTCGCCCTGGTCCTCCTCGCCGCGGTCGCGCCCGCCTGCCTGTACGAGCACGGCAGTGGCGGCGGCGGCAACTGCGTCCAGACCGAGGGCATGCCGACCCCGCCGCCCGGCGGCAAGGGAGCACCGGCACTCGCGCCCGCGCCGCTGCGCAATCCCGCGGACCTCACGTGTACCTCGTTCGGCACGGGCTGCGATCCCGCGTGCGGCCCCTGCCCCGCGTTCGACGCCACCGCGCCGCTACCCTCGTGGGGCGTGTGCGGCAGCACGTGCGATCAGCTCGGGCCCACCGAGTGTGCGAACGATCCGATGTGCCGCACCGTCAAGGATGCGGACTGCTCGCTCGGCGGGAACACCTGCATCACCGACTTCCTCGGCTGCTTCCCCCTCGATACCGCCGAGGACAAGAGCATCGACTGCTTCGCCGCCGACGCGTGGAACTGCTCGCGCAGCCACCAGTGCGAGGCGCACCACAGCCAGACGCAGTGCCCCGTGGTCGACGCCAGCGGCGAGTGCGCGCGCCCGTTCGCCACGTGCACGCCCGCCGGCATCACGCCGGGTGCCTGCACCGGTCCGATCACCTGCGGCACGCCGCCCCCGGCGTGCCCGAGCGGCACGACGCCCGGCATCGGAGGCGGCTGCTTCACCGGTGCATGCATCGTGAGCTCGACCTGCCCCGGCCAGCTCTGATCTGCGCTACGCGGCGAGCTTGCCCATCCCCTCGTACTCGACGCGCGCCGCCTTCTCGAGCAACACCGACGTGATCGCCTCGTCCCGATCCGCCGCGAGGAACGCCGCCCGCAGCGCCGCGTTCTTGATGTAGCCGCCGCTCATCGCGAACCGCCGCGCGAGCCCGGCGAAGTCGATGTCCTTCGCGATCGGCGCGCCCGCCGGCAGCACGGCACGCCACAGCTGCGCGCGCTCGTCCGCATCGGGCAGCTCGAACCGCAGGTGCAGCGACAGCCGCCGCTGGAACGCCGGATCCATGTTGCTCTCGTGGTTGCTCGTCAGCAGGCAGATGCCGGTGAACGACTCGAGCCGCTGCAACAGATAGTTGGTCTCGAGGTTGGCGTACCGATCGTTGCTCGACTTGACCTCCGTGCGCTTGCCGAACAGCGAGTCCGCCTCGTCGAACAGCAGGATCGCGTGGCCCGCCTCGGCTGCATCGAACAGCGCCGCCAGGTTCTTCTCGGTCTCGCCGATGTACTTCGACGCGATCTTCGCCATGTCCACCTGGTACAGCTCGAGACCGAGCTCCTTCGCGATCAGGCCCGCCACCATGGTCTTGCCGGTGCCCGGCGGCCCCGAGAACAGCGCGCTCACGCCGAGCCCCTTGCCGACCTTCGCGCCGAAGCCCCACTGCTCGTAGACCTTGTGGCGCCCGCGCACCCGCGCCATCAGCTCGATGATCGCCTCGGTCTGATCGGTCGGCAGCACGATGTCGTCCCAGGTCTGCGTGACACTGATGCGCCGCGCATAGTTCCCCAGCTTGTCGTCGAGCACCGCGCGGATGCCGGCGAAGATGTCCTGGGCGTCCATCGCGCGGCCCGCGGCCCGCGCCTTCGCCGCCTCCGCCGCCTTCACGATCAACGCCGGCGCGAGCGGATACTGGTTCGCGAGCCGATCGGCATCCTCGGGCGTCCCGCACCCGAGCGCGTCCAGCCACAGCTTGGCCCGCTGCGCGTGCGTGGGCTGCCCCATCTCGATCACGATCACCGGCCGGTCCCACTTCACCGCCGGCCGCTGCACGCCGCAGGTCACGAGGATGGTGCCCTCGATCAGCGGCGCGAAGTCGTTCGCCACGATCGCGAGCCGCTCGCCCTTCTCGTCCGCCAGCGCGTCGAGGTTGCAGAGCAGCGGAACCTTTCCGGTGAGGCGGCATTCGAGGGCGAGTTCATGGAGCAGGCGAACAAACCGATCGAACGAGAGATCCTCCATCGCCAAAGCCAGGACATCTCGTCCCTGTGCTCGGCCGAGCGCCTCGAGAATCGACCGACGCCCGGATCCGCGGGCGCCTTGAAGGATCAGGATGTTCCCCTCCTGCTTGAGGGCGTCGCCGATCGCCATCGTCGTGTCTCGCGAGGCTGCTAGCTGATCTTGGCCGAGCCCTGTTGGAGTCCGCCACGGCCCAACCGACGGGGAGTCATCTCCCAGGAGGAGACGCATCACGCGTGGGCACACGCGGAGGAGAGGAGCGGACGGATCACCGAGCCCCTTGATAATCGACAGCCGGCTGAGCGTTCCCAGCGAACTGGCCTCCTGGTATCGCGCTCGACTCGGCTGGTCTCCGTACACGAACGCTTCCACAGCCGAGGCTCGGGACGCCGGGTCGATCTCGCCAAGCCGGTTGGCGACATCCGGGCGCACCTCCGCGACCGCAACGGTGAGAAGCACGGCCATCTCCGTATCCGTGAGTCCGAGGCGCGCGAGCCGTGCCATTGCCGAGCTCGTTCTCACCTCGATGTGAAAGCGCTCGCGCAACAACGACGCGTTGACGACCGCATCGGCGAGCGCGGCGGTGTCGCCTCGTACCCGGGCAGCTCGAACATCAAGCTGAGCGACGATCCAGGGGACTGCAAGCGCGAGGATGGTGGAGTCTGCGGTGGGGGCCATCCCCTCCCTATCGACCGCCCCGCGCCTCGGTTGCTAGTGCCGCAACCGTTTGAACTCACTTGTCTTTCCTAATTCAGGTTTCGCGCGATCGCATCGGCCGCAACCGTTGCCATCTCGCTGAGGCATCCAGTGTAGGCGGCTCCCACCGGGCATCGGCGCCGGTCCAATGGGACAGGCGCATCAACACAAAGATTGATCTCCTCGTAGCTGTGGCTGGCCACCGGTTCGAGAAACCTCAAGATCGCTCGCTCGCTCGTAGACGGACTTGCGAGATCGGCGGCGTCTTGACGCACGCCGATCTCCACGAGGCTACAAAGGACCCGGTACTTCGCATCGCGTGCCGCGAGCCGCGCAACCTGAAAGCGTGACAGCGCGAGGACAACGCCGAGGATGACCAGACCACCGGTCAGGATGATGACGAAGATTCGCTGCCTCATGGGCTCCTCAGGAAGATGTCTGCTGGGTCGCCTGGATTGACATTGACGACGGGTGAAGCGGCCGGCGGCTTCGCTGGAGCCACTGGAGCCACTGGAGCCACTGGAGCCACTGGAGCCACTGGAGCCACTGGAGCCACTGGAGCCACTGGAGCCACTGGAGCCACTGGAGCCACTGGAGGCTTTCCGCCGGGGGCCTGCGAGATGTCCCAGATACCATCGCCGTCGGTGTCGAACCACGTTGCCTGGCCAGGATCCGTGACGGTTGGTGGCGGGCCGCCCCACACGGCCTCATGGCGAGCGATCGCGGTCTTGATGAATTCGGGAGGGACAACTCCGCCAAGCGTCGGCGACTTCGTGAGCTTGTCCGCCGGACCGAAGGCTCGTCGGTCCTCCTCCAGACCGAGCGCCCCTGGAGGTCCGTGTGTCGGATCGTACTCCCCATCATGGAATTGGTAGCGAAGCTCCAGCCGACCGCCCGAGACGAGCCAGACCACACGCATATCCCGTACGACCTGTTGCCGGAGATGGGCGTGGTCAGGCGATCCGACGTCACGCCAGGCGAGTGCGCTGCCGGATCTCCGTGACGCCGCTCGACTCGAAGCGACTGAGCTTCGCGCTCAGCACGGTGGTGAACATCTCGATCGTCTGTTTGGCAGCATCAAGACTGTCGGTGACGGCGATCATCTCGAGGTCGTTGAGCGTCGCCGGAAGGCCTTCTCGCACCGCCTGAAAGCCGATGCCTGCATCGGACTGGAGCTTGGTCAAGTACGAGACGTTCGCCGCCTTTCCCGCCGGCTCGGACTTCATCGCCGAGGCTGTGGCCTTTGCGGCACGATCCACGGCGAACTTCACGACGCCCTTGATCTCATCCGGCCCCGCGAGCTTGAGGGCTTCGCGGCTCAGCTGCGCCCGAAGGGGTACCTCCTCGAACCTCAAAGCCAACCGCGCGCCCATCTGATCTATCTGCGATAGCGCATCGGTCTTCAGCGCTGTGAGGCCGCTCCTGAAAGAACTCGCGAGGTGAAAGGTGACGACATCAAGTATCAAGAGCACCAACCACGACGCGTCCTCCTCCTTCTTGAGCAGCTGATCGACCCTCAAGTTCGCGATTGCGTGCTTGTAGTTGTTCTCGGCCGACGTCATCCGACTGAAGAACAGCTGCGACAACCGCCCGCGTTGCTGGTCGTTCAGAATGCATCCGCCGCCCGATTTCCCCTCGCAGATGCCGCCCTGGTCGACATACGTATTCCCGCTCGGCCCCTGGCTCACTGGCGGTTGGTGCGCGCCGACCGCGGACGCCACGTCGGGGCCGCGGGCAAACGATTCGGGTGAGAGTCGCGCTTCGGTCTTCGGTTCGCTCATCGGTGGCTCCTTGTGTGTGGTCTGGCTGGGATCAGCGGGCTCTCGCGAGCGCTTCGCGGCGGCGCGCGTCTGCGAGAAAGGTGAGCAGCCGGCCGCGGCGCTCGATCGTCAGCCGCGCGAACTTGTGCGCCAGCTCGTCGCCCGGGCGCATGGCCGTGAGCCGGCCGTGGATCGCGCGGCACTCGAGCACCGACATCGCCGCGAACATCGCGCCGAGCTCGTGCTCCTTGCGCGTGAAGCCGGCCGAGGCCAGCTCGCCGGGCGCGAGCGGCGCATCGAGGATGGCGATCAGCCGCGCATCGGTGGTGTCGGGCCGCTGCGCCGAGGGCGGGCGGATCGCGATGGTCGGGGCCGAGGGTTCGCGACCGGCGAGCCGCTGCGTCTGGAGCGCGGGGAACAGGATGGAGGAGGACGTGGAGGTAGTTGCCATGATGGGCACGCCTATCGGCCAGGCCGCTCGCCGGTTGCGTGGTTGCCCGAATCCCTTGCGGTGCGGGCAGTTACGCTGCTACACGCGAGGCATGGAGCGCATCGTCCACGTCTGCAACGGCGACAGCACCGCCGACACGCTCTCCCTCGCGGACCTGCCCGGAGAGATCCGGGTGTTCGCCGATGCGCTGGACCAGGGTCCCGTGCTGCCGGTCAGCGATGCCGAGCACTACAAGCTGCGCGGGGAGTACTGGGCGTCGCGCGGCATGGCCGACGATGGCCGGCTCGCGGCCTGGGATCGCGGCGTGGACGAGGCCGCCGCCGCCGAGGAAGTGATCCTGTGGTTCGAGCACGATCTGTTCGATCAGCTCGGGCTCGTGCGGCTGCTCGCGCGGCTCTCGCGCAAGGGCCTGCCGCAGACGCTGACGATCGTCTCGATCGATCGGCACCCCGAGATCCCGAACTTCCTCGGGTTCGGCCAGCTCAAGCCCGAGCAGCTCGCCGAGCTGTGGCCGCGCCGCGCGCCGCTCTCGCGCGATGCGCTCGATGAAGCCATCTCGGCCTGGATCGGCGTCACCGCGGCGGATCCGCGGAGCCTGCCGTTCCTCGTGCGCCGGGTGAAGGCGCTGCCGTTCCTCGCGGGCGCGCTCGAGCGTCACCTCGAGGAGTATCCGGATCCCACGAGCGGGATGTCTCGCACCGAGCGTCAGGTGCTCGCGGCGATCGCGCGCAACGAGGGCAGCGCCGCGGCGCTGATCCAGCAGTCGCATGCCTCGGACCCGCGCTATCCGATCACCGACATGCACCTGTTCGCGGTGCTCCAAACGCTCGGCGCTTGCGCCTTCATCGAGGGTGCACCGACGGGCACGATGAGCCCCGCGGCACTGCGCGCCGCCACCCCGACGATCACGGCGCTCGGCCGTCAGGCGCTCGCCGGCGCGATCGATCGCGTGCACGAGGTCGGCATCGACACCTGGCGTGGTGGCGTGCACCTCACCGGCAAGGGTCCGGTCTGGCGCTGGGACAGCCGCGAGCGCAAGCTGATCGAGCGGTGATGCGTCGCGCTGGCTTGCTGCTCCTGGTGGTCGCCGCGTGTGGCGACAACCTGCCAGGGATCGAGCTTTCCGAGCTCGAGGCCTCGCGACGCGCGGCCGAGTGCGAGCGGTATGTGCGCTGCGGCCTGTTCGGCGCAGAAGACGTCTGCACGGCACTGTTCCGCGAGACCTACGACCCGGCGCTCACCGCGATGGTGGATGCCGGCAAGCTCAGCTACGACCCGATCGCCGCCGCCGCTTGTAACGAGGCGCTCGCGGCGCGGAGCTGTGACACCACAGCGGCTGACGCCCGCGCGCTCCCCGCGGTCTGCAGCCGCGTGCTGATCGGAACGATCGCGGCCGGCGCGACCTGCGCTGACGATCGCGAGTGCGGCACCGGCCGTTGCGATGCGCCTCGCTGCATTCTCAACGCGTGTTGCACCGGTGGCTGCGCCGCGTACGTAGCTCCCGCGAAGATCGACGAGGCGTGCGTTCCGGACACGGGCTGCATCGAAGGTGGGTTCTGCGGCGCAGACATGCACTGCCATGCGCTAGGCGCGATGAGCGCTGCGTGCGATCAGGATCTCCACTGCGCCGTGGGGCTCGCGTGCATCGGCGCCACCGAGCTTCAGGCCGGGGCGTGTCGGCCGCTCCCCAAGCTCGGTGAGCCCTGCCCGTACCTGCGGTGCGCGGAGATCGGAGCGCGGTGTGATGGCGTGACCTGCGTGCCCGTGGGGATCACCGGGGCCCCGTGCGCCAACGACACCGAGTGCTCCGAGTTCCACCGTTGCGAGCCCACGACCCAGCGCTGCGTCGATCTCCCGACACTCGGCCAGCCCTGCTACGGCCGCTGTGCGGGTGAGGCGTGGTGCGATACCTCGACGAGTAACGTCGGCACCTGCCGGACGCCACAGCCGAACGCTGTGCCGTGTACGGCCTCTGATCAATGCGCCTCGCAGTACTGCGAGGAGGGCCCGATCTTCGACGCGTGCGCCGAACCCGCGCTCTGCTTCTGAGGGCTCAGGCCGCGACGGCGACGGGCGTCGAGATCTTCGCGACCTCCGCGTCCATCGAGCCCTCGAGCATGTACATCCACATCCGGAGATCGCCGCGGAGCGACCACCAGGCGGCCTGGGCGCCGCCCCAGCTCGCCGGCTTGTTCTTCTCGAAGGCGAAGTGGCCGATCCACGCGAGGCCGTAGCCGGCGATCGGGGCCGCGAGCAGTGCCGTCGGATAGAACGGCGCGAGCGCCACGCAGCCCATCGCGATCGTGGTGCCGACGAAGTGCAGCTTCCGACACGTCGGGTTCTGGTGCTGCGAGACGTAGTAGGGCCAGAACTCCTCGAAGCTCTTGGGGGGCGTCATGAACGTGACTATGGCCCGATCGGCGCCGCGATGTCGACGCCGCCGTACGCGTCGCCACCGTACCCCTGCCCGCCCACAGCTCCAGCTGGCATCGGCGCCAGCCGGACCACGAGCGGGTGCTCCTTGAACGTGCCGCGGTATTCACCGCTCCCGACTGGAACGAACCGGCCGTGCAGCTTCGCAGTGCAGTCCTCCCACAAGCAGAACCGCTCGCCCGCGAACTCGAGCTGGTCGCCCTCGACGCGGAGCTCGCCTCGGATCCGCTCGGCGCCGTTGAGCTTGGTCAGGCGGAGCTTGCCGTTGGTGCGCTTGATCTCGCACCGGAACTCGGTGTGGTTGGGGTCGTCGATCGAGCACCAGTAGTTGCCGGTCGGGTCGTGCGCGCTGGCCTCGAGATTGTTCGGCTGGGGCGCGGTCGACGGGCCGTTCGCGTTCCAGCACCCCCCAATGACGGTGAAGATCAGCCCGAAACGCGAAACGGCAGGCATCCTCACGAGAGGAGCCTGCCGGTTGGCTAGCAGCGGTGCAAGGTTCTATTCGACGATGACCTTCGGGTTGCCGCCGCCCAGGTCCGGACCGTGGTCGTGGCAGTACCAGGTCGCCGTGCCGGCCGCACCGGGCGTCTTCTCGTAGGCAGCATTCACGATGTGGCCCGGGTCGGGCTCGTGGGCGATCGGCGAGGGCTGGTTGACGTGGATCGTTACGTTCTCGGTCGTAAACTTGTTGAGGAAGCGGACCTTTGTGCCGGTCTTCACCGTCAGGTTCTGCGCCGTCGGCGGGTACACGCACTGGCCTTGGGCGTTCTCGGTGACGTTGATCGTGACCTGCTTGAGGGCCGTCACGTCCGACATCACACTCTGCGTGCCCAGGGTGCTCACGGCGTCGACCTTGATCTTGCCAGCGAGCGCCGTGGCGTTGCCGGGAATGGTCAGGGTCGCGACAGCAGTACCGGTGCCGTTCGCGGCCAGGGTCACCGCTGGCTGGTTGAGCGCCACGGTCCAGCCGGTGATTGGAGCGCCAGTTCCATCGACCACCGAGGCCGTCAGGTTCACCGCGCCGCTGAAGCCACCGGAGCCGGTGATGCTGAGCGTCACCATGCTGCTGCTGTTGAGCTCGGTGGCGATCGTCGCCTTGTCCACGGTCACGTCGACCCTGGGGGTCAGCTCGGCTGCGTCAGGGCTACCGCCCCCGCCACCACCTCCTCCGCCACCACCACCACCCGCGCCGCCACCCGCGTCACCGACCTCACAGGCCGCTACGAGGGAGAGTCCAAGGAGAGCAGTGAGGATGGAGCTGCGCATGTTGTGCAATCCACTACAACTTGCGTGCCGGAGCCAACATTGCGACTTCCCTGGGGCGCCCGGCCTCTAGCCTGGGGGGCGAGACCCCGAATGGTGCCAACTGGCCCCGGCGGGATCGGCGGTTTTCGCTGTCCGTCCGGGAGCTTGTTCAGCTCTTGCCCATGATCTTCTTCGCCCACGCCGACACCTGTCCCACCACCCCGCCAGGGAGGCCCCCAAGCAGGCTGCTCCCCGGCTTCTTCGCGGAGATCTTGGCTCCCAGGAAGTACAGGGCGGCCGACCACGCGATCACGAGCGCATAGACCGCGAGGGTGAGGCCGGGAACGAAGGCGGCAGCGATCAACGCACCTGCCGTGGCGACCGCAGCGATCACGCCGGCCCGAAGGCCGAGGTACCACGCGGTCAGCCCACCAACGATCAGAGCAGCCAGCATGAGGTCAGCCTAGCACACCGCCGCTAGCTGGCCCGCTCGTCCCCGATTCCCAGCTAGAGTCGCAACCGATGAGGTCGGTGGTCGATATCGCGGGCATGAGAATCCTCGCACTCTCGTTGATGGCGCTCCTGGCTTGTACGAAGCCCAACCCCAATCGCTGCTGCACGGACGAGGCAGATTGCGTGCCGCGGCCAACCTCCCCATCGGGATGACCTGCGACGACGGGCACGTCTGTCGAGGGAACGTGTGCATCGTCGAATCCTGCGACAGCACCGCCGGCTGTGATCCCTCTGCTCCCTACTGCGCCAACCCGCCGGATGGCGTGTGCCAGGAGAGCTGCACCGAGGACACGCAATGCCCTGGCAACGGCCAACCTACCGACGCGCGGTTTTGCGAGGGGGGAACCTGCGTCGCCTGTAGGACGGCCAACGACTGCGATGCGGCTCACCCGCTGTGCAGCGCGGGCGCTTGTGTGGCGTGCACCACCCACGACCAGTGCGCATCCGGAGCCTGTACGGTCGATGGAGTCTGCGCCTCCGAGAGTCGATGTCGCGCACGTCGACGTCGCCGGCTCGCCGACCTCCGACTGCACCGCCGCGCTCCGTGCAGCACGATCGAGCGCGCGCTTGCGCCTCGCCCCGCACCTACGTAGTCATCCGGCCCGGCACCTACACTCGTAACGGCCCGCTGACCTTCACCGATACGCGCTGGCTGATCGGCAGCGGTACTCCCCGAGCAATCCTCGACCGACAGGACAACGGCCCCATCGTTCTCGCCCAGGGCGCCGTCAACCTTCATCTCGAGCGGCTCGAGATATCGGGGGCAACGGGCGACCTCCTCAGCGGTCCATTGAAGGCGGGACAGGCCGTATTGCCGGCCCGCGGTGGGCGCCCCCATCGCCTTCCTCCGCGAGACCTCCATCCGCTCGAGCAGGCGCGGGATCGGCTCCACGAACTGCACAGTCTCTGCCTCGCAGAGCGTGTTTCCAAACGGGCTGGACTACGGGCTCGAGCTGCGCAACTCCACGGCCAACGTCGACCGTCAACACGTTCATCGCAGCCTGGGTCACGCTCGACTCCGGTGTGTTCAACTTCCAGAACAACTTCGTCGCGCGCAGCCCCGGCACCGGTGTGGAGCTCTACTCGACCGGAACCGGCAACGTGATCGCGTTCAACACGATCGTCGACAACGGGCTCGTCGCGACGCCGAGCTTCGGGTTCGACTGCCAGGTCACGACACCAGCGTCGTTCCCGAGCAACATCATCGCGCGTAACCAGGGCGCGACGCGCGGGACGGACTGCACGTTCCCGGGCTCGATCGTCGTCGACGCCGACATCACGGCGCTCAAGTTCAAGCAGCCCGACGTCGCGCCGTACGACTACCACATCATGCCCGGCAGCCTGGCCGTCGACATGGGCACCATCTCCACGCTCGACCACGACTTCGACGGCGACGCGCGCCCCAAGGGTGCGGGGCGCGACGTCGGCGCTGACGAAGCGCAGTAGCGCTCGCTACTCGAGCCGCTCGCGGCACGGGAAGTCGCACGTCTTGCGGTGCGTGCAGTCGTATGCACAGCCCGCGGCCAGCGCGAACACCGTGAGGATCTCGTCGGCCGCGCCTTCGGGAACCGCCTTGCGCGCCGCGCGCGTCGCGGCGATCAGCGCGGAGCCGTCGTTGGCGTACGGCGTGGTGATGAAGCCGAGGCGGAACAGCGTGTCGCGCACGATCCGGTGCGGCGTGACCGTGAAGTCGCCGAGGTCGTCGTAGCGAAGCACGCCGAGCTTCGACAGCATGTCGACGATCCAGAACAGCTCGGTGCGGAACAGGCCGCGGCCGAGCGCGGTGTCGAGCGCGGCGAACGCCTCGGCCGCGGAGGCGCGACCTTCGAGCTGCGACGCGAGCTCGGGGACCTCGGCGCACCGACGCGCGGCGAGCGAGGCGAGCATCAGTGCGCGCGCATCGACCTGCGCCGGGAGGTTCTCCGGGACCACGCCCTGGTAGAGGTCGCCGAGCACGCCGGCCTTGTCGAGCGCGCTGAACGACGCGATCACCGCGTTGCGATCGCGATCGAGGCGGAACGCGAGCGCGGCCGCGACGGCGATCCGGTAGACGACCTCGTCGGCGCCCTCCACCCACGCCTCGGGATCGAGGCCGAAGTCCGATGGGAGGTAGGTCAGCGCCGGCTTCTGGGCCTCGGCCCACCACGCGGCGATCCGCTGCTTGGTCTCGTCGAAGATCTCGTCGGAGAAGCCCTGCACGAAGCGCGAGACCGGGACTGGCCGCTCGCGGTTGCGCGGGCTCGGCACACCCTCGGCGGAGAGGTGGCGCAGCGGTGCGGGGAGCGGAGAGCCGGTGGGCGCCGCGGCGGTGATCGGGATCGAGGACTCGGGTGCGGTCTCGGCGGGTGCCGCCGCCGCGTCATCGTCGGCGATGAGGTTCGGGATCACCGGCTCCGGATCCGGCTTGTCCTCCGCGAGGAACTCCTCCACATCCACGTTGGCGGCGAGGGCGATGTACCGCTCGGACCGCGAGCCCAGCGCCACGGCCACGCCGACGCTCTTCAGGAGGTTCGTGCCGATCGCGATCTGGAACCAGGTCTCGAGCGCAGGGCGCGAAGGCAGGATGCCGCGGAACGCCGCGGTGATCAGCTGCTTGTAGATCTCGTCCTTGTGATACGGGCGCTGCCCGAGGAGATCGAGCACCGTCTTGCCGAGGAGCGGGTTCAGGTGCCACATCCGATCGAGCACCGCCTCGGCGATCGCATCGTCACCACTCGCGGCCGCGAGCGTCTGCATGAACAGCGACGGCATCACGATGGCGCCGCTGGTCCCGAGGAAGCGCAGGATCACCTGCGGCTTCTCGCGATCCCAGAGCTTGGCGCCGCGGAGGCGAGAGCGGAACTCGCGGAACGGCTCGCCCTTCGCGGGGGTCTCCTTGCACACGCGGACCAGCGCGACCAGCGCGCCACGGGCGTCCTGACCAATGGGCGGAAGCTCGACGACCTGAGGCATCGCGGAGAGCGTACACCAGCCGCGCGTCGATCACGGCGAGCGGCCGGAGGGGGGGGAGATGCGGGGGGGGGGGGGGCGAGTCCGGGGGGCGGGTGCCGTCCAGGTTCGCCGGAGGCGGGCGGCATGTAACCGCGCGGATCGACGTGCTGCTTTGATGGCCCACGACGTGCTGCATGGATCGGTCTATGCTGAAAGCCATGAGCGCGCCTCCGAAGTTCGGCCCGGCCACGATCGCGGACCTGCTCGCGATCCCCGAGGAGGAGCGGCACCACGAGATCCTCGATGGATTCGTGGTCGAGCGAGGCGCCGCCACACCGCCGCATGGCCGAGCCCAGGGCCGCCTGTTTCGACATCTCGGCCCCTACGATCGCAAGCCGGGTGGTCGGTCGCCGGGCGGATGGTGGTTCGTCACCGAGGTCGAGATCCAGCTCGAGAGCTCGCAGGTCGTGCGTCCGGACGTCGCAGGGTGGCGGCGCGAGCGCATGGAGCTGCTGCCCGAGACGATGCCGGTGCTCGTGCGCCCCGACTGGGTCTGCGAGGTGCTGTCCACGAACCGGCAGCACGATCTGATCAAGAAGAAGCGGGCGTTTCACCTCCACCACGTCGAGCACTACTGGGTCATCGATCCCGTCGACGAGACGCTCACGGTCTATCGCTGGCACCCCGACGGCTACCTCGAGGTGCTGATCGCCGATCGCACGCAGCGCGTGCGGGCCGAGCCGTTCGAGGGTGTCGAGCTCTCCGTCGGGATGCTGTTCGGCGACGACGATCCCGAGCCCTGAATCAGAACGCGCGGGACCACACGATGTGGTGGTCGTCGAACGCGTGGCGCCAGTCGCCGCCCCACTCCCAGCCGTGCTCGTCGAACAACGCGGCCGCCGGGCCGGGCCGCACGAACATGCCCGGGCGGAGGTCGCCGCGATCGGCGAACGCCTTGCCCGCTTCCGGGACGATGCGGTCGGGCTTGCGCCACGGATTCTCGACGGGATTGATATCGATCGCGCGGCCGAGCGCGTGCTGCGAGAGCAGATCGGTGCCGGCGACCAGGCGGAAGTTGAACGCGGAGGAGTTGTCCGCGGCCATCGAGGCCTCGTCCGAGGCGGCGTAGTCATCGACGAGGCGGAGCTGCCGGATCGGGAACCCGAGCTCCCACAGCCGGCGAAACAGCGCCACCGCGCGCGGTGCGACTGGAGCGGCCACCACGAGCTCGCCGCGGCCCGTACCTTCGAAGCTCACGTGATCGAGCTGGAGGTAGGCGAGCTCGTCCCACCGCGGACATCGCGGATCGTCGCCGTGCCACGAGACGCCCTCCATCCGCGCGCGGACCTCGGGCGGAATCGCGCGGATCTCGGAGGCGAACGCGCGTGCAGGTGGGCGCACGAACGCGCTCACGTCAGAACCGGGTGGGCGGAGGCTGCGGCTCGCCGCGCGGCACACTCGGCGGCGCGGGGGCCGGTTCGCGATCGATCGGCGAAGCGATCGGCCACGGTGGCGGCGTGCGATCGGCATCGGTGCTCGGCAGCTGCGAGGGTGCCGGCTCGGCGCGGGGCGTGGGCTCGAGCCTCGCGTGGCCGTCGTCCGCGCTCGGCGCATGGTTGGTCTGGCCGTCGTCGGCGCTCGGATCTCCCGAGGTCGTGAACCGGAGCGGTGGTGGTGGCACCTCGCCCCGCGGCGGACTCGGCTGCGAGGGTGCGGGCTCGCGCTCGATCGGCGGCCCCGACGGGTTCGGCGCCGGCGTGCGATCGAGATCGAACGAGGGCAGCTGCGACGGTGCGGGCTCCGCACGCGGCGCTGGATCGAGCTTCACTTCATCGGATCCGATCGACATCGGCGCGACACCCGAGCCGGCCTCGACGGTGGGCGGAGCGGACTTGGTCGGCGCGGGGAGCACGGGCGCCGCGGCCTTCGCGGGCGCGGGGGACACGGCCTTGACGGCCGTCGGCGCGGTCTTCGCGGGCGCGGTCGGTGCCTTCGTCGGTGGCGTCTGCGCCGGCGTCGCAGTCGGCTGCGTGGTCGGCGCGGTCGGTGTCGGCGTCGCTGCCTTCACGTCAGTCGGCGCGGGCGTGGTGACCGCCTTGGTCGGAGGTACAGGCGCGGTCGCCGGCATCCGCGCGAGCGTGGCCGAGCGCCGCATCGCGAACACCGCGAGCCCGGACTGCGGGTGCGCCGTCGCGAACCGATCGTACTCGGTGCGTGCGCGCGCATACTGACCGGCGCGATCGAGCGCGCTCGCCAGCTGGAAGCGCGCATCTTCCTGGTCGACCTCGGCCGCCACGGCCGCGGTGAGAGCAGCGATCGCCTTGTCGAGCTCGTTGGCCTTCGCGTACGCGACGCCGAGGAAGTAGCGCATCGTCGACGCACGCGCGCCCGCCGGCTCGCTGACGAGCGCGGCCTCGAGCGCCGGGATCATCTCGGCGTAGCGGCCCGCCTTGAACGAAGCGGCGGCGGTCTTGAGGGCGCTGTCGACCTCCATCACCTGCGTCTCGTGCGCGCGCGCCGCGAGCACCGCGCGCTCGGTGCGAGACAGCGGTAGCTCTGCGAGCGCGCCGAGCTTGCCGGCGGCCTCGCTGCGCTTGCCGGCCTCGAGCAGCTGATAGACCTCCCACGCGCGGTTGTCGGCCTGGTCGCGGGCGGTGGCCTTCGCCGTGAGCTCGTTGGTGTGCTGGACGGCCTGATCGCGCTCGCGCTGGGCGGCGTCACGCGCCTCTACCAGCTCGTGCGCGCGGCTGCGGTAGAGCATGTAGAACCCAGCGCCGACCACGACCGTGAAGATCACGTAGGCGACGAACGAGTTGAGGTTGGCCCACTTGGCACGCTGGCGTTGCTCGGAGACCAGCGCCCCGATCGACTCGGCGAGCTGGCTGACCTGGGTCGCGGTCTTGCGGCCCAGCGAGCCCTGGTCATCGAGACGCCTCCGCAGGGCCTCCAGGAGCGCCCAACCCTCGGCATCGGCCGCGCTCGGCTCGGGAGCCGGGTCGTGGTCCGCCTTGGGGAGGGGTGCAGCGCTCACGGCCCGTGCTTCCCCCGAATGGCCGGGTAAATCAAGTCGGTTCGACACGTTGAGGGTGCCGGATTGCCCTGGTACAGTGCCACCGCTCGGGGACTGCACCTTTTGCACCCTACCCCTGAGCGAGGTTTCGAGAGGTTCCATGACCCTGCTCTACGACTGGCTGAGGAAAGCCGCGAAAGCCCAGGGAAACAACAAGGCGGTTGTCTATCGAGACAACTACCTCTCGTGGCGTGGCCTCCTCCACCGCGTCGATCGTCGAGCTCAAGAATTCAAGAGCATGGGGATCAAAGAAGGTGCGTGGGTCGGGCTGATGCTCGGCAACGTGCCCGACTTCGTGATCCTCGCGCTGGCACTCTCGAAGCTCGACGCCGCGATCGTCCCGATCGATCCCACCACGGGTGGACGCGAGCTCGAGCTGATCCTCGCCGCCGCGCCGCTGCGTGCGCTGGTCACGCGCCCCCGCGGCAGTGAGGGCTCGATCTCGGCCAACGGCACGAGCGCGCCGGTCCCGCCGAGCACCCTGCCCCGCGCCCGCGTCACCCGGCCCACCGCGCCGCCGCCGCGCGATGCGCTGCCGAACACGGTCCCCGCCACCGATGCCGCCGAGGTCCGCCGCCGGCTGCAGGGCACGCTCCTCACCTGCAGCGTGTACCGGCGCAGCCCACCCGATCACGGCGTCGAGCCGATCGCGGTGCTGTTCACCGCCGATTCCCTCGGGGATCCCAAGGGCGTGCTCCGCACGGACAAGAACACGATCGCAGGTGTCGATCACGCGATCGCCGCGCTCGGGATGTCCGAGAAGACGCGCGTGCTGGTCGCCGTCCCCCTGTTCCACGCCTATGGCTGGGACCTCGGGTTTCTCCCCACGCTCAAGCTCGGCTCCACGATGTTCCTCGAGGAGGAGATCAGCGCGCGCCGGATCGGCAAGCTGCTCCGCGACCACGAGGTCGATCTCCTGCCCGGCACGCCTTCGATGTACGCGGAGCTCTCGAAGCTCCCCACGGCCAAGAAGCTCGAGGTCAAGAACCCGCGGTTCCTCGCGGCGGGCTCGCGCCTCGATCAGCTGGTCGCCGACGAGTTCAAGGACAAGTACGGGATCTCCGTGCTGTCGTCGTACCACTCCACCGAGGCCGCCACGGTCACGCTCGAGGACTCCGGCAAGTACCCCACCACGGTCGGCAAGCCGATCGATGGCGTCGAGGTCCGGATCACCACCGCAGACGGCAAGCCGGCCGCGGCGAAAGAGGGCCTGATCTGGGTCAAGAGCAAGACGCTCTCGCCCAAGTCGATCGGCCCGTTCGACGACGAGCGCGAGCCCACCTCGCGCGCCTCCGGCATGGTCGCCATCGGCTCGATCGATAAGGCCGGCTGGCTCCGCACCGGAGATCTCGGCAAGCTCGACAAGACCGGCCGGCTCCAGCTCACCGGCCGCGAGGACGATGTCGTCAAGGTCGATGGCAAGCGCGTCGCGCTCGGTGAGGTCGAGGGCTGCCTCGAGTCATTCCCCAAGATCAAGGCGGCGCAGGCCACCGTGGTCACCGATCCGATGGCCGGCGCGATGGTCGTCGCGCGCGTCGTCACCAAGCAGAAGTGCGGCGCCGAGGAGATCATCGATCACTGCGCGCGCAACCTCGCGCCGTACAAGGTCCCGCGGCGGATCGAGTTCTGCGAGTCGATCTGAGCCGCACACGGCGGCTCTCCGCGTCGCGACGCCGCGCCTGAGTCGCTGCTACGCCGCGCTCAGTTGATCACCACGAGCTCGCCGGCATCGTGGCCACAGAACCGCGCGTTGAGATCGTACTTCGAGCTGCACACGGGACAGATCCGCGCGACCACGCCGGAGGGCTCGCTCGTCTTCGCGCGGCTGCGAGGACGCGTGGCGTTGTAGACCGTGAACGGCACCAGCTCGTTGCCGTCGTGCGGGCAGCTCCGCAGCCCTGGCTCGTAGGCACGCCGGCACGCCATGCAGACGAGCCCGGCGCTCCGCCCCATCGACTTCGCTGCGCTGATGTTCGCACCGACGAGCATCTCCTCGGGCGGGACTAGCCGGCGCGCGTCGCGCGTACAGTAGGTCATGCCGTGGTACTCGGTCCGGCACGTCGGACACACCATCGCGCTCGAGGTCGCGACGGCGAGCCCGCCACCTCCGCCACCGCGCACCACTGCGGGGCGCACGCGCGGACGCGGCGCCGACGGAGGTGCGGCCGCGAGCGGCAACAGCTCGCGTTGCTCGGCGGTCGAAGCGGGTGGAGCCTTCGCGCGACGGCGCAGGAGCAGCACCATCGCGACCAGGCCGAGGATCACGAGCGCGAGCAACCCGACCACCACCACGAGCAGCGCCTGGGACGTGATCGCCCCGGATGCCAAGGCGCTGGTCGATGGAGTGAATCCGGACATCGACGGAACCCGTCCCCGAAAGCTAGCAACCACCCTCAGATCGGTCAATGTGGAAATCAGCGCTCACCGTCGGTGCAACGCTTCCATGATCGCGATCGCAGGGGTATGACCCGCCCCGTGCCCGACCTGGTGATCGGCGGTCGACGCTCTGGCCTGCCCAGACCGTGGCGAGCGGGTGTGATCGCGGTCGCGATGCTCGGGGTCGCCATCGTCGTGGGCTGGTTCATCTACCGGCGTTCGGTGACCTATGACGTGCCGAGCGGCGAGGTGTCCGGAGCGATGACCTCGGTCCAGACCGCCCCTGGAGCCCCTCCAGCCCTGACCTACGGGGGATCGTCCCTCAGCTGGGTCGGCGGCCTGCCGGTCCTGCGGATCTCCGGCGAGGCCCATGCGTTCGGGGCGGCTCACGGGCGGCTGCTCGCACCTTGGCTCCCCGCCGTCGTGGCCGCCGCGGCCCCCTCGATCGAGCACACGGTCAGCGACGACGGCATGTTCGGCGGGACCACCCACGGGATGCGCCTGGCGTGGCGCTGGCGGTTCATCGATGACGGCCTGGTCGATCAGGACCGCCGGATGGTGGCCGGGATGACGCGGGGCGCCGAGGCGAGTGGCGTGGACGTGTCGTTCACCGACCTCGTCCGCACGCAGGCGGTGCTCGATGTCGGTGCACCCTCCCCTCGCACCGACGAGGCGGAGCAGAAGAGCCTCGCGCAGAGCCTGATCGTGCTCGCCCACCAGGCGCAGGCACCCGCACGGCTGTGGGTGGGCCGGGTGTTCGCGATGCCGGGCCTCGATGACGGTGGGGATGCAGAGATCCCGGTGTTGACGATCGCCCACCCGGAGGGACGGATCGCCTGGGCCGGCGTCGGCTGGCCCGGCCAGCTCGGCGTGGTCACCGGCGTCAACGCCCAGGGGATCGCCGTGATGGTCGATCCGGTGCGGACGAGCGACGTCCGCCCCACGCGAACCGCGCGCCCGGTCGCGCTGCTCGCCCGTACCGTGCTGGAGCAGGCGAAGACGCTCGACGAGGCGGTCAAGCTGATCGAGACCACGCCCACGCTCGGCGCGGCCGTGATCGTGGTGATCGATGGCACCAGCGGAACCTGGGTGCTCGTCGAGCGCACTCCGAGCAAGGCGATCATCGAGCGGAACCCGAAGTCATCCGCCCTCGGTGACGTGCTCACCACCAATGCGCTGTCGAGCGACCCCGAGAACGATCGCGCACGCCGGATGCTGGCCACCCAGCAGCGCGTCGACCGCGCCGCGAAGCTCGTGAAGAACCCGCTGCCCGACGTCGCCGCGATGGCCGCGATCCTCCGCGATCAACGCGGGCTCGACGAGACCGCACGGCCTGCCGGCCATCGCGGTGTGATCGACGACGGCCGCGCGGTGCACACGGTGATCCTCGATCCTTCCTCGCTGGAGCTGTGGATCGCCGACCCGCGCGCCGGCGGTCGGATGCGTGCCTTCGATCTCCGCCACGAGCTGCGGGGCGAAGGTGATCGCGCCGCCCCCTCCGCCGACATCGCAGCGGATCCAGCGCTCGATCCGGATCGCCTCCCGAACCTCGTCGCCGCGCGTGCGGAGCTCCGCGTCGCCCGCGGCGCGCTCCTCGCGGGCGACACCGAGCGCGCCGACGAGGCCTGTGCACGCGCGCGCGCACGTGCGCCCACGCTGCCCGAGGCCCTCGAGCTCGAGGCGACGATCGCGCAGGCTCGCGGCGACATCCCACGTGCACGCGCCGCGTTCGAGGCGTGGCTCGACGGTGGCCCGGACGATCCCAAGGGCGAGGAACGCGCGCGCGCGCTGCTCTCGCGCTAGCACGCGCGATCAGCGGCGACGCTCAGCGCTCAGCGCATCACGAGCGCGAGCACGGCGCCTGCCGCCGCACCGAGCACGAGCAACCCGACGACCCACCACATCCACTTCGACGATCCGGGCGCCTTGGGATGCGAGCTCTGCGGATGGCCCTGGATCTGCGCGGCCGACGCTTGCGGATACGGGGTCAACGGCGCTTGAGAAACGCCGCTGCCGATCGGGGGCATCGGGGCCATCGGGGCCGCCGACGCATAGCCAGGATTGCTCTGCGGCACGTTCTGCGGCATGTGCCCCGACATCGCGGGCCCCATGCCGGGAAGCCCGGGCTGACTCTGCGCCGACGCTTGGTGCATCGGCATCGCCGGCGGCGGCAGGTTGGGCATGTCGCCACGCCGGGTCTCGAGCAGCTCGGGGCCGGCGAGCCGGTTCGAGCTACCAGAGCTCGCGCCCTGGGATGCGGACAGCGCGGCGAGCTCGGTGCTCGTGTGCGTGACCACCTCGGTCAACGCGAACGCGAGCGCGGAGACATCGGCAAAGCGGTTGTTCTTGTCCTTCTCGAGGCACTTCAGGATCACCCGATCGGCGGCCTGCGGGAGGCTCGCCTTCGGGTTGGCCGTGGACGGCGGCGGTGGCGTCTGCTTGAGCTGCGCGGTGATCAGGCCCGCCGGGCCCTTGGCGTCCGGGAACGGCAGGCGCCCCGTGATCATCTCGTAGGCCACCACGCCGAGCGCATACACGTCGCTGCGCCCGTCGAGCGGCTTGCCCATCAGCTGCTCGGGCGACATGTACTCGAGCGTGCCGAGCGTCTGACCAGTCGCGGTCAGCTGCGGCGACTGAGGATCGATCGAGTCACCGCGCATCACCTTGGCGATCCCGAAATCGAGGATCTTCACGAACTCGGGATTCCCCGGCCGCGTCTCGAGGTAGATGTTCTCGGGCTTCAGGTCGCGGTGCACGATGCCCTGCGCGTGCGCCTCGGACAGCGAGCTGCACATCTCCGTCAGGATCTTGAACACGCGCTTCCACTCGAGCGGCGCCTGCTCGTGGAAGGTCTGATGAAGGCTCTTGCCCTCGAGCAACTCCATCGCGATGTAGAGCGTGCCGTCGGGAGTCTGGTCGAAGTCGTACGTCGTGATCGTGTGCGCGTCCCGCAGGTTGCACAGCACCATGCCCTCGCGCCGGAACCGCGCGACGAGGTTCTCGTCCTTGGTCATCTCCGGGTGCAGGAGCTTGAGCGCGACCTTGCGTCCAGTCGCCAGCTGCGTGCCGCGATACACCGCACCAAACCCGCCCTCGCCGATCTTCGATTCGACCTTGAAGCGGTTGTTGAGGACCTGGTTGATATAGATCTCGTCGCCGATCTTCGGGCGCGGCTTGGGCGCGGGGCGCGGCTGCTGCGGCTTGGGAGCGGCGGCTGGCCCACCCGCGCGACCGAGTTGCGGCGCTCCGCTGGGTGGTGTCTGTGCGCGCGGGTTCCCGTTCGCCGGGCCTGCCGGTGCTGCGGCGGGAGCAGCCGCTCGTGCCGGCTGAAGCCGGTACCCGCACACGCCGCAGAATCGAGCATTTGGCTCGAGCGACGAGTTACACGACGGGCAGTTCATCCCACGCGAATTTTCGCAGATGTTTCCGCTGTCCGCATCCCAGTTTGCGTGAAATCGGGGACTCCCACGGGGGCTAGCAGCGGGCAACCGCAAGGACGAGGATCAGCACCACGGCGATCGACCCGAGCAGGCCGTAGATCACCCAGGGCGGCTTGCGCGCCTCGACCGGGGCCGGCGGCAGTGCCTCGATCGCCGCATCATCCCCTACGAACAGCCGGATCCGTGGCCCCCCCGGCCCGAACTCGATGGCGATCGGTGCGTCACGTGCGACCAGGGCCTCGGTGATCCGATGGCCCTCGACATAGGTCCCGTTCGACGAGCCCGAGTCGACGAGGACCCAGCCCGAATCGATCGGTCGCAGCTCGGCGTGGCGGGAGCTGGCGTCGATATCGCGGTGGGGATCGAACGAGACTTCACATTCAGGGTGCCGGCCAAACCGGACCCGCGCCCCCGCAGGAAACTCCTGCCGCTGGCCGCGTCGCGCACCCGCGACGTGGTCGATGACGACCCGCACGTGGGCATCGTACCCCAAGCCCACTCCCCCGCCGTGTGGCGGCGTCGCGGATCACCGGCCGCCGAGCCACCACGCGACCACGCAGGCGAGGACCACGATCGGCACGTACCACCACCGCAGGATGCTGGCACGGAGCCGCTTCCGGGCCGGGCCATCCAGCTCGACCGGGAGCGACGTGGGGGGGACCCGGATGCCGATCGACGATCGCAGCACGGCATGCTGCCCCGTCACCGGGATGCTGGGGGGGATCGAGTTCTGGGGGATCCCGATCCGGGCGGCGAGCCGGCGCGCGACGTACGAGGTCTCCGTGAGCGCGGGATCGCCCTCCTTTTGGGGATCGAACTCCATGAACGAGGGAAGGTCGTCATCGCCCTTGGGGGCCACCAGACGTCCTCCGTTGACCTCGCAGACGATCGCCGTGATGTTGTCCGTACCGCCGGCGGCACGCGCGGCCGCGACCAGGAGGCGAACGGCTTGCTGGACATCGTGCGGTCTCGACAGCAGCAGCGCGAGCGCGGGATCGCCGACCAGGCCGTAGAGCCCGTCGCTGCACAGGAGGATGCGATCCCCGGCGCGCAGCTCGGTCATCGACAGCGACGGCTCGACATCGTCGCCCACCCCGAGCGCCTGCAGGATCGCCCCGCCCGCACTCGCGACCTCGCCCGGGGAGTGGCCCGCGGCGATCAACGCGGACTGCAGCGACTGATCGCGCGTGACCTGCACGAGCGCGCCCGCACGCAGGACATAGGCCCGAGAATCACCGACGGTGGCGAGGATCAGGCGATCCCCGATCACGCCCGCGGCCGACAGCGTGGTGCCCATGCCTCGGAGCCCGGGCTCGCGACGCGCCATCGCATGGACATCGTGGTTCGCGACCCGCGCGGCGCGCCGGAGCAGGCGCGCGAACACCTCCGGATCGCGCGTGGCGGGCGTGCCCTTCATCTCGCGCCACATCACCTGTGCGGTGAGATCGGACGCGATCTCTCCGCCCTCCACCCCGCCCATCCCATCACACACGACGAGGAGCGGCCCGCGCGCTCCGCTGCCCTCGAACACCTGCTCCACGAGCTCGAGCTTCTGGGACGCGTCGAGATCGCCGACGAGGTGGCTATCCTCGTTGTGCTCGCGCACCTCGCCGATGTCCGTCGCCGCAGCGATCACGACAACGAGCTCGGGGCGCGGATCCGGATCGGCGGCGTCCTCCCTCACCTCAGGTGCCGAGCTCGACCCGCAGCAGCTGATCACCCATACGGACGTGATCGCCGTGCTTGATCGCGGTGGGCCCGGTGATCCGGACGAACGTGCCGTTCGAGCTCCCGAGATCCGTGATCTGCGCCTTCTTGCCGTCCCAGGTCACCGCCGCGTGGCGGCGCGACATGAACGCGTCATCGCGGAACACGATGTCGCCCTCCTCGCGACCGAGCACGATCTCCTCGCCGGCCAGGTGCCGCACATCGCGGTAGCCACCCGACGGCACGATCTGCACGAACCGCCCCCACGGCTCCCGGGGAGGTGAACCGAACAGCGCCACGCCGTGGCGGATCAGCGGATGAACCTTGGCCTCCTCCGGCTCGACACGCTCGTAGCGCAGCACCTCGCGCCCGACGAGGATCGTCATCCCATCGATCAGCTCCACCGGCAGATCGGCCTTCTTGAACACGCCGTTGAGCGTGTCGAGGGACATCACCTTGACGCCATCTCCCGAGCGTTCGAAGCGCGCGTGCTGGCGTGCGAGGAACCGATCGTCGTCGAAGGCAATGTCCGCACCGGCGCGCCCCACCACGGCGTACTCGCCGGAGAGCGTGAATCGCTGGCCATCGGAGCCATCGCGATTGACCAGCACCGCGGTGCCCCATGCCGGACCGGTGCCGGCGCCGACGGACGCAGCGCGCGCCGGCGTGATCGACCCGGCGCGAATGCCGTCGGACGCCAGGGTCGCACCCTTGGGATCGATCGACGGATCGATCGCCGGATTGCCACCACTGGTCACCACCGCACTACCGCCGCTGATCATCGCGGCGATCGGACGACCGCTCGGCGAGGTTCCCGGCGACGACGGCGCGCGCGGTCGAGGATCCTGTCCGGGATCGGTCGGCTGCATCGCCTGCATGTGCAGGCCGCACTGCTGGCAATACGCGAAGCCCACGGGCGTGGGCGTGCCACAGCGCGGACACGTGATCATGTTGCCCTGTGCCGGGACGGGCGCGACCTTCGGCGAGGCCCCGGAGACTCCGAGCGGAGCCGGTGGGAGGACGCCCGGTGCGGTCGACGGCAGCTGGCCCGGGGTGGACGACATCATCGGCGGCGGTGCCATCGGTGGCGGTGCCATCGGCGGCGGTGCCATCGGCGGCGGCGCCATGGGTGGCGGCGCGGCCATCGTGGCCCCCATCATCGGGTTGTAGCCGCCACCTGGGGCACCTCCACCGGGCGCGCCTCCACCGGGCTGGCCCATCGGCACCGGGCCCGCGGGCATCGGCCCGGACAGCGTGTTGCCGAGCGCACTGCCGCAGCTACGGCAGAACTTCATCCCGATCGGGTTCTCGCCGCGGCAGACGCCACAGATCGTGGGCAACCCCGGAGCCGGAGGCGGGGTCTGCGCATACACCGGTGCCGCCACAGCTGGCGCCAACGAGCTGCCACAGTTGAGGCAGAACGACGACCCAGGTGGGCTTTCGTGGCCGCACATCGAACAACGCATCTGACCCCTACGGTTGAACCCGGCACGAGTGTCTCAACAACACTCGGGGATTTGAATGGCACAAGCCCGGTTTGCAACACAGCGGGCAAGTTGCTAAGACCGCTCGGCTCCGTGCCACGCAAATCCGCTCATCGACTCGCGCTTGTGCTGGCGCTCGTCGGCGCTGCCTCCGCTTCCGCGTGTGTGGACTCCGCGGTCCGCACGGCACCGTTCCGGGTCCGCCCCGACGCCCCCGACGCCGGCCAGCTCGCCGGGCCGTTCAACGGTCGGGTCGTCGACGCCACCACCCACGCCCCCGTCGCGGGCGCGCTGGTCTATGGCGCCTGGACCCTGGAGCGCGGCACGGGCCTGCCCGAGCCCGCTGGCGCGCGCGAGTTCGTCGGCTCCACGGACGCCGGCGGCGGATACCGGATCCCCGAGCTGGCCGCGATCCCCAAGGGGACCCGCGTCACCGAGTTCGCCCTCCTCGTCTACAAGCGCGGCTACGTCGCCTACCGCAGCGATCGTCGGTTCAACGATCTCGGGATCCGCATGGACTTCGCGCAGCGCGACAACCAGGTCCTGCTCGATCGCTGGCGCACGGAGCTCTCGCACGCGCGCCACCTCCGGTTCGTCGGCGGAGGCACCGCTGTCGCCGCACTCACCCAGTGGGAGCTGTCCGATGCGAGCGCCGAGCTCGATGGCAAGCGCGCGTCGGGCTCGGACGTCCGACCCGGCCGTGGCGATGGCCAGTACGTGGTCGCCGCGCAGCTCCTGACCGAGAACGACATCAAGGGGCGCACCAAGTATGACGGTGCGTTCGAGACCGGCCCGCTGTCCGACGAGCCCGACACCGCCACGTATTCGTCGCAGCACTTCAAGGCCAAGGGGCGTCCCGAGACCTGGGATGTCGCCATGCGCATGTGGCGGCTCGAGCCGGGCAAGGCGCAGGAGCGGTACGACGAGCTGGTCACGCAGCTGCCCGGCACCGTCGAGAAGGATGACATCGGAAGCCGCTCGTTCGTGGCCCTCGAGAACGACATCCGCGGCGTCGGCTTCCTCGATGCACCGCGCGGGATCGTGTTGCTGCTGACCTGCGGTACCAACCAGTGCGCGAACGCCGAGGATGCGATCGCGCTCGCGAACATGGTGTACGGGCGAATCAAGACGCTCCTCCCCGCGACCTCGGGCGGTGCCAAGTGAAGCGACTCGCAGCCCTCCTCCTGATCGCCGCACTGGCCTCCCCTGCCGCGGCCTGGGAGCCCGAGACCACGCACGCCGGGCTCGCCGAACAGGCGGCGCTCGCATCGCGGCTCCACAAGCGCCTCGTCACGCTCGGCTTCACGGGCGGCCTGTTCGAGCAGCTCACGATCCCGCCCGCGGACGCGCCAGCGTTGATGGCGGCGATCAAGCTGCTGTCCCCCACGCACGGTGCGGTTCCCGATGCGCGCGGTCGCCAGGTCGCGCTGTCGTGGCTCGCTGCGGGCGCTGCGCTCGCCGACATCCCCGCCGCGAACGGTGCCAATCACTTCTACGATCCGGCCACGCACCGTGGCTGGATCGCGCCCGAGCGTGGCGTCCTCGCCGGAGCCTCCGACAAGATCCGCGAGGCGATCGGGCGCGCGGCGCTCCCCGCCCGTGGGGTCCCCGCGCCGGACTGGGTCACCGATCGGACGAACCCGTTCAACGTCGAGTCGTTCCTCGGCCAGTACGCGAAGGCCGTGAGTGCCAAGACCGCGGGCGAGCGCTCGCGCCACATGGCGGCGGCGCTGATCGCGGCCGGCGCGATCCTGCACACGCTCGGCGATCTCGGGACGCCGTCACGGGTCCGCAGCGACGAGGCCAGCCACCTCGAGCCGATGGGCGCCGGTCCCGACGATCTCGGTTCGCGGTTCGAGCGGATCGCCGCGCTCGCGCACGGCCGCCTCGGCGTCACCACCCCGAGCCGCGTGATCACGCGCGATCACCTTCGCGAGTACTTCACCGGCGTCACCAAGGCCGGGGAGGGGCTCGCCGACGTGATCTCCCGCTCGTACTTCTCACCGAACACCCTGCCCAGCCCCACGCGGGTCGGGGCGGACACCCGCCCGAAGCTGTCGCGCCCGCAGCCGAGCCTGCCGGCGCGCCTCAACCTGATGGCCGCGAGCCGCGACGATGGCACCACGCTCCGCGACACGCGAGGCACCTGCCTCGCCCGGTACAAGGTCGATCACGGCGTGCTCTCGTTCTGGATCGATGACGACTGCATGCTCGAGCAGATCGCCGTGATCCTCCCCGAGGTCGCGAGCTACGAGGCCGGCCTCCTCGACTTCCTGGTCCGCGGCGATCTCACGATCAACATCGGCGATGGCGTGGTGGTCTCCGGGACCGGTCTCGGGGGCGGCACCGTCGAGGTGCTCGTCGAGGACGATCGTGGCGTGCGCACCTCGCTCGGCGCGGCGAAGGTCGCCGGCGGTACGGCCGAGCTGATCCGCGTGCCGGCGCCCGCGAGCGGGACGCGTGTCGTGGCGGTCTATCGCGGCGTGGATGCAGCGGGCGAACCGATCGTCGCCGTGGGCGCGATGCCGCTCGCGCGATAAGGCGAACCCCGCCATGGCGAAGAAGCGACGCGACGACGATCACGGCCTCGATCGCATCATCGGCGTCCTCGAAGCGGCCCCACCCGGCCTCCACGATCTCGATCCGCCCGGGCCCTCGCTCCCGAAGGGCCTGCCCGAGCCGCTGATCGAGCTCTATGCGCGCTGCGACGGCGGGCGGATCTTCCTCGATACGATCGAGATCTCGCCCGCGCGCGAGGTCACGATGCCCACCCCGGGGCGCTGGCGGTTCGCCGTGCTCGAGGGAGACGCGGTCTCGATCGATCACCGCGGCAAGATCTGGCGCACCGACGAATCGCTCGACGACGAGATCTGTGACGGCACCCGGATCGATCGGTGGCTCGCCGGCGCGGTGGATGCGGCGGCCCTGCTCTACGACGGGGACGGCGAGTTCGCCGACAACGTGTTCGACGAAGACGGCGAGCTGCTGCCGGCCGTCCACGAGCGCCAGCTCCGCGCCCACCTCAAGCGGGATCCGGCCGCGCCCGGACCGCGCTGGCGGCTGGGCCTCGCGATGCTCGCGCAGGGCGCCGACGAGGATGCCCGCAACGAGCTCGAACAGGCGGTCGCCGACGATCCGGCGTTCGCCTGGGCGTGGCTCGATCTGGGCAGGATCTCCGAGAAGCTCGGCGACCTCGGCAACGCCCTCGACGAGATCCGGATGGCCGCGGAGACCGCCGAAGGCGTCCAGCACGAGCAGGCCGGCTACTTCTGGGCGCAGCTCGCGCGTCTGGCGAACCTGACCGGCGACGAGGTGCTGCGCGCACAGGCCGCGACCAAGTCGTCGCTGCTCGGCCCCTCGCTCAAGGCCGCACAGATCGCCGGCGTCCGCGAGTCTCTCGAGGCCGGCGACACCGCGTCCGCCAAGGGCCTCGTCGATCTCCTCAAGGCCGTGTGGCCGCGGGATCTCGAGGTGCTCGACCTCGCGCGCCGCGTCGCGAATTGATCCTGGTCACCTTGTAACGGCGATCGCGCGGGCATACGCCTGTTGCATGCGGACCGCCTCCCCAACGATCGCTCGCCTGGTCGCCGTCACGCTCGTCGGTTCGCTGGTCGCGGTCGCCCACGCCCGGCCACCGCGCCTGGCCCGCGGAGAGCAGCCGCGCATGGCGCACATCGTCGAGAACACGCCGGACTGGGTCGCCGCGTGCCCGCTCACGGTGGTGCAGGAGGATCCGGAGACGTTTGCCGTCGGTGCGAGCTGCGGCGCCTTCGAGACCATGATGTTCGAGCGCAAGCGTCTCGACGCCAAGGAGTTCGAGGAGCGCGTCCGCGACGAGGCGCAAGAGGCCGGCGCGGCCCTCGTCGGGATCACGATCCCCACGGCGCTCGGCCCCGCCACCGGCTTCACGTTCGTCCTCCAGGACAAGCAGAGCGTGAACACGTACGTCATGGTGCGTCGCCCCGGCGCTCAGGGGAGCAAGCCCGGCCCGAGCGACATGCTGTCGTGCACCAGCGCCGTCGGCACCGACCCGCTCGCGCGCTGCAAGGCCGCGCTCGAGGCGCTCGGCCGCTCGAGCGTCGTGCGCTCCGGTCGTGGCGGCTTCCCGCGCGCCGCGGGCGAGCGCGCCGGCAGCTAGCGCGCCTCCAGCGAGCGCTTAGCGGAACACGGCTTGATCAGCCGGGATGCCGCGCGCCTCGAGCTCCGAGTAGAAGCGCGGCACGGTCCCGGTCGCCACGAACGCGCCATTCGCGTGGTGGAACAGCACGTGGGTGTCGAACGTGTTCTCGGTGTGACCGACGACCTCTTCGATCGAGATCACCTTGAGCGAGCCATCGCTCCAGCGCGCCACGTGCACGACGATCTCGAACGCCTGTGCCACGAGCTCGCGAAGCGGTGCGTCCGCACTCGAGGGAGCGGTGACGCGGGCCAGCGTGGCGAGGCGGGTGAGTGCGGTGTTCGCACCCTCGCCCGACATCGCGACGATCGCACCATCGATCGACGCATTCAGCGCGTTGATCAGCGGCAGCGCCTCACGGCCGCGAACTTCGCCGACCACCAGCCGGTCCGGTGACAGGCGGATCGCCGTCTCGAGCAGTGCCGCGAGATCCACGTCGGCGTTCTTGCCGATGCCGACGCGGGTCTCGAGCTGGATCCACTCATCCCGCGCGATCGACAGCTCGGCGACCTCTTCGATCGAGATCACCCGCTCGCCCGCGGGCGCAGCCGCGGCCAGCGCCGCGACCACCGCGGTCTTGCCCGAGGCCGGACCACCACACACCAGGACGTTGCGGCGTGCGGTCACGCAGGTCGCGAGGAAATCGGCCATGCCGGGGCTCATCGCGCCCTGCGCACCGAGATCTGAGAGCTGCGGCATCTGCGCCGGGACCTTCTTCAGGACCAGGCACGCGCCGCGCGCTGCGACCGGCGCGACGGCGGCGGTGAGCCGCGTGCCATCGCGCATCCGCAGATCGACGACCGGGTTCGCATCATCGAGCCGCGCACCAGCCTCGGCGACCAGGCGCTTCACGACCCGCTCGAACACCTCGTCCGAGGAGAACGCCTTGCCCGAGCTCCGCAGCTGGCGATCCTTGCCGACCACGACGCGATCGCGACGATCGATGATGATCTCGTCGATCTTCTCGTCGGCGAGCAGGTCCTCGAGGGGCCCCAGTGCGAGCGCCTCGGAGAGCGTCTCCTTGATCAGCGTGTCCTGGTCGATGTACTTCGGCAGCTCGCCCGAGGTCTCGAGCGTCTCGACGAGATCGATCGTGGCGCGCTCGGCGCGCTGCCACAGCTCCTCCTCGTGCAGGCGCTCGATCGGGATCTTGTCCAGATCGAGCTTCACGCGGAGGCGCTCGAGGATCTGCGACTGCAGATCGAGCATCTTCACGACCTTGGGATCGAGCGGCTCGATGTGCACGCCACGGCGGCTCGGCATCGACACCGAGCGACCGACCACGCGCTTCGCACCCGCGCCGACGAGGTTCCGGGCCTTGTTCGCGGATGCCGTGGGGGCGAGCGGAACGACCTGCGCAGGCGCACCCATCGGAGCGGGTGCCGCGAAGGTGGGGGCAGGTGCCGGTGCGACCGGAGAAGCGAACGACGGCGCCGCGACCGGCGGTGGCGGCGCGAACGTGGGGGCCGGCATCGGTGCCGCGACGGGCGGCGGAGGGGAGAAGCTCGGTGGCGGAGGCGCGGCCTCGAGATGCTGCGGCTGCGGGGGCGCCTGGATCGGCGCTGCCATCGGCGGAATCGGCGCCATGGGCGGGGGCATGGTCCCGCCAGGGCGGCCCATCGGCGGACGCGTACGCGCACCATCGGGCGGCGGGGATGCGATCGGCGGGATGGCGCGGCCCGGACCGGGGCCCGCGGGCGGAGGCGCATCCATCTCGCGCTCGCGCGGAGCGGGCGCCTCGCGCGGTGCAAGATCGCGCGACGCGGGAGCGGGCCGCGGCGGTCCAGGACGGACGGGCGCGGCGACCGGCGGCGGTGGCACCGGATCGTTGTTCATCGGAATCGGCAGCGCGGCCATCGGCTGCGCTTCCGTGGGACGTGGCGGCCGCATGTCTTGCGGCGGCGGCTGATTGACGAGGCGATCACCACCGGGCGGAGACGTGGTCGTCTCCGACGGACCGTCACCCTCTTGCGACGACGCCTCGTCGACACCGACGATGAAGTCGCCGATGTAGATCTTGTCGGAGTCCTTGACCACGAGCGGGCTCGTGATCTTCCGGCCGTTGACGTACGTGCCGTTGGTGCTCTTCAGGTCGACAATGATGAACTTGCCGTCCTTGAGCACGATGCGCGCGTGGCGCTTCGACACGTTCCCCTTCGGGAGCACGATGTCGTTGCCTTGCACGCGGCCAATCGTGACCTCGGGCTTGTTGAACACCATGCGGCGCTGCTCGCCGCCTTTTTCCTGCAGGACGATGGTGAACATTGGCTCCTGAGGCCTACCTCAGTAGGCGCCCCCTAGAAGACTACTAAGCCTTCGCAATCACGGTCAAGTTCAGGACCCTTTACGTCTGGCTATTCGTAGCCGGCACAGGGGCCGCCAGCGGGGTCTCGTCGGCAGGCCCGATCCCGAGCGCCGCCCGTACATCGTCCCACCACAGCGCCCACACACCGACTACCAGCACACCCACGATCGCGGTGACGATCAGGGCGTCATGCCAGCGGGGCCTCACCATGAATCCAACGCTAGCATGCGCCGTCTCAAGGGAAAAACCGGAGTCCAGGACCCCGAGATGATATCGATGAACCCCACCATGATCCTCCGCTCCGCCCTGCCCCTCGCCGCCCTGGTCGCCCTCTCGATCGGCGCGACCTCATCGGCAGAGGCCGCCCCCAAAAAGAAGTACTACTTCGAACTGGCCGCGGTGACCGCCAAGCCGGAGGTCAAGGAGGACGTGGCCAAGCTGGCGACGCCGCGGGTCGAGACCCAGGTGAAGAAGGCGTTCGACGCCCATCCCCAGCTGGTGAAGCTCGAGGGTCAGCCGGACTGGCGGACCAAGATGGAGCCGTATCGCCAGTTCCTGAAGAAGAAGGGCATCGCCGGTGGCTACCTGATCACCGTGGAGCTGACCGAGGCGTCCGAAGAGGTCGTGCCCGTCGAGGCCAAGGCGAACACGCAGCGCCTGGTGGTCCGGGTGGCGATCCACATGCTCGGCGAGAACATCCCGGGCCGCACGATGGGCTTCACCGGTGATGGCCAGGCGACGATCAAGGTCGAGGTCGGGAAGAAGATCCGCGATCGCGATCGCGAGTACACCTGGGATCAGGCCGCCGAGGCCGCCGTCGCGGACGCGATGGTGACCGTGTTCAAGCAGCTCGCGGTCCCGCAGAAGAAGCAGTAACGACCGCGGTCACTGCGCCGGGCAGTAGACGTTGCGCACCGCGACCTCGACGGGCTCCAGCGAGCACAGCGCCTGGATGCACGGCGCGCAGCGCACGCCGCTGCAGTCGAAGATGTAGCAGCCCTTCGGTGGCAGAAAGCACATCGCCCCGCCCCCGCCACCCGCCGCGGCATCGACGCCCGCCGGGGTGTTGACGCAGACCTCGCCGGCGCCGCACGTGCTGGTGCCGCACTCCGTGGAGCCATCGAGCGGCGTGGTCTGGTACGGCGTGGTCTCGCAGGCGGCGACGAGCGAGAGGACGACCAGCCACCTCACTGGACGAAGTTCCCGATCCGGCTCCACCGGATGCCGGTCCAGTTGGTGAGGCTCCAGTCCTTGTACGAGAGCCAGACGAACAGGGCCTTGCCCTTGATGTTGTCGAGGGGCACCGAGCCCCAGAACCGCGAGTCATTCGAGTTCGCCCGGTTGTCGCCCATCACGAACACGTGCCCCTCTGGCACCACGTAGTGCATGCGCGGCGCGCACGCGGCGGCATTCGGATCCGACTCGACGATCGTCCCGACGGCCTGGTTCGCGGCTTCGACGCCGCCACCGCTCGCGGCCCCGCAGCTCGGAGCCTCGTCGGGAAACCCGTCGTGGTGGAGCGGGAAGTCCGTGCGGAGCGAGGGCTGCGGCGCGCGCAGCGGGCGGGACGGCTCCTGGAACGTCTCGTAGGTCTCGTCTCCCACGGTCTCGCGATAGCGGCTACACGGCTTCTCGCGCCACTCGCCGGTGTCGTTGTCCTCGTAGCTGCACTCCCCATCGGCGAGCTGCTGCGGGATCGCCTTGCCGTTGATGTAGACCACGTCGCAGCGGACCTCGACGGTCTCGCCCGCGGTCGCGACCACCCGCTTGATGTAGTCCCGATCGCGGTCGCACGGCTGCATGAACACGATCACCTCGCCGCGACGCGGGCCGCGGAACTCGAGGAACTTGGTGCTCGTGTACGGGATGCGGAGCCCGTAGATGAACTTGTTGACGAAGATGTGGTCGCCGATCTCGAGCGTCGGATACATCGAGCTCGACGGGATCTTGAACGCCTCGATCACGAACGCACGCAGCGCGAGCGCGAGGAGCACGGCGACGACCAGGGATTCCACCCGCTCGCCGACCGCGGACTTCGCGGGGCGCGCGATCAGCTCGTCGACGAGGGAATCGAGCACCGGGAGCTGACGGCGCACGGCGGCGAGATCCCCCGAGGTCAACGCCTGGTCGGTGGCCGCGACCACCGGGGCGAGCGCGCCTGCCCTGCCCTTGATCTCCGGCTTCTTCAGGAGCGCACCCTTCGCCTCGCGAAGGAGCGAGCGCGCCTCCTTGCGGATCCGGCGATCGAGGCGGCGGGCGTTCATCGAGGAGCTGATCAGTGCACGAAGTTGCCGACCCTGTCGAACCGGATCCCCGACCAATCGGTGATGCCCCAGTGACTG
The DNA here is from genome assembly GCA_016720595.1 of Myxococcales bacterium. GTDB lineage: Bacteria > Myxococcota_A > Polyangia > Haliangiales > Haliangiaceae > JABFXX01. The sequence goes on from JADKKI010000002.1 coordinate 578,282, forward strand.
TAGGACAGCCAGATGAACAGCGCTTTGCCCTTGATGTTCTCGACCGGGACGGATCCCCAGTAGCGCGAGTCGTTGGAGTTGGCCCGGTTGTCCCCCATCACGAACACGTGCCCCGCGGGCACCACGTAGTGGAGCTGCTGCTCGCACGCGTTCGCGGTGACCGCCCCGGGGTGGCTCTCGACGAGCTCGCCGCGCTTCTGGTTCGGTGCGACCAGCGGCTCGCCGTCGGGGTTCGTCGAGCAGCTCGGCGGCATCCGCGGGCCATCGAGTCGGGGGAAGTCCTTGCCGTCGCCCGTCAGGAGACCGTTGTTCTCGACGGCGCGCTCGTCGCGCAGGGGGCGATCTGCGTCGTGGAACGTCTCGTAGGCCAGATCGCCAGCGATCTCGCGGTAGCGCGAGCACTGGCGCGTGAACCACTTCTTGTTGATCTCGTCGTAGTCGTCGTACGTGCAGCCCTCGCCCTCCACGAGCTTGTTGGGGACGGCCTGGCCGTTGACGTAGACCACGTTGCAGCGGACCTCGACGGTGTCGTTCGCGACCGCGACCACGCGCTTGATGTAGTCGCGGTCCGGTTCACACGGCTGCATGAACACGATGACCTCACCCCGCTCGGGGCCACGGATCTGGAAGAACTTCGTGTTGGTCCACGGGATCCGGATCCCGTAGATGAACTTGTTGACGAAGATGTGGTCACCGATCTCGAGCGTCGGATACATCGAGCTCGACGGGATCTTGAACGCCTCGATCACGAACGCGCGCAGCGCGAGCGCGATCAGGATCGCCGCGCCGATCGATTCCACGTAGTCACGCGTCGTGGATTTCGGCGGCCGCTTGACCAGCTCGTCGACGAGCGAATCGAGTGCCGGCAGCCCCTGCCGCACCTTGGCGAGATCTCCGTCGACGAGCGCGCGGTTGACCTCGTCGGTCACGATCTCCAGATCGCCGGCCTTGCCGACCAGCCCTTTCTTGACGAGGAGCGCGGCGCGAGCCTCGCGCACGAGCGAGCGTGCCTCCTTGCGGACACGCCGATCGAGCGTCGCCGCACGCATGCTCAGTCCGCCCCCACTAGTCGACCTTGAGGACGGTCAAGAAGGCCTCCTGCGGCAGCTCGACGGAGCCGACCGACTTCATCCGCTTCTTGCCTTCCTTCTGCTTGTTGAGCAGCTTCTTCTTGCGCGAGATATCGCCGCCGTAGCACTTGGCGGTGACGTCCTTGCGGATCGCCTTGACCGTGGTGCGAGAGATCACGCGGCTGCCGATCGCCGCCTGGATCGCGACGTCGAACATCTGGCGCGGGACGACGTCCTTCATCTTCGTGCACAGCTCGACGCCGCGGTGATACGCGGTGTCGCGGTGGGAGATGATCGACAGCGCGTCGACGCGCTCACCGTTGATCAGCACGTCGAGCCGGATCAGATCCGCCTGACGGTAGCCGGCCGGTTCGTAGTCCAGGGAGGCGTACCCGCGCGACATCGTCTTCAGACGATCGTAGAACCCGAACACGATCTCTGCCAGCGGCATCTCGTAGACCACGCGGACACGGCCACCCGGGTCGTAGTGGAGCCCCTGCTGGATGCCGCGCCGCTCCTGGCACAGCTGCATGATCGGCCCGACGTACTCCTGCGGCAGGTGCACGGTGGCCGTGATGATCGGCTCCTCGATGTTCTCGACGTGCCCCTGATCGGGGACCTTGGCCGGGTTGTCGACCTCGACGATCTCGCCGCCCGGCATGTGGATGCGGTAGCGGACCGAGGGCGCCGTGGTGATCAGGTTCAGGTTGAACTCGCGTTCGAGCCGCTCCTGGATGATCTCCATGTGGAGGAGCCCGAGGAAGCCGGTGCGGAACCCGAAGCCGAGGGCCAGCGAGGTCTCCGGCTCGTAGGTCACCGAGGCATCGTTCAGGACGAGCTTGCCGAGGGCGTCCTTGAGATCCTGGTAGTCCTCGTTGTCGACGGGGAACAGCCCGGCGAACACCATCGGCTTGACGGTCTTGAAGCCGCTGAGGGGCTCCGCGCACGGATTGTCCGCATCGGTGACGGTGTCGCCGACGCGGGCGTGAGCGATGTCCTTGATCGCCGCGGCGACGATGCCCACCTGGCCGGCCTCGATCGCATCGACCTCGACGGTGGCGGGGCGGCGCACCGCCGTCATCTGGCACTCATAGATCTGGTTGGTGGCCCAGAACCGCAGCTTCTGGCCCTTCTTCAAGGTGCCCTGCATCACGCGGACGAGCACGACGACGCCGCGATAGGTGTCGTACCAGCTGTCGAAGATCAGCGCGGACAGCGGCGCATCGCGATCGCCCGTGGGCGGTGGGATCCTCTCGACCACCGCCTCGAGCATGTCGTGCACGCCGACGCCGGTCTTGCCGGAGACCAGGAGCGCGTTCGAGGCATCGAGGCCGATCGTGTCCTCGATCTGCTGCTTGACCCAATCGGGCCGCGCGACCGGAAGATCGATCTTGTTGAGGACCGGGACGATCTCGAGCTTGTTGTCGAGTGCGACGTAGACGTTCGCGAGCGTCTGCGCTTCGACGCCCTGCGCGGCATCGACCACGAGCAGCGCGCCCTCGCATGCCGCCATCGAGCGGCTGACCTCGTAGTGGAAGTCGACGTGGCCGGGCGTGTCGATCAGGTGGAACTGATAGACGAGGCCGTCCTTGGCCTTGAAGTGGAGCTGGACTGACTGCGCCTTGATCGTGATCCCACGCTCGCGCTCGAGCTCCATGGAATCGAGCATCTGGGCCTGCGCCTCGCGCGCGGTGACGGCGCCGCACTCGTCGAGGATCCGATCCGCGAGCGTGGTCTTGCCGTGATCGATGTGCGCGATGATCGCGAAGTTACGGATACGCTCGAGCGGGAACGACATGGCTACAGACCGGCGGGGATGGTTAGCGTGATCCGAGTCGCAGGTCGACCTGACCCGGCAGCTGATCGCGGTACTTCTCGAGCACGAGATCGATGCCCTGCCGGATGTACTCGGCGACGGGGACTTTCGTTCGTCCGTGCAGTGCCTTGAGCTGGGCGTCCTGCTCGGGCGTGATGTACACGGTCGTGGAGATCTTCTTACGGGACATCGAGCTGCGTGACCATACGTGGCCATATGAGACGGGTCAAACGGTTGCGGACGAACGACCCTCCGACTAGGCTCCAGAGGTGATGGCGAAGTGCTCGTATCTCGTCGTGTTGTCGGTGGCACTTCTTGCGTTCGGTTGCAGCAAGAAGAAGGACGCGAAGACCACCCCGAGCAACACCGCGGATGCCAGCGTCCCCAAGGTCGATCCGACGTTGTGTGACACCAACGGCAAGAACGTCGTCACCTACGACCTCAACAAGGACAACAAGCCGGACGTGTGGCGGCTGTACAAGTCCTCGGACGAGGGTGGGACCAAGGTCGAGTTCATGAGCTGCAAGCAGATCGACTTCGACCACGACGGCCGCAAGGACTGGGTCGTCGCGTACAACCCGAAGGGCGTGCCGCTCTACGAGAAGGCCGACGTCGACTACGACGGCAAGTGGGACATCTCCACGGTCTACGACACCAAGGTCAATCAGCGCGCCGAGGTCGAGCGCGACACGGACTTCGACGGGAAGTTCGACGTCAAGGAGATCTACGATTCGAGCGGCAACCTCACCAGCGTGCGCCGCGATCGCAACGGTGATGGTCAGCCGGATCTGTGGGAGCAGTACAAGGACACCGTCCTCCTCGCGATCCTCTACGACGACGACTTCGACGGCAAGGTCGATCGCCGCGACGAGATTCCGGGTGCGCGCCCGAAGATCGAGATGCCGACGAACCTCGATCCCGCGGCCAACGGCACCCTCGACGCCCCCAAGGGTGGCGCCGCGCCCGCGCCCGCGCCCGCGCCGAAGAAGTAGCGGACGCCGCGGTGAGCACGGTCGTCGACAAGCCCTGGGGTCACGAGCTGATCTGGGCGAGGACGGATCGCTACGTCGGCAAGATCCTCCACATCAAGGCCGGCGAGGCGCTGTCGCTGCAGTACCACCGCGTCAAGGACGAGACGATCATGCTGCTGACGGGCCGCATGAGGCTCGAGTACTTCGCCGAAGGCGAGGAGCCGCAGAGCCGCGAGCTCGCGCCGCGCGAGCCCGTCCACATCACGCCCCTGATGCGCCACCGGATGATCGCGATCGAGGACACCGATGTCCTCGAGGTCTCGACCACCGAGCTCGACGACGTGGTCCGTCTCGCCGACCGCTACGGCCGTTCGGACTAGCGCTCCGCCCTTTCACTCCCGCACGCGACCTCGTACCGTGGCCGGTGATGGGGCTCGACCTGGCGCGGACGTTCGTGATCGAGAACGAGTGGTACTGGCGGTTCAACGAGAACGCCACGAGCCTGACCGTCGAGGCGGCGGTCCGGGACTTCGTCGCACCACTCCTGCGCCTGCTGAAGGGCCGCGTCGCGGCTGCCGAGACCCGGCTCGTCGACGGTGGCTTCGAGCTCGTGCTCGACGAGCAGGTCACGCCGATCGCCCTCGCCGCACAGACCAGCGACCGCCCGGCGATCAATCACCTCGTCGGTGATCTCAATCGCGCGCTGTCGCTGACCAAGCTCGGCCTGGCGTTCGCGCTCGTGGTGCCGAAGCGCTACGAGCTGCGGGGCGCCCTGCTCACCGAGGAGGAGCTCGCGGCGCTCTCCGGTGATGCGGTGCTGCTGGTGCCGTCGTCGCGTCCGTCGTGGAAGGCGATCGCGATCCCGCCGGTCAGCTGAAGATCGCGACAGCGATCACGATCGCGAGGACGACGGCGCCGACGATCACCCACGCGAGGTGCTTGCGCGACCGGTCCTCGGGCGTGTCGAGCGGATCGTGGGTCTCGCTGATCACGGCCCCGATCAGGCCGCCCGGGCCGCGGCGCGGCTGATTCCTCGCAACGATGTCGTCCAATCGCCCCATGGCTCGAGGATATCACTTGGCGCGAGGCGCGCGCAGCGGGACTCCGTCGACGTGGTGATCGCGCGACGCCGAGCCGGCCGCCGGCTGCGCGGGCGTGGGATCCGGGCGCTTGCCGAGATCCGTGAACACCATGAGGCCGAGGATGATCAGGATGAACACCCCGATCCCGATGCCCACGGTCACCCGCTCGCGGTTCCCCTTCGGGTTGCGGTTCCGCTCGATGATGTCCTCGAGGCGGCCCACGGCTCAGTACGGGTGGTGATGGTTGTTCGCGCCCGCGAGGTGGGGGTGCGGATGCGGATGGTGGTGATGATCGTTGCCGGGGTGCGGATGCGCACCGTGCGAGTGCTCGTGCATCGCGTGGCGGTGGGTGACCGGCGGCGGATCGACCCTGGTCGGCGGCGGATCGTTGGTGACGGGATGCGGATGCGGCTTGCGAGCGCCATCCGAGCAGCCGAGCCCGAACCCGAGCATCGCGACGATGGAGATCAACGCGCGGCTCATGGCTTCTTCTTCGGCGGCGCGCTGGCCATCTTCTTCTTGAGCGCGGCCAGCTCGTCATCGACGGTGCCGGGCGCCTTGTTCTTGCCCGTGGTTCCGCTCGATTTCGGCGCGGCCTGCCGCGGAGCGCCCGAGCTCGGCGCCGGGCCCGAGCCGGCGCGACGCTTGAGATCATCGAGCGCGTCGTCGAGGCTCGGGGCGGGAGCCCGGCGCGGCGGCGGTGGATCGTCGCCGAGATCGGAGCTCGAGGTGCTGCGCGGGCGCTCGGCGCGCGGCCGTTCGGCGCGCGGCGTGGACTCCACCTGCTTGGCCACCCGCTCGAGCTCCGCGAGCTCGCTCTCGAGAGTGGCGAGCTCGGTGAGCAGGCCGTGCATCTTGGCGCGCTCGCCATCCGCGCGCCGCTCGAGCTGCGCGGCCTCGTCGGTGGCGCCACGCGCGGCGGCGCCCTTGGCCTGATCGCCGAGCTTGGTCGCCGCGTCGCGCGACGCCATCATCGACTTCGTCATCTCGGTCTTGCGCTGCTGCACCTCGGCGCGCAGGCGCGTGATGTCTTGCAGATCGAGCTCGGGAGCCGGCTCGGGGACATCGCCGCCGAGGTCTTCGAGCTCGCCCGGCATCGCGCCGGCCGCGGCGACGGCGCTGACGGCGGCGCTCGCGGCGCGCACTCGATCGCGGGTGGCCGCGCTCTGGGCGGCGCGACGCTCGTCGATCACGCCGCGCTTGTCCGCGCTGACTGCCGCGACGATGTCCGCGATCTGATCGGCGCCATCGGCGGTGGGCGGATGCGCAGTGCCGGTGAACGCGCTGTCGAGCGCGCTCGACAGGAGCAGCAGGCCCTTCGCGCTGATCGCGCGCTTGCGGCTCTCGAGGGCCGCGGCGAGCTTCGCCGCACCGGCGATCTGATCATCGATCAGCGCCACCAGCTTGCCGCCGACCAGGAGCACGCGCGCGATCACCTCCGGCTTCGGGCGCGCGACGATCACGTCGGCTGCGCGCCACAGCAGCGCCGCATCGGGGGTGGCACCGAACAGCTTCCCGCGCAGGCCGAGCGAGGGCACCGAGCGGCGCAGCACGGCCGCGACCTCGGCATCGTTGCCGGCGTCGAACAGGTACTGGATCGCATCGTGACCGTCGAGCAGGGACAGCTGGAGTGCGAGCGAGCCGGTCTGTTCGGCGCCGAGCCCTGCCACATCGACGAGCGCGACCTTGCCGGTCAGCTTGAACCGCGTGCGCAGCGCGAGCCGATCGTGCGCCCCAGCCTCGGCGAACACCCGCTCGCCGATCGCGCCGACCACGAGGATCCGCTCTCCTTCGACGCCCGCATCGGCGAGCGCGACCGCCGCGATGTCATCGACGGCGACGAACCGATCGCAATCGGTCTTGGCCCACGCCTCGGCGGGCTCGAGCTCGCCGACCACGCCGATCACGGGCGCTGCGAGCGCGGCGATCGCCGGGACCTGATCGCGCGCGACCGTCAGCGCGATCGCCGCGTGCGGATCGAACACCACGGCGGCGTCGGGCGGGCTGACCTCGAGCTCGCGCTTGAGCCGGCGCTCCGCACTCTCTCCGAGCAGGGCGCGACGCACGCGATCCGCCATGCCCCCTCCCCCACCGCCCGCGCTGCCGACATCGATCGCACGGACGCGCATGCCCGCCGCCTCGATCGCCGCGAGCACCGGCACGACCGCCGAGGACGGCGCCCCCGAGCTGGTGACGATCAGGATCTGCGCCTCGCTCACGGGATCCTCGTGACGAGGTTGCCCGGCCGCCGCCCCGAGAGGACGGCGATCACCGCGTCGGCGCACAGCTGAGCCATGGAGGTCCTGGCCTCCGTGGTAGCCGATCCGATGTGCGGCGCCAAGACCAGCCGGGGACAGCCGTACAGCCGGGGCTCGATCCGCGGCTCGCCGACGAACACGTCGAGACCCGCGCCGAATAGCCGGCCCGCCGTCAGCGCGTCGATCAAGGCACCCTCGTCGACGATGTCACCGCGGGCGGTATTCACGAGGATCGCGGTCGGCTTCATGGTCGCGAGGCGCGTCGCATCGACGACCCGGCGCGTCTCGGGGGTCAGGGGACAGTGCAAGCTGAGGACGTCGGCGCGGAGGAACAGCTGGTCGATCGTGACACGTTCGGTGCCGTCCGCCGAGACCTGATGGGGATCGGCGTAGATCACGCGCATCCCGAACCCCAGGGCGCGCCGGGCCAGCGCCTGGCCGATCCTCCCGAACCCGAGGATCCCGAGGGTCTTGCCGTGCAGCTCCACCCCGAGCAGCTGGTCGAGCGCCCAGCCGCCCCAGGTGCCCGAGCGGACCAGCCGCTCCCCTTCGCCCAGCCGGCGCGCGACGGCGAGCATCAGGGTGAAGGCGAACTCCGCCGTCGCCTCGGTCAGGACGTCGGGGGTGTTGGTGACCGCAACATTTGCGCCGGCTGCGGCGACAAGGTCGATGTTGTCCACGCCGACCGCACAGTTCGCGACCACGCGGAGGCTGGGCGCCGCCGCGAGCGCGTGCGCGTCGATCTTGTCGAGCAGCAAGCAGATCAGCGCATCGGCGTCCGCGAGGGACACCCCCGCGAGCCCGACGTGGCCATGGGCCGGCACATCGACGATCGTCCCGGGGAGCGCGGCCGTGATCTGGCCGACGAGATCGATCGGGAGGCTGGAGGTCGAGACCACGCGCACGCCGCACAGCTTACCGCGTGCTACGGTCTCGTCGTGCGATCGCGCAGCATCCTGCCGTGGCTCGTCGTCGCGTGCACCGCCTCCGTCGCCGCCGCCGATCAGGCCGGCGATTCGAAGAAGCCGCCCGCCGAGCCGGACCCGGCCCCGGGTGCGCTCGATCCCAAGAACCTGCGCTCGTTGACCAACGATCCGATCACCAACAAGGCGGACCGGATCGATGGCGACGAGGCCGAGGGGGTCGTCGCCTTCACGTTCGACGACGGGCCCAACCCCGAGACCACACCTGCGGTGATCGAGGCCTGCCAGAAGTACAACATCCCGGCGACGTTCTTCATCGTCACGCAGCGGATCAACGGCAAGCGCGGCGAGCGCAGCCGCGAGGTCCTGCAGCGCGAGCTCGACGCGGGATTCATGATCGGCTCGCACTCCGTCACCCACGCAAACCTCAAGTCGGGCGCCGCATCGCTCCTCACCAAGGAGATCGATGGCTCGCTGCGCACGCTCGCGCCGCAGATCAACCGACCGGTCGGGATGTTCCGGCCACCCTTCGGCGCCTTCAACAAGGGCGGCCGAAGCTGGCTCAAGAAGCTCGGGATGACCGAGGTCTTGTGGAGCGTCGACACGCTCGATTGGAAGGCGAAGAACGCCGAGCGGCTGCGCGCCAAGGTCGGCCGGATGATCGTGAAGCAGAACGGCGGCGTGGTGCTGATGCACGACGTGAAGCCGCTGACGGCCAAGATCATCGCGGACGTGTTCGACGACCTCGAAGCGGAGAACTGCGCGCGGCTGGCCGACAAGCGGGAGCCCATCATCCCGGTCTCCCTCCACTACTTCTTGAAGGAGGGAAAGACGCACCGCGCCATCCCCGAGGCAGTGAAGGCGAGGACCGAGGCCTATCGGGTGGCACTCCCGCTCCGCTGCGCAGGTCGCAAACCCGCGACACCCAAGGACGTTCCGGCGAAGTAACGAGTGTGGTGGGGATCGCTAAAGCCTACTCACGTTGTCGTTGACAACTACATCGAACCACATTAGTTTCCGCGCCGGCCAAAGCGGCGGTTAGACGCAGGGGACGCGTGGATTTGTCATGGATTCTTCGAAGCTTACGCGCTCGAATGGGCGTGATCGTGATGATTGGTCAGCGATGCCGGTAACGTGGGAACCCAATACGCCGCTGCCCGGCGGTCCGGACGGCGTCGAAGGCACCGAGCGGACGCCGAGCTTCGAGCCCGCCGACCTCGGCCTGGGTGGCGATGGCTTTGGTGAGAGCGAAGGCGAGCGCACCATGGTGGTCAGCGCGGCCTACGAGCTGCGCCCCAAGTTCACCGGCCGCACCCGCGCGATCGCCAGGCTCCAGGAGCTGGCGGACAAGGCGTTCGATGCACGCGAGCTCGGCTTCGCGGTGATCCTCGGCGAGCCCGGCATGGGCAAGAGCCGGATGATCAGCGAGCTGGTGGCGCGGATCCGCACCACCCACCCCACGGTGGTCGCCGTCAGCGGCGTCGCCGACGAGAATGCCAATGCATACGGTCCCGTCGCCCGCGCCCTGACCACCCGGTTCGGCCTGGTCGCCGGCGAGGACCAGAACGAGAGCCGCGACAAGATCCAGGCGGGCGTCGCCGAGGTCGTGAAGGCTCAGCAGGTCCCGGAGGTCGCGCACCTGATCGCGCACCTCTTGCGCGTGCCGTTCGATGACAGCCCGGTGGTCACGCCCCTCCTCGAGTCCCCGCAGCGGCTCGAGGCGCGCCTGTTCATGGCGCTCAAGCGGTTCCTCACCGCCGAGGCCGAGCGTCACCCGGTAGTCGTGGTGGTGGAGAACCTCGAGCTCTGCCAGCAGGACACGATCAACTTCCTGCACTACCTCGCCGCCGGTCTGCGCGATTCGCGCGTGCTCCTGATCGGCACGTCCACGCCGAACCTGTTCGAGCGGCACCCGTCGTTCGGCGATGGCGAGATCACGCCGGTCCGGATCGAGCTCGGCTCGCTGTCCGCCGGTGAGGCCGAGGATCTGCTCCGCGAGCTGTGTCGCTCGCTGCACGACATCCCGGTCCAGCTCCTCGCGCACGCGAAGACCCTCGGTGGCTCGCCGCGCGCGATCCACGAGCTCGTGCGCCTGCTGCTCGAGAGCGACGTGATCGTCCGCGAGGGCGTGATGTGGCGCGTCGATCAGGCGGCGCTGGCGGCGATGAAGCTGCCCGCCTCGTACGACGAGGTCGTCGCGGCGCGCCTGCGCGTGATGGACACCACCGAGCGGCGCGTGCTCGAGATGGCCGCGGTCGTCGGCGAGACCTCGTGGCTCGACGCGATCCTCGCCGTCGAGCGCTTCGGCCAGCGCCCCGCGGATCCCGATGGCCCGACGCTGTCGCAGATCGCGGCGAGCGGCGATCACTCGCGGATCCAGGTGGTCGCGGCGATCGGCAAGCTGATCGAGCGCGAGTGGCTCTCCGAGGTCCCGCAGTCGTCGATCGCCGGCGAGCGCGAGCTCCGGATCGCGAATCCCAACCTGTGGTCGCTGGTCTACAAGAGCATGGACGAGGCCAAGCGGCGCATGCACCACGCCGCCGTCGCGCGCTGGCTCGAGCTACACCCCGAGGGCCGCAGCCCGACGGCGCAGGAAGAGGTCGCGCGTCACCTCTCGCTCGCGGGGGAGGCACGCGAGGCCGCCACCCGATATCGCCGCTCGGCCGAGGCCGCGCGCAGCCAGTTCGCGAACGAGACGGCGATCCGCCTGTTCGATCGCGCGCTCGCCTGCATCGGCGACACGGATCTCGCCGCCCGCATCCACATCTGGCACGACCTCGGCTCGGTCTACGAGCTGATCGGTGACTTCGAGGCGGCGCTCGGCGCGTTCGAGCGCATGCTCCGCCTGTCGTGGGTCGCCGCGAGCAAGACCAAGGCCGCCGTCGCGTTCAACAAGATGGGGCGCGTGTGGCGTCGCAAGGGTGACCTCAAGCTCACGCTCGAGTACCTCGAGCGTGGCCTCGAGCTGTTCCGCGGCGCAAACGACGCCCGCGGGATCGCCGGCTCGCTCGATGACATCGGCAAGTCGCTGCACATGCTCGGCCGGTACGACGAGGCGCACGCCAAGATCACCGAGGCGCTCGCACGCCGCGGCAAGAGCGGTGACAAGCGCGCGATCGCCACGTCGCTGTCGCGGCTCGGCGACGTGCAGCAAGATCGCGGGCAGTACGAGTCCGCCCTGACCTGCCACCAGGAGGCGTACGACCTCCGCAAGGCCGCCGGCGATCGCTGGGGCCAGATCGTCTCGCAGAACAACCTCGCGTCGCTGTCGTTCGAGCTCGGCGAGTACACCGAGGCCCGGACCGGCTGGCTCAGCGCCCTGGCCGAGGCCGAGGGGATCGGCGCCCTGCCGCTGTCGGCCCTGATCCTGACCAACCTCGGCGAGGTCGCGCTGATCGAGAGCAAGCTCGACGAGGCCCGGAGCCGGCTCGAGAACGCTCTCGAGATCATCGAGGACATCGAAGACCGCGGCCTCGAATCCGAGTGCTGCCGCCACCTCGCCACGCTCGAGAAGCTGCACGGCCACACGGCCGAAGCCAAGGAGCTCGGAGAGCGCGCCCTCGCCGTCGCCAAGAAGGCAGGGCTCCGGGAGAAGGAGGCCCAGGCCTACCTGACCCTGGGTGACGTGCTGTCGACCAGCATGTACGACGCCGCCGAGGATGCGAGTGATTCGCGGCCTGGCATCGCGCCCGCCGCGGTGGCGTTCGCCAAGGCGATCGAGATCGTGAAGAGCATCCGCAACGAGGCGGCTCACGGGAAGGCGCTGTTCGCGTTCGGCCGCTACAAGGCCGAGGTCGGCCAGATCTCCGACGGCAAGGACATGCTGCGCGACGCCATCATGGTGTTCAGCAAGCTCGGCCTCGGTCGGCCGGCCGAGGAAGCCAAGAAGCTTCTGGCGACACTGAGCTAGCTCCAAAGTCGAGCCTGGTCCTTGCCATGGTCGGTCCCAACCGGCATGGTCCCTAGACGCGATGTTCTGGTTCTGGTTAGGGTTCTTTGCCCTCGTCGCGCTGCTCCTGTTCGTGGACCTGTTCGTCCTCAACAAGGGCGCGAAGGAACCCACGATCAAGAGCGCCGCGTGGTGGACCGTCGGCTGGGTCGCGCTCGGCCTGTCGTTCGCCGGCGTGGTCTACCTGATCTACGAGAACGGCTGGCTCGGCGCGAAGCTCGGCAACCAGCCGCTATGCAACACCGGCAGCGATGCGGCGGTGATGTACGTCTCGGCGTACCTGCTCGAGCAGGCGCTCTCGATCGACAACATCTTCGTGATCGGGCTGCTGTTCCACAGCTTCCGTGTGCCGGTGAAGTACCAGCACCGCGTGCTGTTCTGGGGAATCCTCGGCGCCGTCGTGTTCCGGCTGATCATGCTCGGTGGCGGCGCGTACCTCGCACACCGGTTCAGCTGGATCTTCTACGTGTTCGGCGGCTACCTCGCGTACCAGGGCTTCAAGCTGCTCCGCCACGATGACGAGGAGGAGACCGACCACGACAAGAGCCTCGCGGTGCGCTTCCTGCGCCGATTCGTCAAGATCGTCGACGGTGACCACGGCGGCAAGTTCACCGTGATGATCGACGGCAAGAAGGCGCTGACCACGATCGCCGTGTGCCTGGTCTCGATCGAGCTGACGGACGTTGTGTTCGCGCTCGATTCGATCCCGGCGGTGCTCTCGGTCAGCCAGGAGACGTTCATCATGGTGACGTCGAACATCTTCGCGATCATGGGGCTGCGCTCGCTGTACTTCGTCCTCGCCGGCGCGATGTCGAAGTTCAAGTACCTGAAGATCGCACTCGCGGTGCTGCTGATCATGATCGGCGCCAAGATGATCGCGCACGAGTGGGTGCACATCGATCACCTGGTGTCGTTGCTCGCGATCGCCGGCATCATCGCCGCAGGCGTGATTGCTTCGATGATCGCGAGCCGGCGCGACGCCGCGGCCGAGCCGGTGGCGACAGATGCCGTCGCGACCGACGCGCCGACGGACGCCCCGGGCCCGCCGTCCGACCCGCAGTAGCCGCCGCGGGCGCGCTCAGTAGACGCGCTGGCGGATCTGACCGGGCTGCATCCGCTCGCCGAAGCCGGCCTGGTAGCTGCCACGCGGGCGCGCCACCAGCATCGACAGGATGCCCGCGAGCACCGCGGGGTAGCCGACGTCCAGATCGTCGAGCAGCTCGGCCGCGACCATCGCCCCGGTCTCGGCGCCACCCTCCATGTAGCCCTGGTAGTCCTCGGAGCAGTGCTCCCCGCAGAAGTGCTGGTTGCCCTCGCGCTTGCCCTCGAGCCCGAAGAACGCCCACTGCCCCTTCTTGTACGAGGCGTAGCTGCCCTTGACGTGCGGATAGGTCGGCCAGTGCATGCGGATGGCGGAGTTCGCGACGTACTTCGCGGCGGTGCCCGGGAACACCTGCTCGATCCATGGCAGCACCATCTGCGCCTGGGACTCCGCGGTGCCCTCCCCCAGAAGCTCGCCGCGGTGGCCGCCGACGAAGTTGGTCAGGATGCCCTCGGGACCATCCTGGCCGCGCGAGGTAGCCCACGTGGTCTGGAGCCCAGAGCCGAGCGCCGAGCCATCGTTGGGCGCATCGCCGACATCGCAGATCACGCTGCCATTCGAGAGTCGCACGCCCGTCTCCCACGGACGCGAGGAGAACTGCAGCATCAGCTTGGCGTTCGTCCCGTAGCCGAGCTCGTTGATGATCTGGAGCTTCTCGGCCGACAGGCCGGCCTCGGTGAGATCGACGGCGCGGAGCCGCGTGAACGGCAGGGCGTAGACGACGTGCGCCGCCTCGACGACGTGCTCGCCGGCGGACGTCATGAACGTCAGCGTGAAGCCCGCGGCCGTCTTCGCGATCTTGGTCAGCGCGTGATCGAGGTGGATCTGATCGGTGAGCTGATCGGCCATCGCGGTGGGGAGCGCGTCGTTGCCGGCGTGCGTGTGATAGCGCTCGTCGGAATCGCCGAACACCCGGAACGGGTCGGTGGTGGTGGAATCGATCAGCGTGATCAGGTTCCACGCCGATTGCTCGCCGACCTCGAGCCCGAACTCCTCGAGGTAGCTGACCTCGAGCAGGCGGCGGATCATCGTGCTCTTGGCGAGGCCCGGCCCGATCGTCGGATCCTGCAGCCACTCGGAGATCGACATGTTGTCGATCTGCTCGAACAGCGCCACGCTCGCGGCATCCGTGCCGGCCGTGTTCATCAGGGCCGCCGCCATCTTCAGCGCCACCGGCATGAACGTCGACACGATCGTCGCATCGGGGATCACCGCGCTCGGGCTCGGCGGGTTCATCCCGTTGTTCAAGAAGAACAGATCCTGGACCAGGCCATCGGTCGCCTCGACGAGGTCATCGAGCTCGAGGCCGTGGCTGCGCATCAAGGCCTGGATCACGAGGTGATCCGAGTCCACGAGCTCCCCACCGAGCTCGACGAGCTGGCCGCTCGCCAGGGTGGTCCGATCGGTCCACATCCGGCCGCCGATCCGCATCGAGGCCTCGTAGACGTCGGCCTTGACCTTGGCGAGCCGGAGGAAGTGGGCCGCCGTCAGCCCGGCGATACCACCGCCCACGATCACGATCCCCGGATCGGCGCTGTCGGGCTTGATGTTGTCGCCGCAGGCCTGCGTCAACGGGACGAGGGCCGCGGCGCCGAGGCTGCCGAGGAAGAAGTCGCGCCGCGAAGGGCCATGGCGCCGGGCGGTGGCGGCCTCCTCGGGGCTGAGCCCGAGGGTGTTCGCGGCGTGCGCGCGGCGGAGGTAACGGCGAAGGGAGGCGAACAGAGGCGAGCGAGCCATAGGCGGGCATCATAGATCGCCCGGCCTCACGGGGCGCGATTTCGGAGATCGCCTCAGCGCACGAGGACCAACATCTCGGTCTCCATCACGTCCTCGGCCCACCGCCGCTTGTAGTCCATCTCGGTCCCGAGGTCGTAGCGGCCGATGCCCTCGTCGCACAGCCCGACGATCTGGTGGTACTGGAGCAGGCCTCCGAGCCCGAACGCCGACAGCTCGTCGTCGTAGGAGAACTGGAGGCCACGATACTCGCCGTCGAACACGGCGCCCAGGATGTACCCGACGTCGAGATCTCCGCGGCGCGCGAAGATCGTGCGCTGCTGGCCGAGCAGGCACAGCCGCGGCAGCATCGCGCTGTAGAACGCGCGCATCGCCCCGGCCGAGATGCCCACCCCTTCCCGCGCCTTCCAGCTCCGCCCTTCCGCCTCCTGGATCCGCGCATACAGCGCCTCCGCCTCGGCCATCGGCGCGCGGACGGACTCGAACGTGATGCCTGCACCCGCCGCGGCCTTGAGCGACTTGCGCAACGACTTGCGGAGCTCGCGCGGACGGCGGGACAGATAGCCATCGACGCCGCCGTCGAGGCTCGCGACGTGGCGGATCGTCGGGGTGCCCCGGCGGCGCTCCCAGCGTGGAGGCATCACCGCCTCGAGGGCGCGGCGCTGCGGACCATCCCCGACCATCCCGGCGAGGATGGCGAGCTGCCAGTCGCGACGCGAGGACAGCAGCGAGACCACCTCCTCGGCGAGCCCCTGCACATCGGCCCCGACCATCGGCGAGGCCAGCCCCCAGGCGAGCTCGAGCGGCTCGATGTACGGGAAGCCCGCCGGGTGCACCCCGCGCGCGGCGGCGAAGTACCCGTGGGTGCCGTGGAACGAGAACGGGGCGCGCGGCGGCATCAGGGTCGCCGCGGCGGCGAGGATCCACGCACTCGACGAACAGAACCGGTCGATCGCGGGGGTCACCGAGATCGCCCGATCGAAGTCGTCGGCGACCGCGGCGAGGTCGACCGGCTGCATGGAATCCGGTGTGAATGTAGCAGCCGACGGTGTGTTGTTCGATCGCCACACCCGCCATGCCATCCGGTGTGACCCAACAACCACCCTGCCGCCTCACAGCGAGCCTGCGGGCAACCTGTGCCGGGCACGAGGTTTGCTGCGATACTACCGTCGATGCGCCTCCTCTCCGTGGTGATGGCTGGGCTGCTCGTCGGCACGGGTTGCGCCGCGAACAGCTATACGATCCCGCACTCCGAGCTCCAGCGTCTGAGCACGTTGCCACCCGAGCAGCGCTCCGAGCGCGTGCTGGTCTCGCAGGAGATCACCGGCAGCGAGGTCGAGAACGCCCAGCCGGTCACCGGCGACACCGAGATCATCTTCATCCCCCAGATCAACATCGGTGGCGGATACAGCGGCGGGGCGCGCGGCGGTGGCGGGACGGGCGGCCGCGGTGGTGGCCTCGGCGGCATGAAGCTCTCCGGCGGTGGCAGCGATGGCAAGGCCGCGGCGGTCGCGGTGATCGTGCTCGCGGCCGTGGCGCTCGTGGCCGTGGCGGCCGTCGAGGGCTCCCGGTTCGATGGCTGGGTCCGGCTCCACCCGATGCACCCGGTGCACCTGATCGGGCGCGATGGCAGCCAGGCTGTGATGCCCCTCGCGTGGATCGATCCGCAGGCCGCGGCGTGGACCGAGAAGGCCGTCGTGCGGCCGACCGAAGGCCCCTGGCTGCAGCTCGATCGCAAGCCGCTGACGCGCGGCGGGACCTATGGCCTGTACGGCGGCTATGGCTCGTCCCGATCGGTCTACGGCGATGTCGGCGCGGGCCCGTCGTTCGTGATCCAGGGCGGCTACTTCCCCGAGCAGCACATCGGCATCCTCGCCAACATCGCGTTCGCGTGGCGCGACAACCAGTACCAGGGCACGTTGTTCGACTCGCGGTACATGCTCGAGCTCCAGGCACTGCCCGTCGTCGTCGGCCCGCTGCACGCGGGGCTCTACGTCGGCGGTGGCCTCGCGTACCGCTGGGAGGACACGCCGCAGGGCACGATCACCAACGGCGGCAAGGGCAACGATGGCTCCACCGCCTATGCCGGTGGCGCGATGTTCCAGCTCGAGCTGCACACGCGGATCGCGCTCACGGCGCGGATCGGTCGCGTCAAGGCGCACGGCGATCAGGTGACCGACATGCTGCTCGGCATCTCGGTCTACTGAGCAGCTACTTCTCGGTCTTCTCGGCCTTGGGCGCGGCCTCGCGCTGGTACTTCGCCTTCCACTCCTCGTACGGCATCCCGTAGATCAGCTCGCGGGCAGCTGGATCCGAGAGCTCGACGCCGCGCTCGACGGCGGCCGCGCGGTACCACTTGGAGAGGCAGTTGCGGCAGAACCCCGCGAGGTTCATGACGTCCAGGTTCTGGACATCGGTGCGCTCGCGGAAGTGGGCCACCAGCCGACGGAACGCCGCGGCCTCGATCTCGGTACGGGTGGGCTCGGGAATCTCGGTCGCCATCCCGACTGTGTAGCCCGAAATCGCGGACCCGCGTGCTATGCCAGCGCCGTGGATTCCGCCCCGCCGCTTCCGGCCTCGGTGACCGAGGTCGTCCACGGCGAGACGACCTACTACATCGTCGGGACCGCGCACGTGTCGCAGCGCTCCGTCGACGAGGTCCGCGCGGTGATCGCCCAGCTCGAGCCCGACGTGGTGTGCGTGGAGCTCGATCAGGCGCGCTACGACGCGCTGACCAAGGACAGCGCGTTCCGCGATCTCGACGTGTTCAAGGTGGTCCGCGAGGGCAAGGGTCTCTACCTGCTCGCGCACCTCGCGCTGTCCTCGTACCAGCGCAGGATCGGCGCCCAGCTCGGGGTCAAGCCCGGCGCCGAGCTGCTCGCCGCGGCCGAGACCGCGAAGGCCAAGGGCATCCCGGTCGCGCTGATCGATCGCGACATCAACACCACGCTGCGCCGCACCTGGCGCAACCTCGGCCTGTGGAAGCGCTCGCAGCTCCTCGCGTCGCTGTTCGTCGGCTGGGAGGACGAGGACGACGACAAGACCAAGGGCAAGGGCAAGCCCGCGAAGGCCGCCGACCGCTCGATCGGCGAGCAGATCGAGGAGCTCAAGGAACCCGAGGCGCTGTCCGAGATGCTGGCCAAGCTCGGCAAGAAGGTCCCCGAGATCAAGGGCCCGCTGATCGACGAGCGCGATCAGTACCTCGCGTCCAAGCTCGTCGAGGCCGGTGCCGGGCACAAGCGCGTGGTCGCGGTGGTCGGCGCGGCCCACGTGCCGGGCATGGTCCCGCAGATCGGCAAGGAGCTCGATCGCGCAGCCCTCGACCGGATCCCACCGCCGTCCTTGGTGTGGACGATCATCAAGTGGCTGATCCCGATCCTGTTCATCGCCGCGTTGATCTATGGCTGGCGGTGGAGCAACAACTCGAGCTTCGCGGAGCTGATGCTCGCGTGGATCCTCCCCACCTCGATCGGCGCGGGAGGCCTGACGCTCCTGGCCGGCGGGTCGCCATTCTCGGTGCTCTCCGCGCTGCTGGTGGCGCCGATCGCGGCGATCCATCCGCTGCTCGGCACGGGCATGGTGGTGGGCGTGGTCGAGGCCTGGCGTCGCAAGCCCAGTGTCGCGGACTGCGAGCGACTCCCGGACGACATCCAGAGTCTCAAGGGGTTCTGGCGTAACCCCGTGACCCGTATCCTGTTGATCGCCGTGGCCTCCGGGATCGGTACCGCCACCGGGTTCTGGGTGGGGGTCGGCTGGGTCGCCAGCCTGCTCTGAACCCGCTTGCCCCGGGGCAGAACTTCCGCCATCCTTTCCGACATGAAGAAGCTCGCTCTCACCCTCGCTACGCTCGGTCTCCTCGCCGCCCCCGTCCTCGCCTGCCCGCACTCCGAAGAGAAGGCCGCCGAAGAGACCCCGGCGCCGATCACGGCGCAGAAGGACAAGGCCAAGGAGGCCCCGAAGGCCGAGGCGAAGCCCACCGAGAAGAAGCCGGCCGAGAAGGCCCCGGCCAAGTCGGCGGACTCGGCCAAGAAGCCGACCGAGAAGAAGCCGGACAAGGTCTCGTCGCGCTAACGAACCACGCTGCGCTCACAGATGCGGCCGGTCTCGTACCGGCCGTTTTTGCGTTTCGGCGCTCAGACCAGGACGTCGAGCAGCTGCGCGCGCGTCAGGTAGCCCTCGAGCGTGGCGGCGTACTCCTCGATCAGCAGATCGAGCTCGAGCGTCACCTTGCCGTTGTGGATCCGGTGGACCTTGCCGGAGATCGGGATCTCGGTGCCGGCGAGCGAGAGCACGCCCGAAGTCCAGCTGCCTTCGGCGGCTGGCGCGGGGGGGATCACGGTGACGTGGCTGCGCGAGACATCGACGACCTTGCCGACGCCGCTGTCGAACCGGATCGAGACCGGCAGCGCCGCGGGCGGCTCGACGCGATAGTTCACGCGGCGGTTCGTGGTGATCAGCTTGTCCAGCGTGTCGTGGACGGGCGCGGAGATCGGGGTCTCCGCCTCTTCGAGCACGAGCTCGCGCAGGCGCTTGAGCTCCTTCTGCGTACGGATCAGGTTCTGCCGCATGTCGCCCATACGGGTCTGATCGCGGTGGACCTTGTCGGCCACGACGCCGAGCAGGTTGACGAGGAACCGAACCCCGAGCTCCTGGTTGGTGGCGAAGAAGTCCTGGATCGTCTTCGCGCGCAGGCCCCACACGGTGGAGCCGGCGGCGACGTTCGCGCGGGTCGACCGCGGCAGGCCGGTCAGCGCGCCCAGCTCGCCGATCAACGCGGGCGGGTACAGCCGGAACAGGTCATCTCCGGGGCGTTCGAGGACGACCTCGCCCGCCGTCAGCAGATACAGCTCCATCGCCTGCTCGCCCACATCGAACAGTGGTTTCTGCGGATCCACCGTGACGCGCGCGAAGAGGTTCCCCAACTTCGAGAGCTCCTCATCGCCGAACCCGTGGAACAGCGGAATCGTACGTAGCTCGGTCGCGCTCGGCCCCATGGGGGGCACCATACACCGGCCCTCGCGCGTGGGTCCCGTGTGGCGCCCGTTCGGTGTACCGTGACGCGTGCGGTATCCGCTCCTCGCCTGCGTGCTGGTGGCCTGTGGAAAGGGTGCCGCCCCGGCGGCCAAGGAGCCTCCCCCGGTCGCCTCGTCCCGGGATGCCGCGGTGGCGACCACCCCCGCCGCTCCCGATGCGGCCCCACCTGCCCCGCCCGCCCCGAAGCCCCCCGACGGCGAGTTCGCGACCCTCGCCGACGCGCTCGCCGCGATCATCCCCGCCGATGCGCGGGTGGTGGGCTTCGGCGAGCTGCACGCGCGCGTCGATCGCGCCGCCGTTCGGTCCTCACTCTCGCTGTTCACCGAGGCCCTGCCCTCGTTCGGCGACAAGGTCTCGGACCTGATCGTGGAGACCTTCATCGTGGATCCGAAGTGCGGCCAGACCGCCGTCGCCACCACGAAGAAGATGGAGACCGACGTGAAGCGGCCGGAGGCGACCAAGTCCGAGATCGCGCTCCTCGCCGATGCGGCGAAGGCGGCGAAGATTCAGCCGCACGCGATGACCCTGTCGTGCGCGGACTACAAGGTGCTGATGCCCAAGGGCGAGATCGATCCGCTCGCGATGCTGACGATCACCACCCGCGAGCTCCAGCGGATCGCCCTCTCGGCCGTCGCCCACCGCGACAAGGAGCCCGCGCACCGGCCGTGGGTGACGCTGTACGGCGGTGCGCTCCACAACGATCTCGTCCCCGACAAGGCGCTCGCGGAGTGGAGCTATGCCGGTGCCGTGGACAAGGCGACGGGCGGCCAGTTCGTCGAGATCGATCTGATCGTCCCCGAGCTCGCGGCCGGCGATGCCGCGTCGAAGAAGCAGCCATGGTTCCCCGCCGTCGAGAAGGCCGGCGCCTGGATCCAGATCTGGAAGCGTAACGCGCACTCGTTCGTGGTCATCCTACCCAAGACGAAATGACCACCGCGTTCCTGGAGCGCGTCGCGCTGGCCTGGGCCCTCGCGGCGACCCTCCAGCTCGTGTTGTGGCTCGTCCAGCAGCGGAAGCGCAACGCCGGCATCGTCGACGTGGGCTGGGCCCTCTGCTTCACGCCGATCGTGCTGGTGTTCGCGTGGCGCGCCACCGCGTGTGCGCGCTGCTGGGTGGTGCTGGTCGCGGTGGTGTGCGTGTGGAGCCTGCGGCTCGGCGGATATTTGATCGCGCGCGGTGCCGCGCGCTCCCCCGAGGAGGGCCGGTACGCGGAGCTGCGCCGTCGCTGGGCGCCGCACGCCTCGCGCAGCTTCTTCGTGTTCTTCCAGGCGCAGGCCGCGCTCGCCGCGATCCTGTCGACGGCGTTCGTGATCCCGTTCATCGCCGAGCCGTGGGAGGGCTCTGCCCCGCTCCGCGCCGCCGGGGCCGCGATCTCGATCGTAGGGATCCTCGGCGAGTCCGTCGCCGACCTCCAGCTCGCGCGGTTCAAGCGAGATGCCGCGAACAAGGGCAAGGTGTGCGAGGTCGGGCTGTGGGGGTACTCGCGGCACCCCAACTACTTCTTCGAGTGGTGCGTGTGGCTCGGCTACGCGGTGTACGGGCTGGCGTTCGGATGGTGGGGCCTGATCGCGCTCGCGCCGCAGGCGATCATCGTCGCGAGCATCTTCGGGGTCACGGGCATTCCGCCGACGGAGAATCAGGCGATCCGATCGAAGGGTGATGCGTATCGCGACTACCAGAAGCGCGTGTCGCGATTCGTTCCGCGTCCGCCGAAGTCGCGCAGCAGCGACGCGTGACGGATCTCCGAAACCTCCGTTCTACCCCGGTTCTACCCCGACTTGTCGGAGCCCTGTTGTAGGCTCGGTGTCATGATCAAGGTGCGCGTGGCGGAGGACGGGGCGAAGTCGTTCCAGGTTTACGAGCGCGCCCGGGTCCGCGAGAAGAGCATCAAGGTCTACGTCGGATCGTTCTCATCGCGGCGCGAAGCCGAGTTCGCGGCACAGCAGCACCGCGTCACGCAGCGCGGGATCAAGGCCGGCGAGCTCCCCGCCGCCGTGGACCACAAGCGCACCATGGGGGACGCGCTCGACGCGTGGCTCCGTGCGATCAAGGACCAGCGCTCGCACGACGAGTACGAGAGCCGGATGCGGCTGTACGTGCGCCCGACGTTCGACAGTACGCCGCTCGTGAAGATCACGAAGGCCAAGCTGATCGAGTTGCGCAGCTCGCTCAAGGAGCGCGAGGAGCCGATCGGCAACGCGACGATCAACACCCTGTTCGCCGCGCTGTCCGCGGCCTACAGCTACTTCATCGAGCAGGGCTGGTGCTCAGAGAACCCGCTCAGGTTCATTCGCGACCTCGAGGTCGCCGAGCGCCCGTTCCTCTGGCTCCAGTCCGCTGGCGAGGTGCAGAAGCTGCTCGCCGCGTGCAACGAGAACATCCGCACGCTCGTCGCCGTGCTGGTCGGCACCGGCATGCGCCTCGACGAGGCCCTGCACCTCATGTGGGTCGACGTCGATCTCCAGCACCGCGTGATCCACGTGCACCGCGGTCGTCGAGGTGCGCCGAAGTCAGGCCGCCTCCGCCACGTCCCGATCTTCGACTCGGTGCTGACCGTCCTCCGCGAGATGAGGCTCGCGAAGGGTGACAACACCCTGCTCTGGCCCGGCGCGAAGCTCGACAAGTTCGACGAGCAGCTTCCGCGCAACAAGACGAGCGTCTTTCGCCCATTCAAGGCCGCCGTCCTCCGCGCCGGGCTGTCGAAGAAGCTCCGCCTCCACGACCTTCGGCACACGTTCGCCGGTCTCTTCCTCGCGTCTGGCGGCGACATCTTCAAGCTGTCCAAGATCCTCGGCCACTCTAGCGTCGCGATCACGCAGCAGGTCTACGCGCACCTGCACCCGGACGCATTCGCCGAAGACTACAGCCGCGTCTCGTTCGCGATGCCCGCGAAAGCGGGCGTCGTGTTGAAGTTCCGAGCCTAGCTGACTGCTAGCTACATGACGCCGCTCGCGCTGCCGGCCACGCTCGGGCTCGGCACCAAGTTCGTCACGGTGTTCATCGACGACAGCTCGCCGCGGCTACCCTCCGATGACCTCCGGTTCGTGCCCAACCCGGACGGCTCCGAGGTCCGGCAGCCGCCGAACCTGATCAAGCAGCCGACCTGGATCACGATCCCGGTCGAGGCGATCGGGATCGCGCTAATCGTCGCGGCGCTCGTGCTGCGACGGCGCGCCGGTGAGCGCCGCCGTTACTTGGTCTCGAGCGGCTTGAGGACGAACCAACAGTCGGAGCCCTCGTACTCCTTGAGCCGGCTCACGGCGGTCTTGACGTCCTTGGCCGGGGGCACGCGCGTCTTGACCGCGCTGCGTTACGAGGAGCTCGTCGACGCGTCGGCGTGCTCGGCCGGTGCGGCTGAGTCCGGCAGCCGATGGAGTCCGACGCCGCTCGGCGGCCCGATGCGGCCATCCTCCATCTCGTACGTCACGTCGAACAGATCGATCGCACGGTGATCGTGCGTGACAACGAGCACGGCGGCGCCCTGTTCGTGAGCGACGCGCGCGAACAGCTCCATGACCGCGCGTCCCCGCGCCTTGTCTAGTGCCGCCGTGGGCTCGTCCGCCAGGATCAGCGACGGGCGATTCGCGAGCGCGCGAGCGATGGCGACGCGTTGTTGTTCGCCCCCGCTCAGGGTCTCGGGGTACGCGTCGGCGCGATGGCCGACGCCAAGGTAGTCGAGGAGCTCCAGCGCACGGCGTCGTGGCCCAGCGGTCTCGCCGATCTCGCACGCGATCTGGACGTTCTCGCGAGCGGTGAGGAACGTCACCAGGTTCGCCTTCTGGAACACGAACCCGAGGTAACGCCTCCGGAGCTCGCTCACATCGGCCACGGCCACGCCATCGAGCACCACCGGGCGGCCCTGGAACAGCAACTGCCCTGAGTCGGGCAGGCTCACCAGGCCGAGCGCCTTGATCAGCGTCGACTTGCCCGAGCCACTCGGCCCGAGCAGCGCCGCGACCGTACCGGTCTCGAGCACGAGGCTGACGTCCACGAGCGCTCGCACCTCGGTGGGACCCTGCCCGAAGGTCTTGCTGATCCCGATCGCGCGCACGGCCTCCACGCTCAACCCTCCAGCACTCGACCGGCGTCGACCCGGGTCGCGTGGACGACGCCGAGGATGCTCGCGAGCGACGCCAGGACCAACACGACGACCGGCGCGCCCCACTGGATCTCGGGCGTCAGGACGACCCGTCGCGGGAAGCTGGGATGGATGAGCGCGCCGAGCCCGACGGCGATCCCGTAGGCGAGCGCGCCAAGCAGCCAGGCCTGCTGGAACACCAGCGCGATCAGCCGCGACGAGGGCGCGCCCATGAGCTTGAGGACGGCGATGTCGTGGGTCTTCTCGAGCATCATGTTGTAGATGACCATCATCACGATGACCGCGGCGGTGAGCGTGAGGATCACCGTGAACAGGCCGATCTGCAGCTTGGCCTTCTGGACGACCCCCTGCAGCAGGAGGTCGCGTTGCTCGCCGGTGGAGAACACCGTGACATCTCCCCAGCCCGCGACCACGCGCCGCACCTCGTCGAGCCGGTACGGAGCCACGACGTTCACGAGCACGGCGTTGATGTTCGGCGCCGGCAGCGCGGGCGCGCGCCATCGGGAGTCGAGGGGCAGATCTTCGAGGCCAGGCTGCGCACGGCCGAGATCGGTCTGCCGGAGCCGATCGAGCGTGCGCTGCCGCTCGGTCTGGATCGCCTCGTCGGGGAGCTCGCTCGCGACGAGCTGGCTGTCGCGCACCGACAGGAACGCCACGGCCTCGCCGCTCGACGTCAGCGCGTTGCGGGTCAAGCCGACGATGCGATAGCGCTCACCTGCGAGCTCGAGGGTCTCGCCGATCGGCAGCCCGAGCGAGGCATCGACCACGATCTCCCCATGCGGTTGCGCGAGCTCGTGCCCGGCGACGAGCGGGATGGTATCGCCGCGGTCTTCCGGCCAGGCAAGCCCGACCAGGGCGAGCCTGTACTGGCTCGCGCCGACGCCCCGCTGGATGATCTGGTAGGTGTACGCGCGCGATCGCGCGACGCCCGGGACCGCGGCTGCGCGGGCTTCGAGGGATGGATCGAGCCGCGACGCCTCCGCGAACGGCCCCAGCGTGCCGCGCTGGACGATCCAGAGATCCGCATCAAGCGTGCGCGTGAGGATGGTGGCGTCGTCGATCAGGCCAGCGTAGATGCCTTGCATCGCGATCACCACGGCGAACAGCAGCCCGAGTCCCGCGGCGGTCCCGAGGAACCGACCGAGGTGACGCCGGAGGTCGCGAGCGGCGAGGTTCATGGGGCCTTCCAGCGACGACCCTCGGCGAGGGTGCCTCCGAGCTTGGTGGGGGCGAGCACGGTGTCGCCCGGCTGCAAGCCGCGCGTGATCTCGACGACGTCTCGGCCGACCAGCCCGACCTGCACTCGGGCCACCGCGATCCGGCCATCGCGGTCCACGTCGCAGAACGTCCCGTCGGCGTCGCGCTGGAGGAACTCCGCCGGTACGCGCACGACGGCGGCCTTGGTCTGCGTCGTGATCCAGACGTCGGCGCGCTGGCCGATCGCGACCCGTCCGAGCGACGCGGAGGGCGTGACCTCCACGAGCAGCTCGTGGGTCTGACGATCCGCCTCCCAGCCGACCCGCTTCACGATCCCCGGGACGGTGGCGCTACCGGGACGGACGATCTGAGCGGGCTGGCCCTCGTGGACGTCCGCGAGCACGGTCTCGTCGATCCAGGCGTTCACGAACACCCGGTCCGTGTCGACGACCCGGAGCACCGTCGTGCCCACCGCGACCGTATCCCCTGGCTCGCGCAGCCGGCGCGTCACGAGCCCGTCGAACGGTGCGAGCAGCGTCGCACGAAGCACGGTGACCTCGCGTTGCGTCGCCCCGCCCTGGGCCACGTCGACCGACCGAGTGGCCTCCACCCTCTGGGCGAGGACGCGATCCAGGTCGGCGCGCGCGATCCGTAGCGCGTCCTGGGCAATGTCGAGCTCGTGCTGGGCGATCGCGCCCTTGACGAGCAACTCGTGGCTCCTTCGCTCCTCCCGCTCCGCGGCGTCGAACATCGTGTGCGCCTTGCGCTCCTCGGCGGCGAGCCGCTGGAGCGACGTCCGCGCCGCGGCGACCCCGCTGGTCGCGGTCCGGAGATCGGCGCGAGCCTGGTCGGGCTGCAGCCGCGCGAGCTCCTGGCCCAGCGAGACGCGATCACCTTCGTCGACGAGGACCTCGCTCACGCGCCCCACCAGATCGAACCCGAGCTGCGCTTCGCGGTCGCTCTCGATCGTGCCGCGGCCGAACGCCTGCTGCACCACCTCGCCGGACTCGACCCGGTATGCCCGTGCCGAGACTGGCGCGAACGCGCGCACGTAGACCACCGCGCCGACCAGCCCGACGATGACGATCGCCGCGACCAGCGAGCGGCGACGGCGGCGGAACCAACCTCGACGGCCGGCAGCCGGAGGCGAAGGCGGAGGTGAGTCAGGTGCGGTCATGTCGTTGTTCAGGCCTTCCGGATCGCGACGCTATCGCGAGACCGCACGACGCGTCAGTTGTCGTGACAGCACGACGGCGAGGACCAGCCAGAAAACCATCCGGAGCGACATCGCCGCGAACGTTCGTGGTGCGAACGCGCCGCCCGACCCGGCGTGGACGGCGAACGCACCGAACACGAGCGCGGTCGCAGCAGTCACGGCCCACGCGGCGGCCGGGGCCCACCGGCGCCTGCCCAGGATGGCGGCACCGACGGCGACGTAGACAAAGCCGGCGAGGAAGTTGAACACCACCACGAAGGTCACGACGGGACCGTCGTGGTGGCCCCCGAACACCACGCGACCGCCTTCGGCCACGGTGGCAACCCCGAACGCGATGGCGAGCCCCGCCGCGAGCCATCGGCCCACCGTCGCCCTGCGAGCGCGCGTCATCGTCGTGCCTCCGGCCAGTGACGGAGCGCGAGCACGCCGCCGAGCAACACCGCGGTGGTCATCGCCAGCGCCCCGACGAGCACGAACACGGGCGACAGCCCGAGGTACAGCTCGCCGAGGATGCCGAGCGGCATCAGCAGCCCCAACAACCCGAGCACCGCGACGGCCGTGCGTGCGCGATCCGAGGCCGAGGCGAGGCGGGCCAGGACGAATGCGAGCACCAGGTTCAAGAACCCGAACAGGTTGCCGTGGACATGGGCGAGCCGCGCCTCGAAGTGCTGCCCGACCGAGTAGCTCGCGACCCATGCCTCCTTGTCGGCGTGGAAGTCCCGAAGGTAGATGAGCAGGAACCCGTAGGCCATGAAACCCGCCATCGCGAGCAGGCCAACACCTGCGTTGTATCGACCGGACTTCATGGACGAGCTCGCCCACCGCGAAGGTGGTGAACGAGCAGCACGACATCGGTGCCGGGATCGGGCTCGATCTCGTGGACGGTGTTGGGCGCAAGAAACACCATGTGCGCGGCATCGAGGCGTACGCGCTTCGCGCCGATCCGGACCGTCCCGGATCCCGCGACCGCCTGGATGGTCACCGGCATCGGCGCGGCGTGTTCTGGCAGCACCGTGCCGCGGCGGAGGATGATCGATGCGAGCTTGAGCTGGGGAACGTCCAGCAGCGTGCGCACCTCACGACCGTCGCCGTCACCAGGCGGCACGGGCACCAGGACGACACTGACCGGCGTCGTGGTCACGGATGGCGCCACAGTGGGCTGGGCGGCCGGCACGGCCGGGGAGCTCGCGCAGCTCGCGACGGACGCGACGCACGCCACGATCGCCGCCTTCAGGGATGACCTCGTCATCAGGTTCTCCTCGCACGGGTGATGGGTGGGGCGAGCAGCAGCACGAGTGCCGCTCGAACAGCGTGGCGGTGCGCGGCGCGACCTGCCCTGGGGACATGGGTGACCGACAGGCCGAGCATCTGGATCGTGCCCATGATGATGACGGCGAGCGGTTCGGGGGCGATGTCGGCGCGGAGTTGATGGCCGGCCTGCGCCTCCGCGATGGTCGTCACGAGAAACGCCCGGGTCGCATCGATCGCCGCCCGCAGCCTCCGGGCCGCGGGCTCGGGGAGCGCCATCGCGAACTGCTCGGACATCATCAGCCGAAGGATCCCGACCCGATCGCCGATCGTGGCCGACCGCGCTTCGACGAACCGCTCGAGCCGCTCGAGCGGCTCGAGAGTCGCAGGAGGGTAGCTCCGGTCGAGGAGCTCGACGACGCGGTCCGCGACGGCGGCGAGCAGCGCATCGAGCGACTCGAAGTGGCGGAAGATCGCGCCGGTCGTGAGCCCGACGGCGTCGGCCACGTTCTTGGTGGTGAGCTCGGAGATGCCGCGCGTCGCGATGATCTCGAGCGCCGCATCCGCGAGCTCGATGCGCCTCTCCTCGGTCGTGCGGCGGGGTGTCGGCATCTTGTCCTAGTAAGTAAGCACATACTTCTCGCGTGTCAAGGCGGCGCCTGGTTTGGGTCGGGAGCCCCGGCCGCCGACGCGCCCCGAGGGGCTGTCCCCCGACTCCGAGCCGGGCTACGAGCGCGCCTCGACCGTGCTCACTCACCTCAAACCGCCCAGTGGACGACTGGGGCAAGCTGCTCGGCGACGCCGCCGCGGTCACCGCGATGCTCGACTCGACCGCCTCCTCCACCACGCTCACGTGCTCAGCCATCGGAATCGCGGGGTGTTCGGTCACGCGGCCACGAAGCTACCCGCCAGATTTCGCGTGCCTTACTTGCGGCGAGTGCGAGCATTCCGCGGCGGCGGGCCGGCAGGGTTCGACGCACGAGCAGAGGTCCCCGCGCCACGACCGGGTCGCTCGATCTGCGCACCCCGCGCGAGTTGCTCGTCCTCGAACAGCATACGTGGCGCGACCTCGTCGGCGCCGATGGCGGCAGCAAGACTCTCCAGCATGGACACCATCTCGGCGCGGCGTGCGGCCGGCATCGCGTGGATCGCCGCGATGATCCGTGGCTGGGGCATCGGGGGCGCGGTCGCGACCACCCGGCGCCCGGCGGCGGTGATTCGCAGATCGAGGCGACGGCGATCGGAGGCCGAGGTCCGCCGGGACACCAACCCGCGCTCGACCAGCCGCGAGACAACCGTCGACACCGAGCTGTGATCGGTCAGGCTGCGCTCGGCGACGTCCGCGAGGGACATCGAACGCGAATCGACGAGTGTGTGGAGCACGAACAGCTGCGCGGCCGACACGCGCGACGCGGCTTCGATCTCGCGATCGGCGAGGCGAAGGTGCCGGACGATCCGTCGCAACGCGACCATCACGGCGGCCGGCTCGGTGGCGGTCAACGTCATCGATCTCCGTTCGAGCGTAGCCGCCAACGCGGATCGAATCCATGGGCACCCACATGATTCGGCCGCTGTGATATGTGGGGTCCCAACTAATGCTCGATGCTCGCAACCACCGGCGACCTCGGAGTGGCCGGTGGATGACGTCCCACGAGGCAGTTACGCCGAGGCCCGCGCATGTCCGCTGACCAGTCCCACCCGGACCGCGCCTCCGGCCTGCTCGTGGCGCCCTCGCTGGCGGCCACGCTCGCGCGCGACCACGTCGGTGGCCCACCGGCGGTGATGGACCGCCGCGACGCGTGGATCTCCGGGCTCGCGATCGCGCTCGCGGTCGCCGCAACGGGCGTCGCGGAGGTCCTCGTACGTGCGATCGCGGTGATCACGAACCTCGTCTACTACGGGCGGGCATCGCTGGACTCCGCGTCACCGGGCGGTAACCACCTCGGAGTCGTCGCCGTGGTGGTTCCGGTCGCCGGCGGGGTCGTCGTGGGGCTGATGGCGCGCTATGGCTCGCGCGCGATCCGCGGGCACGGCATCCCGGAGGCGATGGAGCAGATCCTCACCAACGAGAGTCGCATCCCGTTGAAGGTCACCTTCCTGAAGCCGATCTCGTCGGCGATCGCGATCGGCACGGGCGGTCCGTTTGGCGCCGAGGGCCCGATCATCGCGACCGGCGGCGCCCTCGGCTCCGCGCTCGGACAGCTCGTTCACGTCACGACCGCCGAGCGCAAGACGCTCCTGGCCGCGGGTGCGGCGGCCGGCATGACCGCGATCTTCGGCACACCGATCGCGGCGATCCTGATCGCGATCGAGCTCTTGTTGTTCGAGTACCGCGCACGCTCGGTCGTCCCCGTCGCCCTCGCGACTGCCGCGGCCGGCGGTCTGCGCCTGTGGCTCCACGGTGGCGCAGCGTGCTTCGCGATGCCGGACCTCGGGGCGCCGGACGGTGTGGCGATCGTGGTCGTGACGCTGGCTGGCGTCGCGATCGGCGCGGTCTCGACGTACGTGACACGCGCCGTCTACTGGATCGAGGATCTCTTCGAGCGCCTGCCGGTGCACTGGATGTGGTGGCCGGCGCTCGGCGCGGTCGTCGTGGGTGCCATTGGCCTCGTGGTGCCACACACGCTCGGCGTGGGCTACGACAATATCGAGGCGGCGCTCGGCGGTCGCATGACGGCCGCGGCGATCGCAGCCTTGTGCGCCGCAAAGTTCGTTTCGTGGGCGATCGCGCTCGGCAGCGGCACGGCTGGCGGGACGCTGGCGCCGTTGCTCACCCTGGGGAGTGGGCTCGGGTGGTTGCTCGTGGCCGGCGCCGCGGCGGTCGCACCCGGGTTCGGGCTCGATCCACGCGTCGGTGCGCTCGTCGGGATGGCGGCGATGTTCGCGGGCGCATCGCGCGCGCTGCTCGCGTCCATCGCCTTCGCGATCGAATCGACGCATCAACTCGACTCGGCCGTCGCGATCGTCGCCGGCGTGACGTCGGCGTACTTCGTGTCGTGCCTGA
The DNA here is from genome assembly GCA_016720595.1 of Myxococcales bacterium. GTDB lineage: Bacteria > Myxococcota_A > Polyangia > Haliangiales > Haliangiaceae > JABFXX01. The sequence continues at coordinate 608,985 of JADKKI010000002.1, forward strand.
TGATGCGGACGACGATCATGACGGAGAAGCTCGCGCGCCGCGGCCTCGAGGTGGCCGCCGACTATGCGGTGGACCCGCTCGCGCACGTTCGACTCGCCGAGCTCGCGTCGCGAGCGTTGTGCACGGTCGACGCGAACGCGTCTGCCGCCGTCGCGCTTGCCTCCCTCGGTCCTCATCACCAGGCGTTCCCGGTGCTCGACGGTGGCCGCCTGCTCGGCGTGATCACCCGCGCCGAGCTCGCCGTCGCGGATGACGACACGCTTGTCGCGACACTGGTCACCCGCGCGCCCGTCGTTGCCAACCCGAACGACAGCGCGCGGGTCGCGGCGGACCGCATGGCCGCGGCCGGCGTCGGCCGGCTCGTGGTCGTCGACCCGAGTGACGTGACCCGCGCGATCGGAATCGTCACCCGCAGCGACTTGCTGTCCTCGCTAGTACCCCGGACGACACCCAAGTGATGGCGCGTCGCGAGTCCGTTCGCTCGACGCGCGAGCGTTGGCGCCGATTGGTGGACACCGGCATACCACATCGACGACAAGGCGCTATCCTCGCGCCAGCCACATGAGGTCCTATGCGCTACGCGCGAGCGTCTGGGCGACGGCGTTCACCGCCGTCCTGGCAGTGTCGATCGTGGCCGGCTCGCGCAACCTCGCGCACTTCGATGCGGCGCTGGTCGGCTACACGTTCGCGACGCTGTTTGCGACGTTCGGGATCACCTACCGCTACGCCATGTGGCTTCAGCGACCGCCGACGCGGATGTACTGGCGGCGAGGCTGGCGCGCGTTTCTGTCGCCTCGCAGGCTACCGGCCAATGTCGCCCGGTTCGTGAGGCGAGCGGTGGTGGAGGTCGCCGCCAATCGGTTCATCTTCCGGCGTGGCGGAATGCGCGGGCTCACCCACCTTCTGTTGATGTGGGGCTGCGTCCTCGCCGCGGCGATCACGTTCCCCCTCGTGTGGGGCTGGATCCACTTCGAGACCGTACCCGCGCACCTCGACACGTACCGCACCTATATCTTCGGGTTCGCCGCGGGCGACTTCCCGGTCGACTCGGTCCTCGCGTTCGTGGTGTTCCACGGCCTCGTGTGGGCCTCGTTCCTCGTCCTCGCCGGCGTGATGCTCGCGTTCCGGCGGCGGATGCGCGATCGCGGAGCGCAGGCCGTGCAGCAGTTCGGCGAGGATGTCCTCCCTCTCGTCCTGCTCGGCGCGATCAGCATCACCGGCCTGATGCTGACGATCAGCTACACGTGGCTGCGCGGCTACGGCTACGACTTCATCGCGATCCTGCACGCGGTCACGGTGATCGTGACGTTGCTCTGGCTCCCGTTCGGGAAGTTCTTTCACATCTTCCAGCGGCCCGCGCAGCTCGGCGTGGGGTTCTACAAGGACGAGGGCGCACGGACCGAGCAAGCACACTGCAAGCGGTGCGAGCGGCCGTTCGCGTCGGCGATGATGATTCGCGACCTCATCGCGGTCGAGCACGAGCTCGGATTTCGGTACGAGACCACCGCGGGTGGCGCGTCGCACTACCAGCAGATCTGCCCGGCGTGTCGGCGCGCGCTGTTCGGGCTCGCGCAAGGCAACCTGTGGGTCGCGCCGGAGAACGAGAACTGACCATGGCGAAACTCCCCGTCGACGAGCTCGCGATCACGCATGCGTTCGGACCGCACCTGTCCGTGGGCACGCGCGGCGGCACCGCAAGTGTGCCCGACAAGCTGGTGAAGACGCACTGCTGCTTTTGCGGCCAGCAGTGCGGCATCCAGCTCAAGGTGCGCGACAACGCGGTGATCGGCTTCGAGCCGTGGGAAGAGTTTCCGTTCAACCGCGGCATGCTGTGCCCCAAGGGCGTGAAGCGCTACCTCCAGGGAGCGCACCCGGATCGCCTCGTCACCGCGCTGCGCCGTGATCCGGGCGCTCCGGGCGGCTTCGCCGCGATGCCCTACGACGACGCGATCGCCCATGTCGCCCGCGAGATCTCGCGACTGCAATCGCAACACGGCAACGCGTCGATCGGCGTCCTCAGCGGCGCGAGCCTCACGACCGAGAAGACCTACCTGCTCGGCAAGTTCGCGCGCGTCTGCTTGAAGACGCCGTTCATCGATTACAACGGCCGGCTCTGCATGGTCAGCGCCGGCGCGGCGAACACCAAGGCATTCGGCATCGATCGTGCGGCGAACCCGTGGGACGACATCCTCGGCGCCGAGGTGGTCTGGGTCGCCGGCGCGAACGTCGCCGAGTGTGCTCCGATCACCACGAACTACATCTGGCAGGCGCGCGAACGCGGCGCGAAGGTGATCGTCCAGGATCCGCGGATCACCCCACTCGCCCGCACCTGCGATCTCTACCTTCCGGTCCGCCCCGGCCGCGACGCCGCGCTGTTTGCGGGCGTGCTGGGCCTGATGATCGAGCAGGGCTGGATCGATCGACCGTTCATCGACGCACACACCATCGGATTCGATGCGGTCAGCGACTACTGCAAGACCTGGCCGCTCTCGCGTGCCGCAGAGGTCAGCGGGGTCCCCGAGCGTTCGCTGCGCAAGGCCGCGGAGCTGTGGGGCGCCGCGAAGTCGAGCTTCATGCTCCACGCGCGTGGGATCGAACACCACTCCAACGGCGTGCAGAACGCGCTCGGCGCGATCAACCTGGTGCTCGCGTCCGGACGGATCGGCAAGCCAACCGGCGGCTACGGCACGATCACCGGGCAGGCGAACGGCCAGGGCGGACGCGAGCACGGTCAGAAATGCACGCAGCTGCCGGGGTCGCGCGAGATCTCGAACCCGGAGCACCGCGCCTACATCGCCTCGGTGTGGAAGATCGACGAGCCGGATCTTCCCGGCCCGGGCGTCGACGCGTACGAGATGTTTCGCAAGATCGACGCGGGCGAGATCAAGGGTCTCGTCTCGATCTGCTTCAACCCGAAGGTCTCGCTGCCCGACAACCAGTTCGTCACCCGCGCGCTCGACAAGCTGGAGTTCTATGTCGCGATCGACTTCTTTCTGAACGACACCGCGCGCCACGCCGACGTCGTCCTCGCGGGGAGCTTGCAGGAGGAGGACGAGGGCACGGTGACGCAGGCCGAAGGCCGGATCATCAAGATCAACAAGGCCGTCGAGCCACCCGGCGAGGCGCGCGCCGACTGGACGATCATCCAGGATCTGGCGCGTGCGCTCGATCGACCGCACGGGTTCACGTTCACGAGTCCGCGCGAGATCTTCGAGGAGCTCCGCGTCGCGAGCAAGGGAGGCATCGCCGACTACTCCGGTGTGACCTACGAGAAGATCGAGCGCCAGATGGGCGTGTTCTGGCCCTGCTATAGCCACGATCCGCGAACCGGTGCTCCGACGCCGGACGATCCGGGCACACCTCGGCTGTTCGAGCCAGAGAGCTACAACCCGATCGCCAAGGGGGCCGGACCGTTCTACTTCCCCGACGGCAAGGCGCGGTTCAACGTCGGCGAGTACCGGCCCGCCGTCGACGACGCATCGCGGGACTATCCGCTGTTCTTGACGACCGGCCGTGTGGTCAGCCAGTTCCTGTCGGGGACCCAGACGCGCCGGATCGGCCCGTTGGTCAAGCAATATCCCGAGCCACGGATCGAGCTCCATCCCCGCCTCGCCGAGAAGCTGGGGATCGCCGACGGCGACTGGACCACCTGCGAGACGCGCCGCGGCGCGATCACGGTGCGCGCCTCGGTCGTGACGACGATCCGCCCCGACACCGTGTTCATCCCGTACCACTGGCCGGGCGACAAGAGTCCCAATCGGCTGACGGTCGCCGCGCAAGATCCGATCAGCAAGATCCCCCAGTACAAGGTGTGCGGCTGCCGCGTGCGGCGCGCCGATGCTCCGCCCGCGTATGCGGCGAACCACGAACCGCAGCAGTGAGCAGCCATGCCCGTCCCGCGTGACCACGAATTCTTCGTTGACCCCAGCCGCTGCATCGGCTGTCAGGCGTGCGTGCTCGCCTGCACCGAGTGCGACACGCACCGCGGCGAGTCGATGATCCATTTGGAGTACGTCGATCGCGCGACCTCGATCCAGACCGTGCCGGTCGTCTGCATGCACTGCGAGCAGCCGACGTGCGCCGAGGTCTGCCCGGCCGACGCGATCAAGCGCACCGGCGATGGGGTCGTCCAGAGCGCCGGCAAGCCGCGGTGCATCGGCTGCGGCAACTGTGTCGTCGCGTGCCCGTTCGGCGTGCCCGAGCTCTACATCGAGCGCGCGGTCATGATGAAGTGCGACATGTGCTACGACCGCACGTCGGTCGGGAAGAAGCCGATGTGCGCGACCGTGTGTCCGAGCCAGGCGTTGTTCTTCGGGACACGGGATGAAGTGCGCGCGCTCCGGCCGCGGTCCGCTCCCGCCAACAAGTTCCGGTTCGGCGATCAGACGATCACCACGCGCGTCAACGTGATGGTGCCGCGTGGCCCCGCCGTGCCCGCGCAGATCGACGTCACGGCGGCGATGGACGAGCGCCCGCACAATCGCGGCTTGCGCTTGCCGGTGATCGACACGTCCGATCCATTCGCGGAAGTGGAGGTCTGACCGATGCCGGACGAGCTCCATCCACACCCCGACCCGAACGACGGGCCGACCCGCGACCCCGAAGACGTGACGGTCGCGCCCGACGGCCGTCCCATGGAGGAGCAGCCGCGATGGCGTCAGGACTTCGCGATCGACACGCCGGAGGCCAACTTCGTAGCCCGCCGCGACTTCGCGAAGTTCCTCGTCCTGACCAGTGGTGCGTTCGTCGCCGGCCAGGCATGGATCGCGGCCAAGAGCCTCGTGCGGGAACGCCGCCCCAAGCCGGGGCGGATGAGGATCGCATCCTTGGCTGCGCTTCCTCTCGGCAGCGCGACGATGTTCGCGTATCCGGGCGAGCAGGATCCTTGCCTGCTCATCCGTCTGCGCGATGGCAAGCTGCTCGCGTACGACCAGAAATGCACGCACCTGTCGTGCGCCGTGATCCCCGAGCTCGACAAAGGCATCCTCCGTTGTCCGTGTCACGAGGGCATCTTCGAGCTCGCGACCGGGCGCAACATCGCCGGCCCCCCGCCCCGTCCGCTCCCCGTGATCGAGCTCGAGATCCAAGGCGACGACGTCTATGCCATCGGCGTGAAGGCGGTGGCGACATGAGCCGCGCGTCCCGGCGCCGGCTCACGCGCGCCCAACGCCTCACGGTGATCTATGGCGCGATTTGCTTCATCCTGATCCTCGTCGTCCTCCAGCTCTGGCTGCTCACGGCGACGGTGAACGCCTGGCTCGGCGACGATGACGGTGTGGTCTGGCCGGCTCTCGCCGCGAGCGCCGGCTGTCTCGGGCTCAACCTCGGCCTGCTCAGGTATCTCGTTCGCCGATGACGGAGGCCGCGCAGCCTTCCGGCGGACTCGCGGGGATGCACCCCGCCTACTTCGCGCTCGTCATGGCGACCGGGATCGTGTCGCTCGCGTGCGAGGTGGTCGGGTTGCACCCCGTCGCCGTGGCGCTGTTCGCGCTCAACCTCGGCTTCTACCCGCTCCTGTGGGGACTCCTGATCGCACGCGTGATCCGCCATCGCGATCGCGTTCGCGCCGATCTTGTCCACCACGCGCGCGCCGTCGGGTTCTTCACGATCGTGGCCGCGACCTGCGTGCTCGGTTCGCAGTGTCTGATCGTCGGCGACAGCCTCACCGCCGCGCTCGGGCTGTGGTTCGCGGGGATCGTGCTCTGGGCGGTGCTGATCTACGGCGTCTTCGCGATTCTCACCGTCAAGACCGAAAAGCCCGCGCTCGCCGACGGGATCAACGGCGGCTGGTTGATCAGCGTCGTCGCCGCCCAGTCCGTCAGCGTGCTCGGCGCGCAGCTCGCCCCCACGCTTGGCGCGCACACGGAGGCGGCGCTCGTGTTCTCGCTCGCGATGTGGCTCGGCGGCGGGATGCTCTACCTGTGGATCATCTCGCTGATCTTCTATCGCTACACGTTCTTCACGATGAGCCCGTCGGACCTCGCGCCGCCGTACTGGATCAACATGGGCGCCGCGGCGATCTCTACGCTCGCGGGTACGATGCTCGTCGCCGCCGCGCCGCACTCGCCGGCGCTCGAGCAGATCCTCCCGTTCGTGCGCGGCTTCACGTGGATGTGGTGGGCGACCGCGACGTGGTGGATCCCGATGCTCCTGATCCTCGGGATCTGGCGCCACGGCATCCGCAAGTTCCCGCTGCGCTACGATCCGCTCTACTGGGGCGCGGTGTTCCCGCTGGGCATGTACACGGTGTGCACGTTTCGGCTGTCACGCGTGGTCGACGCGGAGTTCCTCGGTGAAATCTCGCGCGTGTTCGTCTACGCGGCGCTCGGCGCGTGGTGCGTCGTCGCGGCCGGCATGGTGTGGCACCTGCTCCGCGGACCTCGTCGCGCGGCAGTTCGATAAGCACCGCCGCCTGACGATCCCAGCGAGCGCACGAATTCACGAGCTCGTCGACGAGCTCGGGCTTGTCGGCGCGCTGCAGCTGGGCCGGCATCAGCCGACGAAGCGATCACAGGGACCATACAAACCCAGCGCGTGATGTCACGCTGGTCTATGCGAAACGATCCAGCGAGCCTTGAGAGAGGCAGGCCCATGGAGCGAATCACCGAATACCTGCGCGCCGACCACCACGTCATCGAAGATTGGCTCGCCCAGTCGCGCGCGCACGGATTTGCGCTGGACGCGTTCACCCAGATGCGGAAGGTCCTGCTCCGCCACATCGCCGTCGAGGAGAAGGTGCTGTTTCCCGCGGTACGGGCAAGAGATCCGGGCGCGCTGATTGATGCGAGACAGATCAAGATCGAGCACGCGGCGCTGAGCTCGCTGCTCGTTCCGATCCCGGACCTCGCGCTTGCGGCCGAGGTCGCGACGTTACTCGCCGAGCACGACGCGCGCGAGGAATGCGCCGGTGGCGTATACGAGCGGTGCGAGCTGGTGCTCGGCGATGCGTCCTTCGACCTCGCATCGCGTGCGCGCGGCGTCCCCGCCGTGCGCGCGTCGGCCTACCTCGATCGCCCGAACCTCCGGCGAACCGCGCGTGAGGCTCTCGAGGCTGCCACCCGCGCTCGAGCTCCCTGAGCGCGTACGAACAGCCACGCCGCAATCGAACACGCGACCGATCGCCGCGGCGCGCCGGGCCGGGGGCCGTGGCGTGAGGGCGACTCAGGTCCGGTGCCGTCGGCCTGAGCCGGCACCGCATCGCAGCCGCGCGACGGAGAGCGCCTTCCCCGAGGATCTCGGTCTCGATGCGATCCTCGTGCGGAAGTCGATAGCCCGGCTCGAGGCGGCTCGCGCTCGTCGCGTGCATCGAATGGCTATCGCCCAGGGGACGAGCCCCAGGGGGGGGCCAACCGTCAGCGATGCGCGGCGCGAGAACCCTGTACACCGTCGGCCACTCGACGCGCTCCGCCAGCGAGCTCGTCGAGATCCTGGGCGCGTACGCGGTGACGAAGCTGATAGATATCCGCAGCATTCCGCGGTCTCGAACGAACCCGCAGTTCAACCTCGACGTCTTGCCCGACACGCTCCACGCCGCGCGGATCGACTACGTCCATCTCGCCTCGCTCGGTGGCCGCCGAGGCAAGATCGAGAGGATCGATCCGTCTGTCAATGCGGGCTGGGACCGCCCACCATTCCACAACTACGCCGACTACGCCGAGACCGAGCCGTTTCGGGAGGGCTTGAGCGAGCTCCTCTCGCGATGGCGGCGAGGGAGACCTGCGCGATCATGTGCGCCGAGGCGCTGTGGTGGCGTTGCCACCGCCGGATCGTCGTGGATCACGTGCTCGCGCGGGGACTCCCCGTCGTCCACATCAGCACGCGCGACCGAGCCAAGCCGGCGTCGATGACGCCGTTCGCGATCGTCAACAATGCGGGCCGCGTCTCGCACCCCGCGCACGTCGCGATGGACACCGCGCGTCGTGCGATCACCCGCCGGCGCGGCGCATCACCGAAGCAACGCGCACCCGCTCCGCCGGGACGGCGATCACCTGCATGAAGTAGCGCTTGAACGCCTCGGCCCACGGCTGCTCGTCGACCGCACGTGCCATGCACACGAGCCACGCGTCACGCTCGGCCTCGTCGATCGCGAAGCGCGCGTGGAAACCCGGGATCGAGATCGAGCCGAATCGCGACCGGTACTCGTTGGGGCCGCCGAGCCAAGCCACGAGGAAGACCGCGAGCTTGTCGCGGACCTCCGACAGATCGGCGGCGTGCATCGCGCGAAGCGCTCGCGCCTCGGGAAGCGTCTCCATGTATTCGTAGAACCGATGGACGAGCCGCTCGATCCCGCCGGCACCGCCCGCGGCGCGGTACGAAGCGTCGCCGGCTCCATAGCTGGATGAGGTCAAGCTGCACTCCGCGCGAGCACGAGCACGAACGCACTCTCCGCAATGGCCTCGACGTCGTGGGCGAGGCCGCGCTCGAGCGGCAGGAGCTGGCCGGCACCGAGCTCGACCGCGCGATCGTTCAAGCGGACCCGCAGGTGCCCCTGGAGGACGTGCACCGTCGCCGTATCGCTGGCGTGGTGCTCGGCGAGCGTGGCGCCGGCCTCCATCGCGATCACCACGACCCGGAGGTCGGGCTCGCGGAGGATCGTGCGTGCGGCGTGTTTGACCGCTGACGCAATGGCGTCCGCGTGTAGCTCGCGCGCCACCGCGACGAGGTCGATCACGCCACCGGCGTGAGCTGCCTCCGGCTGGGACTTCACGCGGCACCTCCAAGCGCGCCTTGACGCCATGCCATGAGGTGTTCTTCGAGAGCGATCTGCGCCTTGACATGATCGTCGAGACGCGCGAGCTCGAGATACAGCGCGCGCTCGGTCGGGTCCGCGTCGGCGCGGGCCTGGTACTCGGTGCCTGTGACGGACCGGATATGCTCGATCAGCGCGATGACCGCGAGGTGGTCCGCGTGCATCCCATCACGGATGCGCGTCGTGACCGAGGTCGAGGGCCAATGCACGAGGAGCGCCTCCTCGCGGTCGAGGTGGCCGAGCAGAAGCGGTTGAAGCTCGACGATCAAGCGCGCGAGCTCGTGAGCTGTGCCATCGCCGCGACGACGGGCCGCGGCGATCGCCATCGGCACGACGAACGGCAGGCGCGCCCACACGTAGTCGTGATGGTTCGCGACCGCATCGTCGAGCAACGTCGGAGGCGCGACCACGTCGGTCATCCGGCCCCCCGGGTGGCGCGCGAGAACAGGATGTTGTTCTCGAGATGGATGTGCTGCATCAGCTCGGCCTCGACGGTCTCGAGCCCGTGGTAGAGCGCCGTCCAGGTCGCGCACGCGTGCGCCGGCAGCCGCAGGTCATCCGTGAGCTCGCGGATCCTCACGAGCTGCTCGCGGTGCGAGTCGTGCTCGCTTTCCATCACGCGGACCGGCATGTAGACCGCCTCCCGGCGCTCACCGCGCCGGATCATCGGGAACAGGATCTTCTCCTCCTTGCCCATGTGGCTCTGCATCTCGGCGAAGAACTCGGTCAGTACGTCCGCAAGTCCTGAGGGGACGCCC